>NZ_CP045119.1:1459590-2919181 GCF_011492945.1 Rubrobacter tropicus
ATGCCAAGCGACAGGATACGCCTGATCTCCCCCGAGAAGGTGCTCGAGACGCGGCGTCTTCTCCTCGAACCCCTTACCGCGGCCCACGCCGCCATCCTCTACGAACCCCTGCTGAACAGCCGGCTCTACACGTTCATTCCGCAGGATCCTCCTGCCTCCGAGCGGGCGCTCGAAGATCGCTACCGGAAGCTGTCCACGCGACGCTCCCCCGACGGGAGCGAAGCCTGGCTGAATTGGGCCGCGCGCGAAAGGGAGACCGGACGATACGCCGGTACTCTGGAGGCAACGGTGCAGGAGGACGGGGCCGCCTTTGTCGCCTACATGGTCTTCGTTGCATGTCAGCGGAGGGGCTTCGCGGCGGAGGGTTGCGGACGTCTGCTCGCGCACCTGTTCGATGATTACGGGGTCTCGGTGGTCGTGGCGGAGATAGACACCCGCAACGCCGCGTCCGTCGCGCTGGTCGAATCCCTCGGCTTCCGGCGGGTCGCCCTCCGGAGGGACGCCGACCACTTCAAGGGCGCGTCCAGCGACGAGTACCGCTACGAGCTGGGCCGGCCCGAACACAGGCGATGCTAAGATAGCAACCCGGAACGGACCAGAGCACGGAGGGCGATGCTCCAGCATAGAAACGAGACCGCGTGCCCGGAGGCCGCGTGAGCACGGACGAGACGTTCAACCCGTGGCGGGTGCTCGGGTCGAGGGCGGTGTACGAGAACCCCTGGATCTCCGTCCGCGAGGACGAGGTGGTGCGCCCGGACGGTAACCCCGGAATCTACGGCGTCGTCCACTACAAGAACGTCGCCGTCGGCGTCCTGCCCGTCGAGGACGGCCACGTCTACCTCGTCGGCCAGTATCGTTACCCGCTCGGGCGGTACTCCTGGGAGATCCCCGAAGGCGGCTGCCCGGCGCACGAAGACCCCCTGCAGGCCGCGCGCCGGGAGCTGAAAGAGGAGACGGGACTCGACGCCGCGAACTGGGAGAAGCTCGGCGAGGCCGACCTCTCGAACTCGGTCGCCGACGAGCGGGCCGTCTTGTACCTCGCCACCGGCCTCGTCCCCGGCGAACAGGAGCCGGACGGCACCGAAGTCCTCGGCGTCCGCCGGGTGCCGCTCGACGAGGCCATCTCGATGGCGCTGGACGGCAGGATGCGGGACGCCATCAGCCAGCTCGCCCTCCTCGGATACGCGATGAAGCGAACCGGCGGTAGCGCCTTGTGAGGGTATGCGCGCTAGCGGGCGGGGTCGGCGGGGCGAAGCTCTCGGTCGGCCTGCAAGACGCCCTGGAACCCGGTGGGCTGTCCGTGGTGGTCAACACCGCCGACGACTTCGAGCCGTGGGGCCTGCGCGTCTGCCCGGACCTGGACACCGTCATGTACACCCTGGCCGGCGTCGCCAACCCCGAGACCGGCTGGGGGCTCGCCGGCGAGTCGTTCGCCGCCCTGGAGGCCCTGGCCGGCTACGGCGAAGACACGTGGTTCAAGCTCGGCGACAAGGATCTCGCGACCCACGTCCTGAGGACCCAGAGGCTCCGCGCGGGCCACACGCTGACGGGGGTGACGGGCGGGTTGTCGCGCGCGCTGGGCATCCCCGGCGCCATCCTCCCGATGTGCGACGAGAAGGTCTCGACGGTGCTCAAGACGCCGGCCGGCCTGCTCGAGTTCCAGGAGTACTTCGTGCGCAGGCGCCAGCGGGACGAGGTACTCGGCGTCGAGCTCAGGGGATAGAGGACGCCAGGCTAACCGGAGCGGCCCTCGAAGCCATTGCCGGGGCCGACGTCGTCGTGTTCTGTCCGTCGAATCCGGTGGTGAGCCTCGGCCCGATCCTGTCGGTCCCGGGATGCGCGAGGCGCTC
Source organism: Rubrobacter tropicus (assembly GCF_011492945.1). Taxonomy (NCBI): domain Bacteria; kingdom Bacillati; phylum Actinomycetota; class Rubrobacteria; order Rubrobacterales; family Rubrobacteraceae; genus Rubrobacter; species Rubrobacter tropicus. Next base: position 1,461,441 of record NZ_CP045119.1, read on the forward strand.
GCCGCCGCCCGGCGCCGAAGGTGGCCGTCAGCCCGATAGTTGGGGGCAAGGCCCTGAAAGGCCCGGCCGACAGGATGCTCTCGTCCCTCGGCCACGAGGTCTCCGCCACCGGCGTCGCAGCCCTTTACGAGGGCCTCATCGACGGCATGGTCGTGGACCTTGCCGACGAGGGGAGAGGGAGGACATCGAGCGACTCGGGACGCGCGTCCTCGTGACGGACGCCGTCATGGGGCCGGTCCGGACCGCGAGCGGCTCGCGCGGGAGGTCCTCGACTTCGGCGCCGGACTCCGGGCGTGACGGACTCCGCAGGCGGGGCGTCTACGTCGTCGTGCCGGTAAAGGACCTGAGCGGCACCAAGAGCCGTCTCGCGCCCGTGCTCGACCCCGCCGCCCGCGCCGGGCTGACGCTGTACATGATGGGCCGCGTCGTCTCGCGGGCGCGGGAGGCGGGCCTGGAGAACGTCGGGGTGGTCAGCCCCGACCCGATCGTGCTGGACGAGGCCCTCAAGCGCGGCGCCACGCCGCTCGCGCAGAAGAGCCGGGGCCTGAACCCGGCCCTGGAGGAAGGCCGCCTGTGGGCGACCAAGAACGGCGCCTCGGCCCTGCTCGTGCTCCCGGCCGACCTGCCCCTGATCGAGGCCGCAGACGTCAGGGACGTGCTCGCCGAGGCCGCGGACGGGTCGCCGGTGGTCATCTCGCCCGACGGCGCCCGCTCCGGCACGAACGCCCTGCTCCTCAGGCCGCCGGACGCCCTGCCCTTCCTCTTCGGCCCCGACAGCTTCGAGGCGCACCTGAAGGCGGCCCGCGACCTGGACGCGGAGGCGCGGGTCTGCGAGAACCAGCACATCTCCTTCGACCTCGACACGGCAGGGGACCTGGCGGCGTACAGGGGAGAGGGTCGGCCGTGAAGGGGATACAGCTCGTACCCGTCGAGGGCTTTCCCGAGATCCGGCCGGGCGACGACCTGGACGCCCTGATCTCGGCTGCCGTGGAAGATACTTTGCGTTCCAGGGACATCCTCGTCGTGACGCACAAGATCATGAGCAAGGCCGAGGGCCGGCTCGTGGACCTGAACACCGTCGAGCCCTCCGCCCTGGCGAAGGGGTACGCGGCCCGGTGGGGCAAGGACCCGCGCCAGATCGAGGTCGTCTTTCGCGAGAGCCGCCGCGTCGTGCGCATGGACCGCGGCGTCGTCATCTCCGAGACCCACCACGGCTTCGTCTGCGCCAACGCCGGCGTCGACGCCTCCAACGTCCCGGGCGAAGACACCGTCTGCCTCCTCCCGGTAGACCCGGACAGGAGCGCGGCGAGACTGCGCGAGGCCCTGGCCCAAAAGCTCGGCGTGGAGGCGCCCGTCGTCGTCTCGGACTCGTTCGGGCGGGCTTGGCGCTTCGGCATAACGGATATCGCCATCGGCGTCGCCGGCATGGGCCCGCTGGCCGACTACCGCGGCCAGAACGACCCGCACGGCTACCCGATGGAGGCCAGCGTTCTCGCCGTCGCCGACGAACTCGCCGCCGCCGCCGAGCTCGTGATGGGCAAGACCGACGGTGTCCCCCTCGCCATCGTCCGCGGCTACGCCTACGAAAAGGGCGCCGGCACGGGAAAAGACCTGCTCATGCCGCCCGAGAGGGATATGTTTAGGTAGCTGTCAGCCCGCTCCGGCTTCGCCTCCGCTTTCAGCCCGGCGCTTCGCGCCTTTCAGCACGCTTCGGCCTGCTCCGCAGGCCTCGCTTTGAGCTTGTCGGCTTTTTGGTTTTGCTGGGGGGCTCTTCTTGACCGGCGTTTCGGGGTGGGGGTAGGATGGGCGGCATGACGATTCTTTCGTAGGCGGTGGAGATGGGGGCGAGGGGGTGCGGTTCCCTCCGGCTCCGCCGTACTTCCGTTAGCCCGTGCCCGGTTCTGCGCTGGGTTGGTTCGGGCCTTTAGGTTGGTAAGGGCGCGTTTCGCCCCACGGGTGGTGAACCGTGGATCGGCGAGGCTTGTGCGAAGAGGGCGGGATCTTTGTGAACGGTTTTAGGGCTTATCCGGTGTACCTCGGTATCAAGGGGGCGTTCGCACTCTTTTTCATGTTGTGGGCTACCGTGGCTTCCGTTTACAGGATCGAGGAGGTGGGCCTGGACCCCTTGCGGCTCGTGCTGCTCGGCACGGCGCTTGAGGTCGCGGTGCTCGTCTTCGAGGTGCCCACCGGGGTGCTCGCGGACACCTACGGGCGGAGGCGTTCCGTCATCGTGGGGTTCTTGTTGATGGGGTCGGGCTTCGCGCTCGAAGGTGCCGTTCCGACTTTCGCGGCCGTGCTCGTGGCGCAGGCGGTGTGGGGGGTTGGGTACACGTTTATCAGCGGGGCCCTGGAAGCCTGGATCGCGGACGAGGCCCCCGAACGGAACCTAGGGCGGGTCTACCTGCGGGGCGAGCAGGCGGATTACGCGGGATCGCTCCTCGGCGTTATCCTTAGCGTGGCCTTCGCGACTTACGCCCTGAACCTGCCGCTCCTTCTCGGAGGCTTCCTCACCGTCGGGCTCGCCGTCGCGCTCTTTTTCGTTATGCCGGAGCGGAACTTCGACCCCTCGCCGCGCGAGGGGCGGACTTCCTTGCAGCAGGTGCGGGCCACGGCGCGGGGCGGGGTTCGGCTGGTGCGGGCCCGTCCGGTGCTCCTGATCCTGCTCTCCGTCGCCGTCTTTACCGGCATGTCCGAGGAGGGCTTCGACCGCCTCTACGCGAAGCACTTTCTGGACGGCCTCGGGCTCCCGTCCCTGGGCGCCCTTGATTCCGTGGTCTGGTTCGGGATCATAAACGCTGGAGCCTTGATTTTGAGCTACCTCGCCGCCGAGGTCGTCGGCCGCAGGCTGAACGTGGGGGACCCGGCCGTCGTCGCCCGCCTGCTGCTCGTCTTGAACGCCTGCATGATCCTGGGTACGCTCTCCTTCGCCCTCGCGGGAAGCTTCGCGTTCGCGCTGGCGGCGTTCTGGTTCGCGAGCCTCGCCAGAACCCTCGCCGAGCCGCTCTACCTGACGTGGCTCAACGAGGGGTTGGAGCCCGGTATCCGGGCCACCGTAATCTCGATGGGCAGCCAGGCCGGAGCCTTCGGCGAGGCCTCCGCCGGACCCGTGATCGGGGCAATAGGCAACCTGGCAGGCGTCCGCACCGCCCTCACCGTCGCCTCCATCATCCTCTCCCCGGCCCTCCTGCTCTACGCCCGCGCCATCCGTCACCAGGGCAACCCGGACGCCAAATAGCCCGCAGAGACCCGCCTCGCGACCAATTCCGATAAAAAGTGTCGGAATTGTATTGACGGAGTGGGGTTTACGTCCTACTATCCCGCACATGGAGTTGCAAAGTACGCAGGGACAGGCGAAGAGGCGAATGTTCACGGCGCTTCTCGCGGGCGCTCGATGTAGCGTTCGCGTCTGACCCCCTTTTCCGAGTCTTACGATCCCGATGGAGGACCGCTATGCCTGAAGCCCTGCGTTTCCAGCAAGACAAGACAATACTGCCAGACCCCGAGGGTCTCGACCTCGAGTCGAACCGGCTCGAAGGGTCGGACCCGAGGGAGATCATCCAGTGGGCCGTCGAGACTTACGGCGACGGGTTGGCCCTCTCGGCCTCCTTCGGGGGCGGGGAGGGGATGGCGCTCCTCGACATGATCTCCAAGATCACGAACAAGGTTACCGTCCTCACCATCGACACCGGCTTTATCTTCAAGGAGACCGCGGAGTTTCGTGAGGAGGTCATGCGCCGGTACAAGCTGCCGGTCGAGGTTTTGAAGCCTGCGCTCTCGATCGAGGAGCAGGTCGAGCGCTACGGGGATCAGATGCGCACCTGCACGCCCGACCTTTGCTGCCAGATCCGCAAGATAGAGCCGCTCCAGAGGGCGCTCTCCCGCTACGACGCCTGGATGACCGGCATCCGCAGGGTCCAGACGCCCCAGCGGGCGAACACGAAGATCGCCGCCTGGGAGGAGCGCTACGGCGCCGCCAAGATAGCGCCGCTGGCGGGTTGGACGGACGAGCAGGTCTGGAACTACGTCCGCGAGCACGACGTCCCCGTCAACCCGCTGCTGCACCAGGGCTACAAGAGCATCGGCTGCGAGCCCCAGACGAGGCCCGTCCACGACGACGAGGACCCGAGGGCCGGCCGCTGGTCCGGCACGGAGAAGACCGAGTGCGGCCTTCACTGGGTCAGCGCCGCCGGTTCGTAATCCCGGGCTTTCGGACAGACACTCTCACCAACGGCTTCACAGGGGTTTCTCGATGCGTTTTCTCAGGGAGGGCCAGACCCTCAACAAGGTTGAGCAGATAAAGCTCCAGCGCCACCCGCTGGAGGTCAAGCAGGCGATAATAGACACCTACTCCGAAGACCTCTCCAGGATGGACGAGGTTCCTGGTGAGGTCGAGCGCCTGAAGTGGGTAGGCATCTACCCGCAGAAGCAGGGCGGCGACGCCTTTATGATGCGCGTGAAGGTGCCCGGCGGCGTCCTGACGCCGGAGCAGACGAAGGTCATAGGCAAGATCGCCTCGGACTTCGCAAACGGCCCCATATCGAACCCCCACTTCGGCAACAACTTCCTCGACATCACCACCCGCCAGGACGTCCAGATGCACTGGCTCAAGATGGGTGACATACCGGAGGTCTGGCGCAGGCTCGAAGAGGCCGGCATAACCACCGTGCAGGCGTGCGGAGATTCCGCGCGCAACGTCCTCTGTTGTCCCGTCTCCGGCCTCGACCACGAGGAAGTCATAGACGCCTACCCGATAGCGCAGGCCATAAGCGACTACTTCACCGGCAACCGCGAGTACGCGAACCTGCCGCGGAAGTTCAAGATGAGCGTCACGGGGTGTCTGGAGGACTGCGCCCAGGCCGAGATCAACGACATAGGCCTCCTGCCCGCGCGCCTGGAGGACGGGACCATCGGCTTCAACCTCCGCGTCGGGGGCGGGCTGTCTGATGGGCCGCGGATGGCGTCCGACATAGACGTCTTCGTCAGGCCGGAGGAGGCCGTGGAGATCACGCGCGGCATAGCCCAGGTCTTTGGCGAGCTCGGCGACCGCGAGAACCGCTGGACGGCCCGTATGCGCTACCTGGTCCAAAGAATAGGCCCCGAGGCCTTCCGCGACGAGCTCGAGAAGCGAGTCTCCGTCGAGCTCACGCCGGCCGGCGAGGACCTGACCAAGCGGTACCGCGGCGACCACGTCGGCGTCCACGCCCAGAAGGACGGGCTTTTCTACGTGGGGCTCAACGTCCCCGTTGGCCGGATGAGCGGGGAACACTTTGTGGAGGCGGGGCGTCTCGCCGAGGAGTACGGCGGCGAGGTGCGGCTGGCGACGGACCAGAACCTGGTAATAACGGGCGTCCCCGAGGATAAGATCGACGACCTGCTCGCCGAGCCGCTGTTGGAGAGGTTCTCGCCCAAGCCCGGGGCCTTCGAGCGGGGTGTCGTTGCCTGCACGGGGAGCGAGTTCTGCCGGTTTGGGATAGTGGAGACCAAGATCCGGGCCGTCGAGTGGGCGAAGGAGATGGACGAGCGCGTGGGCGACGTCGGCCAGGACGCGGTTCGGATGCACTTCTCGGGCTGCTCGGCTTCCTGCGCCCAGCCCCAGATAGGTGACGTCGGGTTCCGCGGCGAGACGGCCAAGACCCAGACCTCCATAGTCGAGGGCGTAGACATCGGGCTTGGCGGATCCCTCGGCCGAGACGCCGCGTTTATAGACTGGGTCGAGGGGGCTAAGCCCGCCGAAGAGGTCCCCGACGCGCTCGTCTCGGTCTTCGAGCGTTTCAAGGAGGAGGGGCGACCCGGCGAGCGGTTCCACGAGTGGGCCCGGCGCAAGAAGAACAAAGAGCTGCGCGAGGCGTTGCGCAAGCCCGCGAAGGTGGGGGGCCGCTAGTGGCGGGTTTCGACATCCGGGAGATGATGAACGACATCGACGAGGCCCCCGGGAAGGTCTGGTTCTGGGATTTGGAGCAGGCCGTCATCGACGCCGACCGCTGCGTGCAGTGCGGCGTGTGCGTGGCGGCGTGCCCGACCGACTCCATCGGGATCGGCTCGGACGACCTGCCGGAGCTCGTCAAGATGTGCACCGGCTGCTCTTTGTGCTGGGACTTCTGCCCTAGAGGCGGCCTGCAGTACGAGGCGACGTGGAAGATCTCGGGCAACGGCAACGGCCACAGGGGCAACGGCCTCGGGCACGTCGAGGAGAGCTACACGGCGAAGGTGGACCCGGCCATAGAAGGCGTCCAGGACGGCGGGTTCGTGAGCGCGCTCCTGATCTCGCTTCTGGAGAACGACGAGATAGACGGCGCCCTGTTGGCCCGCGAGAGCGAGACCGAACGTTGGAAGGGCGAGGCGTTCCTTGCCACGACTCCGGAAGAAGTCCGCGAGTGCGCCGGCAGCTTCTATAACCAGACGCTTGCCTTGGGCCACGTGGACTTCAAGGGCTACGACCTGCCGCCGAACCCGCGGATAGCCGTCGTCGGCACGCCGTGCGAGATCGAGGGCATAAAGGCCATGCAGGCGAGGCCGTGGACCTGGGGCACCTCGCAGGTGGAGGCGATCACGCTGACCATCGCGCTTCTGTGCACCAAGAGCTTCAACTACGAGAAGCTGATGCTGGAGGAGATCCGGGACAAGCGCGGCGTGGATCTGGACAACGTCGGGCGGGTGGACATCATCCGCGGCAAGATGATCGTGCAGGACCTGGAAGGCGAGTCTATCTTCGAGGAGCCGATCCGGGACTTCCACAACGCCGCCCTGAAGGGCTGCGACGAGTGCGCGGACTTCATGGGCCACGCGGCGGACATCTCCGTCGGCAGCGTCGGCAGCGCGGACGGCTACTCCAGCGTGCTGGTCCGTTCGGAGGAGGGCAGGGTTGCCTTCGAGCACGTAAGAGACCGTTTGTTAACCCGGCCGCTTGACAAACCGCAGGCATTGGATAAGCTTGACGCTTTGGACAAGAGGGTGGCCTTTAGCACCTTGAAGCGGGCCTTCGACCCCGACGCCCCGCTCTTTATAGACTTTGAGGACCACCTGAACGACTACGCCGGGACGGACCGCGCCCCGGTCGAGCACGAAGCGGTGAGGTATTGATTGGCACGCGCCCTGCAGAATCTCCCCCTGCGAGAAGAGCCCGTCGAGCTACGGGCCGAGACCCGCGCCCTGCTGGAGGAGTCGCCCGAGGAGGGCTCGCGGCTCATAGGTGAGGCGGCCTTCGTCGCCGACCTTCTCTGGGAGGACTGGGGGGAGACGCTCGAACCGAAAGGGATGGGCCGGGACCGCTTCGTCGAGATCTCGCGCGGCTACGCCGACGAGCTGAGGCTCTGGGTGGTCGGAGAACGTCCCTGGGACCACTGCGCGGCCGGGCTGGCCGGCCGCGTCAAACGCAGGCTACCGGCCTAGACCAGGCCATCCAAGCGGAGGTACAAAACGTGACGACAGGCACCACGGAACACGGCATGATAGCCCCCCACGGCGGCGAGCTAATCGACCGCCGCGCCCCCGAAGGCGAGAGGGACGACCTGCTCCAGAGGGCAGAGGGCCTCGCCAGGGTGACGCTAGGGCCGCGGGCGCTCTCCGACCTGGAGATGATCTCGACGGGTGTCTTCTCACCGCTTACGGGCTTCATGACCCGGGCCGACTACGATTCCGTGGTCGAGACGATGCACCTCGAGAACGGCCTCGTCTGGAGCCTCCCCATCACCCTCTCTGTGGACGACGCCGAAGCCGAGCCCATAAACGAGGGCGACGAGGTCGCGCTCGCCGACGGCGAAGGCCGCGTCCTCGCCACGATGGTCGTCGAGGACAAGTACTCCTACGACAAGGAGCGTGAGGCCAGGGAAGTCTTCGGCACCACGAACGACGAGCACCCCGGTGTCGCCGCCGTCTACCGCCAGAAGGACACCCTGATCGGGGGCGAGGTAACCCTCCTCGTGGACGACCCGAACCCGAAGCCCTTCCCCCAGTACCACTACGAGCCGCGCGAGCTCCGCAAGGTCTTCGCCGAGAAGGGCTGGAAGCGCGTGGTCGGGTTCCAGACCCGCAACCCCGTCCACCGCTCCCACGAGTACATCCAGAAGAGCGCTCTGGAGATCGTTGACGGACTCCTGCTCAACCCCCTCGTCGGCGAGACCCGCGCAGAAGACATCCCGGCCGACGTCAGGATGCGCTCCTACGAGGTCATCCTCGACAAGTACTACCCCAAAGATCGCACGCTCCTCGGCGTTTTCCCGGCTGCCATGCGCTACGGCGGGCCGCGCGAGGCGATCTTCCACGCCGTCTGCCGCAAGAACTACGGCTGCACCCACTTCATAGTCGGGCGCGACCACGCGGGTCCCGGCAAGGACTCCAAGGGAAACCCGTTCTACGGTGACTACGACGCCCAGCACATCTTCGACGAGTTCGAGGACGGCGAGATCGGGCTGACCCCCCTCTTCTTCGAGCACTCATTCTTCTGCCTGACCTGCCAGGGCATGGGCACCACCAAGACCTGCCCCCACGACAAGGAGAACCACGTCTTCGTCTCCGGCACCAAGGTCCGCGAGATGCTCTCCAATGGCGAGTATCCTCCGCCGGAGTTCTCCCGCCCCGAGGTTATAGAGGTTCTCATGGAAGGCCAGAAAACCGCCTAGAAGAATCTTTAACATTTGTTAAACTAGCTGCGTTAGCAACAGCAAGCAACGACAAGTAACTGAAAGTAAAGGAGAGGTGAGAGTGGAGAACGGGAAGCGGCGTGGGGGATTCACGCTATGGTTCACCGGGTTGTCCGGGGCAGGGAAGACGACGATCGCCGAGATCGTGGAGCACGAGCTCCGGATGCGTCGCGTCAAGATCGAGGTCCTCGACGGGGACATCGTGAGGACGAACCTCTCCAAGGGCCTCGGTTTCAGCCGGGAGGACAGGGACACGAACGTTCTCCGCATCGGCTTCGTGGCGGATCTTCTGACGCGCAACGGCGTCGGCGTTATCGTCTCGGCCATCTCTCCCTTCAAGGAGGTTCGGGACCAGGTTAGGCGCAACGTGGGCGAGGGCTTCGTGGAGGTCTTCGTGGACGCGCCGCTCGACGTGTGCGCCGATCGGGACGTCAAGGGGCTGTACAAGAAGGCTTTCAGCGGCGAGATCCCGCAGTTCACCGGCGTCTCCGACCCCTACGAGGCCCCCGTCGCCCCCGAGCTCCACATAAAGACCAACGAGGAAGAGCCGGCCGAGAGCGCCGCGCGGGTCGTCAGGTACCTCGAGGAGCAGGGCTTCCTACAGCCCGTTCCGGAATTCAACCGGGTCTAGCATGTTCGACGCCACCCCCACCCTCTTTGGCCTGCTCGTCGGTTTCCTGGTCGGCCTCACGGGGGTGGGGGGCGGCTCTCTGATGACGCCGTTTTTGGTTGCCGGGCTGGGGGTTCCGGCGCCCACGGCCGTCGGGACCGACATGGTCTTCGCCACCCTCACCAAGTTCACCGGCTCCGTGCAGCACTACCGCCAGCGGTCGGTCAACCTGGAGGTGGCTTTGTTCCTCGGGTTCGGGAGCATCCCCGCGGGGTTGCTCGGGGTGGCGACGCTCGAGTGGATCGAGGGCGCCTTCGACCCCGAGACGGTGAAGTCCATCATGATCACCGTCATAGCCTGCACGCTCGTGTTGGTCGGCGCTTCCCTGATCTACCGCAACTACTTCATGCCGAATCGGGACGCCAGCCCCAAACCGCACGTCTGGGACGGCAAGACGAAGATGAGCACCAGGCGACGGGCCTACACGGTCGTCTTCGGCGCCTTCGGAGGCTACCTCGTCGGCCTGACGTCCATAGGCTCCGGCAGCGTGATGGCCGTGATACTGCTGCTGCTCTACCCGCTGGCCCCGGCCGTCGTGGTGGGCACGGACATAGCCCACGCCACCGTACTCTCCCTGGTCGTCGGCCTCGCCCACATGACCCAGGGCAACGTGGACTTCGGCCTCGCGGGTTCCCTGCTCCTCGGCGGCATCCCCGGCGTCCTTATCGGCAGCCGCATCGCCCCCTGGCTTCCAGGCAAACCGCTCAAGACGGTCCTCGCCGTCATGCTCATCTTCGTCGGCGTCCGCCTGCTTCTGACCTACTAAAACGGTTTGCAAAGAGGCCCAACCTCTTTGCAAGGCTATCAGCCATCAGCTTTCAGCCAGGAGCAAAAAGCTGAGAGCGGAGGCGAAGCCGAAGCGGGCTGACAAGCCGACCGTGCGGGTCGCGGTGGCTCAACCCCACTGCGATCCGCTTTAGGCAGCGTTTCGGCTTTCTCTTTTCGCAGAAGTTGTCTGGGCTGGCCCATCGTGTACCATATCCACCGTGCTTGCGGTACGAAAGATGGCGCGGCGAATACTGCCGACGGTGGTCGTTCTTTGGGCCTCCCTGGCCATGATCGGCGGCGCCGTCCACCTGGTCAACGAGTCCGAGGCGGCGACGCAGGATACGGCGGCGAAGGCCGGGCTGGGGTTGTGCGCCGTCAGTTTTGCCTTTTTGGCCAGGAAAGCAGCCCGCCAGGCATTACCGTCGGTCCCCACCGGCGCCCTGATGCCGGAGCCCGCGCCTGTTATCCGCGCTTCGGTTCCTTACGCCCATTTCGCCCCGCCTGTGGCGGGACCACCCTTACTCGTACTCCTTCGGGTCTCGCGCACGTGAGTTGGGCCGGCACTTTCGCCGGCCCCACCTAGACGCGCAGATCATTCTCGAAGGAGGTGGCTCCCACATGGAGCAGAACAGACGCCCGCGCGCCGGGCGGCCCAGGACGTTGCCGTCCGCAGGCAGGCCAGTGTTCGAACCGGAGACCCGCTGGGAGGCCCGACGTGGCTAGGGTCTCCGTGCGGGAAAAGAAGGTAGCGGGAAGGCGGGTGTCGCGTGGCCGGCGTCCCATCCGCCGGGGCGGCGGCCGGGCCGTCCGGGCAGTGGTCCTGGCGTGCGCTGCGCTCTCCGTGCTGGTGGCCCTCGACCACCTTTCGAGCTCGGGGGAGATCCGACCCGGCGTCTCCGTCGGCGGCGTGGCGCTCGGAGGCAAGACGCCCGAAGAGGCCCGCGAAGCCCTGGGCTCTCTTGCCTTTTCGCGGGGTGAGGTCCGCATGACCGGCCCCGGCGAAGGTGCCGCCATACCGGCCCGGCGACTGGACCTTCGGTTCGACGCCGAGACCACGGTCGAACGGGCCTACGCCGTGGGCCGCGAGGGCGGTATCGCCGAACGCATCTCGGACCGGGCCGGTTCCCTGCTGGGGTTCGGCGTTCCGGCCGAGGTGGGCTACAGCCGCCAGGGCGCGAGGGTGTGGTTGCGGAACGTGGCCGAACGCGAAACCGCCGAAGTCAGGGACGCGTCTGTGGGCATCTCCGGCTCCGACGTCACCGTGACGCCATCCCGGCGGGGGTACGCCCTCGACGTGCCAGCCTCGCTGGCCGCGTTGGACGAGGCCCTCCGCGCGCTGCGCAAGGAGACGGAGATGGTGGGAGAGGTAGAGCAACCGCGCGTGGACACGGCAGAGGCGAACGCCGCCGCGGGGGACGTCCGCGAGGCCGCTAGCGCCCCGATCCGGCTCACCTCCGGCGGGCAGGCCTGGTCCGTCCCGCGGTCCGGGATTACCTCGTCCCTGGAGGTGGTCGGGGGGGACGGAGGCTTGCGGGTCGAACTGGACCGGGACGCCATGGGAAAGAGTCTGGCCCGGGCCTACGCGCCGCTGACCGTCGAGCCGGTCGAGGCCGGGTACGCCGTCGAAGGCTCCTCCGTCGCCGTGACGCCCGGGAAGGAGGGACGACGGGTCGAAGAAGAGAAGCTTCTCGATGCCGTGGAGGATGGCCTCTTCCGGGGCGTGCGCGAGTACGAGGTCCCGGTAGCGGTGGCCCGTCCGGAGTTGACGACGGCGGAGGCGGAGTCGATGAAACCGACGGAGATGCTCGGTTCCTACCGCACCGACTACTCCGTCGTCCCGGACGACGGCACCAGGGTCGAGAACCTCGGCATCTCTTCGGAGGCGGTGAGTGGTACGTTGCTCGCGCCCGGCGAGACCTTCTCCATGCTGGATCACGTCGCGGGCCTCGACTACAACGACTCGAAGGTGATAGTGGGTGGCAAGGAGACCACGGCCGACGGCGGCGGCCTCTGCCAGGTCACCTCGACCCTCTACAACGCGGCCAACTTCGCGGGGCTGGACGTCGTGGAGCGGACGCCGCACTCCGCGCAACTGCCGTACATCCGTCCCGGGATGGACGCGACGGTCTGGTGGGGAGGCCCCGGAACCTCCGACGACCTGGACATGAAGTTCAGGAACACCACCGGGGGCTACCTGCTGCTGCGGGAGTACGTCGCCGGAGATGGGCACGTCTACGCCGAGATCTGGGGCAAGCCCGACGGCACCGAGGTCGAGATGCATTCGGAACCCGTCTACATGGACGGCACAGGTTCGGAGTGGGTCACCTACCAGACGGTCGAGCGGGACGGCGAGGTGGTCTTCGACGGGGAGCTTCACAGGGACGCCTACGAGCCGCTGGTCGACGGTCGTGGCGAAGCCATACCGCCGACGGACGTGCCCGTGGCGCCCGTCGACCCCTAGAGCGGATCGCGGTGGCTCAAGGCCACCGCGATCCGCGCGGTCAGCTTTCAGCGCGCTCCGGCTTCGCCTACGCTTTCAGCGGTCGGCTTTTTGCTCCTGGCTGAAAGCCGACCGCCGTGAAACGCCACGCTATCTGGCAGACGCGCGTCGGTGCTGTCGTTACTGGATGGTTCCTTGTTACGGGGATGGAGGGGCCGAAGCGCCCGCGGTCGAGCCGGCGCCCGCTGAAGCGCTCGTTGAAGCGCTCGCTGAGGCGGTCGCCGAGGAGGATGCGTTCGCTGATGCGGTGGCGCTTGCGGGGGATGCGCCCGTCGGACCGGTGCTCATGGTGAGGACGATGGGGGCGCCGCTTGGGGTATCGGTACCGGCTGAAGGCTCCGTGCCCGTAACCGTGCCCGGCTCCTCGGGTCCGGTCCGGGCGCGGATGGCCGCGACGGTGTATCCGGCATCGGAGATGTTCCTTGCGGCCTCCTCGACGGGTTGGCCGGTTACGTCGGGTACGCCCGCGTCGGGCTCCGGGGCTGCGGGCGCGGCTGCGGCGCCTTGTTGGGCCGGGGCTGGTCCGGATTCGGAATCTCCGTCTTCGCTGGCGGAGGCGACGTCGCCCGTGGTTTCGGTACCGCCGTCGTCGGTGCCGTTGTCAGCCTTGCCGTCGTCGCTGGCCGGGGCATCTCGTTCATCCTCTGCGCCGGCCGGCTGCTGGCCGGATGTCTTCCTGCCTCCGGCGTCGCCCGCGACGGATTGGTCGGTGGCGGCCGTTTCGCCGCCGCCCAGAGCCGGAAGGAACAGAACGAGTAGGAGCGCCAGCGCCGCCGCGCAGAGGAGGGCGAGGACGCTGCGCCTGCGGCGGCGTGCGAGGGCGCCGAATCTCGCGGGTGGCTCAGGGACCGTGGGAGGGAGGAGGGGGGGAGATTCGGCCTCGCGTACCGGAACTTGCTCGGCGACGACCGTTCCGGAGAGCTCGTTCCGCTCCTCCGCGGCGATGGTGATGGAGATGGCCCGGTCACCTTCGATCCTCTGGACCGTCCGGCGGCGGGGCCTGCTGTTGGCGAGGAGCAGGTCCTCCACCATGCCGGTGAGGTTGAACATCGCCGAAAGCATCAGGCTCTGGCGGGCAAGGACGGTCTGGAGGGCGGGGGAGAGGGCCACCTCTCCCGTGGCGGGCCGCTCGCGCAACTCGCCGCGCAGGTCCTCCAGCGTGTCGTGGAGGCTGTCGAGGCGGCGGTCGATATCTTCCGTATCCGGCCCGCCGCCCTCGCGGAGTTGCCTGCGGACGGAGTCCGTGCCGAGCCCCTCCTTGTGCAGGTCGCGGGCCTCCCGAATGCGGTCGAAAGAGTCCTCGGGGATCTGGATCCTACCCCCCCGGCGCAGGTGCGGGATCGAATATTCCCTCAAGTAACGGTAGAGGGTTGGGCGTGGTATGCCCAGAAGATCACTGACCTCATCGACGCTGTAGATGGACCCCTCCAGGATTTTCACGCGGATATTTTCGACGCTTTTCTCCGCCGGTGGGCATGTTAGCATATCCCGCCCGCGCCCTCGCGAAGCAAGAATGGGGCCCGTATCACGCGTTGTCAGGCGGATTCCGGACACGGGGCATGACAGGCTCTAGCATAATGCGTCCGAAGCCCGTTCTGGCCGGATTATCACCCCGTGATAACGGCGATAAACCCCTTGAAATCGTTTTAGATGCCCACAATACTCCCTGCCGCTGCACCTTAATGTGACATCGAGATATAGATAAAGCTAACGCTGACGGAGGGGGACGCGTTTTGCTCAAGGCGAGTCGTTTACTTTGGATTGCGCTTATTTTCGGGGCCTTTATGGCCTTCGGCAACGACCGCGCGGAGGCCGACACGGCCCTCGCTTCCTGGTACGGGCCGGGGTTCCACGGGCAGACCACGGCGAGTGGTGAGGTCTACGACGCTTACGGGTACTCGGCTGCCCACAAGACGCTGCCGCTCGGGACGGAGATCACGGTCAGTTACGCCGGCCGGTCCGTCGACGTGGTAGTAAACGACCGCGGCCCCTACTCCGGCGGACGGGACCTGGATCTCTCCCAGGGCGCGGCCGAGTACCTCGGCCTGACGGCTGCGGGAGTGGACTACGTCGAGTACACCTACGCTGGCGAGTCCGGCTACGCGGCGGACGGCGGTTACGCCGAAGCGGAGCAAACCGGGGCGGCCTATGAGAGCGGCTCCGAGGAGCAGGCGTCGGGCGGGTCCTACGTGGTCCAGGGCGGGGACACGCTCACGGGCATCGCCGCGGAGCTCGGGACGAGCGTGGACGACCTCATGGCGGCGAACGGGTTGACCGACCCCGACTACGTGTACGCGGGACAGACCCTCGCCTACTGATCCGCGATCCCTCCGACGGCGACGGGCCCGGGTGTAAACTCCGGGTGTGGGGCGACGGGCGGAGGAGGCGCGATTGATCGGCAACGGTGATGGTCCGAGCTTCGGGCTGTGGTACGACTTCAGGCAGAGGCCGCCGCTAGGGGACTACGCGGCCTTCTACGCCGAGTGTTTGGAGGAGATCGAAGAAGGGGAGCGGCTCGGGTTCACGGGGGCCTGGCTGTCGGAGCACCACTTCGTAGACGACGGCTACCTGCCATCGCCCCTTGTCGTCGCCGCGGCGGTGGCCGCCCGCACGAAGAGCATGACCATTGGGACGAACATCCTGCTCCTACCGATGCACCATCCGCTGCGGGTCGCCGAGGACGCGGTCGCGGTGGACCTCATTTCGGGTGGGCGGTTCGTGCTCGGGGTCGGGCAGGGCTACGTCCAGCACGAGTTCGAGACTCTGGGGTACGAGAGGCGCTACAGGCCCTCGCTCTTCGAGGAGGGCATCGAGGTAATCCGGCAGGCGCTGGAGGAAGGGCGCACCGGGTACGAGGGTAAGCGGTGGCGCTTCGACGATTTGCCTTTCGAGCCGCGGCCCTCCGGGAAGCTCCCGATCTACGCCGGCGCCTTCGCCGACCCGGCCATAGACCGGGCAGCCCGGTTGGCGGACGGGTTCCTCGCCTCGGCCGGGGGCGGGGCTTTCGGGGAGACGTACCGGAAAGTCCGCGGGGCCCTGGAGCGGCACGGGAGGGGCGACGAAGGGTTCCCGTACGTGGCTTCTGGCGTCGCGTTCGTGCACGAAGATGCGGGGCGGGCGCGGGAGATCGTGGGCCCCGCCATCTCCTACCAGCGCACGCGCTACGCGGAGTGGGGGACGGACAGGGAGGAGCCACGTCCAGACCCCATCCAGGAGGAAGACCTCCCGTGGGAGCGCTACCTCGTCGGCACGCCCGGGGAGGTGGCGGAGGGCCTGATCGAACTCCACGAAGAGGCCCCCTACGACCACTTCTGCTTCTGGGGCCGGCTCCCTGGCGTCACCCACGAGGAGGCCGTCGAAAACATGCGCCTGTTCTCCACCGAGGTCGCCCCCCGGGTCCGCGAGGCCGCGGGGGCCAGGCCCGCGTGACGGTGGCCTCCGGCGTCCTGACCCCGGAGCAGACGGCCTTCCTCGTCCGCCAGAGGGTCGCCCGCCTCGCCACGGCCGATGCCGAAGGCAGGCCGCACGCCGTCCCCGTCTGCTTCGCCCACGCGCCCGGCGCCGTCTACATAGCTCTGGACGAGAAACCGAAAGACGTGCCGGCCACGCGCCTCAAGCGCGTCCGCAACATCAGGGAGAACCCGGACGTCGCCCTGATCGCCGACCGCTACGCCGAGGACTGGAACCTCCTGGCCTTCGTGATGGTGCGCGGACGGGCCGGGTTGATCGAGCCCGGCGCCGGGGAGCACGCGGCCGCCGTGAGGCTCCTGCGCGGCAAGTACCACCAGTACGAGGGGATGCGCATAGAGCAGAACCCGATCATCGCGATCCGGCCCGAGAGCGTGGCCGCCTGGGGTGCCCTCGACGAACCGCCCTCCAAGGAGCGGCCGGTCCTCGACGCCATAAGGGGCCGCCGCTCCGTGCGGCGCTACCTGCCGAAGCCGGTGCCGGAAGAGGCCGTCGGGCGGGTACTCGAGGCGGCGCGCTGGGCGCCTTCCCCGCACGGCCGCCAGCCCTGGCGCTTCGCCGTCGTCACGAAGGAGGAGACGAAGAGCCGCCTCGCCGGGGCGATGGGCGGGGAGTGGCGGTCGAACCTCGAGATGGACGGGCAGGACGCGCAGGTGGTCGAGAAGCGGCTCGAAGGCTCCAGGCGGCGTCTGTTCGACGCGCCGGTGCTGGTCCTGATCTGCCTCTACCCCGAAGACCTCGACGCCTACCCCGACCCCGCGCGGCAGCAGAGCGAGACGACGATGGCCGTGCAGTCTCTCGGGGCTGCTGCCCAGAACGCGCTTCTCGCGGCCTACGACCAGGGGCTCGACGCCGGCTGGATGTGCGCCCCGCTCTTCGCGCCGGAGAAGGTCGTGGAGGCGCTCGGCCTCGACCCGAAGCTCGTCCCGCACGCGCTGCTCACGCTCGGCTACGCGGAGGGTGATCCTCCAAAGAGGCGCGGTCGCACGCCGCTCGAGAACCTGATCGTGTACAAGGATTGATCCTCAGGCGCCGAGGCGGATGATCCCGCGCTCCAGGGCCACGGTGACGGCGGCCGTGCGGTCCGAGACGCCTAGCTTGGCGAAGACGTGGATCAGGTGCGTCTTTATAGTAGCCTCGCTGAGGTGGAGGCTGCGCGCGATCTCCCGGTTGGAGAGCCCCCTGGCGACGAAGCCGAGCACCTCGGTCTCGCGCTCGCTGAGCTTCTCCTCCGCCGGCCGCCGCATCGTCTTCATCAACCGGTTGGTGACGGCGGGCGCGAGCACGGACCGCCCCCGGCGGTGGCGCGAACGGCCCCGTAGAGCTCCTCGCGCGGGGTGTCCTTTAGCAGGTAGCCCGTAGCCCCGGCCTCGATGGCCCTCAGGATGTCCGCGTCCGAGTCGTAGGTGGTGAGGACCAGGACGTGCGTCCCGGGGTGTTCTTTCGAGATCCTGGCGATTGCTTCGACGCCGTCCATGCCCGGCATCCTGAGGTCCATCAGCGCAACGTCCGGGCCAAGCCTCTCGACCATGGACAGTGCCTCCGAACCGTCGCCCGCCTCCCCGACGACCTCGATGTCGGGCTCGCCGGAGAGCATGTCTTTGAGACCAGCCCGCACCACGGGATGATCGTCCACGATGAGGACGCGGATCACATATCCTTCCCGCATCAGGTTTCGGCTTTCAGGTCTTTCCCTGATGCCCGATGCCTGAAGCCCCTATCGGCATCTCCACGACCACGGTGGTGCCCTCGCCTTCGAAGCTCTCGATCAGGAGCCTGCCGCCGAGAAGCTCGACGCGTTCCCGCATCGCCCGCAGGCCGAAGCCGTCGTCGTTGTCGCCGCCGTTCGTCCCGAACCCCGAACCGTCGTCGTGGACGTCGAGCACGACGAGGTTGTCCATGCACGAGAGCGTGAGGTCCACAGAACGCGCCCCCGCGTGTCTCTGGACGTTCTGGAGCGACTCCTGGGCCGCGCGCAGCAAGGTAACCTCGACGGGCATGGGGAGCGGCTGCGGCGCGCCGGTGACGGAGAGGCGGGCCGGCGTTCCAGACGCCTCGGACCAGCGGGCGGCGAGGCGCTGGAGGGCCTCGGGCAGCGAGGCGCCTTCGAGTAGTTCGGGGCGCAGGGCGCGGACCAGGCGTCGGGACTCGTGGAGGCCCTCGCGGGCCGTTGCGCGGGCGCGGTCGAGTCGGTTTCGGACGGAGGCCTCGTCGGGGGAGAGGCGTTTATCCGCCGCCTCAAGCTGGGTCACGATGCTGACGAAGCCCTGGGCGAGGGTGTCGTGGATCTCCTGTGCCAGGCGGCTTCGTTCCTGTAGCACGCCGGCCTCGCGCTCGGCGGCGGCCAGGTCCTTTCGGGTCTCTTCGAGCTCTTCGATCAGGTTCTGTCTCTCCTCGCTCTGGTTGATGATCGAGTCGATCCACAGGGTCAGGAAGAGCGCGAACCCGAGCGTGAGAAGCCCCGAGATTGCGATTCCGAGAGCGTCCTCCGGCGACCGCCGGATACCGTCGGCGGCCACCAGGACGGCGAGCGAGACCGAGACGGGCACCGACCAGCGCGTAGGCAGGAACAGGAAGACCTGCATGAATACGGCGAAGTTGAGGATCTGGTAGATCGGGTGTACCTGGTTGAGCGCGATGGCGAACGCCACGGCCGCCACCACGTAGAAGAGCATAAGGCCCGTAGACCTGGCCCGGCCCCTCACGGCCGCGAACCAGTACAGGCCGCCCCAGGCGGCGCTCAGGAGGATGGCCGCGAGCCGCGCGGCTCCGGAGGTCCCGCCATCCACGAGGCTCAAGACCAGGGCCGCGGCCAGGAGCGCGTAGAAGATCAGGTCCCACGCCCACAGCCACCGCTCCCACGCGTGCGAGGGCCGGTCCCCGGCGCCAAGACCCGGCAGGATGAATCTCAAGAGCCTCATCTCAGGAATCTTACCGCCACACGAACCCGCACCGGGAAGGTGGTTCATTTCGTCCCGCCCCTTGCGAACGGCGCCTCCGCCAGCTTTCGCCAGGCCATCTCCAGCGGGCCTGACGGGAAGCGGCGCAACCACAGGTTGGCGAGCAGGGCGAGGACCGCGCAGATCGCGAACCACACGGCTAGCGCGCCGGGCGCGCCGACCTTGCCCGTGAGGCCGAGGCCCCACCCGTAGAAGACGGCGGAGGCGAGGACGTTCTGGACCACGTAGCAGCTCAGGGCCGCCTTCCCGACCTCGGAGAGCCGGTCCGAGAGCCAGGGCAGGACGCTCCGCTCCGTCGCCAGCGCCACGAGGCCCGCGTAGCCGAGGGAGAGGATGGGGGCGAAAAGGTAGCGTATCGGGAGCTCCGAGATCCCGCCGGGGACAAAATACAGCAGGTTGAGCGGGATGCCGAGAAGAAGACCCCAGCGCAGCATCTTTTCGCGGATGCGTCGTCCGTCGGCGTCAGGAGAGAAGGCGCCGGAGCGCATCAGGCGGACGCCGAGGAGGAACAGAAAGACGTTCATCGGGATTATGAAGACGGGCTCGGCCCGGTAGGTCGGCATGTTGTCCAGGCGGTAGAGGACCTGATCCCACCATGACCCTGATGTGTAGACCCTCGCCGCCTCGTCTGAAAAGATGCTGGTGCTGGCGAAAGCTTGCGGGTCGAGCAGCGCCACGGCGCCGACCAGCGCGGACAGCCCCCCGGCGAGCAGCAGGTGCAGCCCCCCGGAGATCCACATGGCCCTGCGGACGATCTTCCCGCTCCTCCCGACGAGGAAGGCGACGACGAAGGCGGCGACCGCGTAGCCCATCAGGATGTCGAACTCGAAGACGAGCACGTAGTGGAGGAACCCCTCGAAAAAGAGCAGCGTCGTCCGCCACAGGTAGCGGCGGAGCCACGGCGGGCCGCGCCGCCTGGTGGACTGGTACTGTATCTCGAGCCCGACGCCGAACAGGATCGTCAGAAGCCCCAGAAACTTGCCGTTCGTTACGGCCAGCGTGAGCGTCGTCAGAAAGCCGTCCAGGGAGGCCCACCACCGCAGGCCGCCGCCGAAAAAGGTCGATGACCCCGCGTCCCCGACCGCGGCGAAGAGCCAGATGTTCGTCCCCAAAGTCCCGAAGATGGCGAGCCCGCGCAGCGCGTCCAGAAGATGGATGCGCCCCTGATCTGGCCTGCCGGCCGGGGCCTGCATGGTTGCGGCCCGGCTCACGAGCCCCTCGGCGTGTCCGGGATCTCCACGAGGCCGAAGAAGCCGAGGCCGGCCAGGCTGTCCGAGAGCAAGAAGAAGCCGACGATGCCGAGGATCCAGAGCAGCGTCTCGCGTGACCCGCCCTCGAACCTCTCCCGCAGCCGTTCGAGACGATCCCGTACGCGCGTGCCGAACACGCCGTAGGCGACCATCAGCAGCAGCGGCGGCAGCACGAAGATTACGTTGTAGACGACGAGGATCGGAAGCCACCGCGCTGCGGCCAGGTCCGCGTCGGTAAGGAGGGCGATCGCGCCCAGGTACGGGAAGGCCGTCGTGAACTCGACGGCCGTAACGGTCACGCCGAGCAGGAAGATCCCGGCCAACCCACGGGAGCGCGGCGTCCGGGTCTTGTTCCTGCGGGGCTTGTTCGGCGCCAACAGCGCGTACCCCAACAGCAGCGCACCGGCGACGCCCTGCGCAGCGTCGGCGGCCGGACCTTCTACGTACCCCCACACGGAGCCGAGGCCGAACATTAGCAGCACGCCGATAGCGAGGTAGGATGCGAAGACGGCCGAGACGTATGTCAGAACCCGGGACCCGTAAGGTCTTCCTTGCAGGATCAGATAGACCGTCACGGCCAGCGCCGAAGGGTTGATGCTGTCGAGGAGCGCCAGCCCGAGCAGGGAGAGGAGGAGCGCCGTCACCCCGAACCCCTCACGGAGTCCTCGCGACGTGCGCGGAGGCTGTCGTGGGGCGACCGACCGCTGGAACCCGGGATGGCGCTCCTGACCCGACCAGGAAAACGATCCACCACTGATACCTCCCCAAACGTTCTCGAACCGCAACCCTTGTGCGTCCAAGTATCGTCTTCGGGCACCAGCGCCGGATCGCCCGTGAGGTTGGAACTCGAAGGGAAGAGCGGTCTAGGCCGGCATCAACCGGCCGGTTGATGCTCCCTGACAAAGGGCGTCACGGTCGGGACCGGCGGACGGGGCGCTGATAGGCGGGCTTTCGTCCAGAAGTGCCTCTCGCCTGGACCCGTCCGGCCGGATCTCCGGCGGCGAGATGGGAACCAACGCCCTCATGGCGCTCTCGCCGCGGAACCAGTCCGTCGTGGGCTTCTACGTGCGCCCGTTCTTCGGGATAACTGAGCTTCTTGAGCGGCGCCTTGAAGCTCTCCATCAAAGCCCGCGGGAGCACGGGCAGGGTAGTTCTCATCCCGTAAGTAAAGGCACGCGCCGACAAAGAGCCGGTGATAAACGAGAAAACGGGCGGCTGTAAGGATAGAGCACAAGCTCTTGGAAGGGAGCTACGTCGCCCGACCGTCCTAAGTCTGCCGCCCGTAATACCGACATCTTACCACGGACAAGTGCTGTGAGTAGCAATGCGCGGGGCGCCGATCCTCGGTGCAGGCAGGGATTTTGGCGCCAAGCCTTCAAGACCCGTTACTAGACGGAGCGTGCGCGTTCCGGCACGCCGTAGAGGGTGTTGCGGCGGCGGGGGGTGCGGCCTACGTCCCGGATCATGGCCTCCAGATCCGAAGGCGTCATCTCCTGGCCGTGGTCGGCGCCGGCGGCCCGGCTGATGCTCTCGTTCATCAGCGTGCCACCGAGGTCGTTGCAGCCGGCCTGCAGGCACGCCTTCGCGCCCTCGGCGCCGAGCTTCACCCACGAGACCTGAACGTTGTCTATGTGGCCGTGGAGCGCGATCCTGCCTACCGCGTGCATCTTGACCGTCTCGGTGAAGGTGGGGCCCCTGCGGGAGCGGCCCTGCAAGTAGAGCGGGGCTCCCATGTGGACGAAGGGCAGCGGCACGAACTCCGTGAAGCCGCCCGTGTCGGCCTGTATGTCCCGCAGGACCATGAGGTGCCGCGCCCAGTTCGCGGGACCGTCGACGTGGCCGAACATGATGGTCGTCGTGGCGGAGAGCCCGATGCCGTGCGCCTTTCGCATCACCTCCGCCCATTGGGCGGTGTTGATCTTGTCCGGGCAGATGATGGCCCGGATCTCATCGTCCAGGACCTCCGCCGCCGTACCGGGTAAGGTCCCGAGCCCGGCCTCCTTTAGCTCCACGAGGAACTTCTCGACAGATATGCCCAGGGTGCGCGCGCCCTGCCACACTTCGAGGGGCGTGAAGGCGTGGACGTGCATGTCGGGCACCTCGTCTTTTACGGCCCGCAGGTAATCTATGTAGTTCTTGCCCGTGAAGCTGCCGTGGATGCCGCCGACCATGCAGACCTCGGTGGCGCCCTTCTCCCACGCCTCCCGCGCCCTTCGGGCCACCTCGGCCGTGTCCAGGAGGTAAGGGTCGCCGCGCAGGTTGAGGGACTTCGGCCCCTTGGAGAAGGCGCAGAAGCGGCACCGGAAGTAGCACTGGTTCGTGTAGTTGATGTTCCGGTTCACGACGTAGGTGACCTCGTCGCCGTTGACCTCGCGCCTGAGCCCGTCGGCCACCCGGCAGAGCTCCTCGAACTCCGTCCCCCGCGCCGTGAAGAGCAGGGCTATCTCGTCCTCGCGCAGGTCCCTGGTCCCGGCGGCCGCGAGCGCCCTCGCGAAGTTGGGCCGCACCTTCGAAGGGCGCAGACCCCTCGCCTCGGCAAGGACCTTCGCCGGCACGGGCTCCGTGGTGCCCGGCGCCCAGTCTTCGGTCCTGGCGAAGCCCTCGGCGTCCTGGGCGGACAAGACGCCGGGGCGGAGGCGTTCGTCCACCCAGGTTCCGGCGTCGCGGGCGTAGGAGGGGTGGAGGGCGAGTCGTTCGAGGAGCAGGTAGCCCTTTGCCTGGGTGGCCTTTTCGAGCTCTTCCAGGTGGGGCCAGGGGCGTTCGGGGTTGACGTGATCCGGGGTTACGGGGGAGACGCCGCCCCAGTCGTTTATGCCGGCGTCGATGTAGCGGGCGTAGGAGGGCGTGCCGTTGACCTCTAGACCGGCAAGGTTCGGGGGCGCCTGGACGGTAACGTCGGAAGGCAGAAGGAGGCGGGCCAGGGCTATGGTGGCGAGCATCTCGTCCTCGGTCGGCTCGGACCAGCCCGCCATGCGGGTGCCCGGCTTGGCGCGGAAGTTCTGGACTATGCACTCCTGGATGTTGCCGTGGCGCTCGTGGAGGTCGCGGATGGCGAGGATCGTGTCGACCCGCTCCTCGACGGTCTCCCCGATCCCGATAAGGATTCCCGTCGTAAACGGAACCTTGAGCCTTCCCGCCCCTTCCATCGTCTTCAGGCGCTTGGCAGGGACCTTGTCCGGGGAGGCCCAGTGGGCGAGGTTCGGGCCGAGCAGCCGGTCGGAGGCCTGCTCCAGCATGATCCCCTGCGAGACCGAGACGGGCCTGAGATCCCGCACCTCCCCCGCCGAGAGGACCCCGGGATTCGCGTGCGGCAGTAACCCTGTCTCCTCCAGCACGAGCCGGCAGCAGTGGGCCAGGTACTCGATGGTCGTCCCGAAGCCCATCTCTCTCAGCTCGCGCCTGGCCTCGGGGTAGCGCTTCTCGGGCTTGTCCCCGAGCGTGAACAGGGCCTCCTTGCAGCCGGCCTCTGCGCCTGCCCTCGCGACCTCGAGGACTTCTCCGGGTGTCAGGAACGCTTTTTCGCCGGGGCGTGGGCCGTGGGCGAAGGTGCAGTAGCCGCAGTTGTCGCGGCAGAGCTTGGTGAGGGGGATGAAGACCTTGCGGGAATATGTGATCCTCGGCCCGAAGGCCCGGTCGCGGACCTCGGAGGCCGCCTTCATGGCCGGTTCCGGGTCGGCGTAGGCCGCCCATGCCAGCTCGTAGATCCTCTCGCGCCTCTCTTCGTCGCCCATCAGCGCGTCTACCAAAACTTACCCCCCGTCGTTCTCGCGGAAGGGCAGTATACTCCCGATCCCCCCGGCCGGAAGCCTCTCGCCGAAATCCGACAAAATTTATCGGGGATCGGATAGAATACCCTTTCGTGGATTGAAAGCAGAGAAGGGAGATTCGTGAGCGAGCAGCAGATAGAGCAGAAGGGTTACGCCCACCCGGAGGCGCTGGTCAGCACCGACTGGGTGGCCGAGCATCTGAACGACCTTGAGAACGTGCGCATCGTCGAGTCCGACGAGGACGTGTTGCTCTACGAGGTGGGCCATATTCCGAACGCCGTCAAGATCGACTGGGTAGAGGACCTCAACGACCCGCTCGTGCGCGACTACCTCGACCCGGAGCACTTCGCCCGCCTGATGGGCGAGAAGGGCATAGGCCCGGACACCAAGGTCGTCTTCTACGGGGACAAGAACAACTGGTGGGCCACGTATGCGTTGTGGGTCTTCCGGCTCTTCGGGCACGACAACGTCGCCGTTATGGACGGGGGCAGGATAAAGTGGGAGGCCGAGGGCCGCGAGATGACCCAGGAGGTCCCCGAAGTCCCGCAGAAGGACTACCCGGTGCCGGCCAGGGACGACTCGAAGATCCGGGCCTTCAAGGCCGACGTCGAGAGGCACCTCCAGTCGAACGGGCCCATGGTCGACGTGAGGAGCCCCGGCGAGTACTCGGGCGAGCTTCTGCACATGCCCGACTACCCGCAGGAGGGCGCGCTCCGCGGCGGCCACATCCCCGGGGCCGCCAACGTGCCGTGGGCGCGGGCCGCGAGGGAGGACGGAACCTTCAAGAGCGCGGACGAGCTCAAGGAGATCTACGAGGGCGAGGCAGGCCTCTCGGGCAGCGACGACGTCGTCGCCTACTGCCGCATCGGGGAGCGCTCCAGCCACACCTGGTTCGTGCTCAGCTACCTGCTCGGCTACGACAACGTCCGCAACTACGACGGCTCCTGGACCGAGTGGGGCAACTCCGTCGGCGCCCCCATCGAGCGGTAGGCCGCACGCCTTTGGACCGCAAAG
Source organism: Rubrobacter tropicus (assembly GCF_011492945.1). Classification (NCBI taxonomy): domain Bacteria; kingdom Bacillati; phylum Actinomycetota; class Rubrobacteria; order Rubrobacterales; family Rubrobacteraceae; genus Rubrobacter; species Rubrobacter tropicus. The sequence continues at coordinate 1,486,477 of NZ_CP045119.1, forward strand.
AGCGCGTAGCCTACCTCGTCGACCACTTCGGGAACCCCCGCCACAAGGGGGTTCTCGAAGGCGCGGACGTGGCCATGCCGGGCGGCAGCCCCGAGTGCGGCGGCTCCGTCGTCGTCTACCTCAAGGGCGACGGGAACGGCGGCATAGAAGACCTCGCCTGGACGGGCCAGGGAGACACCATCAGCATGGGCGCCACGTCTGTAATCGTCGGGCGCGTGCGCGACGAGGGGCTCACGCTCCAACAGGTGCTCGACCTCGACTACGAGAAGTTCATGGACTCCATAGGCCGGGACGTCATCGGCAGCCGCACCCGCAACGCGACTTTGGGCCTCTCGACCATAAAGTCCGCCGTCAGGAAGTACCAGAGGGACCGGATCGCTGACACGGAAGACCGCGCCACGGCGTAGCGGGGCCCGACTAGTCGCCGGTCAGACGTTCGCGGCTGGTCCAGAGCGCGTATCCGGACCACGCGAGGCCGGCGCCCAAGAGCGTGTGGCCGACGATCAGAACGGCCTGGATTCCGATGGGCGGCGAAAAGGCCACGATCGGGCCTCCGAGGGCCAACAGCAGACCGGCCGCGCGCGGTAGGACCCCGGCCCGGTACATCGAGATCCCGAGCAGGACGTAACCGGCGCTAAAGACGAAGCTCGTGACGATAAGCTGCCACAGCCCGGCCGGCGTTCCCTGGCCGAAGTCTTGGGAGAAGAGGTGCTCCCTGCCTTCGAGGAGCATCATGGCCGTGCCGGCGAACGCGGCCAGGAAGCCCGCCAGGCCTGATGGGCCGGTCCGCGGTAGCTGGCGGGCGAAGATCCCGACCAGAACCAACAGGACGGCCATGAGCGTGGCGAAGTGCAGAAGGTGCGCGGGGACCCATCCCGCGCTTGCGGGATCGTGCGGGTGAAGGAACGGGGCAAGGAACATGGAGACCCCCGCCGCCAGGGCCAGGAGCCCGGTCCCCCGAACAAGCGCGTTCGGCGAGACGCCGCGCTCCTCCCTGCGTCCGTTGGACGGCGTCGTCGCTCTTTCCGTGATCACCTCGTTACCCCCAAACCTTCGGTCAAATGCGGCCGGAAGACCGCGTACCAACGCCTGCGATCGACACCCTAAAGGCAACGATGCCGGGCAGGATCGCGCAGATTGCGTATTTTCGGGTCTCATGGGGGCAGATCTGGGCTAAACTGCGCGACCATGAGCGGTAAGGACAACGCGCCACTCTGGGGCGGCCGGTTCGGGACGAGCCCGGCCGGCGCCTTCGAGCGGCTGAACGCCTCCATCCCCTTCGACGTCCGGCTGGCCCCCCACGATATCCGGGGCTCCATCGCCCACGCGAGGATGCTGGGAAGGCAGGCAATAGTCTCTGCGAAGGAATCGGAAGAGCTGGTCAGCGGCCTGGAGGCCGTGCTCAAAGAAGTGGAGGCCGGGGAGTTCTCGTGGACGCTCTCCGACGAGGACGTGCATACGGCAGTGGAGCGGCGGCTGCGCGAGATAGTCGGCGACGTGGCGCTGAAGCTGCACACGGGCCGGAGCCGCAACGACCAGGTAGCCCTCGACCTTCATCTTTTTGTCCGGGACGCGGCGGAAGGGATACGAGAGGGCGTTCTGGGGGCCATGCGGGCTCTCGTCGAGGTGGCGGCGGCGAACCGGGACGTCGTGTTGCCGGGGTACACGCATCTGCAGCGGGCGCAGCCGGTCCTGCTCGCGCATCACCTGCTCGCCCACTTCTGGGCCTTCGAGCGCGACGCGCGGCGCCTGGAGGCCGCCCGGGAGGCCGCCGGTCGATCCCCGCTCGGGGCCGCGGCGCTCGGCGGGACGCCGCACCCCATAGATCCTTCCCTCACGGCGCGAGATCTCGGGATGAGGCCCCTCGTCAACTCCCTCGACGCCGTCTCGGACAGGGACTTTGCCCTGGATCTTCTCTACGCCTGCGCCGTGCTCGGCGTCCACCTGAGCCGCCTCGGTGAGGAGTGGGTACTCTGGACGAGCGCCGAGTTCGGGTTTGCCAGCCTCGACGACGCGTACTCCTCCGGCTCGTCCATCATGCCCCAGAAGAAGAACCCGGACGCCCACGAGCTGATGCGCGGCAGGGCCGGAAGGCTCATCGGGGACTTGAACGCGCTCCTGATCACCCTGAAAGGACTCCCGCTCGGTTACTCGAAAGACCTCCAGGAGGACAAGGAACCGCTATTCGACGCCGTGGACGCTGTAACGCCCATGCTCGCCGTCCTCCCCGAGATGCTCCGCACGGCCCGGTTTGACGCCGGGCGGATGCGCTCGGCGGCGGGCGGCTTCGCCCTGGCGACGGAACTCGCGGACTTCCTGGCAGCGCGCGGCGTGCCTTTCCGGGAGGCCCACCACGCCGTCGGACGGCTCGTGAAGAGGTGCGAGGAACTCGACCTGTCGCTGGAGGAGGTGCCGGACGAAGAACTGGTCTCCGCGCACCCGACCCTGGCGGAGTTCCCCCGGACTTTGCTCACGCCGGAAGGTAGCGTCGCCAACAAGAAGAGCGGCGGCTCCACCTCGCCGGATTCCGTCGAGGCACAACTGCGCGACGCCGGGCGGCTCCTGGGCGAATAGACTTCAAGTGCGCCGTCCTGGAAGTAAACGCCGAGTTCGCCGAGGGGTACGTCGAGCTCTACGAGGAAGAGGGCTACGGGGCCGTGGTCGGCGTCGGCCCCAATCCCGAGACGGAGTTCAACCCGTAAGGTGTGGAGCCCCGGATAGGCGCGGAGCGGACGTTCGCGCCGCGGCCCCCTCCGTGTATAGTGTTGGCGCTGGTCGGCCAGAACCCGGGAGGGAGACTCAACCGTGCGGATCGTTCAGATGTCGGATGTCCACGTAGGCTCGGGACTGTTCAGGCAGGATCTCCTGGAGGCGACCGTCGAGGAGGCCAACGCCCTCGAGCCGGACCTGGTCGCCGTCGTGGGCGACCTGACGATGGAGGGCTACCGCTGGGAGTTCGAGGAGGCGAAGGGTTACCTCGACCGGTTGACCTGCCCGAACGTCGTCTACTCGATGGGCAACCACGACGCCAAGAACGTGGGCTACAGGCACTTCGAGGAGTTCTTCGGCATCAGGGAGAAGTCGATCGAGATACCCGTGCCCGAGGGCGTCGCCAAGATAGTCTCGCTCGACTCGACGAAGCCCGACCTCGACGAGGGTGAGGTCGGGCGGGAGCATTACCGCTGGCTCGACTCGGAGTTCCGGGACTGGGACCGGGGGCCGAAGATACTCATGATCCACCACCACATCCTCGCCGTGCCCGGCACGGGACGGGACGTGAACAACCTGCGCGACGCCGGGGACGTCATGGCCATCCTGCGCGAGCTGAAGGTGGACATGGTCCTTTCCGGCCACCGGCACGTACCCTACGTGTGGAGCATCTCCGGCGTGCGCATAGTCCACTCCGGCACCGTCTCGACCATGCGCGTCCGCGGTACGATGCCGCCGTCGTACAACGTGATAGAGCTCGACGATAACTCGGTCTCTATCACGCTGCACGAACCCGGTAAGGGCGTCAAAGAACCCCTCGCCAGCTTTTCCCGCAAGCCCGTCACCACGAGCGAATTCTACCCGGACTTCGAGCGCTTCGTCCTCTACGACCGGCTCCCTTTCCTCAAGGAGTAGGTGCCGGATTGTCCCCTTGCCCGAAAGGAGATCGGCGGCTGAGTCGCGCCGGATGCCCGGTGGTGAGCTGCCGTACGGCGATTTGATCGGAGGGCGGAGGGCCGCATCGTGGGTGGTCCTGATCGGGCTGTCGAGCGGCGCCCTTTACCTGGTTGGGTACGCGGCAGGGTGGGCGATCTTCCGCAACGGCCAACGCGCCGAAGTCGCCGGGGCGGCGGTCCGCGGCACCCCGCCCGACGCGCCCCGCCTGGCGCTGGAGCTCGGCGTCTATTTCGCGGCGACCGCGCTGCTCTTCGCGCTGTACTGGTGGATCCTCGTCCTCTGCCGCCGCGGCCTGCTCCGGGACGGTCGGGCGCGCACGCTGGCGCTGGGCTTCCCCGTCCTCTTCAACGTGGGCCTCCTCTTCGGGCGCCCCTACCAGTCCATAGACGCGCTGACCTACGTCGCGCACGGCTTTATGAGCACCGCGCACGGCCTCAACCCCTACGCCAGGGCGGCGGCCGAGATCGCCTACAGGGGCGACACGACTGAGCTCGCCCGGCAACTGGCGTCGTTCGGGTGGCTTCCGGTCCACGGGCCATCGCCCTACGGGGCGCTGTGGACGTGGATCGAGGCGCTCGCCGCGTCGCTGACGGGGAGCGTTCCTGGGGCGTTGTTGCTCACCAAGTCCCTCGTCGTGCTCGCGAGCCTCGGGTGCGCGGGCCTGATCTGGACGATACTCGGCCGCGTGCGGCCGGAGGATCAACTGCTCGGTACCCTGGTCTACTTGTGGAACCCTCTGATCGTGTTCGAGTTCGCCGCGGAGGGGCACAACGACGCGGTCATGGTCCTATGCGTCCTCGTCTCGCTCTTGTTTACCGTCACCGCCAGGCCCGCGCTCTCCGTGATGGGCGTTGTCCTTGGCGTGCTCGTGAAGTACCTGCCGATCGTGTTCTCACCGGCGCAGGCGGTCTACCTCTGGCGCACCCGGCGAGGCGCGCCGCGCCTCGCCCTCTCCGTCTCTTTGGCCCTCTTTCTCGGCCTGCTCCTGGCGGCCGCTCTCTACTGGCCGTTCTGGATCGGCGCCGGTACATTCGACGCCGTGCGCCAACAGGGCCTGCCCTTCCTGGCCCCGACGCCGTCGGGGAGCCTCTACTGGCTGGCCCTGCAAGTCTACCCGGACGGCGCGGCGGCCGTGACGTTGCGCCTGCTGGGGCTCTCTCTGGTGGTGTTCGCGGTCGTCGCCGGCTGGCGGGCGCGAAGCGCCCCGGAACTCCTGCGGGCGTGCGCCTGGATCTCCGTCTTCTACCTGCTCGTCGTCTCGGCCGGCACCTGGCCCTGGTACGCGGCGCTGCCGCTGGCCCTCATGGCGCTCTCGCCGCGCGGCGTCTTCCTGCCCCTGGCACTTATCGTTACCCTCACCTCGCGCCTGGTAGGACCGTTCAGCAACCTCGTCAACAACGGCTTCGCGGGCTGGGACGCGCTGATGCCGGTGGCGACGACCGTTAGCGTGACGGTCCCGCTGGCCGCCCTGTTGCCGCTTTACGTCCTGTACCGGCGGCGCCCGGTCGAGAAAGAGGGCCCGGGCGGGGTGTGACGTTTATGTTGGGGGGGTGGGTTATGAGCCCGGGGGGTGATTGCGGTTCTTACAGGTGCGGTTTGGCCGTGTCCATCTGGCCCGTTTTTTCGAAGGCCTGGCGCAGGAGGGCGCGGCCTTCCTCGCGTTCCTCGTCGGAGCGGGCCTTTTGTTCAACCGTGCGGATCGACTCCTCGATGGAATCTTCCTGGAAGGTGATGTCCGGCAGGGCGATCACGACCTCCCGGATCTGGCGAAATACGAAGTCAGGCTCCCCGGCGTACGACCAGCCCTTGCGGGCGAGGACCCACGCCCAGCCCTTCATCCGGATGGTGTTCTCGATGTCCTCGTCTTCGAGGCCGTACATCTCGATCCGAAGTCTATGTTCCGTTATGAGCTCGGGCTTTATGCGTACCGTCGTTGCCATGGAGCTAGTGTATAGCAATTCAGCCCGGCGCTCCGCGCCTCGTCAGCTTGTCAGCAAGTCATTTGTACACGTTGCGTCTCCCGGCACCCGAACCCCTGCGCAAAGCGCGCCCCGGTCCCGCCCCGCGCGGCAAGAAGCTGACAGGCTGAGAGCGGAGGCCATAGGCCGAAGCGTGCTGACGAGCGGAGCCCGGAGGGCGCAGCGGGCTGACTAGCTGACAAGCCGGCCGGCTTTTATCGTCGCCGCGAAACGGTCTCCGCCGAGGTGGTAGGCGAGGTAACGCCAGTCCGGGGCGTCGAGGACGAGGACGTCGGCCTTGTAGCCGGGGGCCAGGCGCCCCACGTCTGGGAGATCGAGTACGTGGGCCGCGTTCGCCGTGCAGGCCGTCAGGGATTCGGCGGGGGAGAGGCCGAGGCGGGTGCAGGCGAGGTTCATGGCGAGCGGGAGGGACTCGGTGAAGGAGCTTCCGGGGTTGAAGTCCGTGGCGAGCGCGAGGATGGCGCCTTCGTCGGCGAGCCGACGGGCGGGGGGAAGGGGGAGGTCCAGGAAGAGGCCGCACGCAGGGAGGAGGACCGCGGCCACGTTGCTTTTCGCCAGCAGCCGGACGCCGGCATCGCCCGTGTTTTCGAGGTGGTCCACGCTGCGGGCGCCGAGCTCTATCGCCAGAGGGATGGCGCCGCGCTCGGAGAACTGGTCCGCGTGCAACCGCGGGGCCAGACCGTGCTCCCGGCACGCCTCAAGGTAACGCCGCGCCTCGGGGACCTCAAACGAGCCCCGCTCCAGGAAGACGTCGGCCTGGCGGGCCAGCGTGGCGGCCTCGGGGAGCGCCGACCGGACCACGAACCCGACGTACTCGGCGGCGGTGTCGAACTCCGGCGGCACCGTGTGGGCGCCGAGGAAGGTGGGGGAGACGTCGATGAAGCTCCCTTTCGCGGCGTTCGTGATTGCCTTGAGGGATTTGATCTCGGTCTCCGCGTCGAGCCCGTAGCCGGACTTTGCCTCCGCGGTCGTGGTGCCGTGTTCCAGCATCCAGGCCAGGTGCCGCCGCACCGCGGCGGTAAGCTCCTCCTCGCTCCCCCGGCGGGTCGCTTCCACGGTCGAGAGGATGCCGCCGCCGGAGGCGTGGATCTCCTCGTACGAAGCCCCGCCCGACCGCAACTCGAACTCCGCCGCCCGGTCCCCGAGAAAGGCCGGGTGGGCGTGGCAATCCACCAAACCGGGCAAGGCGACCTTCCCACGCCCGTCCATCGTCTCGCAATCCGGTCTGGGCGGATAGTCCCGCAGCACCTCATCCGGCGCTCCCACGGCCAAGACGCGATCTCCGGCGATCGCCACGGAGGCGGGAGAGTGGACCTGCAACCCTCCCAGGTCCCGCCCGCGAAGCGGCCCGCTCCCTCGCGGCGACACGGCCGCCGCGAGGTCGTGGACAAAGAGCGTGGTTTCAGCCATCGCCGAACACCTTCCGTCCGGCCACCCACGTCCCCGCCACGACGGCGCTTCCCGCCCCAAAGACGAGCGCGGACGGCAGCGCTTCGGGCTCTACGTCCGCCACCGCCGGATGCGTCAGGTCGATCTCGATAAAGTCAGCCGCCACGCCCGGCTCCAACGCCTCCCGCCCCCAGCCCGCCCGCAGGAGCCACGGCGTCGGCGAAAGCTCCCCTGATGGCACGAGGACGTTTCTGCTTCCACAGAGCCTCCGCGCGTTCGTCTCTATCTCCCTCAGCTCCTCGAAAGGATCCAGCCGAACGTGCGAGTCGGACCCGATGGAGAGCGGGATGCCGCGCCCCACGATGCCATCCGCCGGCAAGAACCCGTCCCCCAAATTGCCCTCCGTCGTGGGACACGCGCAGATCGTGGAGCCGCGTTCGGAGATGAGGTCTAGCTCGCGGGCGTCCGCGTGCGTGGCGTGGACGACGGTCGCGCGCGGGCCGAGAAACCCGGTCTCCGCCAGAAGCTCGACGGGCCTCATCCCGTGCTCCCGTACGCACTCCTCGACCTCACGCGGCTGCTCGTCCGCGTGGGCGTGGAGGGGCAGGCCGTTGGCGTTGGCATACTCCGCGATCCCCTCCAGCCACCCGCGCGGCACCGCCCGCACGCTGTGCGCCGCCACCCCGATGTCTACGAAACGAAGGCCTTTTGCCCGGTCCCTCAAAGAGTCCACCCTTGCCAGGAAATCTTCGAGGTCGGGGTCTCGAAAACGTGGCAGGCCGCCCCGGGCGTAGGCCACTGGGAGCAGCAGCAGCCCGATACCGACGTCCTCGGCCGCGGAGATCAGGGCCTTAGCCAGCGCGTTCGGGTCCTCGTACGGCGTACCGTCCGGGCGGTGGTGTACGTAGTGGAACTCCGTCACGCTCGTGTACCCGGCCGACAGCATCTCCGCGTAACACCGCCGCCCGGCCTCCCGCATCGAATCAGGGTCCGATCCCTCGGCCAGCGCGTACATCCGCTCCCGCCACGTCCAGAAATCGTCGCGCGGGTGCCCCGAATCCACCCTCTCCACAAGACCCCGCAGCCCGCGCTGAAAGGCGTGGCTGTGGTCGTTCACGAACCCCGGCATCAAAGCCCGGCCGGCCAACCGCTCCCCCTCAGAAGCCGGCCCAACCCCAACCACGACCCCATCATCTACACCCACGCCGATACCGCCACGCGCCCCACGCGCGTCCACGATGAGATCCGGCACAAGCACCCTTTTCATGCGCCAATCCGCCGATCTAGCTTGGCGGACATGCGTCCGTTACCAACCAAACCCGAAGCCTGATGGCCTATCCGAAACCTTACTCATCCATCATCGGCATCTGGATACCAAGTCGCCCGGCGGCGGCCCGCGCCGTTTCGTAGCCGGCGTCGGCGTGGCGGACCACTCCTATGCCGGGGTCGTTGAAGAGGACGCGGGCGAGCCTGGCGGCGCCCTCTTCGGTTCCGTCGGCGAGGACCTGGGCGCCGGCGTGGATGGAGCGGCCGATGCCGACGCCGCCGCCGTGGTGGACCGCCACCCAGCTCGCGCCGCCTGCGGTTGCGAGCAGGGCGTTCAGGACGGGCCAGTCGGCTATGGCGTCGGAGCCGTCTTTCATGGCCTCAGTCTCGCGGTAGGGTGAGGCGACGCTGCCCGTGTCGAGGTGGTCGCGGCCTATGATAATGGGGGCGCTTATGGTGCCTTCGGCGACTAGCTCGTTGAAGCGGAGGCCGGCGCGGTGGCGCTCGCCCGCGCCGAGCCAGCAGATGCGGGAGGGGAGGCCCTGGAAGTGGACCTTCTCGCGGGCCTCGGAGATCCAACGCGTCAGACGCTCGTTCTCGGGGAACAGATCCAGCATCGCGTCGTCGGTCGCGGCTATGTCTGCCGGATCTCCGGATAGCGCCGCCCACCGGAAAGGCCCCTTGCCCTCGCAGAACAGCGGCCTGATGTAGGCCGGAACGAAACCCGGATAGCTGTACGCTTTGCCGTAGCCGCCGAGCTTGGCCTCGCCGCGCAGGGAGTTGCCGTAATCGAAGACCTCGGCTCCGCGCTCCCCGAAGCCGACCATCGCCTCGCAGTGGACGGCCATCGAGCGGCGGGCCTCCTCGACGTAGCGGTCCGGGTTTGCCCCGCGCAGATCTGCGGCGGTGTCCAGGTCGTAGCCGGCCGGGACGTAGCCGACCAGCGGGTCGTGGGCCGAAGTCTGGTCCGTGACGACGTCGGGGACGAAGCCGCGGTTCAGGAGGGCCGGAAAGACTTCGGCCGCGTTGCCGAGGATGCCGATGGAGACGGGTTCACCGTTGCGTTTCGCTTCCTCGGCGCGGGAGACGGCGGCGTCGAGGTCGTCTACGCGTTCGTCGAGGTAGCGGTGTTCGATGCGGCGTTCGATCCTGGCCTCGTCCACCTCGACGCAGAGGGCGACCCCCTCGTTCATCGTTATGGCGAGTGGCTGAGCCCCGCCCATCCCCCCGAGGCCCGCGGTCAGGGAGATGCGTCCCTTAAGCGTGCCGCCGAAGCGTTTTTCGGCCACCGCCGCGAAGGTCTCGTAGGTGCCCTGGAGGATGCCCTGGGTGCCTATGTAGATCCAGGATCCCGCGGTCATCTGGCCGTACATCGTCAGGCCCGCTTTTTCGAGCTCCCTGAAGGTCTTCCAGTCGGCCCACTCGGGGACGAGGAGGGAGTTGGCGATCAGGACGCGCGGCGCCCACGGGTGCGTCCTGAAGACCGCCACGGGCTTCCCCGACTGGACGAGCAACGTCTCGTCGTTATCGAGGCCCTGGAGGGTCGAGACTATCGCCCAGAACGCCTCCCAACTTCTGGCCGCTTTCCCGGTCCCCCCGTAGACGACGAGGTCTTCCGGGCGTTCGGCTACATCGGGGTCGAGGTTGTTCATGAGCATCCTGAGGGCGGCCTCCTGGTGCCAGCCCTTGCAGGTGAGGTCCGTGCCCCTCGGGGCGCGGATGGTGGGTGCCTTCTCGACGCTCGTCACTGCTGCCTCCTTGCGGCTGGTGCGTTCGCGGCTTCTCTGGCGGCCTTCACGGCTTCTCCCGACTCGACGAGGTCCTGCATCGCCTTCAGGTCGGGGGCCAGGAAGCGGTCCCGGTCCGTGAAGGGGACGCGCTCCCTTATAGTTTTCAGGGCGGCGCGGGTGGCGGGGGCCGGCTCCAGCGGCGCGCGGAGCTCTATCGCCTGGGCGGCGCAGAGGAGTTCCGCGGCCAGGATGCGGGAGAGGTTGGTAAGGACCTGGCGCAGCTTGCGGGCGGCGCTCCAGCCCATCGAGTTGTGGTCTTCTTGCATGGCGGAGGTCGGAAGGGAGCCTGTGCTCGCCGGGTTCGCGAGGCGGCGGTTCTCTTCGGCGAGGGCGGCCGCGGTGTAGTGGGAGATCATGTACCCGGAGTTGACGCCCGGGTCGACCGCTAGAAACGCTGGCAGCCCCTGGGAGCGGGAGGGGTCGAGGAGGCGGTCGATCCTGCGCTCCGAGATCGCGCCCACCTCGGACGCCGCGATGGCGAGAAAGTCCAGCGGCAGGGCGAGAGGCTCCCCGTGGAAGTTGCCGGCGCTCTCGACCCGCCCGTCCGGCAACACCACGGGGTTGTCGGTCACGGAACTCAGCTCCCTCTCGGCGGCAAGCCTGGCGAACCCGAGGGTGTCGCGGGCCGCGCCGCAGACGACGGGGGCGCAGCGCAGGGAGTAGGCGTCCTGGACGAGGTGGCGGGAGGCCTTGTGGGAGGAGACGATCCCGCTCCCCGCGAGCATCCGGGCGATGTTGCCGGCGCTCTCGGCCTGTCCGGGATGGGGCCTTATGGCGTGGAGCTCCTCCTTGAAGACGCGGTCGGTCCCGAAGGCGCCCTCGACGCTCATGGCCGCCGCCAGGTCCGCCGCGTCGAGCAGGAGCCCGAGGTCTTCGAGGGCGAGGACGAGCATCGCCAGCATCCCGTCCGTGCCGTTTATGAGGGAGAGCCCCTCTTTCTCCCGCAGGACGAAGGGTTCGAGGCCCCGCTTCGAGAGCGCCTCCGCTGCGGGGACGGTTTCCCCGTCCTCGAGCGCCCAGCCTTCCCCGCAGAGGCACAGGCCGATGTGGGCGAGGGGGGCGAGGTCCCCGCTGGCGCCGAGCGAGCCGTGTTCCGGGACGGCTGGCACCACGCCCGAGTCGAGCATCGCGGCCAGGGCGTCGACCAGCTCCACCCGCACGCCCGAATAACCCATCGCCAGGGTCTTTACCCGGATCGCCATCATCCCGCGCACGACCTCGGGCTCTATAAACGGGCCGACCCCGGCCGCGTGGCTCCGCAGTAGCGACCTCTGCAGCTCGCGCCCGGCCTCGGGCGCGATGCGCGTGTTCGCCAGCGCCCCGAAGCCCGTGTTTACGCCGTAGACCGCGGTTCCCCCGTCGGTGATCCCCTCGACGTGTACCCGCGCCGCCCGCACACGCCCCCGTGCCTCCTCGTCGACTTTCACCGTCGCCCCGCGACGGGCGATCGCCACCACGGCCTCCGTGTCCATGCGGTCCACCCGAACCTCCCCGCCCGCGGACGTCATCGCAGGCCCCGAAGCATCACCGACGGCTCTCCTCGCGGGCTTTCCATCAACAGGCAAAGCACCCCCAGGGCCGCCTCCACGTCCTCTTCCGCGACCGCCTCCCCCGGCGCGTGGCTCACGCCGTTCTCGGAGGCCACGAAGAGGAGCGCTGACGGGACGACCGCGGCTAGGTGCTGGGCGTCGTGGCCGGCGAAGCTGACGCACCGGCCGCACCGGACCCCAAGCCGCGCGCACGCCTCCTCGACGGCGGCGACCATCGCCCCGTCCATCTCCGTCGGTTCGGATGCCGAGATCTGCCCTTCCTCCAGGTACACGCCGCGCCGATCCGCGGCTTTCCGCGCGCCGTCCAGCAACTCCTCCAGCAGACGCCGCGCCCCGCCGGGTCTCACGCCCCTGATGTCGACGCCGAGTTTCGCCGTGCCGGGGATGCTCGTGAGGGAGTTTGGGTGGATCTCCAGGGTGCCCACGGTCGCCGTCGTCTCCGGCGCGCAACGGCGGCCGAGTTCCTCGGCGAGCAGCACGGTCTCAGCCGCGGCGCAGAGGGCGTCGCGGCGTTCTGAGGCCGGGGTCTCCCCGGCGTGGGCGACCTCGCCGGAGAACCGCAGCCCGTGGCGGACGGGGCCTGCGATGGTCGTCGCAACCCCCAGGGAGAGCCCTTTGTCGCGCAGGGCGGCGCGCTGCTCTATGTGGACCTCGACGTGGGATGAGACCCTTTCGAGTGGGGCGCTTCGGAGACGCGGAAGGCCTCCCAGGGCGTCGAGGTACTCGGCGCGGGCCGTCAAGGCGTCGAGGCCGCCGGTGTCCCGAAGCCGTGAGAGATCTCCTTCCGAGAGCTTGCCCGTCATGGAGCGCGACCCGATGGTGCCCGCCCCGAAGCGCGAAGCCTCTTCGGCGGCGCACACGAGCACGCCCCGACCCCCGCCGGCCCTTGATGCGGCCTCGACGGCGAGCACGGTGCCCAAAGGTCCGTCGTACCTGCCCCCGCCGGGCACGGTGTCGACGTGCGAGCCGCTCGTGACGCAGGGCGCGTCGCCTGGCGGGAGGCACCAGAGGTTGCCGTGCGGGTCGACGCTCGGTTCGAGGCCCGCCTCGCGTGCCCAGGCGGCCACCAGCAGCATCGCCCGGGCCTCGGCCCGGGAGAACGCCGGGCGAGAGGCGCCGCCGTTCTTTCCCGGCGAGAGGGCGAAGAGCTCCTCGATGCGTCCGTGAACCCTTGCCAACGTCATTCGGCGAACCAGCCCAGGTTCTGGGCGCGTTGTTCGAAATCTTCGAGGTTGGCCTGCGCCCGCCGGGGGGCGGCGTCGGAGAGGGCTTCGATCAGGACCGTCGAGAGCGCCATCGCCGCGGTCTGCGAATCGAAGACGAGCCTCGTCCCCACTCCCGCCGGCAGCACGACCTCGGCGGCCCCGGATACCGGGCCGCCTACCCTGTCGCTCACGGCGGCGACCCGAAGCCCGAGCTCCCGCGCGTACTCCATCAACGCCAGGGTCTCCCTCGGATAACGGGGCAGCACGAAGCAGAGCGCCCACCCGGCGCCCGCGCGCCTCGCCTGGGCCAGGCGGTCCGTGCCGGCGCTCCCGCCGTCCGTGATGGTCCTGACGTCCGGGTGCAGCTTCTCCGCGAAGTACGAGAAGAACCCCGCGAGCGGCGCGCTCGCCCTCAAACCGACCACGACGAGCGGTACCGAGGAGGCGAGGTCCCGCCCCAGTTCAGCTATCTTCCCGTCGTCCTCCAGAGCCCCGCGCAAGGCGCGGAGGTTGGAGATCTCCTCGTCCACGGCCGCCTGGAACTTGTTGCCACCGGCCTCTTCTACCGTGCCGAGGACGACTCGACGAAGATCCTTCTGGAACTCCCCGTATCCCCCGTACCCGAGCGCGACCGCCAGCCGCGTTACCGTGGGCTGGCTGACCCCGGCCCTGGACGCGAGCTCCACGCTCGACAGGAACGGCGCCTCCCTCGGATGGTCGGCCACGTACCGCGCCACCCGCCGCTGCGTCGGCGAGAGCCTCCCCCCGTCGAAGAGCGCCGGCAACCGCTCCAGACCGTTCTCCATGGAAGACGAAGCCACCCTAGAATGCCGCCCTGTTCATGACCCCCCGCGTTTGCTAGACTGCATGAATAAAATTATACAGAACAAAGCGACGTGCGTAAAACAAAGAATTGTTAGATTCAGGAGAGTGGGGTTTGGACCCTCTATCTTTGGGTGGGGGCACGGTAGTTCTCACGGGCGACGACCTGTACATAGAGGAGGTCGTGCGGGTGGCGCGGCGGGGGGCGAGGGTCGCGGTCTCCGGGGAGGCTCTCGACCGGGTGCGGCGGGCGCGGGAGGTGGTCGAGCACGTGTTAGAGAGGGGTGACCCTGTCTACGGGATGAACACGGGCGTCGGGTCGCTCTCGCGTTACAGGGTGCCGTTCGAGCACCTGGAGCAGTTCTCCGCGACGCTCGTAAGCCGGCACACGACGCACCAGGGGGCCGAGGTAAGCCCTGAAATCGTGCGGGCGATGATGGTGACGCGCGTCAACGGGATGGCGAAGGGCGGGGTGGGGGTGAGGACCGAGCTTCTCGGGGCGTTCGTGGACGCGTTGAATGCTGGGGTGCATCCCGTCGTGCGGCTCGGGGGGTCGGTCGGGCAGGCGGACCTCGCGGAGATGGCCGAGATCGGGCAGGTCCTCATCGGCCGTGGCGAGGCCGACTACAGGGGCGAGCGCATGGGCGGGACCGCCGCGTTGAGAGCCGCGGGCCTCCAACCCATCCGATTAAAGGCCAAAGAGGGCCTCGCCCTCATAAGCGCCAACGGCATCACGATGGGCCACGGCTCGCTGGTCCTCTCCGACGTGGCCGACCTGCTCGACGTCTTCGACATAACGGCGGCCCTCTCGATGGAAGCCTTCGGGGCGAACCTCTCGACCGTGCACCCCGAGGCGGCCCGGCTACGGCCGCATCCCGGGCAGGCGCGGGCGGCGGACAGGCTGCGGGAGTTGCTCGCGGACAGCTATTTGTGGCGGCCTGGGGCCGCAAGAAACCTTCAGGACCCGCTCTCGTTCCGGTGCGTGCCGCAGACCCACGGGGCCAGCTACGACGCGCACGCGTACGCCAGGGGGACGATGGAGGTGGAGATCAACTCCGCCGGCGACAACCCACTCGTCCTCATAGAAGACAAGACGATCATCTCCGTCGGCAACTTCGACGTCGTCGCCCTCGCCGTCGCCTTCGACCTCCTCCGCGTGGCCGTAGCCCAGGTAGTCCACCTCGCCAACGAGCGCATCCAGAAGCACCTCTGGTCCCAGTTCTCCGGCCTCCCGACCGGCCTCGCCGCCCGCGACGGCGACGAGGGGCTGCGGCCCCTGGGTTACACCTCCGCCTCGCTCGCCGCGGAGGCGCGCGTGCTCGCCAACCCCGTCTCGCTCGACTACCGGGGCCAGATCGCCGAGGGCGTAGAAGACCACGCCAGCATGGCCCCCTTAGGCGTCCGCAAGACCGACGAGCTCGTGGACGTAGCCCGCCGCATCGCCGCCCTCGAGCTTACCGTCGCCACCCGCGCCGTGGATCTGCGCGGCCGTCCCCGCCTCGGCACCGGCAGTCGCGCGGCCTACGACCTCGTCTCCCGCTACGCCGCCACCGAGCCCGAAGAACACTGGCCCGACCTGGACGGCCTCACGCAAGCCATTGCCGGCGGACGGCTTATCGCGCACGTGGCCTCGGAAATCGGGTTGCTGGAACCAGTCTCGACGCCCGGAGACGCAGTAGGACCAGAATGAGTAGCTGTCAGCTATCAGCCAGTAGTCTCGAAGCGAGGTTCTACCTTCTATCGTGCCTCTCCTGCCAGGACTGACCGGGTGGCGGTTCACGCTGCGTCGGTACTCCGACCAGGGAGAAGCTGAAGGCTGATAGCTGACCGCTCTAGAGAAACCTTCCAAGCCACGAGAGCGTCTCCTCGATCCAGTACGCCCCGACCCTGTGGTCTTCGCCCGGCATGTCCACGAAGCGGAGGCGTTCTGGGGCGGCCGAGTAGTGGGGGACGAGGGTGTCGTAGAAGGAGCGGGCGTTGGGGTATGGGGCCGTGCGGTCCTCCGTGCCGTGCACGATCATGAGCGCCGTGGGGAAGCATAGTTCCGGTCTGGGGGAGTAGGCTGCCTCCTGGCGGATGGTGCTTTTGGGGCCCGGGGCGGTCGGCATCAGGGCGACGGAGACCTTGGGGGCGGGGGAGTGATGGCCGCACGAGACGGCCAATGCTACGGCGCCGCCCATGGAGGTGCCGATGACCCCGATGCGGGAGGGGTCAAGTTCCTCGCGGGAGGAGATCCAGTCAAAGACCTCGGCGGCTTCGCGCACCGTGACTTCGAGGACGTCGGTGAAGAGGCCGTCACGGTCGTCTGCGAGGCGCCTTTCGAAGTCCTGGGGGGCGCGTTCCCCGTGGAGGGCGGATTCGGGGAGTACGGCCGCGACGCCGGAGTCGGCCAGGGGTAGGGCGAGTCGGAGCAGGTCATCCGTATTGCGGCCGGAGAATCGGTGGTAGATCGTCACCACCGGCAACGGCGCTGTGGCCTCCACCGGCTGCACCGACACCAGAGGCACGCCACCGGCGAACCAGCGCTCGATCCTGTACGTTCCCCTGCCTCGAAGCATGAATCATAACCTCACGGGCCGACGCGCGTCAGCCAGGAATACCGGGCTCTTCCTCCCCAGACCTTCTCCCGAGAAGACGAGCGGGGGCTCCGCACGGGAGCCCCCACTACGAACGTACGCCGTTGTTCGAACCCTACTGTGCCTGTTTGGCGGCGTCTATCGCCGGCTTGACCACGTCGCGGTTCTGCTCCAGCCAGGCAGCGGCGCCCTTCACCGCGTCGTCGTCGGCGGCGAGGATCTCTTCCTCCAGCGAGTTCAGGTCGTCTTCGGTGAGGCTGATCTCGTTAAAGAAAGCGTAGGCCACGGGGTCGTCGGACTCGAGGTCCTCGTTGACGATGCTGGAGATCTTCGCCGGCTCGTCGAGGTTGCCCTGGGCGTTCTTGGGGTCTTCGAGGTACTTGAAGTCGTACCTGGTGTTCATCCAGTGCGGGGACCAGCCCATGAACACGAAGGGCTCCTTGTCCGGGTAGAGCCGGCTGACCTCGGAGAGCATCGCCGCGGTGCTGGAGGCCTCGAGTTCCAGGTCGAGGTTGTAGGCCGGGATCACGTCTTCCTCGGTCTTCTGCACGAGTATCGCGCCGGGCTCGATGCCGATGATCCTGTCGGCCCCGGACTCGTTGAGGTCCGCGATGCTGTTGGTGTCCTTCATGTAGCTCGGGACCGCGAGCCCGAAGGCCGTCTCGCCCTGGTACCACGGGTCGAGGTGCTCGACGTCGTTCTCGACCTTCGCGAGCAACTGCTCGTGGTTGGGCATCCACACGTCCTGGAAGGCGTCCACGTCGCCGCCGGCAACACCCTCGAAGACGAGGCCGAGGTCGAGCGTCTGAAGCTCCACTTCCTGGTAGCCCAGGTCTTCCTCCATGATTACCTTGGTCAAGCCGTTTATGGCGACGTTCTCCGTCCAGCCGATGTTTCCGAGGGTGAGCGTCTTGCTGGAGTTGTCACCCGAGGAGCCGCCGGATTGGGCCCCCCCGCAACCGGCAATCGCCAGCGCGACCACGAGCGCCAACAGAACCGCCAGCAAACTCTTGCTAATCTTCATGTCCTCGCCTTCATGTCGACTACACGTCTCGAACACGGCTATTGCGCGGTTCGATGGTGCTTAAAAGATACGTACGTTCGGGATGCCTTCCTGGATGCTCGACCCCCGAAGGTTCAATTACCAGATCCTCCATCGGACGAAGACCCCGCGCCGACGGACGCACCGGACACCGACCCGGGGTTCGATCTCTTACCCGAGAAGACCTTCGAGATACCGCCTCCTTTGTCCTTTGTTCTCTCCAGGCCGCGCGTGACGCGGTCGAGGATGATGGCGAGGATCACGATCCCCACCCCGCCCACCATCGCCTGCCCGACGTTGAGCTGGCCGAGACCTGCGACCACGATCTCGCCCAATCCTCCGAAGCCGACCAACCCGGCGATGACCGCCATCGAGAGCGAGAGCATGATGACCTGGTTGACCCCGGCCATAATGGACCGGAGCGAGAGCGGCAGCTCCACCTTCGACAGCGTCTGCCACGGCGTTGCCCCGAAGGCGTGGGCGGCCTCCACGGTCTCTTTTGGCACCTGCTGTATGCCCAGCATCGTCAGGCGGACGGCGGGCGGCGTGGCGAAGATGACCGTCGCGATCAGGGCCGGCGGGTTGCCGGTGCTTAGCAGCACCACCACGGGCACCAGGTAGACGAACGCCGGGAGCGTCTGCATCACGTCCAGAACGGGCCGGATGAACGTCTCGAAACCGCGGTTCTTGGCCGCTATTATTCCTATGGGTATACCGATAGCCAGCGACACGA
Organism: Rubrobacter tropicus; assembly: GCF_011492945.1. Taxonomy (NCBI): domain Bacteria; kingdom Bacillati; phylum Actinomycetota; class Rubrobacteria; order Rubrobacterales; family Rubrobacteraceae; genus Rubrobacter; species Rubrobacter tropicus. Next base: position 1,504,495 of record NZ_CP045119.1, read on the forward strand.
CCGTCGCCGCCAGGGTCAGCGCGAGCGTCTCCATAGACTGATCCCAGAGTCCGAGACCGACGATTAGCAAAAGTCCCAACACGGTGAAAACCCCGACCCGCCAGCCCGCAGCGACGAAAGCGACGACCGTCAAAATGGTGATCATGAGCAACTCGGGAGGCGCGGCCAACACGAACACCAGAGCCTCGACGAAGGTGTCCATGACGTCTTGAACGACGTCGAAGAACCCGTCGAACTTCTCCGTTACGTACTCCTCCGCGCTGTTTACCCAGCCTTCGAGCGGTATCCAGTCCTCCGGGATGATCTGGGCCTGCGACAGACGACCCATTCCTACCGCCTCTCCCCGTTGACCTCGCTTGGGTGGCGGCCTACGCCGCTGAAGCTCCCGGCGTCCTCGTCGTCCTGGTGTTCGGTGCTCGTGGTGAGGCCGGCGATGAGCGAGCCGCGCACTACCGCGCCTTCGAGGCGGCCTTCTTCGTTAGTGACGGCGACGGGCGCGTTCCCGTCGTCCACGAAGAGCGGCAGCACCTCGCGCAACGGGGTCCTCCGTCCGACCTTGCGGGGTCCCCTGTCGATGGCGGGCCTGAGTTCCCTCGCGTCCCGCTCGGCGAGCCTGGCGACCTCTTCGGCCTCGGCAATCCCTACGAGGCGCCGGTCTTCTTCCAGCACGAAGATGTGGGAGAGTCCCTCCTGCTTCATGCGCCGCAGGACTACCGTTGGGCCCTCGTTGGTGTAGGCGACGCTCTTGGGCTTCACCATGACGGTCTCGGCGGTGCGGACCTTGGCGTAGTCCACGTCTTCCACGAAGCGTTCGACGTACTCGTCGGCGGGCTCGCGCAGGATCTGCTCCGGGGTGCCCAACTGCACGATCTTGCCGTCCTTCATGATCGCAACCCGGTGGCCCAGCGTGAGCGCCTCGTCGAGGTCGTGGGTCACGAAGACGACCGTTCGCTGGATCTCGCCCTGGATCGAGAGGAACAGGTTCTGCATGTCGCGCCGGATCAGGGGGTCCAGCGCGCTGAACGGCTCGTCCATGAGCAAGACTTCCTGCTTGGTGGCCAGCGCGCGCGCGAGCCCGACCCTCTGCTGCATCCCGCCCGAGAGCTCTGTTATGAGCTTATCGCCCTGGCCCTGCAAACCGACCATGTCGAGGGTCTCCTCGGCGGCCTTGCGGCGCTCGCCTTTGGGCACACCCTGTATCTCCAGGCCGAAGGAGATGTTGTCGAGGACGGTCCGGTTCGGCAAGAGCCCGAAGTGCTGGAAGACCATCCCGATCTTTTTGCGCCGGACCTCTCTTAGCTGCTTGGAGGGCATCTTGGAGATGTGGTCCCCGTCGAGGTAGACGTCGCCCTCGGTCAGCTCGTTCAGGCCGTTGACGGCCCTGAGGATCGTGGACTTTCCGCTCCCGGAAAGGCCGATGATCACGAAGATCTCGCCCGGATAGACGTGAAAGGTGGCGTCGTAGGCGCCGATGGTGGACCCCGTCGCCTTCTCTACCTCCGCCTTGCTCTTCCCCTGCCGGCTCATCTCTAGCGCCTGCTGGGTCCGCCGCCCGAATACTATCGAGCAGTTCTCTACCCGAATGATCGGGTCGCGGTCACCTCTCCTGTTTTCCGTGGTGTCTCCTTTTTCTGCCTGCTACGTCTGGGGAAGGGCGGCTTGCGACCCGCACTTCTCCCGCCAGCCGAACTAGAAATGGTCACACGGTCTGCTTCCCGCTACAAGCATCACATTATATGCTCAAGTTCACGACCGTTCAACAGCAGAACGGGTCCCGGCCCCGTTCAATCGGTGGCCTTGACGTAGTAGCCTTTGTTGTTTGGCGGGCCGTGGAAGTAGCCTATGTAACCCACGCCGGCGGTCGTGTTGAAGATCAGGGCTCCGCCGTTGTAGCGGAGCGCCTGCCTCAGGTCGATGAACTCGATCGACACGGCGTCGAGGTTTGCGTACCTGACCTTTAGGTGGCGGGTGATCAGGACGTACTCTTCCTCGCTGTGCGCGCGCGTGTCGATCAGAAGCCACGCGCCGCGTGCCCCGTCGCGCCGGTTCCTCCTCTCGTCGAGGATCTCGTACTCGGGCACCTCTTCCGGCCGCTCGAAATCTCCTATCCGTATCTCCGGCCCCGCCTCCGAGCGTGCCCCTTCTTCCGTCGCAGCGGCGGTTCCCAACGCCGCGAGCGGCTCCGGCGCGGCGCGCAGCTCGGGCGTCTCCACAGCCCGCACCGGCCCGTCGCCGGACCACCACACCAGGCCGGCCACGGCCGCGGAGCTCACGATAAACGCCAGTGCCGACGCGCGGGTCAGGGGGCGCCTCTCTGTTGGGGCGCGGTTATTCGATGATGCCAGCGTCTTCCAGGTGGCCCTGGGCGACGTCTTCCGGGTCCTCCTGCTCGAGGTCGACCGCGCCGTTCAGCTCGCGCATCTTGTCCGCGTCGAGGCTGGCCGAGACTTCGTTGAGGATCTTCTTGGCGTCCGGGTTCTTGTCAAGGAACTCCTGGGTGATGACCGGGGCCGGGTAGTACTTCGGCCAGATGTCCTTGTTGTCCTCGATCACCTTCAGCTCGGGGGAGGCGAGCTGGCCGTCGGTGGTGAACCCGATGCCAACGTCGGCCTCACCCTCGGCCAGAGCCTTGTAGCGGATGCCGAGGTCGTTGACGATCTTGATGTCCTTGAAGTCGAGCTCAGGGTAACTGTCCTGCATGTTCTTGTAGCCGTCCGAGCGGTTCTGGAACTCCGAATACGAGGAGAACACGAGCTCGTCGGACTGGGCGGCGAGGTCGTCCAGGTTCTCTATGCCCCGCTCGTTCGCCTCCTTGCTCAACATCACGATGCCGTAGTTGTTCTCGAAAGGCGCCGGCTCGAGCATTTGCATCGGCGTGTCTTTGCGGTTCTTGTAGAACTTGGCGACCTGCCTGTAGGTTTCCTCTGCCGACTTCGGATACGACTCCGGCGGCTTCTTCAGGATAGCCACGTAGGCCGTGCCCGTGTACTCGGGATAGACGTCTATGGTGCCGTCCTGGAGGGACTTGTCCATGACCTGCTCCGAGCCGAGGTCCAGCTTGCGCTCGACGTTGTAGCCCTCGTCTTCGAAGGCCTGGGCGTACATCTCGCCGAGGAGTATCTGCTCGGTGAACTTCTTCGAGCTAACCGTGATGCTCGGGCCGTCGCTGCTGCTGCCCCCGCCTCCTCCGCCGCAGGCAGCCGCGACGAACACCAGGGCGGTGATCAGCATGGCCGTTACCGCCCGGATAAACATTGTCTTGTTCTTCACTCTCTCTCCCGTCATTTGGTTGCTCTTCCTCTCTTCTGGGCTATACGAAGCCCCTTTGGGGTAAACGTGCGTTCGAGCGCGGCGAAGCCGAGCTCGGTGATAACCGCCAGGACCGCCACCGAGAAAGCCCCGGCGAGGGATATGGCCGTGTCGTTGCGCTGGAACCCCTCGACTATATAGTCGCCCAACGCGCCGCCGCCGATAAACGTCGCCAGGGTCGCGCTCGCCACCACCTGCACCGCCGACGTTCGGATGCCGGCGAAGATGATGGGGGCTGCTATCGGGATCTGGATGCCCGTGAGGACCTGGCGGCCCGAGAGCCCCATGCCCTTCGCCGAGTCCAGGATCTGGGCGCTAACCTGCCGCAGCCCCACCACCGCGTTTATGAGGATCGGCGGAATGGCGAGGAGCGTCAGGGCGAACAGCACACTGTCGAACCCTAGCCCGAAGACCGGGAACATCAGGACCAGCACCGCGAGCGAAGGCACCGCGCGCCCGATATTACCTACGTTAATGGCGAACGTGGAGGCCGCGTCCGAGCGGTTCACAAGCACCGCCACCGGGATGGCGACCAGCAGTCCAATAAGCGTCGCCAGTACCGTGTACTCGATGTGGATGATCAAGTTCTCGATAAAGTCCGGGCGTTGCAGGGTTTCGATAAACCTGTCCATCTTATGCCGCCCCCCTCGCCCGGCGGGCCCACGGGCTCATCATCCGTTCCGCACGGACGAACAGCAAGTCGGCCGCAATCGCGAGCAGGGTCGAAAGAACCGCCCCGGTTATGTACATGGTCGGGAAGTCGCGCTGGATGCCACTGAAAATCAGGACGCCTAGCCCGCCGGCCCCGATGTACGCGCCTATGACCGCGATGCCGATGACCGTGACGATAGCTATGCGCATCCCGGCTACTATTACCGGCAGCGCCAGCGGCAACTCGACCCTCCAGAGTATCTGCCGGTCGGTCAAACCCATCCCGCGTGCCGCGTCCTTGGTCTCGGGCGGCACCGAGTCAAGACCCGTCACCACGTTTCGGATAAGGACGAGCAGCGAGTAGAGCACGAGCGCTATGACTGCCGGCGTTGTGCCAGCGCTTAGCCCGACGACGAACAGCAGGATGGTGAACATGGAGAAGCTAGGAATCGTGTAGAAAAACCCCGTGAGCGCCGTCAGAGGAGGGTAGATCCTGCGGTAGCGCGCGGCGAGGATGCCGAGCGGCACCGAGATGAGGATCGCGATGGCGAGTGAGACGAAGCACAAAAAGATGTGCTGAAGAAACGCCGGCACCACGTCTTCGGTGAAGTTGTCGCCCAGCCATTCCCAGTCTATGAAGCCATCCTGCGCGCTCTCGGGGGCGAAGTCTTGCAGAAAGGCGAGCACCGCGGAACCGCTCGTTAGGCTAGCCACGCGGCGCCCCGGCGCCGTGGGAGATCTCCCTTATGGAGTTGAGCGTGATCGTGCCGCTCGAAGCCCCGTTGCCGTCGCCGTTCTGAACCACCACGCCCCTGTCCGCCCCCGCGCCGATGATCTCCGAAAGGGCGTCCCTCAGGGTCCACTCCTCCCGGATTCGCGGCAGGTCGTGTCCGTTGGCGGTCGGCGGGTCGAGGTCCACGTCGCCGACGCGCGTGAGCGAGAGGCGCTTGAGGACCCTGTCGCCGCCGACGAAGGACTGCACGAACTCCGAGGCCGGGTTGACGAGCACGTTCTCGGGCGTGTCGTACTGGGCGAGGATGCCGCCTTCTTTCAGGATGGCGATCTTGTCGCCCATCTTTATGGCCTCGTCTATGTCGTGGGTGACGAAGACGATGGTCTTCTTGATGTCCTGCTGGATTCTCAAGAACTCGTTCTGGAGCCTGTCGCGCGTGATGGGGTCGACCGCCCCGAAAGGTTCGTCCATGAGCATGATCGGCGGATCCGCCGCGAGCGCGCGGGCGACGCCTATCCTCTGTTGCTGGCCGCCCGAGAGCTCGGCCGGGTAGCGGTCGCGGTACTGATCCGCCGGCAGGCCGACGAGGTCCATGAGCTCGTCAACGCGCTCCTTCATCCTGCCCTTGTCCCATCCGAGCAGGTTGGGGACGGTGGCGATGTTGTCGGCGATGGTGCGGTGGGGGAAGAGGCCTATCTGCTGGATGGCGTACCCGATCTTGCGCCTGAGCTGCGTCCCGCTCATGGACGTGTTCGGCTCGCCGTCTATGAGGATCTCGCCCTCCGTCGGCTCGATGAGCCGGTTGACCATCCTCATGCTTGTCGTCTTGCCGCAACCGCTGGGACCCACCAGCACGCAGATCTCGCCGTCCTCTATGTTGAAAGTGAGGTCGTTTACGACGGGCCTGTCGGACCCTGCATAGGTCTTGCTTACGCCCTTAAACTCGATCATCGCGCGCTCCTGTTCGTCCGTCCGTAGCATCGCCTCCCATGAACTCTTCTTCTCTTCGGTTCCGTCATAGCGCCTCCTGCGGCGTTTAGGAATCGTTCCGGGAAGTATACGGCATTCTTGTGGGCCGAGTCCAAGCATTCCGCAAACATACTCTTTTCAGGGTATATAACGGTCGGGTGAGCGAGAGCCCCCGCAGACCCACGATAGCCCTGGCCGGAGGCGGCCACGCGAACCTCTACACGCTCCGCCGCACGGGCGAGTTGGTCGGCCGCGGCTTCGACGTGGTCCTGATAGATCCCGCAGAGCACCTCCACTACTCGGGTATGGAGACCGGCGTGCTCTCCGGCTCCCACGAACCCGGCGAGAACCGCATCGACATCCGCTGCCTCGTCGAACGCGGCGGGGGGCGTTTTGTGAGGGGACGCGTTGCGGAGGTCCTATATCGGGAGCGCGCCCTCGTTCTCGAGGACGGGCTGATCGTCCCTTACGACGCCGTATCCTTCTGCGTGGGAAGCGGGACCCCCGCCCGGGACGGCGCGATCCCGGTAAAGCCTATCGCGAACCTGGAGAGGGTCAGAGAGACGCTTCTCGCTCCGGTACCGGACGCGCCCCGCGTCCTCGTTGTCGGCGGCGGCGCGGCGGGTTGCGAGGTCGCCGCCAACGTCGTCGGCCTGCTGCGCGGGGGGAAGATGACGCTCGTCGAGGCGGAACCGGACCTGCTCCCCACCTCGCCGAGGGCCGCCCGGCGCGTCATGCTCGAACGTCTACGAGGCCCCGGCGTGGAGGTGGTCCTGGGCCAGAACGCGAACCTGCAACCAGGGGCGGCCGTCCTCCGGGACGGTACGAAGATAGAGGCCGACCTCGTCCTGGCCGCCACCGGCGTCTCGCCGCCCGGCCTCTTCCGCCGCTCACGCCTGGCGACGGGCGACGACGGCGCCCTGTGGGTGAACCGCCACCTCCAGAGCCCCAACGACGCGGGGATCTTCGGCGGCGGAGACGCCGTGGCCTTCCGCGGCGCCCGCCTGCCCCAATTCGGCGTCTTCGCCGTCCGTCAGGGCCCCGTCCTCTACCACAACCTCCAGGCCGTCCTGTGGGACGAGCCCCTCCGCCCATACAAACCCCAAAACCACTACCTCTACGTCCTCGACCTCGGCGACGGAACCGGCCTCGCCATCTACGGCCCGCTGACCTGGCGGGGTCGCCTCGCATTACGGATCAAGCACCACATAGACAAACGATTCGTAAAGGAGTTCAGCTAGTCAGCACGCCGCTTCGCCTCCGCTTTCAGCTTGTCAGCTTCTTGCCGCGCAGAGCCCGACCGGGCCGCGCATGGCGTGGCGGTTCGAGTACCGGGAGGCGTATCGGATACAGACGACTTGCTGACAGGCCGAAAGCCGCGAAGCGGCGTGCTGAGAGTCCCCGAAGGGGACGTGCTGAGAGGCGCGAAGCGCCGGGCTGACAAGCGGAGGCGAAGCCGGAGCGGGCTGACTAGCCCTTTTTTCCGACCCCGAGGAGGAGGTACAGGATCAGGTACAGCCCTATCGCGGTGAAGGCCACGGTGAAGAAGCTGGTCGGGTCCAGGTACTGCTGGATGGCGGGGACGGCGTTTATGAGGAGGGCGGCGGGGGATTCCAGGAGGGTGCCGAGGCTGTAGATGGCCCTGGTTACGGTGTTCGCGCCGCTGTTGATGCCGACGTAGACGAGGGCCACGTGGACCAGGATCAGCAGTATTACGAACCCCAGGATGGTGCGGATAAGCGACACTTTCTAGCCTCCTCCCTTCGCGGGCGTCGCTAAGAGGCGGCCCGCCTGTAACCCGACCTGTTCTCCCTGGTCGTCTTCTCGGACCCGTCGGGGGTGTGCCCGCTGGGCCCGCCCCTGTTCCGCCTGGCCGAGTCTTTCTGTCCGGCTCCGGACAGGACGAAGACGGCGCCGGCCACGAGGAAGCACAGCGTCCCGATAAGAAAAGTAACGCCGTCGCGCATCATGACGCCGGCCGCCCCGGCCGCGCCCGACACCCAGCACAGGGAGAAGAGGACGCCGGGCTCGCGGTTCTTGCCGTCGAGCGCCATGTAGATGCCAAGGGCGACCCCGGCAAGGCATACGACCAGGAGCACGGTGCCGATGACTATCAAGACAAAACTCACGGGCCAATACTACCCGACCGTAAAGCGTTTGACACAGGCCGGATCATCCCCGGGACATCGCCCGGCGGTAGGCTTTCATGGCGGCCAAAAACTCCTCCCACGAACGCCCGGGACTCTCCAGCCGGTTGCCGTACAGCGAGAGCTTGTGCACGAACTCGTGCAGGGCCGACTCGTCGTCCGAGATGCAGCCCGGCCGGGCGACGATCAGGACCTCCCAGTCCTCCTCTTCCTTTATGTTGTTGATCGCCTCTTTCAGGGCCGGCTTGTGGTAGAGGAGGGTGCCAGGGGCCTCCAGGTCCTCGTAGCGGGCCACTACCTCGTGGCCGTTCTCGGCCGCGAACGTCTCGCAGGAAGACGCCTGTTCCTCCCTGGAAGGCAACTGTGAGGCCGGGTCTGTCCTTATGTATAGGGCGGCTCGGGACACGGAAAACGGATGATAGCACGGCCTCCGTCTGGTATGATTTTGCCCCACGAAGAGGCGCGTCGGGACGTGGCGCAGTCTGGTAGCGCACTCGGCTGGGGGCCGAGTGGTCGCCGGTTCGAATCCGGCCGTCCCGACTCTTCGAGACCGCCTACAGAAGGAAAGGCCGCAAAAGCTTTGGAGACTATCTACCTGCTGCTCGGCATCGTCGGGTTCATGGCCGTGATCGCGGCCTTCTTCTTCGGCGGCTTCTTGCTGCTCGACTTTCTCTGGGGCCGCCGCGGCGGAGACGCCTGAGGCGGTTTGCCGGGGGCAAACCGTGCTGTCAGCTATCAGCGGTCAGCTTCTAGCCAGGACATCCGTCGGCGGCTCGGGACTCTAGTTCGTGATCCGATCTCTCAAAGACCTTCGCCTCGTCGAAACCGGGTGCCTGATCCTGCACGAGGCCCACGACGAGGCCCGCCTCGCCAGGCTCAAGTCCAGGGTCGAGGCCGAAGGCGAGCAACGTAACCCCGTCATCGCCTCGCCCTACGAGGACCGATTCCTCGTCCTCGACGGCGCCCACCGGGTCCGCGCCATGACCGAATTGGGCGCCCGCTTCGTCCTCGTCCAGCTCGTCGAACCGCCGGAGCGGGCCGAGGGCTGGGGCCACGTGGTCCGGGGGTTCGAGCCCGACGGGAGGAACGGGTTGCTGATCGGTGAGAGCCCCAACGGCGAGGTCGTCGCCGAGGTCGAGTCGGCCGCCGGGGAGACCGCCTTCGTCCTCTCCGAAGAGGGCGGCCCGCTGGCCCGGTCCCGCGTGATGTGGGAGTTGCAGGCGCTCTACCCGGAAGGGGCTTCGGTGCGGCGCATCGAGCCCGATGGGGCCGTGCGCCTCACCAATGGGGAGGCCCTGATCCGGTACGGCGCCTTCGCCCCGGAGGAGTTGGTCGAGATCGTCGCCTCCGGCTCCGTCCTTCCCGCCGGCGTCACCCGCTTTCGCGTCGAGGAGCGCGTCCTCGGCGTGCGCTACCCGCTGGAGAGGATGATGTCCGGCGAACCCCGCGCCCGCAACGTCGAGCTCAGGAGGTTCGTCGCGGAGCGCTGGGCCGAGAACCGCGTCCGCTACTACCGCGAGCCCGTGGTCCTTTTCGAGTAACGGCCTGGTGGCCGGTCCGTCGGCGGTGGTATAAATCCCGGCCAGCGGGGAAAGAGGTAGCGACGATCGTACTGTCGGGGTGCCGACGTGGGCCGGTCCGTACTCGGGCAAGCCCGGTCGCATCCCCGGCACAGACCGTCCGCCGGGGGGCTTTGGCGGATCGGAAGGAGCGGACGGATGAACGGGTTTACTGCGCGACGCGCGGGGCGCATGAGCCGCCGCGGGTTCTTGAGGATGGGCGGGGGGCTCGCCGGGGCCGCCGCGCTCGGGGGCGTCCTGGCCGGCTGTGGCGGCGGGGAAAGCTCGGGTGGGGCCGTCGAGATCACCCTCGGCTTCATCCCCGACGAGGCGGGCGGTTTGCAGAAGATTCTCGACCGCTTCAACAGGGAGAACAGGGGCGAGGTCCAGGTCAAGTGGCGACAGATGCCCGCCTCGAGCGCCGAGTTCTTCGAGCAGATGCAGGCAGAGCTGCAGTCTGGACGGTCGACGATGGACGTGATAGCGGGCGACGTCGTCTGGCCCGCCCAGTTCGCCGCGAACGGCTACATCCTCGACCTCTCGGACCGCTTCACGCCAGAGATGCAGAAGGACTACCTTGAAGGCCCCACCCAGGCCGTCCAGTACGAGGGAAAGACCTACGGCGTCCCGTGGTTCACGGACGCCGGGATGTTCTACTATCGCACGGACCTCCTGGAGAAGAGCGGCTTCTCCGAACCGCCCAAGACCTGGGACGAGATGAAGAGCATGGCCGAGAAGGTCCGCGCCGACCAGGGGACGAGGTTCGGGTTCGTCTTCCAGGGTGCGCAGGACGAGGGCGGCGTCGTCGACGCCCTTGAGCACATCTGGAACGCCGGGGGCGACGTCCTCGACGGGGAAAGGGTCATCATAGACAGCCCGGAGTCTGCCAAAGGGCTGAAGCTCAGGCGGAGCCTCATCACCGACGGCGTGGCGCCGCAGGCCTCCGGCGACTACACGACCCAGGAGTCGCAGGCGAGCTTCACCAACGGCGACGTCGTGTTCATGCGCAACTGGCCCTTCGTGTACGGGCTCCTATCCGACCCTGAGACCTCCAAGGTCAAGCCGGGGCAGGTGGATATAGGGGCGTTGCCGGTGGCCGGGGCGGGGGACACGAGCTTCAGCGGGCTCGGCGGCTGGAACTTCATGGTCAACGCCGAGGCCGAGGACAAGATCGAGGAGATCTGGGCCTTCATAGAGTACATGTCCGCCCCCGAGCAGCAACAGACCTTCGCCGTCGAGAGCGCCCGGCTGCCCACGCTGAAAAGCCTCTACGAAGACCAGCAAGTCCTCGACGAGCTGCCCGTCGCGAGGCTGGGCCGCGAGGCGCTGGAGAACACCAGGCCCCGGCCCGTCTCGCCCCTCTATTCAGACATGTCGCTGGAGATGGCCGAGCAGTTCAACGCGGCCCTCAAGGGAGAGGTCTCCGTGGAGCAGGCGCTCGCCGGGCTTCAAACGGGGCTGCAGGAGATATCCGACCAGGCGTAAAGAAGGCTTCAGGTTACAGGTATCAGGGATGCGGTTCAGGACGTTCGCCCGTGGTGTTCCGCCTTCCTGTCCCTCAAAACCTCATCGCTCCAACGCCTTCCCTGAGAGCCTCCGAAGGAGGCGACCCGAAACCTGTAGCCTGAAACCTTGAAATCGTTTCAAAAGCGTAAAACCATGTGCTACGCTGCGGGCGTGGCAGAGAGCGTCGGCCCCGACTGGATGACGAGGAGTTTGGCTCCCGGTCCGGCGTACTCGAATTCTTCGCGCCGCGCCTGTCCTGGAGTCCTGCACACCACCGCGGAGGTAGAGCTTTGACGGCCACGGTCGTGCTCGGGTTGGCCTGGGGGGACGAGGGGAAGGGGAGGGTGTGCGACTCCCTCGCCTCCGACGCCAACTACGTCTCGCGCTACTCGGGCGGCAACAACGCCGGGCACACCGTCCGCGTCGGCGAAGAGGAGTTCAAGCTGCACCTGATCCCATCGGGCATCGTGCGCGAGGGCGTGGTCTGCACCATCGGCAACGGGGTAGTCGTCAACCCGGAGGTTTTGGTCGAGGAGGTCGAGGCGCTCGAGGCGCGCGGTATCAGCGTCCGCGACCGGCTCAAGATCGACGGCCGGGCCCACCTCATCATGCCCTACCACATAGCCCTCGACTCGCACCGCGAGATAGCCTTGGGCGACGCCAAGATCGGGACCACCAACAGGGGCATAGGGCCCGCCTACGAGGACAAGATCGCCCGCTACGGCGTCCGCGTCCAGGACATCTCGGACGAGGGCATCCTCAAGACGAAGCTGAAGGCCGCCCTGCGCGAGAAGAACTCGATCTTCGAGAACGTCTACGGCGAGAAGCCCTACGACGTCTCCGAACTCGCCGCCTGGCTGCGCGGCTTCGAGGACTTTATCCGGCCGATGATGGCCGACACCGGCACCATGCTGCGAGAGGGCCTCGAACGCCGGGAGAAGGTCCTGTTAGAAGGCGGACAGGCCACCCTCCTCGACAACGACCACGGCACGTATCCTTTCGTCACCTCGTCGAACCCGACCGTTGGCGGGGCCGTTACGGGCTCGGGCATTCCGGCGGGGCAACTGGAGTACGTGGTCGGGGTGACGAAGGCCTACACGACGCGGGTCGGGGACGGGCCGATGCCGACGGAGCTCTTCGACGAGGTTGGGGACAGGATCAGGGATGTCGGGCGCGAGTACGGGACGACGACAGGAAGGAGCCGTCGGGTCGGGTGGCTCGACCTTCCCGCCATCAAGTGGGCGGCGTCCTTGAACGGGATCACGCACTGCGCCCTGACGATGCTGGACGTTCTATCGGCGGTCGATGAGATCAAGATCTGCACCGGCTACGAGGTGGACGGGAGGCCCTTCGACGGCTACCCGATGCACCAGACGGACCTCCACCACGCCCGCCCGGTCTACAAGACCTTGCCCGGCTGGGACGAGGACATCACGGGGTGCAGGATGAGGGGGGACCTGCCCGGGGCCGCGCAGGACTTCGTCGGGTTCGTCGAGGCGGAGGTTGGGGCTCCTTTGTGCATGATCAGCGTCGGGCCGGAGCGCGAGCAGGCTATCGTAGAGAGGATCGGGACCTAACGCCGTGCGCGTGATGGTGGTCGGCAGCGGCGGGCGCGAACACGCCCTGGTCGAAGCCCTGGCCGCGAGCCCGCTCGCCCCCGAGATGTTCGCCGCCCCCGGCAACCCGGGGATAGCCCGCATAGCGCAAGTCGCGGACATCCCCGTGGACGACCTGGTCGCCCTGCGCGACTTCGCCAAAGAGAACTCCATAGACCTGACGGTCGTGGGTCCCGAGACGCCCCTGATCGGGGGCATCACAGAGTGCTTCTGGGAGGAGGGTCTGAAGGTCTTCGGTCCCTCCCGCGCCGCAGCCCGCATCGAGGGCTCCAAAGTCTTCGCCAAGGAACTGATGCGCCAGGCCGGCATCCCTTCGGCGGACTTCGAGGCCTTCGACCGCGAGGAGGCGGCCCTCGCCTACCTCGCTACGCGCCGGGACTACCCGGTCGTCGTGAAGGCCGACGGGGCCGCGGCGGGCAAGGGCGTCACCATCGCCCACAACCGCGACGAGGCCGAGGAGGCCGTCAGGGCGTCTTTCGCCGGCAAGTTCGGGGCTGCGGGGGAGAGGATCGTTATAGAGGAGTGTCTCGAAGGGCGCGAGGCCTCCATCTTCGTCGTCACGGACGGGCGGGACATCCTCCCCTTCCTGCCGGCCCAGGACTACAAGCGGGCGTACGATGAAGACGAGGGGCCGAACACCGGCGGGATGGGGGCCTACTCCCCGATCATGTGGATGGAGCCCGCCACCTACGCGGCCATCCTCGAAGACATCATCCGCCCGACCATCCACCACCTGTCTCTTATAGGGGCGCCCTACACGGGCCTGCTCTACGCTGGCGTCATGGTCACCGAGACGGGGCCGAAGGCCTTGGAGTTCAACTGCCGCTTCGGGGACCCCGAGACCCAGGTGATCCTTCCGCGCCTCGGCTCCGATTTGCTCGAGATCATGATCGCGGCCGGCGAAGAAGACCTGGCGGGCCGCGAGGTAGTCTGGTCGGCCGACAAGACCGTCTGCGTGGTGCTCGCCTCGGAGGGCTACCCCGACTCTTCGCACTCGGGGGACGAGATCTCGGGCCTGGAGAATATCCCGGCCGGCGTCTACGTCTACCACGCGGCCACCGAAGAGGAAGACGGACGGTTTCACACCGCCGGCGGGCGGGTCCTGAACGTAGTCGGAACCGGGCCTTCCATCATCGAGGCGCGTGCCCGCGCCTACGCGGCGGTCGAGCAGATCCACTTCGAGGGCATGCAGTACCGGACCGACATCGCCCTGGAAGCCATAGAACTGGAAGACCTGTGAGTCCAACCGTGGGCATCCTCGTCGGCAGCGACGCCGACCTTACATCCGTGGAAGGATGCACGGACCGCCTGGATGGCTACGGCGTGGAGTTCGAGGTAGAAGTCCGCGACGTTCACACCAATCCCGAATCCGTCTCCGAGTACGCGGGCACAGCCAGGGCGCGCGGGCTCAAAGTCCTGATCTGCGCCGCCGGCATGGCCGCGCACCTGGCAGGAACCGTCGCCGCCCGCACGGATCTACCCGTAATCGGCATCCCTCTATCCGCCGGAACGCTCGGCGGCTTCGACGCCCTGCTCGCGACCGTCCAGATGCCGGAAGGATCTCCGGTGGCGACGGTGGCAATAAACGGCGCTGCCAACGCCGCCGTGCTCGCGGCGCAGATCCTGGCTCTCTCTGACTCCGAGTTGGCGGAGAGGTTGGAGGGATAAAAATGTCGGCGGCGCAGAGTCGAGGAGTAGTGGTCAAGATCTTCTCCCCCCTGGCTTACGTCGCGGTTCTTCTGGCCGCGATCCTTACGGCGCTGCTGACGGCAAGGACTCTGGAGTCTATATGGGGTTACGACGTACCCGTGTTTCTGTTCGTAGGCGCGGAATTGCTGGTCGCCGGAACCATTCTCTACATTGGGGCGCGAGCGCTACTCCAATTAGAGGGGTTACGACGGCCGCGTATCGTGGATCATTTGCGAAGGTGCGCGTTACTCTACGCGTTGTTCGTCCCCCTGAGCGCTTTGCTGGTGGCGCTGGTGGATTTTGGAGACCCGGGCGGGGGCGGCTCTCTGGCGATAATGCTCTGTTTTGCCGCCGGCTACGCTATTCTCGTCGATACGGTCCTCCTCCTCTTCGTCGTTCGGAGGCGTTCTGGTCGTCAGAGGTTCAGGAGCCACGCATGATCGAACGCTACACCCTACCTGAGATAGGCAGCGTCTGGACGGAAGAGGCGAAGTACCGGGCCTGGCTGAAAGTCGAGATCGCCGTCTGCCGGGCGAGGGCGGAGCTTGGCGAGATCCCATCCAAAGAAGTCGAGGAGCTGGCCGATAAGGCGGATTTCTCCGTGGAGCGCATCCACGAGATCGAAGAAGAGACCAACCACGACGTCATCGCTTTCGTGACGAACGTCGCGGAGAACGCGGGAGACGTCGCCCGCCACTTCCACTTCGGCCTTACGAGCTCGGACGTGCTGGACACGGCCGGGGCCCTGCAACTGCGGGACGCCCTGGAACTTATCCGGGGCGAGGCGAAGAATATGACGCTGCTGCTAACGGAGATGGCGCTGGAGCATCGCGAGACCGTCATGGTCGGGCGGACGCACGGGGTCCACGCGGAGCCGATGGTGCTGGGGCACAAGCTGGCCGTTTGGGCCTTCGAGATGGAACGGAATTTAGAGCGGCTCGGGCGGGCGGAGGAGGCGGCCTCGGTCGGCAAGATCTCCGGCGCCGTCGGCGTCTACGGGAACGTGGACCCGAAGGTCGAAGCCCTGACTTGCGAGAACCTCGGCATCTCGTCTTCACCCGCCTCGACGCAGGTAGTGCAGCGGGACCGGCACGCGGAGGTCTTGTCCGCGCTGGCTATCCTCGGTTCGACGATGGAGAAGATCGCGCTCGAGGTACGGGGGGCGCAGAGGACGGAGATCCGGGAGCTCTCCGAGCCTTTCGGGCGCGGCCAGAAGGGCTCATCGGCGATGCCCCACAAGAAGAACCCGATCCTCTGCGAGCGTCTCTGCGGCATGGCCCGCCTGATGCGCGGCTACGCTCAAGTGGGCTTCGAGAACAACGCCCTCTGGCAGGAGCGCGACATAAGCCACTCATCCGCAGAGCGCGTCGTCCTGCCCGACGCCACCATCCTGGCCTTCTACATGCTGCGCACGACGCAGCGCGTCCTGCGCGGCCTCCAGGTCCACCGGGACAGGATGCTGGAGAACCTCAACATCGGGGGCGGCATCGTCTTCTCGGGCCGCGTCCTGCTCGCCCTCGTCGAGGCGGGCATGGCCCGCGACGACGCCTACGCGGTCGTCCAGGGGGCCGCGATGCGGGCCTGGGAGGGCGAGGGCGGCTTCAGGGAGCTCCTAAAGAGCCGGGAAGAGGTCCGCGAACATCTGGATGGTGACCTGGACGAGCTCTTCGACCCGGCGCACGCGCTCCGCAACGCCCACGTCGTCTTCGAGCGGGTGGAGAAGCTGAAGGAGAGGTTGGAAGATGCCTGAGACCCTTCTCTACGAGGGCAAGGCGAAAAGAGTCTTCGCCACGGACGACGAGGCGGTCCTGCTCCACCGCTACAAGGACGACGCAACGGCCTACAACGCCCAGAAGCGCGGCTCGTGGAAGGACAAGGGCAGGACCAACGCCACCATGAGCGCCGCCATGTTCACCTACCTCGAGGCGAACGGCGTCCCGAGCCACTTCGTGGAGCAGGTAGACGAGACGACCATAAAGACAAAAAAGCTGACCATGCTCCCCGTCGAGGTCGTAGTCCGCAACCTCGCGGCGGGCTCGCTCTCTCGCCTGCTCGGGTTCGAGGAAGGGCGCAGGCTCAAGGCGCCCATAGTGGAGCTCTGCTACAAGAACGACGCTCTGGGAGACCCGCTCCTGAACTGGCACCACTTCCGCGAGCTCGGCGTCTCCGACGAGGACCTCGAGTTCTGCGAGGAGCTCGGCCTCAGGGTAAACGGCATCCTGGCCCCCTTCTTCGACGAGAGGGGCGTCACGCTGGTGGACTTCAAGATAGAGGTGGGCCGCGACGCGGACGGCCAGCTGATGCTGGCAGACGAGATCTCCCCCGACACCTGCCGCTTCTGGGACAAGGAGACGGGCGAGAGGTTGGATAAGGACCGGTTTCGAAGGGACCTCGGCGGGATGGAGGAGGCGTACGCCGAGATGCTCCGTCGAGTGACGGGGCGGCCATCAGCTATCAGCGGTCAGCAGTCAGCCAGAGAAGGGGACGATAGTTGAACGTCTTTTCGCCGGAATCGGTGCAAAGCGATGCCTCTACGAGGCAGGTTCGTCGTGCGGTGCCAAGTCGCGCCACGAACGGCAAAAAGCTGAAGGCTGATAGCTGATGGCTGACAGCTTGAAAGTTCGTGTCCTCGTCCGTCCCAAGGAAGGCATCCTGGATCCTCAAGGCGAAGCCGTTCGTGGAGCCCTGCCCGCCCTGGGGTTCGGTGGGGTCAAGACCGTGCATATCGGGCGTCTGATCGAGATGGAGGTCGAGAGCGCGGACGAGGTCGACGCGATGTGCCGCCGGCTGCTCTCCAATCCCACCATCGAGGAGTACGAGTGGGAGGTGGTCTCGTGAGGATCGGGGTTACCGTGTTTCCGGGATCCAACTGCGACAGGGACGCGCTCTACGCGGTCGAGAGGATGGGGGCGGAGCCGGTCGGGCTTTGGCACGCCGAGGCGGACCTGAAGGGGGTCGACGCCGTGATCGTGCCTGGCGGGTTTTCGTACGGCGACTACCTCCGTCCCGGCGCCATCGCCCGCTTCGCCGGCGTGATGGGGCCCCTGGAGGAGTTCGCGAACGAGGGAGGTCCCGTCCTCGGCGTCTGCAACGGGTTCCAGGTTCTTTGCGAGGCCCACCTGCTGCCGGGGGCGCTTCTCCAGAACACGCACATGCGCTTTGTCTGCGACCGCGTGCGGGTTCGGGTCGAGACGACGGGCACGCCCTGGACGGCGGGGGGCGAGGTGGGCGAGGAGCTTACGCTGCCGGTCGCCCACAACGAGGGGAACTATTTCGCGGACGCCGAGACGCTCGCCCGCCTGGAGGACGAGGACCGGGTGGTGCTGCGTTACGTGGAGAACCCGAACGGGTCGGCCAACGACATCGCGGGGGTCTGCAGCGAGGGGCGGAACGTCGTAGGGGTCATGCCGCACCCCGAGCGGGTCTCGGACCCGGCGCTGGGCTCGGACGAGGGGCTCAAGATCCTGCGCTCCGTGCTGGTCGGAGCGGGCGTCTGAATATCCAGGAGACATACAGCGCCCTCGGCCTCTCGGATGGCGAGTACGAACGCATCCTGGGGCTTATGGGCCGGGAGCCGAACTACCTGGAACTCTCGCTGTTCTCCGTGATGTGGAGCGAGCATTGCGGCTACAAGAACTCGCGCCCGCTCCTGCGGCGCTTCCCGAACGAGGGGCCGCGGGTCCTGCAGGGACCCGGCGAGAACGCGGGCGTGGTCGAGGTGGGGGACGGGTGGGCGCTCGCGTTCAAGATGGAGAGCCACAACCACCCTTCCGCCGTCGAACCCTACGAGGGGGCTGCTACGGGCGTCGGCGGCATCATCCGCGACATCCTGGCGATGGGCGCGCGGCCGGTGGCGCTGCTCGATTCCCTGCGCTTCGGACCGTTGGGGGAGGAGAGGAACCGCTACCTGTTCAGGGAGGTAGTGCGGGGCATCGGCGGCTACGGGAACGCCGTGGGGGTGCCGACCGTTGGCGGAGAGGTCGAGTTTTCGCCGGCCTACTCGGGGAACCCTCTCGTCAACGCGATGTGCGTCGGGCTCATCCGGGTCGAGGACCTGATGCGCTCCCGCGCCACGGGCGAGGGGAACGCCGTCGTCCTGCTCGGCTCGAAGACGGGCCGCGACGGCATCCACGGGGCCACCTTCGCCTCGGACGAGCTCACCGAGGAGTCCGAGTCCAGGCGCTCGAACGTACAGGTCGGGGACCCGTTCGCCGAGAAGATGCTCATAGAGTGCTGCCTGGAGTTGCTCAAGCAGGACTTGCTCGTCTCACTGCAGGATCTCGGGGCCGCCGGCATTACCTCCTCGGCCTCCGAGATGGCCGCGAGTGGCGGGGTCGGGATCGACATCGAGGTCGAGAAGGTGCCGAGGCGCGAGACGGGGATGGAGCCGTGGGAGGTCATGATCTCCGAGTCCCAGGAACGGATGCTCGCCGTCGTCGAGCCCGAGAGGGTCGATGAGGCGCTGGCCCTGGCCGAGCGCTACGGCATCGGCGGCACCGTCGTCGGGCGCGTCGCGGGCCACGGCGACCTTCGCGTGGTCGAGAACGGCGAGGTCGTGGGAACCGTCCCGGCCGAACACCTCGCCGACGCCCCCGTCTACGAGCGGGAGGTCGTCAGGCCGGCGTACCTGGACGAGGTCCAGGAGTTCGACGTGGCGGAGATCCCCGAGCCCGAGGACTACAACGAGGTCTTGCTCAAGATGCTCTCGCATCCGAACCTGCGGTCTCGCCGGTCCATCTACAGCCAGTACGACCACCAGGTCGGCACGGACACCGTCGTCCTGCCCGGTGCCGACGCCGCCGTCATGCGGATCAAGGGCACGAAGCGAGGCTTCGCCGTCACCACCGACGGCCGTGGACGCCACTGTTACCTCGACCCTCGCGGCGGCGGGGCGGCCACCGTCGCCGAGGCGTACAGGAACCTCTCGTGCGTGGGGGCGGAGCCGGTGGCTGTCACCGACTGCCTCAACTTCGGCAGCCCCGAAAAGCGAGCGGGCTACTACCAGCTCGCCGAGTGCATCGAGGGGATGTCCGAGGCGTGCGAGGCGTTCGGGACGCCCGTCGTGAGCGGGAACGTCAGCCTCTTCAACGAGACGGACCGGGGACCTATCTACCCGACGCCAACGGTCGGCATGGTTGGCGTCTTCGAGGACGTGAGTCGTTACGCGACGCCCGGCTTCAAGCGGGAGGGGGACATCGTGGTCGCCATCGGTCGGGGCTGGCGGGCCTCGCTCGCCGGTTCGGATTACCTGGAGATAGCCAACGAGAGAGCAGTCGGGGTGCCTCCAGCCCCCGACCTGGCCTCCGAGAAAAGGTACGCGGATCTCGTGCGGCATCTGATATCTGAGGGGATGATAGACACCGCGCACGACGTCTCCGCCGGCGGCGAGATCGTCGCCCTGGCCGAGATGGCGCTCGCGGGCGGCCTCGGAATAGACTACGAAGAGGTAGAGGTCGAGCCGCTGGTCGGTGGCAAGGGTGGCGGCAGGGCGGACGTGGGGCTGTTCGGCGAAAACGGCCTGAGTTTCATCGTCGCCGTGCCGGAAGAGCGGTGGGTCGCCCTGCAAAACGCCTTGCGTGACGTACCCTACGACAGCATCGCCCGCGTGGGCGGCGACCGCCTGATCCTCCCCGGCCTGATAGACGTCGGAATCGACGAGTTGAGGGAGGCCTACGGACAGGATCTCTTCGGCATCCCGGGCGAGGTCGTTGGCGGATCGGAGGCGGTCGGATGAACCCGGAGAAGGTAAACCTTGAGCAGAAGCTCTCGCGCTTCGACGAGCACTGGAGCCCGAAAGTAGTGGGCGAGTTGAACGGGCAGCACGTGAAGCTGGTGAAGCTTCTGGGAGAGTTCGTCTGGCACCACCACGATGAGGAGGACGAGCTGTTCCTGGTGGTGGGGGGCCGGTTTCGGATGGAGTACCGGGATCGGGAAGAGTGGATCGAGCCGGGGGAGTTCGTGGTGGTGCCGCGCGGGGTGGAGCACAGGCCGGTCGCCGAGGAAGAGGCGCACGTTATGCTCTTCGAGCCGGCTTCTACGGTAAACACCGGGAGCGCCGGCGGCGGGATGACCGTGGCGGATCTGGACAGGATCTAGGAACCGGAAGGTGGACGTTTTGCAGCAGGACTACCGCGATACGGACGGCAAGCCGAAGGAGGCGTGCGGGGTCTTCGGGATCTACTCCCGCGAGCTGGCCGGCGAGCTGTCCCAGCGCACGTACTTCGGCCTCTACGCCCTCCAACACCGGGGCCAGGAGTCGGCCGGCATCGCGATCTCGGACGGCGAGCGGACCACCGCCTTCAGGGACATGGGCCTCGTCTCCCAGGTCTTCGACGGCCCGCGCCTCGCCGCGTTGGAGTCCGGCCACATCGCCCTCGGCCACGTCCGCTACTCGACGACGGGCTCCGCGTCGTGGGAGAATGCCCAGCCGGAGTTCGTGGGCCGCGGCGAGGTGAACGTCGCCGTCGCCCACAACGGGAACCTGGTAAACGCGAAGTCCTTGCGGGAGGAGCTGGCCGAGGAGGGGTTCAAGTTCAACTCGACCTCGGACACGACGTACATCGCGGCGGCGGCGGTGAGGGAGCTGGAGCGCGGCCGCTCCGTCGGGGAGGCGGTGCGGGAGGCGATGCACCGGCTGAGCGGTGCCTACTCCGTGGCCATGATCTTCCGGGACAAACTGGTCGCCTTCCGCGACCCGCACGGCTTCCGCCCGCTCGCCATCGGACGGATCGACGGCGGATACGCCGTCTCCAGCGAGACGTGCGGCCTGGACATCATAGGCGCCGAGTTCCTGCGCGAGGTGGAACCCGGCGAGGTCGTGGTCATGGACGACGACGGGCTCACGAGCTTTCGCTCGGAGAGCCCGCGCCGCGCGTTGTGCGTCTTCGAGTACGTGTACTTCGCCCGGCCGGACTCCCGCTTCGACGGCAGCGAGGTGGCGGGCAGCCGCCACCGGATGGGGGAGCTGCTCGCGGACGAGGCGCCGGTCGAGGCGGACGTGGTGATCCCGGTTCCAGATTCCGGGATGATGGCCGCCATCGGCTATTCGCAGCGGAGCGGCATCCCCTACGCGGAAGGCCTCATAAAGAACCGCTACGTCGGCAGGACGTTTATCCAGCCGTCCGACGGGATGCGCCAGCTCGGCATCAGGCTGAAACTGAACCCGCTGCCGTCCGTGATCGAGGGCAGGCGGGTCGTCGTGGTCGACGACTCCATCGTGCGCGGGAACACTAGCCGCAAGCTCGTCGAACTCCTCTTCGAGGCTGGGGCCAAGGAGGTCCACTTCCGGGTCTCCTCGCCGCCGATCACGGGCCCCTGCTACTACGGCATAGACATGGACAGCCCCGATCAGCTCGTCGGCGCCAACTACACGGTGGGGGAGATACGCGAGCAGATCGGGGCAACCACCCTCGCCTACCTCTCCACCGACGCGATGGTCGCGGCCACCGAGCAACCGAAGGACCGCCTCTGCCGCGCCTGCTTCGACGGGGAGTACCCGACGACCGGCACCTCCGAGAAGTTCGCCCTCGAAAACCGGACACACCACGCGACCATCCCGAGCCGGTGACGCCCGCGACCGCCAAGACCCTCACCATCCGCCGCTACCGGCCGGGCGACCGCGAGGCCGTGCGTAACCTGCACGACGAAGCCCTGAACGAGGTGGGCGCCCACCTCGGGAGCGGACCGTGGGACGAAGACCTCGACGCCATCGAATCCGTCTACCTGGAGGGCGGCGGCGAGTTCCTCGTCGGCACCCTCGAA
The DNA here is from genome assembly GCF_011492945.1 of Rubrobacter tropicus. Lineage (NCBI taxonomy): Bacteria > Bacillati > Actinomycetota > Rubrobacteria > Rubrobacterales > Rubrobacteraceae > Rubrobacter > Rubrobacter tropicus. The sequence goes on from NZ_CP045119.1 coordinate 1,526,435, forward strand.
GGGAAGGTCGTCGCGATGGGCGCGTTGCTGCGCACCTCGGACGAACGGGCCCAGGTGACGCGCATGAGGGTCTCCCCGAACCTCCAGGGAAGGGGCATCGGCCAGGAACTTCTCGACAGGCTCCACGGCCGCGCCGCCGAGCTCGGCTACGCATCACTCCACCTGGATACCACCGCGCAGCAGGTGGCCGCCCAACGCCTCTACGAGAAGAACGGCTACCGGGAGACGGGCCGGGGGACGGTCGGGCCGTTCCGTTGCCTCTACTACGAGAGGGAGACCGGTGCCTGAAGGTCCGGGTTCCTACGAGTCTGCCGGGGTCTCCATCGAGCGCGGGGAGCGGGCCGTGGACCTCATGCGCTCGGCCGTCGAGAGGACCCAGGGCCGGGAGGTGATCGGGGGCGCCGGCGGCTTCGCCGGCCTCTACGCCCTCGCCGGCCTCAGAGAACCCGTACTCGCCTCCACTATCGACGGCATAGGCACGAAGGTTCTAGTCGCCAGGCATCTCGAACGCTACGATTCTCTGGGTGCTGACATCGTGAACCACTGCGCGAACGACGTGCTCGCCACGGGCGCACGCCCCCTCTTCTTCCTGGACTACGTGGGGACGGGCAGGCTCGACCCGGAGGCCGTCGCGGCGCTGGTTCGGGGGGCGGCGGAGGCGTGCGGCGAACTCGGGATCTCTCTTATAGGAGGAGAGACGGCCGAGATGCCTGGCCTCTACGGCGAGGGGGACTTCGACGTGGTCGGCGTGTGCACCGGGGCCTGCGAGCGCGGGGACGTCGTTACCGGGGAGGGCGTGCGTCCGGGGGGCGCCGTGATCGGGCTCCCGAGCAGCGGCCTCCACACCAACGGCTACACCCTCGCCCGCAAGGTCTTGCAGGACGCGGGACTCTCGTACGACGACGCGCCGCGGTCGCTGGGCCGCACCGTCGGCGAGGCGTACCTGGAGCCGCACCGGGCCTACGTCGGCGAGATCCTGGCCCTGCGCGAAGAGCTGGAGGTAAGGGGGATGGCGCACATCACCGGGGGCGGGCTCGTCGGGAACCTGCCCCGCGCGCTCGGCGGCCTGGGCGCGGAGCTTGATGCTGGCTCCTGGCAGGAGCCGCCGGTGTTCGGACTTATAAGATCCCTCGGCAACGTCCCCGAGGACGAGATGCGTCGCGTCTTCAACCTCGGCGTCGGCTTCTGCGCGGTAGTCGCCCCGGATGGTGTCGAAAAGGCCGTCGAGGCGCTCCGGACCGCCGGACGCGCGGCGTGGAAGATAGGTACCGTCGTCGAAGAGCCGGGCGTCCGGTTTGCCTGAGGAGTTGCCGCAGGGCTCCCGCTTCGCGGTGCTCGCCTCGGGGTCCGGGTCGAACCTCCAGGCCCTGCTCGACGCCTACCCCGCGAACGTCGCGGTGGTGGCCGGGGACAAACGGGACGCCTTCGCCTTCGAGCGGGCGCGGCGGGCCGGCATCCCGGCTGAACACGTGGACCCAACAGGCTACACGAGCAGGGACGACTTCGACCGGGAACTCGCCGAACGGGTGGCGGCCCACGACGTGGAGTTGGTGGTAGGCGCCGGGTACATGCGCGTCCTCTCGCCCGCTTTTTTGGAGCTCTTCCCTGCTGTCCTAAACGTGCACCCGTCGCTGCTGCCCGAGTTCCGGGGGTTGCGTGCCGTGGAGCGGGCGCTCGAGGCGGGGGTCGCCGAGACGGGCGTTACGGTCCACTTCATGGTCGAGGAGGTGGACGCCGGGCCGGTCGTTGCGCAGGAGGCGGTGCCGGTCTTGCCGGGGGAGACGAAGGAGAGCCTGCTGGAGCGGCTGCACCCGGTCGAGCACAGGCTGCTCGTGCGGGCGGTCGCTGACTTTTTCTGGGGAAAGGTGGCTGTATGAAGCGTAGGGCGCTGGTGTCGGTCTCGGACAAGCGCGGGGTCGCCGCGTTCGCGCGCAAGCTCTCGTCTTTAGGGTTCGAGATCATCTCGACCGGCGGCACCGCTAAAGCCCTCGAAGAATCTCGTATCCCCGTGGTCCAGGTCTCCGAAATAACCGGCGCCCCGGAGATGCTCGACGGGAGGGTAAAGACGCTCCACCCCAAGATCCACGGCGGCATCCTCGCCGACCTCGAAAACCCCGACCACGTAACCCAACTCGTCGAACACGACATAGGCCCCATAGACCTCGTCTGCATAAACCTCTACCCCTTCGAGGAGACGGTGGCCGCCGACCCCTCGGAGAAAGAGGCGATAGAGCAGATAGACGTCGGCGGACCCGCGATGCTCCGCGCCGCCGCCAAGAACTTCAAGAGCGTCACGGTGGTCCCCTCGTCCTCGTTCTACAACGAGGTCATCTCGGAGCTCGAAAACGAGGGGCAGGTCTCCGAAGAGACCCGCCGCCGGCTCGCGCTGGCAGCGTTCCGCAGGACCGCGCAGTACGACGCGGCGATCTCCGGGTGGCTCGCGGTCCAGGCGGGGGACCACGACGAGTTCCCGGAGCGGAGATTTGTCCGGTACGAGAAGGTGTCGTCCCTGCGTTACGGCGAGAACCCGCATCAGAAGGCGGCCTACTACGCGGAAGAGGGGGAGGAGCATCTGCTCTCCGGGGTGGAGAAGTTGCAGGGGAAGGAGATCTCCTTCAACAACCTCTACGACCTCGACGCCGCCAGGACCTTGCTCTCAGATCTCACGGAACTCGAGGCGCCCGCCGCGGCTGTGATCGTCAAGCACGCCAACCCTTGCGGCGCGGCGGTAGGCGATTCCCTGGTTGAGGCGTACCGCAAGGCGCTCGCCTCCGACCCGCTCTCCGCTTTCGGTGGCATAGTGGCCCTTAGCGGCGAGGTCGATGGGGGGTTGGCGGCGGAGATCTCGAAGGTCTTCACGGAGATACTGGCCGCGCCGGGCTTCACCCCTGAGGCCAGGGAGGTCTTCTCCGCGAAACCGAGCGTGCGCGTCCTGAAAGCCGGTTCGCTCGCGCGTCCTGCGCTCTCGTCCAAGAGCGTAACCGGCGGCGTGCTCCTGCAGGAGGCCGACGCCCTCGAGGGCGGCTCGGAGTACAGGGTGGTAACCGAGAAGCGGCCCTCGACCGAACAGATGGACGACCTGCTCTTCGCCTGGCGCGTCGCCCGCACCGTGAAGAGCAACGCCATAGTCCTCGTCAAAGACGGGGCGACGGTTGGGATCGGGGCGGGCCAGATGAGCCGGGTTGACTCCTCGGAGATAGCCGCCAAGAAGGCGGGGGACGGGGCGGTAGGGTCGGTGGCCGCAAGCGACGCCTTCTTCCCCTTCGCCGACGGGGTCGAGGCGCTCGCCAGAGACGGCGTCGCCGCCGTAATACAGCCGGGCGGGTCCGTCCGGGACGAGGAGGTCGTCGCGGCGGCGAACAGGCTCGGGCTGGCGATGGTCTTCACCGGCCGCAGGCACTTCAACCACTAGGCCCGTGGAGCGGCGGCCAGACAGGGAGAGGCAGGGGCCGCGGCCGGCGAGGTTCATAGACCTGGCCGAGCGGGGCGCCTACTACGGGGTTGCGCTCTTCCTGCTCGCGACAATCGTCATGGTCTTCGTCTCCGCCGTCGTCAGCCTCACGGAGGTCTTGGAGCTCGGGCCGCTAGAGACCGCCCTGGAGGTATTGGACAAGGTGCTCCTGATCTTCATCTTCGCCGAGCTCCTCGGGACCATAGGCACCATCGTGAGGGAGCGGGAGGTCACGGCGGAACCCTTCCTCCTGATCGGCCTGATAGCCGTAGTCAGGCGCATCCTGGCCGTCACCGCCTCCATAGAGCAGAACCTCGGCACGCCCCGGTTCGAAAGCCTGATCCTCGAGCTCGGCGTCCTGACCGTTCTGGTCCTCGCGCTGGCCGGCGCCCTCCTCATCACCCGCCGCGCAGACAGGGCCGGGTAAACCCGCGACCCCGTCCCGAAGCGATTGCAGAGCCGTCAGCTATCAGCCCGCTATGGCCTGCCCCGCAGGCCTCCGCTTTCAGCCATCAGCTTTTGCTCTTGCTGAAAGCTTACCGCTGACGGCTGAGAGCGGAGGCGAAGCCGAAGCGGGCTGAGGGCTGACAGCGCGATTCGCTGAAAGCGAATCGCTTCAGCGTCCGAACCCTCGGTAGAGGAGGCCGGCGGCCCGGACCGCGTCCGGGTCGAGGGTGTTGCGTCCGTCCACGAGTAGCCCGGGGTCGTCCATTAGTGAGGCGGCGCGTTCGAGGTCCAGGTTCCGGACCTCCTCCCACTCGGTCACTACCACCGCCGCGTGCGCCCCGGCGAGGGCCTCGTAGGGGTCGAAGACCACCCGGAGTCCTGGTGAGAGCCTGGCCGCGGCCTTCCCCGCGACGGGGTCGTAGCCCACGACGCGGGCCCCCAGCGAGTCGAGCTCTCCGGCTATCCGCAGGCTCGGGGCTTCCCGGAGGTCGTCCGTGTTCGGTTTAAAGGCGAGGCCCAGCAGGGCGATGCGCTTGCCCTTGAGGGTGTGGAGGTCGTGCTGGAGCTTCGAGATCACCCTCCGGCGCTGGCGCTCGTTGACGGCGACCGTGGCGTCGAGGAGGACGGGCTCGTAGTCGTACTCGCGGGCGACGGAGCGCAGGGCCGCGACGTCCTTCGGGAAGCAGGAGCCGCCCCAACCGACGCCGGCCCCGAGGAAACGCGGGCCGATGCGTTCGTCGAGGCCGATGCCGGCGGCGACGTTCGCGACGTCCGCGCCGACGAGCTCGCAGAGGTTCGAGACCTCGTTTATGAAGCTGATCTTGGTAGCCAGGAAAGCGTTCGCGGCGTATTTGATCATCTCCGCGCTGGCAAGGTCCGTGACGACGAGCGGCACCGACACCTTGGGGCGTGGGTCGAGGTCCGTCGGGAAGCTCTGGGCTATGATCGGGTCGTAGAGGGAGCGCATCGCTTCCAGGGCCTCGCGCGAGTCGGCGCCGAGCACGATCCTGTCGGGAAAGAGCGAGTCGTAGAGCGCGTTCCCCTCCCTCAGGAACTCGGGGTTGGAGACCACCCGGAACTCCGCCGGCTCTCCGGCGCCTCCGGCCTCGTCTATGCCGTCGCAGACCAGCATGGAGACGTAGTCCCCGCTCCCCACGGGCACCGTGCTCTTGTTGACTATAAGGAGCGGCTTCTCCCTTGGCGCGGCCGCGAGCACGCTACCTATGCTCTTCGCGACCGCCGCCACGTTGGAGAGGTCGGCAGAGCCGTCCTCGCCCTGCGGGGTATCCACCGCGATAAACACGACGTCCGCCGCGCGCACGACCTCCCGAAGCCCCCCGGGCCCGGTGAAAAAGAGCGTGCCGCGCCGCGCGTTGCGGACTACCATCTCCTCGAGGCCCGGCTCGTAGATAGGAACCCGGCCCGCGGACAGCTGCGCCACGCGGTCCTCGTCCCGGTCCACGCACGTTACCCTGTGCCCGATCTGGGCCAGGCACGCCCCCGTCACGAGCCCGACGTACCCGGCCCCTATGACCCCGACTTTGAACTCTTCTACCAAATCAGCCAGCACCTTTCGCGCATCGCTCCATAAGTCTATAGTCCCCCGGACGCCGCGAGCGCCGCGCGCACCCTGAAGGCGTGCTCCACCGCCCGGGGAGACGGGTCGGCAACGACGCGCGGATAGCCCAACCTCTCTAGCGTCGCCCCCGCCGCCGCCTCGAAACGCTCCACGTCCTTCTCCGCCATCTGCCCGCGCCAGTCGCGCAGGCCCGCGGTAACCGGTAACCACGCCTTCTTCGCGCTGAGACCCCCTTGATCTTTCGTCTTGCCCTCGTGAAAGCGGATCATGGCCCCATCGTAGGGGATGCCGAGGAATTCGCAGAGCCGTTCGCACTCTCCGGCCGGCTCGGCGACGAGGGTTTCGTAGCGGACCTCGCGGTAGAGGTCGGGGCCGAGGTCCCGGCCCGCTTCGCGGCCGAGACGCACGAGCCAGTCCCACCAGACGCCGGCCGTCGCCACGGGGTCCGTCTTCCAGGTCTCGAAGCGACGGGCGAGCTCGCCGCCGCTCCTCCACTGAAGGGCCGACAGGCAGACGTCCCGGCCGTCCCGGATCAGGTGCAAGAACCTGGCCTTCGGCCAGAGCGCGTGCAACTCCGGGATACTCCGCACGTAGCGCGGGGTCTTGTCCCCGACGACCTCCTTGCCGAGCGCCCGTCCGTGCAGGTCGTATACGCCGCTTAAGAAGTCCCGGTAGTGGACGGCGCGGCCGTCTGGGAGGAGGCTTTTGAGCCCCTCCCGATCCACCCCCAGCTTCGCGAACCTGGGGTGTTCGGCGATGAGCGGGACGATCTCCCCGGTCACGTTGCCCTCGGGGGTGAGCCCCTGACGGTCCCGGTAGTAGCTGTCGACGAACCGGCTCTCGTGAACGATGGCTATGTTGGGGTTGGCGTCGACCATCCTCTGCAGGAGCGTGGTCCCCGACCTCTGGCACCCCACTATAAAGACGTGCGGGTTCACGCTACCACCCCGCCGGCAACTTCCGGCCCCGGGAGCCGGCCTCGGTGGAGAACGCCTCGCGCATCCTGGCCGCGCGCTCTACCGTCGCCCGGCCGGGACTCGTGGCGAGCGGGTACCCGAGGTCCTCGAGCAGGTCCCCGGCCACGGCCTCGAAGCGCTCCACGGCCTCGCGGGGCATCTGAGCGCGCCAGTCGCGAAGGCCGGCCGTCACGGGCATGGTCGGGTGGGCGCGCTCCAGGTCCGGGTCCGATCTGCGCTCGACGAAGCGGAGCATCGCCTCCTCGTAGGGGATGCCGAGGAAATCGCAGAGCCTGCGGCACTCCCCGGCCGGGTCAGAGACGAGCGATTCGTAGAAGGTCTCGCGGTAGAGACCCGGTTCGATGCCGGCCCCGCCCTCCCGCCCCAGGAGGACCTTACGCCTCCACCACAGCGCCGTCGTCGAGATGGGGTCTTCCCCCCAGGAGGAGTAGCGGCCCGCGGCCCCCGGCGTACTCTCCCAGTCGAGGATCGAGAGGCAAACGTCCCGACCGTCCCGGATTATGTGGACGAACCTCGCTTTCGGCCACAGGGCATGCAGCTCGGGGATTCGCCGCACGAAGGGGGCCGTCTTGTTCCCGACGAGCGGCTTGTGGGAAGCCTCTCCGTAAAGCCCGAAGATGCCCGAGAGGAGGTCAAGGTGGGTGGTCTCCGGTCCCGCGAGCGCCGCCACCCGCCCGGGGTCGAGGCCGAGTCGGGAGAACCTAGGGTGCGCCACGAGGGCGGAGACCAGGGTCGGTGGTACGGGGTCTTCCGGCCTTTTGAAGCCGCGTTCGCGGAACAGGTCCCGCACCCAGTGCATCGATGGGGTGACGGACAGGTCGGGGTGGGCGTCGACGAGGCGTTGGAGCAGGGTGGTCCCCGACCGGGCGCAGCCGACTATGAAGACGTGCGGGTCCAAACCTACGGCCGCTCCCGGCGGGCCCCGATGTCCCGCTCGAAGGCCTCGCGAACTCTACGGGCGTTCGCCAGCGCTTCCCGGCCCGGATCCGGGAAAGCGCGTTCGTAGCCGAGGTCGGTGAGGAGGTCTCCCACGGCGGCCTCGAAGCGCTCCACGTCGTCGGCCTCCATCTGCGTTCGCCAGTCGCGCAGGCCCGAGGTGACGGGGAGCCAGGCCTTCTTCGGCGTCCGGCGGGCGTCGGGGAGGTCTGTCCTCGTCTTGCCCTCGCTGAAGCGGACCATCGCGGGGTCGTACGGGAGGGCGAGGAAATCGCAGAGGGCGCGGCATTGGGCCTCGGGGGCCCCGATCAGGTCCTCGTACAGCATCTCGTGGTACAGATCCCGGCCGAGCGCGGCCCCGTCCTCGTGCCCGGAGCGGACCTTCCGCTCCCACCACAGCGCCGTCGTCGTGACGGGGTCCTCTTCCCACGTCGCGTACCGCCCGGCCGTCCTGGCCGCCTTTTTCCAGTTCAATACCGAGAGGCAAACGTCCCGCCCGTCGCGGATTATGTGGACGAACCTTGACCGCGGCCACAGGCCATGCAGCTCGGGCAGGTGGCGGACGTAGGCAGGCGTCTTGTTGCCGACCACGGGTTTGTCTTTCGACCTGCCGTAGAGGCCGAAGAGGCGGCGCAAGAACTCGCGGTAGGGCAGCGATTCTTCCATACCAAGCAGGGCCTCGAAGTCCGGGCGGTCCAGGTCGAAGTGGGAGAAGCGTCTATGGTCCGCGAGCTCCGAGACCGTGCGCGGCGTGACGATTGGGCCTCCGGCCGCATCGGTTTCGAGGTGTTTCGAGATCCAGTGCATCTCGGGGGTGACCGCCACGAGTGGATGCGCGTCCACGATCCTGTGCAGGAGCGTGGTCCCCGAGCGGGCGCACCCCACTATGAAGTGGTGCGGTTCGAGGCCGGTCCCCGAGGTGCGCGTCGAAAACTCTTGTTGTTCCGTCATAGGTTCTTTATCTCCGTTTGTCATCGCGTTACCATATCCGCCCCGCGAGCGAGTCCCGGGCCGTGTGCAAGAGCGCTTCGATCTTCGCCGGCCAACCGGCCTCCCGCCGCCGGAAGAAGCCGACGGCCATCTTGAGAACCGCCCCGGCGTAGTGGACCGGCAGCCCGTCCCGCCAGCCCTCCGGGACGCGGCCGAAGTACTCGTGGGCGAAGGTGCGCTCGAAATCCTCGCCCCGCGTCCCGTCGAAGCCGGGGAAGTGAAGGGGCAGGCCGCGCAGGTGGGCCATGACCCCTGCCGCGTCTATGAGGGGATCGGCGCCCGCGAAGCCGTCGAGGTCGATCAGGCCAGCCCGCCCGTCGCGCAAAAGCACGTGGTCCAGCTTGAGGTCGCGGTGGGTAGGCGCCGGCGGAACCTCCTCCAGCTCCGAGACGACGGCCCCGACGGTGCCGTCTATCCGCGCCGCGAGATCCGGACGCGCCCACCGCAAGAGCCTCCCCGTCCTCTCCAGGACGACGACTTCTCGCTGCAGAGGGTGCAGCCTCGGCACCTCCACCCCCGAGGTGTGAAGCTCCGCGAGTGCCCCGGCCGTCAGCCGCAGGGCGGCCTCCGCATCTTCGTCCCGCAGCAGCCTGTCCCGTAGCGTTGCGCCCGGAACCTCCCTCTGCAAAAGAACGCGCGGCCCGTCCAGGTACGCCACGGCCCCCTCGACGACGAACGCCGTCTCCGACGCCCCGGCCGCTTCTTTGAGGGTCTCGAGCACGCGGCTAGTAACCTCGCCGGCGTCATCGTGGTAGGCCTTGGCGTAGAAGCGGCGTCTCTCCGTCCGGCCCGTGGCGCTTTCGGTGGCGCAAAGCGAGATCCCGACCGTCGCCCCGAGCTCGGAGCGGTACCGCACGAGCTCCGCGTGCCAGCCCGTCATTCGCCAGTTCCCGCCGAAGTCCGCCAGCAGCGGCGCCCGGATCTCCGGGGAGGGGCCGGCCATGAGCAGCGGGAGGCCGGGAAGCCGCCGGTCGTAGGGGAAGACCTCGACGAGCATGCCGAGCTCCGGGAGAAAGGAGACGGGCTCGAAGGCCGGGTCCGCGGCCGGAACCTCCGGCGCGGACTTGCGCAGCTTCTCCCACTTGCGCTTCGCTTTGCCGCTGGCGTACATGACGCCGGTTACCCACTGGGTATGCTCCGCGCCCGTGACGGGGTCGTGGAGGTCGAGGGAGTATTGGAGGACGCAGCGGGCGCCCTTGCGGTAGCGGACGCGAAAGAGCTTGCAGCCCGAGATCTCGTAGGGGGTCTCCCCGACAGGACGCAGGTGTTCGGCGAAGAGACTTCTCATGGCGTCCGGGTCGCCGGCGAGGGCGAGGCCGGGGAAGGCCGGGTCGGCGGCGAAGGGCTCAACGATCACGCAGAGGCTCCCGGCGTCCGGTCTTCAGGTCGTTGAGGCGGCGGTAGCGGTCGCTCTTCGCCATAAGCTCGTCGTGTTGTCCCTGCTCAACGATCCGGCCGTTCTCCAGGACGAGGACCTGGTCCGCGCCGGTGACGGCGTGGAGGTCGTGGGTTATGAGGAACGAGGTGCGGCCGGCCATCAAGCGGTCGAGGGCTTCCTGCACCCGCGCCTCGCTCTCGGCGTCGAGGCCCGTCATCGGCTCGTCCAGGATCAGGACCCGCGCGTCCCTGACCACGGCGCGGGCTATGGCGATGCGCTGGCGCTGGCCGCCCGAGAGCGTGTCGCCCCGCTCACCCAGCACGGTGTCGTAGCCCTTTTCCAGCCCGGCTATGAACTCGTGGGCGTTGGCGGCGCGGGCGGCGGCCTCTATCTCCTCGTCCGTCGCGTCCAGCCTACCGTAGGCTATGTTCTCGCGGATCGTCGCGCCGAAGAGCACCGAGTCCTGGAGGACTATCCCGATCTGACGCCGCAAGGAGCGGAGCTTATAGTCCCGGATGTCCCGGCCGTCGATCAGGATGCGCCCGGCCTTCGGCTGGTAGAGGCGCAGTATCAGGCTGACCATGGTGGATTTTCCCGCCCCGGAGGCCCCGACGAGCGCGACCCTCTGGCCCGGCTCGACGGCGAACGATACGTCCTCCAGAACGCCGTCTTCGTCGTCCTCGTAGTCGAAGGAGACGTTCTCGAAGGCGACCGCGCCTTTGAGTTTCGGGGCTTCGACGGCGTCGGGCCTGTCCTGGATCTCGGGCTCGACCTCCAGGATCTCGTTGATCCTCTCGGCCCCGACCACGGCCTTGGAGTACTTGTTGGAGAGCCTCGCGAGGTTCCGGACGGGCCTGTACATGCTCTGCACGTATGAGGTGAACAGGAGGAGGTCGCCGGGTGAGATCCTGCCCGCTATCACCTGCAGCGCCCCGACGAGGACGACCGCGGCCGTCCCTATCGCCCCGATCACGACGACCGCCCGGCTCGCCACGGCCTCTATCCTGGCGTTGCGGATGCTCTCCTCCAGAAACTCGCTGCTCTCGGCCTCGAACCGCTCCTGCTCGTGCGGCTCCCGCCCGAACGCCTGCACCAGCGGGACCGTGGACATCACCTCGTTTATGCGCGTGGCGATCACCGCCTCGCGCTTGCGCTGCCGCTTGGACGAGGCTTTGGAGGCCCGGTAGCGGTAGTACAGCGTGGCCCCGAGCAGCGGCACCGTCGCAAGCACGACCAGGAAGAGCCGCCAGTCGAGAAAGAGCATGATGGTGAACATCCCGAAGAACGTCAGGATGTGGGCCGAGGCGGTGAGCGCCGACTCGGCGAAGACGTCCTTGAGGGTGTTCGTGTCGCTGACGATCTTGGTCATGTGCTCGCCGGAGCGGGTCTTGTTGTGGAAGGAGAGCGAGAGACGCTGCAGGTGCGCGAAGAGCGTCCGCCTGAGCGTGTAGACGAGCTCGTTGCCGATGCGGGAGGTTATGTAGACCTGAAGGTAGGTAAACGCGCCGGTGAGGACCGCGATCAGGACCATAGCCCCGGACATCGCGACCAGAAACGCCACCCGCCCGTCGCCGAAAACCTCGAAGAACGACAGGTACCCCGGCAGCGGCCTCTGCAGCAGCACGTAATCGAAGACTATCTTGATCGGCCACGGCTTGAGCAGCTCGGTGAGCGTCAGCCCGATGGTGCAGGCCGCCGCGAGCGCCAGGCTCACCTTCGCCCCCCGCAAGTACCCGAACACCACCTGCATGAACTTCGTGCGCTCCTTCACCGGCTCCCCACCCCCAACCTCTCCTCGCAAAGCCCCAACAAATCCCCGGTAAAGGCCCGCCGCTCCTCGAACAGCGTGCTCAGATGGACGTGGCGCACCAGCGTGAGGTCCGAGTAGGCCCGCACCGCCTCGCGCGTCCCCTCGCCCGCCAACTCGACGAACCTCTCCTCGAGCGCCGCCCCGACGCCCGCGAGCGCGGCCTGGTCTCCGAGCGTCCGCAATCCCTGTTCCGTCAGGTGGCCCAGGAAGTTGCCGACGTCGAGCGCCGGGTCGCCCTCGCAGTACAGGTCGAAGTCGATCAGGTACAGTTGAGCCTCGTCCACGATCACCTGATCCGCGTAGAAGTCCCTGTGGATGCCGCACGGCTCCGGCTCCCTGACGCCGGCGCCTAGATTGTCGCACGCCTCCAGCAGCCTCCTGATACGACCTTCCAAGCGGGGCTCCTCCCGCGCGACCTCGGGCAGCCGCTCGTGCAGGATCCTGAGCTCGTCCTCCATCGTGTGCCGGCGCCCGGTCGGTACGCCCGACTGGTGTACCTTGTGGGCCGCCTCCGCGATCCTGCGCGCCAGCTCCTCACCACCTGCTTCGGGCAAGAGCTCCGTCGCCGTCCGGCCGGGCACCTTGCGCTGCAGCCACATCCTGAACTTCGAGATCGTGCCCACGGGCTCCGGCACCCGGATTCCGTCGGTCGCGTCCCCGCCGAACCCGGCCTCCCGAAACGCCCTGAGCTGCCTGTAGCCCGACTTGCCGAACCGCCTCACCCTGACTTTCCCGAGCAGCACGACCTCATCCGTCGTCCCGTCCGCCCGCTCGACCCCGAGCGCGTACTCGACCACGCAGCGCCGGCCGGGCTTGTACCGGGCCACCCGGATGCCCCGTAGCTCCAACCTTCCGCCATCGCCGGCCAGATGTCCCAACCGTTCATCGAACTGCTTTTGTGCTTCGTCCGGGTCCAGGGCGCGCGCCAGGGACGGCATCTCCGCGTCCGAGGCGACGCCGAACGGGTCTTCCACGGTGACGGCGGGGGCGCGTCTCACGGCCCTGCCCGACGGGCCGAGATGAGGTCGGTGGCGACGGCCGCAACGCGTTCGGCGTTCTTGTCCCAGGTGTAGCGGTTGTGGACCTCTTTGGCGGCGGCGGAGCCGATGCGGCGGCGGAGGTCCGGGTCGGAGAGGAGGCGGTCGCAGGCTGAGGCGAGGGCGTCGCGGTCGTCCGGGGGGTAGAGTAGGCCCGTCTCGCCGTCCCGAACCACTTCCGGGATCTGGCCGAGCGCGGCGGCAACGACGGGGACGCCGCAGGCCATGTACTCGAAGAGCTTGAGGGGCGAGAAGTAGAAGTCGTGGTCGGGCCGGGGGTACGGGGCGAGCGCCACGTCGAAGAGCCGGATCAGGGGCGCCACGTCTTCGTGCGGGAGCGATCCCGTAAAGACCACGCTCTCCCGCATACCCCGCTCCCCCGCGTCGCGCTCAAGCTCTTTTCTCAGCGGCCCGTCCCCGGCAACCACGAGCCGGGCGTCCGGGTGGGCGCGCTTCAGCCGCTCCAGGAGCGCGGGCAGCACCTCGACACCGTGCCACGGCCTCAACCCGCCCACGAAGCCGAGGACGGGGCCTTCGCCGAGCCCCCAGCGCTCCCTGAGCCCCCGCTCCGGGCCTCCGGGATAAAAACGCCCGGCGTCCACGCCGTTCGGGACTACGTGGACCCGGCCGGGCTCCGCGCCCAAAGAGACTGCGTAGTCCTTGAGGAGTTCAGAGACGGTGAGGACGGCGTCGGCCCGCGTGACCGTCCAGCGTTCGGCCCGGGAGGCGAGCTCGCCGAGGCCCGTCGCCCGGTAGGTCGTCTGCTCGACGGCAATGGGGGAGTTCAGCTCCAGGATGAGGGGCACGTCGAGCGCCCGGGCCAGGGAAGCGCCGGCGGTCGCGTAGAGGGACGCCCGTTCGTATATGAAGTCGGGTCTGTGGTTCTCGAACCTGCGCCTGAGCCGCAGTCCCCATTCCTGATCGTGCAGGATGCGCCTGAGTTCGCCGGGCAGGGAGTTCTCCGTCCCGAGCGTCTCGTTGAAGGTTTTCATGGCGAGCACCGCCGCCACGGTCTCGGGTCCGGGCGGCAGGTGCATCAGCGAGGCCTCTACCTCCGCCGGCTCCTCCCACGGAGATTTGTTGAGCTGGGGGGTCGCGACGACGACCGTGTGCCCGGCCCTCCCGAGGGCCGCGACGAGCTCGCGCACGTGTACGGAGGCGCCCTTGCGGCCGAGGACGGGGATGCCGAGGTCGGGGCAGAGGTAGAGAATCCTCATGCGAGGGTGGCCTCCCGCGCCGAGGGCTCTTCGAGGCCGCCGCCAGAGGCGAAGACTTCCCGCAGGATGGCGGCGTTGCGGCTGACGTCGAACTCGGCCTCGATCAGGCGCCTGGCACCCCGGGCGAGCCGGACCCGCAACGCCGCGTCGCCGAGCAGCCGCTCCAGGGCGCCGGCGAGGGCCGCGGGGTCGCGCTGGGGGACCATCAGGCCGGTCTCCCCGTGGCGCAAGACCTCCGGGATGCCGGTCACGTCCGTCGAGACGCACGGCGTCCCGAGGGCCATCGCCTCCAGCAGCACGGTCGGCAGACCGTCCCGGTTCCCGTCCCCGCCGACCACGCAGGGGGCGGCGAAGACCGAGGCGCCTCCCACGACCCGCGCCATCTCGCGCTGGGGCAGCGGGCCTGCCAGGTCGACCAGGTCGCGCAGGCCGCGACTCTTTATCAGGGACCTCAAGTGTTCTTCCTGGTCCCCGAGGCCGACGATCCGGGCTCGGAACCGGACGCCGCGGTCGCGCAGGAGGGCGCAGGCCTCGACGAGGTCGGCGAACCCCTTCTTCTCCACGAGCCTGCCGACCGCCACGATCCCGGGCTCCCTGTGCCGCGGGTCGCCGTACGGGAACCTTTCGAGCTCCAGCCCGTTGTAGATCCTGCGCGTCCCGTCCGCCGCCCTGCCGTACCTCTCGCGCAGGTACTTTAGGTTGAAGTCGCTGACGGTGACGGATGCGGCGGCGTCCGAGAGCTTCCGCCGCAGATCCTCCGGGTCGACGCTCTCGTGGAAGATGTCCTTGGCGTGGGCGGTCAGGCTGTACGGGAGGCCGGCGAAGCGCGCCGCGAGCCTGGCGACCGTCGTCGAGGCCGTGGCGAAGTGGGCGTGGAGGTGGCTAAAGCCGCCCCTGCGCGCCTCCCGGGCCAGCAGGACCGCCTGATAGACCTGACGCACGTCCCCGCCGCGGGCCTCCTCGAGCGCTCCCCAGAGGTTCGGGAGGTCTTCCCCGGCCTCGTCCAGGGTCGCCCAGAGGTCGGATGCTTTCAGGCCCTTGGCCTGCAGGTAGGTGACGGGGGCCCGGACGCGGGAGATGGCGTCCTGAAAGTGGCCGTCCTCGGGAGGGAGGAGGGAGAAGATGCCGACCTCCACCCCGGCGGCTTCGTGCGCCAGGATCTCGTTGACTACAAACGTCTCCGAGTAGCGGGGATACCTCTTGACGACGTAGGCCACCTTCACAGGCTCACGCCCCGACGGCGACCGAGCGCTTTTGTGCGACGCCCGACACGACGTGGTCGACGGCCCTGGCCGCCCCCGAAAGGTCGACCTCGACGGCCGGCGCTGAAGCGGGGCCCCGGCGCAGGAGGCCCTCGACCTTCTTACGCATCGCCCCTGGGGTGAGATCGTCCGGGTGGATCATCTCCACGAGCCCCAGCTCCGAGAGGCGCTCGGCCCGGATCAACTGCTCCACCCTCGGCTCGACCCGGGGCACGATGAGCGCCGGCTTGCGCGCGACGAGCAACTCGATGGTGGTGTTGTAACCGCCCATCGAGACGACGGCCCCGGCCCGCGCGACGAGCCGCTCCATGTCGGCCCTGAACTCGAGAACCCGCACGGGAAGCCCCCTCGCGGCCTTCTCCAGCTCCCGCCTGGCCCCATCGTCCATCATCGGCCCGGTGACCACGATCGACTCGAAGGCCGGCGGTTTGCCCCGCAGGCCCTCCACGTAGTTCTTCATGAGCCGGAAGCCGTCGCCCCCGCCCCCGGCTGTTACGAGCACGTATCCGGGCCGGAGCTCCAGATCGACGGCCTCTTCCAGGACGGGTTCGCGCCCGATGTAGCCAACGTAATGGCAGCGCTCCAGCGTCGCGTCCGACAGGCCATACTCCGGCAGGGGGTCGTAGACCTCACGCGGGCCGTAGACGAGGATGGTGTCGTAGAACTGCTCTATGGCATCGGCGATGAGCCCCTCGGTCCAGTTGCGCCGGATGCGCGCCGGGTCGTCCATGACGTCCCGCAGGCCGAGGACGGTGAGCGTGGACGGCCTCCACCCGCGGAGGAACTCGAGCGTCGGGGTAACCTCCCGCTTCATCCCCAGGGGAGCCTTGTCCACCACGAAGGCGTCGGGGTCGAAAGACTCGGCGGAGGAGCGGATCAGGCCCGCCCTCAACTTCTTGAGGCGCTTGAAGCTGACGGACATCCTGCTCGGCTCGTACTCCCCGCCGCCGACCTTGATGGCCGAAGGCAGCTTCACGAGGTCGATGCCGTGGGACATCCCAAAGGTGCCGGACACGGTCGAACCCGTAAGGACCAGCACGCTGACGTCGGGACCGCGCCGGACAAAGGCCTCGGCCAAAGCCAGCGTCCGGCGCAAGTGCCCCAGCCCGTAGGAGTCGTGCGAGTACATGAGCACCTTCACCCGTTATTCCCCTCCCGCGTCATGGAGCCACCGCCCCGAATCCTTCTGCCGCCGGGCCCCCGGACCCCTCCTGGAACTTCCCGGCCGCATTCGCCTTTCAACACGTACTAGTAGATACGTCTATCGATTTAACTTGGATGAAACAGTCATCGTAAGCACTAAATGGGCCAGTTTTAGTTAGCCCAAATGGGCTATACGAGGCTTTTCGAAACGCATACCGGCGCTCTATGGGGCACATTTCCGTCCGCCTCCTTGAACCAAGATTTAACCTTACGAACAGGTATGCGCCGGGTGGACGAAAAAATACTTCCGTGGCCGCGGTTCGCCGAAACGGGGCGCGCGTATCTGATAAAATCCTGCCGTGGTCGGGCCAGTAGCTCAGTGGCAGAGCAGGGGACTTTTAATCCTCGTTCGTCGGCCCTAATCCGCCATTCTAGGCGCATCTGGCGTTCCACGGGACCGCCGTTACTGTCAATTACTGTCACGGTTGCTGTCACGTGAGTTCCCGTAGGCGTTCCATCTTGTCCCGGAGCTTGTCGGCCTTGCGTGGCCTCGTCGCCTGCAACCTCTCTACATCGTAGGCCCATGCCGTTAGAGCCTCGTCAGCGGTGGCGTGTTCTCCGAGATGGACAACCTCTTGCTTGACCTTCCCGGCCTCACGGTACGAGCGGACGGCTTGGTAGTAGGTTCCGTATTGCTCGCCGTCCCTCTCGATATTGACCGTCCGAATGTACACGCTCGCTCCTTTGTGTAGTATTTAATTTTGATACTACGCACCGCACTGGCGTCTGTCAATAGCTTTCTTAGAAGTCTAAGGAATCGGAGTGGGGGCGAGTAGAATCAAGGTGTCCACTATCAGCAGAGAAGGGGTTTTAGAATGGCGGATTTGGAGTTCACCTATGAGCATGTGCAACAGCTAACCGAGATTGCGCGTGAGCGAGACTTGAGGTGTCGGGGTTGCGGTTCGGCTCGATTAGTTCCACGGTACTCGTCAGAACGGCTTTCGATTGGCAAGACTAGAGCGATGAAGGTTGAGATGGTGTGCGAGGGGGACTGTGACGACCCCGTAAGGATGTGGGTCAGGCAGAATGACGCAGGAAACTTGGAGCCTTACGAACCACGCTCCTAGTTGCGAGGGACCATCGCTCTCAATGGGTGATGGTCCCCCTTATTTCCGTTGAACTAAGGTGTAGTGCAGGGTCGAGGGATGTACCTACAGCACAGGTTAAACCACCTTGCAGCCACCTTGAAGTGCAAGGCTAATTGAACCTCTACTTCTGGTTGAACGGCGATTTGCAGCACTTTCCTGTTTTCCACTGGACAAGCGATGTCCGGGCTGGTAAGAAGGGAGCAACATAGAGCACGAAGGAGGTGATTAAAGGGTTGGACCCTCAGCTTGGAGAAAAAAAGGAAGGGAGAGGACGCACTCGATTGCCCGTCGCGAACGCCCTCCCCGTTACCAGTCCCAACCACGACAAGAGCCTGAGAGTCCCGCCTAACGGTTAGGTACTTCCACTTTATACCCCAGATTCACAATACCAAGCAAGCGGGTGTGACCTAGCGTATACCCGCGCCTACCCGAAAGGACACCCGTTGCTCCTGTTAAGGGACTACGAGTACATCGACGTGGCAAGGATAACGGACTACCTCTCCAGCGTTGACCCTGGCGTGGCTAACGAGCTTACGCAGAGAATTAAGTCGAACACCGGCGTGAATGTCAGCGGCGGCATCAACATCCAGGCGTTCAAGCTGGGTGGTGGTGCGCGTAAGGGCGACGAGTCGGAGGTCCAGCAGACCATACGTGTCTATGCCCAGCACATGTTCAGCCGACTGTACGATGAAGTGCAGAAGGCAGGAGCCATTCAGACCGTTGACCTGGACACCCCGCTTGAAATGGATGGGTTGAGCAGGAGCAGCGTGCTGGAGGTTACCAGGGACTTCCGTCCTTCCCCACTTCACCAGATGCTCGATTCCTTCACCGGAATCGTGGACCGGATGAAGTCTCTAGGGATGGAGAGCGAGCTGGGCGACGAAGCCAACATGGAGCAGATTATGAGGATAGTCGGTTGGCTGAGAGGCGAGGAAGGAAGCAACGAAGTACCGATGTTCTCCAAAGCCGACGAAGACGGGGACGCCTCGGTCGTTTTCGTTGCGAGAGAGAACTTCGTGCTGGGCATGGGCACGGAGTTCCGTGGGGAAATGACCCTGTTCGGGAAGGTACAAGAGCTGGTGCCTGCTGGCTCGTCAATCGACCTGATTGACTTACTGAAGGTTCTTCCTCCTGGAGTTCGTGGAGCAAATGGCTTTGGTGGTACCTTGAAGGACGCTATCCACGACTTCATGGGCGAGTGGCCCAAGGAGCTTGGCGGTCCAATAGAGCGTGACGAAGTTGTCGTGCAGGGGCCAGCGGTGGTCGTGACGCCGGTTGCCGCCTATACCGTGTAGCGTCAGGTCTTGCGCGTAAGAGGAGCCGTCTACTCGGGCGGCTCCACTTACGATGTGACAAGAGCGGGGCGAAGCGTTGCAAGGCCTGAGAAACGTAAAACGAACGAGGAGGTCACGTGCCACTGACCCAAGAACAGAAAGACCATGTGACGGCATGGCGTAGGGAGAAGGGCATTGACCGTTGCCTGGCGTGTGGGTACGACGGTGAGATGCAGTGCGGCGAGATAGTCGTCGTGCCTATACCGGACGCGACGGGCTCTATACCTGTTGACGAAGCGGTGGGCGGTATCGGGATGGTTCCTGTTGCGTGTCCCAACTGTGCGCACATGATGCTGCACGAGCCTATTACTATGGGGCTGGCGAGTGCGGGACAGATGGGGGGACTGAGTTCCTAGATTCTCTTAACCACGAAACGAACGGGTTGCTCGCAATAGGCTAGGGTAGTCCGGGCGTAACGATGGTGACTGTACTTGGATGTGACTATACAGGGTGAGCATTCAAGTACAGTCCATCGGTTAGGGGTTGCTGTGTCTCACAGCTTGCACGCTGGTCCAGGGTATGTAGCTCATGCCGTTGCTGTCCTTTCTGTATGTGTGTCGGCAGATAGATATTCGCCCAACACGTACCCTCTATCTATCCGGTATCGGTACGATGGTTGAGCGGCTTATCTATGCACAATCCGGGTATCGGGGTGCTGTGGGACGGTACAGATAAGCGTCATAATCTTGTCTGTGCGACGTTACCATTCAAGCGGGGGTGTATGGGGGGCCGGTCGAAAAATGCCCGGAGGGGAGGGGGGTGCTTCAAAGGCTAGGTCCGCGATACGTCCGGCTGTACATTAAGGTCGGGGGGTGTTCGACCGGAGCTATACCGGGAATCGTCCAATAGTACCCTTGAAATTATGGGAGATTCTCACATTAAGGGTCAATCAATGGGCGGTGTCTAGGCTACAGGACGTACACTTTGGGGGAACGGCCAATCTGTGACCAATCCGGGCCAGCATCACCCAAAGTATGTGTCCGGGTATGTGTTCTACTTCCGTGCCGCCACCACTGCGCGGCGGTCCCTGGCTTCCAACCTTGCTGCCAGCATAGCTGTTGCCTGTTCGCTGTTGCCCTTGTCGTCTTCGTCGCGTAGGTACTTCTCCAGGGTCGCGCCGTCGTTCATGCGGTAGCCCTCGTCAAGCTCCATGAGTGCGGCGTGTGTGGTTCGAGGGGCCGGTGTCGGCAGTAGCTCCAGCGTGGCCGTCACGCGCTCCTGAGCGTCCTGTGCGGTGCTGTTCTCGTTCTCACGGATGGCCTTGACCACATCGTCAACGGACGGGCTGTTGAACCGCTTCAACCGGGTTATCAGTGCCGCCAGTTCGGAAGGGTTTACCGTGTTGCTCTCCACCACTCCGGCAAGCTGTCGAATCTCACCCTGCAACCTCTGCTCACGCTCGGCCAACGATGCGTAACGCTCTCGAAGACCTACCAGAGATTCGTTATCGTCCAACGCCATTGCTCGCAGCATCTCGGCCTCTGTGGATACCTTGTCAGCCTGGATGCTATCAAGCCCGGTCCGTACGTCCTCAATCAAGCTACGGGCATCGTCGGCGTACTCGCGTTGCTCGACAATCTCTGCCGCTCGCGCTTCGAGTTCGTTCAACATAGCTTCCGATGCTTTGACCCTTGCCTTGTAGTCCTTCGTAACCTTGTCAATACTCACTACTTACCTCCATAATCTGCTAGTGCCTGTGCTGCAACGTCCTGGTCTGTTATGGCCTTCGGCGGTCGATGCTTTGCGCGTAGTCTTACCAACGCCTGTTCAGCGGTCTCTTCGTAGTTGTCTGCAACGGGCCTACGCTTCATGGCGTTCTCGAATAGCTTTGTGGACCTATCCATTTCACTTATCTTGTCTTCGAGGTATTGAGTTGCCCTATCCATGTGATGCCTCCTGGTTAATGATTGGCTGGTATTGACGTGTACGCTCAGCGCGTACAGTCCTGAGAGAGTCGGCACCGCCAGGGGATGACGTAGCGGTGCCGTACCCGTAATGCCGGGGGATTGGTGTACCCCTTGCGGCAGCAACCGACGGTGGGCCACGGACTCCCACACTGAACCTGCCGCGTAAGTACCCATGCGTTACCGGCTACTCGCATGGTCCCGTTGATGCTCGTAAACCCGACGAGCGCGGTTACTTCTTCGTAGGTGCGCTACCGGCGCGGCTACCCTTTAAGCTGTGTCCTGGCAACAACCAGGGTAGGTGCGCCGGTCTTACTCCTACGAAGAGGTTGTGTTGCGCCTCGGTTCTATGAACCTGCCTGACATCCCGTGGTCGGTTCTTCTGACAACTCTGACAACTTAGGGGGCGATTTCAGAAACTCCCTCGTGAAGAGGCTATAGGGAAAGTTTCCGAAATAGGGGGTCAACTTGTCAGACTTGTCAGAAGGTTAGAAACTGTCTATCTGTAGGGCTATGCCCTCGTACACCCGCGTACCGCTACCGTTGTTGGCCCTGCCCTTGTTGAAGCCCTTGCCTTCGAGCCTCTGGCCGAACGTAATCTTGCCTTCGACCTTTTC
This sequence comes from Rubrobacter tropicus, assembly GCF_011492945.1. Lineage (NCBI taxonomy): Bacteria > Bacillati > Actinomycetota > Rubrobacteria > Rubrobacterales > Rubrobacteraceae > Rubrobacter > Rubrobacter tropicus. Next base: position 1,547,665 of record NZ_CP045119.1, read on the forward strand.
GGTGTTGCCGTCAAGCTCTACCCAGGACTTGTACGCTTCGTAGAGCTTGCCTATCGGTACTTGCTTGCCCGGTCCCGTGTCGCACATCTCCTGTATGAACTGGCCTATCCTGTCCATGTCGGACCTGTACTCTTCGGTCGCGTCCTCTACCGGCTTCGGGGCTACCAGACCGTCGGACGTATGCCAGTCCATAGCACCACGGACAATCCAGTTCAGCACGCCCGATGCCTGCTCCCGCAACTTCTCCGGTAAGTGTCGGTCCTGCTCCGGCTTCGGTATCGCTACCGTGAAGGGTACGAGCATCAGCCTGCGCCAGATGGCGGGGTCCGTTCCCTTGACTCGCGGCTTATGGTTCGTCTCTAGCCATAGCGTGTGCGACGGCTCGAACTCGAACGGCTTGCCGTACAGGTGCCTTGCGTTTATCGTGCCGCCGCCCGTGATGCTCTTTATCGTGGCCTCGTCTAGCCTCTGGCCCTCTTCGGACTCCGACGCATACGTGAACCTGCGGCCTTTCAGGTTCGCCAGGTCCGGGGTGGCCCCGTTGGGACCGCCACCGCTGTTGACCAGCGTGTTCGTGTTCGTCCTGTGGGCGTAGTCTCCCAACACCGCTTTGAGGGTTTCGGTGAACGTGGACTTACCGTTAGCCCCCAAACCGTACAGGATGAACATAACGTGCTCTGCCGCGTTGCCGATGGCTGAGTAGCCAACGGACGTGCGCATGAACTCGCGTAGCTCCTCGTCCGGTAGCACCCGTTCAAGGAACGTATCCCATTCCGTGCCGTCCGCATCAGGATAGTAGGCGACCGGGGCCAGCATGGTTATAAGGTTCTCCCGGTCGTGGCCGTGAAGCTCCCCGGTGCGTAGGTCAACCGTGCCGTTCCAGACGTTCATAAGGTAGGGGTAAGAGTCAAAAGCGGCGGGGCCTACACGAACGCTGGCATCCTTCGTGGCCCGCCTCACCATGCGCTCTATGCCGGGGTCGCTGAGTGAGTACCTAGCGTGCTGTATGAGCCTGTCCCGGACGTGGTTGTCCTTCTCGTCTGCGGCCTCTTGAAGCAACGCCCTGCCGATTCTGCGCGCCTTCTCGTGTATGGCGGCGTTGTCCACCTTCCAGCGCAGTCCGTTCCAGGTCAACCAACCTCCGAGCGGTTCGCAGTACCTAAAAGCTTCCCTGTGTTCTCGGACCAGACGGTCCGCGTTGCCGCTGTCGGTGGTGATGTAATCTAGGTCGTGCGTGTTGGTGATTGTGTCTGTCATCGGCTTATGCCTTTCTCTGTTGTTAATTGACTGTGGTGCTGCGGATGTAGTCGCGCACGTCTTCCGGGTGAAAGCGTAGTGCGGTGGTGGTCTGCGTTACCTCGTGCCTGCTGACCCTCCCACCGCGTACCCTGCTGGCAGGTATCTCCCCGTCCCGCACGAGGTCTATGATTGTCGCGGGTGCCAGCCCAAGCACGTTGGCAAGCTCCTTGATGTTCAACAACTGCTCCATGTGTCGTCACTCCTTGTACGTTCCTAACGTGTACGTCCTTAGTCCTCTTCGCGCTGCTTCAAGTACCTATAAAGTTCCTCCCTGCTCACTCGTAGTTGGCCGGTGTCGTCCGTGGTCGCTTCAAGGTCCCCACGATGCACAATCTTGTAGACGTGGGTCCTGTAGCAACCTATGAGCTTCGCGGCCTCGCTGACGGTGTACATCGGGGTTGGTAGGTTTATCGTCATGTTCTCACCTCCATTCGTGTAAGACGGTTCGTGGTTATGTCCCCCTTCTTTAGTGGCGGGGGTGGCGCGACGTATCGTTTCTCGTTTTGTAGGCGGTCGTGTCCGAGTAGAATGAAGCTGGGAGAGCAAGCACAGGGAGGATAGAGCGTGAGTTACCAAGTGGTAGTCACCTTCGACTTGAAGGATGCCGACTCGGACGATTACGCGTGTGTCCGGGAAGAGCTTTCGAGTATGGGCCTGTACAACTTCGTCTTCACTAGCTAGGACGAGACAAAGGACTTGCCCCGCAACACGTTCACCGGGGACTTGAACGGGTCCGGCGTGGGCGAGATACGCGACTCCGTGAGAAATCGTTTGAAGGACGCTTTTGCGCGTTGTGGCGTCCGGGGGCCGATGTGGGTTGCGGTAGGGGGACAAGAACATACTTGGGGCGGTCAAAATCTGGAGAACAGATAACGCCCCGGCCCATACGAATAGGACCGGGGCGGTGTGGAGGCTGTCCAGTTGGTCAGCCTAGAGCCTCGTCTATGCCGTCGGCGGCTGTCCCCTGCATGTCGGGGAGTACGTGCCCGTAGACCGAGAGGGTTACGGATATGTCGGCGTGTCCGGCCATCTCGGATACCACTTTGACGGGTACGCCTCGCGCCAGTAAGAGTGAGATGCACGAATGCCGTAGGTCATGGAATCGGACGGAATGGGGCAGACCGGCACGCTTGAGCAGGGGCTTCCAACTGCGGTTGTGCAAGTTCTGGTGTCCGATGGTCGTACCCCTGGCATTCGGGAAGACCCATTCGGATATACGCTCGCTGCGCGTGGCGGCGTTGACCCTATGCTGACGTAGTGCCGATACTGCCAGCTTGGACAGTCGGATGGTGCGGCGTCCCGCGTTCGTCTTCGGGGGACTGACGACGCCCTCGTACACACTTCGATTGACGCGCAACGTGCCGCCGTCCATGTCAACATCCTTCCACTGTAGGCCGATAAGCTCGCCCTGACGCATCCCCGTAGTTGTCGCCAGCACGTACAGAGCGTGGAGCTTGTCGCCTCGTGATGCGTCGAGCAGGGTACGCATCTGGTCTTGCGTGAGCGGGTCAATCTCCGTCTTGACCTGACGCGGCGGTATGGCGGCGTCGGCCACGTTCCTTGATAGAAGTTGAAGCCGTACCGCGTCCTTCAACGCCTTGCGTATGGTCACGTGGATGTACCGCACCCGTCGAGGGGACAGCCCCGCGTCGAGCTTCTGACGATACAGTCTCTCAAGCTGCATGGCGTTGAGCTTGTCGAGCTTCGTGCCTCCGAGTGTCGGCTTTATGTGGAGTCTGACGATGGCCTCGTATGGCTTGAACGTCCCCGGCCTGACGTTTCCGCGTATGGCCTCCAACCAACGGTCCATGTACTTCTCTACGCTCAACCCTTCCGAGTGGGCAGCTACGCCCTCGTCGCGGTCCTGGAGCTTTTTGCGGACGGCTGCTTTCATCTCCGTCTTGGTCATGGTCTTGCTGCTGATGTAGCGCGTCTTGCCGTGGGCATCCTCGTACACGCCCACTATGCGCCCGTCGGCACGCTTGAACACGCTGCCTTCTCCGTTGCCCCGTTTCTTGGTCATTTTTCCCCCGGTTACTGTCGCGGTTACTGTCACGGCACCAAACCGGGTCCGTCGGGGGTCTTGGAAAAGTGGGGAATATGCGGGTAGAATCGGGCCGAAGCCGGGCCAGTAGCTCAGTGGCAGAGCAGGGGACTTTTAATCCTCGTGTCGAAGGTTCGATCCCTTCCTGGCTCACGGGCCCCCATCGTCTAGAGGCCCAGGACACCGCCCTTTCAAGGCGGCGGCACGGGTTCGAATCCCGTTGGGGGCACTACCTTGCGCCTCGCCGTTTATCAACGGCATCCAGCTCAACTAAAGGAAAAGCTCGGCGCAAGGTAGTTCCGGGACGGTGCCCTGAACCCCGATCCGAAGGCGTCCGTTCGCCCGAACTAAGCCCCGGTAGTCGTCAGGGTTGTCGTCAAACGCTCCGGGTTAGGGTCAAAGTGGGGTCAAGATTTCGGACCAGAATAGTCGGACCTCAACGCGGCCAAGAAGTCTGGTACGTGTCTCGACCACGATTCCAATACGGGGTCGCTTTCGGTTCCTTTGCTGTGGGCTTTGACCAACTGGTGTTCAAGGCCGCGAAAGACATTCCTCACGTACAGGGCTTCGTTTACGAGCGACTGTATGAAGTCGAACGTTTCTTTCAGTTCTTCTTTCGGGGGCAGGCCGCCTGTTGACTCGCTGCGTCGGTCTTGCTCGGTCCACCAACTATGGATGAACTCGTTCCTCATGCCGACGAACTTGGACAGTCGTGCTTCAAAGTCGGGACCAAATATCCCGCTTTTCCTCAAAGCGTGTGCGACGTGTCCGGGTGTCTGCCTTCGCCTTTTTGGGTCAGGAGACGTGAAGTCTTCAAGCGTCAGATTGAGCCCTTTTAACGGTAATGCAGTGCAGCAGAATTTGATGTGGTGTTCGATGGTTTGCAGGAGTATCAATGTTGCGCCTGCTTTGTTGAGGACGATATCCCGAAGTTTGCGAAGTTGCAGGATGTCCTTGATGAACTTGTCTATCGCCTCTTCTCCGAAGAACTCTTTGCCTTGGTTGAGGCAATCTCCGATAGCGAAGTTCACATGGTCGTCTAGATGGGCGCTTCGGGTCCCTAGCCCCAACAGGTAGGCGAACACTACGGAGAACTCTTCCCACGTCGGGGTTCGTGTGAAGTTCATCGCGCTCGGATGCATCTCGACTCCCACGCGCTTGAGGTAATCGAGTTCGTCATCGTCCAACAGGTCCCATCGGGTCATATCGTTCACAAACTCCTTGGGCTACCTGTAACCGTTTTCGGGTTCGCTCCACTTGGATTGTACGCGGCTAAGATGTTGGCGGTCTGGAACTGGAAAACAAACGGGTGCTTGCTACACGGTCTGCCTCATGTGCGTGCGCGTCGTGCGTGGGTGCGCGTTCAAGAGGCCATTCGGATTGCGTATGTATGGTATGCCTGAACTGTAGGCTAGGGTAAGATAGCAACACATAGCAATAGGTTGTTGCTATCGTGGTGAACGGTGGCGATGTACGAGGGTAGGGAAGAGGGCAGGCCACACGATATATGCAGGTAGCTGGATGGTTGTGCGCTATGACTTCCGAGAATTCGCGTGAGTATACGTGGATGTAGTGAGTATATGCTTTGCTTATCAGCAATACTCTGCATCAGGGATGATATGACGTACTACGGATAAGCTCCATTCTCCGAAGTTAGCTTTCCGCTTTGCGGAGTTCTAACAAGTTCGCATAGCCCCGGATCGACACTTGTTAGCGTACTGGACTAAGATCGACGCTCGTCGGGAATCGTCCCCACTTGCTCGTGATACTCGTGGAAGGTGTGCCCCTCTGTGGCGTCCCTGGAGCATAGGACCGAGGCCGAGCGTCTTAGAAAGGCGTAGAGAAGCCGCCGTCCATGAGTATCTTTAAGGTATGGACCGTGGATCAAGAAATCAGGAGTGGGAGAGCCTGCACAGGAGGGAACGATGAGCGCAAGGAAGGCCACGCAGAAGTCCAAGGGATTCACGGACGAGGAACGGGCCGCGATGAAGGAGCGCGCCAGGGAGCAGAAGGCGGAAGCGCAGAAGGAGGATGGGGAACGCGCCGTACTCGCGAAGATCGCCGAGATGCGGGGGCCGGATCGCGCCATGGCCGAGCGGCTCCATGGGATCATCAAGGCCAGCGCGCCAGACCTCTCGCCGAGAACCTGGTACGGGATGCCCGCGTACGCCGAGGACGGCAAGGTCGTCTGCTTTTTCCAGAGCGCTGAGAAGTTCAACACGAGGTACGCGACGTTCAGCTTCAGCGACAGGGCGAACCTCGACGAAGGCGCCATGTGGCCGACCTCCTTCGCGCTAAAGGAGTTGACCGCCACCGAAGAGGCAAAGATCGGCGCGCTCGTGAAGAGGGCGGTGGGCTGAGCCAGCTCCTGAGCCCCGCTCCCCGCCTGGTCACGACGACCGCGAAGGAGAACCAGACTACTGCCCAAAGGCGGCGCCGCCTGATAGATGGAGACTCGACGAGCATGGCCACGAGGACGCACACGCGGTCGCCTGCGCCGCACGTTGCCGACAGCCACGATCCGCGTGCACGGCGCGCGAGAACACCCCGATAATTCGACGCAGTGCGCGCGATGCCCGTGCCGATTCACCCAAGTTTCTAGAAGTCGGGTTCTCGGGACTTCTCCTGAGCACTACCGCCCCAAGTGCACTTAACTCCCGCAAACCCGCTGGTATACTGGGTTTCGGAAAGTGTCCTCACGCAGCCTTTCGCGGCGGCACGGGTTCGAATCCCGTCGGGGGCACGTATTAGCCGGTCAGCCCGGTCAGCACCCCAGCTAGTCAGCAAGAGCTGACAGGCTGAAATGCTGACCAGCTGAAGTGCTAGTACGGGCGATTAGCTCAGGGGTAGAGCACCTCCCTTACAAGGAGGGGGTCGCTGGTTCGAACCCAGCATCGCCCACTGGGGGGCCTTCGGCCCCGCTTTTAGCTATCAGCTTTCAGCCGCTAGCAATTATAGTTGGGAAGGATCTCAGGACCGCTATGGGTGTGAAGTTTGTGGAGAACGGGTTGACGTTCGACGACGTTTTGATCGTGCCCAAAAGGTCTTCGGTTTTCTCCCGCAAGGACGTCTCGCTGAAGACCCGTCTGGTTGGGGACCTGACGCTGGAGTTGCCGATCATCAGCGCGAACATGGACACCGTTACGGAGCTTGCGATGGCGACGGCCATGGCCGAGGCGGGGGGGATGGGTGTGATCCACCGCTTCGTGGAAGACCCCGAGACGCACGCGGACTGGGTGGGCCGCACCCCGGGCCACCGCTTTATGGCCGTCGGCGTCAAGCCGGCCGACCTCGGGAAGATTTCGATGGTCGATGGGCTCGACGGCGTGGTCATAGACGTGGCCCACGGCCACAGCGACCGCGTGACGGAGATGATCTTTGAGGTCCGTGAAAGGTTTCCCGAACTATGGGTCGTGGCCGGCAACGTGGCCACCGCCGAGGGCGCGTGGGACTTGCTAGAGGCCGGCGCCCACGCGATAAAGGTCGGGGTGGGCCCCGGCGCCGTGTGCACGACGCGCATCGTTACGGGTTGCGGCGTGCCGCAGCTCACGGCGATCCTCAAGGTCAGGGCGGCGCTCGACCGCTGGTGGGACGCCGAGCGCCGCAAGGCGCGCCCGCGCGTCCTCCACCCGCCGGCCCTGATCGCCGACGGCGGCATCCGCAACTCGGGCGACATCGCCAAGGCGCTCGTGGCCGGCGCCGATACCGTCATGATCGGCTCCCTCTTCGCCGGCACGGACGAGGCGCCCGGGGCCGTGATCCGGGAGAACGGACAGGCTTTCAAGCTCTACCGCGGCATGGCCTCCCGGGGCGCGATGGATCGCGTCGGCACGGACCGCACCCCGGAGGGCGTCTCGACCCTCATCCCCCACAAGGGCTCCGTGAGGACCCTCATCACCCAACTCGAAGGCGGCATCCGCTCCGCCCTGAGCTACTGCAACTCCGCCTCCATAGCCGACCTCCACGAACAAACGATCGAGATGGTAAAGGTGAGCCCGCCTCCGTGCGAGAAAACAGCCCCCACGCGCTCTCCCTCTCCCGGCCCAACCGCAATAGCCTAAAAAGCTGACCGCCGAAGGCTGACGGCTGACAGCTTCTTTGTTACACTCCCGTCTGCCCTTCGCGGGGGCGTAGTTCAGTTGGTTAGAACGCCGGCCTGTCACGCCGGAGGCCGCGGGTTCGAGTCCCGTCGCTCCCGCCAGTTTAGCTTTTAGCGGTCAGCTTTCGGCTTTCAGCTTCCTGGCCTGGAGGAAGAGCTTTCTTCGCCGCCGTTTTCGCTTCGCAATGATGGGGTAACGTGGCCCGGATGTGTCCGGCGTAGCTTTGTGGGGGCGGAGATCGGGGCGGTCCAGACGCGATGAAGCGCGAGCTTGCGGAAGAACCCAAAAACGACGCGGATCTCATCTCCGAGATGGGCAGGGAGCGCATGGCGCTCCGGGCCAGAAACGCCACGGTCCTACTCACGGCGGCCTGCTCTTTCGTCTGCCTGGGCGCGGCCCTGGCCGGTTTTACCGGGTTTGTCCTCTCCGTCACCGTGGCAGGGCGCCTTCGGTGGTAAAAATATACTGATATTCAGATGAGAGATTCCAGGAGGTATGTTGTGTCCGATCCCGTAGCCGTTACTATCGACACGTTCGAGGAAGAGGTTTTGAAGTCGGAGGTGCCCGTGCTGGTCGACTTCTGGGCTGAGTGGTGCGGTCCCTGCCGGCAGGTCGCGCCGGTGATGGATGAGATCGCGCGCGACTACGAGGGCTCCGTGAAGGTGGCGAAGGTGGACGTGGACGCGGAGTCCGCGCTCGCGGGCCACTTCGGCATCTCCAGCATCCCGACCATAGCCCTCTTCGAGCCCGGCGAGCAGCCAAAGGCCGTCATGGGCGCCCTTCCCAAGGAGATGCTCGAGTCAGCCTTCGAGTTGGGGCGGTTCCAGAAGGCGGTGTAAGAGGCCTGGCCACCGCGCCAGCGGGACACCACGACCGAAAATCGTGGTGTCCCCTGCCGCTTGATAGCCCCCGTCTCGTAACGTAGAATCTCCACGCTTTCCCCGGCGGGATAGCTCAGTTGGTAGAGCACATGACTGAAAATCATGGTGTCCCGGGTTCGAATCCCGGTCCCGCCACTTCTTGATTTCCTGCGAATCGCGAGGTTCGTGGCCGCCTTGAGGACCACGACCTGTTCGCGCCGTTCCCCAAGCGGATGACCGGTCAGGAAGTGAAGTGCATCGAGCGGCGCAAAGACGCGTTGCGTTCGCTGGGCCTTATGAGGTCTGCTCCGGAGGCGGCGGTATATCGACTCCGTACCTGGCTGCGGCCGCCATGACCTTCTCGATGTCCGGGGGACCGGGTGGGGGGGAAGCGTCCCCCGCCGCCGGCTCGCCGGCCTCCAGGAAGAACCTCTCCAGGCCCCCGGGCGTGATGACGCCCAGCATCCTGGAAGGCGCCGCGCCGACGTTCATCCAGGTGTGCAGGATGCCCCTCGGGGCGTAGACGCACGACCCCGCGCCCGCCGGGATACTATCCTCGCCCACGAGGAACTCCACCTCCCCCTCCAACACGTAGAGCGTCTCGTCTTCGTTTAGGTGGGAGTGCGGGGGCGGTCCGCCGCCGGGCGGGGTCGTCTCCTCGACCAACGAGTACGCCCCGCCGGTGTCCTCGCTCGAGAGCTTCACCTCGATCAGGTCGCCCACCAGCCACACCGAGCGGCCTCCGCCAGGCGGCACCTTCACCGGCCCCTTTCCCCTCGCCTCTGTGTCCATCTTCGTCCTCCCTTCCCGGCCCGAACTTCGCCACCAGTGTGCCGGATTTCGCGGGGAGGCGCATACCAGGCGCATACCGCGAAAGGGCTATCTTGGAGCTTGTTCGCCTACCTTCCGGTAAGGTGAGCCTTCTCTGAACCTCGCGCTGATGGGTTTTTCGGAGGTTGGCCTTGCAAGGAGATGCGCCGCTATTGTGACAGAGGTATCATGGGTCCGGGTGAAAGACAAGACCTGCTCTTGCGCGGTGGGGAAAGGAGGAACAGCGATGTTGTTCGTGGCGCTGCTCAAGACCCGAGGTACTGCTACCTTCCAAGAAGGGGTCGCCCGCCGGATGCAATGGGACTACCCGGAGGGCGTGAGGGTCCTTGGCGAGTACTGGCTCGAAACCGAGCACCCGAGGGTCGTCTCCGTCATGGAAGCGGATAGCATGGACGCCTTCGGCCAGATAAGGATGCAATGGGCCGACATGTTCGAGATTGAGGTGTTCCCCGCCGTGACGGGTGAGCAGGGCATGGAGATGGCCAGGCAGGCCATGCCCGGGTAGGCGACGGCGGCGGGCCAAGACCGTCTCCTTCGGGCCGGGTCGCCGATAAGCGCCGGGCCCGAACAGGAGGGGGGTAAAAGAGTCGGGGCCCGGCTTCACATGGCTACGCGGCGGAGCCCGTAAAGTTTCGCGTCTTATCGGTGAGTAGGTCCGTGTCACTCCCGTAACGAAACCAAGGGCTGCATGAACGGTAAGGAACGTCGGCCGTTCGCCGGGTTCCGTGTTCCGCGGGCGGGCCGCGAGGCTACTGGCTTTTCCCGTCTGCAGCGGTTAACATGGCCCTCGAAACATCTGGTGTAAACGCGCGATGGGCCGCGTATGGTGTGGGGGGCAAGAATGGGCAAGATTCTGACCGTGGCGGCTCTGGTGTTGGCGCTGTCTTTGGCGGGGTGGTCCTCGCCGGCGCAGGCCCTCGTGCCATCGACGGACTTCGACGCCGACCTCGAGGAGGACGGCGACGTCCAGATGTGCAACCGTGGGGGATTGGAGAGCGCCTACTATTTTCGGGCTATCGTGAACCTGAACGCGGACACCTCGCTACTCCCCGGCGCGGACCCCCGGTTCGTGGACGTGACGGATACGGGAGAGTTCTGCGAGGCGCTCGTGCAGGGCTTCAATAACGGCGGGATCAGGGCCCCGCTCGCGCAGTGGAGCTACTCTTTGCACCCCGACCGCTTGCAGATCAACATCAACCCGGACAAGTACCCGTCGCTGCCCGAGAGCCAGCAACTCGCCACCATGACGCACGAGATGGAGCACGGCGCCGGTCTCGACCACCCGCCCATCGGCCGCTACTGGTGCCAGAACGCCGTGATCTCGACCCTGGCCGGCTGCCGTTCCATCGACACGCCCCGCCGTATGACCCCGGGACCCCAGGACGCCGCGTCTTTCGACGCATATTGGGACCGGATCGGCAACCCCAGCGGCGACGGCCCCTACCCCGTCCGCAACAAGTGCTGGGATGATACCGACGCGGACGGGGACGGGGTGTGCGACCGCTTCGGACCGCCGGCCAGCGCGCGAGACGGACGCGCCGCGCCCGCGACCCCCGTCCCGACGCCCGGTGTCATAGAAGAGTAACCGGCCCCCTCTTCGGGTCTCCCAGGGAAACTATCGGCGGCTTTCGGTGGTGCGGAGGCGCGTGAAAATACTCTGCATGTTGTGGTATTTTGGGTCTTTGGTCCACATCATGTTGTGGGCCCTGTTTTTGACGCATACACGCATCCGGGGGGATGGTCTTGAGAAGCATGGAACTGGGCGGCATCGGGGTCGAGCGGCGCCGCTACGCGGTGGAGGAGATACGTTTCGCGCTCGCGCGGCTGTACCGGGGGTTCGTGTCGTGGACTTCGATGTACGGCGAGTTGGACGAGGCCGAGGAGCGGGAGCGCAGGGAGCGGGTCGACCAGCTCCTCGAGGGGCTTTCGAGGAGCTACCTGCCCCGGTCGATGTGGCTGGCGGACGAGACCCGAGAGAAGATCGAGGACTTCACACAGAAGAGCCGGGAGCTCCGCGCCCTTCTCTCGGCCGAGGTCGAGGAGAAAGGATACGAACGGGCCCGCAAGGGGATGTCCCGCCGCGTGAGCAAGAAGCTCGGCCCGGCCAAAAAACAGGTGGACTCGGCGCTCGAAACCGAGCTGTCGGGACCCCGCCCGTCGGGGTGGAGAATCCGCAGGAAGTAGAGGGCGTCTGGCTGTCAGATTTTAGCGATCAGCTTTCAGCCAAGGACACAAGGCTGATAGCTGAGGGCGCAGGCCTGCGAAGCAGGCCGAAGCGGGCTGAGAGCTGACCGCATTAATTACGCCTCCGCGGCGAGACGGACGGCTTCTTCCGCGCAGCCCCAGGAGAGGGTGACGCCCGAGCCGCCGTGGCCGTAGTTGTGGATAATGGGAACGCCCGAGCCGTCTTCGCGCTCCAGCCGGACCTCGGGGCGGCCCGGTCTGAGGCCGACCCTGTGCCCCAGAACTTCGGCGCCCGCGAGGCGGGGTTCGAGGGCCGCGCAGCGGCGTAGGATCTCCGCCGCCACCGAGGCGTCCGGTTCGGTCTCCCACTCGCCCTCGTCCGCCGTGCCGCCGAGGACGCAGTCTTCGGAGCGGGGGACGATGTAGGTGACGCCTTCCGGGTCATCCTCGTCCAGAACAAAGTCTTTCAGGTTAGGGTTGCGGACGCGCAGGATCTGGCCGCGGATCGGTGTGAGGGAATCGTCGCCGACGAGGTCCCGGGCGCCGAGGCCGGCGCAGTTGATGAGCACCCGGGCTTCTCCGGCGAGATCGTCCAGGCTGCCGAGGGCGCGCTCCTCGATCTCGCCCCCCGTCCTGGCGAATCGGCCCATCAGGTAACGGAGGTAGGCGGGCATCTCGATCACGGGCACCACGAAGGCGTGCCCTTCCAGGTAGCCGGGTGGCAACTCGCCCTCTTCGCAGCGCCGGACGCCGGGGACCGCCGCGGCCCACCACGGCTCCCCGACCGGCTCTCGCCGGAGTTCCACGCCGCCGCGCATCCGGACGCCCGTGCCCGGCGCCGCGGCCAGGCCCTCGAAGACCTCGAAGGTTCTGGCGCCCCAGCGCAGGACGGCTGCCTCGGGGTAGGCCCTGTACGGGTACCAGATCGCCGCCGCCACGGCCGAGGTCGTGTTCTCGGGAAGCTCCGCGGTTACGATGCGGGCGTCCACGCCGGCTTCGCGCAGGCGGATCGCCGTGGAGAGCCCTATTACCCCGCAGCCGATCACGACGGCCTCAGCCAACATCCTCCCTTCTTGGTCCCGTACACACTCTAACTTCTCTGCCGGGTTGGCGTGTAGGATGTGCGGTGGCGGGTTCGTAGATTTCGGGAGGTCGAATGGGCGCGAAGGCCAGGGCGGGACACGTTGCGGTCGAGACGCTGGCCCGGGCTGGGGTCCGGCGCTTCTACACGGTGCCGGGCGAGAGCTTTTTGGAGGTTCTTGACGCCGCCGAACGCCACCCACAGACAAAACTGATCTCGACCCGCCACGAGTCGGGCGCCTCGTTCATGGCCGAGGCTGACGCCAAGCTGACGGGCGTGCCGGCGGTGGCGATGGCGACGCGGGGGGTGGGGGCCTCCAACCTCGCCATCGGCGTCCACACCGCGATGCAGGACTCAACCCCCATGGTCGTCCTACTCGGGCAGGTCGAGACGGATTTCCTGGACCGGGAAGCTTTTCAGGAGGTGGACCTTCCTGCCTTCTACGCCCCGATCACCAAATGGTCGACCACCGTCCACCGCGCCGACCGGCTCCCCGAACTCGTCGCCCGCGGCCTGCGCATCGCCACCTCGGGCCGCCCCGGCCCGTCATGCTCGCCCTCCCCGCCGACGTCCTCGCCGAGGAAGTGGCGGATGAGGTGCCGCGGCTCTCCGAGGGCACGCCCGCTCTGCCCGGACCCGAGGACGTCGAGCACGTCGTGCGCAGGCTCGTGGGCGCGAGGCGGCCCGTCGTGATCGCGGGCGGCGGGGCGAAGCGGTCACGCGAGGCCCTGGTCCGGTTCGCCGAAGCTTTCGGCGCGGGCGTCTACGCCGCCTTCCGGCGCCAGGACGTCTTCCCGAACGACCACCCCCTCTACCTCGGACACCTCACCCTCGCGACCTCGGCGGAGACGCTGAAGAGCCTGGAGGAGGCGGACCTCGTGGTGGTGGTCGGTTGCCGTTTGAGCGAGGTGACGACGCAGACCTATGCGCTGCCGCGCCACGACCAGGCCGTGATCCAGGTAGACGCGGACCCCGGCGAGGTCGGCGCGACGGTCCCGGTCGAACGCGGCGTCGTCTCGGAGGCCGGCGCCGCGCTCGAAGCCTTCACCAGGCATGCCCCCAAAGCGGTCGTGAGGGACTGGACCGCCGCCCACAGGGCATACCTGGACTTCAGCGAGGTACCGGAGAGCCGCTCCGAGAACGGGGTGGACCCGGCAGAGGTCGTCGGCGCGCTTCGAAACGTGCTCCCGTCCGACGCGGTCCTGGCCAACGACGCCGGAAACTTCTCGGTCTTCCTTCACCGCTACTGGCGGCACGACCACCCGCTGACGCAGCTGGCGGCCACGAACGGCGCGATGGGGTACGGCGTGCCGGCCGCCGTCGGGGCGAAGCTCGCGGCGCCCGAGAGGTCCGTCGTGGCGCTCTGCGGGGACGGGGGCTTCCTGATGAGCGGTCAGGAGATAGAGACGGCCGTCCGGTACGGCGCGGATATTACGGTCGTCGTCTTCCGAAACGGGATGCACGGCACCATAGCAATGCACCAGGCCCGCGACGTCGGCCGGACCGCGGGCTCGGATATCGGCGCCGTCGACCTCGCCGGTTTCGCCCGCAGCCTCGGCGCCGAGGGCTACGGCGTAACGGCCCCCGGGGACCTGGAGCCCGCCCTAAGGGAGGCCGTGGCCCACGAAGGCGTCTCGCTCGTGGACGTCGTCACGGACCCCGACCTCATCACCCCGACCTCCCGCCTCTCGGAGTTGACGAGATCCGGCTGACCGCGGATAGCTATCAGCTTTCAGCAAAACCGAAAAGCTGAAGGCTGAAAGCGGAGGCGGAGCCGGAGCGGGCTGATGGCTGATAGCTCTAGACCTTCCCCTCGTTCTCCGCGTCGGGGTGGACGGAGATGGAGGCGTCCACCGACCCGGAGTTTGCGGCGGCGTGGCGGATCATGCCCTTCAAAATCCGCCGCGGACCGTCGCCGCTGACCTCCCCGTAGAGCTTCCGCAGGCGCTCCTGCTCCTCGCCGAGACCCCGCGAGAGCGAGCTCAGGCCGGCCATCGACGCCCCCTCTAATCCGCGCTCGAACTCTTCCTCGCTCGAGGACATGGCCCATTCCAACGAGAGGGAAGCCGGACCCGCCACGGGCCTCGAACCCGAAGCCAACTCCTCGGCCTCTACCCCGAGCGCCCGCGCCAGCTTGCGCACCGTGCCGAAGTGGGGGCGCGCTATGCGCCCGCTCTCGATGCCCGAGATCGTCGTCGGGCTCAACCCGGCCTCCCGCGCCAGCCGCGCCTGCGTCCACATCCGCCGCCCCCGGATCGAAGCCACCCTCTCGCCCAAATCGTCCACTCGTCCGCCTCTCTGCCCGCCGTCCCAGATATTCTAGCACAATCTGTAAAAAATCTGTAAAAAAACTGTTGACAAAGTGTACGAAGGTGTATAATGGGGCCGTAAGCAGGTTGGCCGGAGGCCACGAAGAAGAGGAGGTAGTGAAGATGGCTATCAGTCCTTTCAGGGGTCGCGGGTTCTACGACATGCACAGCGAGATGAACCGCATGCTCGAGGAGATGTTCGGTGGATTCTCGCGGGGCGGTCGCCAGCAGGGTGAGCAGCCCATGCAGTGGGCGCCGGCGCTCGACGTGTTGCACGAGGACGGGGACGTGATCGTGCGGGCCGAGTTGCCGGGTGTGAGGCAGGAGGACGTGGACATCACGTTCCACAACGGCCTGTTGACCATCAGCGGGGAGCGCAAGGCCGAAGAAGAGAAGCAGGGCGCGGGTTACTACGTGCGCGAGCGGCGTTACGGGACGTTCAGGCGGAGCATGTCGTTGCCGCAGGGAACCGACGAGAGCAGCATCAGCGCCCGCTTCCGGGACGGCGTGCTCGAGGTCAGGGTCGCGGGGGCCGCTTCCGTGCAGGAGCCCAGGCGCATCCAGATCGAGGGCGCGGGCCCCGAGGAAAACGGCTCCGAAGCCTAGCGCTTCGGCGTCGCAGATAGGGGAGGGGCCGGGAACTCCCGGCCCCTCTTCGTTTTGGCCAGGCATTGGCCTTGCGCCGTTGCGCTAGACTGGCCTTCGTGGGCAACGAGTGTCGGCTGGAAGAGGAGCGGGCCAGGATCGAGGCCGAGTACCGGCGGGTCCTGAGGAGTTCCGTGGAGTTCGAGAAGAGGATCCGTGACCGCTGGCGGCAGAAGAGCCGCGAGAAGAACCGTCGCATCTCCGAGCTCGAACGGCAGGTCGCCGACCTGAAACGACGGCTGGATGAGCAGGGGTAGGGGCGTTTTCGCCCCTACCCCTGTATACGCGTAACCTGGGGCCTTTCCTAATTGTCCGTGTTCTCTCCGGGGCCGGGGTTGTGGGACATGTCGGGGGCGCCCGTGAGGTCTCCGGGGGAGCCTGAGGGGGTCTCGGGTTCCCGGACGTGCAGGAGCGCCGAGTCGAGGGCCTCCTCGTCGGTTGGGTGGGGGAGGTCCAGCCTGGACGCGAGGATCCTGTCCAGCTCGTCCTCTGGGAGCGCCTGGACCTCCTTCTCGGCGCGTGAGAGGTCTTCGAGGCCCATGCTGGCTTCGAGGTCGTTGATCATCAGCGCAACGAGCTTACGCTCTTTCGTCTGGCGGTCGGCCATCTTTTTCTCCTCTTTGGGTGGGTCGTTTCGGGATCGGTCTACCACCGGGCCGGGGTATCGGCTGGCGTTCGGTTCACTGCGGGGTTGGGATACAACCGGACCCCGCGTCAGCCTTCCTCTATTTGGGCCGAGATCATGTCTGCGTAGAGGCGCTGGCCCGGGGGCTGGAGGTGGACGCCGTCCGTGACGAAGAGGTTGGGCTGGCCCGCGCTGGCCGAGTACCAGTCGACGAGTTCCGCCTTCGGGTACTCCTGGACGCCCTCGTAGATCACGGCGTTGTTCGGAGCCTCCCAGGCCCGCGGCACCCGCACGTTGACGAAGATCACGCGGTCCACGTCGGAGAGGACGTTCATCATCTCGTCGAACTGGCCGGCCGTGAAGGTGCCGTTGTTGCCGAGGTGGACGATCACGGTCTCCCCGAGCTGCCCCGCCGACCGCCGCGAACGAAGTATGTCGGTGGCATAAGAGACCTGCATCCCGACCTGGGCGTCGATGACCGAGAGCTCTGCGACTTCTTTCTGCAAGGTGGCGGCGGAGCCGAGCATCACGGAGTCCCCGATGGCGCTGACGGGCCCGGTCGAAGCGGGCGCCGCGGCGTTTTGCTTCTTCGGGTCTTTCTTGGAAGCGTTTTTGTCGGACGCTTTTGTCTTGTTGGCGTCACCTTTTGCCCGATCTTTATCGGCCGCCGCTTTGTCTTTGTCGCTCTTTGCTTTGTCCGGCGAAGGCTTTTCGTCCTTCTTGGAGAGGGGTTCGGAGGCGACCTCTTCCTCCTCTTTGTTCCCGTTCTCGTTGGTGTCTTTTTGGGATGGCTGATCTGTGGTCTCTTCGACCGTGTGGATCTCCTGCGCGGCGAGGTAGGCCGGCGGCGCCGGTGCCTTGGCCTGCGCGACGGCGACGCCGAGCACGACGCAGAGCGCGATGACCGGCGTGACCGCGGCGGCCCAGCGGAACCCGAGCGCGCGGCGGCGAGGGCCCCTCGCCTGCCGGAGCCGCTTCCAGGCGCGGCCGAGGGCGCCTGACCGGATGGGCTCTTCGACGTAGCGGAAGGAGAGGTGGGCCAGCAGAACGGTGACGGCCAGGCGCAGGGCGAGCAGCTTCGGACCTTCCAGGGGTACGTCGAGACCGGGGCGGGTGACCATGAAGACGGGCCAGTGCCAGAGGTAGATGCCGTATGAGCGCTCCCCGATCCAGCGCAGGGGGCGCCACCCGAGCAACAACCGTCCCACGTGCGAGTGCGGGTGGGCGAGCGCCGCTATAAGGGCCGCCGTTGTCAGGGAGACCGCCAGGAAACCGCCCTTGTAGAGCGCCGGCTGGAACTCGTCGAGGCGCAGGCAGAAAAGCACGAGCCCGCCGAGGGCCGCGAGGCCGACGAGGTCGAGCAGGGCCGGCAGGGTCCAGCCCCATTTGCGCCGGAGACGTCCCCTGGCCCCTGACCCCCGGAGCCTCGCGAGACGGGCGCAGCCCTCCCTGTAGGCCCGCTCCCCGGGGCGCCAGGCAAAGGCGAGCGCGGCGCCGATGAGGAGGCCGGCGGCACGGGTGTCCGTGCCGTAATAGATGCGGGACGGGTCCACCTCTGGGACGTACAGGAAGGCCATCAAGAGCGCGGAGAGGCCGGCGATCACGAGGGAAACGAACGCCAGGCGGCGCAGGCGCCAGCGGCGGGCGCCGAGGCTCACGCCCAGGGCGACCACGGGGGGCCAGAGCAGGTAGAACTGCTCCTCGACGGCGAGCGACCAGAGGTGGCGCAGGAGCGAGGGGCGGCCCATGGCTTCGAAGTACGATTCGTTGCCGAAGATCAAATACCAGTTGGTGAAGTAGCCGAAGGCCGAGAGCGCGTCGCCCCTGAGGCCCGCAACCTCCCCGGGAAGGAAGATCACGGCGTAGGCGAGCGTCGCGACGACCACCAGGTAGAGCGCCGGCAACAGCCTCCTAGCTCGTCTGATCCAGAACGTCTTCAAGTCTATGCGGCCCCGCTGGCGCCACTCGGTGACGAGGAGGGCCGTGATCAGGTACCCGCTTATTACGAAGAAGATCTCGACGCCGAGGAACCCGCCGGGCAGCCACTCGAGCCCCGCGTGGTAGAGCAGCACTGCCACGACCGCAAGCGCCCTCAACCCGTCGAGACCCGGCATGAAAGGCAGCCTTATACCGCGGGCTTTGGGGTCGGACGGGCCGACGATCTTGACGACGTGCGTTATCTCTGGTCCGGCACCAGGCGTTGCGTCGCCCGGCGGCCGAGACCGCAACATGTTGCGCGTTTTGCTCCCCCCTTAATCTCTAAGGAAGGCGAATGATAGCAGCTATGATGGGGACCATCACGCCTTTTTCGGGGGCTTTTTGAACTTCTAGGAATCTGTCCCGGAGCGGGGGCCCGGGGCGGAGATCTCGTCCTTGATGGCGTCGACTTCGGCGTCTATTTTAGTGAGGTCCTCGCGGGCGCGGCTCATGCGGGCGTGCTCGGTTCTGACGAAGCGGGTGTACGGGGCAATGGCCTCCCGCATCTTCTCCACGGAACGGCCCAACTCGGTCTCGAACTGGCGCCTGACCACCTCCCCGAGCCGCCGGCGCAGGGCGTCGGTCTTCTCCCGGAAGTCCTGGCGGGCCTTGCGCCTCCGGTTCGGAAGCACGAAGAGCCCGTAGCCGGCGATGATCGCCGCCGCTATGACCCCGGTGGCGTCCAGAAAGCGGGTGGTGGCGAGGGCGACCACGACGGCGCCGATGCCCAACGCGCCCGCTTCTATGGCGGCCGTACGGGCCACGGCGTTCTGGATGGAATTGGCGAGGAGCTCGGACTCGCGCTCGCGGTCGTAGCCGCCGACGACGTCCTGGGCCGTCTTGCCGACGGAGCGCAGGATCTTGCCCCGGTCGTGCTCGAAATCGTCGCGGACCTCACCTATCATCTCCCCGTCGTACTCGGCCCGCCGCCTGCGCTCCAGGTAATCGACCACGGTCCGCCACTGCTTGTGGTTGCGCCCGACCAGCCAGTCCACGAGCTCGTCCACCCGCTCGTCGATGAGCTTCTCCGTGTCGGCCACGACCTCCCGCTCGAAGCGCCGCTTGACCTTCTCCTCCCGAAACAGCTCCCGCACGTTCATGAGCCGGATGTTCTCCTCCAGCCACAAATCCCCGCGCTCGCCCATCTTGAGGACTATGTTCTCTATCTCGGACAGACGAGCCTCGAAGTCCCGCTTCGTGTCCTCGACGTAGAGCGCCAATTGCGACTCGACGTTCTCGGAGGTTCTGAAGTCCTCTTCGAGCAGGTTCAGCCGCTCCTCGACCGCGCCCCGGTATCGCCGGGCAAGCTCCTCGACGGGCCCCAGCGGGCTCTGGAGCTTCAGGCGCACCCTTCCCTCCTCGTCCAGAAGGTCGTGGACGTAGGCTTCGAGGTCCCCGAAGCCGCTCGCCTGCAGGAGCGCCCTGCTCTCCATCGCGCTCGTCGCCGCCTTCGCCTTGCGGGCGAGGAGGGAGGAGACGAAGAAGATCGGGGGCGAGAGGCCGAGCGCCGAGCGGAGGCCGTCCTCCACGAAAGAGCGGACCTGCCCTACCTTGTCGTCGTCGCCGAGAAGGTCGGCCTTGTTGACGACCATGAGGACCTTCTTGCCCCAGTCCCGCACGAGCTCCAGGTAGCCGCGCTCGCTCTCCGTCAGCGGCCTGTCGGCCGAGGTCACGAAGATGACCAGGTCGCTGCGGGGGACGAAGCCGCGGGAGAGCTCCTCGTGGTGGCGGATGATCGCGTTGGTGCCAGGCGTGTCCACGATGGCGACCTCGCGCAAGAACTCGTTCGGGTGGCCCCGCTCCAGCACCCCGTCCCTGCGCTCCCGCTCCATCGGCTCGTCCGCGTGCCTGAGGAGCGTGATCCTGTCGGTAGTCGGCGTTACGCCCTCCCGCGAGACCTCCGCCCCGAGCAGGGCGTTCACGAAGGCGCTCTTGCCAGCGTTGAACTCCCCGACGATGACCAGCAGGAAGAGCTCCTCGAGGTCGGAGAGCGACCTGCGCACGATCTCCACATCCTCGCCCGGCGCCCCGAATCCGACAAGAAAGTCCACAAGGGTCCCGAGCAGGGCCCGCTCCCGCCCGACCAGCGCCTCCTGACGCGCGTCCAGCACCCGCACCGCTATACCCTCCCGTCCATCCGAGCAGTATAGCTTGTCAGCACTTCAGCTTGTCAGCGCTTCAGCTTTCTCGCTGACTGGCTGAGAGCGGAGGCCGAAGGCCGGAGCGGGCTGACCGGCTGACCAGCTGTTTCGTGGCAAAGCCGCCGTGGTAAGAACACGATTCATCTGCGAGGCGGTATAGACGGAGGAATGCGTGAACTACAGGAAGCTTGGCCGGACGGGTATCGAGGTGTCGGAGGTCGGCTACGGGGCGTGGGGGATCGCGGGCGACGCCTGGCTCGGCGCCAAAGACGAGGAGTCGCTGAAGGCCCTGAACCGGGCCGTGGACCTTGGCCTGAACTTTATAGACACGGCGCTGGCCTACGGTGAGGGGCACAGCGAGCGGCTCGTCGGCAAGGTGGTCGCGGAGCGGGACGAGGATATTTACGTCGCCACCAAGGTCCCGCCGAAGAACCTGCGGTGGCCCGCGCCGGCGGGGCTGCATCCCGACGAGGTCTTTCCCGGCGATTACGTCAGGGGGTGCACGGAGGAGAGCCTGAAGAACCTCGGGGTCGAGGCGCTCGACGTGCAGCAGTTCCACGTCTGGCAGGACGAGTGGCTCGGCGAGGGGGACTGGCAGGAGGCCGTCGAGGACCTCAAGCGGGAGGGCAAGATCCGGTCCTTCGGCGTCTCCATAAACGACCACCAGCCCGCCAACGCGTTAAAGCTAATCGAGTCCGGTATCGTGGACACGGTGCAGGTGATCCACAACGTCTTCGAGCAGAGCCCGGAGGACGAGTTGTTCCCGGCCTGCCAGGAGCACGGCGTCGGCGTGATCGTGCGGGTGCCCTTCGACGAGGGGGCGCTCACCGGCAACATCACGCCGGAGACCGAGTTCGACGAGGGCGATTTCCGCAACCACTACTTCCGCGACGACCGCAAGCGCGAGGTGCAGGAGCGGGTGCGGGCCATCGTCTCCGAGCTCGGGGCGAGCGAGGATGAGATCGCCGAGATAGCGCTCCGCTACATCCTCAGCCACCCGGCCGTCTCGACCGTGATCCCGGGCATGCGCTCGGTCCGGAACGTCGAACGCAACATGCGCGTCGGCGACGGGCGGGGACTCCCAGAAGACCAGGTGCGGCTGCTCAAGAACCACCGCTGGGTCCGCGATTTCTACGCGTAGGGAAGAGGTTGTAGGTTTCAGGCATCAGGCTTGAGGCTCTTTGGCCGGAGGCGTTTTGGCGCTCTGGCGTTCGCCGTGCTCGTGCTCGCCTGGGCGTCGTCGTTCTCGGTGGTCAAGGTTGGTCTGGGGTACGCCCCGCCGGTGCTTTTCGCCGGTGGTCGGACCTTGCTCTCCGGGATCATCATGACGGCGGTGGCGCTCGCCTGGGGCGGGAGCCTCGACTTTCGGCGGGACTGGCGGATCTTCGCGTTTCTGGGGGCCTTTAACGTCGTGTTGTTCATCGGCGCCCAGACGTTCGCCATTATGTACCTGCCCTCGGGGACGGCGGCCGTCCTGATCTACCTCCAGCCCATCCTCGTCGGCGTCTTCGCGTGGGCTGTTCTGGGCGAGTCCCTCACGCCGATGAAGGTTCTGGGCCTCCTGCTCGGGTTCGCGGGCATCGTGGCGGTGAGCTCGTCTGGGCTGCTCGGGGCCGCGGAGGAGATCACGCCGGTTGGCGTTGCCTGCGGTGTTGCCTCGGCGCTCTTCTGGGCGCTAGGCACCGTCGGTTTCAAGAAGTACGAGGCGAGGATCTCGACGCTCTGGGCCGTCGCGGTCCCGTTTCTCGCGGGCGGGGCCGTCCTTACGGCGCTCGGGCTCCTTCTGGAGAGCCCGGCGGAGATCTCCTGGACCGTTCCCCTGTTCTCGAGCGTCCTGTACTCGGCGTTCGTCGGCACGGGGCTCGCGTGGCTCCTCTTCTTCGGGCTCGTGCGGGCGGGTGAGGCGAGCCGGGTGGCCTCCTACATCTTCGTCGTGCCGCTCGCGGCGGTCGCCATAGGGGCCGTCTTTCTCGACGAGACACTCGGGCCCCCGCTCCTCGTCGGCGCGGCCCTCGTCGTCTCGGGCATCTACCTCGTGAACCGCACGCCGCGCGGGGCAAAGGAGCCGCCCGAGTAACGCCGGGCGGTTTGTGGAAAGATTTGTGGGGTCCAAGAGAAGGAGAAGGACATGGAGCAGCCGAGACCGCCGGTGCCGCCTTTCGACGAGGCAGGCGCCAGGGAGAAGGTAAAGAAGGCCCAGGACGCCTGGAACACCCGCGACCCCGAGAAGGTCGCCCTCGCCTACACGGAGGACTCGAAGTGGCGCAACCGCGACGAGTTCTTCGAGGGCAGGGAGGCGATAGTCGAGTTCCTGACCCGCAAGTGGGAGCGCGAGCTCGACTACCGCCTGATAAAGGAACTGTGGTGCTACCAGGGGAACCGCATCTCCGTGCGCTTCGAGTACGAGTCGAGGGACCAAAGCGGCCAGTGGTGGCGCTCGCACGGCAACGAGCACTGGGAGTTCGACGACAACGGCTACATGCGCCGCCGCGACGCCTCGATCAACGACTACGAGATAGACGAGTCCGAACGCAGGATCTTCTAGAGCATCTTTGCAAAGAGCTGTCAGCTTTCAGCTTTTTGCCCTTGCTGAAAGCTGATGGCTGAAAGCGGAGGCGAAGCCGCAGCGGGCTGATCGCTGATGGCGCGGGTAGCGGGGGCTTTATGCCCCCGCTACCCGCTTTGGGCTTCAGGTTCGCTTCGGGCTTACGCTGATCCTCCGAGGATGCGTTGCTAGACTCTATATCTGACGTTTTCGAGAGGGAGGGCGCTATGGTAGATCATCTGGTGTTTTTTGCCGTCAAGGAAGGGGCTTCGGCCGGGGAGGTCGAGGACCTGATCTCGTCCATCCGGGGGCTGAAGAACGAGGTTCCCGGCGTGGTCGACCTGTCGGTCGGGGAGGACTTTAGCGGCCGTTCCGGGGAATACACCCACGCGCTCTTCGCGCGGTTCGAGGACGCGGCGGGATTGCAGGAGTACATGGGACACCCCGCGCACCTCGCAGTCGTAGAGAAGCTCGGTGCGACCACGACGGGCCGCATCGTCGCGGACTACGAGTTCTAGGCCGTGCGGGAGGCCGACTACGAGAACATAAGCCCGCGCGAGCTCAAGGAGCGCCTCGACGCCGGTGACTACCCCGTGCTGCTCGACGTCCGCGAGCGGTGGGAGTACGACCTCGCGAGGATCGAAGGCGCGACCCTCGTCCCGCTCTCCGAGATAGAGGAGCGCTTTCGCGAGCTCGACCCCGGCGCCGAGACCGTCGTGATCTGCCACCACGGCGCCCGCAGCGCCCACGTCACCCGCGCCCTGAACCGGGCCGGCTTCCACTACGTCTCAAACCTCGAAGGCGGCCTCGACGCCTACGCCGACGTGGACGAGTCCGTGGGGAGGTACTGAGGAACTACACGCGGCAACGGCCGATCGTTCGCATCTTAACGAGCTTCAATTTTCATGTTACCGCTGCGTTGCCTCACGCGAGTAAGATGGCAGGCAGTCTGAGGTGTACCGTTTGCGAGGTCTTGCGGGCATCGGGGAGGCGAACTGGTGCTGAGGAACGTGGGGCTTGTGAGTGTCGCTGTTGGTGTCGCGGTCACTACGTTGTTGGCTCTGCTTCTCGAAACTATCGTGCTTCCACCGATCAACCTCTTTATGTACGATCTGTTTGCCGTCGAGCGGGCCGGAGGGGCCGTAAGCTTTACCGGGGACGCGTGGAACGCCTATATGGTCTTGAGTACCTCTCTGATGCTGGGGGCATTGCCCGTCTCTTTTCTCTTGGGGGGCGTATCGGCTGGCGTTGTAGCCCGTTCGCGACCCGCGATTAACGGTCTGACAAGCGCTGCGGTGGTCGTAGCACTCGGGTTTGCGTGGCTGCTTGCGACCGCGTTGCCCTCGCTGATGGACCCCATCAGCAACCCTGGCGAGGTGTACACCAGGTCTGAGAACCTCCAGATGCTCTTCCTGTGGGGGACTGCTTTCTGCGCCGTCACCCCGTTCGCGCTCCTCGCCGGATACCTGGGTGGCAGGTTTGGAGGGCGCCGGGGCGAACGTGCGCACCTGAACACGAATCCATGACGGCGGGTCTGGAGTACGTTGCGCGCCGGAAGACTACCCGCTCTTGAGCGTCTCCTCGACCTCCGCGTAAAGCGCGGTGGCGAGGCCCTCCGGCGTCGCAGACCTTTCCTGGAGCATCCGGGCCGCGTCGGCGACGGTGACTTCGCCCGAGATCTCGAACGTCAGAACGACCGGCTCGTCGTCCTCCAGTCCTAATCCGTCCGCGATCGCCCGTCGCACTTCGGGGGTATCCCGGCCCGTCTTCCCCGAGACCTCCTTGCTCATGGTCTTCGGGTCGAGTTCCTGGCAGATCTCGATGCCGCCGCCCATGCGCCGCTCCCACCACCACTCCGCGCCGATACCCGTGAAGTTCTCGGTTACGAGGAGGGTCGCTTTGTCCGCCAGCAGTTCGTTCAGTCTCTCCGCCATGCCGCCTTTATACCAGCGAAAGTCGGTATTTCAGCCCGGTGCTCCTGCTGATGGCCGAAAGCTGATGGCTGACTGCTCTACCGGTATACGCCCCACACGCGGTACTCGCCGTCGAAACGGGCCACGAGCACCCGGTGCTCGGAGAGGCTGGCGCTCGACTCGTACTTCGGGAAGACCATGTCGACCTGCACGCTGCGCTTTTGCAGGAGCTTGCCGTACTTGGGGCGATTGGGGCAGGCGGTCTTGTGGAACTTTTTCAGCGGCGCCTGCAGGCCTCTGAAGGCCGCCTCGGCGTAGCGGTCCTCGGAGCGGGGCACGCCGTAGATCTCAGGCACCGAGGTGAGGGCTGCCCTCGTCGCGCCGGCAATCGCCCTCGGGGGCAGCTTGTCGGGTTCCGCGTTCGGGCATTCGTTCTTCGTGGGATCCGGCTTGACCACGGGCGGGCGGGATATGTCCGGGGGCGACCCCTTCTTCGTGTCCTGGGCCAGTGCCGTGGCGCCGGCAGTTATCAGGACCAGGGCCGCAACGGCCACAACCAGAAAAGATCTCACGCTCATGGACGATCCTCCTCGCGGACGCCGCAGAACCCCACGACCGCATTGTAGGCCGGCGGGTGTTACGAGGGCGTGTCGCCGCGGATGCGTTCGTGTAACGGTTTGAGGGGGCTCTCCCCGGGGCGTGGGGGTGCGGCCTCGGGTAGACTGGGGCCTAAGCAAAGGGGGTTGGATGCTTCAAGTCAAGGATTCTATGGCCCGTGAGGTGGTAACGCTCTCACCCGGGGAGACGGCGGGGGAGGCGCTCGGCCTGTGCCGGGAGAGGCATATCCGCCACCTGCCGGTGTTGGAGGACGGTCGTTTGGTAGGCGTCGTGTCGGACAGGGATCTGCGCTCTGCGACGCCGGCTTTCGGGGACCCGGCACGGGCCGCGGCGCTCGCGGAGATCCTGGTACGGGACGTCATGGCGCGCGACGTGATCACGGCCAGGCCCGACGACCCCATAGACGAGGCGGCGAACACGATGAGGGAGAAGGGGATCAACTGCCTCCCCGTCCTCGAAGAGGACGAGCTGGTGGGCATCGTCACCTCCTCCGACGTAATGGAGGCCCTCGTCTACCTGGTGGGGGCGCACGAGCCGGGGAGCCGGATGGAGGTGGTCGTGCCCGACCGTCCCGGCACGCTCGCGGGCGTGGCCGGCCTGATCGGGGAGCTCGGCATAAACATAGTGAGCGTCGTCACCGGGCCCCAACAGGCCGGCTCGCCCCCTTCCCGCGTCGCCGTCTTCCGCGTCGACACGATAAACCCCGCGGAAGCGACCGACGTCCTGGAGAGGGCCGGCTACCGGGTGCTCTGGCCGCCCCGCCCGTGACCGGCAGGGCCGCCATAGTCCACGACCCAACCCTCGAATCCTACGGCTTCGGCGGAGACCACCCGTTCAACCCTTTACGCCTGCGCCTGACCCTGGAGCTCTGCGAGGATCTTGGCCTCCTCGAAGGCCACCCGCTCACCCCGTCGGAACCCGCCACGGACGAGGACCTCACGACGGTCCACAACCTTACCTACGTGCGGATGGTCCAGCGGGCCGGACGCGGGTCCGCGTTCCTCTCCGACCTCCTCGACTACGGCCTCGGCACGGGGGACAACCCGCTCTTTCCCGACATGCACGCCGCCTGCGCCCGCGTCGTCGGCGGCGTCCTGGAGGCCTGCCGGCTCGTGATGGGCGGCGGGGCCGACCATGCCATGTGCATCTCCGGCGGGCTCCACCACGCGATGCGCTCCAGGGCCAGCGGCTTCTGCGTGTACAACGACGCCGGCGTCGCCATCGCCCGTCTCAAGGAGGAACATCCCGGCATCCGCATCGCCTACGTCGACACCGACGCCCACCACGGCGACGGGGTGCAGTGGATGTTCTACGAAGACCCGGCAGTCCTTACCGTCTCCCTTCACGAGGCCGGACGGTACCTCTTTCCCGGAACCGGAGAGGTGGATGAGAAGGGCCGGGGGGAGGGCAGGGGCTACGCCGTCAACGTCCCCCTGCGGCCGTACACGGACGACGATTCCTTTATCTCCGCCTTCGAGGCCGTCGTGCCCGAGGTGCTGCGTGCTTTCGGTCCGGACCTGATCCTCTCCCAGAACGGCTGCGACGCCCACAAGCTCGACCCTCTGAGCCACCTCTCCGCCACGACCCGCCTCTACGAGCACACCCCGGCCAGGATGCACGACCTCGCCCACGAGCTCTGCAACGGACGCTGGGTGGCGACCGGCGGAGGGGGCTACGACATCTGGCGCGTCGTCCCGCGGGCCTGGACAGCCCTGTGGGCCGCCGTCTCCCACCAGGAGCTGCCAGAGAAGCTACCGGAGGGCTGGCTCGCGAGGTGGGGGGAGAAAAGCCCCGTCACCCTGCCCCGCCTCATGCGTGATGACCCGGACGACTACCCTCCGGGGCCGCGGGCGCGCGAGATCTCCGAAGCCAACAAACGCACGGCCGAGAAGGTCCTCGAGAAGGTGTTGCCCTACATCCGGTAGGACGAAAAAAGGTTGCGAATCCGGCCCCGTCGCGGTATTTTGGCTGGGTGATCAAGACGGCGAACCGGAGATGATAGTGCGGGAAAGAGCGACGTTGCATAGCATGACGGTACCCACCGCCTCCACCGCGGAGACCAAGCCGGGGATAAAGATAGAGCGCCGCATCACGCAGGAGCCGCCGTACAAGGTCATCCTGCACAACGACGACTTCACCCCGATGGAGCACGTGGTCGCGACCCTCAGAAAAGTCATCCCCCGCATGTCCACCCGCCAGGCCGTCTCCATAATGCTAGAAGCCCACACCAACGGCAAGGCCGTCGCCACCAAGTGCCACAAAGAGCTCGCCGAGCTCTACATGGAGAGCCTCAACAACGAGGGCCTCATCTCCACCATAGAGCCGGACTGATCTAGCCGGTCAGCCAGTCAGCAAGGATTCGCGTGGTCCAACATCGTGCGTCCGGTCGCCGGTTTGGCGGGGTATCGGATGATTCGGCAGCGACTTCACACTAACGGTCAGTTACCGCTAATGGGCGCTCAGCGATCGGTCATCCGCTCCAGGTGTTCCGGGTAACGGGCCCCTTGCACCGTGACCTGCGAAGAGACGCTCTCGATATCGCGGAGGTCGTCCGGCGTTAGTTCGATCGCCGACGCCCCGATGTTCTCGTCCAGGCGCTCCGGCCTGCGGGTGCCCGGGATCGGGACGATCCACGGCTTCTGGGCGAGCAACCAGGCTAGCGCTATCTGGGCCGGCGTCGCGTCCTTCCGCCGCGCGATCTCGCCGAGCAGGTCCACCAGGGCCCTGTTCGCCTTCCTGGCCTCCTGCGCGAAGCGGGGGATGGTGTTACGGATATCGTCGCCGGAGAACGAGGCGTTCTCGTCGATCTTGCCCGTGAGAAACCCCTTGCCCAGCGGGCTGTAGGGTACGAAGCCGATCCCGAGTTCCTCTAGAGCCGGCAGGACCTCCTCCTCGGGGCGTCGCCACCACAGCGAATACTCGCTCTGGACGGCCGCGACCGGCTGGACCGCGTGCGCGCGGCGGATCGTCCGCGCCGCCGCCTCGGACATGCCGAAGTGCCTGACCTTACCATCCTCGATCAGGTCCTTTACCGCCCCCGCAACCTCTTCGATCGGCACGTCCGGGTCGACGCGGTGCTGGTAGTAGAGGTCGATGGTCTCGATTCCGAGCCGCCTGAGGGAACCCTCGGCGGCCTGCTTGATGTGTTCGGGCCGGCTGTTCAGGCCAGTCTGCCGCCCGTCGGGATCGAAATCGAAGCCGAACTTGGTGGCGATCACGACCCGGTCCCGAAGGGGGGCCAACGCTTCGCCCACCAGCTCCTCGTTCGCGAACGGGCCGTAGACCTCGGCGGTGTCGAAGAAGGTGACGCCGCGCTCGACGGCCGACCGGATCAGGGCGATCATTTCCTGCGTGTCCCCCGGGTTCGGGCCGTAGCTCTGGCTCATGCCCATGCAGCCAAACCCGACGGCCGAGACTTCCAGGTCGTTTCCGAGTGTGCGCTTCTGCATGATGGCTCTTTCTCCCATGCGAACACGCGGAGAGGTTCCTCGAACAGGCAGCGGGGCCCTAGCCCCCGATCTGGCTCATCGTGCGGTTGCGGGACTCTTCGGGGAGGGTGAGGCCCGCGGCTGGCTTGATGCGGGCTGTCTCCCAGAGGACCTTGTGGATGGCGGGGATGGGGTCCTCGCTCCTGATGGCGTCCTTTACGGGGACGTCGAGGTCGGTGAGGAGGCAGGGGTGGATCTTGCCGTCGGCGGTGAGCCTGAGCCTGGAGCACCTGGCGCAGAAAGGCTCAGAGACGGGGGTTATGACGCCGAAGGTGCCGGGGGCGCCGTCGAACTTGTACTCGTCGGCTGGGGCCGCGGGGTCATCTTTCTCGACGGGCTTGAGGTCGCCGAGTTCCTCCTGCGCGCGGTCCAGGATCTCGCGCCCCGAGATGAAGAGCTTGCGGAAGCGGGAGCCGTCGGTGTCGCCGTTCAGCGGCATCAGCTCTATGAAGCGGACGTGCATGGGGTACTTCAAGGTCAGCTTCGCCATCTCCGCTATCTCGTCGTCGTTGACGCCGCGCATGGCGACGGCGTTGATCTTGACGGGTGAGAGCGGCGTCTCCAGCGCTGCCATCAGGGAGCGCCAGACCTTCTCGAAGTGGTTGCGGCGGGTTATGAACTGGAACTTCTCGGGCTGGAGGGTGTCGAGGGAGATGTTGATCCTGTCGAGGCCCGCCTCGACCAGCCCGCTCAGGTTCTCTTCCAAAAGATACCCGTTGCTCGTCATGGTGACCTCGTCGAAGCCGAGGTCTTTCAGCCAGCCGACAAACTTGACGACGCCGCGCCTGACGAGCGGCTCGCCGCCCGTTACGCGGACCTTGTTTACGCCGAGAAGGAGGCAGGCTTCGGCGAAGGTGAGCATCTCTTCGAGGGTCAGGATGTGGCTCTTGTCCTGGAACTTTATGTCTTCGGGCATGCAGTACTGGCAGCGGAAGTTGCAGCGGTCGGTGACGGAGATGCGCAGGTAGTCCATCTTGCGCTCGTAGCTGTCCTTTAGCTGCGTCAAAGACTTCCTCTCCTGTACCGTCCTTTCCACGACCCTGATTGTATCCGTTTTCGGAGATGATGCCGGAGAGGCCTGCGCGGGTATACTGCCCGGGTTCCGACAAGGAGATGGGGGAGAAGGCGTTGTCCCGGTGGTTCTCCACACCGCGTCTTATAGTCTACGGTTTCCTGGCGTTGATGGCGCTCGGGACCGCGCTACTCAAGCTGCCCGTCTCGACGCAGGCGGGGATCTCCTGGGCGAACGCGTTCTTTGTTTCGGTGAGTGCCGGCAGCGTTACGGGGCTCTCGACCGTTACCATACAGACCACCTTCACGACGTTCGGGCAGGTCGTGATGATGGTCCTGGTGCAGCTCGGGGGGTTGGGGATCATGACGGTCACGACCATCGCCGCCTTGCTAGTGGGCCAGCGGGTCGGTTTCAGGAGCCTTCTCGCGGTGCGCGAGGAGATGGACAACGTGGACTCGCTGCGTAACACGCTCCGTCTTCTCGGCCAGATAGCCGCCATCACCTTCGCGGTTGAGATCGTCGGGGCGGTGGTGCTAGCCGCGGCGTTCTTCCGCCGCGGCATGGGCCTCGGCGAGAGCGCCTTTCAGGGGCTGTTTCACTCCATCATGGCCTTCTGCAACGCGGGGTTCACGATACTGCCGGGGGAAGGCCTCGTGCCCTACGCGGGGGACTGGCTCGTCGTCGGGACGCTCGTCGTCGTCATTACGCTCGGCGGGCTCGGGTTCCCGGTGCTGGTGAACCTCTACCGTTACACAGACGAAAGGAGGCTCTCGGTCCACGCGAAGCTGGTCTTGATCACCTCCGGCGTCCTCATCGTGGTTGGCGTCGCGAGCGTCGCCTTCATGGAGTGGACCAACCCGGCCACCCTGGGGGGAGAGACCGTCAGCACGCAGGCGGCCATGTCCGTTTTCCAGGGCGTCACGCCCCGGACGGCCGGGTTCGCCACCGTCGACTATGCCGAGATGCGCGACACCACGCTCTTCGTGCAGACGCTGCTCATGTTCATAGGGACCGCCCCGACTTCCACCGGCGGCGGGGTAAAGGTCACCACCGTGGCGCTCGTCTTCCTCATCGTCGCCTCACAGGTCCGGGGGCAGGACAAGATCACGCTCTTCTGGCGCGAGCTGCCGAGGACGCTGGTCGCGAAGGCGCTCGCCGTCCTCGCCCTCTCCACCGTGCTCATAGTCGTCGGGACGCTGACGATCATGATCTCGGACGGGCTCGAGCTCCTGCCCGCCCTGTTCGAGATCACCTCAGCCTTCGGCACCACGGGCCTCTCCCTGAACGTAACCCCGGACCTCTCCGGCTTCGGCAAGATGCTCGTCGCCGTCATCATGTTCCTCGGCCGCGTGGGCCCCATAACCTTCGTCATCGCCATGACCGCACGCCAGCGCCCCCCGAAGTACACCTACCCGCAAGAGGATATAGCCATCGGATAGCGCTGGCGAAGCCAGCGCTATCCGCACGCTCCGGCTGTCGCCTCCGCTCGTCAGCGCGGCGCTGCGCGCCTTTCAGCACGCCCTCTTCGAGGGCTTTCAGCCCGTCATCTGTGGGCGTTACGCCTCTCGGCATGCGAACCGCCCCGCGCTGCCCGGTCGGGTCATGGGCGGTAAGAAGCTGACGAGCTGAAAGCGAGGGCCGCAAGGCCCTAAGCGTGCTGAAAGCCCGCGCAGCGGGCGTGCTAGAAGTAGCGCAGGACGACGTAGACGGTGGCCAGGGCCAACGATGCCAGGGTGACGGGGATACCGTAGAGCATGAACTTTACGAACGAGATCTTCTGCCCCGCGCGCTCGCTCATCCCGGCGACTACCACGTTGGCCGAGGCGCCTATGAGGGTCAGGTTGCCGCCGAAGTCCGCCCCGAGCGCGAGCGACCACCACAGGGGCCTGACCTCGGCCTCAGAGAGGCCTTCGGCTTCGGCCAGATCCTGTATTACCGGGATCATGGTCGCCGTGAAGGGTATGTTGTCGACGATGCCGGAAGCGAGGCCGCTGCCCAGGATGACCACGACGGCCGTCGTCGCCGAGGTTCCCGCGCCCACGCCGGTCAGCGCTTCGGCGATGCTGCCGACGAAGCCCGTGACCTCGAGCCCGCCGACGAGGATGAAGAGGCCGACGAAAAACAGGAGGGTGGGCCACTCCACGTCGCGCAGGATCTCCTCGACGTTCACGCCGGAGTAGAGCATCAGGGCGGCGCCGCCGAAGAGGGCTATCGTCGCGGCTTCGAGGTGGAGGGCCCCGTGGAGGAAGAAGGCCAGGATGACGAGGCCGAGGATTATCAGGGAGCGGCGGAGCAGGACCCCGTCCCGGATGCTGCCGGCCGCGTCCATGTTGGCGATCACCTCCTCCGCGTTGTCGCTGCCCCTCAGGTCCTTGCGGAACATCAGGTAGAGGATGCCGAGTACGACGGGGAGCGAGATCAGGACTATCGGGGTCAGGTTTACGACGAAGTCCGCGAAGGTGAGGCCCGCGGCGCTCCCGATCAGGATGTTCGGCGGGTCCCCTATCAGGGTCGCCGCCCCCCCGATGTTGGACGCCATAACCTGCGTGAGCAGGAACGGCATGGGCGAGGTGTCCAACGCGTCCGCGATGAGGAACGTCACGGGCACCATGAGGATGACGGTCGTCACGTTGTCCAGAAACGCGGACAGGAAGGCGGTAACGAGGGCGAGAAGTATCAGGATGCGTCCGGGTTTCGCCCCGCCCCACTGGGCGCTCTTGATGGCGAGGTACTCGAAGACGCCGGTTCGCTCCAGGATCGCCACGATCACCATCATCCCCGCGAGGAGCCCTATGGTGTTCCAGTCTATGAACTCGGTTGCGGCCTCCTCCTGGCTGACCACGCCGACCGCCACGAGCACCGCCGCGCCGAACAGGGCCAAAACCGTCCGGTGCGCCAACTCGAAGGCTATAAAGGCGAGCACGACCACGAAGAGGCCTACCGCAAAGACTTCCTGCATAGGATAGAGGATAATACAATTCGAAAGAGGTTGTCCGCGACGCGCCGAGGAGAACGGGTGAGCCAGGGGCCCCGGAGGAACATAAGGGTACAGGACGTGATGCGGCCGGCCGTGAGCGTCACGCCGGAGACGACCGCGCGGGAGGTCCTGAAGATCCTGCGCGACAACAACGTCCCCGGCGTCCCGGTAGTAAACGAGGGCGGCAAACTCGAAGGCTTCGTCACCGACGGGCACCTGATGGAGTCGGCCCTTCCCCGCTACATGAAGATGATGGGCAACCTCTCCTTCGTGCCCGACGACGCGGACGAGTGGGTCCACTACCTGACCGATGCGGCGGACAAGCCCGTCCGGGAGGTCATGACCACCGAGGTCTCCCAGGTCCCCCTCGGCCGGAGCGAGCTGGCCGTGGCCCACAAGATGGTGCACGATGGAGTGTCGAGCGTCGTCATAACCGACGGCGGCAAGGTAGTCGGCATCGTCAACCGCCTCGACCTCTACGCCGCGATAGAAGGGATCGAATAGGGCGGACGGCTCCGGGCCGGGAGATTCGGCGCTTGCTAGTATGCCCGCGTGGGAGGAGAGAGGCATCACGGGTTGGCCTGGGGGGCGGGTTAGATGATGCTCTTCGCCATCGCGGTCTTCGTCGTGGTGCTGTTCGTGTTCGCGACGGACATGGCGCACCGCACGCCGGCGGCCCTCGGGGGGGCGATACTGCTCGTCATCGCGGGCGCCATCGGCCAGGAGGAGGCGATCGAGGCCGTCCACTGGGAGACTTTGGGTTTGCTTGTCGGGATGATGATCCTGGTCGGCATCCTCAAGGAGTCGGGCGTCTTCGGGTACCTCGCCATCAAGAGCGCCCAGGCCGCAGGGGGGAGGCCCGGGCTCGTACTGATCTATCTGGCCGCCATCACGGCCCTCCTCTCGGCCTTCCTGGACAACGTCACGACCGTGCTCCTGATGTTCCCCGTCACGCTCGTCATCGCCCAAATACTCGAGGAAGACCCGATCCCCTTCCTCATAGTGGAGGTGCTCGCCTCCAACATAGGGGGGACGGCGACGCTGGTTGGCGACCCGCCGAACATCATCATCGGCACGGTCGTCGAGGAGCTGACGTTCATGGACTTCATAGTGAACCTGGCGCCCCCGATACTCGTGATCCTGCTCGTCACCCTGGGCCTAGTGTGGCTGGTCCACGGCCGCAAGCTCCGCACCACCGAGGAGGACCGAAAGGGGATCATGGCGCTGGACGCCGCCGAGGAGATAGAGGACCGCCCGCTGCTCGTCCGGGCCGGACTCGTGTGCGTTGCGACGGTGATCGGGTTCTTCTTGCAGCAGGTGACGGGCCTCAACCCGGCCGTCGTGGCGCTCGCGGGGGCGGCGGTCGCCATGCTCGTCTGCGGCCCCGAGGTCGAGGAGGTCTTGCACGAGGTCGAGTGGCCGACGATCCTGTTCTTCGTCGGCCTGTTCGTGATGGTGGGAGCCCTCGAAGCCACGGGGTTCATCGACGCGGTGGCCCACTCGCTGGCCTCGGCCTCCGGCTCCCTGGCCGGGACGGCCATGATCGTGATGTGGGGCAGCGGCTTCGCGTCGGGCGTGGTCGACAACATACCCTTCACGGCGACCATGATCCCCGTGATAGAAGGGCTCGCCGAATCCCGCGGCTACGACGCCGCCACGACCGAACCACTCTGGTGGTCGCTCTCTTTGGGCGCCTGCCTCGGAGGCAACTTCACCCTGATCGGGGCCTCGGCCAACCTCGTGGTCGCCGGCCTCGTCGCCCGCGAAGGCATGACGACCTTCACCTTTTTGCGCTTCCTGCTCTGGGGCTTCCCGCTCACCCTGGTGGCGCTCGCCATCTCCAGCGCCTACATACTCCTGTTTCAGATTTAGCACGCCTCCTTCGGAGGCTTTCAGCCCGGCGCCTTTGGCGCCTCGTCAGCACGCTCCAGCTTCCGGCTTCCGCTTTCAGCACGCCCGCTTCGCGGGCTTTCAGCCAAGTCGTCTCGGAGCATCGCCCCTCTCGACACCCGAGCCGCCGCGCGTGGCGCCGCCCGGTAGCGCGTTGCGCGGCCGAAAGCTGACAAGCTGAGAGCGAGGGCCTTCAGGCCCGAAGCGCGCTGACAAGCGGAGCCCGAAGGGCGTAGCGTGCTGCGACGACCAAAGGGAGGAGCCGGGAGCGTGCGCGCCGCCTTCGGCGGCGCTAGTCGAAGACCTCGACGATCTTCTCCGCCAGCGTGCCCCAGCTCAACGATTGGACGGTGTTGCGCCGTACGGTGTTTGAGTGGTCTCGCCGCTCTTCTTCGGGCCGGGAGAGAAAGTCCAGAAGGGCCGCCGACAGGTTTTTTTCGAAGTCCTTCACCGGCACCCTGAGGTCGAAGGGGAGACCCTGGCCCACAAACGCTCCCGCCTCCCGCAATCCCGAGTGGTCGGCCACGAACGGGACGACGCCGGCGGCGGCGAATTCGGCGGCCACGAGGCCGAAGGTTTCAGGAAAGATCGAAGGAACCATCGCCACGTCGGCGGCCGGCAGTACCCTGGCGAGCTCCGCGTGCCCGAGCGGGCCCACGAACTCGACGGACTCCCCGAACCCGCCGGCTTCCCGCAGCAGGGCGCCGGAGTGATCGAAGTGCTCCAGCGGGTTCGCCGGGCCGCCCTCGAGCAGACGCCCGCGCTCTGCCAGGCGCCGGACGTTCTCCTCGTCCCCCTCGTCGAGCGCCCGGACCAGCGCCTGCAACACCTCGCGGAAGGTGCCGAAGCCTATGAGGAGGAGCCTGGCCCCGGTCTCTTCGTGTACGGGGGCGAAGGACGAGATGAGGCTGTGGACGCCCTTTGAGTGGATAAGCTTGCCGAGGTAGACGATCACGGGCGCATCCGAGGTCAAGAGTGGCGCCAGCCGGTCCCCGGCGTCGGAGTCGTGGGCGCGGGCGTCGTAGGAACCCGCTATCTCTTTGAGGCCCCGGACCAGGTCTTCCGCGTCTTCCGAGCGGTCCAGGCGCTCTTCCAGCGCCCGCTGCTGGCCGGGTCCGCGTCCCCGCCCTCCGCCCAGGGACTCCAGGATGTCGAGGTCGAGGGCGTCCGGGCGGAAGAGGTCCGTGTCCACGCCGCCCGGCAGGGAGCGGGTCTTGCCGGCCAGGTGGGGGAAGTCCTCCGCTATGGTGCCGGCGCTGTGGGTCGAGAGGGCCAGGATCTCGACCGCCCCTTCGAGCCCTTCCCGCGTGAGGTCCATGTATTTCTCGCTCCTGCGCGAGACGTACTGCAGGCAGCTTCCGTGGACTACGCTCGCGTACGGAACACCCGAGCCGTCGAGCGCCTGGCGCGAGATCAGGGGACCGGGCACGGAATGGTTGGTGATCACCGCCCCCGCCCCCGAAGCCCGGAGCACGACCCCCACGGTCTCGGCGTTGCGCGCCAGGTAGTTCTCCAACTCCTCGTCCGTGAGGTCCAGAAAAGTCTTTACCCGCCACCCCGGGTAGTCGTCGTAGACGTAGACGGGGAGCAGGTCCCCGATGCGCGGGTTGTAGACGACGCACCGGCCCGGATACGGCGTCTCCTGCTCGCCAAGCTTTTCTATCCCATTCTCGTCGACGGCCGCGTGCGCGTTCACGAAATCGTGGGCGAGCGGGCCTTCGTCCTGGCAGAGAAGGTGGACCTCGTGACCAGCGCGCACCAGGGCGCGGCAGAGGTTCTGGACGTAGATGTTGCTCCCCGTTCCGGAGAGCATGTACCCGTGCGTCATAAGCAGCTTCACGGCGGCCAGAATACCAGAGCCGCGCGAAAGAGCCCCGAAGCGCGCATGCTTCCGGGCTCCGGAGATTGCGTGCCACCGTCCGAGCGGGGTCGGAGACGGCTGCCATCAGGGACGCCGACAGGAAGAGGCCGGCCAGCGACTCTGCCCTTCCCCCGCGGCTCGTAAGGGCGGAGATGATCGCTTCGTTCTCTTCTTCGTCTCGGGTTCCTGAAACGTCTCAAGGATAGCCGCTGCGCATCCCCGCAACCTCCGCGTAAGTGGGAAAGTTTTTCCGGCCAATTCGGGATGGTCCGGGAGGGGAGGAAGTCTGGTGGGCCAAGCCGTTGGTTAGCCTGTAGTATTTTGGGGGCTGGTTGTTTGAGACGCGCTAGGAGGATCTGGTGTTTACGAGACGCAAGCGGGACGTCGTTGCGCCTGAGGTTGGGGTCGAGGCCCCGGAGTTCAACCTCCCGAGCGCCCAGGGGGGACAGCTCAGGTTGAGCATGAGGACCGTGAGGGGGCCCGTCGTGGTCGCCTTCTACAGGCCCGGCAACGAGGAGGACGTCGAATACTTCCGGGCGTTGGCCGCGAAGGAGCAAGAGATCAACCTCGCCTCGGGTTCCGTCGTCGGCATCGGCGTCGCCGAGCCGTCCGCGGCCCGCGAGTTCGCCAGGGAATGCGGCCTGAAGTCCTACCTCCTCTACGACTACGCCAGGGTGACGAGCTCCCAGTGGGGGCTTCTGGAGGGGGACAGGCGCCACGGGTACTCCTCGCGGCCGGCCGTCTTCATAGTCGGGCCTGACGGAAAGGTCGCCAACGCCTGGACGGGGGAGAGGCCGTCGGCCGAGGAACTTTTGGAGAAGGTCAGCGGCATCACGGGCCTGCCCAAGAAACCGGAGGAGGAGAAGCCCGCCGCGGAGGAGGCCGAAGCCGGGGGCGAGAAGCCCAAAAAGATGTCGGCCGAGGAGCGGGAGAAGATCAAGGCCGAGCGCCGCGCCGCCCGCGAGGCGGGGAAATCCATCAAGACCGCCGAAACCTCGCCGGCGGCGCCCGGCACCGCGGCGGGTGGGGAGCAGCCCAAAAAGATGTCCAAGGAGGAGCGCGAGCGCATAAAGGCCGAACGCCGCGCCGCCAGGGAGTCGGGCAAGTCCCTGAAGACCGACGCCCCCGGAACGCCCGCCGAGACGCCCGCTGACGCGCCGAAAAAGATGAGCGCGGAGGAACGGGAGCGTATAAAGACGGAGCGCCGCGCCGCGCGGGAGGCCGGGAAATCCGTGAAGACCGGGGCCTCGGAGACGGCGACGCCGGCCGGGATCGACGGCGGGGAGAAGGCCCCCGCCGAAGCGTCGGCCGACGCGCCGAAAAAGATGTCCAAAGAGGAGCGGGAGCGGATCAAAGCCGAGCGCCGGGCGGCGCGGGAGGCGGGCCAATCCCTCAAGAAACCCTCGGGGGACGGGTCTCCCGGGGACGGGAGCGCGGAGAAGCCCTAGAGCCGGGGAGAGTAGATGGTGGAAGAAGAGGGGCGGCGCGAGGATAACGGAGGGCCTCCCCCCGAGATCGTCGAGCTTCGGACCAGGATCGGGATAAAAGACAACCGCATCCGCGAGCTCCTCGAAGAGGTGACGGCCTCCCGCCTCGCTGCCGACGAGGCCAGGGCCGCGCGTGAAGCGGGTGACGGCCACGTCGAGGCAATCGAGCGAGACAGGGACAGGCTAAGGGAGCGGGTCCGCGAGCTCGAAACGGAGTCCCGGGGGCGCTGGCGCCGGAGGGAGGGCTCGGAGCGCCGGATATCGCGCCTCGAACGCGAGATCGAGCGCAAAGACGGCGAGATAGCCCGCCGCGACCACCTCCTGAAGCGAAGCGCCGAAGACCTGGAGGAGGCGAACAGGGCGGCGCGGGAAGAATCCTCACGCAAAGACGACGCCCTACGGATGGCCCGCGGCAGGGTCGAAGGGTTGGAGAGGGACCTGGAAGGCAGGGAGGCCGAGATCTCCTCCCTGCAGACGCAATTGGAGGAGGTGCGGGCCGCACTTGACTCCGAGCGGGAGTTTCGGGAGGGCCTCGCCGACCCCGAAAACCGCCTGCGGGCCGGTATCGAGCTCTTCAATGACTCTGAAGGCCGCGACTCCACGAACGCCCTCTCCCGCACCCTGGGCAGGCCCGAGGTCCACGTTGGCCTCGGCGAAGGCGAAGAGCCGCCCACCATCATCTCCTTCACCTGGCAAAACGTCACCTGGCAGACCTACGCCGCAAACCCCAACCCCGCGGTAAGGCCGCCCCGCGTCTACCTCAAGAGCTCGGGCGAAGACCTCTCCGGCGTAGACCGCGAACCACCAAACGCCCGCGTAGTCGCCGGAGGCCGCGTAGCGCTGGGGCTCTAGCCTTCGGGCTCCGCTTGTCAGCACGCTGCGCCCTTCGGGCTCCGCTTTCAGCGCGCGTCGGCCCGCTCCGCAGGCCTCGCTCTCAGCTGTCAGATTTTTGCCGCGCGGGGCCCAACCGGGCCGCGGACGGTTCGGATACCGTGTAGGGCGCGCCACAGGTGACTGGCTGACCAGCTGAAACGCTGACCGGCTGAAGTGCTAACACCC
This sequence comes from Rubrobacter tropicus, assembly GCF_011492945.1. Classification (NCBI taxonomy): domain Bacteria; kingdom Bacillati; phylum Actinomycetota; class Rubrobacteria; order Rubrobacterales; family Rubrobacteraceae; genus Rubrobacter; species Rubrobacter tropicus. The sequence continues at coordinate 1,586,611 of NZ_CP045119.1, forward strand.
TTTCGGGTCTTGGCCCGTTCGGATCAGGTCTTCCGTCTGGTCTATGAGCTCGATCAGCGTGTCCAGGCCGGGGTTCTCCTGGCTTGATCGCTTGCCTTCGATGCAGACTTCCGAGGGCTCGTCTGGCTCGTGGGCGAGCCTGTACCACGCCGGCCTGTTGCCGGGGTCCGTCGTGTTCGGGCGGCTCGAGACGACGAGGTGGGGGTCGAGCCGCTTCACTTCCGAGGCTAGCGAGCGCAGGCTGACGGCCGTCACCGCGACGTGCGGGCGGATCGCCCGGACGGCGCCGACGAGGGTGTCGCGGTAGGTGAGATGTGTCTCTTCGTAGGCGAAAACGACCCGCACGTCGCCGGTTTGGGATTCTCCGAGCCTCCTCACCGCGGCGAGCACGCCCTCGTAGCCGACCCCTTTGGAGAGCACCTCTCGCGCCCCGGCCTCCAACAGGTCGTTGCGGCGCTTCCGATCTTGCGTCTCGGTAAGCACCAGTACGGGGATGGACGGGTTGGCGCCGTGCATCTCCCTTACCAACTCAAGCCCGTACTCATCGAGGAGCGGCACGTCCACGATCGCGGCGTCCATCCCGCCTTCCACCATCCACCGCCGTCCCTCGGAGACCGACCCGGCCTGCGCCATGACCTCCAGGTCGGGCTCCCGGGCGAGCATCAGCGAGGCCGACTGACGGAATCCCCGGTGGGCCTCCGCAAACAGGATGCGCAGCACGTCCCTGCCCCTAACCGCCGGTGTCCCGGTCGTCGGGCTCCCCTTCGGGCAGCTCCTTCTTCGCCCCCTTGTCGCGGCCCAGGGTGTCGACGAAGTCGTGTACGCCGCGGCCCATTGAGCGGAAAAGGTCGGCGATGCGCCGGGGGCCCATGATGAGGAAGACGAGGACGACGAGAAGTACCTCGATGAGGCCAAGGGTCATCCGAGACGCCTGGCTTCCATCAGGTGCTTGAGGCGGGAGAGGGAGCGTTCGCCGTTGGTGCGGGCGAAGCGCTCCGCGCCGACGAAGCGGGCGGCCCGGTCCAGGAACCCCCGCTTGAGATGGAACTCGCCCTGGTAAGAGACCCGGCAGCCGCCGTTCGCGTCGGGGGAGATGTCCACCCGTCCGCCGCCCTCGACCGCCGAGGCGTAGATCCAGCGGACGGTCGTCGGGCCGTGCTCCAGGACCTTTACCTCCGGACGGATCCTGCCGATGGGGCTCTCGATTTCGAGCCTGTATTCGTCCGTCCCGAGCGGCTCGATGCCGTCGACGCCGACCATCCACTGCTTCGCGTTGCGGAAGTCGCCGACGAAGGCGGCCACCATCTCCGGCGGTGCCGCTATCCGCTCCTCGATGGTAACGGCGCCCTTGCCGCTCATCCCCACCCCAACTCTTCCAGCCGCTCCTCGTCGAAACCGAAGTGGTGGGCCACCTCGTGGACCACCGTTATCCGGATCTGCTCCTCCAGCTCGTCCCGCCAGAAGTCCCGCTCCAGGGGCCCGCGGAAGATCGTGATCTTGTCCGGCAGGATCCCGTAATACCCCGACCCCCGCTCCGTGAGCGGCACACCCTCGTATAACCCGTAGAGCGTGTCGTCTTCCTCGCTCCCGACGAGCGGCGAAGAGAGGTCGGGCCAGTCGTCCACCACTATGGCGACGTTGTCCAGAAGCTCCGCAAGCTCGGATGGCAGCCCTTCGAGCGCCTTCTCGACGAGCTCGTAGAAGTCTACCGTCTCCCTGTTCACGGGCCTAATTGTACACGGACGCGCAGATACTTCGCCCCGGACCGCGTGTCGGGCTAGAATCATCCCTCGATCAGGTTCTGGATGGAGGTGCGCACTTTTGAGGTTTTTGTCCGGCTCGCGTCCGGGACGGTGGATTGTGTGGCTGTTCTACTGGACGTTCAACAGGCCGCTGCCCGTGCCGCACGCGGCCGAGTGGATGATGATCCCGGAGCACTCGGTGGATCAGGTCCTCGAAACGGGCGCCCTGCGCAGCCTCTACCCGCAGGACGTATTGGAGGCCGCCCGCCGCATGGACCGCCAGCGCCGCGAACACGACGAGCTGCACAAGGGCTGATACCGCCTGAAGAAGAGTTCCCCGCCGTTATACTCATCGCATGGACCTCTTCGACCAATCGGGTGCGGATAACCTCTCCCGCCGCGCCCCGCTCGCCGAACGCTTGCGTCCGAAGACGCTTGGGGAGGTCGTCGGGCAGGCCCACCTGACCGGCGAGGGCGGGCCCCTGGGTGCGGTGGTCCGGCGCGGCAGGATAGGCTCCCTCGTCCTCTGGGGACCGCCCGGAACGGGCAAGACCACCCTCGCCCGCGTCCTCGCCGGCACGGTCGAGGAGGAGTTCGTTCCCTTGAGCGCCGTCACGAGCGGCGTAAAGGACCTCCGTGGGGCCCTCGACGAGGCCCGCGAACGACTGAAGTTCCGGGACCGGGGAACGCTCCTCTTCGTGGACGAGGTCCACCGCTTCAACAAGGCCCAGCAGGACGCGCTGTTGCCGGCCTTGGAGGAAGGGCTCGTCGATTTTATAGGGGCGACGACGGAGAACCCGTCCTTCGAGGTGACGGCCCCGCTGCTCTCCCGCTCGCGCGTGCTACGGCTGCGGCCTCTGGCGGAGGAGGATCTGAACTCCTTGCTCGGGCGTGGCCTCGAGGAGCTTGGCGTCTCCATCTCCGACGACGGCCGGGAGTACCTCTTGAGTCTGGCGGGCGGCGACGGGCGCAGGATGCTGAACGCGCTCGAAGTCGCGGCGGCCGGCACGAGGCGCGTCGAGGCCGCCGACGTGGAGCGGGCGGTCGGGCAGAGGGCGCCGCGCTACGGGCGGGAGGAGCATTACGACGTCATAAGCGCCTTCATAAAGAGCGTTCGCGGCGGCGACCCCGACGCGGCCCTTCACTACCTGGCCAGGATGCTGGAGGCGGGTGAGGACCCTGTCTTCGTCGCCCGGAGGCTCGTGATCCTGGCCTCCGAAGACATCGGCAACGCCGACCCCCACGGCCTGCCGCTCGCCGTCGCCGCCACCGAGGCCGTCCGGCTCATCGGTATGCCGGAGGGCCGCATCCCGCTCGCACAGGCGACGACGTACCTGGCCTCCACCGCCAAATCCAACGCCGCCTACGCCGGCATCAACGCGGCCCTCGACGAGGTGCGCCGGGGTGGGACGCCCGAAGTCCCGCTCTTTCTGCGCAACTCCCGCACGGACTTGATGAAAAGGGAAGGTTACGGCGCCGGCTACCGTTACGCCCACGACGACGCGCCCGAGGGCATGAACGACCACTACATGCCCGAGGAGCTGAGGAACCGCATCTACTACGAACCCAAAGAGAGCGGGTCGGAGGCGGAGGTCAAGGCGCGGTTGGAGCGGTGGAGAAAACAGAGAGAGAAGCGGGAGCAGTCGCGGGGGGATTGAGAAGGTCACACCCGGCGGCCTTTCTCCTGGCCGTGAAGCTCCATACCTTGATACCGACGAGCGGGTCGCCCGTGTTCTTCGTGGGACGGAGAAGGGCTTCGAAATCCGGCCGCGGTCAGCGCTAGGCGGCGTGGGCGTCCGATGGTTTGACGCTCTGTAGAGCGGTCGGCTTTCAGTTGTCAGCCGTTAGCGAGAACAAAGAGCTGATAGCCGAGAGCGGAGGCGAAGCGGGCTGATTGCTGATAGCGCGGGGTGCGGAGGCAATGCCTCCGCACCCCGCTTCAGAGCACCGTCTCGAACTGGGTCATCATGTCGTGGTCCTCGTGGGAGACGTTGTGGCAGTGCATCACGTACCTGCCCGCGAAGTTTCGGAACTCCATGAGCACCCGCGCGGTGACGTTAGGACCCAACCACACAGTGTCCTTCCAGCCCGACTCTCCCGGTCGTCTCGGACGCCCCTTCAGGTCCAGGATGAGGAACCTCACGAGGTGGGGGTGGATCGGGTGAACCCAGCCGCCCGCGGGGTTCACGAACCGCCAGATCTCGGAGGTGCCCAGGCGCGGCCGGGCGTCTACGCGCCCGGGGGCGAACTGCCTGCCGTTGATGGACCAGAAGCCGTCCTGGCGGTCGAACTCCCAATTTCTCGTCCTCGCCGCCCGCGCCGGGGTCGGCACGCCCGTCGGGTCCGCGAGCGGGCGTAGCCTCGCCGGGATGGGGGCCGTAAAGCCCTGCCTGCGCGTGACGTCGAAGGCCATCACCCGGCTCGTCGGCAAGCGCGGGTCGAAGCGGTCTTCGAGGCGGCGGTCCTGGGGCTCGTCGAGCCGGTTCTGGAGCACGATGCGCGTGCCGGGCTGGTAACGGGCGAAGTCGATGACCACCTCGTAGCGCTCCGCGGGCGCGACGTGCAGGCGCCTGGTCGGCTCCGGCGCCGGGAGAAGCCCGTGGTCGGAGCCGATGACGTGGAAGACGGAGTCGTCGCTGAGGGCGAGGCGGTACTCGCGCGCGTCCGAGCCGTTGAGGATCCGAAAACGGTACTTGCCCCTCGCCACCTCGAAGCGCGGCTGTTGCCTGCCGTTGACCGTGACCACGTCTCCCTCGACGCCCTTGAAGCCCTCGTTGGCGTAGACCAGCAGGCCGCTCTTGTCGATGATCACGTCCTGTATCTTGAGCCCGACATCGAACTCCCCATCGGGAAGGTTCAAGCGCTCTTCCAACTCGTCCGTGAGGACGTAGAAACCCGCCAGGCCCCTGTACACCTGCTGGCTCGTGGCGTGGATGGCGTGGTCGTGATACCAGAGCGTGGCCGGGCGCTGGAAGTCGTTGTTCGGCCAGAAATACTCGAAGCTTTCGCCGGAAGGAAAGGTGAAGAGCGGGTGGCCGTCGTGCGGCGCGTCCGTGTTGACGCCGTGCAGGTGCACCACGATCTCCGAAAGGGACCTCCGCCCAAGCTCCTCCGGGATGATTATGTTCCCGGGGTCGCCAGCGGCCGGAAGGTTGTTCACGAACGTTGCGTTCACAGGGATGCCCTTCCGCGCCAGGATGGTGGGCCCGGGGGAGACCCCTTCGTAGCCCCAGATGGGGGTGGTGATCCCGGGTATGATCTCCTGCCTGCCAACCCGCGCGTCTAGCCTTATGCTTTCTCCCCGCCTGGCGTCGATCACCGGCGGTATGGCCAGGTCCGCCTCGAACGGCGGCCTGCGCGGGCTCTCGAACCCGCCCGCAGCGCGGGCCGAGCGGCGGGAGCCGAGCGTCCTCTCCAGGGGCAGCAGCAGCCCGGCGCTACCCAGGAGGCCGAGTTTCAGCGCCTCACGCCTGGTGACTCCCCTTCGCGCAGACGGGTCCATTCGCGCCTCCTTCCCACGAGAGTTCACTCCGCGCAAACGCGGCAGGTATCCCCCCATGATGCCCGGGGCTACCCGGTTTTCGCGTGAGCCACCCGGCTTGTTTTGGGACAGTTCTACGTAACGCCCTTCGGGCTAGCCCCATGGGCACCCACCCGGGACGCGGAGGGCGATTGGTATCATGGATCAGAGGGGTGCGGCCGGGCACAAGGGGCTTTTGACCCGAATCAGAGGATGGCGGGCGTTCCTGAAACCCTGCTCGTCGCATCCGGCGACGCATCAGCGGCCGCAAGCACGTGCAGGCGGGTGATGTGGCCGCCGTTACGGCTTAGAGCATCGGACCACCGCGGCCGTCTTACCGCGACGCCTCCGGCGAGAAAATACGTCCGAGAACCGGACTCTCGAACTCGGGGGCCAGGCAGTCCATGTAGATCTCATCCCACAGCTTCCCGCCCATGAGGCGGGACTCGCGCCGGCGGCCTATCTCCCGGAAGCCGGCCTTCTCGTAGGCCCGGAAGCCGGCGGGATTGTAGGCGAACACGGTAAGCAGGACGTTGTGCAGGCCGAGGGCCGTGAAGGCGTAGTCGAGCATGAGGCGGGTCGTCTCGGTGCCGTAGCCCTTGCCCCGGCAATCCGAGTCCCCGATCAGGATCCCGAAAGAGGCGCTCCTGTTGCGGTGGTCCAGGCCGTGCAGGGCCGTGTTGCCGATGGGCCGCAGGGTCTCCCGCTCGTAGATGGTGAACATCGGGTCGGTTTCGGCTTTCGACCGCTGCTCGTACCAGTCGCGCTCCTTTTCGGCGGTCACGGGGCCGGGTGGGAGTCCGAGCATGCGCATGGTGCCGAAATCGTTGATCCAACGCCCGTACAGCGGCAGCAACTCCTCCCGCAAGGGTCCGAGCGCCACGCGCTCCCCCACGATGTTGAGCGCCACTTCCGCGCTAGGTTGGGGCTTGCTTCCCTTCATCGCCGTCCGCCTCCCCTTCTTCCTGATGCCCCCCGTCCAACCGCGACTTCTCGTTGGTGGCGAGAAGGAGGCTCAGGAAGACGAAAGGCTCGAACCAGACCACGTACGCGTAGAACCAGTAGTTGACGGTTAGCTGGAAGGCGATGATTACGGCGGCCGACAGCGCGGCGAGCCGCCTGACGGTGCGCCTGCGGGGCACGAAGGCGACGAGGACGGCCAGGAAAATGGCGAACGCGGTGAGCGGCCTCTGAAGGAACGCCAGTTCCGGCACCTGGGTGAAGATGGTCCAGGGGCTCACGCGGTCGCCCTGGAAGGCGAGCGTGCTCTCGTAGAAAAGCCTCGCGGCTTCGATGGGTTGGCCGGGTATCAGGAGGATGGCGAAGCTGATCAGGACGACGCCGAGCCCGCCGAGCACGAAGTCCGTTATCGGACGGCGCTTCCAGCCGTCGTGGGAGATCCAGAGCGGACCAAGCATGAGCGGGTAGAGCTTGACCGCGAACCCCGCGGCAACGGTCGCGCCGCGGGCGAGGGGGGAGGCCGCGGCCGCGAGCGCGATGGCGGAGATGGCCGCCACGATCACGTCGTTTGTGTTGTTGTTGGTCGCGTAGAGGGTGTAGGGAAAGGCCGCCCACGCGAAGACCATCGCCGACGCGCCCTTCGGACCGGAGAGCTTGTACCCGGCTATGAAGAGCGCCATCGCGCCCGCCACGAACGAGAACATGGTCAGGGCGTGGGCGGCCGGCAGGAAGTCCCAGTTCCCCGAGAAGCCGAACATGAGGACGAAGGGGACGTAGAGGAGGTAGTTGAGGGGGCCGTAGGTGTCCCCGGTGCCGACGTCCGGGGGCATGTTGCCGTAGGGGATCTCCCCCCCGATTATGCGGTCGGCGCCGACCACGCCGGCGTACCCGACGTCTATGACGCGCGAGTCGGTGTTGAGGGCGAGGACGAGGCCGGCGGCGAGCCCGGCGAGCAGGAGCAGCAGCCAGGTCGGCAGGTTGCTCGTCTTCTCGACCCGCTCCCCGATGCCGAAGCCCATGAGGAGGGTGCGTCCCAGGAGGTAGATCAGGGGCGGATACCACAGCACCACAGCCTCCAAAACGATCCCCTGCCGGAAGAACGAGTGCGAGACGAGGAACCCGAGGAGCATGACGATGTCCAGGTTGCGCAACGAGAAGAGCTTGTCGGTCCTGACGAAGGCGAGGGCGAAGGCGAGCGCGAGCGGCCCCCAGACCCACGGGTAGTTGGCCTGTTTGCCGTAGGCGCCCGAGATCCCACGCGCCATCAGCCACCCCACCTGGTCCCCCGTCTGCACGGAGTCGATCACCCACGTCTCGTCATCTATTTGGACCGTCGCCACCTCCTTGCCCTGGTCCGTCGGCCTCCCGCCGACCATCCCGGTCTCGTCGACGTAGAAACGGACCGTCCACCGCCCGTCCTCGTACCGCGCCCCGGTCGTGTAGGGCCCGTGCTCCGCTAACTCACCCCTGACCTCGGCGTCCGAAGCGGCGAGCCTGACGGCCTCCGCCTCGGTGAGGGTCGGATAATCTATCTCCTCGGCCTTCGACGAGACCTCGACCCCGCCAACCCTCCCGGAATCGTCGGCCACCGCGAACTCCGCGACCTCGTCGCCGGACACGGTCTCGACGAGGGCGACCCGCCACGCGTCGTCGTCCCCGTCGTAGAGCGCCTCCGCCTCGACGGTCGGTTTCGCGTAATACTCCGAGAGCTCCTCGACGGCGGCGGCCTTACCGGCGGCCTCCTCCTCCCCGAGTCGCGGCCCGGGCGCGAGGCCGACCGCGAGCAGGAGCAGGGGCAGCAGAACGACGGCCCACATCCGCCGCGTTGTAAACCACCGGTGCGATGTCCGGCACCCGTTCGTGGGGGCGGGTTTGAGACCCGCCCGGCGACGGGCGATCACGACGGGACACCTTTCGCGCCGGCCTGCCGAATGGGCAGGAGCAGCAATCCCCACAGCGCCACCAGCAGCGCGTTTCGCAGGAGCAGCAACTGCGGCCCCGGGTATCTCAGGTTCAACAGGTCGTCGTAGTGGGTCGGGAAGACCTGGGTAGTGGTCCAGCAGGCGGCAAGAAAGACGATGGAGATTCCGGCGCCCGCCGGCCCGCCCGCGCAGATTGGCACGAGTGGCAAGAGCCAGAGGACGTACTGCGGGGACAGGACCTTGGAGCCGAGCATGAACGCCAGTATAAGGGCCGCCGCCCAGCGTGGAAAATGCAGGCTTTCCGGGCCCTCGCGCCTGAACCGGCGATACATCACGAACGCCGTAAAGGCGAGCAGCGCGGCGCTCACAGGCAGGCTCGAGCCCGCCGCGAGCCCGGCGGCGGGTCCCCGGGCCTCGAAGGCCCCGAACTCGAAGGCTACGCCTTCTACCTTCCCGGCCGCCAGGAGGACCGACGCGGCGACGCTCTCGACCTGGAGGCCCCGGTCGGCGTGGTACGCGAAGCTCTCGACGAACCGCGCGTCCCCGAAGGCCAGCGCCGGGACGAAGAAGAGGGCGAGAACCCCGAAAAAGATCGCGAGGCCAGCGCCGCGCCGCGCGAGGACGAGGGGCAAAACGGCGAGCGCCGGCACGAGCTTGGCGGCGGCGCCGAAGCCTAAAGATGCGTAGGAGAGGAGCCGGTAGCGTCCTCCCAGCGCGGCACCGAGGACGGCGACCGCGAGGGAGAGGGTGACGACGGGATCGTAGCGGGTGACCGCGACGGGGTAGAGCAGGAGCGCGCCGGCCGTGAACGTCAGCGCCGGCACCGGCCAGGCGCGGCCGAGACGCCGCGCGGTTAGGGCGACGAGGAAGAGGGCGGCCACGAGGACGAGCGCCATCTCGGAAGAGAAGAGGTCTACGAAAGCTCTCCTATCGTCAGAGAAGAGGGCCGGGGGGAGGAAGGCGGGCAGGGAGCCCGGCGGGTACTCGATAAAGAAGTCCCTGTAAGGGATCTCGCCCCGCAGGATCGCCTCGCCCGCGCCGTGGTAGGTCCCGAGGTCGTTCGAACCTTCCCGGAGGTCGGGCGGCAGGGATTCCGAGAGCCCAAGCACGGCCCCGTAGAGGACCGCCCCGAGCAGGGCGAGCGGCATCCAGAAGAGGAGGACGTCCCTGGGCGTCTGGCCTTGCCGGATTACGCCGGCCCTTCCAGCTCCTGGCCGAAGAGGTCGGCGATGGGTTCGAGGCCCTCGTGTGCGCCGGTGAAGAGGAGCGAGTCGTTGCCCTTCAGGACGTAGGTGTCGCGGGGGCGGTAGGTCCAGCGCCCGCCGCGGTTGACGGCGAGGGCGAACATGCCGGTCTCGGTCTCCAGTTGCAAGTCTTCGAGGGTCTTGCCGTCGGCGGGGGAGCCGGGCGAAACCGTTAGCTTCATGACTATTTCGTCGGACTCGCCTATGGCGGCTGAGAGGACGGGGTGTACCTCTTCGCCCTTCTCCACGATCCAGACCATCTCCATCGCGCAGTCGGCGATGGTCTCGGAGGCCGTAGCCAGGTGCAGGACGCCGCGCAGCCTGGAGGCGTCTTCGATGTGGCGGGCGGCCAGGAGCACCCAGCGCTCCAGGCGGTAGCGCATCTCGTCCATCTCGTTCTCGATGGCGACGACCTCGCGGGCGAGGCCCGCGTCGTAGTAGAGGAGGGCCGAGTAGGCGAGGCCTACGGCGACCTCCGAGAGGTTCTTCATCTCTATCAGGATGTCCACGGCCCGCTCGAGCTCGGTCAGCTCGCCCGCCGGCTCGGCCGGGTGCGCATGTACCGTCACGGCCCCGGCCAGCCCCCTGACCTCGGCGACGCCCTCGGGCGGGCCCTGCATGAAGAGCACGTCGCCGGCCCGAAGCACGTCCTCGGGCTCGGGGTCGAAGTTCCACTCGTCGTCGGAGCGGACGGCGATGGGGCGCATTCCGGTTTCGGTCGGGAGGTCGGCGTCCTCGAGGCTCAGGCCGTCGAGATCGCTGCCGGCGTGGATGCGCACCCTTGAGGGCGTCTCCTCGGCCTCGGGTATGTCCTGGAGGAGCTCGCGGGGGATGCCGAGGCGTTTCACCACGATCTTGGCTATGTCGTTCGCGGCGTTGCCGATCTTCTCTATGTCCTGGACGACCTGGAGGATGCCCGCCATCTGCTCCGAGTCGGCGGGACTTCGGGCCGCCAGGATGGCGAGGGTACGCATGTCGAAGACGAGGTCGTTGAGGCGTCCCTCGAGGCGAAAGACCTCTTCCGAGATGTCTTCCGAGTTGTAGAAGAGGGCTGCGTAGGCGAGGTCCACCATGAGCTCCGAGGTGTCCTTCGCCTCGCGGAGCATGTCCTTCAGGTTGCGTGGTCTTCCGTCGCGCATGTCCCTACCCCGTAAGATCGAAGATGTTCAACGCAATTATAAGGCTCATGAAACCGAGCAAGTCCACCGCGGCCGTGATGATCGGGATGCCGTACGTATCGGGGTCCAGGCCGAACCGGTAGCTGACCGTCGAGCCGTAGTACGCCGCGAGCACGGCCGCCGTCGTCGCCATGAGGCCCGCGAGCGCGCTGACCCCGAGCATGACGAGGAAGCCGGGGCTTAGTTGTCCGGTGCCGAGGCCCAGCGACGCCAGGACCTCGGGGCTGAGTTGGCCGAGGGCGACCGCGATCCAGTGCGACGCCCCGCCTATGAACAGGTAGACGCCGACGGCGAAGATGTACGTGAGCGTGAAGTCCCTGAAGGCCCGCGGCTCCGGAATGCCCCGCGGCGCCAGCAAACCCAGGTGGACCTTGGACGAGAGCCGGCTGGAGAGGATGCCGCCCAGGGCGCCGCCCTCCTGCAAGAAAGCCGGCAGCAGGATAAAGAGGGCCGGCAGGGTCACGAAGACTTCCTTGCGGTCCTCGAGCGCCAGGCCTACCAGGGTCATCACCGTGCCGGTGAGGGCCAGGATGGGGAGGCTCTCGGCGAGGATGCGCTTGAGGTTCGCGGCGCCGAGCCGAAGACCGAGGCCGACGGCCGTAGTGGCTATCAGGATCAGGGCCACCGCGAGCACGTTCGAGAAGATGGGGATGCCGATCAAATACGTGGTCAGAACGAGGGCGGGTAGGGTCAAAATGTCGCCCGCGGCGGTCAGCATGGGGGCCGCTATGTTGTCCATATCCCAGCCGCGGGAGACGGAGAGGCGGGCCACGAAGACGGTGATGCCGAGCAGCAGGAGGCCCGCGAGGATGCCGCCGACCGTCGAGATCACCACGTAGTCGAAGACCGTTAGCTCCGTCGGAACCCCGAGCACCCCGCACAAGAACCTGGCCAGGAAAGCGAGGAAGACCCCCGAGACGAGCGAGAGCACGGCCGCGGCCTGCGCGTTCTCGGCGAGCACGCCCCTTCTCAGGCTCAGCTCGAAGAGGCCCGTCTGGATGGAGGTCGAGAGCCGGCTGCCCATCGCCCCGAAGATGGCGCCCCGCATCCCGATGGCGGCCGGGATCAGGACCGCCAGCCCGACCAACTCGTCGAGCGTCCCCGAGATGCCGGCGAGCACGATGCCGGCCACGAGCTCCCCGACCGACGAGAGAAAGAGCGCCGCGAACCCCTGCCGCAGCGATTCTTTCTCTTCCGTGAGGTAGCCGTAGACCGTCGGGCGCAGCCGCGGCCGGTTTTGCAGCCGTTCGCGCACCCTGTCCCGGCGCCCGCTGGTTTTCTCCGTCTCGGACACGGGGAACGGTATAGACGTTGCCGTGCCGGTTGTAAAGGGACGGAGCGGTACGGGGCCGAACCGCTCCGTGTTACCCGATACGGTCCGCGGGGTAGAATGAAGGCGTGCAGCACGATTTTTCTATCGGTGATCGGTACGAACTCGGCGGGCTTTTGGGCTCGGGAGGCATGGGTTCCGTGTACCGAGCCCACGACGCGCGGCTCGACCGCGAGGTGGCCATAAAGGTCCTCGGGCGGCACCACGCGGGGTCGCCCGAGTTCGTGGAGCGTTTCGAGCGCGAGGTGAAGAGCGTCGCCTCGCTCGACCACCCGAACGTGGTGCGGGTCTTCGATTCCGGCCGGGGCGACGACGGCTCCCCTTACATGGCGATGGAGCTCATGGACGGCGGGACCCTGAAAGACAGGATCCGGCAGGAAGGGCCGCTCCCGCCCCGGGAGGCGGCGAAGGTGGCCCTCCAGGTCGCTGACGCCCTCGGGGCGGCCCACGCCGCCGGCATCGTCCACCGCGACGTCAAGCCCGAGAACGTGCTTCTTGCGAAGGGTGGCGGGGCCAAGGTGGCCGACTTCGGGATCGCGCGCGCCACGGAGGCGACCGCCATGACCCACACGAGCATGATCCTTGGCACCGCCCCCTACCTCTCGCCCGAGCAGGCGAGGGGGGAGACGGTCGGCCCGGCGAGCGACCTCTACTCCCTGGGCGTCGTCCTCTACGAGGCGCTGACGGGCCGCACGCCCTTCGGGACCGGCGAGCACGTCAACCCGCTCGCGATAGCCATGAAGCACTGCACCGAGCCGGCGCCCTCCCCGAGGACCTCCAACCACCGGGTGCCGCGGCCCCTGGAGATCGTTACCCTCACCCTGATGCGCAAGCAGCCGGCCGACCGCTACGCGAGCGCCGCCGCCCTCGCCGACGACCTCGAGGCCTTTCTAAGGGGCGAGGAGCTCTCGTCCGCGGCGGCGATGCGGCTGGCATCGTCCTCGGAAGGAACGGGCACACGGGCGCTACACCGGACGCCCGCCCCGCCGCGCCGCCGCCGCAAGGTCGTGCCGGTAATGGCCTTCGCGCTCGCCTGCGTCCTGGCGCTCGCGTTTTCGCCGCTAGTCTCGATGCAAAAACCCGTGGCGTTCGTGGAGGACACCGTAGCCGGCGATGTGGGGGGCCTGGACCGGGCGGCGAGCCCGACGCTCCGAACCCATCCCGGCGTGCCCGAAGCGCCCGAAAAAGAGCGCATAGAGGCGAACCAGCCGGAGAAGCAGGCCACCCAGGTGGAAGAGCAGGCCCCCGCCAAGGCCCCACCAGCCGAAGCCGCGCCGGTCGAGGCCCCGGACGAGGTAGACGCCGCAAGCGCCTCCGCTTCGGCGCCGGCCAGCGCATCGGCCTCATCCGCCTCGGCCCCGGCCGACTCTTTCGCCCCGGCGCCGGGCGCCGTCGGCCCGACTCCGTCGGAAGAGGCCGCGGAGCAGACGCCCGCCGCCTCCGCCCCGGCTGCCGAAGAGACGCACGCCCCCGAACCCGAGGCTTCCGCGCCGGCCGACGACGGAGGGGCCGACGTGCCGGACGTGGAGATCCCGGATGTCGAAATGCCGAACTTCTAGGGGCGTGGCCGGTCTCCGGGCGGGGTTGACGGGCGTTTACGCCTCGTCGTTGCCGGCGGCCCCTTCGCGGGCCTCATCCTGCTCCGGCGGTTCGGGGGCGTTGACGCCGGCGTAGAGTACCGTAACGATCACGGCGACGAGGCCGAGCGGGGCGAGCCAGCCGGGAAGGCGCAGGCCGAGGGCCCGGTCGAGCGAGTACTTGCCGGGGCCGCCCACGATGAGCGCGGTGGCCGCCGCGATGTTCGTGACGGGCAGCTCCGCGCCGCCCTCGGTCACCCAGATCGGCTTCCCCAGTGCGCCTTGGTGGTCGCCATCGCCATCGAACCAATTACTCCCACGGGACCGAGCGGGTTGAGAAACCCGAGCAGCGTGAGCACGCCGCCCCCGAACTCGGAAAGCCCCGCCATCACGGCCCACGGCCTACCCGGCTTCAGGCCCAGCATCTCCATAAACCCGCTGGTCCCTTCCATCCCGGGGCCGCCGAACGACCCGAAGAGCTTCTGCGCTCCGTGGCCGGCCATCAACCCTCCAAGGGCCACGCGCAGGATCAACGCCGCGAGATTACCCATGCCGCTCTCCTCTCTGTCTCCATACCGTTTGCTTTATCGAAGTGTCCCCGCGAAAGCCGCGGCTTAAAAGCTGTCAGCTATCGGCCTTCAGCTTTCAGCTTTTGAGTTTTTGTGGCCGGGAGCCGGTTGCCGGTGAGGTTAGAAGCGTTCGATGCCCCGTCTCTGGGCTAGTCGCTCTGTAACGATCCGCGCAAAAACAGTCCGGCGTCTGACACCGTCTTCAGCGGCCGGCCTTCGGTCAAACGATAGCTGACCGCTGATAGCTGAAGGCTCTTCTACACCGGCGTCAGGCGTGCTTCTATCTCCTCTCGGCGGCCCTCCAGGAACGGCGGCAGGGAGAGTTTCTCGCCGAGGTGGGCGGCGTCCTCGTCCGTCGCGAAGCCTGGGCCGTCGGTGGCGATCTCGAAGAGGATGCCGCCGGGCTCGCGGAAGTAGATGGACCGGAAGTAGAAGCGGTCTATCTGCGGGGTAACGCCGAGGCCCATCGCCCGGATCTTCTCCCGCCAAAGCGCGTGCTCTTCGTCGTTGGGCGTCCTGAATGCCACGTGGTGCACGCCCCCCCTACCGAGGTGCGCCGCCGCGGCGCCCGGCCTCTCCAACACCCGCACGGTCGCCCCCGGCCCGCCGGGCCCGACCTCGAAGGTGGCGACCCTGCCGCCGTCCTCGGCCCGCTCGCCGGTCTTGGTGAAACCCATCGCCTCCGTCAGGGTCCAGGCCGTCGGTTCCAGGTCGCGCACCGTCAGGTCGACGGAGGCGAGGCCCCGGATGCCGTACTCCTCCGGGACTTCGCTGGCGTCCCACGGCACCCCGCCGCGCGTCCCCTCGCCCCTGTCCTCGGAGAGCCGCAGGCGCTGGCCCTCGGGGTCCTTGAAGTCCAGCCGGGCACGGTCGGCGCCGCTCTGGACGCCGCCGTGGGCGACGCCGGCGTCCTCCAGACGGCCGGCCCACCAGTCGAGGGCCGCGGCGTCCGGGACGCGCAGCTCGGTCGTCGAGACCTCGCCGGCGCCGGGGTGGTTCGCGGCGATCCTTAGCTGCGGCCAGTCGAAGAAGGTCACCTCGGTCCCGGGGTTGCCGGCCTCGTCGCCGTAGAAGAGGTGGTACGCCGAGACGTCGTCCTGGTTGACGGTCTTTTTGACGAGCCTCATTCCGAGCACCCCGGTATAGAAATCCACGTTCGCCTTCGCGTCGGTGGTTACCGCCGTCAGGTGGTGCAATCCTCCGAGTTCCAAG
This sequence comes from Rubrobacter tropicus, assembly GCF_011492945.1. NCBI lineage: Bacteria > Bacillati > Actinomycetota > Rubrobacteria > Rubrobacterales > Rubrobacteraceae > Rubrobacter > Rubrobacter tropicus. The sequence goes on from NZ_CP045119.1 coordinate 1,601,865, forward strand.
TCTGTCTCCTTTGCCTTTGCGTATTTACCTTGAATGGCTTTGCGGGATGAGGGATCTCAACCCGGCGCTCACGCGGGCGGGGGAGAGGCCCTCGACGCGGCGCTGGTGGTAGTAAAGGTCGACCTCCAGCGGGGCCAGGAGCGCCGTGGCCAGGTACTCCAGGTCGAGGTCGGCCCGGATCCCGCCCTCCCGCCCGGCCCCCCGCAATAGCCCCAGGACGGTCCAGCGCCGCCAGTCGTAGGCCGGGGAGCGAAACCGCGCCAGGCGGGTCGCCCCCCAGAGCGGCTCCTCGCCGCCGTAGAGCAGGTCCAGGTTCTCCTCGGTGAACAGGACGAGGCGGTCGAGAAAGCGATCCAGCTTCTCCAGAGAACCGACGCCCGGCTCCCCGACGATCTCCATGGTCTCCCGCTGGAACTCCCGGGTCGGCTCGTCGAGCAACGCCTCGCACAGAAGGCCCTTGTTCGGGAAGCGGCGGTAGAGCGTCCCCTTGCCGACGCCGGCCTCCTGCGAGATCTCCTCCATCGTCACGCACGTTACCCCCCGCGCCTCGAACAGCCTCCGCGCGGCAGCCAGAATAGCCCGCCGGTTGCGTGCCGCGTCGCTCCGCTCGCGACCGCCGGCAGCCGGCCGCCCCCGGTGGTCGACTTCCCACCCCGTCCTGCCGGTTTTCCCACCTACGTACTCCATCGAACACACCCCGCAAGCTTGACACCGGCAGTCTACCGCGATACCCTCCGGCTTTAAAGTGGACGCGGGTCCGCTTATGACCAAAGGAGCAAGAGTGGCAGTCAAGGTAGCGGTGATCTACTACAGCGCGACGGGCAACGTCTACAAGCTGGCGCAGGCCGTGGAGGAGGGCGCCAAGGAGGCAGGGGCCGAGGTGAGGTTCCGCAAGGTTCACGAGCTCGCGCCGGAGGAGGCCATCAAGAGCAACCAGGGCTGGTCCGACCACGCGCTCATGACGGAGGACGTGCCGGAGGCCGAGCTTTCGGACCTGGAGTGGGCCGACGCCTACATCTTCGGGACGCCGACCCGTTTCGGCAACGTCTCCGCGCAGCTCAAGCAGTTTATCGACACGACGGGTGGGCTGTGGTTCGAGGGCAAGCTCGCGGACAAGGTCGTCAGCGGCTTCACGAGCGCCTCGAACGCCCACGGCGGCCAGGAGTCCACGCTCCTCTCCCTGTACAACGTCTTCGCCCACTGGGGCGCCATCCTCGTCACGCCGGGCTACACCGACCCCGTGCTCTTCGAGGCCGGCGGCAACCCCTACGGCGCCAGCAGCACCAACGAGCCAGACGAGCAGGAGCTCGCCGCCGCCAGGTACCTCGGGCGCCGCGTGGCCGAGAAGGCCGCGCTTCTGGCCGGTAGCAGGGTTTAGGTAAGCTTTCAGCCCTCAGCTTTCAGCTTTTGGCCCCGAAGGCCGAGGTTTCGTTGGGGGGCGGCGTGCGCGGCGTTGGCCCCCTGTGTAGACTGCCCGTATGATGGGGGGCACGCACACCTTTCTGCCGACGGAGCGCGTCCACTTCGGCGCCGGCAGTCTGCGGAAGCTCGAACAGGAGGCCCGGCCTTACGGTCGGGCTTTCGTCGTTACCGGGCGAACGTTGGACAAGAAGACGGACCTCGTCCGGAGGGTAGAGGCCTTGCTTGGGGGGAGGCACGCGGGCACGCACGTGGGCATGGGGGAGCACACGCCGGGGAGCGCGGTGGAGCTTGCCGCCGGCGAGGCGGAGGCGGCCGGGGCGGACCTGCTCGTGAGCGTCGGGGGCGGGAGCGTTATCGACGGGACGAAGGCCGTCTCCAGGCAGCTCGGGTACCCGGCGCAGGTGGCGGTGCCCACGACGCTCTCGGGGGCCGAGTGGGCGCACCGGGTCGGGGTCACGGACGAGGCGGCGGGGAAGAAGGCCGGGTTCGCGGACCCGGCGACCGTGCCGCCCGTCGTGATCCTGGACCCCGAAGCCACCGCCTTTACCCCCGAACGCCTCTGGCTCTCGACCGGCATCCGGGCGCTCGACCACGCCGTCGAGGGCTTTCTTTACGGCGGGGACCATCCCATCACCGACGTTACCGGCCTCGAAGGCGCCCGGCGCCTAATGAGGCTTCTGCCGGGGTCCAAAGAGAACCCCGACGACCTCCAGGCGCGGGCGGAGCTTCAGGTCGCGGCGTGGCTCGCGTACTTCGGGCCGCTCAACACGCCGATGGGGCTCTCCCACGAGTTGGGGCGCAGGATCGGGGCAACCTACGAAGTTCCCCACGGCGTTACCTCGTGCATAACCCTGGCCCCGAGCCTGGAAGTGGCAGAGGAGACCGCCCCGGCGGAACGCTGGGGGATGCTCACCGAAGCCCTCGGCGGCGACCCCGCCGGGCGGGTCGCCGCCCTGGTGCGGGGCCTCGGTTTGCCGGACAGGCTCGGGGACGCGGGCGTGCCGGAGGGAGATCTCGCGGGCATCGCCGGCGGGTTCGGCGACAAAGAACCGGACGCCCTGCGGATACTCAACGCGGCGTACTGAAGTAGCGTCCGGAGAGTCGGGAGGTCATGCCGTGATCCCCGCCAAGTTAGAGGCCGGCAACGAGGTCAGGGTCGTCTCCCCGTCGGTCAGCCTCGGGTTCATCGCCGCAGAACAGCGGGAGCTTGCCGAAGAGCGGTGGAGGGGGCTTGGGCTCGGGATCTCCTACTCCCCGAACAGCGAGATGCTCGACAGGTTCGACTCCTCGCCCGTCGGGGCCCGCGTCTCGGACCTGCACGGGGCGTTCTTGGACCCCGAAGTAAAAGGGATGCTGACGACGCTCGGCGGCTACAACTCCAACCAGTTGCTCCGGCATCTCGACTACGGCCTGATAAAAGACAACCCGAAGGTTCTCTGCGGGTTCTCGGACATAACCGCCCTTGCGACCGCGATCTACGCCAGGACCGGCCTCGTCACGTACTCCGGTCCCCACTTCACGACCCTCGGGATGAAGCGCGGCATCGAGTACACGATCGACCACTTCGAGCGGTGCTTGATGCGGGAGGGGCCTTTCGGCGTCGAGCCCGCCGACCACTGGAGCGACGACCTTTGGTACGCGGACCAGGAGAACAGGGACATGGTCCCGAACCCGGGCTACAGGGTGGTCAACGAGGGTGAGGCAGAGGGGACCATTATCGGCGGCAACCTCGGCACGCTCGCCCTGCTCTTCGGCACCCCGTACATGCCCGGGCTTGAGGGGACTGTCCTGTTGCTGGAGGACGACGAGGAGATCAGGCCCGAGCACTTCGACCGCACGCTCCAGTCCCTCGTCCACCAGCCGGGTTTCGAGGGCGTGCGGGGGATTCTGTTCGGCAGGTTCCAGCGCGCCTCGAACATGGACTTCGAGACGCTCGACCAGATCCTGGGCGCGAAGCCGGAGCTGGGCGGTATTCCCATCGTCGCCGACGCGAGCTTCGGCCACACCACGCCCGCGTTCACCTTCCCCATCGGGGGGACCGGCTCCCTGCGCGCGCACGCCGGGGACGCTTCGTTTCGGATAGAGGCGCACTGAACCCGTGGCGGTTCAACCCCGGTTGCGCAGCCTGGCCCTGAGCTCTTTGTGGCCGAGCGTCTCGTAGGCGGCGAGGGCCGTCAGCAGGACGGCGAGCAGCCCGAGCGAGAGCAGGGCCGGGACGAACAGGGCGGGCAGCAAGAGGACTAGCGCCACGGCCGCGGCGACGAGACGTTCCGCGCTCACGGTGCCATGGTCGCGCAACCTGAAGGCGTTGTGGCCGAGCAGGTAGAGGGCGACCCCGCCGCAGAGGGCGAAGGCCGGGACGGGCTCAAGCGGGTCCCCGATGTGCTCCAGCGTCTTCTTTATCCCGAGCGCGATCAGGATGATGCCGGCGACCATAGGCAGGTGGAGGTAGCTGTAGGAATCGCGGGCGAGCGTCGCCCGCTCCGGACCCCTGGCCCTCTCCAGTTGGCGTTCGGCCGCGAGGGAGACGTGGTCGAAGTACGTCCACCACAGCCCGGCGGCCACCACCACCGCAAGGACGGCCGCGAGCACCACGCCCGGGCCGAGGTCCCCACCCGAGGCGCCGACGCCGACGGCCACTATCGACTCGCCGAGGGCTATGATCATGATCAGGCCGTGCCGCTCGACGAAGTGCCCCGGACTGACGCTAAAGCCCTCGACGCCGAGCACCAGGGCAACGCCGTAGCTCGTCGCCAGCGACGCGGCCCAGAGCGCGGCCTGGGCCGCCCCGTCCGCGAAGCCGGCCGCGACCAGGAGGAGCGGGCCGGCCACGAAGCCGGGTGCGAGGCGGAAGATGGCCACGCTCACGTCCGGGTTGTCGGTCCTGGTGGCGAGCACGTACAGGGCCGAGTGAAGCACCGTTACCACGACCAGGGCCAGGCCGAAGACGACGCCCGTCTTCCCGAACGCCCCGGGCACCGCCAGGGCCGCCACCATCACCGCCGCCATCGCCCCGACCACGACCAGCCGGGCCGGCGTCCGCTCCTCGACCGGCACGGCGTTGGTGAGCCACGCGTACCCCACCCACGGCCACCACAGCGCCGCCAGAATCGCCATTCCGCGCGCGAGACCGGCCCACGTCGGGTCGTCCGCCATGAGCCCCGTCACCTGCGTCAGGGAGAAGACGAAGACGAGGTCGAAGAACAACTCCAGCGGCGTTACCCGCTGCTCGGCGCGTTCCTCGACCGGCCCCCGCGACCCCGCGCGAACGTCGTCCCTGGCGTCCAAATCGGCCATCTCCCGGCGCATTCTATACCGCGCGCTCGTGCTTCGGGTTATATTGTCCCGGGGAGAGGGCTGCCGATAGGAGAAGCGTATGATGTTTGTGGACCGCTTTCCGCCGCTGCCGCTGGACGCGTGGGAGGGGACCAGGGAGACGCTCCACCGCTACGCGCAGGTGGTGGGCAAGATCCGGCTGGCGAACGCCCCGTTCAAGAACCACTGGTGGCACGTCACCCTCTACGTTGACCCCCGTGGCCTGAGTACCGGCCCGATCCCCTACGGCCGCACGAACTTCGAGGTCTGCCTGAACCTTTTAGACAACCGCCTCGAAGCCCGGACGGGCACGGGGGGATCTTTCGGGTTCTCGCTCGACGACCTGCCCGTCGCGGAGTTCTACCGCAAGCTCGTCGGGGGCCTCGCCACCCTCGGCGTCGAGACCTCCATAAACACCCGCCCCTTCGACCTCGACGACGACGAGCCCCTGGACAGGAACCTCGTCCACCGCACCTGCGACGGCGAGTACGCGCGACGGTACTGGGAGATACTCGTCCGGACCACCAACGTCTTCGAGGAGTTCGCCGGCCGGTTCAACGGCAAGCAGAGCCCCGTTCACCTCTTCTGGCACTCCTTCGACCTGGCCCTCGCCCGCTTCTCCGGCAGGCGTGCCCCGGGCGCGAGGGGCCGACCCCGTGACCCGCGAGGCCTATTCGCACGAGGTCATCTCCTTCGGCTTCTGGCCGGGCGGAGGGGACGTTCGTGAGCCCGCCTTCTACTCCTACACCGCCCCCGAACCGCCCGGCCTGACGGACCAGCCCCTCGCGCCAGGCGCGGCCCACTGGCTCCCGGAAGGCGGCACCGCCAACCTCCCCTACGAGGCCGTCCGCCGCAGCGATTCGCCCGGGAAAACCCTCCTGGCCTTCCTGCAGAGCGCCTACGAAGCCGGCGCCCGGACCGCCCGCTGGAACCTCGACGACCTCCGCACCGGGGCGTGAGCCCCGAGACTCACCGGCCAAAAAGCCAAAAGCCGACGGCTGATAGCTGAAAGCTGAAGGCTAGACCTCCAGCCTCGCCTCCTCGAGGTCGAGGTCGCGTTCGACGCGGCGCATGACCTCGTCGTTTATGAAGCCCTCGTTACGCAGGCGCAAGAGCTCCGTGCGTTGGGCGGCGAGGACCTCGTGCTGGAAACGCTGGAAGGCGGTCGAGCGGTCCTCGTAGTCCTCTTCGTCCTCCGATTCGGCGGCGCCGGCGCGGGCGGCGAAGCGGCGCCGGCGGTAGCCGTAGAGGCCGCGCATCCGCTCGGCGGTGTCCTCGCGCACCCACTCCTCCTCGGCCAGCTCGTCCACGCGGGCGACCGCGGCCTCGGCGACGCGGAGGCGGGCCTTCAACTCCTCCCTCTCGTCCAGGCCGTCGCCCCTCACGCCGAGGGTTCGGATCAGGGGCGGCAGGGAGAGGCCCTGCAGGACGAGGGTCGCGAGTATCACGCAGAAGGTGAGGAAGATCAGGAGGTCCCGCTGCGGGAACGGGGCCCCGCCCTGAACGGTGAGCGGGATCGCGAGCGCGGCGGCCAGAGAGACGGCCCCGCGCATACCGCTCCAGGCGACGATGGCCGTGTTGCGCCAGCCGGGATACGGGTCGCGCCCCAGCAGCCGCCGGGAGACCAGGCGCGGCAGGTAGGTCAGGACGAAGACCCACAAGAGCCGCGTCAGGATAACGACCGCCCCGACGAGCGCGCCCCAGAAGACCAGGGTTGCCGTGGGTTCACCGGAGATGCCGTCCAGAACCTGCGGGAGCTGCAGGCCCACGAGGACGAAGAGGACCGCGTTCAGCAGGAACTGCAAGACCTCCCAGACCCCGTAGGCCTCGATGCGCGTGGCCGGCGCGTAGAGCTCCGAGGACCGCCACCCGAGGTAGACGCCCGCCGTCACGGCGGCTATCACGCCGGAGAGGCCGAGTTCCTCGGCCAAAAGGTACGCCGCGTAGCCCGTGAAGAGGGAGATCGTGATCTCGACCATCGCGTCGTCCACCCGCCGGCGCACCTGCGCTATGACCCACGCCACCGCGAGGCCAACCAGGAACCCGCCCGGTCCGGTTAGCAGGAACCCGAGGCCGGCCTGCCACAGCGAGAACGAGCCCTGGACCACGGCGGCAACCGCGAAGCGGTAGAAGACGAGCGCGGTCCAGTCGTTGGTAAGGTTCTCGCCCTCCACGATCGTGATGATCCGGCGCGGCACGCCCAGGCGGCGCAGGATCGTGGCCGGCGCCACGACGTCGGTGGGGGAGACGACCGCGCCGAGCACGAACGCCACGTTCCACGGCAGCCCGATGACCCAGTGCCCCACGGCCGCAACCGTCAGGGCCGTCGCGACCACGAGGCCTATGGCGAGCAGCGAGATCGGGCGCACGTTGGCCCTCAGGTCCCGCAACGAGGAGAAGAACGCCGCCGCGTAGAGGAGCGGCGGAAGGAAGATCAGGAGCACCAGCTCCGGCGGCAGCTCGATGTCGGGCACCCCGGGCACGAACCCGAGCCCGAGCCCCCCCATGACGAGGAAGATCGGGTAGGGGATGCGCGCCGCCCGCGCCGCGAGCGCGAGCCCCGCCACCGCCACCAGCAGCAACAGGATAACGAGCTCGAAGTGCTCCAACTCTTAGCCCTCCACCCGCAACACGGCCTTGCCGGGATACCCGCGGTCGAGCAACCGCCGCGCCACGGGACCCACCTCCGTCCACGGCTCCTCGACGCTGATGCGCGGCGCGAGCCGGCCTTCGGCAACCAGCTTCGTCAGCCGCGCCAGCCCGTCGGAGGCGGGTTTGGCGAGGACCTCGTGGAAGAGGATGAAGCCGTAGAGGCTCGCGCCGCCGGAGAGATAGAAGGCCGAGACGTCGAAGGTCGCCTCGGCGCCGGCTGAAGGGCCGAATGCCACGCAGGTGCCCCTGGGCGAGATCATGCCCATCGCCTCGCCCAGGGGCCCGCCGCCCAAAGAGTCGAGGATCAGGTCGAACGGCCCGAACCTCCCCGCCGCCGCGGCCCCCTCCCCGACGGCCACCTCCGCGGCCCCCGCCTCCCGGACGAGCCCCGCGTGCTCCTCGCGCCTGACGAGCGCGACCGGCCGGGCCCCGCCGAGCGACGCCAGCCCGAGCGCGAAGAGCCCAACCCCGCCCGACGCGCCGGTCACTAGCACGTTGCGCCCCAGCAGCCCGTCCCCCTTCTCCAGCGCGTAGAGCGCCGTGAGCCCCGCCACCGGAAGCGTCGCCGCCTGCCCGAACGAGACGCCGTCCGGCAGCTCGGCGAGGGCGCCCGTCGGAACCACCGCCCGCTCCGCCCAGGCGCCCGACCCTAACAGGCCGACCACGCGGGCGCCTTCGGGCGGGCCCGTGCCGTCCGCCGCGGCCCTCTCCACGATCCCGGCGAGGTCCCAGCCGGGACGGAAGCCGGGCTCGGCCGTCTGCGAGCGGCGCACCTCCCCACGGTTCAGCGAGACCGCAAAGACCCGCACCAGCGCCTCCGAGGGGGTCGGCTCCGGCTCCTCCACCTCTCCCAGGCCCAGGCGGGCCGTCGCGCTCTCGTTTACTATCACCGCGCGCAAACCGAACCTCCCCAGGTTAAACGACGTTTCCACCGGCCGCTATGGCCGTTCAGCGGCGGGGCTCCATGACCACCTCGTCGACGTAACACCAGATCCAGTCCTCGCCCGGCTGGAAGGATCGCACGATCGGGTGCTCCGTGGCGTGGTAGTGCTTCGTGGCGTGCCTGTTTTTGGACGAGTCGCAACAACCCACGTGTCCGCAGGAGAGGCACTCCCTGAGGTGGACCCAGGTGTCGCCCGTCTGGAGGCACTCCTCACACCCTTCGGCGCTGGGCTCGACGTCTTTGATCTGGTCCAGGTGCGTACAGGTCTGCACGTTTCTCCTCTCGCCGGGGTCATCCCTGCCCGACTCTGTCGGACTCTTCCAGCCCCGCGGCCCGCAGGGCGTCTTCCAAATCGTCGTGCCGGACCACGGCCGCAACGAGGCCGTCTCGCACCCTAAAGACCGTCGCGACGGTCGCCCCCCCGGTCTTCTCTCCCGTGTCGGCGTCCCGCCACGTCGCTTCTTCCTCCACGACCACGGTCCTCCCGCCACGGAACGAGCGAAGGGGCTCGAGGCGGATGTTCGCCCGCCCCACCCAGTCCTTCAGCACTTGCCGGCCCATCGCCGGGCCCCGCGGTCCCCCGAGCTCGACGTCGGGGTGCGAGAGGGCCGCGAGGCGTTCCGCGTCGCCGGCGTTCAGGGCCTCGTGCCAGGCCAGGACGGCTTCGAGGTCCGGGGCGCTCACGCTGGGGCGGCCTCAGCGTCGGACTGCCCGGCCTCCTGCGTCCGGGCCGGGCTGCCCTTGCCCTCGATGATGAGGGCCGCCGCGAGGGCGCTCAGGAGGGCGAGGCCGGCCGCCACATACATGGCGAGGCGGAAGCCGGAGAGGAACGCCTCGTCCACGGCGCCCTCGATCTCTGCGGCCTGCTGTCCTCCCACGCCGGGCGGCGGCTCGGCGGCCCCGAGGTCCGGCTTCTCCCGCTCCATCGCCGCCTGCTGGGAGGGGGAGAGGTCCACCTGCGCCAGGCGGGAGTCCAGGGCGGACGAGAAGGCGGCGAAGACGAAGACGCCCATCAGGGCGACCGCGAGCAGGCTCGCGGTCCTGGAGACCGCGTTGTTCACGCCGGAGGCCAGGCCAGAGTGGCGGCCCGAGACGGCATTGAGCGCCGTCGTGGTCAGCGGGGCTATTACCAGCGACATCCCGAACCCCATGACGACCACCGCCGGGAAGAACGTGGTCCAGTACGACCCGCCCGTGCCCGGCAGGGCGAAGAGGAAGAAGCCGACGGCGGTTATGACGGGGCCGACGGTCAGGGGCAGCTTCGGGCCGACGGACGTCACCAGCCCGCCAGACCAGCGCGACATCAGGAACGTGAGCACTATGAAGGGCAAAAAGGCGCTGCCCGCCGCCGTCGCCGAGTAGCCGTGCACCTGGATCAGGACGAACGGGAAGAAGTACAGAGCCCCGCCCAGGCCCATGTAAAGGAGCAACGTCAGCAGGTTCGCCCCCGAGAAGTTGCGGGAGCGGAACAGCGAGAGCGGCATCATGGGCTCGCGGCTGCGGCCCTCGACGAAGACGAAGAGGACGAGCGACCCGACGCCTATCAGCAGGGGCAAAAAGACCAGCGGGCTCGCGAAGCCGCGGCTGGTGCCTTCGATCAGGCCGAAGACCAGCCCGCCGAGGCCGACGGTGCCGAGCGCCGCGCCAGGCAGGTCGAGCCGGCGGGCGTCGGGGTCGCGGCTCTCGGGGACGTGGCGCAAGGAGAGGTAGAAGATCAGGGCCGCCAGCGGCACGTTTATCAGGAACGCCGCCCGCCAGGAGACGTTGTCTATGAGGAAGCCGCCGACTATCGGACCCAGGGCCGCCGTAACGCCCGAGAAGCCGGACCACGTGCCGATGGCCCTGCCGCGGTCGGCCTCGGAGAACGAGGCGCTTATGATGGCCAGAGAGCCCGGGATCATGAGCGCCCCGCCGACGCCCTGGACGGCCCGCGCCGCTATGAGCTGCCCGGGGTTCGGCGCCAGGCCGCACCACAGCGAGGCGACCGTAAAGAGGCCGACGCCGAACAGGAAGATCCTGCGCCGCCCGTAGTGGTCGCCCAAAGAACCGCCTACCAGGATCAGGGCCGCGAGCATCAGGGCGTAGGACTCGACGATCCAGAGCGCGTCCACGGCGCTCGCGTTCAGCTCCTGCTGTATCCGGGGCAGGGCGACGTTCGTGATCGTGCCGTCCATGAACCCCATCCCGGAGGCCAGGATGGTCGCGGCCAACACCCACGGCCCCGAGGACGCCGCGCACGGCGAAGCCCCGTCGCTTGACCTGATCACTCCTTCATCGCATGGCGGTCTGCCGGCGTAAGACAAAAGCGTCTCCTCCTCAGTACGAAGACCCCGGCCGCGTCAGAAACTCCGCCTCCTCCGGCGTCGTCTCCCGACCCAGTAAGGCGTTCCTGTGCGGAAAACGCCCGAACCTCTCCACGATGTCCCTGTGCCCGACCGCGTACTCGACCACGTCCGGCCCACCCGGCTCGCCCGCCAGCCCCTCGAAGAGCTCCACCGACCGTCTCTGGTCCTCGACGCTTTCTGAGTGCATGAAGGGCATGTAGAGGAACATTCTTTGAAGAGCCGGCAGCTCCCGGTCCAGCGCGCGCCCGATGGCGTCCTTCGCCGCGTCGAGGGCCTTCGCGTCCGTCGCGTGGGTCCTCGCGTCGCCGCGGAACATGTTGCGTGGGAACTGGTCGAGCGCGATGACGAGCGCCAGGCAGCCCTCCGCCTCCTCGCGCCAGTGGTCCAACTTACCGGCGGCGGCCTGCTCGTACAGGTCTTCGAAGCGGTCCGTTACCTCGCGGTCGAAGGTTTCGTCCTTCCGGAACCACTCGCTCCTGAACTCGCCGTATCCCGGGTCTCCCTGCGTGCCAAACCAGAAAGCGAGGACTTCTAACGGGCTAGTCCGCACGCGAGATCACCGCCACCTCGTCGTCCCGGCGGGTGAGGGTCTGGCCTTCGACGCGGCTCCTGTAGCCCTCGATCATCCACAGCTCCGGGACTATCTCCGTGACGAGCTCCCCGTCGTCGAACATCCTGACCATCGAGCTTTCGGAGACGACGACCGCGACGGCGTCGGTCTGCTGGGAGATGGAGGCGCCCGCCATGTGGCGGCTGCCGAGCCCGAGGGGGACGTTCAGGCTGTCGGAGGCCGCGTCTATGTAGCGGGCCGCCGAGAGGACGACGCCGGCGTTCGAGACGACGAAGGCGCCGTCGAGCTGGGCCAGCTCCTTTATCGTCTCGCGCGTGTTCGGGTCGTCTATGTACTTGTCCTCGTCCGGGTGGCCCTGCAGGGGGTCCAGGATCATGGGCTTCGAGCGCCGCATCACCTCGCCCGAGTCGCCCACGACGAAGAGAGTCCCGATCTTGCGCCCCTCACGCCCCTCGCGCGCGATCTCGACCGCGAGCGAGACCACCTGCTCCAGCACCCGCGTGTTGACGTCCCGCCTCTCCGAGCAGATCTCCTCGTATATCCTCGATCTCGCCATTTCCTCATCCTCCGTTCTGCGTTTGAATCTCCAGCGGCAACCGCACGGCGAAGCGCGTCCGCCCCGGCCCGGTCTCCAGGTGGATCTCACCCCCGTGCCCGACGACGATCCGCCGAACCACGTCGAGCCCGAGCCCGGCCCCCGAACCGACCTCTTTGGTGGTGAAGAAGGGCTCGAAGACGCGGCCCTCTATCTCGGGCGGTATCCCGGGCCCGTCGTCCTCCACCTCCACGACGACCGCGCCCCCGTCCCTGAAAGCCCGCACCCTGATGCCGCCCCCGCCCGCCACGGCGTCCGCGGCGTTGTCGAGCAGGTTGGTCCAGACCTGGTTCAACTCCCCGCCGCGGCCTGGCACCTTCGGCAGCCCCTCCTCGTACTCCCGCGCGACGGAGACGCCCCTTAGCTTGTGGCCGAGTACGGTGATGGTGTTCTCCAGGCCCCGCGCCACGTCCACCTCCGAGTGCGTCGCCCGGTCCATGTAGGTGTACTCTTTCATCGCGCCGACGAGCCGCGAGACGCGGCCGACGCTCACCGAGAGCTCCCGCGTGAGCCCCGAGAGCTCCAGAGTTCCCGCGAGCCACCGGACGGCCCCCGTAAGCTCCCCCCCGGAAGAAGCGGACAGGCCTTCTAGATCCCGTTCCTCCACGCCGGCCGCTGACAGCGGCGGGGCCAGGTCCCAGGAGTCCTCGACGCCGCGGTCTTCTAGCCAGGAGGCGAGGGCGTCCTCGGCGTCGCTCGAAGAGAGCGGGTCCCGCGTGGTGGCGGGGCGGGACGTGATCTCCCGCAGCAAGCCGGCGAGGCCCTCGCGGCCTTCGGCGGAGAAACGCGCGTCGTGTTCGAGGGCGCTGAGCTGGGCGGCGAGGATCGCGTCGCCGAGCTCCTCGGAGGCCCGGCTGGCCGCGGCGGCCGGGTTGTTGAGCTCGTGGGCGAGGCCCGCGGAGAGCTTGCCTAGCGCGGCGAGCTTCTCCTGCTGGCGGAAGGCCCGCTGCGTGACCCTCATGCGCTGCGCCAGGCCGGAGATGAAGGCGTCGCCCAACTCGGGCCTCTCGACGGCCAATCGCCGGAAGGTCCCGGCGTCTATCTCGATGACCCGGGTCGGGGCGTTGGCGCGCGCCCGGTGTATGGACCTCTTGCCGGTCAGGACCGCGAGGCCGCCCGTGAACTCGCCCGGTCCGTGGGTGACGAGCCTGGTCTCCTCCGCGCCGTCGAGGCGTGAGATCCCGACCTCCCCCTCGACCACGACGTAGAAGCTGTCGACGACACCCTTCTCGTCGAAAAGGTAATCGCCCTCCTCCAGCTGCAGCTCCCTCCCGTAGCCGGAGAGCACCCCGAGCTGCGCGTGGGTCAGGCGCTGCTCCTCCTGGTCGGCCCGCGTCTCGTTCGGGGCGCGCACTATCGCCCGGCCTCCAGCGACCACTCGACGTCCAGCGCCTCGCCGCCGCCCGCCGGGCCTTTCACCGGCAGCCGGACCTCGAAGCGCGTGGCGCCCGGCTCGGAGACGACGTGTATGTCCCCGCCGTGGCGACCCACCACGATCCTGTAGCCGACGTCGAGGCCGAGACCCGTGCCGGCGCCCACGTCCTTGGTGGTGAAGAAGGGCTCGAAGATTCGGCCCCTGATTGGTTCCGGGATGCCCGGCCCGTCGTCGGAGATCTCAACCAGCACCCGGTCCCCCTCGCACGTCGTCCTGATCCCGACGCGCCCTTTGCCACCCTCGACGGCGTCGATGGCGTTGTCGAGGAGGGCGGTCCAGACCTGGTTTAGCTCGCCGCCGTAGGCCACTACCGGCGGTAGGTTGGGGTCCAGGTTTCGCCGGACTTCGATGCCGCCGAGCTTGTAGCCGAGCACGGAGAGGGTGTCCAGGAGGCTTTGGTTCACGTCCACGTCCTGCAGGGGCGCCCGGTCCATGTACGAGTAGCCCTCCATCGTGCGCACGATCTCGGAGACCCGCCCCGCGCTCCCCTCGACCTCGTCGAGCAGGCCCGAAACCCCGATAACCGCCCCCAGATACCGCAGCGCGTCGGCGCGTACCGCGGGCGGCACGCTTTCGGCGACGGAGTCGAGGTCCCCGGTGCCGAGCCCCGCGTCGACGAAGGTCGGCGCGAGCTCCCAGGCGTCGGGGAGCCCCGAATCCTCCAGCCAGAGGGCCAGCTCGTCCTCCTTCTCGCTCACCTCCAGGGCGTCCAGGGGAGTCGAGGTCCTTGGGCCGGAAAGCCTGACGACCGCGGCTTCGAGCGCCTCCAGCGCGGAGGGGTTCAACCCGCCGCGGGCCGCGGCGTGGGCCAGGCGCCAGCCCAGGGAGCGCAGCCTGGCGAAGTTCTCGCGCAGTCCCTCCGCGGAGCGGCGGGTCGCGGAGGCGGGGTTGTTCAGTTCGTGGGCGAGGCCCGCCGCCAGGGTGCCGAGGGAGTCGAGCTTCTCGCGCTGGCCGGCGACGGACTGGAGGAGCTGGACGCGCTCGGCCATGGTATGTAGGATCGTCTGGCTGAAAGGGCCGTTCTTCGTTAGCAGCCGACGGAAGAGGGCGTTCGGGATCAGGAACATCCGGCAGTCCGTTAGCGCCCTTCCCGAGGCCATGAAGGGCGAGCCCGCCAGCAAGGGCACCTCGGCGAAGAAGCTCCCCGGCGTGTAGACGTTGAGGACCGTCTCCCCGCCGTCGGCGGTCTTTTTCGTGATCCTGAGGTCCCCCTCCAGGATCACGTACAGGTGCTCGACGGGCTCGCCCTCGCGGCCGTTCACCTCGCCGGCCCGAACGATTTTCTCCACGCCCTGCTCCAAAACACGCCCGAGCTCCTCGTCCGAGAGCCCGTCGAAGAGCGGCACCCGGCGCAGCTCCTCCAGCGTCGTCACGACGCCCCCCGGGTGTCGGGCGCGATGGGCAGCCTGACCTGAAAACGCGTGTCGCCCGGCCGCGACTCGACCCGAATGTCTCCCCTGTGGTCATCGACGACCACCCTGCGGCTGATGTCCAGCCCGAGACCCGTTCCCTTGCCGACGTCCTTGGTGGTGAAGAAAGGCTCGAACATCCTGCTCCGTATCTCTTCCGGTATGCCCGGCCCGTCGTCGCCGACCTCCACCAGCACCCGGCCGTTCTCCCTGGCCGTCCGTACCAGGATCCTGCCGTGTCCCCCGACCGCGCCGATGGCGTTGTCGAGGAGGTTCGTCCAGACCTGGTTCAGCTCCCCCGCGTGCCCGCACACCGGGGGAAGCCCGGCCTCGTACTCGCGGACGACCTTTACGTCGCCCTTCTTGAGCTTGTGGCCGAGCATGACGAGGGTGCTGTCGAGGCCCGCGTGGACGTCGACCTCCTTTGAGGCGGCCTTGTCCATGTGGGTGTAGGTCTTGATGGCCCGCACCAGCTCGGAGATCCGGGACGAGCTCTCCTCGATCTCGCGGAGCAATCCGTCTCCGGACACCACGGAAGCGAGCCATCCCAGCACGTCCCCCAAGGCCTCCTGGGGCAACCGTCCGGACAACCCGTCCAGCCGCGCCACGTCCAGCCCCGCGCCGACGAGGGTGGGGGAGACGTCCCAGGCACCCTCTACCCCCCGGTCCTCCAGCCACAGCGCCACCTCGTCTTCGAGGTCGCTCCGGTCCAGGGAGTCGAGGGTCGGCGCGGGAAGTTCCGATACCCGAGTCGGCAGGTCGGCCACGAGCGACCGTTGTTCGGCGTCGAGCGGCAGGGCGCCGAGCTTCGCGGCCTTCTCCGATGAAAAGCGGAAGGTTTGCCTGGCTTCGGCGGCGGCACGGCTGATGGCGGCGGCGGGGTTGTTCAGTTCATGGGCGAGGCCCGCGGCCATGGTGCCGAGCGAGATCAGCTTCCCGTGCCGCTGGCTTACGGACTCGTGCAGCTCGGCCCGCTCGACCGAGGTCGCGAGGATGCCGCGCAGGACCTCGGGGCAGATCCTGAGCATCTCCCAGAACTCCGTCTTGTCCAGCTTGAGGAGCCTGGCATCCGTGACGGCGCGGCCCGTGGTCGGGTAGGGGGCGTCGAGCACCATTATGAGCTCCGCGAAGATCGCGCCCGGACCTAGCGCCACGACGAACGCTTCCTCCCGCCCTACCTTGCGGGTCCACTCCGTCTCGCCCTCCAGGATCACGTAGAACCCGTCGGGCGGGTCGCCCTGACGGGCGATGACGTCGCCCGCCGCGAGCCGGACCTCTTGCGCGCGCTCCGCGATCCATTCGAGCCGCTCTTCCGGGAGATTTTGAAAGAGCCCTACGGTGCGCAGGCAGTCCAAAGCGCGCGTCTCCACCCTAGATCTCCATCAAGTACTGGTGGACGAACTGGACGGCGATGGAGCCTTCCCCGACCGCGGAGGCGCAGCGTTTGATCGAGCCGTGCCGCACGTCCCCCGCAACGAAGATGCCCGGCACGCTCGTCTCGAGCAAGAACGGGTCCCTGTCGGGCCGCCAGCCTTTCGGCCGCTTGCCGCCTGTCATGAGGTCCGGACCGGACAGGATGAAGCCCCGCCCGTCCCGCTCGACGGTGCCGTCGAGCCACCCCGTCTTCGGGACCGCCCCTATAAAGATGAACAGCGAGTTCGCGGGCACGGTCTCGGTCTTCCCCGAGACGGAGTCGCTGATAGTGACCTTCTCCAGGTGCCCGTCGCCCTCGACGGCCGAGACGCTGCTGTTGGTTATGACCTCTATGTTCCCGGTCTCCTCTATCTGCTTTACCAGGTACTCGGACATGCTCTTGCGCAGGTCGCCCGAGCGGCAGAGAAGCGACACCTTGCTCGCCTGCCCGGAGAAGAACATCGCGGCCTGGCCTGCGGAGTTGGCCCCGCCGACTATGTAAACGTCCTCGTCCTTGCAGGAGAACGCCTCGGTCTGGGCCGCGCCGTAGTAGACGCCACGGCCGGTCAGGTTCTCCTCGCCCGGGACGTCGAGGCGGCGGTAGGAGACGCCGGTCGTGATGATGAGGGCGTAGCAGGAGATCTCCGTCCCGTCTGTCAGCGTGACTATCCTGTATGGGTCCTCCACCCGCACGTCGCTTACCTCCTGGGGCGTGAGGATCTCGACCTCGAACCTGCGGGCCTGGTCCACGGCCCGCCGCGCGAGATCCGCCCCGGACAACCCCCGCGGGAACCCGAGGTAGTTCTCGATGCGGCTGCTCGTCCCCGCCTGCCCCCCGGGCGCCTCCCGCTCCACGAGCACCGTGTTGAGCCCCTCGGAAGCCCCGTACACCGCCGCCGCCAGCCCCGACGGGCCGCCGCCCACGATCACGAGGTCGTAGAACTGCTGCTCGGCGCGGGTCTGGAGCCCGATCTTCTCCGCTATCTCCCGGTTCTCGGGCGCCTCCTCGTAGGACCCGTCCTCGTAAACCACGAGCGGCAACCTGGGCGATCCGTGGTCCGCGTTGGCCACGACCTGCCGCGCCTCCTCGGACGCCTCGACGTCCAGCCACCTGTAAGGAACGCGGTTTCGGGCCAGGAAATCTCTGGTCCGGTGCGACGACGGTGACCAGCGGTCTCCGACGACCCGGATCCCCTCGAACGGCGGCCTGTAGTCCGCCCGCCAGTCCTCGAGTAACTCGTCCAGACTGGGATACAAGTTCTGATCCGGCGGGTCCCACGGCTTCTGCAGGTAGTAGTCGAGCCCGACCTCGTTTATGGCCCGGATGGCCGCCTCGGTGTCCGAGTAGGCCGTAAGCAGCGCCCGCTTGGCGTCCGGGAACCGCCCGATCGCCTCCTCCAGAAACTCCACACCTGTCATCCGCGGCATCCTCTGGTCGACCAGAAACAGCGCCACGGGATCCCCCCGCAGCTTCAGCTTTCCCAAAGTGTCGAGCGCCGACTCGCCCGAGTCGGCCCTCAAAACGCGGTAGTCCTTCGCGTACCGCCGCCTGAGGTCCCGCTCTACGGCCCGCAGGACCTGAGGGTCGTCGTCCACCGCCAGTATCACCGGCTTCGCCATGCCGCCCCGCCCTTCAAAATGCGATTGTTAAATGCTTGTTTCAGCCCCAAATCCGCGCCCTATCAGCGCTGAGAAAAATTGTAGCACCACTGGCAACCTAGCCATTCGGGTGGGTGTTGGCCGATTGCTGGGCATGGTTACAGGGGGTCGAGATCCACGTACCTGTTGGCGCGAAATGGTCTTAGTTCAGACTGGTCCGGTCATTGGACGGTTCGCGTGAGCCAGCCTCGTGCTTCTTCGAGCTCTTCGTAGGTGAGGGGGTGGCCTGTGTTCTTCCAGCGCAGGTCGAGGTTGGCGCCCGCTTGGCGCAGGATCCCGGCGAGGCGCTCGGTGTTGTCCGGCGGGATCATGGTGTCCCGCCTGCCGGCGGCCAGGAAGACCGGTACGCCGGAGAGGTCCGGCATCTCCTCCGGCTCGAAGGGGACCATCGCCCGGAAGAGGACGGCGGCGCGGAGCAGGTTCGGATGTAGCAGCATGAGGCTCGCGGCTATGTTGGCGCCGTTGGAGTAGCCGACGGCGACGAGCTTCGCGCTGTCGAAGCCGTACTGGTCTGCGGCTTGGCTTACGAAGTCCGCCAACTCGTGCGTCCTGAAGACCAGGTCTTCGTGGTCGAAGACGCCCTCGGCGAGGCGGCGGAAGAAGCGGGGGGCGCCGTGTTCGGAGACCTTGCCCCGGGGGCTCAAGATCGCGGCGTCGGGGAGGAGTTGTTGGCCGAGCGGGATCAGGTCGTCCTCGTTCCCGCCCGTGCCGTGTAGAAGGAGAAGCGTAACGCCGGACCCGTCCCGCTCGCCCGGCAAATAGTTGTGAACAAAGCCCGCGATCTCGGCGCTCATGCTTCCTCCTTGCCGGGTACCCGTATCGGGGCGAGCACGTCTTCTATCTCGCCTCTACGCTCTTCGAGCCAGGGCGGGAGCTTGAGCGCCTCGCCGAGGTGGTCCGGGTCCTCGTCGGCGGCGAAGCCCGGCGGGTCGGTGGCGATCTCGAAGAGGACGCCACCGGGCTCGCGGAAGTAGATGGACCGGAAGTAGTTCCGGTCGAGCACGGGCGTTACGTCGTGGCCGAGCCCGGCTACTTCTTCCCTTACTGCCAGGTGCGTCTCCTCGTCGGGCACGCGGAAGGCGATGTGGTGGACGGTGCCGACGCCCGTGCCGCCCCTCGGGAAGCCAGAGGCGTCCATCACGTCGACCAGGTTGCCGGGGCCGCCGTCGCCCGCCGCGAGGCGCACCCTGTTCTCGGCTTCGTCGATTTGCCTGAAGCCGAGGTGGTCCGTCATGAGCCTGACGGTTCGTTCGGCGTCGCGGACGGCAAGGGCGGCGTGGTGGAAGCCGCGGATGGAGTGCTCGGCAGGGGTCGGGCCGCCGTAGCCCGCCCGACGGTCTTCGGCAGCGACGATCTCCAGCCGCAGGCCGTCGGGGTCCTCGAAGGCGAGGACCGTGTCGCCGAAGCGGTCGCGGGGCTTCTCGAAGCGAACGCCGCTCTCGACGAGGCGTTCGGTCCAGTAGCCGAGGGAGGCCGAGGGTATCGAGTACGCGGTGGTGACGACCTGTCCAGAGCCCACGCGGCCCCGCGGGGCGCCCTCCCAGGGGAAAAAGGTCATGATGGTGCCGGGGTTCCCGCCGCCGTCGCCGTAGTAGAGGTGGTAAGTGCCAGGGTCGTCGAAGTTCACGGTCCTCTTGACCAGCCGGGTCCCCAGGACGCCCGCGTAGAAGTCCACGTTCCGCTGCGGCCCGCCGCTTATCGCGGTGATATGGTGAATACCCGATGTCCCAGTGCTCATCTATCTCCCGTCCATAGGTCTCTCTCGCGTCTGCCCGATTCGCCGCAAGAATGTTAGCACCGACTTCTTCGACGAATTGCCAGGGAGTTAGCGTGTCAGCCCGCTCCGGCTTCGCCTCCGCTCTCAGCACGCTTGGGCCTGCTCCGCAGGCCTCGCTCTCAGCCTGTCAGCTCTCAGCCTGTCAGCTCTCAGCCTGTCAGCTCTCAGCCTGTCAGCTCTCAGCCTGTCAGCTCTCCGCCTGTCAGCTCTCCGCCATGCAGAACCCGACCGGGCCGCGCATCGCGAGGCGTTTCGGGTGTCGGAAAGCGTAACGTGCACAGACGACTGGCTGACAGGCTTAAAGCGGAAGCCGAAGGCTGGAGCGTGCTGACGAGGCGCGAAGCGCCGGGCTTAAAGCGGAGCCCTTAGGGCGCAGCGTGCTACGAGGCCTTCTGGCCTCGTCGGTAGAGGTCAGCGTAGAGGCCGTTTTGCGCGAGGAGTTCGTCGTGGGTGCCGCGTTCGGCGATGCGGCCCTCCCTGACGGTAAGGATCTGGTCGGACGTTCGGATCGTGCTCAGGCGGTGCGCTATGACCACGCTCGTCCTGCCTTTCAGGAGCGTGGCGAGCGCGTCCTGGATGACCTTCTCCGTCCGCGTGTCTATGTTGCTCGTGGCCTCGTCGAGGATCAGGATGCGCGGGTCGGTCAGCACGGCCCTCGCGAACGAGAGCAACTGCCGCTGACCCTGGCTCAACGACCCGCCGCCCTCCCCGAGCTCCGTCTCGTAGCCTTCGGGAAGCTCGGTTATGAAGCCGTGGGCGCTGACGGCCCTCGCCGCGGCCTCCACTTCCTCCTGGGAGGCGTCGAGGCGGCCGTAGCGGATGTTGTCCCCGATGGTGCCGGAGAACAGGAACGACTCCTGCAACACCATCCCGATGTTCTCTCGAAGGTCCTTGCGGGCGTACTGCTCCACGTCCCGACCGTCGATACTTACCGTCCCCTCGGTCGCGTCGTAGAAGCGGGGGATGAGGTTCGCTATGGTCGTCTTGCCTGCGCCCGTCGGCCCGACGAGCGCGACGGTCTGGCCGGGCTGGATCTCGAAGCCCACGTCTTCGAGCACGGGGCGGCCGGGCTCGTAGGCGAAGGTGACGTTCTCGAAGGTTATGCGGCCTTCCACGGCGTCGACCTTGCGAGCCCGGGGCGGGTCGTCGGGTTCCGGTTCCTCGTCGAGGATGTTGTAGATGCGTTCGGCGCCGGCGAGGGCGGCCTGGGCCTGGGTATAGACCTGGGAGGCCAACTGGACGGGACGGAAGAATTGCTGGACGTAGATCAGGAACGCCGTAAGCACGCCCACGGAGACGGAGCCCGCGAAGACCAGGTAGCCCCCGTAGCCTATGACCAGCGCCGTCGCCAGCGTCGAGAGGACGTCTATGGCGGGGGCGAACGCGGAGGTGATCGCCACCGCCTGCACGTTGGCGTCCCTGTTGGCGGCGTTGCGCTCCCGGAAGCGCGCGATGTTCCTCTCCGTCCGGTTGAACGCCTGCGCCTCCCGGACGCCCACGATGTCCTCCTGCAGGCCGGCGGACACGTCCCCGACCGTCTCGCGGGTGAGGCGGAAGGCCTTGCGGGCCCGGCGGGCGAAAAACGACGTCGTCAGTAGCATGATGGGGATGATGGAGAAGCAGGCGAGGGCCAGGTTCCACTGCAAGACGAGCATCGCCACCAGTATCCCGATCAGGCTAAACAGCGAACCGAGCAGCTGCGTGATCCCCTGCGAGAAGAGCTGGTTCAGGGTGTCGACGTCGTTGGTGACCCGGCTCATCACGTCGCCGACGGGCCGCCGGTCGAAGAAGCGCAAGGGAAGGTGCTGCAGCCGGTCGAAGATGCGCTCCCGCAACGAGGCCAGCAGCCGCTGCGACACGGACCCGACGCCGAAGACCTGCCCCCGCGAGGCGACGGTGCCGACCGCGTACACAGCCAACAGCAAGAGCATCGTCCGCGAGAGACCTGCAAAATCTCCCTCCAGGATGTAGAGGTCGATGGCGCGCCCGATCAGCCACGGCCCGCCCGCCTGCGCCACGGCCCCGAGCACCACGAGAACCATCACCCAGGGGAGCGTGCGTTTGTAAGGAGAGAGCTCCGAGATGAGGCGCCTGGCCGTATTGCGCCTGTCTTCGGCCTTCTCCTGCGGCGCCCCGGCGATGGACTGGATCCCCCTGATCTCAGGCCCCCTGTTTCATCTTATGTACCAACCAGTTTTTGCCGGCGCGGAAGATCGAGTATTTACCCTTGAGGCGTCTACCGTTGAAGGTGACGATCACCATATCCTCCCCGAACTCCTCGGCCTCGTACGTGCCACCGTCCCAGATGCTCTTCTTCACGGCCCCAGGCACGCCTTCGACCGGCGTCCCGTCCTCGACGATCAGGTGGGAGAGGTCGTGGTCATCGACGCGAATGGCGAGGCGGTTCTTTGTCGGGTCTTCCGGCATGCCTTTCGGGACGGCCCAGGAGACGAGGGCGCCGTCCCTTTCGAGGCGCAGGTCGAAGTGGTGGCTCGTTGCGTAGTGCTCCTGGACCACGAACCGCGGCACCCTAACCGTCGCTCCCCGTCGTGACCGCCTCCTCAACGAGCTGGGAGCCCAGGATCTCGTTGTACAGTTCGGAGTCGCGGCGCAGTTCTTCGTGCGTGCCCATCGCGCCGATCCTGCCCTCGTCGAGGACCAGGATCAGGTCGGCGTCACGAACCGTCGAGACCCGCTGGGCTATCACGAAGACCGTCCGGTGCTTCTCGCGCATCAGCCCGTCCAGGGTCTCCTGGATCGCCGCCTCGGTCTCCGCGTCGACAGCGGACGTGCTGTCGTCGAGGATGAGCAGGCGCGGGTCCACCAGGAGCGCCCGCGCTATGGCGATCCTCTGCCGCTGCCCGCCTGAGAGCCCCACGCCGCGTTCCCCGATCACGGTGTCGTACCCGTCGGACAGCCCCCGGATAAAACCGTCGGCCTGGGCGGCTTCGGCGGCGGCCCTGACCTCCTCGTCGGTGGCGTCGGGTTTGCCGAAGGCCACGTTGTCCCGGACTGAGCCCGAGAAGAGACGGGCCTCCTGGAGGACCATCCCGATCTGGGACCGCAAGGAAGAGAGCGTAACGTCGCGCACGTCGTTCCCGTCGAGCCTGACGGCGCCGCCCGTCACGTCGTAGAACCGCGGCAGCAGGTTGACGAGCGTCGACTTGCCAGAACCCGTCGTGCCGAGGATGGCGACGGTGCTGCCCGGCTCGATCTCGAAGCTGACGCCGTCCAAAACTTCGCGCTCGCTCCCCGGATAACGGAACGAGACGTTGTCGAACTTGACCCTGCACTCGACGGGAGGCAGGGGGGAGGCGTCGGGTTTGTCCGTGACCTCCAGGGGCGCGTCCAGGATCTCGAACACCCGTGTGGCCGAAGCCCCGGCCCGCGAGATGCTCGCGGACAGGAAGCCTATCGTAAGTATCGGGAAGAGCATGAAACCTAGCAGGGTGTTGAACGCGACGAGCTCCCCGATGGAGAGCCCGCCGTTTATTACCTGCCAGCCGCCGAACCACACTATCGCCAGCGTCCCGACGTTGGCGAGCAAGAAGACGAAGGGGAAGTTGTTCGAGAAGACGCGGACGGTCTGGAGGTTCTTGTCGAGAAGCTCGTCGTTGACGGCCTTGTAGCGGGCGGTCTCGTAGTCCTCGCGTGCGAAGGCCCTGATCACGCGCACCCCCGAAAGGTCTTCTTGCAGCACGGTGTTGAGCCTGCCCAGCGTCTGCTGGACCTGCCCGAAGAGTGGCCGAATGAGCCCCACGAACCGGACGAGCAGCAGGGCTATCAAAGGGACCACGGCGAGCGCGACGAGCGCCAGTTGCCAGTCCAGGTAAAAGAGCAGGGCCGCCGAGCCGACGAGCATTACCACCGCGTTGGCGAGTTGGACGACGCCGGAGCCTGCGAAGGACCTTATCTGCTCGACATCGTTGGTGAGCCGTTGGACGAGTTGGCCCGTCTGGACCCGGTCGTAGTAGCTGAACGAGAGCCGCTCCATCTGCCCGAACAGCGCGTCGCGCAAATCGTACGCGACCCCCTGGGAAGCCCTCTCGGCCAGGTATCCCTGCAAGAACGTGAACAGCCCTCGCGCCAGCGCCACCGCGACGAGACCTGCCACCGCGTAGACGAGGACGTCGGCCCTCCGGGGGGCGATGCCCGTGTCGATCGCCCGGCCTACGAGGAGCGGGGCCACAAGGCTGGCCCCCGAGACGAGCATCAGGGCCAGCGCCGCGCCGATGCTCTCCCGCTTGTACGAGCGCAAAAAACCCAGCGCCCGCCTGAGCGCTCCCGGGCCCTGGGCTCGCTCCTCGCCGGCCAAGCGGTCTTCTACGCGCCCATCTGGGTAGTGTGACGCGGCCTCACGTGGACTACCACGCGCTCGTCGCCCGGCTGGTGGAACGGGTAGACGTCGCGGCCCATGTACTTCTTGGCCATCGCGTTTATGAAGTCGTTGTCCGGGTCCTCCTCGATGCGGTCCACCTCGCCCCGGATCTCCAGGTAGCGGTACGGGTTCTCGGGGTCAACGATAGAGAGGGCCAGCCGAGGCTCCCTGCCCAGGTTCCTGTACTTCTGGCGGGTCTTCGTCTGGCTGAACTGTATGTTCTCCCCGTCCCAGCCGAACCAGACGGGGTTGTTCTGCGGCTCGCCGTTGGGGCCGAGCGTCGCGACGTGGACCAGGGCCGTGCTCTCGAGCAGGTCCCTGTATCCCTCGGGTATCCCGGTCCTTCCGTTCTCGGTCACGCATACTCCTCTCTCGTTTTTTGCGTGAACCTCAAGAGTTTAGCCCGGCTCCGCGTTCGCGGGCCACGGCCTCCCGAACGCCGGGCACCACCTCGTTTGCGAAGAGCTCCACCTGGCGCCCGTGGTCCCGGTTCGGCCAGTACACGAACGTGTCCATGCCGTATTCGAGGACGAAGCCAGCGAGCGTCTCGATCCACTTCTCGGCGGAACCTTCGAGCCGGCCTTCGCCCTCCGGGCCGATGTTGCCCGAGACGTTGTAGACGCGCTTTATCCCGGAGGGATCTCGTCCCGCTTCGGCGGCCCCTTCGTCTATCTTCTCGTGCATCCCAGGCAGGCGTCCGGGCGGGGAGAACCCGAGGGAGGGGACCCAGCCGTCCGCCTTGCGCCCGATCAGGCCGAGCATCCGCGGCCCGTAAGCCCCGACCCAGATGCCGATGTCGTGCGCCGGCGGCGGACCGGGACGCATCCCCTTTAATGAATAGAACTCGCCCTCGAAGCGCAGGCTGCGTTCCCCGCTCCAGACCATGCGCATCACTTCTATGGCCTCCTCGGTTGACCTGAGGGCTTCTCCGGGGCTACGGCGGGGGCCGCCCATGCCGACGACCGCGTCCCAGAAGGCGCCGGCCCCCAGCCCGACCTCGACCCTCCCGCCGGAGATAGCGTCGAGCGAGGCCGCGGCCTTCGCCAGCATCACGGGCGGCCTCAAGGGCAGGTTCGCGACGTCGGTAAAGAAGCGCACGTTCCCCGTGACGGGTACGAGGGTCGAGATGAGCGTCCACGTGTCCAGGAACCGCCGCTGGTAAGGGTGGTCCTGAATGCCGACGAGGTCCAACCCCGCGCGGTCGGCGGTAGTGGCCATCCTCGCCGCGAAGTCCGGGGGGTCCGCCAGCGGCTCCACGCTGACGCCGAACTCTAGCGCCCTGCCGTAATCAGGCATCTTTGCCCCCTTTCCCCCCTTTCCCTACGCTTTTCTTGAGGCCGAAAGCGGCGACGAACGAGACGACCGTCGCGGCGGTCAGGAGCAGGAATGCGTCCGAGAACGGGGCTGAGCTCGCGACGAAGAGGGGGTTCAGCGCCCCCGATTCGGACCCCTGACGCACGGCAAGGAAGGTTGCGGCGACGGCCGGCCCGAACCCGCCGCCCAGAAAGAAGAGCATCTGGTAGATGCCGAGCCCGACCCCGCTCTCCTCGGGGGACAACGAGGCCGCCGCGGCGTTCGCGTTCGGCGAGTTGACCATCGAGAAGCCCACGCTCAGGCCGAGCATCCCGACCGCCACGGCCACGGCAGAGGCCCCCGCGGCGAACGCGGAGACGGAGAAGGTCGAGAGCCCGATCACGACGAGCCCCACCCTCACCAGCGTCCGCGGCCCGAACCTGTCCGAGAGCCTGCCCGCGATGGGGGAGAGGACGGCAACGACGAGCGCCCCCGGCGCGAGCACCAGCCCGATGCCCGCCGCGGACAACCCGTTGACCTCCGAGAGCAGCAGCGGCACGAGCACCAGGCTCCCCACGTTGCAGAACATCATGAAAAAGCCCGTGACCGAAGCCGCCAGAAATGCCTTGTTCCGAAACAGGTGGGGCGTGACGAACGGGTCCGAAGCCGCCCGGATGCGCCACGCGAAGAACGCGGCGAGGAACCCGGCCGCGACGAAGCTGCCCCAGGAGATCGGGGACGAGAACCCGACGACCTGTCCCTGCGTGACCCCGAAGAGCGCGAGCCCGGCGGCGAGCGCCAGCGAGAGGCCGCCCGGAACGTCGAAGTGCTGCACGGCCGCCATAAACCCTGCCGGCTTGGTCGATCCGCCATCGGCGGTGCCCGGCAGGGCGTAGAGGGCGCCCGGGATGAGCAGCGCGGCGAGCAAAAGGGTCAGGTAGAAGAGGACGTGCCAGCCGGTCAGCCCCGCCACGAAGCCGCCGAGCACGGGGCCTATGGCGGCCCCCGCCCCGACGCTCGAGGAGAGCAGGCCGAGCGCCGTGCCCCGGCTCCCGGGCGGCAGCGCCTTGGCTACGGAGGCGAAGCCCAAAGCCGGTATCGCCGACGCACCGGCGGCCTGCAGGACGCGTCCCGCGACCAGCAGCGGCAGGCTCGGCGCCAGCGCGCAGGCCAGCGAGCCGGCGGCGAGCAGCAACAGGCCCAGGGCGAACGTGTAGCGGAGGCTGTAGAGGTCGGCGATGCGCCCGTAGAGCGGGATGCCGACGGCGAAGACGAGGAGGTACCCCGTGATTACCCAGCCGGCCTGCCCCTGCGTCGCCCCGTAGTCCTGCCTGATGTCCGGGACGACGACGTTGACGAAGGTCTGGTTTAGAACCGAGATCAGGATAGCCGTCACGACGACGATGAGGAGCAGGCGCGTGTTCCTTTGCCCCGCCCGCTCCTCCGCGTCCATCGCCTGCCCGGCCGCGCTCAACCCGCGACCCCGACGAGCTCCGTCCCGGCCGGGCCGCCACGCGCCGCCAGCCCGCCGGCGAGGTCCACGACGAGCCCGCCCAGGCTATCCAGACGCCGGCCGTACGACTCGTCCGTCACCGCTCCGGAACCGTCGGTGCGCTGCCAGGCCTTCGGGATGGAGACCACGAGCGGCGCGACGACGCCCCGCAGCGCGTGGACCACGTGGACCATGGCGCCCGTAGCGTTTGCCCCGGCCTGCTCCCCGCCCGCGGTGGAGATGAGCCCCACCACCTTCCCGTCGAAGTACGGGTGCTCTCCGCCGGAGAGGAACTGGGCGAAGTCCAGCGCGTTCTTCGTGACGCCCGCCAGCGTCCCGTGGTAGGCCGCGGTGCTCACGATGACGGCGTCCGCCCCGCGCAGCGCCGCCACGAGGCGCTCCGCCCCGGGCCCGTGCTCTTCGAGCGGCAGGCCCGGCTCGTACATCGGCAGGTTCAGCTCCCGGAGATCCAGAATCTCCGTATCGGCGCCCGCCTCCCCCGCCGCCGCGAGCGCCCTCCCGAGCGCCCCGAGGCTCGCAGAACCCTCCCGCAGCGTGCCGCCTATGCCCACGACCTTCAAACGTCCTTCTCCCAATGCCATGCTCGTCCCCTCACCAAAATAATTCTCTCAAACGACTAGTCTCTGATCGAGCCCAGGCCGGACCGCACCTTCGCGAGCAGCCTCCCGAACTCGCGGCGTTCGGCCGGGTCGAGCCCGGCGAACGTCTTCTCCTCGGCCCTCTCCCAGCACCCGAGCACGGGTTCCTCCAGAGCCCGTCCTGGCCCCGTCAGGTACACCCGGAAGCTGCGGGCGTCGGCGGGGTCTGGGCGCCTCTCGATGAGGCCCATGCCTTCGAGACGCCGGAGCATCTTGGTGACGGTCGGCGGCTCCACCCCGAGCCTGCAGGCGAGTTCGCCGCCGCGCAGCCCGTCGTTTTGCCAGAGCTCGATCAGGACCATCTCCTGCCCGACGTGCAACCCGAACTCCGCCAACAGGCCCGCGACGTTCCCCCTGTGCGCCTTGCAGACCTTCGCCAGCCCAAACCCGACCCTCTCCTTTACCGGATGGTTCGCCGCGACCGCCCGACCCACCCCGGTCACGAAGCCTTGCCGCCCTTGCGCGACGTCAACCTCTCGTAGTTCAGCCTGAAAAGTTCCAGCGCCCCGGCCACGTCTTCCTCGCCCCGGATGCGGTAACTGACCCAGCCCGTCTCTGGCATCACGTGGTGCTCGGCGGCCTTGCCCGCGGCCACCAACTCCTCGCGTACCTTCACCGGGAACGGGAGGTCCGCCAGCCTGTCGCCGTGCAGGTGCCCGATCTCATGCCCGCGTACCCGAAACTCGACCCCGCCGAAACGGTGGTCCCGGCCCTCGACCCCTTCCCACCCCAATACCTCGCGCCCGATCTCCTCGCCAATGCCCACCGCCGCTCCTCTCCGCCGATTTCATTAGCCGGCTAAGTAAATGGTACTACCGTAGTGCCGTCTTTCAAGCCTGCAAGGATTACCTCCTGGTCCGTTCTCCTACGCCCGAAGAATACGGCGCGCCAAAGACCCCGACGACGAACGAAATAACGGTTTTCAACCCGTACCAGAGGACAGGTCCATCCAACACCCCACGCCAACAACCCCCGTAGGGGCGGGTTTCAAACCCGCCCGGGCACCCGCCCGGGCACCCGTCCGGGCGCCGCGGCCGACCGCTTCAGCCCGGCGCCAGGACCAGCAGCAGCGCCGAGACGGTGACGATCGAGACGGCCGTCGAGACGAGGACGGCGCCGGAGGCGCGGGCGACGTAGGTGTCGTACTGGCGGGCGACTATAAAGACGTTGGCGGCGACGGGGAGGGCCGCGCCGAGGAGGGCGGCGGTCGCCCAGAGGGGGTCCACGTCGAAGACGACGGTGGTGGTGAGGAGGAGGGTGGCGGGGTGGACGAAGAGTTTCAGGGCTGTCATGTAGGAGATCTCGGCCGCCCCCCCCGCTACCGAACGGCCGGCAAGCGTGGCGCCGAGGGCGAAGAGGGCGCAAGGCCCCGCCGTATCGCCGAGAAGGTCGAGGAAATTGTTTACGGGCGTCGGGGTAGTGACACCGGCCGCGGAGGCGGCCAGGCCGGCGAAGATAGAGATGATGAGCGGGTTTCGGAGAAGGTTGGGCAGGGTCGAGAGGGCCGAGCGGAGCGGGCCCGCGTCGCGGCCTTTCTCGGATTCGATGAGCAGGATGCCCAAGGGTATGAGCAGGATGCCGTCGAGCGTCAGGCCGACCACCAGTGGGACGGCCGCCTCGCGGCCGAAGACCGCCACGGCGAGCGGTATCCCCATGTAGCCCGTGTTCGGGAGAACGGCGGCGAGCCCCTGCACCGCCGCCTCCCCGCGCCCGACGCCGAAGAGGAGTTTGCCCCCAGCGGCGGCCAGGCCGAAGACGGCCAGGCTCGCGCAGACGTAGGCGCCTATGAACGGGACGTTCAGGACCTCGGCGATGGGGGAGGAGGACATGAGCGAGAAGAGAAAGGCGGGCAGGGCGAAGTAGAAGACGAACGTGTTCACGCCCGCGGCGGCCGTGGTCGTGAGGAGGTTAAGGCGGCCCGCGCCGTAGCCGCAGAAGATCAGGGCGAAAAAGGGCAGCGCCGTGTTGAGGATAGATTGCAAGTCGACTCTCAGCTGTAGTAGCGGTCAGGCCTGGCCGGCGGGGCGTCGCCCGGCGGTGGTAACGCTACCAGACCTTCGCGCCGGCGGCCCCCTCAGCCATCGGCGTCGGTGGGAGGATCGCCGCGCAGGATCCTGACCACCGCCCACAGGCTGACCAGGGCCCACACGCCTTCGAGCAAGATGAAGCCCAGTTGGACCTCGATCGCGGCGACGACCAGGAGGATTCCGGAGCCGGCGAGGTTGGCGAGTTGGTACGGGAGGTTGTCCAGCTCCACCCTGCCGAGCTGGTTGGCGGCGTAGGCGCCGAGCACGGCGAGCGCCCCGACCACCGAGATCGCTTGCAGCGCCATCACGGTTCCTCCCCGCGCCTGCCGCCCCGGAGAGGCGAAGCCCCGCGGCTTCGCAAGATCGCCGCGGCGCCCCAGAGGCTGATGAGCGTCCAGGCGCCCTGCAGGAGGATGAATCCGATTTGCCGGTCGACGACCGCGACCACCGTCAACAGCCCGGCGCCCACGAAGTTCGCCAGCGCGTAGGAGAGGCGGGAGGGGGTGATCCAACCGAGCTGATCCGCCACGAAGGCGCCAAGCACCACCAAGGCCCCGATTATGGACACGATCTGCAAGTGACGAACCTCCCGAACGCTACCGCTTGACCCTGACCTTGCCGATGATCGCCCCGGATACCCCATCGGCCTTCGCCGAGCACCGCGTCAACCTTATGCGCCCTCGACGGTCCATCGCGCGGGAGTATATCGCCGGGCCGCGGTAACGGCGTTTCTTGACGCGGGTATGCGGCTCCGTTACGCTCGGAATGGCAAAAGATAGCAAAGATGCATGGTGGCGGAAGGGAGAAGGTTCATCCTGTGGTCGCGCGTGCCCCGCGATAGGGGGCAACGGAGGTGGAGATTGGTGTAGGTGGCGCTTTTCGTGGGGATTTGTCGGGTTGGATGGAGATGGAGGTACCGGGCATGGCAGGCGACTACATTCTGGCGATAGACCAGGGGACCACTTCGAGCAGGGCTATAGTCTTCAACCACGATTCCGCCACGGTGGGGGAGGCCCAGCAAGAGTTCACGCAGCACTACCCGAGGCCGGGGTGGGTCGAGCACGACGCCAACGAGATCTGGGACGTAACCCTCGGCGTGATGCGCCAGGCGCTCCAGGACGCCGGCGCCTCGCCCGACAGCATCGCCGGCATAGGCATCACCAACCAGCGCGAGACCGTGGTGATGTGGGATAAGGAGACGGCCGAACCGGTCTACAACGCCATCGTCTGGCAGGACAGGCGCGGGGCCGCCTTCTGCTCCCAGCTCTCCGAGGCAGGCAAAGACGAGATGGTCCGCGAGAAGACCGGCCTCACCATAGACGCGTACTTCTCCGGCTCCAAGGTCAACTGGCTCCTCGAGAACGTGGAAGGTCTAAAAGAGCGGGCGCAGAACGGCGAGATCTGCTTCGGCACCATCGACACGTGGTTGATCTACAAGCTCACGGGCGGCCGCGAGTACGTCACGGACTACTCGAACGCCTCCCGCACCCTCATGTACAACATCTTCGACCTCCAGTGGGACGACGAGCTGCTCGAGATGCTCGGCGGCGTCCCGAAGGCGATGCTCCCGGAGGTCAAGCCCTGCTCCTACGTCTACGGCAACACCGACGCCGACGTGTTCGGCGCCGAGGTCCCGATAGCCGGCGTCGCGGGCGACCAGCAGGCCGCCCTCTTCGGCGAGGTCGCCTTCGAGAAGGGCCTGACCAAGAACACCTACGGCACGGGCTCCTTCGCCCTCATGAACACGGGCACCGAGCCGATAAAGAGCAAGAACGCCCTGTTGACCACCATCGCCTGGGGCATCGGCGACGAACCCGTCGAGTACGCCCTCGAAGGCGCGATCTTTATAACCGGCGCCGCCGTCCAGTGGCTCAGGGACGGGTTGGGGATCATCAAGGACGCGACCGAGACCGAGGAGCTCGCCCGCAGCCTCGACTCCAACGACGACGTGTACTTCGTACCCGCGCTCGTCGGGCTCGGCGCCCCGCACTGGGACTCTTACGCCAGGGGTACGATAGTGGGCCTGACCCGCGGCACCACGCGGGCGCACCTGGCGCGGGCGGCGCTGGAGAGCATGTGCTACCAGACGCGCGACGCCGTAGAGGCGATGCAGGACGACGCGGGTACCGCCATCCCGACCTTCCGGGCCGACGGCGGGGCGGCGGCCAACCGCTGGATGATGCAGTTCCAGGCCGACATCCTCGGCATCCCGGTCGAGGTGCCGGAGACCCTGGAGACGACGGCCCTCGGCGCCGCGTACCTGGCCGGGCTCGCGACCGGCTTCTGGCAGGACAAGGAGGAGCTTAAGAGCCGGTGGCGCCTCAGGCGCCGCTACGAGCCCCAGATGGGCGAGGAGGAGCGCGAGCGCCTCTACGCGAGGTGGAAGGAAGCGCTCGCGCGGGCCGGGAACTGGTCGCAGGAAGCCGTCGAGTCCCCTCTGGCCTAAAGAGACCCCCGAAAGGAACCAGATGAAGAAGCTCATCAACGCGCCCGAGAGGGTCGTCGGGGAGATGCTCCGGGGCATGGAGCTCGCCCACGGCGGCCTCCTCAGGCTGCTCCCGGAGAACGGCGTCGTCCTCAGGGCCGACGCCCCCGTCCAGGGCAAGGTGGCCCTCGTCTCGGGGGGCGGCTCGGGCCACGAGCCGACCCACGGCGGCTTCGTAGGCCCCGGCATGTTGGATGCCGCGTGCGCCGGCTCCGTCTTTACGAGCCCCACCCCGGACCAGATGCTCGAGGCCACCAAGGCCGTCGACGGCGGGGCAGGGGTCTTCTACGTCGTCAAGAACTACACCGGCGACGTCCTCAACTTCGAGATGGCCGGGGAGTTGGCCGAGGCCGAAGGCATCCAGACCGACTACGTCGTCACGAACGACGACGTCGCGGTCGAGGACTCCACTTTCACGAGCGGGCGGCGTGGGATCGCGGGCACCATCTTCGTGCACAAGATCTGCGGCGCCGCCGCCGACGACGGTAAAGATCTGGCCGGCATAAAAGAGCTGGCCGAGAAGGTCAACGGCAACGTCCGGTCGATGGGGATGGCGTTGACCAGTTGCACCCCGCCGGAGAGCGGGGAGCCGATCTTCCAGATCGGGGACGACGAGATGGAGATAGGCATAGGCATCCACGGCGAGCCCGGCATCCAGCGCAAAAAGATAGAGCCGGCCGACAACATCGTGGACGAGATGCTCGACAAGATCCTCGGCGACTCCGTCGACTTCTCGGGCTCGGAAGTCGCCGTCATGGTCAACGGCATGGGCGGCACGCCGCTCATGGAGCTCTACGTAGCCTACGCCCGCGTCGCCGACAGGCTCAAGGACGAAGGCGTGAACGTGTGGCGGATGCCTTACGTGGGCGACTACATGACCTCGCTCGAGATGGCCGGCTTCTCCATAACGCTGCTCAAGCTCGACGAAGAGATGAAGGGCTACCTCGCGGCGCCTTGCGACGTGGCCGCCGGCAGGCCGTTCTAGGAAAGGGGACCAAATGCAAGCATACCTCGCCGAGTTTATCGGCACCATGATCCTCATCATCTTCGGAGACGGGGTCGTCGCCGGGGTGCTTCTCAAGAACTCGAAGGCCGAGAACTCGGGCTGGATCGTCATTACCTTCGGCTGGGCGATGGGGGTCGCCATCGCCGTCTACTGCGTCGGCGCCATCAGCGGCGCCCACATAAACCCGGCCGTCACCATAGGGTTGGCCGCGTTCGCCGACTTCCCGTGGGCCGACGTGCCGGGCTATATCATCGCCCAGTTCCTCGGGGCGTTCGTGGGCGGCGTTATCGTGTGGCTGGCCTACCTGCCGCACTGGCGCCCGACCGAAGACCCGGGCCTCAAGCTCGGCGTCTTCTGCACCGCGCCCGCCTACCGGGCGACGGGGCCGAACATCATCACGGAGATCATCGGCACCGCCGTCCTCCTCTTCGGCGTCCTCGGCATCGGCGCGAACGCGGGGGCCGTCCCCGGTGATCTCTCGGCGGTCATCGCGACGGGCCTCAACCCGCTCCTCGTCGGTCTCTTGGTCCTCGGTATCGGGCTCTCGCTCGGCGGGCCGACGGGCTACGCGATCAACCCCGCCCGCGATCTCGGGCCGCGCATAGCCCACGCCGTTCTTCCCATAGCGGGCAAGGGTTCGAGCGACTGGGAGTACTCCTGGATCCCGGTCGTGGCCCCCATAATCGGCGGCATCCTCGGCGCCGGCCTCTTCGTCCTGCTCGGTTTCGGCGGCTAGATAGGTCTGTTTTTCCGGAGGGGCGCCGCGCGCCCCTCCCGCGAGAGGGGGATACCGGTGGGCGTACTCGACGCCTTCGATCTTACGGGCAAGGTCGCCGTCGTCACCGGCGGCAACACGGGCCTCGGCGAGGCCTTCGCGAAAGCCCTCTCCGAAGTGGGGGCGAGCGTCGCCGTCGCCGCCCGCACCCGCGAGCGCTCCGAGAAGGTGGCGCGCGAGATCTCCGCCTCCGGCGGCCGGGCGGTCGCCGTCGACCTCGACGTGACGGACCCGGAGAGCGTCGAAGCCATGGTCGGGGCCGTGGGCGAGAGCCTCGGGACGATTGACGTCCTCGTCAACAACGCCGGCGTCTGCTACCACAGGCCGGCGGCCGAGGTTCCGCGCGAGGAGTGGCTGAGCACCTTCGACGTGAACGTCCACGGGCTCTGGTACTGCGCGCAGGCGGTGGGAAGGCGGATGATCGAGGCTGGCGGCGGGACCATAGTCAACGTCGGCTCGATCTCCGCGATGATCGTCAACCGGCCCCAGTGGCAGCCGGCCTACAACGCGTCCAAGGCCGCCGTCCACCAGCTCACGAAGTCCCTCGCGGCGGAGTGGGCGCCGCACAACATCAGGGTCAACGCGCTCGCGCCCGGCTACGTCAAGACGGAGATGGCGCCCGTGGACGAGCCCCGGTTCAGGCGGCACTGGATCGAGGACGCGCCCATGCAACGTTACGCCCTGCCGGAGGAGCTCGGCCCGAGCCTCGTCTACCTGGCGAGCGAAGCGTCGGGCTTCATGACGGGCTCCGTGCTCGTCGTGGACGGCGGGTACACGCTCTGGTGAGACAGGAAAAGGAGAAGTGATGGAGAACGACAGGTTTTCGCTGGAAGGCAAGGTGGCGGTGATCACCGGCGCCGGGGGCGGCCTGGGGCATGAGATCTCGCGCCTGCTCCGGTCCGCCGGGGCCGAGATCGTGGCCTCCGACCTCAACGAGGGGCCGGGCCGGGCCGTGGCGGACGAGCTCGGGGGCACGTTCGTCCAGACGGACGTGACAGACCCGGACTCCGTGCGGGCCCTGATCCGGTCCGTCCTCGACGCGCACGGGCGCGTGGACGTGATGGTCAACAATGCCGGCATCGCCCACAACGTCCCCTCCGAGGAGGCCACGGACGAGGACTGGCGCAGGGTCGTCTCCGTCAACCTCGACGGCGTCTTCTGGTGCTGCCGCGAGGCGGGCAAGGCCATGCTGGAACGGGGCTCCGGTTCCATAGTCAACATCGCCTCGATGTCCGGGATGGTCTCCAACTACCCCCAGCCCCAGGCCGCGTACAACGCCGCCAAGGCCGGCGTCATCGTCCTTACCAAGTCGCTGGCGGGCGAGTGGGCCCAGCGCGGCGTCCGGGTCAACGCCATCTCCCCAGGCTACATAAGGACGAACATGACGGCCGGCGGCATCGCCAACGAGGAGTGGTACAGGGTGTGGCTCGACAAGACCCCGATGGGCCGCGTCGCCGAGCCCCAGGAGATAGCGCCCGCCGCCCTCTACCTCGCCTCCGACGCCAGCAGCTTCACCACCGGCACGAACCTCGTGGTCGATGGGGGCTACACGTCCTGGTAAGGGCTGGCCCTCTCGACGGGGGACCCCCTCACCGTCATCGCCTCGGACGGCGGGCTCATGCCCCGCCCCCGGCAGACCAGGATCGGGCAGGTCGAGCGCTACGAGATCGTCATAGACTTCGCCAGGTACGAGGTCGGGCAGCAGGTGGTCCTCCCGAACCTCCGTAACTCATGGCCCGTTCGCGATGGGACCCATCCTTCCGCAAACCGCTGTATTGCCCCGCTAGCGCGCCTCCTGAGCATCCCCGTAAGCGGCCGATCTCTTGAGGGCCTCGATGTCTGTCACGTGGATCAGACGCCGCCTGAGCTCCACGACCCCCTTGTCCTGGAGCAGCCCGAAGGCGCGGGTGACGGCCACGCGGTTGGCCCCTATCATGGTGCCCAGCCTCTCATGGGTGTAGTGGACGGGAATCTTGTAGCCCGTGCCGCTCCTGACGCCCTCGCTCTCGACCAGGAGCAAGATGATGCCCGCCAGGCGGGCGTGGACGTCCTTCATGGTGGCGTCCTCGAGGCGCGACTCCTGGCGGCGCAGGCGCTCGCTAAGGACCCGCATTATCTGCAGGCCCACCTCCGGCTTCTCCAACACCAACTGCTCCAGGTCTTCCTTTAGTATCGTGGAGACCATCGAGGGCTCGACCGCCTGGGCGTAGGCCCCCTCGGGCTGCAGGCCCGCGAGCGCCATCTCGCCGAACACGGTCCCGGACTCCACCACCGCGAGGGTGAACTCCCGCCCGTCGGGGGCGGTCCTGAAGATCCTGGCCTTGCCCTTCTGGAGGATGAAGAGCCTCTCCGAGAGGTCCTGGGGTCCGTAGAAGATTTCGCCGCTTTCCACGTGGCGGTCGGGGAGCCGGCCGTCGAGGCGCTCTATCTCTTCTCCGGAGAGTGGCTCGAAGATGTCCACCAAAGAGAGGAGCCTAATCCTCTCCGCGCTTGGCTCCGACAAAGCCGATCCTCCGCTTAACCTTCGTGACGATTTGCAGAAGCAGCTTCTCGATTCGCTCCCTACCATTCTAAGGGACGAAGACTCGCGGCGCATCCTTTGGGAAAAGGAGGCCCCGCCCGGCGGGTACGGGAAGGAGACCGGGTGGGGCCGGCTCGACGCGTCCCCGACCAGGGTGCCGGGGTGTTTGGGAGGGCCGACGTCCTCGGGGAGACGGGATCTCTACAAACGCCCCGGATACAGGCTTAGAAGATAAACGCCTCTTCCACGAGCCAAAAGATTGGGGTAGGATGCGTGCATGGCAGAGAGGTGGGCGAAGGTGGCCGTGGCCCCCAACGAAACCGACGCGCTGCTGATGGACGGCGTGCTGAAGGACGCCGGCATCCCGTCGCTGATCCAACGCGCGGCAGGCTTCGATGCGCCGGACTTCCTGGCTGCCGGTCCGAGGGACGTGCTGGTGCCGGGTTCGTTGATGGAAGAAGCCAGGCAGGTACTCGAAGACACCACGGGGCTCGGGTCGTACGCGCCGTAGCGGTGCTGCGGGAGACCTCCGACTAGACCCCGCCCGGTCGAAGTAGACGCGCAGCCTACCGTGGACCGAATAGCTCGTACCGATTTGCCGAGGTCGCCCCCTCCCACGAACGCCGGCTGCTTTCGGGGAAGCGGGTGAGGAGCTCTCCGGCTTTCTCGCCTTCATCCGGGCGAGGCCACCACGCACACGAGCGTCTCGACATCGTCCTTACCGGACACCGCGTTGTCCCTCCTGCCGGGGGCCGCTGCGACCGCGGTGAGGATCGCGTCCGCGACGACCTGTGGCTGCGAGATCATGATCACGTGGGAGCCCTCGATCTCGGTGATCGTGGCCCCGGCACGCTCGGCCATGGAACGCACGACGTCGGAACCTGCCGCCTTGTCGCCGGTGGGGACCACGGCCCAGGACGGCAGGTTCTTCCAGGCGGGCACCCCGGACGGCTCGGAGAACGCCAGCTCGGCGACGGGGCGCTGGGTGGCGGCCATCACGGCGGTCTGCTCGCCGGGCAGGTCGGCGGCGAAGGCGTCGTGGAACTTCGCGGGATCGATGGCGAACTCCACGGCCGTCTCCGCGCCCCGTCCCGTCGGGTACTGAAACGGGACCAGGGCCGCATTCAAGACGCTGTCCTTCGAGGTGCTTTCGATATCTGCCAGGCGCTCGCCTTCGTCCGGGGCGAAGGCGG
This sequence comes from Rubrobacter tropicus, assembly GCF_011492945.1. Lineage (NCBI taxonomy): Bacteria > Bacillati > Actinomycetota > Rubrobacteria > Rubrobacterales > Rubrobacteraceae > Rubrobacter > Rubrobacter tropicus. Next base: position 1,639,230 of record NZ_CP045119.1, read on the forward strand.
CGATGTAGACCAGACCGCCGACGTTGTCGGCGTTGGCGGCGGCGTTGGTGATCACCGCGCTGCCGTACGAGTGGCCGACTGCGAGGACCGGGCCGGGGATCTGGTCGAAGAAGCTGGCGATGTAGGCGGAGTCGATGGAGATGCCGCGTAGCGGGTTCGCGGGGGCCGTAACCCGTATCCCGCCCGCCTGCAGCCGCTCGACCACGCCGGCCCAGCTCGAAGCATCGGCAAAAGCGCCGTGCACGAGGACGACGGTGGGCCTGGATCCATCCTGCGGGCTCATGCTCATCGTGTTGCCTCCCTGGTTCTCGTTTTCTCGACCGTTACCGGAGACCCCCCAAAGAAGCCTGCCAAGGGCGTGGCTCCTCGCCGTACTGCGTGTGTGATCGGGTGAAAAGCCTCTGCGGCGGATCAGCCGAACGTGAACGCAAAAGCCTCCACGCCCGAATCGAGAAACTCGATCTCGAACCGTCGATCAGCGTTTGGCTTTGGTTGCCGGATCAGCTGATACAGCCGCTGTTCGGTGACCGTGCCGTTGCCCTGGTCGTCGACGTCGATTCCGTGGGCAGCTCCCGGCGGCTGTCCGTCGATGAGCACGCGAAACCGCGCGGTAGTTCCTCGCGCTGCCGGTCCCATGACGAGATGGAGATCGCGGGCGCGAAAGCGGTACGCGATCCGCCCGTTGGCCTCGTTCAGCACCGTGGCCTGTCTCTCCACCGTCCAATCACCCGAGAGGGCCCAATGATTTAGCCTCAACCGCGCCGGGAAAGCGTATACCCGACGCCTGTCCAATACCGCACCTCCGGGAGACGCGAAGTTCTCGGTGCGCTCATAGCCGACATAGTTCTCCGGAGACCCCAGGCTGCCCCAATCGGCGGCGGCCTCAACACCACGGGCATCGACCGAAACCAGTTCGTGACCGACGCCGCCGTTTCCGGCCTCGGCCAGCAGTCGCTGAACGATCATCTCCGACTGTTCGTATTCGCCCTCGCCGAATTGATGATGTCGAACATGCCCCTGCGCATCGACGAAATAGAGGGCGGGCCAATACCTGTTGTCGAAAGCACGCCATATCGCATAGTCGCTATCGATCGCCACCGGATATTCCACCCTCATGTCCTTCGCGGCTCGGCGGACGTTATCGAAGTTTCTCTCGAATTCGAACTCGGGCGTGTGCACGCCGACCACCGCCAACCCTTGGTCCCCGTATTTCTGGGCCCAGGCGCGGACGTAGGGAAGCTGGCGCAGCCAATTGATGCAGGTGTAGGTCCAGAAGTCGACGAGGACGACTTTTCCGCGCAGGCCGGCCGCCGTCAACGGCTCCGAGTTGAGCCACCCGGTCGCGCCGCCGAGAGAAGGCAACTGGCCCTCCACGGGTAACCTGGGGTGTAGCGCAGCGAGCAAGAGCTGTCTTGCTTTCACGATGAAGGCCTCTCATCTGGTCGGACGTGTCGGCAACGTGCGTACCCAACATCCGGGACGCCGGCATCGATCCGCTTCAGTACGCCGAACGGCGTGTTCATCCCCGGCTTAATCGTGGTCGCGATTCCTTGGGCCATTTGTCTTTCTCCAGCTTGATGGAAGCGATGTTGCCGCGTATTCCCACCACTCTCCAACTAGCGCAGTGACCTGAACGCCGCTCGGACCTCGTCAGCGAAGAGCGCCGGCTCTTCCCACGCGGCGAAGTGGCCGCCCCTGTCGACCTCGTTGAAGTAGGTGAGGGTGCCGTACGACCCCCCGACCCAGCTGCGCGGGGCCGCCCAGATCTCACCGGGGAAGGTGGTGAAGCCCACCGGGACCGAGACCTCGGGAGGAGGCTGGGCGGCCACGGCCGCGACGGCGGCGGCCCCGTAGCTCTCCCAGTACGACCGGGCCGCCGATGCCCCGGTGCCGGTCAGCCAGTACAGCGTGATGTTGTCGAGGATGTGGTCGCGGGTGAGATTGCCCGTCGGCTGCCCCTCGACGAAGGCGCGCGACATCTTGTAGTAGCTGTCCGTGTCGTGGTCGAGCATCCAGGCCGCCAGGGCGACGGGTGAGTCCAGCAGGGCGTAGCCGATCGTCTGCGGCCGGGTGGCCTGCTCCAGGAAGTAGGCGAAGCCGGTGGCCTGGAACTCGGCGAGCGCGGCCGCCGCCGCGCGTTCGGGCTCGGTGTCGGCCGGCTGGGGACCGCCCAGCGCCGTCACGAGCAGGTTCATGTGGATGCCGAGCAACCCCTCGGGCGCCTGGCGGCCCATCGCGTCGCTGACCCCGGCGCCCACGTCGCCGCCCTGGGCGACGTACCGGGGGTAGCCGAGGCGCCGCATCAGCTCCGCCCAGGCGCGCGCTACGCGACCGACACCCCAGCCGAGCTCGGTCGGCTCGCCGGAGAAGCCGTACCCGGGCAGGGACGGCAGCACGAGGTCGAACGCGTCCTCGGCGCGTCCACCGTGCGCGGTCGGGTCGGTGAGCGGGCCGACCGTCTCCAGCAGCTCGACGACCGAGCCGGGCCAGCCGTGCGTCATGATCAGCGGCAGCGCGCTCTCGTGCGGCGACCTGACGTGGATGAAGTGGATGTCGACCCCGTCGATCTCGGTCACGAACTGCGGCAGCGCATTCAGTCTCGCCTCGCCCTGGCGCCAATCGTAATCTGTGGCCCAGTAGCGTGCGAGCTCCTGCATCGTCGCGAGCTGCACGCCCTGCGACCGATCTTCGACGAGCTCCTTGCTGGGCCAGCGCGTCGCGAGAATCCGTCGGCGGAGGTCGGCCAGGTCCTCCTCCGGAACGTCGATGCGGAATGGGCGGACTTCGACCCCTCCCCCAACTAGATGCGTCATGGTTGTCTCCTTTGCGTGGACCGCGCTTCTTTATGTGACGATCGCAGCGTACTCCTGCGCAAAGACGACGTATGTTCCGCACGGCACAAAGTATCGTGGTGCACAGCCGCTCCCCTTCGGAGAGCTTTTGGCGGTCGTAAGAACAGGCTTTGACGAGCTCCTTCGTCACCCCTCCCGACGAGCGGCTGATCCGGCATGCACCACATCGGGGGTCGGCCCGCAACTATCGTTCCGGTCTCTGCTTTGAAGAATGCGTCCTGAGAGCGGTGACGGTGGGGGTGTGATCCGCTTCACCCAGAACGCAAATCAACCCGCAGGATCTGTTGCGTGGACTGCTGGGGTCGAAAACCCCTTACCGGGACCGCAACGTCTCGTTGTTACGGTAGCGCCGGCGGGCTGCATCGTCCATAACGCCGCCTGAGAGCGTCACGTAGAGGAACAGGACGAGGGAGATGAGGAGCCCGATGACGAGCAAGACCGCCAGCAGCATGAACGTCAGCACAGGCTCCCCGAACTCGCCGTCCCTCGACGGTACGAGAACGGAATCAATCAAGAAGTAGAGCGCGAAGACGCCGAAGACCTTGCAGACCGTCGTCACGGCCCACAGGGCAGCCTCTCGGTGGTCCAGGAAGCGGCGGGGCTTTCCCGCCTCGTCCGTCTTGTAGAGCCATCGCCGCACCCGCCCATCACCCCCGTTCGGGACCCTGCCAGGGCCGGCCCTGGCAGGCACATGGTGCCGAACCGGGGCGGGCCGCGCATAGGACGGAAGTACCATCTTGCAGGCCGGGGGTATGATCTTCTCTGGTTACGCGCCCGCGTTCGGGACGACCATCGGTTTGACGTTTCCGGCGTCCTTGCGGCTGGCCTGGAGGGCGTCCGCGGCGTGGTCGAGGTCGAAGCGGCTGGTTACGAGCGCGTCGAGGTCGACCTTGCCGGTGGCGGCGAGCTCTATGGCGGCCGGATAGGTGTTGGCGTAGCGGAAGGTTCCGGTCACCCAGATCTCACGCGTCTGGACGAAAGCGAGCGGCACGCTCGTCTCCTCGTTCGGCCCCATACCGACCACCACTGCCGTGCCCGCGGGCCGCAGGGATCGGATGCCGTCGCCGAGCGCCGTCGGGTTCCCGGAGCACTCTATGAGCGAGTCCGCCTCGATACCGGCCTCCTCCAGCGGCTCTTCCGCGACGTTCATGGTCCTCGTGGCCCCCATCTTGCGGGCCATCTCCAACCTCTCCGGGGCGACGTCTGTGACGGTAACCTGCGTGGCGCCCTCCGCGAGGGCTACCTGGAGGGAGACGAGCCCGATCGGGCCTGCCCCGGTCACGAGGACGTGGTCGCCGGCCTTCGTGCCGGCCTTGCGGTTGGCCCATATCCCGACCGAGAGGGGCTCCATGAGCGCGCCGGCGTCGTCTGAGAGTGTCTCCGGCAGCGCGAAGGCGAAGTCCTCGTGAATCGCCACGTAGTTGGCGAACGCGCCGTCTATCGGCGGGGTGGCGAAGAAGCGGACGTTGGGGCAGAGGTTGTAGCGCCCGGCGCGGCACTCCCGGCAGGTCCCGTCCGGTATGCCGGGTTCGAGGGTTACGCGGTCGCCTTCTTTGTGCCTGGTGGCCTCGCCGCCGAGCCCGACCACCGTGCCCATGGACTCGTGGCCCAGGATCATGGGCTCTTCCACGATAAACGAGCCGATGCGGCCTTCCTCGTAGTAGTGGACGTCCGACCCGCAGACGCCGACGGCCCGGATCTCGACCAGGACCTCCTTCGGCCCCGGCTCCGGGACCTCCCGCTCCTCGACGCGCACGTCGCGGGTTCCGTACATGACCGCCGCCTTGTTGTTCATGCTTTCTCCTTCTCGAAGAGTAGGATCTTCTCGCCCGCGCCGTTTTGGATCTCCAGCCGGTCCTCTACCAGCCGGTAGGAGGCGGCCTCGCCAAGGGCGCGCAGGTACCGTTGTTCTTGATCCATCACCCCGCCCTCGGTCTTGCCGCAGGCCATCTCGGTAGCGCTGATCGTGGAGGTCTCCATGGTTCCATTGCCGAGCCTCACCTCGGCTGCTCTGTAGAAGTTGCACCCGGCGTTTCCGGCCAGGCCGTCATTTCGGAAGTTCAGGGTGATCTGCGTCCCCCCGATGAGCCCGCGTCCCTCTAGCTCCGTCAGCGCCCACTTCGTGCCCGAGAGATCTACCCTTTCGTCGGCGCTGGCCGTCGTGTCGGCGTACGCGGTCGGTTCGCCCGAACTCTCCTCCCGAGCTTCGGTATTTCCGGTCGGGTCCGAAGCGTCGGTGTTGCCGCAAGCGGCGACGAGCGCCATTGCCGTGACCAACAATGCCCGAACCCACAAGCTACTCTCCCGTGACCGCGCCGAGGGTCAGGCCCTTTACCAGGTATCGTCGGACGGCGAGCCCTACCAGGATCATGGGCGCGACGACGATGGTGCCTATGGCCGTGAGCTGTCCCCAGTTGAGGCCCGTCTGGGTGTTGAGCTGGGAGGCGGCTATGGGCAGCGTCTGGCTGTCGGGTCCCGCGAAGGTCACGGCGAAGGCGTAGTCGTTCCAGGAGAAGACGAGGCAGAGGATGGCCGTGGTCACGATGCCCGGCGCGGTCAGTGGGAGCGCGATGCGCCAGAACGCCTCGAACCGGGTGGCGCCCTCCACCATCGCCGCCTCCTCCAACGAGGGCGGCAGGTCGGCGAAGAAGGCGTTCATGATCCAGATCGCGAAGGGCAGGTTGAAGGTCAGGTACGCGATGATGAGGCCGAGCGTCGAGTCGAGCAGGCCCGCGTAGCGGAAGAGGATGAAGAGCGGCAGGATCACGGCGGCTATGGGTGCCATTCTGGTCGAGATGATCCAGAACGCCACGTGGTCCTTGCCCCGAAAGTGCGCCCGCGAGAGCCCGTAACCCGCCAGGCACCCTAAAGTGACGGCTATGATCGTCGAGATGCCGGCCGCGAGCAGGCTGTTCTGGACGTAGCCCCACAGCCCGCTCTGGAACAGGGCCCCGTAGTGCTCGAGCGTCGGGGTGAAAAACAGCGACGGCGTGGTCGCCAGCAGGTCGTTCGGGGACTTGAACGAGGAGAGCACCATCCATACGAGTGGTACGACCGTCCACAGGAGGACGAGCGCGAGCGCCGCGTAGAGGAGCACTTTCGTTACGGTTCCGTGCCTCATTTGGCGAGCCCCCTGTTCTTGAGGATGCGCATAAACAGGTTCGCGACGATTATGGAAAAGGCTAGCATGCCGAGTCCTATTGCCGCCGCGTAGCCCAGGTCGAAGAAGCGGAAGGCCGTCTCGTAGAGCCGGATCGGGATGATCTTGGTGGCGTTTCCAGGCCCCCCGTTGGTGGTCACGAAGATGATGTCGAAGTAGCGGATTGCGTCCATCGAACGGATCAACAGCGCCACTATGACCACCCCCGCTATGGAGGGCCAGACCATGTGCCGCAGCCGCTGCCAGTAGTTGGCCCCGTCTATGTTGGCGGCCTCGAGGACCGAGACCGGAACCGACGAGAGGCCCGCGAGGACTATGAGGGTGATCAAGGGCGTCCACTCCCACACGTCCATGAGTATGACCGCGAGTAACGCCGAGCCCGGCGTGCCGAGGATGTCCTGGGTGTAGAGGCCCGTGGCGTTCAGGAAGTACGCGTAGAGGCCGTAGGTCGAGTCGGTCAGGAAGCGCCCGAGGAGGCCGACTATAACGGGCGCCACGAACATCGGCATGAGGATGAGGGAGAGGGCCGCGTAGCGTCCCGCGATGATCTCGTTCAGGAGCAGCGCGATGCCTACCCCAAGCACCATCTCGATACCTACGGTCGCTATAAAGTAGATAGCGCTCCGGGCCCAGCTCCCGAGCACGACGCTGTCGGTGAACAGCCGCGTCCAGTTCTCCATCCCCGTCCACTCGAAGGAGATGCCTCCTATGAGCGAGACGGTGTTGAAGCTCATGAAGATTATGTAGACGAACGGGAAGAGGGAGAGGACCGCCAGTAGGACGAGCGCCGGCAACAGCATCTTCGTCTCCAGGGAGATCCCCCGCCGGCCGCCGCCCTTTTCGGTGGTGTTGGACGCCATCTTAGGCCACGCCTCCTCTCCCGCTGGAGGCGAGGTTCTGGACCCGCGTGTTCGCCTCGTCGAAGCCCTGCTTGGCCGTCTTCATGGCCTCCTCGGGCGACTTGCCGCTCACGAGCATGCTGGAGAGCTCCGTGAAGATTATGGTGTCGCACTCGTTCCAGGCCGGTATCTTGGGCCTGAGCCCGATGTTGTCTGGCTTCCAGGAAGTGGCGACGGCGTCGTAGGTGAGCATGTTCGGCATCTCCGAGGGCGGCTCCATCGCCTTCTTGACGTCCGGCCTCTCGTAGAGGGAGGACCGGGTGGGCGTCCCGCCGCCGACGTCGCTCTTGAGCCCCATGAGCTGCGTCTCCGGCGAGGTCGCCCACACCAGAAAGAGCCACGCCGCCCGCTGCTCTTCCGCGGGCGAGGCCCCGTTTACCGAGAGCCCCGTGCCGCCCCACATGCCTGACTGCCGCGCCGGGCCCTTCGGCAGCGGCGCGAAGCCGACGTCCTTGCCGATAGAGGAGTCGACGATGCCGGCGGCGAACTCGTGCCAGTTGGGCGCCATCGCAACCTGCCCGGCCCTGAAGGCCTCGTCCAGCGCGTTCCAGTCCCAGGAGGTGCTGGAAGGGTGCGCGATCTCCAACAGCTTCTTGTAGAACTCCGCCCCCTCGACGGACTTCGGTTCGTCCAGGATGGAGGGACCCGGGTCGGAGGCGCCGAGGCTGCCGACGTTCGGGTTGTCGAAGTAGTCGCCGCCGTAGGACCAGAGGACGTTCGAGAAGTCGTTCATCAGGGAGTCGTGCTGCTTGGCCTGGTGGCCCGTCCCGTACGGGACCTCGTCGGCGTTGTCGTTGAACCACCTGGCGATCCGGAAGTACTCATCCCAGGTCGAGGATTCCGAGGGCATCGGGTCGAAGCCGAGGTCCTGGCGCATCCTTTCGCCGTGCTTCTCGAAGAGGTCCTTGCGGTACATCCAGATCATGGTCGGGCAGTCGTAGGGGAGGCCGTAGAGCGTCTTTTCGTCCTCGAAGCGTCCGGCCGCGGCGAGCTGCGCGGGGATGAAGTCGTCCACGCCGCGCTCGATGGAAGGGAGGTTCTCGTCGGCGTCGAACTCGTTGAGGTCGGCCAGGGCGCCGTGGTAGGGGGCCAGGATCTGGTACGGGTCGGCGTACAGGATCTGGTACGAACCGAGCCCGCTTCCTATGTCCAAAGCGACCTTCTGGACGAGGGAGGTGAGCTCCAGCTGGAGGATGTTTACCTTGATACCGGTCAGCTTCTCGAACTCGCCCAGGTTGGCCCCGATGGCCGAGGTCGGCGCGGTGTTCTCGGATACGAAGCTCAGCGTCGTGCCGGCGTATTGCTTCCACATGCCGGCACCGGCCCGCGCCCCGGTCGTGCCGCCGCCGCCGCATCCGGCGGCCCCCAAGAGCGAGGCCCCCGCCAGACCTGCTCCCGTCATCCTCAAGAAATCGCGCCTGGTAAGAGCGTGTCTCGAAGTCATCTGTGCCCCCATCCTTGCGACGTGGCCCCTCGTACTTCCCCAGTACGCTGCCCCTTGCCGGGGCATTAAGCATCAATCTACGCGCGGGACCGGGGTATGTCAACGATTCCTCCGGCGAGGGGAGGGAACGCGCCGCGCGGCCGCCGGGTCGGGCTCGCTATTCGGTCTCTTGCAGGCGATGGATGGCGTGGTGCAGGCCGCGGAGGGCGGGATAGGCCTGCCTGTAAGCCTGGCGGAAGAGGGCGTCGTAAAGTGGCACTTGATCTTGCACGGGATCTACGACCGTCTTCGCGTGGTGCAATTCTCCTAGCGCCGAGGGGATGTCCGCGTAGACTCCCGCGCCCACCCCGCCGAGGATGGCCGCCCCCAGGCTCGTGGCCTCCCTCGCTTCGAAGACCGTGATCGTTTGCCCGAGGACGGTCGCCTTGATGCTCATGAGCAGACGGTTCTGGGTGACGCCACCTATGGCGTAGATATTCTTCGGCCTGGCGGCGTTGGAGTGATCCAGGAGCGGGTCGAGCGAGCTGCGGGACTCGAACGCCAGCCCTTCCAGCACCGCGCGAAACAGGGTGCCGCGCTTTGCGTCGGTGCTGAGGCCGACGAAGGCGCCGCGGGACCTCGGATCGTCGTACGGCGGGTTCGCCAGCCGCAGGTGGGGGAGGAAAAGGACACCGAGGCTCCCGGCCGGGACGTTTTCGGCCTCGTCGATCAGGGCCTCGTAATCGTGCTTACTACCGAGCGCGTCCCTGAACCACTCGATGCTGGCGCCCGAGGTGTACTGGCCCCCCAGAACGTAATATCCGCCCGTGACGTGGGCCCCCTGCGTGTAGCCCTGGCGGCCGATTTCCGGGTCCGTCAGCGGGCGCTCCACGGGTAGGAAGAGCGCCTCGGCGGTGCCAATTGAATCGAGCATGGTCCCCGGCTCTACGACGCCGACGGCGAGGGCGCCGCAGACGTGGTCGTGCCCACCGACAGCCACCGTGGCGCCCTTCGGCAGACCTGTCTCCGCGGCGACCTCAGGCCTGACGGGGCCCAGGGCCGAACCGCTGGGCCGCAGGGGCGCGAAGAGGCCGGCCGGCACGTTTACCTCCCGCAAGAGCTCGTCCGCCCAGCGCAGCCGGGACAGGTCGAGAGCGAGGGTCCGGGAGGCCAGGGAGTAGTCCGTGGCGGCAACGCCCGAGAGGCGGAACGCCATGTAGTCGGTCACGTTCAACCAGGTTGCGGTACGCCCAAAGGCGTCGGGTTCGTTCTCCTTAAGCCAGAGCAGCTTGCACAGGCCGAAGATTGGCTGCAGCGAGAGGCCGGTCAGGCCAAAGAGCCGGTCCTTGCCGACCGTGCGGTCCAGCCACCCGGCCTGGGGTTGCGTTCGTTTGTCGAACCACGCGATGACGTCGCTGGTCGGCCGGCCCTGGCCGTCGAGGGGCACGGCGGCCTCGGAGAAGCTGGCGACGGCCACGCTGGCGATGCGGTTGGCATCTTCCAGCTGGCCGGTAACCTCTCGCAGTGCGGCCACAAAGCAGCGCCAAAGCTCCTCAGGATCGTGGTGCGCCCAGCCGGGGCGCGGGTAGTAGGTTGGCGTGGGGCTGCTTGCCTCGGCCACGATCCGGCCGTCGGGGCTGAAGGCCGCGACCTTTATGTTGGTGGTGCCGATGTCCGCCCCGACGAGGAGCGGTTCAGACGTCACAGGACATCCTCTCCCACTGCTCCCCTAAGCCGCCTCGACCATTCTGATGCACATGTTGGCCGTCTCTTCGTCGGTGACGAGCGAGTCGATCAACCCCGCCCGGGTCGCCCCGACGATGCCTGCCACTTTTTCGCGCCCGCCCGCCATGCCGATGGTCAGGGACGCTCGCCTCAAGCCGTCCCGGTCGATGGCCACCAGCCTCGAGTCGTACTTCTCAGCGGCCGGCCGGCCGGCCGCGTCGAAGTAGTGGGCGCAGACGTCGCCGACGGCCGTCGTGGTAAGCGTCTCGTCCCGCAGGTACTCGACCTCGTACAGGGGACCGATGGAAGGATCCGGGGCCTGCCTATCCCACGATCGCGACGTCCAACTCCTGCCAGGCCTCCCAGACGGACCTTATGGGAGGCTCCTTGAGCAGGGTCTCTACCACCCGACCGTCCGAGACCAACGCGGGGGCGTACAACAAACGCGCCCTGGCCCCGAGCGCCTCCGCGGCCCGGCGCACGATCTCGTTGGACTGAAAGACGCCGTGGCTCTGGCCCGAACCCCCGATCAAGGGCACCAACTCCACGGTGCTGCCAAGCAACAGGTGTCCCGGCTCCACGGCCTCCACGAACGCGAAGACGGACCTGCCCCATCCGAGCCCCATCCTTTTTACCTGCGTCGGGTGCCTGCCGAGCAACTCCAACGCCCCCCTCGCCAGCAGGATCTCCCTCGCACGCCCGCTCTTGAAGGACCCCGGCACGACGACCGCCCCGTTCAACCCCAACGTATCGAGCAGGAGGGCCTCCAGGGCGGAATCCCGGCGCCCCGGCTCCCGGACCGATATACGCACGATCCCCTCCTGCTGCGCCCGACCAAGCAGCCTCGAAACCGTGGGCCTCGAAATCCCCAACTCGACCGCGATCTCCTCCTGCGTCAGCTTTCTCTCGTAGTAGAGATGGGCCGCCACATACGCGGTGTTGATGTCGGGCTCTCTTGCCATGGTAACGAAACTTTACGACTGTTCTAAAAAAATGTAAAGTTCTTGCGATGCGAGGCGTATAAAGGCGCCGTCGCGCTTTTGGTTGGGCGCTTTTGGCGTGCGGCGGGTGGGAGTACATGAGGAGTCCGAATGACCAGAGTGACCGATGGCAGAGAGCTATACGCCCGCGCTTACCGCGGGGGGTTCGCGATGCCCGCTTTCAACGTCTGCAACCTGGAGATGGCCCAGGGGGTCGTGGAGGCGGCGGAGGCGGAGCGGGCGCCCGTCATCTTGCAGACATATCCCGGCGACATCGCCCACGGTAGGCCCGCGTTGGCCCCGCTGTTGAACGCGTTGGCCGACGATGCGGGCGTGCCCGTCATGCTGCACCTGGACCACGGCGATGGGCTGGAGATGGCGGTCGCCTGCATGAAGCTCGGATACTCGTCCGTGATGTTCGACGGGGCCGAGCTTGGTCTCGAGGAGAACATCGCCCGGACCGGCCCCATAGTAGAGGCCGCCCACGAGTTCGGGGCCTCCGTGGAGGGCGAGGTCGGGCTCTTCGGCGGGGATCACGGTTCGGTGGTCCTCACGGACCCGGACGAGGCCGCGCGCTTCGTCTCCGAGGCCGGCGCGGACACCCTGGCCGTCTCCGTCGGCTCTGAGCACGCCCAGAAGAGCCGGTTGAAGCTCGACCTTCTCAGGAGCGTCGCCGAGAGCACGGGCCACCCGCTCGTCCTACACGGCGGGTCCGGCATACATCCCGACGACGTGCGCGAGGCCGTGACGCTCGGCGTCGTCAAGATCAACATAGGCAACGCGCTCTCCCAGGCCGTGCGGCAGGGCGCGCGCGATGCGCTAGAGTCGGGCCTCGACCACTACGGGATGCTCGCCGCGATCCGAGACGCGGTGCGCGAAGTCGCAAGAGCAAAGATCAAACTAATGGGAGCCTCAGGCCACGCGTAATGCAGTTTGCATTCTGCAAACCCCGCCATCAGCTATCGGTCCGCTCCGGCTCCGCCTCCGCTCTCAGCCATCAGCTTCTTGCTCTTGCTGAAAGCTGACCGCTGATAGCTTACTTGACCGCGCCCGAGGTGAGGCCGCGGACGAGTTGCTTCTGGGTGAGCCAGCCGACGATCACGGGCACGATTATCGCGAGCGTCGTAAACGCCGAGAGTTGGGCCCAGAACTGGCCTCGCGAGGTCTGCTGCGCCGCGACGGCCACGGAGAGGGGTTGCCACTCGATGGCGGTGAAAGAGACGCTGAACAGGAACTCGTTCCAGGCGAAGATCACGCACAGCATCGCCGTGGACGCGATGCCGGCGCGGGTCAAAGGAATGACGATCTGCATGAGCATCTGCGAGAGGCTCACCCCGTCTACCTGGGCCGCTTCCAGGATGCCCCGGGGGAGGTCCTTCATGAACTGGTACATCATCCAGACCACGATGGGCGTGTTCATCCCGACGAAGACGATTATGAGGACCCAGACCGTGTCGAGCAGCTGGAGTTCGCGGAAGATGACGAAGAGGGGCACGAGCACCGCCACTTGCGGCAGGGCCTTCGTGGTGATGAACCAGAAGACTATGCCCTCGTTGCGCTTGTGCGCGTAGAAGCTCAGGGCGAAGGCCGCCGGGACGCCGAGGAGCAGGCAGATGGCCGTCGAGACGCCGACGATGATCACCGAGTTCAAGAACGGCGTCCAGAAGCTCTCCAGCGCGCCGGCGTACTGCTCGAGGGTCGGGGTGAAAAGGAGCTTCGGCGGCAGGTCGTAGGCCGCCGCGTCCGTCTTGAAGCTCGTGACTATAAGCCAGAAGATGGGGCCGAAGATGACGACGACCGCCGCCCAGAGCGCCACGTTCTGCGCGTAGTGTCCCCACCGGATGGGGGACTTCCGCCTGGTCGATGCGCCGCTCACGTCAGACCTCCTTCACCACGGCGTTCGCCGCCCGCATCAGGCCCGTCAGGATCACGAGGGTGATGATCAAAGTACCCACCCCGATCGCGGAAGCCGCCCCGACCTGCGTCCCGACCACGGCCGTGTCGTAGGTCAGGTACTGAAGGTTCATCGAGCTCGTGCCCGGGCCGCCCGCGGTGCCGACGTAGATCTCGCCGAAGGCCTGCAAGATAAAGATCGTCCCGAGCAAGATGACCATGCGGTAATACGGGAGCAGGTAGGGCAGCTCGATGTGCCAGAACACCCCGAACCTGGTGCACCCGTCGAGCCTCGCCGCCTCCTTCTCCTCCTCGGGTATCGCCTGCAGCCCCGCGAGCAGGACCAGCATGAACAGCGGCTCCCACTGCCAGGCGATCATGGTGGAGACCATGAACAGCGCCTGGTTCGCCATGGGGTTGAAGCCCTCTATCCCGACGACGCCGGCCAGCCACGTCAGGATCCCGAAGTTCGGGCTGAACAGCTCGTTCTTCCAGATCAGGCCCGTGACGACCGGCATGACGAAGAAGGGCGTGACGAGCAGGGTCTGGACGAGCCCCTTGCCGAAGAAGTCGCGGTTCAAAAGCAACGCCAGGACCAGCCCGACCGCGCAGCAGATGACGAGCGAGATAGCGGTGATGGCAAGCGTCTGGAGCAGGATGGCCCCGAACTCCGCCGAGAGCACCTCCGTGGCGTAGTTGCCGAACCCGGTGAAGACCCGCCCGAGGTCGGGGCGGGTCAGGTTCCAGGACTGGAAGCTGAGGTAGATGGTCAGCAGGAACGGTATCTGCGTGATTATCGCGACGACTATGAGCGTCGGATAAAGCAGCGCACGCCGCTGCCGCCCCGCCGAGGTCGGCCTCATGCCGCCCCGGCTCTTACCGCCCGCCGCGCTGCCAGCAGCCACCTGAGATCACCACGCTTTCTCTGTCGGGGACGCGACCGGCCTGATACTCCTCAGCTCTTGAGGTACTTGCCCTGTTTGGCGACCTTGAGGGCCTCGTCCTGCGCCCTCTGCTGCATCTCGTCGATTGTCAGGTCGCCCGTGACCACGCTCGCAGACAGCCTCCCGACGGCGTCCCCGAGCTGCTGCCACTCGGGTATCGGGATGTACTGGATGCCCTTGTAGGGCACCGGGTCCCTGGTCGGGTTGTCAAGGTCGGCCGTCTCGATGGAGGTGAGCTCGACCTCCGTCCACGGGTTCTCGCCGTAGGGCGTGTCGTAGGTGGAGTTGCGCGTGCCTGGCGGCACCCGGTTGTAGCCCAGCTCCTCGCCCACGAGCTTTATGTAGTCCTTGCTCGTCGCCCACTTGAGGAACTCGAAGGCCGCCTCCTTGTTCTTGCTTGCGGCCTCTATACCCAGCGACCACGCCCACAGCCAGTGGGACCCGTTTGGGGTGACGGCCGTCGGCGCGTAGGCGAAGCCGACGTTGTCCGCGACCTCCGACTCCTTCGGGTCGCTCACGAGGCCGCCGGCGACGGTGGCGTCGCTCCACATGGCAGCCTTGCCGGAGGAGAAGAGCGTCAGGCACTCGGGGAAGTTGTCCGAGTTGATGCCGGACTGGGCGTACTTTGTGGCCAGCTCGGTGTGCTGTTCGAGGGCGGCCTTCACCTCGGGGGTGGTCAGTTGCGGCCGCCAGTCCATGTCGTACCACCGGCCGCCGAAGGTGTTTATCATGATCATGATGTTCGCCATGTTCGCCCCCCAGCCGGGCAACCCGCGCTGGGCGATGCCGCTGACCCCACTCTCCGGGTCGTTCAACTCCCTGGCGAAGTTGGTGACCTCCTCGTAGGTCGGGCGCATGGGCATCTTCAGGCCCGCCTCCTCGAAGAGGTCCTTTCTGTAGAACAGGCAGGAGCTCTCGCCGTAGAAGGGCAGCGAGTAGAGCTGGTCTTCGTAGGAGAGGGCGGTGCGCCACGTGGGGAGCACGTCTTCGAGGTCGTAGGTGTTGCTCTCCTTCTGGCTCATCTCGTCGAAGAACGGGTTTAGGGGCTCCAGCCACTGGCTCTGCGCCCAGATCGGGGTCTCGTACGCGCCGACCATCACGATGTCGAAGTTGCCGGCGTTGAGCGAGACGTCCTGGGTAACCTTCTGACGCAAGTCGTTTTCGGGCAAGAACTGGAACCTGGCCGTTATGCCCGTCTTCTTCTTGAAGTCGTCCGCCAGGCTCTGCATGTCTTCCATCTGCGGGTTGTTGACGGCCGCGATCGTGATCTCACTCCCGGAGAGATCCCCGCCGCCACCCCCGCACCCGGCCAGCCACGGCGCCGCCACCGAACCCGCCGCCAACGCGCCACCCATCCTCAAGACTTGCCCACGGGTAAACTTTCTTCCCACGCCAACGCCGGACGACGCTCCCAAATCTCTGCCCATTCGATTCCTCCTTTTCCTGCCGGCAGTCTAGCCCCGACCCGACGTTTGTGTCAATAGTGCAAAACTTGCACATTTGTGCAAAACTTGTTCGGGTCCGCGGGGTGTTCGGGTCTAGTCGTGGGCGGGGAGGACGGTCGGTTGAGGCTTCAGCGCAAGGGACCGGGGTCTTTCGAGGATCGGGCTTTGACGCTGGCCGAGGTGGCCCGGCTCTACTACCTGGAGGATTTCACGCAGGAGCGGATAGCGCGCCGCCTCGGGTTTTCGCGGTCGAACGTCTCGCGGATGCTCAAGGAGGCGCGGGAGTCGGGGCTCGTGGAGATCCGCATCCGGTCGCCGCTCGAGGTGGCCGACGGTGTGGGGCGGGAGTTGCGTTCGAGGTTGGGTCTGCGGGAGTGTCTGGTCCTGGCGTCTTCGCGCCGGGGTGCTTCGGGCGATTTCCGGGGCGACCTCGGGGCCTTCGGCGCCGGGTATCTACGGGAGAAGATCTCGGACGGGGACGTGGTCGGGATCGGGTGGAGCAGCGCCGTGTACGACGTGGTGCGCAGCGGACGCCTGCACGAGAAAAACGGCGTTACCGTGGTGCAGCTAATAGGGAGTTTGGGCGGCGCCGTGCCGGATCTCGACGGGGCGTCCATCGCCGGCGGTCTGGCGCGGGCGCTCGGGGCGCGCGAGTACTTCCTGCAGGCGCCCATACTCGTCGCCGACGCGTCGGTAAGGGAAGGGTTGCTGCGAGACCTTCACATCTCCAGGACCCTGGAGCTCGCCCGGAAAGCGGATATAGCGGTTGTGGGGGTCGGGACCATAAACCGCGACTCCGGGCAGTACAGGGCCGGCTACCTGGACGACGCGGACCTCGAGCACATCGGGAGGCGGGGGGCCATAGGCGAGATCTGCGGCTCGTATTTCACGCGCGAGGGGGACCCCGTGCCGCTCGAGATGGAGGCGCGGACCATAAGCCTCGGGCGCGAGGACCTCGTGCGCGTACCGATCCGCGTCGGCATGGGGTGGGGGGCGAAGAAGGCGCTGGCCAACATCGGGGCCGCGCGGTCCGGGATCTTGAACGTCCTGATCACGGACGAAGCCACGGCCAGGGAGATGCTCGAAATCCTCGACGCCGAACAGGGGTAACCTCCGGGGGCTCTCCCCGTTGAGCCGGGTTCGGCCCGGTTGTACTCTTACGCCACCCGGAAGCAGTTCAGAGTTCAGAGAGGATGGGTTTTTGAGCAGCGTAGAGGCCACGACGAAGATCATCGAGCGAATGGCAGCCTCGATGGAGGAGAACCGAAAATACCTGACCAAGCTCGACTCCGAGATAGGCGACGGCGACCATGGCAACAACATGCGCCGCGGCTTCGCCGCCGCGCTCGAACGCCTGGAAGGGACCAGCCCTTCCTCCCCGGCGGACGTCCTGAAAGCCGTCTCGATGGCCCTCATAGGGAAGGTCGGCGGAGCCGCGGGCCCCCTCTACGGCACGGCGTTCCTGCGCGCGGCCACGGTCCTCTCCGGCGACGAGGTCTCCCCCGAAGACGCGGCTTCCGCCCTGGAGGCGGCGCTCGGCGGGGTCAAGCAGCGCGGCAAGGCCGAGGTGGGGGACAAGACCATCGTCGACGCCCTGACGCCGGCCGTCGAGGCGGCGAAGGAGGTCGCCGGGTCCCCTGAAGCCACCGTCGCGGCCGTCTTCAGGGCCGCGGCGGAGGCCGCCGCGGTGGGGGCCGAGTCGACCGTGCCGCTCACCGCGAGGAAGGGCCGGGCGAGCTACCTCGGCGAGAGGGCCCAGGGCCACAGGGACCCGGGCGCGACCTCGACGCAACTCCTGCTCGACGCGGCCGCCCGCTCGCTCGAAGGGGCCGGGTAGTGGTAGGCCTCGTGCTCGTCTCGCACAGCCCCAAGATCGCCGAGGGGACGGCCGACCTCGTGCGCCAGATGGCCGGAGAGGTCGAGATCGCCACCGTGGGGGGCGACGCCGAGGGCGGCTTCGGCACGGACCCCGAGGGCATAGAGGCGGCCATAAAGGGGATGGAGGCGGACGAAGTACTCGTCTTCATGGACCTCGGCAGCGCCGTGCTCTCCGCCGAGACGGTGCTCGAGATGCTCCCAGAGAAGGACCGCGCCAGGACCACCCTCGTGGACGCGCCCTTCGTGGAGGGGGCCTTCGCGGCCGGCGTCTCGGCCTCCGCCGGCTCCGACGCCGAGGAATGCGTCGAGGCGGCGATGGAGGCCCGCACCGAGCCGAAGCTGCAGGACGAAACGTCGTGAGGCCGGCCGCGTAGACTTGGGGACCCGATAGGAGGAGAGAGCATGGGCGCCACGGCGGCAAGAGGCTCGGACCTTGGACGCACCACCCACGTCGTGCCCGGCATGACCGAGGAGCAGGCGGCCAAGGCCCGCAGGCTCGACGCGCCCACCGTCGTCGTGGTCCTGCTCGTGATCCCCGCGCTCGTCCTTCATTTCTCGGAGCCGCGGGGGGCGCTCGCCGTGGCGAGCGCGGCGCTAAACTGGGCGATCTACGCCTGGTTCTTCTTCGAGTTCGTCTACATGCTCCGCCTCGCCCCGGACAACCGGGAGTTCCTGCGCCACAACAAGCTCGACCTGACGGTGCTCGTGCTCACCGTCCCTCTGCTGCCGGGGGTGCTCCAGGCGCTGTGGGTGCTGCGGCTCCTCAGGCTCATCGACATGATGCCCGCCGTGCTCGGGCGTTTCGTCAACATCACGTTGCTTCCCTACGCGGTCGTGCTCGCGTTCATAGCCGTCTTCGGCGGCGGGCTCGCCTTCGCCAGGCTCGAAGGCGTCAGCGTCTTCGACGGGGTGTACTGGGCGAACACCACCGTAAACACCGTCGGGTACGGGGACATCTCGGCCCAGACGACGGAGGGGAAGGTCCTCTCGATGGTGTTGCAGTGGACCGGGAACGTGATCCTGGCGATGCTAATAGGCGGGGTCGCCGCTTTTGCGCAACAATTGCTTCTGGGTGAGGACGTCGAGGAATTAGAGAAAGAAGTGGACGAGTTGGAAGAAGACGTCGAGGAGGTGGAGGAGGACGTCGAGAGCCTGCTGGAGAACGTGCGGGGGATGTCGGCGACGGACCGCGTAGTCCTGCAAGAGTTGGCACACATAAGGGCGCGGCTCGATGAAGTACAACCAGGGGACCAAAGGTCCTAGAAAGAGAGGCCCCATGAACCGCCAGATCCCCAACGACATAGGCGATTATCCCTTCGACCTCGTCGTGATCGGGGCCGGCATCAACGGCTCCGGCATCGCCCGCGACGCCGCCATGCGCGGCCTGAAGGTCCTGCTCCTCGACAAGGGCGACATCTCCGACGGCACGACCCAGTGGTCCACCCGTCTCATCCACGGGGGCCTGCGCTACCTGGAGCACTACGAGGTCCATCTTGTCAGGGAGTCCCTGGCCGAGCGGGAGAAGCTCCTTCACATAGCGCCGCACCTGGTCAAGCCGCTCCGGTTCGTGGTTCCGATCTACGAGAGGAGCAAGCGCGGGCCCGGCCTTATACGCCTCGGCATGATCGGCTACGACACCCTCTCCTTCGACAAGTCCGTACCGAACCACAAGATGCTCTCCCGCGAGGAGGCCCTCGAACGCTACCCCGGCCTGAACCCCGAAGGCCTCCTGGGCGCCGCCACCTACTACGACGGGCAGGTCGAGTACGCCGAACGCATAGCGGTCGAGAACGCCGTGAGCGCCCGCGAGCACGGCGCCACGGTCATTACCCACGCCGAGGTCAAGCGCCTGCTCTTCGACGCCCCGGCGAACGGCGGGCTTCCGCGGGCGGCCGGCGTCGAGTTCGAGGACGGCCTGAACGGGGGCGTGTACAAGGCCTTCGCGCCCGTGACGGTCAACGTGGCCGGGCCGTGGGTCGACCGGGTGCTCGCCGGCTCGGGCACGTTCGGGATGGACCCGCAGGAGAGCAAGGAGGACGAGGGGAAGATGATCGGGGGCACAAAGGGCTCGCACCTGATAGTCGACCCCTTCCCCGGCGCCCCCCAGGACGCCCTGTACGTCGAGGCCCGCCGGGACGGGCGGCCTTACTTCATAGTCCCGTGGAACGGCCGCTACCTCATCGGCACCACCGACTTCCGCTACAGGGACGACCTCGACCACGTCTCCGCCAACGACGAGGAGATGGACTACCTCATAGACGAGACGAACGCCGTCGTGCCGACGGCCAACCTGACCAGGGAGAACGTGCTCTTCACGTACTCGGGCGTCAGGCCGCTCCCGTTCAAGCCCGAGGGTTCGGAGAGTTCGATCACGCGCAGCCACGTCGTCTACGACCACGCCACGGGCCGCTCCGCCGCCGGCGGCCGGCTCACGGTCGAGGGCGCCGGCCCCAAGGCCGACGGCCTCGTCTCCATAGTAGGTGGCAAGCTGACGACCTACCGGAACCTCGCCCGCCAGACGGTCGACGTCGCCTACAAGAAACTCGGCCGGAGCGCCCCCGCCTGCGTCACCGACAAGGTCCCGCTCCCCGGCGGGGCCGTCGACGACTTCGAGAACTTCTCCGCCGAGTTCAAGGCGACGAGCGGGCTCACCGATGAGCTCTCCGAGAGGCTCCTCAGGCTCTACGGCGTCCGCGCGCCCGAGGTGCTGGACGAGGCCGGCGACGACCCGTCCCTCCGCGTCTCGCTCGCCCCCGACCCGGCCGTCGAGACGGGCCTGATGGGGTGCGAGGTCCTCTACGCCTTCAGGCGGGAGATGGCCGAGACCCTGGCCGACGCCCTTCTCAGGCGCACCATGGTGGGCCTCGGCCCGAACGTGGCGCTGGACGTGGACGAGGCGGCGGCGAAGGTCGCGGTCGAGCACCTCGGCTGGACCGAGGATCGCGCCAGAGAGGAGGTCGAGAACTACCGTAGGTACATCGAGCGCTACAGACCCAAGCGTTTCCGCGAGCGAGAGCCGGCGTAAGGAGGCTTCGGGTTACGGGCATCAGGCCGCCTCCTCCGGAGGCTCTCGGCTTCAGAGATGGGAGGTCGGGACCTCGTCCCGAACGCTGCCCCCGTAGCCTGAAACCTGATGCCTTTCAGTTCACGTTTATCCGGGGGCCGCGGGGGTACGATTGGACCGTAACGCCCGAAACGTTCTAGCAGGAGGTTCCGACCAGTGGAGACCAATCGAGGCAGCGAGGGCATCCTCTCTGAGGAGCTCGCCGACAGGCGCGACGCAATCGTCGAGCTTCTGAAGACCGCCTACTTCATGGAGCTCGAGACGGTGATGAACTACGTCACCAACTCCATCAACCCCGACGGTGTGCGGGCGCAGGAGGTCAAGGAGAACATCGAGGAGGACATCCAGGAGGAGCTGGGGCACGCGCAGCAGATCGCGGCGCGCATCAAGGAGCTCTACGGCGTGGTGCCGGGCTCGATGGACTTCAAGGCCGTGCAGGAGAAGCTGCAGCCGCCGGAGGACCAGATCGACGTGGTCCACGTCATAAAGGGCGTCATCGACGCCGAAGACGGGGCCATCCAGCACTACACCCGCATCGTCGAGGAGACGGAGGAGGTCGACCCCGTCACCAACGACATGTTTATCGCCATCCTCCACGACGAGCAGGGTCACCGCCGCCTCTTCGAGGGCTTCCTGCGCGAGTACGAGGCCGAAGGGCTCGCGTAGAGGCGCCCGAAAACTCCGAGGGCACCACCCGGGGGGCCCGGCCGTGATGCGGCCGGGCCCCCTCGTCGTGGGCGGGTTTCGCGGGGATGGGGGGCTGCGATATAATCCGGTTCGTCACGTGATGGAAGAGATTTATCCGAACCGGCCTCTACCCGCCCCGCGTACCCGCGCCGGGACGAGAAAACACACTTGGACGAAACCCTCTTAACCTGGCTTAACCTCTTAACGGCCCTGGTTCTCGTGGGCCTCAACGCCTTTTTCGTCGCGGCGGAGTTTGCCCTCGTCAGGGTGCGGGAGTCGCGCATCGTACAGTTGGAGCAGGAAGGTAGCGCGCGGGCCGGGGTCGTGCGCCAGACCTTGAGGGATCTGGACTCCAACCTCTCCGTCTGCCAGGTCGGCATCACCGTCGCCTCCCTCGCTCTTGGCTGGGTCGGCGAGCCCGCGGTCTCGCACCTCATAGAGCCGGTACTGCGCAACATCGGCGTCGCGAGCGACAGGGTCGTAACGGTCGTCTCGGTAATCGTCGGGTTCGGGGTCATAACCTACGCCCACCTGGTCTTCGGGGAGCAGGCGCCCAAGTACTTCTCCATCCAGAAAGCGGAGAGGGTCTCGCTCTGGATCAGCCGCCCCCTCAACTTCTCGCGGCTCCTGCTGCGGCCCGTGGTCTGGGTCGTCAACACCTCGACGAACTTCGTTCTGAAGCCCTGGGGCATCAGGCTCGGCGAGGAGATGGAGGCCCACTCGGAGGAGGAGCTGCGCATCATGATCTCCTCGTCCACCGCCTCGGGCGTTCTGGACCCGGAAGAGCGCGAGTACCTGAACAACGTCTTCGACTTCGGGGACCGGGTGGCGCGCGAGATCATGGTCCCCAGGCCCGACATAGAAGCCCTGCCGAGCAACGCCCCACTCGCCGAGCTGGCCGAGAGGGCAGCCTTCGGCCGCTACACGCGTTACCCGGTCTTCGAGGAGGATCTGGACAACATCCTGGGCGCCGTCCACGTCAAGGACCTGTTCCGGGCGGCGGGTGAGGACCCCAAGGGCTTCGACATCAGGGACGTGATCCGGGAGTGCCTCGTCGTCCCGGAGAACAAGCCCATCGAGCAGATCCTGCGCGAGTTTCAGACCCGCAACCTCCAGATGGCGATTGTCATAGACGAGTGGGGCTCCGTCGAGGGGCTCATCACCATAGAAGACATCATCGAAGAGATAGTGGGGGAGATCCAGGACGAGTTCGACGAGGGCGAGGCCGCCATCGAACCCATCGGCGAGGGCCTCTTCGCCATAGACGGCCGCATCCCGATTACCGACGTGAACGAGCATTTCGACCTCGACCTCCCGCACGAGGACTTCGAGACCATCGGCGGCTACGTCCTCGGTTCCCTGGGGCGCCCGCCCGAGGCCGGCGACTCCGTCGAGGCCGACGGCGCCACCTTGCACGTCAAGAGCGTGGACGGCCAGCGCGTCTCGATGCTCACCCTGCGCCGCGAGGGGTGATCCTCCGCGCCCGCGGCGTAGCCGGACCGTTACACCCGCGTCGCCCTTCTGCAACCTTCGTCCCGTAGAGTAGCCGCGCGCCCTGGAATAGTGGCGCCGCCGGAGGTGGATACGACAGGAGAGGGAGGTGACCCGGTGTACTACGTCCCCTGGTGGCTGCTCGCCATCTGCCTGCCTGCCGCCGCCCTGGCCGTGTACCTGGCGCTGCGCGGCACGAACCGCTCACGCCGGAGCCTTTACGTCCTTTCGGCCGTCCTCTCCCCGGTGCTCCTGATCGGGGCCGCGGTCGTCGCCGTCGTGCTGTCCACGGTCCTTTTCGCGGTCTTCGAGCCCGCGCCGGAACCGCCCACCCAACCCGTAAGGACGGAACCGACGACTCCCGAGCCCGCAAGCCCCACGCCGACCCCCGGGGAGACGACCACCCGGACGCCCGGGCCGACATCCTCCCCTTCGGCCTCTCCGTCGGCCTCGCCGGCCGCCTCCCCCTCGGCCTCTCCGGCGGCATCCTCCGCGTCCCCCGCGGCCGGTGGGTAAAAGCCGGGCATTCGTCCGGCCCTCTGATAACATTGCACGGTTGTTTGACCCTGAATCTCTGGCTGGATCGGCGGGTGCGTTGGAGACGGAGCGCAAGAGAGGAATAGAAGCCCTTACGACCGGGGCCATGACGGACGTCTGGAGGTGGGTGCGGGGCAAGATTCCTCCCGGCGTCGAGGTCTTCGACGCCCACGCGCACATAGGCGCCGACGTGGACGGCCGGACGGTGACCGCGGAGAGCATGCGCGAGCAGATGGAGGCCGCCGGCGTCGCGAAGAGCATAGTCTTCCCGCTCAACGATCCCAACGCCCGCGACGACTACTCGGGCCCCAACGATGTGATCTGGGCCGCCCACGAGGAGTACCCGGGCTCTTTCGTCCCCTTCTTCCGCCTCAACCCGCACCTCGACTACGACAGGGAGTTCGATAGGTGCGTTGAGCGGGGCTTCATGGGGCTCAAGCTGCACCCCGTCTCCCAGCAGTTCGAGCTGGACGACCCGCGGGCCGTCAGGCTCTTCGCGAAGGCGGCGGAGGCCGACCTGCCGGTCCTGATACACGCCGGTTTCGCGATGCAGCGGATCGTCGAGCCCCTGCTGCCGACGATCGAGGCCCACCCCGAACTGCGCCTGATCCTGGGCCACGCCGGGATGGTCGAGATACTGGAGGCGGTGCGCGCCTTCGAGGACCACCCGAACGTGCACTTCGAGACGTCGGTGGTCCGGGCGAAGGACCTCTACGTGCTCTTCTCGACGCTCGACCCCTCGCGCATAAGCTACGGCTCGGACATCCCTTACGGGGATTTGCCTTCGACGCTGCACGGCACCCTCGCCGCGGCCGAGGCGGCGGGCGTGCCCGACGAGGCGCTGCCCGGCATCCTCTCGGAGAACATCCGGCGGTGGTTTTCGTGAGCGCAGGAAAGAAGCCCGACGGGCGGTTGCGGGCGGCGTACCTGCTCAGGATCCACAGCTACGTGGACATCGCGGTCATCTCGATGTGGACGAACAACCCCCGCGTGGACGTGATGCTCGGCATGGTCGAGGCCAGCCTGCGCGGCGGGAGCCCCGGAGGCGCCGACGACGCGGTGCTCGAGGCCGTGCGTCCCCTCGTCAGCGAGGCGCGGGCTTACCTGGCGGACGGGGAGTTCCTCGCCGCGATGGGCAGGATGCGCGTCGCGCACGACACGCTTGCGCTGTACGTGATCCAGCTCGCCGATGACTGAGCTGCCAGAGAACGAAGCGGGTCTCCCGGAAGATCTCCCACTCGTGGCCATCCGGCGCGGGGCCATCGTCGAGAGCGTCCACAGGGGCCGCTTCGTCTTCTGCGACCCCTCGGGGAATGTTCTGGACGCGGCGGGCGACCCGGATGCCTACGTCTACGCGCGCTCCTCGGCCAAGCCTTTCCAGGCGCTCCCGCTCCTCCTTTCTGGCGCGGCGGACACCTTTGGCCTCTCGGACGCTGAGTTGGCCGTCGCCTGCGCCTCCCACAACGCCGAGGAGCCGCACCTCGAAGCCGTGCGTTCTTTGCTCCAGAAAGCGGGGCTCTCAGAGGACGACCTCCAGAGCGGCGCCCACCCGCCGATGTACGCGCCGGAGGCGGCGAAGCTGACCCGGGCGGGGGACGAGCCGCGTCCGATCCACGGCAACTGCTCGGGAAAGCACGCGGGTATGCTCGCCGTCTGCGCCCACGAGGGGCTCGCGACTGGCGGCTACCGTAGCCCGGATCACCCCCTCCAACTCCGCATCCTGGAACTCGTGGCCGAAGTCTGCGGCCTGCGAAACGATGAGGTGCTGGTGGCCGGCGACGACTGCGGCGTGCCGGCCTTCGCGTTGCCCCTGAAGAACCTCGCCACCGGCTTTGCCCGGATCACGACAGGAGATGGGCTCTCCGATGAGGTCGCCGCCGCCGCGGCGAGGGTTTGGCGCGCGATGCGGGCCCACCCCTTCATGGTCGCGGGTACCGGCCGCCTGGACACGGAACTGATGGGGTCTACCGACCTCGTGTGCAAGAGTGGCGCTGAGGGCGTGTTCGCCGCCGGCAGTTCGGATGGCTGGGGGCTTGCGATCAAGATTTCGGACGGCGGGGGACGTGCCGTCCGTCCCGCGGCCGTCGCCGCCCTCGGAGGCCGCGGGGTGGGGGTTACGGGGGACGAGCGGCGTGCCACGCGCGGCCTGCACGGCGAGGTGGTGGGGGAGATCGGCCCGCTGTTTTGAGCCTGCCGTGAACTACACGGAGCTCGACTGGCGGTGGGCGATCCTGCTCGGTGCGGCCCTGCGAGACGGGCTGCTCGAGGCCGTCGCCGAGCGTCCGTCTTCGTCCGCCGACGTTGCCGGCGACCTCGGTCTCGACGCGCGGGCCGTCCACGTCGTCCTCTCGGCCCTCGCCGAGCTCGGGGTGTTGGTCGAGGGTGACGACGGTTTCTTGCTGGGCGAGGAGCACAGGGGGCCGCTTCTGGTGGCGGAGCATCCCGAATACGTGGGGCAGAGCGTGGTGCATCGGTTCGAGTTGATGGGGAGCTGGAGTCGGCTGCCCGAGGTCCTGCGCACCGGCAGGCCCATCGAGGATCGGACCGCGCCCGACTTCGGCGGCGCGGCGACGTTTATAGCGGCCATGCGGCGCGGGGCCATGCCCGGAGCCGAGGCCGTTGCCGCCTCCGTTCTGCCCCGGTTGCCGGAAGGGGCGCGGATACTCGACGTGGGCGGTGGGCCCGGCACCAACGCCGAGGCGTTCGCGCGTGGCGGGGCGCGTGTAACGGTTCTGGACCGTCCAGTAGTCATAGACCTTATGCGGAGCACCCTACACGCGGCGGGCGTCGAGACGGTCGCGGGCGACATGAACGAGGGGCTTCCCGAGGGGCCCTTCGACGCGGTCTACTTCGGCAACACCTCCCACATGTACGGGCCGCGGGAGAACCTGGCGCTCCTCGCCAGGATGCGCGGCTCGCTCGCGCCTGCCGGCCTGCTGGTGGTCAGGGAGTTCGTGCGGGGCCTGGGCGAGGACGCCGCCCTCTTCGCGGTCAACATGCTCGTGACGACCGCGCGCGGCAACACGTACACGGCCGAAGAGTACGAAGGCTGGCTCGCGCGGGCCGGGTACGAGGGCGTCGAGTTCGAGCCCGTTCCGGGCAGGAGCACGCACCTGATCTTCGCCCGCAAAACCCGTCCGACCTCGACGGAGGAGCCGGCGCGTGCGTGAGGCCATCCTGCGTAACCTGGCCGCCAGGGCCGCTTCCGACCCGGCCTTTCTATCCGGCATAAGAAAGGACCCCGAACGCACCCTCGCCGCGTACGGTTACGACCTCACCCCGGAGGAGTTGAAGACGGTGCTCGACCTCCGTCGGAGGACGGCCCTACTGGGTAACCGGACGCTTGCCGCGCTGCTCGCCGGCGGGCTCGAAAAGCGGACGGGCGGCCCGCCTGTAAGGCCCGCCACCCCCGGAGGACCGGGCGATGGTCCCACGAGGCCCGGCCCCCCGGGCGGCATGAGAAGGGGGAGTTCGGGTGGGGATCAGCGGGGTTAGGCGGCCGGAGATCCGGCCGGTGTTGTAGACTCGTCAGAACCTTCGGGATCATCCGGGGGCCCAATCGGTTAGTATTGCCCGTCGAAAGTAAGACCGCAGGGGCGCAGGCTCACCCGTCATCGAGGTGTGGAGGGCAGTCCCCGGTCCCCGAGAAGTTCGGAGAAGAGAGAAGGCTTGTACCGAAGAGAAGATCAATATCGTTCCATCGAGGACCAGCTCCGGTCCGCCGGCCGGACGCAACGGAGCAAGGTGTACCGCAGGCGCCGGTGGCTCGCGGTATTCGTGGTCCTTGTTGGCGCGATGCTCGGCCTGGGTATCCAGGCCGGGGTCTCGCTCCCGGCCTTGCTCCCCCAGAACGAAGACCTCGCCGGCGGGGGGGTGGGCTCCGGCGGTACGGCGACGGACGGGCGCTCCGGGCCGCTCGACGCGCTGGGCGAACGGACGGAGCTCCCCAAAGAAGAGACCGGCTCCGAGGATGCCGGCCCCGGGTCCGACTCGTCAGGTAATACCGAGATGGAGGAGAAAGAGAAGCCGGAACCCCCGCCCGCTTCCGAAGAGCCCCTGAACGTGCTCCTGCTCGGGGTCGACCGCAGGCCGAGCGCGGCGGAGGGTTCTTCCAGCCGCTCGGACACCATCATGCTGGCGCAGGTCACGCCGGGGACCGGGCGCGTCGAGCTACTGTCCGTGCCGAGGGACCTGTTCGTCGAGGTCGAGCCGGGCGTGGAGGACCGGATCAACACGGCCTACGCCTACGGCGGGGTGGAGCAGGCGAAGGCGGCGATGGAGGGCCTCACGGGCGTCCCCATAGACGCCCACGCGATCGTAGACTTCGAGGGTTTTGAGGACGTCATAGAGGCCCTCGGGGGGGTCAAGGTGAAGATCGAGCCCGGCGAGTTCCCCGAGAAGTGGCACATGGGCGAGGGGGTGGAGAGGCTCGGCGGGCGCAAGGCCCTCTACTACGCGCGCTACCGTGGGTCGGCCGGCGGGGACCTCGACCGCATAGAACGCCAGCAGAAGCTGCTCACCGCCCTCCGCTCCAAGATGCTCGCGTGGAACACCGTCACCAAGATGCCGGCCATGCTCAAGATCGCGAACGAAAACATGGACACCGACCTGGGGCTCCTGCAGGCGATCTCCCTGGGTCGCGCCCTCGCCACGAACGGCGGCAAGGGCGACCTGAAGGCCGTCCAACTGAAGGGCTACCCCGAGACGCTCTCTAGCGGGGCGCAGGTGCTCATACCAGACCAGGAGGCGAACGAGGCTATCCTCGCGACTTTCCGCGAGTAGCCGATCAGCACTTCAGCCGGTCGGCACGCTTCGGGCCTGCTTCTCAGGCCCCCGCTTTCAGCCCGTCAGCTTCGGGGATGGGGGGCCTCGCGTTCCACTGCCCGGAGGAGCTCTTTGAGGTTGCGGGGGTTCTGGCCGAGGTCGCCTTTGCCTATTCTGGAGGCGCTCGTGAGGTCCGCCCTGGAGCCGGTTTCGTCGGCGCTGATTTGGATCTTTACGTCGTCCCGGAAGCGGAAGAGGCGCGTCTTGCGGACGGCCTTTAGTTCGCTCTTTTCGGAGGGTCCCACGGTCCAGCGGGGTAAAGTTTCGATGGCGTTTTGGAAAGCGGCCAGCAGGAGCTCGGGGGCGATGGGGTACGTCACGGTGGCTCGGGCCGAGTTGGACGTGGGGCGCTCTATCTGGGTCATGGGGGTTCATTCTAAAGCGGTTTGCAAAGAGACGGAACCTGTTCGCGAAGCCGTCAGCTATCAGCTTTCAGCCAAAAACAAAAGGCTGACAAGCTGAAAGCGGAGGCGAAGCCGAAGCGCGCTGACCGCTGACCGCTAATGGGCCGGCGGCTGTAATATGGCGGCGTGAGGTTGACGGTTGAGATGTTGGAGGCTTGCTACCGGGCCGGCGCGTTCCCGATGGCCGACGGTTATGGACGCATAGAGTTCTACCGCTCGGATCCTCGGAGCATACTGGAGTTCAGAGACTTGCGGGTAGCGAAGTCTTTGGGGCGTGTGATCCGCAAGGGCACCTACGAGGTAAGGGTGGACGAGGACTTCGAGGGCGTAATACGGGCCTGCGCACAGAGGGAGGAGACCTGGATCAACGCCGAGATCATCGCTGCTTACACGCGGCTGCACCGGGCGGGCAAGGCCCACAGCGTCGAGGCTTACAGGGAGGGAGAGCTCGTCGGCGGGCTCTACGGGGTCTCTCTGGGCGGGGCGTTCATGGGGGAGTCCATGTTCACGCGGGCGCGCGACGCCTCCAAGGTCTGCTTCGTGTATCTGGTGAGGCGGCTCGAAGAGCGCGGGTACGAGTTGCTCGACTGCCAGATCCAGAACGACCACCTCGCCAGCCTCGGGGCAAAAGAGATCCCCGCCCGGGAGTACGACCGGCGCCTGGAGAGAGCCCTGAGGCTCGACCGGAGCTTTCTCTGACCGATCTCCCGCCGGGTAAGATCTAATACCCCCCGGTCCGCCGGCGCTGTTAGAATGCTGCGGTCGCAACCGGGATAACTTGGAGTGTGTAATTTGGGAACCACCGCGGGACGAGGCGGCGCCTCGATTCTTCATGCGCCCTCCGCAAAGCATGGGTTCGCAAAGCTGTTCGCGGCGCTGTTCATCTCGCTGGCAGTCTCGTTCGGCCTTTTGTTCGCGGCTGGTGGGATCGAGGCGAAGGCGGTCCGGGGTTTCACCCAGGCGAAGTTCGTCGGGGGGTTGAACGGGCCGACCGCCATGACCTTCGCGCCGGGCGGCAGGATATTCGTCGCCCAGCAGGGCGGCAACCTCCGGGTGGTAAAGGATGGGCGCCTGCTCCCGCGGCCGTTCGTTTCGCTCAACGTGGATTCGCGGGGAGAGCGCGGCCTGCTCGGCGTGACCCTCGACCCCGACTTCGCCGACAACCGCTACGTCTACGTCTACCACACCGTAAAGAGCCCGAGGGTCCACAACCGCGTCACCCGCTTCACGGCGTTCGGGGACCGCGCGGCGGCCGGCAGCCGGCGGACCATCCTCGACCTCGACAACCTTAGCGCCAGGACCAACCACAACGGCGGGGCCATGCACTTCGGGACGGACGGCAAGCTCTACGTCGCCGTCGGGGAGAACGCCGAGGCCTCCAACGCCCAGACCTTGCGCAATTTGAAGGGCAAGATGCTCAGGATAAACAAGGACGGCACCATCCCCGCCGACAACCCGTTCTATGGGGCTGCGGCCGGCAAGAACCGGGCCATCTGGGCGCGGGGCTTGCGCAACCCCTTCTCCTTCGCCATACAGCGGGGGACGACGAAGATGTTCATAAACGACGTCGGGCAGAGGACGTGGGAGGAGATCAACCGCGGCGCCAGGGGCGCCAACTACGGCTGGCCGCGCCACGAGGGGCCGGAGTCGGACCCGAATACCCAGGGCCCGCTCTTCGCCTACAGGCACGGCAACACCAGCGCGACCGGGTGCGCCATCACCGGGGGCACCTTCTACGCCCCGGCCCGAAACCAGTTCCCCCAGTCCTACGTCGGCGACTACTTTTTTGCGGACTTCTGCAACGGTTGGATCCGCAAGCGCGACGCCCAGACCGGCCGCGTGACGCCCTTCGCCACCACGGCCGGCGGCACGGTGGACCTCGACGTCGGCCCGGCCGGTAGCCTCTACTACCTCTCCCGCGGCACGAACTCCATCAACATAATCCGCTACAGGGGAGGGTGACCCGTGAAAGGAACGGTTGTGAGCGAGCATCGGTCCGCGGCGCGCCGGGGTGTGCTAACAATCTGCGCGCTGGTACTGGCGACGGCGCTTGCGGCCCTGGCGCTTTCTGCCGGGGAGGCCGGGGGGGCTGGAAGCGTGCCCCAGGGTTTCACCCAGGCCAGGCTCGCGGCCGGCCTGAGCGATCCGACAACCATGGCCATGGCCCCAGACGGGCGGATCTTCGTCGCCCAGCAAACCGGCCAGCTCAAGGTCATCGAGGACGGAAAGCTCGTCGGGAGATCGGCCATCGACCTCTCGGCCAGGATCGACGCCAGGGGGGAGCGCGGGCTGCTCGGGATCGCCTTCGACCCGGCGTTCCGCAGCAACCGTTGGATCTACCTGTACTACACCCAGCGGGCTACGGACACGATGGCGGCCCACAACCGCGTCGTTCGCTTCGCCGCGAGCGGCGACCGGCTCATAGCGCGCAGCCAGAAGGTCATCCTCAGGCTCGACGATTTGGGCACGGCCACCAACCACAACGGCGGCGCGATCCGCTTCGGGAATGACGGCAAACTCTACGTGGCCGTCGGGGAGAACGCGACCGCGGAAAACGCCCAGAACTTCGGCAACCGGCTCGGCAAGATGCTCAGGATAAACAAGGACGGCACCATCCCCGCCGACAACCCTTTCGCCGACCGGACGCAGGGCGAGAACAGGGCCATCTGGGCGATGGGGCTGCGCAATCCTTACACCTTCGCCGTGCAGCCGGGCAGCGGGCGTATCTTCATAAACGACGTAGGGGCCCAGTCGTGGGAGGAGATCAACGTCGGCATAAAGGGGGCGAACTACGGCTGGCCCGTCCACGAGGGACCCGAGTCAGACCCGATGTACAACCCGCCGCTCTACGCCTACGGGCACGGCACCGGCAAGAACCTCGGGTGCGCCGTCACCGGCGGCGCCTTCTACAATCCGGGTACCGTTACCTACCCGCGCACGTTCGTCGGCGACTACTTTTTCGCCGATTTCTGCGGGGGTTGGATCCGCCGCTACGACTCCAGGGACAAGACGGTCATCACCTTCGCCACCGGCATAGACCGGCCCGTGGACTTGATGGTCGGCGGGGGCGGAAGCCTCCACTACCTGGAGCGCGCCACAGGCTCCGTGTACCGGATCTCGCATCCGGGCTAGCCGGGACTCTAGCCGCGGGATGGGTCGTGGTAAGCTAGCCCCATGGCTAATAGATACGTTAAATTAGATCGGATACCAGAGTTGGAGCGGCCCATCCTGATAGCCGGTTTCACGGGATGGAACGATGCCGCGGAGGCTTCGAGCCTCGCCGTGGGCACGCTGAACGACGCCTGGGAGGCGCGGCGGTTCGGTGCCTTCGACGCCGAGGAGTTTTTGGACTACCAGTCCACGCGGCCCCAGATCATGCTGTCCGACGGCGTCACGCGCACGATAGAGTGGCCCGAGAACGCCCTGAGCGCGACGGCGCCTTCCCTCGACGCGCTGGGTGGCCGCGGCGCGGTGCTTCTCTCCGGCCCTGAACCGAACTTCCGCTGGAGAACGTTCTGCGACGCGGTGGCCGAGACGGCGAAGGAACTCGGGGCCGAGATGGTTATAACGATGGGAGCCCTGCTCGCGGACGTGCCGCACTCGCGTCCGGTCTCCGTGGCCGCCAACTCCCAGGACCCCGCCCTCGTGGAGAACCTCCACCTCTCGGCCTCGCGCTACGAGGGGCCGACCGGCATCACCGGCGTGCTCCACCGCGTCTGCGCGGAGGCCGGCCTCCCGTCGGTGAGCCTCTGGGCCTCCGTCCCGCACTACCTTCCGGCCGTGCCATCGGCCCCCGCGGCCCTGGCCTTGCTCCAGAGCCTCTCCGTCCTGTTGAAGATGGACGTTGACACCTCCGAGTTGGAAGAGACCGCATCGAGCTACCAGGAGCAGGTCTCCGTCGCCGTCTCCCAGGACTCGGACCTCTCCTCCTACGTCCAGATGCTGGAAGAACGCTTCGACTCGCAGGTGGAGGGCGGCGAACGCAACCTCCCCACCGGGGACGACCTCGCCCAGGAGTTGGAGGGGTTCCTGCGCGAGCAACGCCACGACGAAGAGTAGCTAGTCAGCACGCTCCGGCCTAGGGCCTCCGCTTTCAGCACGCATCGGACTGCTCCGCGGGCCTCGCTCTCAGCCTGTCAGCTTTTGGCGTTAGAGGCGTGACCGGGCCGCGCTTTGCGCTGCCGTTCGGACGTCGCGGAAGCGTAGCGCGCCCGGGCGACTGGCTGACAGGCTGAGAGCCCTCGAAGAGGGCGTGCTGAAAGGCGCGAAGCGCCGGGCCGACAAGCTGGCTACAACGCCAGCAGGAAGATGATGACGCTCGCGAGGCCGAGGACGCCTTGCGCTATGGCGGAGATGAGGTAACCGACGAAGACGCCGCCTGCTGCGCGGCCGGTGCGTCTCCAGTCTCCCTGGTTCGTGCGGGCGGGCTCGACCCTGGGTTGTTCGGTGCCGGGGTCCCTCGTACCTTGCCTGCGGCGTTTCAGGTATTCGCCGAGAAAGACGCCGCCTACGGAGCCGAGGATGAGGCCGAAGAGGGAGCCGATGCCGAGGAAGAGGAGGCCCGCGAGGGCGCCGAGGATGCCGCCTATGGCGCCGCCGGCGGTGCCCCAGTTGCTCGCCCCGAAGCGTCGGGCGCCGTAGCTGGTTCCTATGAAATCGGCGACGAGGGCGAGGGCGGCGAAGAGGCCGAGGAGGGCTATCACCCAGCCGCCGACCGCCTCGAAGCCGGTGAAGTAGGCGTAGACGAGGGCCGAGATAAAGATCAGGGTGACCCCCGGCAGGGCCGGGAGGACGCTTCCTACGAGCCCGACGAACATGGCGATCAGGGTGACGACGAGAAGCGTGCCCTCGGGGAGATCCGGCATCAGGAGATCACAGGCAAAGACTTCTTGCCCTTCTTGAGGGCTGCGTTGAGGCTGCCGGACTTGTAGCCGGCGAGGTCGAGCGTGACGTAGAGGAAGCCCGCGTCGAGAAGCTCGGCCGTGATCTTCTCCCGCTCGGCGAAGGCCCGCTCGAGCTCCGTAGGTCCGACCTCCAGGCGGGCTATCTCCCCGTGGTGCCTGACCCGGACCTGCCTGAAGCCCTCGCGGCGCATGAACTCCTCTGCGCGGGCGACCTGGGTGAGCTTCTCGGGCGTGATCTCCTGCCCGTAGGGGAACCTGCTGCTGAGGCAGGCGAGCGCCGGCTTGTCCCAGCTCGGCAACCCGAGCCGCTTCGCCATCTCCCTGACCTCGTCCTTGCCGACCCCGGCCTCGGAGAGCGGCGAGACCACGCCGAGCTCCTTCGCCGCCTTCCTGCCGGGCCTGTAGTCCCCCTCGTCGTCCTTGTTGGCCCCGTCCACCACGCACGCGTAGCCCTTTTCTTCGGCCAGCTTCGCCAGGTCCGAGTAGAGGGTGCTCTTGCAGAAGTAGCAGCGGTTTGTCGGGTTCGAGGCGTAGTTCGGGTCGTCGAGCTCGCGGGTGTTGACCACCAGGTGTTCGACGCCGAGGGAGGCGGCGAAGTCCCGGGCGAGGTCCAGCTCCGACGGAAGGTAGGTCTCGTTGTTCGACGTGACGGCGAGCACCCTGCCCTCCGGCAGCGCCCTTGCCGCTATCGCCAGGGCAAGCGAGGAGTCAACGCCGCCGGAGAAGGCGACGAGCGCGCTCCCGCGCGGGGCGACTATCTCTTCGAGTTCCCTGATCCTCTCTGAGACGGGGTCGGCTGAGACGCTCTGCACTCGTATCACCTCTCTAGTCGCTTGCACGCGCGGAGAGCCACCGGACAACGCTCTCCGCGCTCTCGTTTGGCGGGAAGACGGGGTAGAAGACCTTCTCGATCCGCCCGCCCTCCAAAATCATGGTGAGCCTTTTGGTGAGCACGCTCCCCTCGACCTCGAAGGTGGGGAGCCCGGCTTTTTTCGCGAAGCCAAGACCCTCGTCGCTCAAAAGCTCGAACGGCAGATGCAGCCGTTCGACCGCCTCCTGCTGGTACGCGGTACTTTGCGTGCTGAGGCCGAAGACTGTGGCGCCGAGGGCCCGGAGCTCCCCGTGGTGGTCCCGGAACGAGCAAGACTGTGGCGTACACCCGCGGGCGCCGGGGATCTCATCCCAGCCCACTGGAAGATCCCGGTCGGGCCGGCCCGTCATCGGGTAGCAGTAGACAACCGTCGTGCCGGGGAGCGCCGAGAGGTCCACCGTCCCGCCGCCAGTGGAAAGCAGGGGGACCGGCGGCAGGGCCATCCCCGGCAGGTGGTCGGCCGCGCCGTCGTCGGCGGGTTCGGGTAGGCCCGCCGGGAGGCTTTGGAAATTTTCTGTTTCGGACAAACCTACGCCCGTTCCAGGACCACGGCCGCGTTGTGGCCGCCGACGCCGAGGTTCGCGCAGAGGGCGGCCTTAAGGTCGGGGGCGTCGCGGGGTTCGTTGACCACGTAGTCCAGGTCGGCGCAGCCATCGGCCAGGGAGTCGAGGTTGCGCATGGGGGGGACGGTCTTCTCCTTCAGGGCGAGGGCGCAGATCGCGGTCTCTATGGCGCCCGAGGCGCCCAAAGAGTGCCCCAGCGTGGACTTCGTCGCGGAGACCATGGCGTTCGGGTTGATCTGGGCCATCGCCTGGGACTCCGGGCCGTCGCCGGCCACCGTGCCCGTGCCGTGGGGGTTGATGTAGTCGATCTGATCCTCTTCGAGACCCGAGGCCTTGACGGCGAGCCGCATGGCCCTCAGGATGCCGCGGCCCTTAGGGTCCGGGTCCGTCAGGTTGTGGGCGTCCGTGCTGCGGCCCACGCCGGTGATCCTGGCGTACGGCTCGGCCCCGCGGCGCTCGACGGACTCCGCGCTCTCAAGCAGCATCATCGCGCAGCCTTCGCCTATCAGGAAGCCCGAGTGGTTCGAGTCGTAGGGGCGGCAGGCGCCCTCGGGGTCGTCGTTGCGGCGGCTCATGGCGCGCATGGCTATAAAGCCGGCGACAATGACGGGGGTAATGGAGGCTTCCGAGGCCCCGCAGAGGACCATGTCGGCGTCGCCGCGCCGGATCAGGTCGAAGCCCAAAGCCATCATGTCCGTCCCGCAGGTGCAGGCAAGGGCACCGGTAATGGAAGGCCCCTGCACGCCGAGCTGGATGCCGACGTGGGCGGCGGCGGAGTTCGGCATGATCTTGGTGACCGAGAACGGGTTGACCCGCGTCGGGCCCTTGCTGTCTATGGTCGCCTGGGTCGTCTCCATGCTGGTGACGCCGCCGATGCCGCTGCCTAGGATCAGGCCCACCCTTTCGGGGTCGTTGTTGAGGGTGTCCCAGGCGTCCCCGTCTTCGAGGGCGAGCTTGGAGGAGGCGAGGCCTATCTGGGCGAAGCGGTCTGTGCGGGCCGCGACCTTGCGGTCCATGAAGTCCGTAGGCTCGAAGTCGTTGCACTCGGCGGCGATTCTGACGTCGAACCCGTCCGGGTCGAAGAGCGAGATCGGGCCGGCCCCGCTCTTGTTGGCGAGCAGCGAGCTCCAGAAATCCTTCCGGCCGACCCCGACCGGGCTGACCACGCCGATTCCGGTTATGTAAGCCTCCGGGCGTCCGTTCTCCATCTCGCCCTCCACGAATGTATAGCATTAGACCTTATAGGAACCCCCGCATCTTAGCACCGTCGCCGCGCGAAGAGGCACGGTCCGCCGTCTTCGGGTGGCCGTGAAGGCGGGTACGTTCGTATTCGGCGCCTGTGCTATAAACGGGAGAGCAATCCGGGAAGGAGCACCGCTGGCGTCCGTGATCTTCTACTCCGCCTCGATCCTGTTCGGGCTCAACTTCGCCCTCGGCGTGCTCGTGCAGTTCGGCATCGTAGATACCAAGCCTTTTCGCTGGCTTCACCACGCGCTCTTCTTCGCCGTCTTCGCCTCCGCGGCCCTGGCCGTGGCGGTTGGCTTCTGGCAGGGTGAGCCCTACCGCTGGGCGCTCCTGCCGGTCCTCGCCCTGTACGTGGTCCTGCCAAGGGTGCGGGCCGGGACCGCCGGGCACGCGGCGCTGGCGGGGGCCGCGTTGGTCTTTTACGCAACCGGGCTCGTGTTCTCCCTGTAGGAGGGTTTGTTGGATTTTCTCGAAGTCGTGAGGCGCCGCAGGACCACGAACGGCCCCTTTCTGCCCGACCCCGTAAAGCCGGAGCACCAGCGGCTGCTCGTGGAGGTCGGCGGCATGGCGCCGTCCCACTTCAACAGCCAGCCCTGGCGCTTCGTGCTCGTCGAGGACAGGGAGAAGATCGAAGAAGTAGCCCGCATAAGCGGCGACAGCATGAGGCAACTCCTGGAAGAGGGCACGTTCTGGAAACGCTACCGCCCGTACTTCCGCTTCTCCGAGGCCGAGATGGAGGAGCGGCGCGACGGTATCTTCTTCGACCAGATGCCCTCGGTCCTGAAGCCCTTCTCGCGCCAGGTCTTCTCGAACACCGGCCAGGCCGTGATGAACCGCTTCGGCGTCCCGAAGACTCTCGGGGAGGACAACCGCAAGCTGGTCGCCGGCTCCCCGCTTCTGCTCGCCGTGCTGCTGGACAAGACGGAGTACCGGCCGGGCGAGCTCTCGGGCTTCTACTCGGTCTTCGGGATGGGGGCCGCGATAGAGAACATCTGGCTGACCACCACCGAGCTCGGCATGGGCATCCAGTTCGTCTCGACGCCGATGGAGATACCGGAGAACTGGAAGAGGCTGCAGGACCTCCTGAAGGTCCCGGACGAACTGGAGCTCATGGCCGTCTACCGGCTGGGCTACCTGCCCGAGAACCAGAGGCGTCCCACGATAGACTGGTCGAGCCGGCAGCGAAAGAGGATCTCGCAGTACGTCTTCCGCGAGACCTGCGAGACGCCCGAGGCTGACCCGGGCCGGGAGGCGGCGCGTTGAGCGGCCCGAAGATACTCTCCGTGGCTGGGGCCGTGCCGCCGCATCGGGTCGGGCAGGCCGAGGTCAAGGAGTTCGCGCGCGGCATGTTCGGGGAGGTCTATCGGGACATAGAGCGCCTCACCCCCGTCTTCGACAACGTCCACGTCGAGAACCGCCACTTCTGCGTGCCACTCGAATGGTTCGAGACGGACCACACCTTCCCCGAGAAGAACGCGCTCTACGTCGAGCACGCGCTCGACCTATCGGAGAAGGCGGCCAGGCGCGCGATGGACAGGGCCGGGGTACGCCCGGGCGAGATCGGCGCGATCCTCTTCTTCTCGACCACCGGGATCGCGACGCCCTCGCTCGACTCGAAGCTGATCTTCTCCCTGGGCCTATCCGAGCACGTCAGGCGCGTCCCTATCTGGGGCCTCGGATGCTCGGCCGGCGCCTCTACCCTTGCCCGCGCCGCCGAACACGCCCGCCTCTACCCGGAGCAAAAGGTGCTGATGGTCGGCGTGGAACTCAGCGGCCTCACTTTCCAGCGCGGCGACCGCTCGAAGAGCAACCTCGTCTCGACCAGCCTCTTCGCGGATGGGGCCGCGGCGGCGGTCGTCGGGAGCGGGGAGGGCCCCGAACTCCTCGGAAGCCGCAGCACGACCTGGCCCGACACCGAAGAGGTGATGGGGTGGGACCTGATCGAGACCGGCCTCAAAGTCCAACTCTCCAAGAGCGTCCCCGACATAGTCCGCACCAAGCTTCGCGAAGACCTGCAAGGGGCCTGCGACTCCCTGAACCTCCCCTTCGAAGAACTCGCGCACTTCGTCCTCCACCCCGGCGGCGCCAAGGTCCTCGACGCCTTCGAGGAAGTCCTCGGCATAGAACGCGGCGGCCTCACGTTCTCCCGCGGCGTCCTGCGCGACCACGGCAACATGTCCAGCGTGACGGTGCTGTTCATCCTGGAGCGCTTCCTGCAGAGCGGGGAGCCTTCGCCCGGTGACCTCGGCGTGCTCTCGGCGATGGGGCCGGGGTTCTCCGCGGAGCACGTGTTTTTCCGATGCTGACGAGTCAGCACCTGAGCTGTCAGCTGTCAGCCATCAGCCATCAGCTTTTCTTGGGCGGTACGTTTCGGTGAACGCGGCGCTCCTCGTCATTGTTGTCGCGCTCGTGGGTTTGCAGCGGCTGTTGGAAGTCCGGTACTCGCGACGCAACGAGGCGCGGCTTCGGGCGCGGGGGGCGGTGGAGCGGGGGAGAGCGCATTATCCGGCGATGGTGGCGATTCATGCGCTCTGGCTGGTGTCGACGCTGGGCGAGGGGCTGTTGCGCGGGCCCGAGCCCCCGGCGTGGTGGCCCGTGCCGCTCGCGCTGTTCTTGCTCGTCCAGCCGTTGCGTTACTGGGCGATCTCCTCCCTCGGGGAGAACTGGAACGTTCGCATACTCGCCGTGCCGGGTGCGAAGCTGGTTAGAAGCGGGCCGTACAGCCTGTTTCCCCACCCGAACTACATCGTCGTGGCCGTAGAAGTGTTTACACTACCCTTGATCTTCGGCGCCTGGACCACGGCATTCGTTTTCTCGGCCCTCAACGCCGGTTTCCTCTACGTCCGTATACGGGCCGAGAACCGCGCACTCAAAGAACTTGCAGGCTAAGATAACGCTCGGGCGTCGGCTTTTCGCTCCTTGCTGATAGCTGACCGCTGAAAGCTGAAAGCCAATAGCTGCTGACCGAAGGGAAGCACCGTGCTCGATCTCAAATTTATCCGCGAGAACGCGGACGCCGTTCAGGAGAACTGCAGGAACCGCGGCGTCGAGGCTGACGTGGGGCTTGTGGTGGAGCTCGCCGACAGGCGCTCGGCGCTCATTCAGGAACTCAACGAGCTCAAGCAGCGGCAGAACCAGACGGCGAAGAGCATCGGGCAGGAGCGAGACCCCGAAGCCCGCGAGAAGCTCATCGCGGGGTCTAGGGAGATGAAACAGGAGGTACCCCAAAAGGAAACCGAGCTTACCGAAGTAGAAGGGCGGTTGCGGGAGGAGCAGCTCAAGATACCCAACATGACCCATCCCGACTCGCCCATCGGCAGGGACGACTCCGAGAACGTCGAGATCCGGCGCTCCGGAGAGATCCCAGATTTCTCCTTCGAGCCGAAGGACCACGTAGAGTTGGGCGAGGCGCTCGGCATCATAGACTTCGAGGCCGGGGCGAAGACCACGGGCAGCAAGTTCTACTTTCTGAGGGGCGACGCGGTTCTTCTGGAGCTTGGCCTGATCCGGTACGCGCTCGACCTCATCACGCAGTACGGTTACGAACCGACGATCACGCCCGACCTTGCCCGCGACGAGGCGCTGGTCGGGACGGGCTTCATTCCCCGCGGTCCCGAGACCCAGATCTACTCGGTCGAAGACGACGACCTGTCTTTGATCGCGACCGCCGAGATCCCGCTCGCGGGCCAGCTCACGGACGAGATCGTGGACGAGAAGCGCCTGCCTTTACGCTTCGCGGGCCTCTCCCACTGCTTCCGCACAGAGGCGGGCTCCCACGGCCGGGCGAGCCGCGGCCTGTACCGCGTCCACCAGTTCACCAAGGTCGAGATGTTCGCCTTCACGACGCCGGAGGATTCGGAGAAAGTCCACGAGGAGATGGTCGAGATAGAAGAACGTATCTTCCAGGGCCTCGGCCTGCCTTACCGCGTCGTCGACATCTGCACCGGCGACCTGGGCGGCGCCGCATACCGCAAGTACGACCTTGAAGCCTGGATGCCCGGAAGAAACGACTTCGGAGAGGTGACGAGCACCTCGAACACCACCGACTACCAGGCCCGCCGCCTCCGCATCCGCTACCGCAGGGACGGGGGACGTCCCCAGCTTCTCCACACCTTGAACGGCACGGCCATCGCCATGAGCCGCGCCC
Organism: Rubrobacter tropicus; assembly: GCF_011492945.1. Taxonomy (NCBI): domain Bacteria; kingdom Bacillati; phylum Actinomycetota; class Rubrobacteria; order Rubrobacterales; family Rubrobacteraceae; genus Rubrobacter; species Rubrobacter tropicus. Next base: position 1,679,166 of record NZ_CP045119.1, read on the forward strand.
TGATCGCACTGCTCGAGATCTACCAGCAGGAGGACGGCTCCGTAAGGCTGCCGGAAGCCCTGGTCCCTTACGTGGGTAAGGAGGTCCTGGAGCCGGGCGTCTCCAGGGGGGCTGGGGGTTAGCGATGACGGAGGCCGCATCGGGCGCCCGCGTCTGGTACCAGAGCTTCGTGGACGAGGAGGAGCAGCGTCCGTACATCGACCGGCTGCGGGATCACCTCGGCACCGTGGCGGACGCGGGCTTCGACCACGAGGTCGTCGGTATCTCGCCCCCGGACAGGCACTTCCACCCGGTTACGGAGTTCAGGATCGCCTCCCGCGTCATCCGAAACGCCCTGGCGGCCGAGGAGCGGGGCTTCGACGCGTTCGTCGTCGGGCACTTCCAGGAGCCGGGCATCAACGAGTGCAAGGGGGCGGTCGGCATCCCGGTCATCGGCCTCGGGGAGGCGACGATGCTCCACGCCATGACCCTCGGGCGCAAGATAGGGCTCGTCACCATCAACCCGATCTTCATCCCCTGGCACGAGGATCAGATTTCGCGCTACGGACTCGGCGAACGCGTCGTAGGCGTCCGCGCCGTCGACACCCACGTGGACGACTACATGAAGGCCTTCGAGGACGAGAAAGCCTACGACGCGGTTCGCGAGCAGTTCCGCCGGCAGGCGGGACCCTTGCTCGAGATGGGGGTGGAGGTGATCGTACCCGCAGGCGGCCTTCCGATGCTTCTCTTCGCGAAGGAACGAGGCTTCTCCATCGAAGGCGCCACCGTGCTGAACGGCATCACCGTCGCCGCGAAGTCGGCCGAGATGGCGATCAAGCTAAAAAACCTCGACGGCACCTCCGTCAGCCGCCGCTCCTGGTTCGCCAAAGCCTCGCCGGAGGCTATACAAGAATTCCTCGAAAGCCAATAACTTCCGCGCCACGGCACAGTTTTCGTGGTAACCGCGTCGGCTCGGCGCGTATTGACTAGCCTATTGGTCATCTGGTAGTAGGCTGATGGAAGCGGGCAAGAGCCAGACGGCGGCTATACTGCCCGTAAATCGCAAAGAGTTGGAATCTTGAGAGGAGCGCCCGTATGGCCGAGGCGGTCGAGAAGCTTACGAAGAAGAGCGAAGACCCGAGCAAGTGGTACCTGCAGCTTGTCAGGATGGCGAAGCTGGCGGATTACGGGCCGGTTCGGGGGACGTTCGCTATTCGGCCTTACGGGTTCGAGATCTGGGAGCGCGTCCAGCGCGACCTGGACGACCGCTTCAAGGCGACAGGCCACAAGAACGCCTACTTCCCGCTCCTCATCCCCGAGAGCTACCTGAAGAAGGAGGCCGAGCACGTCGAGGGCTTCGACCCCGAGCTCGCCTGGGTGACCATCGGGGGGAGGGAGGAACTGGAGGAGCGGCTCGCCATCAGGCCGACGAGTGAGAGCATCATCTGCGACTTCTACAAGAATTGGATCCAGAGCTACCGCGACCTCCCCATCCTCATCAACCAGTGGTGCAACGTCCTGCGCTGGGAGAAGGTTACGCGGCCCTTCCTCCGCACGTCCGAGTTCCTCTGGCAGGAGGGCCACACGGTCCACGCGACGGCCGAGGAGGCCCGCGCCGAGACCCTCCAGATGCTGAACGTCTACCAGGACTGCTTCCACGAGGCGATGGCGATTCCGGTCTTGACGGGCGTCAAGAGCCCCTCCGAACGCTTCGCGGGCGCTGTGGAGACGTTCACCTGCGAGGCGCTGATGGGGGATGGGCGGGCCTTGCAGGCCGCGACGAGCCACGATCTCGGGCAGAACTTCGCGAAGGCCTTCGACATCACGTTTTTGGACGAGCAGCAGGAGCGGGTCCATCCTTACCAGACGTCGTGGGGGTTCTCGACGAGGACCATAGGCGGGCTCATCCTGGTCCACGGCGACGATCGGGGCCTGAAGCTGCCGCCGAGGATAGCGCCGACGCAGGCCGTCGTCGTCCCGATCTGGCGCGGCAACAACAAGGGCGAGGTGCGCCGCGAGGCCGAGGCGCTGTACTCGGAGTTGAAAGACGCCGGCCTTCGGATGGAGGTGGACCTCGACGAGGAGCACTCCCCCGGCTGGAAGTTCAACGAGCACGAGTTGCGCGGCGTGCCCGTGCGGGTCGAGCTGGGCCCGAAGGACATCGAGAAGGGGCAGGCCGTCCTCGTGCGGCGCGACACGCGGGAGAAGGAGTTCGTAGATAGGAAGGAACTGGCCGTGCGGCTGCAGGCTTTGATGGGGGAGATCCAGGAGAATATGCTCCGCCAGGCCGCCGCCTTCCGCCACGAGAACACCCGTCAGGCCGAGAGCTACGACGAGTTCAAGGAGATCATCGCCGAGAAGCGGGGCTTCGTCGTCGCCCCGTGGGACGGGACGGCCGAGACGGAGCAGAAGATCAAAGACGACACCAAGGCGACCATCAGGCTCCTACCCTTCGAGCGGCAGGACGGGGAGGACCTCGTCTCGGGCAAGCCCGGACAGACCGCGGTCTTCGCCCGCGCTTACTAGGGTAGGCCCCGGGCTGCGCCTTCCGCGCAGCCCTTTGACGACGCGGGTCGGAGCGGTTAGCATTAATATGTTTTGTGGCGAAGCGCCCGTGTTGCGGGCGCTGCATCCGGAGGGGGCTCCGTGGGATCGTTCCTGATAGAGAGAAAGTTCTTTGTGCCGCGTCGGTTGGGTCTGTGCCTGCTTGCTCTGGTTCTAGGCGGGGGGATGCTGGCGGCGGTCTATGGGAAAGACGCCGGGGCCGAGGAGTACTCCGCCTACTCCGACCCCGACAAGACGGCGCTCTCCCTGATCCTCTCGGAGCCGCGGAACGTCCGCGAATTCGAGCAAGAGTTCGGGCTCGATGATGCCGAGGTGGGGAAGGTCCTCGCCGCGGTGCGCGAGGAGAACGAGAAGTTGGCCGAGGAGTACGCCGCGAGCGAGAAGATAGTGGCCGCCAACAAGTCACTCCCGGACGAGAAGGTGGCTGACAGGATCTCCGCCTCCGACTACGACGAGACGGTAGAGGGGGCCATCGGCGAGACGAAAGAGAGCGTGACGGACCTGCTGCCCAGAGGTGGCGAGCCCGAGTTACGGGCGTGGGTGGACGAGCAGTGGGCGCAGGAGGTCTCGTCCTCTTCCGAAGAGAGTTATGCGCGGGTGGAGGAGACGAAGGCCGGGCGAAGGGTGGTGTGCAAGGTCTTCGCCACGCAGTACATCGGCTACACCAGGTACGAGGCGTCCCTTCCTCACCGCACGCTCAAGTTCGGCTCGCGGCCCCAGGTGGTTATCAAGCGGATCAACGGCAACGTGGCGGTGCGGCCCCGGATCAAGGAGGTCGGGCCCTGGAATACCTACGACAATTACTGGCAGACTAGGAAGAACCGCACCATGTGGAAGAGCCTCAAGCGCTGCGTTCCCCAGGCGCACGCGGCCTACTACCGGAATTACAACGGCGGTAAAGACGAGTTCGGGCGTACGGTCCTAAACCCCGCAGGGGTAGATCTGACACCCGCCGTCGCCAGCGACCTGCGACTGGGCAAGTACCAGAACGCCTGGGTCTACGTCAAGTTCCCCTGGCTGCGGCGTTAGGGGCGCGCGGGCCGGTCCTCGCTCCGGGGGGGTAGCGCGGGGAAATCTTCGGCTTCGTCGAGGACCGCGAGCAACTCCGTCAACGAGAGGTCGCCCACCTCCCGAAGAAAGCCGCCGCAAGAGATGGTGCCCGGGACGCCCTCCTCGGTAGGTACCGTCACCCAGGTCGTGTTCGGGTCGGCAGTACCCTCCGAGCGGCTGGCGCAGATCACCACGTGGGGCTCCAGCCTGTATACCTGCGCCGGAACGGCTTCGAGCGGGGAGACCGTGACCCGCGCGGACGGTCGGAGGGCCTGTATGGCGCGGGCTATAGCCTCCCGGTACGATCGGTACTCGTCCCCGAAAGCGACCAGCACCCGCATGCCGCGTGTCCCTGCGGGATCGCACCCGGACCGGCCTGCGCGTCTGGCCGCGCCGCGTGCGCCGCCCTCAGTGCCTCCGATGCCCCAGGGCCCCGGCACGACCGGGGCCATACTCGCCAGGCTCGCAACCATGTTCACCTCCCCGCCATCTTCAGTGGCGCCCGGTCAGAAGGACCGGGCGCCTGCCGAACAACGTCTAGCCAACCCTGACCCTCTCGCAGTTGCTCATGACGCGGTCCTCGGTGCTTGGATCGACGCGCGCCCGGTCGAAGCCGGCCCCGCAGTTGACCAGGTCGTCCTCGGCGCGGCCGGGGTCGACGGCGTTTATGAAGTCGTTGCCGTCGCCGCCGAAGAGGCGGTCGGAGTCGCCGCGACCGATCAGGGTGTCCCCGCCTCCCCGGCCGCGAAGCGTGTCGTTCTCGGCCGTGCCGACCAACCTGTCGGGGCCGTTGTCGCCCGTAAGGTTGAGCGCAAGGGCCGTGCCGCCGAAGATCGTGAGCATCAGGCCCGTCACCGCCACCAGCATGGCCATCTTCTTCATTGCCGCGCCTTTCCGTCGCCTGCCTTTCCCGTCTTCCACGGTACTCTCTTCGGCGGGGCGATCAAGGGCGCGGCGGTTAAATAGCCTTCACTATGCGCGCCCTGCGATTAAACTGTTTTCATCGAAGGGCGGTGGGCCCCGAAACCACCCGTTGGGGGGCCGTTACGCCCCCTGAGCCCGGGGCGGATCGAAGCGGTATCCGACGCCCCGGATCGCGGTGATCGAAGACCGTTCGCCGGGGTGGTCGATCTTGTGCCTGAGGTGCCTGACGTAGACGTCGAGGACGTTCGAGCCAGGGTCGAAGTCGTAGCCCCAGATCTCGGCCAGGATGCGCTGGCGGGTGAGCTCTTCGCCGGGGCGGCGCGCGAAGTATTCGAGCAGCACGAACTCCCTCGGAGAGAGCTCTATCTCCTTGTCTCCGCGCCAGAGGCGGCGGGCGAGGAGGTCGATGCGGAGGTCTCCGGCGTTGATCTCGACAGGCTCCTGACGCCCGACGCGGCGGCTTAAGGCCTCGATCCTCGCCATCAGCTCCTCGAAGGCGAAGGGCTTGGTGAGGTAGTCGTCGGCTCCCGAACGCAGGGCCACCACCTTGTTCTCGAGGTCGTCGCGGGCCGTAAGCATGAGGACCGGCAGGTTGGGCCGGATGGACCGGATGCGCTGAAGGACCTCGTGGCCGTCGATGTCGGGGAGGGAGATGTCCAGCAGGACGAACTCCACACCCTCGTCGGCCGCGAGCCTGGCGCCTTCCTCGCCGCTCTCCGTGCCGACGAGGTCGTGCCCGTAGGCGGCCAGGATGCGCTTCAGCGACCGGACGATCGCCGCGTCGTCTTCGACTATCAGGATCTTCATTGGTCAGGCAGTATATATCGGCGGGAAATCTCCGGGTATCGGACATGGTCCGATAACGCTATAGTACGGGCTCCGCAGGGTACGCGGGGGGCGTCTATGGGGTGGATAAAGAAAACCGCGTCGCAACCCTGGCTGGTCGCCGTCGTGGCGGGTAGCCTCATAGCCATGATCGCGCTCGCCGGCCTCGTCGGCCTTATGAACAACCTCTACGTCAAGAAGATCACGGACGGCGGCCTCGAACACGCAGTCCAGCTGGAGACCCGTTCTAGCAACCTGAGGGACGCGGTCTCGGAGCTCCAGTTTCACCATCGCGACCTGCTCCTCTACGGCCCTGTGGAGGAGCACGTGCAGGACATAGACCGGGCCTACGACGACGTCATCGAGCAGATAGACCTCCTGGACAGCCTCGGGGTCCGCGACCCCGAGGCGCCGCAGCCCGACAGCCTGCGCCGAATGGCGAACGCCTACTACGAGGGCTTCAAGCCCGTGGCGGACAGGCAGGCCTCGGACCCCGGCGCGTTCGAGCTGGCGAGCGACCGCGGCCTCGCGCAACTGGCCGAGTTGGATCGGGCCGCCGTCGACCTGGAGGCGCGCGGGCAGGATCGCGCCGCGGAGGCGCTCGTCGACCTATCCGCGGCCGAGGACGTGGAGAGGATCGTCCTGATCCTCGTCGCCACGGGCCTGGTGCTCGCCCTCATCGCGCTCACGTACACCGGTTGGCGGATGATGCTGCTCATCGGCGAGCTGCGCGGCCTCCACGCCGAGCAGCGGGCCGCGGCGGAGGCGAGGGCCGACTTTCTGGCCGACGTCTCCCACGAGCTGAGGACGCCCCTTACCGTGCTCCGCTCGAACGCCGAGTTCGGCCTGGCCATCGACAAGGACTGGGCCCACAGGGACGTCCTCGAAGAGGTGGTCAAGGAGTCGGTCCACATGTCGCGCATGGTCGAGGACCTCCTCTTTCTGGCCCGCTCGGATACCTCCTCACCCCCGATGGAGACACGTCCCGTCAGCGTTCCGCTCTTCGTGGCGGATCTCGCGGGGAGATCCGAGGTGCTCGCGAGGGAGCACGGCTCGCGGTTCGAGACCGGCCTCGAAGGGGAGGGTGAGATCCGGATAGACCCCTCTCGCATGGAGCAGGCGGTGCTCGCGCTCGTGGACAACGCCGCCAAGTACGGCCCCGTTGGCGGCCTCGTCTCGCTCACCTCGTCCACGGACGGCGGAGAGTTGCGCATCGAGGTGGCCGACGAGGGACCGGGCATACCCCGGGAGGAGCTGGAGCGGATCTTCGAGCGGTTCCACCGGGTAGGCGGTACCCGCTCCCGCAGGGCCGGCGGCTCCGGGCTCGGCCTCTCGATAGCCAAGTCGATAGTGGAGCTTCACGGGGGCCGCATCGAGGCGCAAGCCCCGCCCGGCGGCGGGACCAGGATGACCGTGTGCCTGCCACTCGACCACGCGGCCAAACCTGCCCCCGGGCCTGCCGTAGAGGCCCCCGGCCGGGAGGGCGGAACGGTCGGACGGTCCGGCTAGAGACCGTCCCCGCCCTTGACGGCGGGAGACGAGTTGTTTAGCATCCGCTTCTAGCGCGAACTCGCATCGAGAGCGGTGGAGGGAACTGGCCCCGAGAAACCGCGGCAACCGGCGGAGCACGTTTACGCGAGGTGCCAAGTCCAGCAGGACGGCCATTACCGTTCTGGAAGATGTGGGGAGGGGCGGGCAGCCTCTTCTGCGGGCGGGTTGCGCGGTGGGCGGGAAGACTCTCGCCGGAGGCGTGGCACGCGATCATAGAGGGAGGCTGCATTACTACTGAGCATGACACTAGACCCGGGGGCCGGCGCTAGTCAGGCCCCGGCCCAGGGAACCCCGGGCAGACTCAACCACTCCATCGGCGCTTTCGAGCCGGAGCTCGGCGGCGTCCTCAACGACGTTACCCTGGCCTACGAGACCTGGGGCGAGTTAAACGCGGACGCGGACAACGTCGTCCTGATCACGCACGCCCTGACCGGCGACTCGCACGCGGCCGGCGGCCCCTGCGCGGAACACAGGCGCGGCGGCTGGTGGGACCCGATGGTCGGGCCGGGCCGACCCGTCGATACCGGGAAGTACTTCGTCGTCTGCTCGAACGTGCTCGGCGGCTGCTCCGGCAGCACGGGGCCCTCTTCCGTGGACTCTGAGACCGGAGAGCCCTACGGGATGCGTTTCCCGGTCGTCACGATCCGGGACATGGTCAGGGCGCAGAAGCGGCTGCTCGACGACCTCGGCGTCTCCGGGCTGGCGCTCGTCATCGGCGGCTCCATCGGCGGGCAGCAGGCGCTCGAATGGGCCGTCGAGTTCCCCGACTTCGTCGAAAAGGCCGTCCCGGTCGCGGCGACGGGCGCGTTGGGACCGCAGGGCGTTGGGATGAGCGAGATCGGACGCCGCGCCATCATGGCCGACCCCGGCTGGCAGAACGGGGACTACTACGACACGGGCAAGACCCCGGAAGAAGGGCTCGCCATAGCCCGCATGGCCGGCATGATGACCTACCAGAGCGCCCCGGGCCAGTGGGAGCGGTTCGGCCGCAGGCCGGCGGGACGCCCCGCGCTCCACAAGGAGTTCGGCGGCCGGTTCGAGATAGAGAGCTACCTCCACTACCAGGGCAACGACCTGGTGGGGCGCTTCGACGCCAACTCCTACCTCTACCTCGGCCGCGCCATGGACCTCTACGACGTGGCAAACGGCTACGGCTCCACCGAAGAGGCCCTCTCTCGCGTCTGTGCCGAACTCCTCTTCGTGGGCATAACCAGCGACTGGCTCTTCCCCGCGAGCGAAGTAAAGGACACGGCAGACAAGGCAAGCCGGGCCGGCGCCAGGTCCAACTACGTCGAAATAGACACCCTGAGCGGGCACGACGCCTTCCTCAAAGACTGGACCGAACTGGAGCAAGCGGTCAAGCCGTTCATAACCAACACCTGAAGCCTGAAACCTACAAACAAGGAGCGAAAATGGACACCACCGAAAACCAGTCTGCAGAGCGAAATCTCGGGTTCGACACCCTGGCATTGCACGGGGGGCAGGCGCCCGATCCGGCGACGTCCGCGCGGGCGGTCCCGATCTACCAGACCACCTCCTACGTCTTCGACGACACCGACCACGCGGCGAACCTCTTCTCGCTCGCCGAGCCGGGCAACATCTACACCCGCATCATGAACCCACAAACGACGTCTTCGAGCAGCGGATGGCGCTCCTGGAGGGCGGCGTCGGGGCGCTCGCCGTCGCCTCCGGCCAGGCGGCCGAGACGCTCGCGATCCTCAACCTCGCGGGGGCCGGGGACGAGATAGTCTCGGCAGCCGCCCTCTACGGCGGCACCTACAACCTCTTCCACTACACCCTCCCCAAGATAGGCATCAACGTAAAGTTCGTCGACTCGAACGACCCGGAGAACATCCGCGCCGCCATCACGGACAAGACCAAGGCCGTCTACGCCGAGACCGTCGGCAACCCGGCCCTCTACACCCTCGACATCAGGGGGGTGGCGGACGTGGCCCACGAGGCCGGCGTGCCGCTTATCGTGGACAACACGGTCCCGTCCCCGTACCTCGTCAACCCGCTCGCCCACGGGGCGGACATCGTGGTCCACTCGGCGACGAAATTCATTGGCGGGCACGGGACGAGCATTGGCGGCGTGATCGTGGACGGCGGCAGGTTCCCCTGGGACAACGGCCGCTTCCCCGGGTTCACCGAGCCCGACCCGTCGTACCACGGACTGGAGATCTACCCGACCCTTGGCGAACTCTCCTTTATCCTCAAGGCGCGCGTCCAGATGCTCCGCGACTACGGCCCGGCCCTCTCCCCGTTCCACTCCTTCCTGTTCTTGCAGGGCCTCGAAACGCTGCCCCTGCGCATGGAGCGCCACTCCCAGAACGCGATGGCCGTCGCCGAGTTCTTGCAGGCCCACCCGAAGGTCAACTGGGTGAACTATCCCGGCCTCGCGGACCATCCGGGTTACGAGACGGCGAAGAAGTACCACAGGGAGGGGATGTTCGGCGCCATCCTGGGCTTCGGGATCGAGGGTGGACTCGAGGCCGGCAAGGCGTTCATCAACCGCCTGGAGCTCCACAGCCTGCTCGCCAACATAGGGGACGCTAAGAGCCTCGTGATCCACCCGGCCTCCACCACCCACTCCCAGCTCACGGCCGAGGAGCAGCGCTCCACGGGCGTCACGGACGACTACGTCCGCCTCTCCGTCGGCCTGGAGTCCATAGACGACATCCTCTACGACCTCGAACAGGCGCTGAACGGGGCGTGAGAGGTCAGGTGAGCGAGAACCCACTCGTCATAAAGTTCGGCGGCACCTCCGTCGGCACCGGCGCGGCGATAGGCCGCGCCGCCAGGATCGCGGCCGAGGCCGCCCGCGAACGGCCCGTCGTAGTCGTCGTCTCCGCCATGAGCGGGGTGACCAACCTGCTGCTCGGCCACGCGGCCGTGGGGGCGACCGCGGACGGCTCGGCGGCGGAGCATCTGCGCGCGTCGCTCGCCGAGAGGCACCTGCGCGCGATGGGCGAGGCCGTCGCCCCCGAACGGCAGCCCGAGGTCGAAGGGCGGGTGCTCCGGTTGCTCGACGAGCTGGTCGAGACGGCGGGACGTCCGGCGGAGAGCGTGAAGGCCAGGAGGGCCGGGATCGCGGTCTTCGGCGAACGCCTGTCGGCCGAGATCTTCGCCGGCGCCGTCGCGGGGGCGGGCGTCCCGGGCGGGGTCGTCGGGGCCGACCCGATAGCCACCGACCGGCGATTCGACGAGGCCGAGGTCGATGTCGCGGAGACGGAGAGGCGATGTTCGCGGTACGTAGCTCCCGTGCTCGAAGACGGGGCCGTGGCGGTCGTGCCGGGGTTCGTCGGACGCGCGCCCGACGGTTCTCCCACGACGCTTGGGAGGGGAGGGTCGGACCTTTCGGCGACCGTGCTCGGCCGGGCGCTCGGGTCCTCGGAGGTCTGGATCATGTCCGACGTCAACGGCGTGCTCGACGCGGACCCGCGGCTCGTTCCCGACGCCACCCTGATGCCCAGGCTCTCGTACCACGAGGCCCACACCTTCGCCGGTCTCGGGGCCAAGATCCTGCACCACAAGACCATGGAACCGGCCGCCGAGGCTCGCCTGGACGTCCTCGTCCGAAACACCTTCGCCCCCGAGACGCCCGGAACGCGGATCTCAGCGGACTTCGCCGACGGCGACGGCGTGCGCTGCGTGGCCCTGCGCCGCAAGGTCCCGATGGAGATACCGTGCGCCAACGGACGTCGCAGCGAGACGGCGATGGTGGTCTGCATAGGGTCGCCCTCGGAGGCCGACCTCAAGCTTGGCCTGCGTCTATTGCGGAAGGCGAAGATACGGTTCCTGCACGCCGGGTTCGCCTCCGCCGGCCTCGTCTTCGTCGTCAACGGAGAACAGGGTGAGGACGCCCTCAGGCTCCTGCACGGCTCTCTCGTCACGGCCGACTCCCCAGGGGTCGAGGAGGTAGCTTGAGGCGGCTTGAGATCGTCCAGATAGGCCTCGGCCACGTCGGGCGCGCGGTCGCCCAGATCGTCCTGGAAGAGCGCAAGCGCTGGCTCGAACGCCGCGGCGTCGAGGTCCGCTACCGCGCCGTCTCGGATACCTCGGGCGCGCTCTCCGGCGAAGACCTGCTTCCGCAGGCCGTTCGTCTCAAGGAGGAGGGCGGCAGGCTCTCGGAGCTCGGCACGGAGCCGCTGGAGGACGTGCTGCGCTCGGAGCCCGCGCCGGGGTTCACGAGGGTCGTCGTGGACGTGGCGGTGCACGGTGGGACGTTCGACCTCGACCTGCTCGGGATCGAGAACGGCTCCTACCTCGTGCTCTCCAACAAGGGGCCGCTCTCGGGGAGCACGGCGCAGTACGAGCAGCTCGTCAGCAAGGTACCAGACAGGCTCTGGCACGAGGCCACCGTGGGGGCCGGGATGCCGGTCATCTCGACCATGGGCGGCCTCATCGAGACCGGCGACGAGATCCTGGAGATCCAGGCGAGCCCCAGCGGCACTTTGGGCTTCGTCATGAGCGCCGTCGAGGCCGGAAGGTCGTTCTCCGAAGCGGTCCGGGAAGCCGTAGACTTGCACTACGCCGAGCCGGATCCCAGGGACGATCTCTCCGGGCTGGACGTGGCCAGGAAGGCGATAATACTGGCCCGCATGATGGGGCGCGGGATCGAACCGGAGGAGATCCCTTACGAGTCCCTCGTCCCCAAAGGCCTCGAAGACGTCCCCCTGGACGAGTTCATGGCCCGCCTCCCCGACCACGACGAGGCCTTCGCCGCCCGCATGGCGGCCGTGGAGCAGCACCACATGCTCCGCTACCTGACGCGAATCCCGAAGGAGGGCCCCGTCACGGTCGGCCTGGCGGACACGCCGGTCGAGAGCCCGTTCGGCCCGATCAGCGGCCCCGAGAACGTCTTCGACTTCCGCACGCGCCGCTACTCGGATGTTACCCTCACCGTGCGCGGCCCGGGCGCGGGCCCCGAACGTACCGCGAGCGGCGTTGTCTGGGACCTGCTGGACATCGCCCACAGGGCGCTGCAAGACGACTAAGAGATTAAAGGAGACACTGAGATGCGCGAAGGATACACGGTGGCCGTGGTTGGGGCGGGCCTTGTGGGCGACAGGATCGTCGCCGAGCTCAGACGCCGGGACTTCCCGCTGAAAGAGCTGCGCGTCCTGGCGCGCACCGCCCGCCGCGCCACGCTGGCCGGCGAGGAGTTCGAGGTGGGGGTGGCCGAGCCCGAGGCGTTCGATGGCGTGGACATCGCCTTCTTCGCCGGAACGGAGGGCGAGAAGGGCGCCGCCGTCCAGCTCGCCGGGGAGGCCATAAGCCGGGGAGCCGTCGTCATAGACAACGGCAGCGACTTCAGGATGGACCCGGAAGTGCCGCTCGTCGTGCCCGAGGTAAACGCGGGCGCGGCTAAGGATCACAACGGGCTCATCGCCAACGGTAACTGTTCGACGATACAGATGGTCGTAACCCTGGCGCCGCTCGCGCGCGAGTTCGGCATCGAGAAGGTGATCGTCTCCACCTACCAGGCTGTCTCGGGCTCGGGCCGCGGCGGGGTGGAGGCCCTGGAGGACGGTCGCGAGGGCGTGTATCCCAAACCCATAGACCGCAACGCCATCCCGCTCATCGGGGGCGTCGGAGACGACGGCTACACCTCGGAGGAGACCAAGATGCGCCTTGAGACGCGCAAGATCATGGGCCTCCCCGACCTCGAAGTCTTCGCCACCGCCGTCCGCATCCCCGTCCACACGGGCCACTCGGAGAGCGTCTACGTCGAGCTGGGCCGCGAGGCGACGCTCGACGAGGTCGTCGAGGCGCTTCGTTCGGCGCCGGGCGTAACCTTCTCGGGTGACGCCGACGACTTCCCGACGCCGCTCGAAGCGGCGGGCGACCCGAACACCTTCGTGGGCCGCGTGCGGGTGGAGGGCAACGTGGCGCAGTACTGGTGCGTCTCGGACAACCTGCTCAAGGGTGCCGCCACCAACGCCGTCCAGATCGCCGAAGAGCTGGTCGGCGTCCGCGTCTGAGGCGGTTCGCTTCGCGAACCGCGCCGTCAGCTATCAGCCGTCAGCTATCTGCTCTTGCTCCGTATCGTGAAGCCTTAGGAGCGAACCTGGGGGGGAAGTGTTGGTGATCGGCGTCCGGGAAGCGACGGTGGATGATGTGCCGCTGGTCCTCTCGTTTATCCGGGAGCTCGCGGAGTACGAGAAGCTCTCGCACGAGGTGGTCGCAACGGAGGGGGCGTTGCGGGAGACTCTGTTCGGGGAGCGGCGGTACGCGGAGGTCCTGATCGGGGAGCAGGACGGAGCGCCAGCGGGCTTCGCGCTGTTCTTCCACAATTACTCGACGTTCCTCGGAAAGCCGGGCATCTACCTGGAGGACCTGTACGTGAGGCCTGAGTTTCGCGGTGCCGGCATCGGCCGCGCCCTGCTGGCACGCCTGGCTCGGCTGACCGTGGAACGGGGTTGCGGACGTCTGGAGTGGTGGGTGCTCGACTGGAACGAGCCCTCGATCGGCTTCTACAAGAAGCTCGGCGCCGTCCCGATGGACGATTGGACGGTCTACCGCCTGACGGGTGAGGCGCTGGAAGCGTTGGTCGACGGGGCTTGATCGGAGCACGGTTGGTTGTTGGGTTCGGGCTTTACTCGCTCTGGTAGCCGCGCCCTTCCTGGTACTACCGGAGCGCCGGAAGTACCCGCATTGCCGCCTAGTCTTCGCATGCCCAGGCGCGCGTCGGCTCAAGCTGTGGTTCGGATGGTCATGGTGAGGACGCCCGCGACGATCAAGGCCCCTGCCCAGGCGAGGTCCGCGTTGAACCAGGTGCGTTTGAGGATCATCAACCCGAGCTTTTCGTAGACCACCAGCGCGACGGCCGCCATAACCGCGAACATCGCCAGCGTATGCACCGCGACGGCCGCGATGTCGGCGAGCGCCGCCGGGTTGGTCAGGAAGAGGTGTACGCCGTGGCCCGGGTGTTCGTGCGCCGGGTGCCCCATCCCCCGCACCGTGCCGGAGAACCTCAGCAGCACGGGGACGAGCATGAAGCCCGCCCCGTGCGCGGTCGCCATGATGAACGACCAGAGGGTCAGATCCCGGAAGCCGACCCGCATCCCCACCCAGCGCGGGTGTTTGCGCCGGATCAGCTTGTAGAGACCAAAGAAGATGAGCGTTACCGCCCCGATGTACCCGAGTGTGTCCAGGGGGATCACGACCTGCGCGACCAAAACCGCCGCCACCACGAGGGTGACGGCGGCGGCGTGTCCGAGGGCGATGGGCCAGAAGGCCTTGAGGACCGCCTCCCGGCGCCCTTCTTGCAGGCCCAGGCTTACCGCGAAGAGCCAGCCCATCGCGGGGTTCAGGCCGTGGTAGGCGCCCAGCAGGACCAGGACGAGCCAGGGCCACGCGGCGCTCATGACGGGTAGCAGAACGAGTCCGAGGACGAGTCGCCGCCCTGCAGCCGGATCTGGTGCGGCCTCTCGTCCCCGAAGTCCGTGAAGAAGTCCGCATCGAGGGTGAAGCCGCCGCCGTTGTCCGCGTCCACGTCGGCCCTGGCGACCCAGCCCCTGATGCCGTCGGGGTAGAACTGCTCGTCCCAGCTTGAGTACAGCGAGTTGCTGAAATAGACCCTGCGCCCGTCGCGGCTGACCTCCACCATCTGCGGCGCGCCGTTGAGGGGCCGTCCCGTCTTCGGGTGCTCCGTCCTGCGCGCGATGCCTCCGAGGTGCAGGGACCCCGTGTGCCTGGGATCGAACGGGTCGGAGACGTCGTACTGGCGCATCTCGCCGGTCCCCCAGCAAGAGATGTACAGGAAACGGTCGTCGAGGGAGAGGTTGATGTCGGAGACGAGTGGCGGCACGGCGCCGAAGCCCTTGAGCAACGGGGGCAGGAGGTCCGGTTCGGCGGGCTCTGCCGGGATGTCTATGACCTTCGTGATGTCCCACTTGTCGTTCTCGCGGTGCCACAGCCAGATCGAGGCCGAGAGGTCCTTGGTCGAGACGACGACGCCGACGAAGCCGTACGCCTTCGTGGGATCGTGGGCCGGGCGGAGCTCAAGCACCATCTGATGCTCCTCGCCCAGATCCAACGCCTGCAGGTGCTTGCGGCGGCGCAGGTCCCACACGTGTATGCGGTGCCCGTAGCCGTTCGACAGGAGAACCTCCGGGTCGAGGCCGGCCTCGACCATGTTGGGTGTTCCCCACTCGCTGGTGATCATAGTATCGTGTCCCAGGTGCCACCAGAAGTCATAAGAGAACTGCTGGGGTCCGCGATCCACCTCCCAGCGCCCCAGGGGCTCGAAGGTGTCGTGGTCCATGACGAAGACGCCGCCCGGTCCGTTCCCGTCCGGGGTGCCGAGGGCGTTCATGTAGATCCCATCGGGACCGCAGTGGGTGGTGTGAGGGCGGCTGTAGCCCGTCCGCTCGTGCAGCTCTTCTGGCTCGATCACCTTGACGATGTGGGGCTTGGCGGGGTCCGGCTTGGTGTCGATGACGTGGATGCGTGAAGAACGCAGGCCCGGAACGATGAGGTACCGGCGCTCCAGGTGCGGGTGTGGCGCGTAGGGGCAAAGCGACGCGCTGCAGGCGTTCCAGCCAAAGTGGTGCAACTCGTCGCCCATGACCGGCATCTCCACCCGGCCAACGACTTCCGTGTAGGTCGAGGAGTCTGGATCGACGTCCATCACCGCGAGGGCGTCGGGACGCCCGTTCGGGTTGAGGACCGCCACGTAAGCGAGCTTCTCTTTCGGAGCCTGCATCGCCATCCGCGGCGATGGGTAGTAGGTCGGGTCCGGCCTCAGAATAGTCACGAGCATCTCCTTTCGGTCGACATGATCACGTGTTCCTGCCTGGTTGGTGGGGTCCTCGAGGCGTCGGGTAACGGGACGCGGAGAGTACTTACGGTAAGGCGTGCGTCGCGTTGTCGCCCGCACCATGGTCCGGCGTCCGAAGCGCAGGCGGGCAACCGCGGGAAAAGCCGGCCGAACCCCAGCGCCCGGCGCCGCGACATCGTGCGACCGGCAGGCTTCTCGCGGGACCGGTGCAGAGGCAATGGGTCTGACCTCGCCTCTGCACCGGTCCTTTGGTCGATATGGGGGACCATCTTTCCCTAGTCCTTTTGGTCGCTACGTTGCAGGTAGCCTCGGCCCGAACGGTCGGGAAAGCCGGTCAAAGCTCCTCCGGTGTCGGGGGCATGGACTACCAGTCCAGTGCGGGTCTCTGATCAGCGCCTGAAGGCCACCACCTCCAGGTAGTGGGAGGGAACGACCATCGTCCCGTCGCTGGCGGTGTTCCGCTCGTCGATCAGGGCTTTGAGGTCCCGGGCCAGCGCTTCCTGGCCGTCGGAGTCCAGGGCGGCGAAAGCCCTCACCGTCGGGCCGTAGTAGTCGCGGAACCAGTCGACGAAATGCTCGGCCGACGGGTACCGAAAGTTGTACGTCCTACGGTGCGTCTCCAGGGAAGAGATCCCCTCGCCAAAGAGCTCCCGTAGCCGCTCTTCGGTCCCCCACAGCGAAGGCGGCTTCACGCCGGGGGCGGGGGACGTGCTTGCCTACGGTCTTTAGCATCTGTCCGGTGTAACCGTCGGGGGTCCAGCTTGCCAGCCCGATCTTCCCCCCGGGCCGGCAGACCCTGAGGAGCTCCGCCGCCGCCTTCTCCTGGTTCGGGCAGAACATCACGCCTATCGTGGAGAGCACCACGTCGAAGGAGGCGTCCGGGTAGGAGAGGTCCTCGGCGTCGCCGACCTCGAAGGTTATGTTCATGCCCTCTGCCTCGGCCCGCCTGCGGGCGTGTTCTATGGATTCGGGCGCCAGGTCCATGCCCGTAACCTCGCAGAAGCGTCTCGCGGCCGAGATGGCGGTGTTGCCGGAGCCGGTCGCCACATCGAGAACCTTATCGCCGGAGCGGAGGTCCACCGCCTCGCAAAGCAGCTCGCCCATGATGGCGATGGGGTTGCCGATCTTCGCGTAATCGCCCGAGGTCCAGACCTTGCGCATGCGTTCCTTGATGGCCCCCATGCTGGGTGCCTGGTCCTGGATAGTCACGTCGATCCTCCTTCTCCTCGTGTTCGGTTGACGTCTACGGCGCTCTTTCTGGTCCGTGCCGTTGTTGCCGATCCTGGGTAACGGGTTCGCAGCCTTTCCCTATCAAATGTAACAAAAACATCATACATGTGGAGCCAGCCGTTCCGCATCGGTCGAATTACGCAATTTCGGTTCCGGGGGCGTCGCTCCTACCTCCCGCCGGGACTCGCTATACTTAGCGTGTCGTAGGCGGCGTCTGCGGGCGGAGAGGAGTATCAGCATGGCCGAGGGACGGGAGAAGCAGTCTTTCTGGGACCGTCTTTTCAGCGTGAACATAGGTTCCGCGCGGGAGGAGAGGGTCGTCGGGTACATCATGCACAGGATCGGGGAGGGCGCCAACCTGCGCGAGGTGACGCAGGAAGAGTACGTACGGCGCAACGCCTCGCCGGCCGAGGTCGAAGAGATCCTGCACAACCCAAAGCTTTTGCACACGGCCCACGAACACCTGCAGCAGGACTTCGGCTCGGGAGAGCTCGACCCGCACCGCAAGCCGGAATAGGTAGCTGCCAGTTCTCGGCTTTCAGCACTTTCGTTCCCGCTGAAGGCTGAAAGCGGAGGCCGAAGGCCGCAGCGGGCTGATAGCCGATAGCTCCAACGGGAGACCGAACATCCCGCGGGCGGTATAATTCCCGGGTTGCGAGCTGTTGGATGGAGGCCGGATGCCGATCTACGAGTACAAGTGCGAGAACGATCACGTCTTCGACGTGATGCAGAAGATGTCCGAAGACCCGCTGACCACCTGCATCGAATGCGGCGCCCCGGTCAGAAAGGTCCTCCAACCGGTGGGCATCTCCTTCAAGGGCTCCGGCTTTTACTCCACGGACTACAGCAGCAAGAAGGGCCCCAAGGAACCGGCCGCCACGAGCCCCAACGGCGACTCCAAACCAGACACCAAAGAGAAGAAGCCCGCCGACAAGCCGGCCGCGTCGACCAAATCGTCCGGAACGAAGGACTGACCACGGTGGCCCGCGGCGCGGACCCGCCGCGCGACGAGCCCCGCCGCGAAGGCCCCGTTCGCCGGACCCTCCGCGTAGCCATCCTCGGCGTCACCCTGATCTTCGTGGTCGCCGCCCTCGCCATCTCCTGCTCCCTCGTCGTCTACACGGCCTACCGCCACGACCTCCAGAACGGCGTCTTCGCGTTGCTCCTCGCCGTCCTGAGCGCACAGATCGCCATAAACTGGTTTCTGTGGAAGGACGACGAGGAATAGGCTTCGGGTTTGGCTTCAGGTTTCAGGCTGCAGGTATCAGAAAAATACCCTCGACCGGCCCAACGTTCGGCCGAGCAACGTAACTTCTAAACTACAACATACGTCGCCAAGCGACGGCTACGCACCGCACATCTGGCTGAAGCCTGATACCTAAAGCCTGAAACCTCTGCGTGAAAAGTCCTGCAAATACAGCCTCAACTTCTACTTCAGGGAGGCTGGACAACAGCCACTCCGTTCTCGTATAGTAGCCCTCGTCGAGGATGGATCGACGGGGAGAACAGGCGAGCGGCGGCGTCCTTTTGCGGCGTCGCCGGGGACCATGAGCGAGGGAGGGCTTTTTGTCGGGTGGTTCGGGCGCTTTCGCGCATTTGCACTGTCACTCGGAGTACTCGATGCTCGACGGGGCGAGCCGGATCAAGGACCTCGTCTCTTTCGCGAAAGAGCAGAACATGCCGGGGCTGGCGCTCACGGATCACGGGGTCATGTACGGGGCCGTCCGGTTCTACAAGGAGGCGAAGGACGCCGGGATCAAGCCGCTCATGGGCTGCGAGGTCTACGTCACGGCCGACCGGCACGACCGCAGCAGGGCCCCCTACTACCACCTGACGCTCATAGCCCGGACGGCCGAGGGCTATCGGAACCTGATGAAGCTCTCGACGGGCGGTTTTCTCGAAGGCTTCTACTACAAGCCGCGGGTGGACATGGAAATGCTCAAGAGGTACGGGAAGGGCATCATCTGCCTCTCGGGTTGCCTCTCGGCCGAGGTCCCGACCCGCATCCTCGAAGGGCGCTTCGACGAGGCGAGGCGTCTGCTCGAGGAGTACGGTGAGATCTTCGACGCCGTCTACCTGGAGATGCAGGATCACGGCATCCCCGAGCAGCGGCGCGTGAACGAGGGGCTCGTAAAGCTCCACAAAGAGACGGGCCTCGACCTCGTGGCCGCGAACGACTCCCACTACACGACCCGCCACGACGCCAAAATGCACGACGCGCTCTTGTGCATCGGGACCGGCAAGTTCGTGAGCGACCCGAACCGCATGAAGTTCAGCGGCGATGAGTTCTACGTCAAGAGCATCGAGGAGATGGGCCGCATCTTCCCCGACCATCCCGAGGCCCTCGAAAACACCTTGAAGGTCGTCGAGAGCGTCGAGGACGTCGGCATAGAGCTCGGCAAGACCAGGTTGCCGAACTTCCCGAAGCCCGAGGGGTACACGGCCGACCAGTATCTCAGGGAGCAGTGCGACCGGGGGCTCGTGGCGCGTTACGGGGAGCTGGCGAAGGGGCCGGAGGTCCAGCAGAGGCTCGAGTTCGAGCTTTCGACCATCGGGAAGATGGGGTTCGCCGATTACTTCCTTATAGTGTGGGACTTCGTGAAGTACGCGAAGGACCGCAAGATCGCGGTGGGGCCAGGGCGCGGGTCGGCCGCGGGGTCCATCGTGGCCTACGCGTTGGGGATCACGGACCTCGACCCGCTTCACTACTCGCTGCTCTTCGAGCGGTTCCTTAACCCGGACCGGATCAACATGCCGGACGTGGACATAGACTTCTCCGTCTCCGGTCGTTCCGAGGTTATGAAGTACGTGACGGACAAGTACGGCGGGCACGAGCACGTGGCCCAGATCATCACCTTCGGGACGATAGGAGCCAAGGCCGCCATCCGCGACTCGGGCCGTATCTACCAGTACCCCTATTCGGACACGGACAAGCTCGCCAAGTTCATCCCTGACAAGCCCGTCGGCACGACGCTGCGTGACGTGCTAACTCAGGGCGAGGACGGGGAGTACGCCGCGGGTGAGAAGCACCCGGGGCAGGCGCGCGAGATCCTGCAGTTCATCAACGGGAACGATGCCGCCCGACAGGTCCTGGATACCGCCTTCGAGATTGAGGGCTTCGCCCGCCACGCAGGCACCCACGCGGCGGGCGTCGTCATCTCCGAGGAACGCCTGACGGACATAGTCCCGCTTCAGCGCGTCAAGGACACCGACTCGGTGATGGTCCAGCACCCCATGAGCGACGTGGAAGCGTTGGGACTCCTCAAGGTGGACTTTTTGGGCCTGCGCAACCTCGACGTGATCGAGGAGACGCTCGAGACGATCCGGCAGACCTCGGGCGAGGAGGTGGACATCCAGAACATACCCCTCGACGACGAGAAGACCTTGAAGATGTTCGCCAGGGGCGACACGTTCGGGGTCTTCCAGTTCGAGTCCGGGGGGATGCAGCGGATGCTCCAGGAGGTCCGCCCGGACCGCTTCGACGACCTCGTGGCCCTGAACGCCCTCTACCGTCCGGGCCCCATGGACTACATCCCGACCTTCAAGAAGGGCAAGCACGACCCCGAGAGCGTGGACTACCGCGACGAGCGGTTGAAGCCGATACTCGAGCCCACCTACGGGGTCGCCGCGTACCAGGAGCAGCTCATGGAGATAAGCAAGCTCCTGGGCGGCTTCACCCCCGGGCAGGCCGACACGCTGCGCAAGGCGATCGGCAAGAAGAACGCGGCGATGCTCGCGACCCTCAAGGACAAGTTCATGGAGGGCTGCGCCGCCAACGACGTCTCCATCGAGGTCGCCGACGAGCTGTGGAACTGGATGGAGAAGGCCGGCGGCTACTCGTTCAACAAGAGCCACTCCGCCTGCTACTCGTTCCTCGCCTTCCAGACCGCGTACCTGAAAGCCCACTACCCCGAGTCGTACATGGCCGCCCTCATGAGCAGCGTCATGAACACTAAGGACCGGGTGCCGCAGTACGTGGCCGAGGCGCGGGCGATGAAGATAGAGGTCCTGCCGCCCGACGTGAACGAGAGCGGTCGCCGGTTCACGGTCGTCGGGAACACCATCCGGTTCGGGTTGTCCGCCGTAAAGAACGTCGGCGAGAACACCGTGGAGGCGATACGGGCCGCCAGGGAGGAGGGGGGGCCGTTCGCAGACATCTTCGACTTCTGCGAGCGGGTCGACTCCTCGACCTACAACAAGCGGACCGTGGAGTCGCTCATAAAGTGCGGCGCCTTCGACAACGTAGGCCCCTCGCGCGCGGCGATGGTAGCCGTCCACGCCAAGGCCGTCGAGCGCTGCACCAAAGGCCTCAAGGGGGCCTGCGAGGACCAGTTCTCGATGTTCGACGACGCCGAGATAGCGCCCCCGAAGCCCGAGTTCCCCGACCTCGAAGACGACCGGCGCGAGAGCCTGGAGTGGGAGAAGGAGACGCTCGGGCTCTACGTCTCCGACCACCCTTTGCGCCCGGTCCTCCACAAGCTCAAAAAGCACACCGACACAACCGTCTCCGACCTCGACCATTGCAGGGACGGGGCGATGGTGTGGGTCGGGGGGCTGGCGACGAGCGTTCGGACCAACACCACGCGCAAGGGCGACATGATGGGGATGCTCCAGCTCGACGACACCCGGGGGCTCGCCGAGGTAATGGTCTTCCCGCGGGTCTACGCCAAGTGCGCGAACTGCGTGCGCGAGGACGCCGTTCTAAAGGTCAAGGGCCGCGTCGAGCGCAAGGAGGGCATCCCGCGCATCATCGCCATGGAGATGGAGGAGCTCCACCTGGAACCGGGCCCCGATCCCGTCTACCTCGACGCTTCGTGTTTCGTCGGCCTCTCCCGCGCGGAGGCGGAGGAGGCATTCGGTCTGCTCGCCAAAAGCCCCGGAACGAGCCCCGTCTTCCTCGTCTCCCCGTCGGACGGATTGGAGGAGAGGGTCTTCGACGTGGAGGACTCCTCGGACCTGCACGCTGAGCTCAAGCAGATACTGGGGCCGAGGTGCCTCTCTTACTCCCGGAAAGAGGCCCCGGTCGCCGAGCCGGAGATGGAGCAGGTGTCTTAGAGCGGTCAGCTTTCAGCCGTCAGCAGCCTGATGCCGGTGGGGCTCGATGATGTGAAGGAGGCATGGTGTCCGAAGAAACGTTGACGGTGCGGGGCGGGTGTCAGTGCGGTGCGGTGCGGTATGAGGCGAGGGCCGCGAGCAGGGACGCCTATTACTGCCACTGCCGGATGTGCCAGAAGGCATTCGGGCATCTATCGGGTATCTTCTGCGGGGTTGATCGGCGGAGCGTGGAATGGGAGAGCGGGGAGCCAGCCTACTACCAGTCGTCGAAGGTCGCGCGCCGCGGTTTTTGCCGGGAGTGCGGCACGCCGCTGACGTTCGAGTATTTGGAGTTGGGTGAGCTTCACCTGGCCGTCGGTAGCCTCGACGAGCCCGGGCGGTTCAGGCCGGTGATCCACTACGGCTCGGAGAGCATCGTGGAGCCGTTCTTCACGGAAGACGGGCTTCCCCGCGAGCGCACGGATGAGGACCAGGAGTTCATGGCCATGTGGCGCGCGGCCTACGGCCCGGACTCCGTGCCGGGGCATCCTTCCGGTAGCTGAGGGACCCGCGGGGTGGACGTCGGAAAGCTCGCCTCACGTCATCCCGTGCTGTACCACATGGCCGAGGACGGGAGCTGGGAAAGTATACGCAGACTCGGTCTTTTGAGCACGAGCGCCCTGCTCGACGGGTTCGAGGTGGGGGAGGGGCGGAGGCGCCGCATCGAGTCCGCCCGCCGGCCGGAGATGGAGGCAATAGAGCACCCGGAGCACGGACGCGCCCTGATCTGGGACAACAAACCGATGCAGGAGACGGTCCTGGAGCGGTGCCTGACGGGCATGACCCCGCGCGAGTGGTACGAGACGCTCAACCGCAGGGTCTTTTTCTGGCTGGACAGGAGGCGACTGCTAAGGCTGCTTTGTGCGAGGGCCTACCGGGACCGGCCGCACCTCGTGCTCGAGCTGGACACCGCGGAGCTTCTGCGGCGGCACGCGGAGGACGTCACCCTGTCCGCGATCAACTCCGGCGCTACGTTCGCGATGAACCCGGCCCCCCGCGGGCCCCACACGTTCCGCCGCGTTGAGGATCACCCCAGGGGCAAGGCGGTCGTCGAGCTCGCCGTGGACTACGCCGTCCCCGGGGCCGCCGACTTCACCTGCCGCGTGAGCCGGTGGCGCGGCGGGGGAGAGTTGGGTGAGGTCTGGCGAAAGGGTTAACGTCCCCGGGTTGTAATCGGCGGCGGTGAGCGGCTAGGATTGGTCTTTCGGCACGCGCACACGAGAGGTTGACCCGATGACGGACACGATGACCGAGAAGATAGTCTTTACCCGCGGCGTCCCGCCGCCCGAGGCTTTCCCGACGGAGCAGATGGGCGAGTGCTTCGACGCGGCGGTGCGCGGGGACGCTGCCACGGTGCTGCAATACGGCCAGCAGCGCGGGTACGCCCCTCTGAGGCGCCAGCTCGCCGAGGAGTACGGGGTCTCGGAGACGGAGATCCTGGTGGGCAACGGCTCGCTGCAGTTGCAGGACCTCGTCGCCTCGTACCTCTCCGGGCCAGGCACCGTGGTCTACACGGAGCAGCCGAGCTACGACCGCGCGATCAAGACGTTCCGCAGGCGCGCCGCCCAGGCCATCGGCATCCCGCTCGAAGAAGACGGCATCAGCGTCGACCGCCTGGAGGCGGCGCTTGAAAGGGAGGTCCCGGCCTTCGTCTACCTCGTGCCGGACTTCCAGAACCCGGCGGGCGCGACGCTCTCCCTGGAGAAGCGGCGCAGGATCGTGGAGCTCGCCGTGGAGCACGACTTCTGGGTGATAGAGGACGTCCCGTACCGCAAGCTCCGCTACGAGGGCGAGGACCTGCCGCTGTTGCGCGAGATCGACGCCTCGCGGGTCATCACGATGAGCTCGTTCTCGAAGCTCCTCTCCCCAGGAATCCGGGTGGGGTTCATGATCGCGCCAGAACCCCTCATAGACGCGGTCACGGCCCTCGGCGAGGACACCTACCTCGCCCCGGTCCTGCCCACGCAGGCGGCCGTCGCCGAGTTCATGGGCCGCGGCCTGCTCGGGCCGAACATCGAGCGCCTCAAGGAGCTGTACACTCCTCGCTGGAAGACGATGTCCGACGCCGTCCGCCGCGAGCTACCCGACGCCCAGGCCTTTATCCCCGGCGGCGGCTTCTTCGTCAGCGTCATGCTCCCCGAGGACGCCAACACGACGAACCTAGTCGGGCGCGGCAAAGACGCGGGCCTCGTGCTCACGCCGGGCGCCGCCTTCTTCGCCGACCCCGGGGACGGCGAGGCCGTCCCCGGCGACCGCTTCGTCCGCCTCCCCTTCTGCGCCGTAACACCGGGGCAGATAGAAGAGGGAGTCAAAAGGCTCGCGAGCCTTTTGTAGCTGTCAGCTTTCAGCGGTCAGCTTCTCCCCTGACAGCAAAGTCTCGCCCGAAAGAGCGAAGCCGCGCGGCCCCGGACTCAATGGTCCGGGGCCGCTCCAGTCACGACGTTTGCGCTCTACTGCGGGTGCGTCCCAACGGTCAAAAGCTGATAGCTGACAGCTGATAGCTGATAGCTGACAGCGCAGGTAGGGGCTTTGCCCCTACCCTGGACTTTGGCGCTTCTTATGGTTGTTGCAGGATTTGGACAACTCCCAGTTAAGTTGTTGCGACGAACGTAATCGGCTCCTTCTTGACTTTTGATTTGTTTTTGCGAAACATATCGTTATGACTGAACAAAGCGGTTTTCCGGATTACGAGATGGAGGAATACTTCGAGGCGACGGAGCCCGAGCACCACAAGGCGTTCGCGGACCCCACCAGGCAGCGGGTCGTTAACCTGCTCTACGAGAGGGCGGCGACGACCAAGCAGCTCGCCGGGGCGCTCGGGCAGAGCCCCGGGAGGATGGCGCACCACCTGAAGGTCTTGGAAGGAGTGGGGCTCGTGCGGGTGGTCCGCACGCGGCAGGTCAGGGCCATAACCGAAAAGTATTACGGCAACACCTACCGCAGGGTGAACTTCACGGCCAGGGGGTTCTCGTGGCGGGAGAATCTGCCCGAGCTAGAGCCCTTCTTCTTGCTCCGGCAGGCGATCGACGAGTACGACCGCTCGGCACTGGAGGTAGAGAGGCGGCCGGGCGCCGTAGCCCCTATGTCGCTCGTAGAGCACGCCCGCGTGCCGGCCTCACGCGCCGACGAGTTCGCCGCGAAGGTCCTGGAGCTCGCCAAGGAGTTCGAGTCGGACCCGGTGCCAGGAGAGCGCGTGTGGGGCTTCGTGGCGGCCGTCTACCCGACCGACCTGCCCGAGCTCCCCGAAGACGCCGACGCCTAAGGTTGCGGGCCTGTGAGCGACACCAGACCCGACGTGCAAGGGAGCGCGCGGCGACTGCCGATGCTCGCGCTGATCGGCGCGAACGGCGTTTCCTGGATGGGGAACATGGCTGCCCTGGTCGTCGTACCCTGGTTCGTGCTGGAGGTCACCGGGAGCGCGGCCAAGACCGGCCTCGTGGGCGCCACGCTTGGGGTAGGCACGGTCCTCTCCGGCGTCTTCGCCGGCCCCATGGTGGACCGCCTCGGGCACAGGAGGATGAGCGTCCTGGCGGACCTCGCGAGCGGCGTGACGACCGCCGCCGTGCCGTTGCTCTACCTGGCCGACGCCCTGGAATTCTGGGCGCTCCTGGCGTTGGTTTTCCTGGGCGCGGTCCTCGATGCGCCGGGCAACGCGGCGCGTGCCGCCATGGTGCCTGGCCTGGCGCGCCACGCCGGGATGCCGCTGGAGAGGGCCAACTCGGCCTTCGGGGCGGTGCCGCGTCTCGCCCTGCTCGTCGGCACCCCGGCGGCCGGGGCCGCCATCGCCGCGTTCGGGGCGACCACCGTGCTGCTCGCCAACGCCGCCACCTTCGCCGTCTCCGCGGCCCTGGTGGCGCTGCTCGTGTCCCCGACCGAGGACCGTGCCGAAGCGATCCCCGGAGCGCGGGATGCGACTTCGGGAATGCGCGCGACCGGTGTCGCGGGGTACTTCGCCGACCTGGCAGAGGGTGCGAGGTTCGTGGCGAAGAGCCGGACGGTACTCTCCTTGGTGCTCGTGGTGACCTTCGTAAACACGATCGACGACCCGTTCGTCTCCGTGGTGCTACCGGTCTACGCCAAGACCCAGTGGGGGAGCGCCGTGGGCCTGGGCCTCCTCTTCGGAGCAGGCGGGGCGGGGGCGCTCGCGGGAACGGCGGTGTTCGGGGCGGTGGGCCACCGCCTGCCGAGGAGGAGCGCCTTCGCGATCGGCATCCTCGCCGGCGCGGGGATCGAGTACGCGGTGCTGCTGGTCTCGCCCTCTCTGGCCGTGGCCTTCGCCGCCTTCGTGCTCGGGGGGTTCCTCTTCGGGCCGATCGACCCGATCTTCTCGACGGTCCTGCAGGAGCGCACCCGAAAGAGATGCTGGGAAGGCTGTTCGGCCTGAGCACGGCGCTGGCGACGGCTGGCGCCCCGCTCGGGCTTGCCGTAGGCGGCTTCCTGGTCGAAGGCGTAGGTCTGCGGGCGACCATCGCCGGGATGGCGGCGGCCTCGGCGGCGGTGGCCCTCTGGATGTGGCTCGATCCCGCCCTGCGCGGCATGGACGCCCCGGCGAGAGTAGGCGCCGACCGGCCGCGGGAGGAGGGCCCCGTGGTCGCGGCGGACTCCGCGAGGGGCCCGCGCGAGGAAGACTGACCGCCTGCCGGCTAGGACGCGAGAGCCCTGCCCCGACCAAGGAGGATAGGAGCCATGCCCAGGAATGCCGCCGTCCCCGCCGAGCCGTCGTCGTCGCCTCCGCTTCTCGGGTCGCTCCTGCGCTTGCTCGCCGCGCATCGTCCCGCATTCCGCCAGGAGCGCACCTTCCGCAGGATGCAAGCCTTGCTCTTGGGATGTCTCTTCTCCTTCGCCAGGCGCACCGTCACCCAGGCGCTCGTCACATTGGGGCTTACGGACCACGACTGGAGCGCCTTCTACCGCCTCTTCAACGAGCCCCGCCTCGACTACGAGGTCCTCACCGGCTGCTTCTTTCGGAAGACGTTGGAGCACCTCCCGGAAGAGCGGCCCTGCGTGGCGGTGGTCGACGGCGTCCAGGTCCCGCGCCACTCCCACAAGATGCCGGGCACCTCGTGGCTCAAGCACCCGAAGACCCCGCCTTTCATGCCCGGACCCCATCGAGCCCAGCGCTTCCTGCACCTGGCGGCGCTCCTGCCTCGGAGCGCCGAAGGGTACACGCGAGCGCTGCCGCTCAGGTGGGAGCCGGCCTTCCCGGAGAAGGCGGTCCTTCCCGATGGAACCGATCCGCGCAAGCAGTGGGAGCCGGCGGTCCTGGCCGTCCGGTGGCTCAGGGCGCGCCTCGACGAAGCCGGCCGCGCCTCGCAGCGGCTCCTGGTCCTGGGCGACGGCGACTTCTCGGTCGCCAAGATGAGGGCGCTTCTACCGGAGGGCGTCGTGCTGATGACCCGCTTCGCCCGAAACCGGATCCTCCGGGAGCTGCCCGTTCCTGAGACGGTGGTCCGCAGGGGCAGGCCGCGATTCTACGGACCGAGGGCGAGGAAGCCGCACGAGTGGCTCGGGGAGCGTTCTGGGTGGCGCCGGGCACGCCTGCGTGTGCGCGGTAGGACGGTCTCCCCGCGCTACCGCGTCGAGGGGCCGTTCTTGCTGGAGCGTGCCCCGGGGCGACCGGTGTTCCTGGTCGTGGTGAAGGGGGTGCAGCGGGCCTCCGGGCGGGGCCGCCGGGCGAGGAGGGACCCCGCGTTCTGGATCGTCTCGGCGGTCCGGGATTGCGAAGGATGGCGCCTGCCCTTCTCGGCGGCGGAGCTGCTGTCGTGGGCGTGGCAGAGGTGGGAGGTTGAAGTTTCGCACCGCGAGATGAAAACCGGCTTTGGGCTCGGGGAGATCCAATGCTGGAGCAAGGAGGCCGCCGTCCTGGCGGTGCAGTGGCAGGCTTGGGCCTACGGGGTACTGGTGCTCGCCGGTTACCGCGCCTGGGGCATGGGCCTCGGGCCGATCCGTCCGCCGGGCAGGTGGTGGAACGGCTCGGGGAGGTGGTCGCTGGGCTCCCTATGGCGGGGCTACCACTACGAGCTGTGGGGGACGGAGGAATTTAGACCGATCTTCGCGGCGACCGGGGACGGGTGGCCCGAAAAAGAGGCGCTGTTGGCGGGGATGGGAAACGCGGTGAACGGTTCGCTGCGCGGATAGCCGTTCGCGTGCGCTTGCGCGCCCGGATGGGTCGGTGGGAGACCGCCCGTCCGGACTACCGCTGCTGAGAAATGCCAAAGTCCAGGGTAGGGGCAAAGCCCCTACCTGCTAAACACTTGCAGTTCGGCGGCGCGGACCACTTCGTCCTCGTCGGAGCCGCGGGTGCAGTCCGAGTCGTTGGCCGGGTCGGCGTCGGGGTCGCCCTGGTAGATGGCGGCGCCGGTGCACTGGTTGGAGATGACGCGGAGCTGGACATGGGTGGCGGTGGTGTCGCGGACGTCGAAGCCGGCGAGTTGGAGGTCGGGGGCCGTCGGGCGGGGCTGGCCCGCCGAGGCCGGGCCGGTCTCGGCGCTGGCCGGGCTGGTGAAGACGCCCGTGAAGCCGCGCGTCGGGTTCGAGCAGTCGTTCGACGCACTCGCGGTGCAGGTCAGGATCCGGAACTGCCTGAGCGCCGAGAAGCGGCTCTGGGTGTCCGTGTCGCCGAACTTGTCGCCCTCCTCCTGGGGCCTGAGCAAGGCGCTGACCTGGACCCTGTCGACGAGCTGGGCGCCGCCGGCGAGGTTGACGGTTACCTGCTTGCCCCTGACGGGGCCGTTGGCCCGCCAGTTGGTGGCCTCCGTCTCGTCGAGAAGCCGGGTGGCGGAGGCGCCGCCCGTTCCCGCTGTGCCGTCGCTCGTGGCCGTGGGCCGCGCGCCCCTCGCCGAGGAGGCCAGGTTCGCCTGCATCTGGATCGTCCTGGTCCCGGTATCGCCGGAGGCGAACGTCTGCCGCGCGCGCTGGAGGCCGAAGCCGGGGGCGCGGACGAAGAGGTCGTAGGAGCCGGGGGCGATGGTTGCCGAGCGGGTCAGCGGGGTGGTCGTGCGGCCGTCCGCGACGGGGACCGCGCGCGCCTCGTAGCGGCCGACGAAGACCTCGAAGTTGGTGATCTCGGCGCCCGTGGGGCCGACGGCGCGGAAGGTTACCTCCGCGTTGTTCTCCCGCGGGGAGGCGAAGCTGGGCGTCGGGTCGCGGTCGTCTGAACCTTCGCTCTTGGCGCCGATGCCCATGCCGCCGCGGGCGAAGCCGAGCCAGAGTTCTTTCTGGTTGGCGCCGCCGAAGCGCATCCTGTCAGCGGCGAGGTAGGCGTCGCGGGCGTCGAGGAAGCTTACCGAGGACTGCTGAAGGAGGAAGGCGTCGTGGAAGATCTGGGCCCACCTGCGGTTGCCCGGGCAGTCGAGCGCAGAAGTCTCCCCGTCGGCGCACCGCTTTTGCAGGTCCGTGCCAGACCCCGAGGGGTACTGGGCGTCGTACTTGTTCATGAGAAGCTCGCGGATATCGAAGTTGACGGCCGACCAGATCTCACCGTCCGCGTGCGGGCTTGTTACGCCGTTCGGGTCGTACTCGATGTCCGAGTAGTTCAGGGGGCTCGCGTTCATGCCGTAGTTGCGGATGCCGGACTGCTTGTCGCCCGTAACGTACGGACCCACCGCGTACCGGTTCTCGCCGTCGGTCGGGTTGTAGCCGTACTCGTACAGGTACTCTATGGCCGTGAGGTCCGACCAACTCTCGCCCATCGAACGGGCCTGCAGGCCCGAGAGGCCCTGGTCCGGGCCGGCGACCATGCGGTTTTGGATCGCGTGCCCGTACTCGTGGGCTATCACCGAGACGTCGTAGTCGCCGTCGACGCACGGGGCGTAGAACGCGCCCGCTATCGGCTGCCAGAGGTACATGTTGGTTATGGGTGCTATGCCGTCGTTTAGCGTGATCTGGTTGGCGTTGTCCCGCCCGAGGTAGCTCGGCGCCCCGCCGTTGACGGCGCCGGCCTGCACGTCGCCGATTTCGGGGTCGTTCTCCCTTTCGGGCGGCGTCAGGCCGAAGTTGTTGTCCTGCAGGTTGTAGGCCTGCTCGGTGAAACCGAGGTTGTAAGACCAGTCGTGGATGCGGTTGTGGGTGGCGAACAGCGCCGCCGTGGCCGCCGAGATGTCGTTGCCCTCGCCAGGGACGGCGAGCTCGGTCGGCGAGCAACCCTTGCCGGGGTCGGCCGGGTTGGTCGACTCGTACCAGGCGTTGGTCCAGGGGTATTCGTACTCGCGCGTGGCGCTCGTCGGCCTGAAGCCGGTCGGGCCCGGCGAGAACGGCCCGTACCAGGACTCGGCCGAGCGCGCGTTGTTGCCTATCGTCGTAAACGTCGGCGGGTTGCCCGCCGCCTTGGTGTTCACGTCCCAGGGCGCCCGCGAGGCCTGGTTTGCGACGTCGAGGGCGCAGCCGGCGGGGGCCGCGTCGCCGTAGACGAGGGTGTTCCAGCAGATCACGTCCCGGGTGTCAGTGGAAGGGTAGCTGCCGATGGTGGCCCCGATCGGCGGGTTGGCGAAGAACTGGTCCCACTCCGGAGGGTAGGGCACGCCGTCCGGCGGATCCGCGGCGTCGTTGGCGAGGAAGAAGCCCGTGTAGGTGTTCGGCGGGAGCGGGGCCGCGTTCTGGAAGCTGCAGACCCGCACGAAGTAGTCTCCCGGCGGCACGCCGCCCTCGGGCTCGTAGAGGATGCTCTCGGGCGTCGTTATGACGTCGCCTTCGGCCACGACCACGCCGCCAAACACGAGCTGGAGCACGATGTCGTTGGCCGGGTTCGTCGCGTTGGCGCTCACCGCGACCTGCCCCGTGCCCTCGGCGACGGTGAACGGGCCGTTCTGCGGCGCCTCGTCGCAGGAGGTGGCGCTGAAGGTGCCCTGGAAGGGTTGGGAGTTCGGCGGCTCTGGCACGGCCGGCGGCTCGACCTGGGCGTACTCGATGCCCGTGTCTTCGGCGAGCTGCTGGACGTTGTTCGTCCTTACGAGCACCTTGCCGGTGTTGGCGTCGACGAAGCTGGTGAAGGATTTCGCCTCGTTGCCGCTGTCTTCGATCAGGATCGCCTCGTAGGCCGGCCGCACGCCGCCCTCTGGCGTCGGAACGGCCGTGAGGCGGACCTGCTGCTCCTGCGAGAGCCCGTCCACGCGCAGCTGCGTGAAGTCGCTGCGCAGGCCATCGCCGTCCTTCAGACGGTCGGCCGTCGCGCTCTCTATGTCCGCGGGGACGACGCTCTCGCCGACGTCCCGGGCCGCCGTCACCCAGGCCTCCTTGCCCGTGAGACCCGTGGAGGTCGTTGCGAGGCCCGTGTTCTTCGAGAGCGATGAGGAGACGTAGGCCACGTCCCAGCTGCCGCCAGACCCGGTGAGGCCGACCAGCACGGAGCCGTCGGTCACCGCGGGCAGGTCGCCGAACTGCTGGCGAAAGAGCACGACGTGGCCGTCGGAGCCCTCCATCGGGGTCTCGTTCTCGAACTTCAGCCGGGCGTCGTCGCGCAGGTAGTCCGCGGAGAGGCCGAAGACCGCCGCGTTGTTCGCGAGGAAGGCGCGGGCCGCGGCCCTGGCGTCGTCGCCCTGCACGTCTTTGGCGAGGAAGCCGTCGTAACGGATCAGGGACCGCGGCGTGCCGAACTGGTTCCAGCGGGCCGTCGCGCCGAGGTCGGAGACGGCGCCGCGCTGGGCCGCGGTCGCGCTCACGCTGCCCGTCCTGAAGTCCCGGTCGGGCTCGTGGTCGTGCAGCTCCTCGATGTTTCCCACTGCGCCCGCCGAACGGGGTCCGAGCACCTCTAGAGCGAGGAGCGCCGCCGCCAACACCACCATGAGAAATACGGCCTTCGCCGTGCGTCCGGTCGGCACTCCGCCGTTCGCCCCTTCTCCAGACATTGTCCCCCGTCCCGTTCGGTTCCCGGCACGAACCCTCTTCCGCGCTTCAGACGCGCTTGCCCGGGATAGAATCTTGCCCGGGGCCCCTACGGCGCACGCGGGGGTTTGTGCGTTGCAGTTCGAGCAGCATACAGGGATGGCGATCCCCGCGCCAGGGGCGGCGCGGAACCTTCTCCAGCGTACCAAGGATCGGGGGTTTGGGCGCCGATTTTCTCTCTGGTTTGGGGCCGATGCGTGCGTACACTCGGTCAGTGGCGAAGAAGATGACCGGCGCGGCCGACCAGAAAACAGATCAGACAAAGAATGCGACGGTGCGCAAGACGCTGATCTCCTGGTTCCGGGAGAACGGGCGGGACCTGCCTTGGCGCCGCACGCGGGACCCGTGGCGCATCCTGGTCTCCGAGGTGATGCTGCAGCAGATCCAGGTGGCGCGCGCGATCCCCTTCTACGAGCGTTTCACAGAACGCTTCCCGACGGTCGACGCGCTCGCGACGGCGCCGCTCGCGGAGGCGATCCGGGCCTGGGGCGACCTCGGCCGCTACCGGCGGGTGGTGAACCTCCACAGGACGGCCCGCATCGTCGTCGAGGAGCACGAGGGCCGGATACCCGCGGACCCGGAGGTGCTCGTCACCCTGCCCGGCATCGGGCCCTACACGGCTGGCGCGGTCGCCTGCTTCGCCTTCGAGCGGGACGTGCCCTTCTTCGACACGAACATGCATCGGGTGCTCCACCGCGTGTACTTCGGCCCCGAGGTGCCGGAGCCGGCGGCGAAGAGGAAGGAACTGCTGGCGCTCGCCGCGGGACTCGTGCCCGTGGGGGACGGCTGGGCCTGGAACCAGGCGGTGATGGAGTTCGGCGCGTTGCACTGCACGGCGCGCAGACCCCGCTGCGAGGAGTGCCCGGTCTCGGGCCATTGCAGCGCCCATCCCGGGATGCCCGGGGCCCTGGCCGCCGCGCCGCGCGCGCCGAAGCGGGAGCCGGCCGACAGGTACGAAGACTCCAACCGCTACCTGCGGGGCAGGGTGCTGGCCCAACTTCGCGAAGCCCGCGCGGCGGACGGCCTCGAGCTGCGGGATATCCAGAGCCGGCTGCGCCGCGACGAGACCGAGGTCGGGCTGCCCCGCCTCCGGGGCGCGGTGCGCAGCCTGGAAGACGACGGGCTCGCCTGCACCGTGCCCGCGAGAGATTCGGACGACAGTTCCCCGGGGCGGGCCGTGGCCGAAGAGCGGGCCGCCTACGACGCTAGACCGCCCGGCGGCGCGGGGGGCGAAGGCCTGGCCGGGATACGGGTTACGCTGCCGTGAGGGGATAAGGGTGGCGAGATCCGCCGCGCTACAGCGGGGCGAAGATGTCCACGTGGTTGCCGTCCGGGTCCAGTACCACGGCGTAGCGCTGGCCCCAGAACGCGTCCCAGGGTTCTTTGTGGCCGCGCCCCAGGGCGGCAAGCTCCGCGTACTTCTCGTCCACGCCGGCGGGCGAGGGGAGGAGAAAAGCGAGGGCCATCCCGTGGCCGCCGGATGGTGGAGTGTAGTCAGGGTAGATCTGGGCGATGAGGTCCGCGGTGTCCCACGCGACCCTCAGGCCTCCCGGTGTCGTCGTCTCCGCGTGGGGTTGGTTCTCGGCCTCCGGGGGGACTTCCAGCCCGAGGCGGCGGTAGAACGCCAGCGAGGCGCGCATGTCGCGGGTGACGATGCCTACGAGGTCCAGCCGTACATCCATGGCGTAAAGCTCCTCCGGTCGTTTCAGACCGAGCTTACTTCAAGGAAGCACCGCTCCCAACATGCGATGTGGGAAGCGGGTGTGCAATTCCGTTAACATGGGACTCAAGAATGGGCAATGCGTCCGCGCGGCGGGGAGGAGAGGCTCATGGAGGCATCTGAGGCCAGGGAGGCACGGTCGGGTCACCCGCCGCTAAAGCGCGGGATAGGACGGGTACTGCTCCTGTTCTTCGTGATCGGGGACATAGTCGGGGCCGGCATCTACGCGCTCGTGGGCGAGGTGGGGGCGACCGTGGGCGGGGCGATCTGGGCGGCCTTTTTGGCCGCCTTCGTGCTGGCCGTGTTCACCGCGGCCTCCTACGTGGAACTGGTGACCAAGTACCCGCGGGCCGGCGGGTCCGCCACCTACGCCCACAACGCCTTTCGCAGGCCGTTCGTCAGCTTTATAGTGGCCTTCGCGGTGGCCGCCTCCAGCATCACCTCGGCCTGCGTGCTCACGCTCGCTTTCTCGGGCGACTACCTGAGCCAGTTCGTCAACGTGCCGACGCTTGTCTCCGCCGTGCTCTTTCTGGCGCTCGTGTCGTTCATCAACTTCTACGGCATCTCCGAGTCGGTCAGGATCAACGTGGTGCTTACGTGCGTTGAGCTGTTCGGGCTGCTCCTGATCGTCCTTATCGGGTTCGCGGCGCTCGGCACGGGCACGGGCGACCCCGGGCGGGCCTTCGAGTTCAAGGACGGCTCGGCGGTGCTGCCGGCGCTTCTGGCCGGCACGGTCCTCTCCTTCTACGCCCTCATCGGCTTCGACGACTCCGTGAACGTGGCGGAGGAGGTGCAGGGGCCGAGCCGGTCTTACCCGTTCGCCATCTTTGGCGGCCTCGTGGCCGCGGGCGTGATCTACCTGCTCGTCACCTTTACCGCCTCAATGGTGGTCCCGACAGACGCTTTGGCGGGCTCGGACGGGCCGCTGCTACAGGTCGTCGAGCGGGGACCGCTCCCGATACCAACCTCCCTCTTCGCCGCGATCGC
Organism: Rubrobacter tropicus; assembly: GCF_011492945.1. Classification (NCBI taxonomy): domain Bacteria; kingdom Bacillati; phylum Actinomycetota; class Rubrobacteria; order Rubrobacterales; family Rubrobacteraceae; genus Rubrobacter; species Rubrobacter tropicus. The sequence continues at coordinate 1,713,755 of NZ_CP045119.1, forward strand.
GCTGCTCGCCGTCTCGAACGGGGCTCTTATCAACCTGATCATGGCCTCCCGCGTCGTCTACGGGATGGGGGACCAGGGCGTGCTGCCCAGGATCTTCTCCACGGTCCATTCGAACCGGCGCACGCCTTGGATCTCCATCGTCTTCACCTCCCTGATAGCCCTCGCCCTGCTCGTCACGGTGGGCCGCTACGACGAGGCGTTGAGCACCCTTAGCTCGACGACCGTGGTGCTGCTCCTCTCGGCTTTCGTCGTCGTGAACGTCTCGGTGCTGGTGCTGCGCCGCGACCGGGTCGACCACGAGCACTTCACCACCCCGAACGTGTTTCCCATCCTCGGCATAACGGTCTCGGGGGCGCTTTTGGTCTACACCGCGATCAGCGACATCAGGGTCTTCGGCCTCGCGGCGTTGCTTGTCGGCCTGGGCGTCGTCCTCTACGTGATCAACGTCTTCGCCAAGAGGAGCCTGGACAGGGAAGGCCCCCGCGACGACGGGGGGTGAGCCTTTCGGAGATCCGGCAAGACCCTTCGGTGCGTAGTCTCCGGTAGGCGTATCTAACTCGGAACGGAGGACGGCCTTGTCCGACATCAAGCTCCTGCTCGCGCTTGCCATGGTCGCCCTGTGCGCGGCCGGCGCGGCATCGGCCCAGACTGGGACCGCACAGGCTTTCCCGCTTCCCGGCGACGAGGTGTACCCCGAGGGCGTGGCATACCAGCCGGCGACGGGAGACTTCTTCGTCGGCAGCACGACGGACGGCGCGGTCTTCCGGGGCAACGTCGGGGAGCCTGGTACCGAAGCCGAGACGTTCCTCGAACCGGGCGCCGACGGACGCTCGACCGCGATCGGGATGAAGGTGGACTCCGCGGGACGGCTGTTCGTCTCCGGTGGCGACACGGGCAGGATGTTCGTCTACGACACCGAAACGGGCGAGCTCCTGGACCGATTCGAGAACGGCGCGGAGACGACCTTCGTAAACGACGTTGCGCTCACCCCCGACGGCTCCGCCTTCTTTACCGATTCGATGAACCCCGAACTGTACCGCGTGTTTCCGGACGGCTCCGGCGGCTACAGCCAGGAGACCTTCCTGAACTTCGAAGGGACACCCCTCGAGTACGAGGAGGGCTTCAACCTCAACGGCATAGCGGCCACTCCGGACGGCCGCTACCTCATAACCGTCAAGTCCCTCAGCGGGCAACTCTTCAGAATCGGCACGCAAAGCAAGGAGGTCGTCGAGATCGACACCGGCGGCGCGGACCTTACGAACGGCGATGGCCTCCTGCTCCTGGGTCGCACCCTCTACGTCGTGCGCAACCAGAACGAGGTAATAGTGCCCGTTGAGCTCTCCCCGGACTACTCCAGCGGGACGGCGGGCGAAGGCTTTACGGACGACTCCCTCATGTACCCGACCACCATCGCCGCGTACGAAGGTCGGTTGCTGGTCGTGAACTCCCAGTTCGACGCGAGAGAGAGCGGCACGCAGGCGGAGCTGCCCTTCACCGTCTCCGGCATTCAGATCTCCGACGGAGCCGCCCCCGCCTCGGCATCCACCAGTCCATCCGCGAGCGCCTCTGGCGTTGCCTCGCCCGTGCCAGATACCGGCGGCGTCTCCCCGAACACGCTGGTGCTGGTAGCGCTTCTAGCGGGGGCTTGTGCGCTCGCGATCGGTTACGGCGCGATCAGGCGCTTGCGTTAGCCGCCGAATATTTGTACCGGTGGCCCATTACATGTTCGCGGCGGGTGACGTATTCTGGCGCGGTGAGCGGTAAGGAGAGAACCCGACACACGGACGGAGCCGCGAGTTGATCCACGACGAATCGGCCCCGACCGGGACCGGAACGAAACTGCCCGCGCTCGAGCCCGACTTCTTCAACGAGGTTTTCGAGAAGGACGGCCGGGTGCGGACGCACTACGGGCCCTTGATGGGGGCGATCGGGTCTTTGAACGAAGGGGAGTTGGCGGCCAGGATCTCGCGGGCCAACGGGCGGCTGCGGGAAGAGGGGGCGACCTTCGTCCTGCCAGACGACCCTGATAACTCCGGCAGGATCTTCCCGGTCGACTGGATACCCCGCATCATCCCCCCAGAACACTGGCAGACCTTACAGGCCGGTCTCTCCCAGCGCGGCCGCGCCATCAACGCCTGGCTGCGCGAGGTCTACGGCGGCAAACAGGACGTGGTGCCGGACGAGGTCCTCCGGGACAGCGTCTTCTACAGGCCCCACGCGTTCCCCGGAGAGCACCCCGTCCACGTCTACGGCCCCGACGTCGTACACGTGAAACCCGGCGAGTACGTGGTCCTCGAAGACAACGCCCGCGTGCCGAGCGGCATAGCCTACTCCGACGTAATCCGCCGGGTCGGGATGGAGGTTCTGCCCGAGCTCTTCGAGGGCTACGGGGTGGCCGGGATCTTCGCGTACTACTCCCGGCTGCGGGCGACGCTCCTCGCGGCAGCCCCGCCGGACGTGGACGAGCCCCACGTGGCGGTCGTCACCCGGGGCGAGCGGGACTCGGCGTTCTTCGAGCACGAGAGGATCGCGCGTTCCTGCGGCGTCCCGCTTCTCACCCTCTCCGACTGCTTCGTGAAGGGCGGCGAGGTCAGGACCCGCCCCGAGGGCCGGCGCCTGGACGCGATGTACCGCCGCTTCGACGAGGACTACGTGGACACGGACCTGCCCGAGATGAAAAACGTCTACCTGAACGGCAAGATAGGCTTCGCCAACTCCTTCGGGGCGGGGGTCGCCGACGACAAGGCGGTCTTCCCGTTCGTGCCGGCCATGGTCGAGCGCTACCTCGGCGAGAAGCCGGTCCTGCAGAACGCCCCCACCTACTCCCTGATCGAAGAAGACGGCCGGACGGAGGTCCTCGACCGCCTGCCGGAGCTCGTCCTGAAACCCCGCGAGGGTTACGGCGCCCAGGGAATGCTCGTGGGCCCCGAAGCCAGCCGCGAAGACCTCGAAGAGGCCGTCCGCCGCGTAAAGAAAGACCCCACCGCCTTCGTCGCCCAGGAATTCCTGGACTTTTCGACCCACATAACCCACGACGGCGAAAACGAACCAGACGAAGCCTTCGTAGACCTGCGCGCCTTCGTGCTCCCGGCCCTCGACCACGTAATGCCCGGCGGCCTCACCCGCGTCGCCCGTCCGGGCACCCGCGTCGTCAACTCCAGCGCCGGCGGAAGCTCCAAAGACACATGGGTGTTGGAATAGCTGTCAGCTATTAGCTATCGGCCGTCAGCTTCTCGTCTGGTGGCATTTTCCCAGGACCGTTGACCCGGCTCTAGACAAAATTCTCCAAAGACTGGCCGCCAAGCGTTCGCCCCCGGGTTCCTTCTATTACGATTTTTAGCTGAAAGCTGACCGCTGAAAGCTATAAGCTAAAAATCGTATAGCGCGCCGAACTTCTCCCTGAGGTAATTGAGGTACGGGGTCGTGTCGGGGGGGCGGCCGGTCGCTTTTTCGACGAGGGCTTCGGGGTCGTGTTTCTTACCGTGGCGGTGGATGTTTTCGCGGAGCCAGGCGAGGAGCGAGGTGAATTCGCCGCGTTCCATCTGGGCCGGGATGCCGGGGTGTTCTTTCAGGGCTGTTTCGAAGAGTTGCACGGAGAGGATGTTGCCCAAGGTGTAGGTTGGGAAGTAGCCGAAGTAGCCGATTGCCCAGTGGTCGTCCTGGAGGACGCCGCTGGCGTCGTCTTTCGGGGTGATACCCAGGTGCTCTTCCATCTTCGCGTTCCAGGCTTCGGGGAGGTCGGGGACGGCTAGGCTGCCTTCGACGAGGGCGACTTCGAGCTCGAAGCGCAAGACGACGTGCAGGTTGTACGTAAGCTCGTCGGCCTCTACGCGGATCTCCGACGGCGACGCCGCGTTGATCGCCCGGTAGAAGTCTTCGGGCGACGTCCCTCCCAACGCCTCGGGGAAGGCCTCCTGCAGGCGCGGGTAGAAGTGGTTCCAGAAGGGGCGCGAGCGACCGACGACGTTCTCCCACAGGCGCGACTGCGACTCGTGGATGCCCAAAGAGACGCCGCCCGAGAGGGGCGTGCGCGTGTAAGTCGGGTCGACGCCCTGCTCGTAGAGGGCATGGCCTGCTTCGTGCAGGGTTGCGAAGAGTGCCGGGGAGAGGCAGGCGGGGTCGTAGCGGGTGGTTATACGCACGTCTCCCGGCCCGCCGAAGTTTATGCAAAACGGGTGGGGCGCCCGGTCCTGCCGCCCACGCCCCCAGTCGTAGCCGAACGCGGATGCGATTGATCGGCCGAAAGCCTCCTGCCGTCCCTCGTCGAACGCGCCGCGGAGCGGGGCCGTCCGGTCGTCCGAAACAGCGGCGACTGCGCGCACCATGTCGGCCGTTCCGCGTTTGAGTTCGTCGAAGATCGGCTCCAGGCGGGCCTTTTTGGCGCCGGGCTCGTAGCGGTCGAGGAGCGCGTCGTAGGGATGATCCTCGTAACCGAGGCATTCGGCAATCTCCCGCTGCAAATCCAGGATGTTCCGCAGGTGTGGGACCAGTGCCCTGAAATCTTGGTCGGCCCGCGCCCGTCTCCAGGCCGGCTCCGCGATGGTGGTGGCGCGCGAGGTCTCCGCCACCAGCCTGGAGGGGAGCTTGGTGGCGCGTTCGTGCTCGCGGCGGGCGAGGCGCACCACGGCCTCGGCGTCCGAGCCCGGTTCCGGGTCGCCCGCGGCGTCGATCAGGCGGGCGGTCTCGTTCGAGGCGGTGATGTCGTGGGAGAGGCGGCTCAGGGTCGCGAGGGCCTCGGCCCGGGAACCGACGCCGCCGGGCGGCATGTAGGTCTGGTGGTCCCAGTGGAGGACGGAGGCCGCCGAGTCGAGGTCCGCGGCGGCGGCGAGGTAGTCGACCAGCGATCTGGTGCGTTTATCCAGGTTCATGGGGAGGGAACGTAGTGCAGGGACGGCGTCCCGTCAAGGCCGTCGATTCGTTTCCATTCGGGTGCGGGGCGCATTAGTATGTCCGGGATTGGTCGGTGAGTGTGCAAGAGGGAGGCGTGGGTTGAACCGGTTCGCAAGAGGGGCGCTCACGGCGTTGGGCGGGGCCGTCGCGGCGGAGACGCTCAGGCGCGTCGTCTTCTCGGGCAACGGCCAACGCTACGAGCCGTGGGAGCGGGCGCCGTACCGCGACTTCCCCAACCGCATCCTCATCCTCGGCGGCGGGTTCGCCGGCTACACGGCGGCCAAGAGCCTGTGCAAGATGACCCGGCGCAGGGACGACGTTGGGGTGATGGTCATCTCGCGGGAGAACTTCTTCACCTTCTGGCCCATGCTCGCCGGGTGCATCAGCAGCGACATCGACACCAAGAACGTCGCGCAGCCCTTGCGGCGGGCTCTGATCCGGGACGGCGCAAGCTTCCGCCGCGCCGAGGTCGAGGGCGTAGACCTGGAGAAGCAATGCGTCACGGCCGGCGGAAGGGAGTTCCCCTACGAGCACCTGATCGTGGCTTTGGGGGCCGAGCCGGCGTACTTCGGCATCCCCGGCGTCGAGGACCACGCCATAAGCATCAAGGGAATACGGGCCGCGGAGGAGATCCGAAACAGGGTAATAGAGCGCTACGAGGAGGCGACGCTCGCCCGCGGGGACGTCCCCGACTCGCAACTGACGTTCGTGGTGATCGGGGGCGGCGCCACGGGCGTCGAGGTCGCCGCCGAGCTGCACGGCCTCGTCCACGACGTCCTGACGCCCGACTACCCGAACATAAACCCCCACAGGGTCAAGATAGTGCTCGTAGACAGCAACGAGATGATCCTCAAAGAGCTCGACCCGGCGCTGAGGCGCACGGCGCGCAAGAAGCTCGCGGACCTGGACATCAGCGTCATCACGAAGGTCAAGGCCAGGGAGATCAAGGCCGACAGGGTGATCCTCTCGGATGGGAACGAGATCCCGACGCAGAACGCAATCTGGACGGCCGGCGCCCGCGCGAGCGAGAAGCTGGACGACCTGGACCTCCCCTCGGACGAGCGAAAGGGCCTGAAGACCGACGCCTTTATGCGGGTGGAGGGCCACGAGAACGTGTGGGGGATAGGGGACTGCGCCGCCACCGTCGAGAAGGACGGCACGCCCGTCCCGCCGAACGCCCAGGCGGCCACGCAGGAGGGTAAGGTGGTCGCAAGAAACGTCGTCTCGGCAATAGACGGCGGCGAGCCCGAGCCCTTCGACTACAAGCCGGTAGGTCAGCTCGTCGAGATCGGCAGTGACTTCGCCGTCAACCAGGTGATGAACGTCAAGTTCAGCGGCCTCATAGCCTCGCTGTTCTGGCGGGCGACGTATCTCTACAAGCTGGAGAGCCCGCAGAGCCGGGCCAGGATCGCCGCTGACTGGATACTCGACATCTTTATCGACTCGTCGGTAACCCAGATCCGGGACCGCTAGGGCGACGTTGTCTTCCAACTTGCGTCTCACCGTCTCCTGCCCCGACAGGAAGGGCCTGATCTCGGCCCTCTCCTCCTTTATCTCGATGCACGACGGCAACATCCTCTCGGCCGACCAGTACGTGAGCGACGAGGCGACCTTTTTTATGCGCCTGGAAATAGAGGGCGAAGGCTTCGGTCTCTCCCGCGACGAGTTCGCCGGCGCCTTCCGCCCCCTCGCCCGCCGTCACGGCATGGACTGGCACGTCAGCCACACCGACACCCCGAAGAAAATGGCGATCCTCGTCTCCCGCTACGACCACTGCCTGACGGACCTCCTCTGGCGCTGGGACGCAGGAGAACTCGACGCCGAGATACCGCTCGTCGTCTCGAACCATCCGGACCTCGCTCCGCGCGTCGAGGCCCACGGCATCCCCTTCCACCATCTCCCCGTGACGAAAGAGACGAAGGCCGAGCAGGAATCGCGCGTCCTGGACCTGCTCTCCGAGAACGAAGTGGACCTCGTCGTGCTGGCCCGGTACATGCAGATCCTCACACCCAAATTCGTGGACGCCTACAGGGACAGGCTCATAAACATCCACCACTCTTTCCTGCCGGCCTTCGCCGGCGCCGATCCCTACCGCAGGGCGCACGAGCGGGGCGTAAAGACGATAGGGGCGACCGCCCACTACGTCAGCGAGGAGCTCGACGCGGGCCCAATAATTCACCAGGACGTCGCCCACGTCTCCCACCGCGACACGGTGGACGACCTGGTGAGGTTGGGCCGCGAGGTCGAACGCCGCGTCCTCGCCAGGTCCGTCCGCCTGCACCTCGAAGACCGCATCCTCGTCGACGGGAATCGTACGGTCGTCTTCGAGTAGAGAGCTGTCAGCTGACAGCTGAAAGCGCGGTTCGCGTAGCGGACCGCTCAGAGGCTCTCCATTCGATACGACACCATCACGTGCTCGCGGTACGCCGGGCGTTCGGAGAGTCGGTCGTGCCAGGCTTCGAGGTTCGGCAGGGCCGGGCGGTCTATATCGAGGGTGAGGTAGCGGTAGATCGTGGGCCCGAGGGCGACGTCGCCGATGGTCGGCGAGTCGCCGGCTACGAACTCGCGGCCTTCGAGGTGGGTGTCGAGTACGTGCAGGGTGTCGGCGGTGGCTCTGACCGAGGCGGCTATCTTGTCCGGGTCTCGGTTCTCCGGGGCGGACCGGATCAGGCCGAGCACCGCGTCCTTGAAGGCCGGAAAGACCGTGCCCAGCTGGTAGTCCATCCACTTGTCCGAGAGGGCGCGGGCCTCCGGGTCTTCAGGCCACAGGAGCCCCGCCCCGTATCGGCCGGCCAGGTACCTGACGATCGTGTTCGACTCCCAGAGGTCGAAGCCGTCGTCCGAGATGAGCGGCACGAGCCCGGTCGGGTTTCGGGCAAGAAAGCCCGGTTCCTTGTTGCCCCCGTAAAGGCCGCCCATGTCGTACCGCTCGAACGGCACCCCCAACTCGCCCAGGCACCAAAGCACCTTCTGCACGTTGAGGGAGTTCGTCCTGCCGAAGACCTCGATCACGCCATCCCCTCTCCTACGCCTGCGACTCTTTTAGTCTACCGGGTGGCGGTATTGGGGCGCGACCTTAAAGCTGTTTCCGCACGCCTGCTTCGGATTCGATGGGCCCCACCTGCTCGCCGAGGTCGCCCTCGAAGGCGCGACGGGCCGCGCCGCGGCGGCCGATGGGGAGGACGGTCTTGCCCTGGAGGTCTTCGAGGCCCAGGGCGAGGCCGCCGTAGAGGGCTATGGCGGCTATCACGCAGCCGAGGACGCCGGAGGCGGTCTGCAAGGCGGTGGCCGCGGTGAGCTCGTAGAGGCCGCTCGTTGCGAAGCGGGCCGAGGCGAGGACTATGACCAGGCCGAGGAGGGGCTTGCCCAGGAGGGCGCCCGCGCCGACGAGGAGCAGGATGACGGCCAGCGAGACGGCGAGCAGGCCCTGGGTGGCGTTGGTCGAGTTCGGTGGCGCGGTCAGGTCGATCAGGCCGTTGGCGAGCCAGGAGAAGGAGATGAGGGCCATGATGGTGGCTCCGAGCGTCTCCCGGGAGAGAAAGGCGAGCACGGAGGCCAGCGCCAGCGGCGGGAAGATGAAGCCGATCTGGACGAGCGCGAGGCTCCGGGTCTCTGACGTGGGTATGATGCCCAGCTGCAAACCGCTCAGCATTAGCGACCCGGCACCGAAGGCGAAGAACGCCAGCGGCAGGGGGCTGGCCAGCGGGCGGAGCACGATGCGGGTCATGCCCTCGATCTTCTTCTGCGGGTCCCGTTCTTCCAAACTTCTCCTTCGTATATTCGCCGGCGGCAATGCATCGTAGCATCGTGCGCGCGGCTGGCCGTGAACGGCCTCTTGTATCGGTTAAGATAGCCTCCGGATGAGAGAGAAGACCCCAAGAAAGTTCTCGACCACGCCGGGCACGCGCGACGTCCTGCCCCCGGAGTCCACGCGCCTCCTGGACGTGCAGGCGGAGGTGCTGAAGCGGTTTCGCCTGCACGGTTTCAGGGAGATCGTTACGCCGGCGTTGGAGTACTCGGAGGTCATCGAGGAGCCGAAGCTCCGGGATTCGGCTTTCAAGCTTTTTGACCCGGACAACCAGATGCTCCTGTTGCGCCCCGAGGTTACGACGCCGGTCGCCCGCCTCGTCGCCCAGCGCCTGCGCAACATGCCGCCGCCGCACAAGCTCTCCTATAGCCTCCCCGTCTACAGACGCACCGGCGTCGGCCGCGGGCAGAGCGCGGAGTTCCGCCAGGCCGGGGTCGAGGCCGTCGGCTCGGCGAGCCCGGGCGAGGACGCGGGGACTATCGCCGTGCTCGTGGACGTGCTCCGAACCCTTGGCCTTCGTCCCGGTACGGACTTCGCTCTCGTGCTCGGGCAGGCGGCGTTCTACAGGGGGTATCTCAACAGCGTGGTCCCCGGGGTCGCGGCAGAGGTGCTAGCGGCGCTCGCGGACAAAGACCTCGTGAGGGTGGACGAGATCTCGTCCACCCTCCAGCCCGAGGTCGCCGCCGCCGTCAGGGAGCTACCGCGCCTCGTCGGGCCCGCCACCGACGGCGCCGTGTTGGAGCGGGCCGAGAGGTACGCGGGGGAGAGCGGGGATGCCGGGGCGGCGCTGGGGAACTTGCGGCTGATCCTGGATCACCTCGCGGCCGTCGGTTGCCTCGACGGCGTCATGCTCGACTTCGGCCTGATCGGTCGCCACGACTACTACACGGGAGCCGTCTACGAGGTCTACGCCTCGGGCCTCGGCTTCACCGTCGCAAACGGCGGCCGCTACGATAACCTTCTCCGGCGCTTCGGGGAACCGCTGCCCGCCACCGGCTTCGCCATCTCCCTCGAACGTCTGGTCTCCGTGCTTCCCGAGAGGGAACCCGCCCCGCTCGTCGTCCTCGTCGGCGCCTCCGTAGAGGCGACCCGGAAGGCGGGTGACTTGCGCGGGTTCGGTGTGCCCGTCCTGCACCTGGCCGAAGACCTGCCGCAGGCCGAGGCCGCGGACTACGCCCGCTCGGTCGAGGCTGGCTGGGTCGGATACCCGGTGCCCGAGGGCGTCAAGCTCGTCTCCACAACCGGAGAAGAACCCGGAATCGTCCCCGTCGATGCCGTTGCCGGGAGAGTGATGCGATGAGGGGTCTGCGGGTCGCCGTCCCAAAGGGCGCCATCTTCGAAGACGCCCTCGCCGCCCTCGAATCTGCCGGGATGCCGGTAGGGGTGTTGCGGGAGGACGGGCGGAGGCTCCTCTACCGGGCCGAGGGGGCCGAGTTCATCATGAGCCGGCCATCGGACGTGCCCGTATTCGTGGAGCATGGGGCCGCCGACATCGGCATCGTCGGGAAGGACGTGCTCGACGAGCAGCAGCCGAACGTGATGGAGCTTCGGGACCTCGGGACCGGGGCCTGCCAGATGGTGCTCGCCGCGCCGCGAGAGAACGTGGAGGTCGTGCGGAGCGCCATCTCGCACGCCGAAGTGGTCCGCGTCGGTACGAAGTTCCCCAACGTCGCCCGCCGCTACTTCGAGGGGATGGGCAGGCAGGCCGAGGTAATAGAGTTGCACGGCTCCGTGGAGCTCGCGCCGCTCGTGGGGCTCGCCGAGTGCATAGTCGACCTGACCGCGACGGGCACGACGTTGCGGGAGAACGATCTTGTGGTCATGGACGAGATCTCCTCCTCCACCGCCCGCCTGATCGCCAACCGCGGCTCCTACCGCCTGCGGCACCCGGAGGTCGCGGCCCTGGTCGAAGCCATGCAAAGAAACGGAGACCGCGTTGGTTGAGAAGATAGACGCCCGCGGCAAGAGCGCGGCCGAGATCGTCGGAAGATTGCGCCGCCCGGACGGCTTTCTCTCCGTTCGAATACGAGGGGCCGCCAGGGGCATCGTCGAGGGGGTGCGCGAGGGGGGCGACGCGGCGCTGCTCGATTACACCGAACGCTTCGACGGCGTGCGCCCGGAGAACGTCCGGGTGCCGGCCGAGGAGATCGAGAGCGCCAGAGACTCCCTCTCTCCCGAACTCAAGGACAGCTTCGCCTTTGCGATAGAGAACGTGCGGGCGTTCCACAAGCGGGAGCTTGGGCGTGGGTGGGAGATGCACAGAAACGGCGCCACCGTGGGCCAGAGGGTGCGACCCATCAGGAGCGCGGGCCTCTACGTCCCTGGCGGGCACGGGGCCTACCCGAGCACGCTCGTCATGTCCGCCGTCCCGGCCCAGGTGGCGGGGGTGGGGGAGATCCGGGTCTGCACCCCGCCGGGAACCGACGGCACCGCCGACGAGAGCGTGCTCGCCGTCGCCGGCCTTCTCGGCCTGGACGAGGTCTACGCCCTCGGCGGGGCGCAGGCCGTCGGCGCCCTGGCGTTCGGGACCGAGACCGTTAGGCGGGTGGACAAGATAGTCGGCCCCGGCAACGACTACGTGACGGCGGCGAAGCTAGAGGTCTTCGGCGTGGTCGGCATCGACGCGCCGCAGGGGCCTAGCGAGGTGATGGTCCTTGCCGACGCCGGCGCCTTCCCCGAGCGGGTCGCCCGCGACCTCATGGCCCAGGCCGAGCACCTCTCCGGCGCCTCAGCCGTGCTCCTCACCCCGAGTGAGGAGCTCATACGCGGCGTCGAGCCGCTCCTCTCCGGGGAACCATCAGAGCTAATCACGCTCGTCAGGGTACGGAACAACGCGCAGGCCGTCGAGATCTCCAACGCGTACGCCCCCGAGCACGCGCACGTGATCTCCGAGGACCACGAGGCGATCCTCCAGGACCTCGACGCCGTCGGCATGGTCGCCGTCGGCGATTTCAGCCCCGTTGCCCTCGGCGACTACGCCGCCGGCCCGTCCCACGCGCTGCCTTCGGGCGGCGCCGCCACCTGGGCCTCGGCCCTCGGCACCCGCGACTTCGTGGCGCACACAAACTACATCCACTTCACGAGGGACGCGCTGGGCGAGATCGGACCGCACGTACAACGCCTCGCCCGCCTGGAAGGCTTCGAGAACCACGCCGAGAGCGTCAGCGTCCGGATGAAGTGAGCCGTCGGTTAGAATGCCGGCGGGCAGATAAACCAGAAGGAGCGGGATGTCACGAACGGGCAGCGCGGAGCGGAAGACGGGCGAGACCTTCGTCAGGGTCGGCCTGGAATTGGACGGTACCGGCCGGGTCGATGTGGCCACCGGCGTCGGTTTCCTCGACCACCTCCTGCACCTGCTCGCCCACCACTCCGGCATGGACCTTACGGTCGAGGCGAAGGGCGACACCTGGGTAGACGACCACCACACCGTCGAAGACACGGGCCTGGTGCTCGGCCGCGCCTTCGACGAGGCGCTCGGGGACCGCGCGAACCTCGTCCGGTTCGCCGACGCGAGCGCCCCGCTCATCGAAGCCCTCTCGACGGTAGTGGTCGATCTCGGCGCCAGGAGCCACCTCACCTGCAACCTCGGGCCGATGCCCGAGAAGATCGGCACCTTCGACACCGAGCTGTTCCAGGAGTTCCTGCGCGCCTTCACCCAGTACGGCCGCTTCACCCTCCACGTAAACTGCCACTACGGCGAGAACGCCCACCACAAAGTGGAGTCGGGGGTTAAAGCGCTGGCGGTCGCGCTTCGGGCGGGCATCGCGACGCGGACGGGCGGCAGCGCCTCGACGAAGGGGGTTGTTGATTAGCTATCAGCTATCAGCTTTCAGCGGTCAGCCAGGAGCCTGTCTAGACCGGGGTTTCTTACGCCCGGGCAAAGGCCTGTCCGGGCGCTGCGGTTTCGGCGGGTTGCCGAACAGGAGAACCGGGGGATCAAGCCCGAAGCCGAAGGCTGATAGCTGATGGCTGAAAGGTTGAACGTCGCCGTCATCGACTACGACGCGGGCAACACCCTCTCCGTGACGCGGGCGTTGGAGAAGGTGGGTGCCCGCGTGGATCTTACGTCAGACCCGGAGCGGGTGGGGGGCGCGGATGTGGTGGTGCTGCCCGGGGTCGGGGCCTTTGGGGACTGCATGAAGAAGCTGCGGGAGAGGGGGATGGACGTTGCCTGCGGGGAGGCGTTTCGTTCCGGTAAGCCTTTTCTCGGCGTGTGCGTGGCGCTGCAGGTGATCTTCGACGATTCGGAGGAGTCGCCCGGTGCGGAGGGACTCGGCCTGCTTCCTGGGAGCGTTCGCCGCTTCGAAGCCGGGGACCTCAAGGTTCCTCATATGGGATGGAACGAGTTGCGGCTGGTGCGGGAGCACCCGGTTCTGGATGGGCTCGACGGGGAGGACTTCTACTTCGTGCACTCGTATTACCCCGAGCCCGCGGAGGCGGCGGACCTTCTGGGGGAGACGGAGTACGGGGTGCGCTTCTGCGCGGTGGCGGGGCGGGAGAACCTGGTGGCGGTGCAGTTTCACCCCGAGAAGAGCAGCCGGGCCGGCCTGAGGCTCTACGAGAACTTTCTGTCCTGGTCGAGGACCCTCTGATGGATTTCACCGTTTACCCGGCGATAGATTTGCGGGGCGGCAAGTGTGTTCGGCTCGTGCAGGGGGATTTTGGCCGGTCAAAGGAGTACGACGCCGACCCCGTGGAGCGGGCCCGCGAGTGGGAGCGGCGGGGGGCCGGGGCGATCCACGTCGTCGACCTCGACGGCGCGAAAGAGGGCCGTCCCGTTCAGGCCGAACTGGTCGGCCGGATCTCCGGCGCCGTTGGCGTCCCGCTCCAGGTCGGCGGCGGCATCAGAACCCTCGATGACCTCGCGCTGCTCCGGCGCTCGGGCGCCTCGCGCGTCGTCGTGGGGACGGCAGCCGTGGAGGACCGGGAGCTGCGCCTGCGGGCCGTCGAGGAGCTCGGACCTTCGCTCGTCGTGGCCCTCGATGCCCGCGACGGGGTGGTCGCCACCCACGGCTGGCAGCGGTCGAGCGGGGTCCCCGTGCTGGAGCTTGCGGAGGAGATCTCCGAAGACGGCGTCGCGTCCGTCCTCTACACCGACGTCGCCCGCGACGGCGTGGGTACGGGCGCCGCCCTCGAAGACACCGCCGCCCTCGCCCGCATCATACCCACTATCGCCAGCGGCGGCGTCCGGGACGCGGGAGACGTGGCCGCTCTGTCCAGGCTCGACGGCGTGGTAGGCGTGATCGTCGGCACCGCCCTCTACGAAGAACGCGTAACGCTGGAAGACCTTCTCCGCGCCGCGAACCAGGGTTGAAGCTGTCAGCTCTCAGCGATCAGCTCTCAGCCAGGAGCAAAAAAGTCGATCGCTGAGAGCGGAGGCGGAGCCGGAGCGGGCTGATAGCTGATGGCGCGGGTTGCAGTGGCTCAGTGTCACTGCGAACCGCTTTAAATTTCCAGCGTGGAGACCTTCGTCTGGCCGCCCTCGTATTTTGCGGCCTGGATGGTGCGCCAAAAGAGTTGGGCCAGGGCCTCGTCGGTCGGCTGCGGCAGGCCGGGATGGTTCTCGGAGATGGTGGCCCGTGAGGCCTCGGTCGCGGCGTCGAGGGCGGCGTTGATCTCGTACGCCCTGGCGGCCTGGTACTTTACGTGGAGGATCTGTGGCGGGGCTTCTCCGGCCGAGAAGCGCAGTTCGTACTCTTCGGTGCGGCTCTCCTGGTCTCCGGTGCGCCTGGCGGCGCAGATCAAATCTGGCATCGGCACATCCTAGCATCACCCCCGGTCCGGTGGCCGTTGGGTTAGACTAGTCGCCGGAGGGCAGGTGAACGACTGGTTCGAGACAGGCAAGAAGGCCAGGGGCAAACCGCGCCCCGGTCTCTTCGTGCGCGGTTTGCGCACCGCGTTCAATACCGCCCTGATCCTGGGCGCCTCCGCCGTTATCGGGGTGTTGGGCCTCTACCTCTTCGTCGTGCAACAGTACGAGGAAGGCCTCGCGAGGCGGCAGCCGGAGCTCGTGCAAGACTCCTACGTCTACGACGCGCAAGGTGAGAGGATCGGCGCGTTCCGGGCCGTAGAGAGCCGCGAGACCGTCGGCTTCGAGGGCCTGGGGGATCGGATCCCGGCCGCCGTCGTCGCCGTCGAGGACCGCAGGTTTTACGAGCACTTCGGCGTCGACTTCGAGGGCTTGGGGCGGGCGGCCTGGACGGACCTTCGGGCCTGGGAGGTGCAGGAGGGGGGCTCTACCATAAGCGAGCAGCTGATGAAGAACCTCTTCGTCGAGGAGGACGAGCGGCTCGACGTCTCGTTCTGGCGCCGCTTCGTGCAGTCCTCGCTCGCCTTCTCCTACGAGCGGCGCCACTCCAAGGAGGAGATCCTGACCGCGTACCTGAACGCCGTCTACTTCGGTGACGGGGCATACGGTGCCGAGCGGGCCGCCGAGCAGTACTTCGGCAAGGACGCCGACGAGGTGACGCTCTCGGAGGCCGCCGCCCTCGCCGGCTTCCTGCACGCCCCCTCGACCTACACCACCTGGGAGGGCGAGCCGCTCGTCGAGCAGGCCACCGCCCGCCGCGACAGGGTGCTAGGCCTCATGCTGGAGCAGGGCATGATCTCCGCCGCCGAGCACCGCGAGGCGGTCTCCGAGGACCTCCAGTTCGCCCCCGACCCTCCCCCAGAAGACCCGGCCTACGCGCCCTTCGTCGAGAAGGTGCGCGAGGAGGTCGAGGAGAAAGCCGGTGCCGAGGCCGTTCGCCTGGGCGGCCTTCGCGTCCACACCACCCTCGACCCCGACCTCCAGCACGCCGCCGTCGAGGAGTCGGAAAGGGTCCTCGACGAACCCGACGACCCCTCCGCGGCGGTCGTGACCGTGGAGCCCCAGAGCGGCGCGATCAGGGCCCTGGCCGGTCAGGAGGGGGACTTCAACCTGGCGCTCCACGCGCGCCGCCAGCCGGGCAGCTCCTTCAAGCCCTTCGTGCTCGCCGCCGCGCTCAAGAAGGACGTCTCCCCGGAGAGCACGTACTTCTCCCAGGACCTCAACTTCAGTTTCCAGGACGAGTACTACGCCATAGAGAACTACGACTCGGTGGAGCGGGGCGAGATCTCGATCCGCGAAGCGATGGCCGAATCCGACAACACCGTTTTCGTCCAGCTGGCCGCGGACGTCGGCCTCGATCGGGTCGCCCGAACGGCAAGAGAACTCGGCATAACCACGAAGGTCGAGGCCTACCCTTCCACGGCGATAGGCGGTCTCGGCGAGGGGGTGAGCCCGCTCGACATGGCCTCCGCCTACTCGACCTTCGCGGGCAGCGGCATCCATCGCGAACCTTACGCCGTCGGGCTCGTCGAGCGGGTGGATTACGGAAGGCGCGAGACGCCGTTCGAGCACCGCATCGGCGGGAGGCGCGTGCTCACGGGGAACCAGGCCGCGATCGCGACGGGCGTCCTGCGGGGCGTGGTCGAAGACGGAACGGCGAGCATGTACCACGACCTGGACGAGGAGATAGGACGCCCCTCAGCCGGCAAGACGGGCACCACCGACGACTTCGTTGACGCCTGGTACGTCGGCTACACGCCCCGCCTCTGCACCTCCGTCTGGGTGGGCTACCCGGAAGGCAGGCGCTCGATGGTCGGCGTCCACGGCCTCGAAGAACCGAACGGCGAGAGGCTGCCCATGGACATCTGGTCCTCCTACATGGACCGCGCGACCGAGGGCGACCTCGCCCTCGAGTTCCCGGAGGCCGACACCTCAGAACTAGAGATCTCTTACGGCGGCATGTAGCGTCCCGCCTTACACTCCAACCCCTGCCACGCTTCGAGAGGAGAACCATGACGAGCGGCAACATCCAGATGGGCCCCGACCCCGACGAGGTGCGCGACGCCCTGAACGCGGCCCTGCGCGACGACCCGGCCTTGCGCGAACGCACCAGCGAACAGGTGGCCACCGAACTCGCCGGCAGGGGCTACCTGCAAGAAGAACCGGACCCCGTCCTCGTCGCCGAGACGCTTGGCACGCCTGACCCCGACGGGCCCGACGACGGCCCTGGCGAAGAGACCGAAGCGGCGAGCCCGACGTAGGGGTTGTAGCCGTCAGCTTTCGGCGGTCAGCTTTCAGCTTGGATTACAATGAGGTCCGGCATGGACCTGGATAGGCTCTACGGGGGATCCTTTATAGACTGGGAGGCGGTCGCCGCCTCCTGGAACAAGCGCACCGTCCCCTCCCGCCTCCTCCTCTTCGCCGCCCGCCGCTACCTCGGAGAACGGCCCGCCGCGACGGACGGGACGCGGGCCGCGACGCTGGAACCCGTCTCCCTGCCGGACGAGATAAAACGCGCCTATGCCGCACCCCCGGCTACGGAGGGAGACGCGGCCCGCCTGTGGGGCGAGTTCGTCGACTCCGCCGTCGCCGCCGAACTCGAAATGGTCTCCTACGGCGAGCGCCCCCCGCTCCTGCACGAGCTCCGAAACGGCCTCTCCCAGGCCGCCGACGAGGCCGGAAGAAGCTCCGAGAGGGGCAGGTGGTTTATGCGGCGCCACGACGCGCTCCCGGGAACGGACCTGCCCGACTCCCCCGAATATCTGCCGATATAGCTTGTCAGCCCGGCGCTTCGCGCCTCGTCAGCCCGCTTCGGCCTGTCAGCCAGTCGTCCGTACACGGTACGGTTTCCGGCACCCGAAACGCTTCGCAAGGCGCTGCCCGATTGGGCCATGGGCGGCGAGAAGCTGACGGGCTGAGAGCGAGGGCCGCAAGGCCCTAAGCGTGCCGAGAGCGGAGGCGCAGCCGGAGCGTGCTGAAAGCTGCGAAGCAGCGTGCTAAATTCGGCGGGTGGAGCGCCGCGTGGGGCGGGCTCACTAGGGAGAGGAAGATTCGATGGAGTCCATACCGAGCGCCAGCTACAGTTTTACCTTGCGGGTCGAGTTTCCGCACCGGGCGGGGTCGCTCGGCAAGATCCTGACCGCCATCGGGGAGGCCGACGGGATGGTAGGGGCGGTCGACATCGTCAGGATGCGGGAGGACAGGACCGTTCGCGACATCACCGTGAACGCCCGCGACTCCGAGCACGGCCAGAGCGTCGTCGAGGCCGTAGAGGGGCTGCCCGAGGTCAGCGTCGTAAATGTCTCCGACAGGACCTTCCTGATGCACATCGGGGGCAAGATCGAGGTCCGCTCGAAGCTCCAGATCCGGACCCGCGACGACCTCTCTATGGTCTACACGCCGGGCGTCGCGAGGGTGTGCCGGGCGATCCACGACGACCCCGAACGGGCCTTCAACCTCACCATAAAGCGTAACACCGTGGCGGTAGTCTCGGACGGGACGGCCGTCCTCGGCCTCGGGGACATAGGCCCCAGGGCCGCGATGCCCGTGATGGAGGGTAAGGCCGCCCTCTTCAAGCAGTTCGCCAACGTCGACGCGTTCCCGATCTGCCTCGACACCAAGGACACGGACGAGATCGTCGCAACCGTCAAGGCCCTCGCCCCCGGTTTCGGCGGCATAAACCTCGAAGACATCTCGGCCCCGCGATGCTTCGAGATCGAAGAACGCCTGAAGAAGGACCTGGACATCCCCGTCTTCCACGACGACCAGCACGGCACGGCCGTCGTCGTCCTCGCCGCCCTCATAAACTCGCTGAAGATAGTGGGCAAGAAGGTGGAGGACCTGCGCCTGGTCGTGAACGGCGTGGGGGCTTCCGGGGTGGCGTGCGCCAAGATCATAATGGCGGCCGGCGCCACGAACGTCGTCGGCTGCGACTCAAAGGGCATAGTCCACGAGGGCCGCGAGGACCTGAACCCGGCCAAGCGCTGGTTCGCCGAGAACACCAACCCCGAGGGACGCACGGGGGATCTGGCCGAGGCCGTCCGGGGCGCCGACCTGTTCCTAGGCCTCTCCGCCCCGAACGTGCTCACCGTGGACGACCTCAAGACGATGAACGAGGACCCCATAATCTTCGCCATGGCGAACCCCGACCCGGAGATACGCCCCGAGGACGCGATGGGTCACGCCAGGATCATCGCCACGGGCCGCAGCGACTACCCGAACCAGATCAACAACGTCCTCTGCTTCCCCGGTATCTTCCGCGGCGCCCTCGACGTCCGCGCCCGCGAGATAGATGAGGGGATGAAGCTTGCCGCCGCCAACGCCATGGCCGAGGTTATCCCCGAAGAAGACCTCTCCGAAGACTACATAATCCCCTCCGTCTTCGACGAACGCGTCGCCCCCGCGGTCGCCGAAGCCGTCTCCGAGAAAGCGAAAGAGACGGGCATGGCACGCCGCATACAGGATCGCGCCGAAACCGGGCTCTCCGCGACGACGTTCTGAGGAGGTTTCAGGCATCAGGTTCCAGGTAAGGGGAAGACGCGACTTTCTCCTGGCCCCTTTCGGGGAGGAGTCTTGCGCGACCAGAGGTTGCGCCCAAGACTCCTGCAGCCTGAAACCTGATGCCTTCACTGGACTTGTCTCCGGCGCGGCATAGAATCTCTTCATGACGGCTTTTCGCCAGATTTTTGTTTGCGCCACGCCCGGGGAGGGACGCTGCGGCGCGAAGGGAGGCGAAGAGTTGCTCGAAGCCTTCAGGAGCGAAGTGGAGAGGCGCGGGGTGTCTTCGTCCACCATCCTTCGCAACGCCTGCACGCGCCGGCACGAGGAGGGTCCCGTCGTCTTCGTCTTCCCGGACGACGTCTGGTACACCCGCGTCACGCCTGACGAGGTCCCGCGGATCGTCGAGCGGCACCTGTCTCCATTTCGGGTGGAATCCTAGCCTGACGGCCTGTTCCTGCGTGTCCGGTCTGGCTAACGCTCATCCTTTTCTTGCTCACCGCTGAAAGCTGAAGGCTGAGAGCTGTCTGTCCCATCGCTCCCGAACCCGAGGCGTCCGATCGTCCTCTCCATGGCCCAGTCCGCGCCGGTGAGCAGCCTGTCACGGCGGCTCTTTATGTAGTAGAGAAAGACGCTTCGGTAGAGGGCCTGGGCCGCGGGCCCTCGTAGCTTGAGGCCCACCGCGTCGGCCACGCCGCTCTCGGGGCCGAGGCTCACGACGTAGCCCCGGTCGAAGAAGCGGAAGGGTGGGCGGCCCCTGCGGCTGCCGGCGCCCCGCAGCCGCCTCTTGAGGTCGCGGGCGGTCCACGGTCCTTGCTGCACGGCGACGGAGGCCGTGGGGGGCAGGGGACCGAGCTTCGGGTGGAAGTAGTTGCCGGCGTCCCCGAGGACGTAGACTTCGGGGTGATCCGGCAAAGTCAGGTGCTCGTCTACGCCGACGCGCCCGGACGCGTCGTGCTTACCAGGAAGGTCGCGGACGAGCGGCGAGGCCTCCACACCCGCCGCCCAGACGCGCGTTGCGGCGGGCAGGAACTCGTCCCCGAACCACACGCCGGACCCTGTCGCCCCGTCCACCGGGGCGTTCAGGCGGACCTCGACGCCCAGGTTGGCCAGGGTCTGTTGGGCAACGCGGTCGAAGTACGGGTCGAGCCAGCCCATCAGCCGGTCGGCCGCCTCGAAGAGGACCACCCGCGGCTCCTCGCGGGGGCGCCGGTGCGAGCGCTTCTTGAGGTAGTCGAAGAGCGCCGCGAGCTCCGCGGCGAGCTCGACGCCGGTCGCCCCGCCGCCGATGACCGCCACCGTGAGGGCGCCGGGCGGCACGGGACGCGGGCCGGCGGACCCGTTCCAGGCCCTGGCGAGACCGTCGCGCAGGGTCAGCGCGTCCTTCACGCTCCAGAACGTCTGGGTGTGGTCTCTTAGGGGCCCGGGCGGCTGCGTCGCGACGCTGCCGGGGTTGAGCACGAGGTACTCGTATCCGACCACGCCCTCCGAGGTGTGGAGGACCCTCTCGTCGAGGTCCAGGCCGGTGACCTCGGCCCGGAGGAAAGTACACGCGCCGCGGCAGAGGGGGGAAATGGGAGACCGGACGCTCCCGGGGTGGACGCGGCCGACCGCGACCTCGTGGGCCAGGGGCACGAACTCCCACTCCTCTCGGCGGTCGACGAGAAGTGTCTCGCCCGGCTTCTTCAGGGCGGGGGGCAGGTGCCTGAGCAGGGACGCACCCGCAAACCCGGCACCGACGATCACGACGCGCGCACCCCGGTCCACGCGCAAGGACCGGGCCGTTCTGCCGGACGTTGCCTCCACGTTCGACGGTGGTCGGTTTCCGGGGGTTTCGGGCAAGGCTTATCTCCATTCATGGCCTGCTCGCGGCGACAGTAGAAGTATACAGCGGCGCGTGCAGGCCTAGACTGCGCCCCGTCACGCGACGGGGGTTTACAAAACGGATCGCCGAACGTAGACTGCACGGACCGTCGTCGTATGGGGCGTCGGCGGTACAAGGGGTTTTGGCAGTGGAACGGGGAATTGCCCCTTCCGGGGCTAGAAAGGGAAAGAGTGATAAAGGAGGAAGCGGGGGCCGGGGACATCATCCCCGGGCTTATAGTCAGGCATACCAACCGGCGCCTGGGTAAACTCGACGCCTGCGAGGCGTGCGAGCGTTTGATCTCGGGCAAGATCTCCTTCTCCGAGTTCGTCGACCAGATCGGAGACCGATACACGGAGATCCTCGACTTCATGATGGAACACGACCTCCACCCGGGCCGCCCGGAGGAGGTCCTTTTTTGCATCGATTGCCACGCGGATCTCTCCGCCCGCAACGTCCTGCGCGCGCAACTGTCCTACCTCTACGGCTACGAGGGCAAGGCCGCCACGGGGTAGACTCGGGCCGTACCGGGTAGTAAACGTACCCACGCCCCCAGGGGCACAGTGCAGGCGAGAGACGGGAAGGCCCCAAACCGTGAACGACGATACCCAGAAGCGTCTTATCTCCATCCTCTCGACGGCCATCGCGTTCGTCCTGGCGAGCCGGCTGGCCGAGAGGTTCATAAAAGAGCCGGAGGTGCGCGGCGTGCGCGACGACGCCAAAGAGGCGCTGCTCCAGGCGTCGTTCTCCCTGGCCTCGACGATAGTCGCCTCGTTCATCATCCGCCGGGTGGTCGGCAGCCGCTGGTAGAGCGGGGATCGGAAGCTCAAGCTTCCGATCCCCGCGCGGTCAGCTATCGGCGCGCTCCGGCTTCGCCTTCGCTTTCAGCCGTCAGCTTTTTTGGTCTTGCTGAGAGCTGAAAGCTGACCGCTGAAAGCTACTACGAACACGTCAGTCCACTCACCGGGCTGCGCACATTTGCGTTATTATTGCGCGCATGAGTACCATTCTGATAGTTCTGTTTCTGTTGATCCTGGTGGTCGTGGCGGCGTCGCTGGCGCTCGGCCGGGCCACCTACGAGGTGGACAGCGCCCGCGACACGGAGTTTCTAGAACTCGACGGGGCCTGGGTCCGCTACAACGTCATCGGCGGGGGTCCGCCGGTGGTCCTGGTCCACGGCTGGCTCTCCTCTTCGCGCATCTGGGAGCCCCTGGCGAGTAGGCTGGCGCAGCGCTTCACCGTCTACAGCCTCGACCTCGTCGGCTTCGGCGAGTCGGACAAGCCGGCCTCCGGATACGGGGTGCGCAACGGGAGCAGGCTGCTCTACGCCTTTTGCGCCCACTTCGGGCTGGCGCGGGCCAGCGTCATAGGCCACGACCTCGGCGCCAACATGGTGGTCAAGCTCGCGGCGGACCATCCGGATCTGGTCGGCCGTATCGTGCTCGTCTCGGCGCCGGCGGACGAGGACCAGATCGACCTTCCGACCCCGCTGTGGCTCGCGACGCTCCCCGTCATAGGCCCGCTCTTCTACGCGCTCGGGCGGGCGGCGCGGCCGGTGCGGCGGATGTGGATGCGGCCCTTCGTCGCCGATCCGGACGACCTCACGGACGAGCTCGTTGACGACGCGGGGAAGTCCACGCCGGCGGCGGCGGCCCGCACCCTGAGCATCTCCAGGCGCGAGATCTCGCGCGGCAGGCTCGTTCGGCAGGCCGCGATCATCAAGATGCCGATGCTCGTAGTCTCGGGAGAGGAAGACCAGATCGTGGACCCCCACTCCGTCAGCGCCTGGGCCGGAAGCGTGCAGCGGGCCGAGATCTGCCTGATGGACGCGTGCGGCCACGCCCCGATGATCGAACGCCCGGCGGAGTTCAACGCCCAAATTCTTGCCTTTCTTACGGGCGACGCCCGCTACCTGGACCACGCCGAAGCCCAACTTCCAACCGCCGCCGACCAGGAGGCCGAACCGGCCGAAGACCGGGAACCGGATGTACTTCCCGACGATGAGATCGCCGTTCCCCCGGAAGACGTTCACGCTAGCGACGATACCGCCGACCTCACGGTGGAGTACCCGGTCTCTGACGAAGCGCCGCCGAAGATCCACCGCAAGCGCGAGGGAACTTACCAGGCGGACGGCCAGGATGAGACATCCGAACCACAGACAGACCGCGTTCAGAACAGAAGACGCCGCGCCACATCGGCCGACGACCCCATCCCGGAGCTGCCGGAGGACCTCTTCGACTGGCCCGAACCCCGCCGGGAACCCCGCCGTCCCAGGCCTGAAGACGAAGAGCCACCGCCAAGCTCCAACGGGCCATCTCGGCTTTAGCTTTCAGCCGTCAGCTTTCAGCTATCAGCCTTAGAAGATGCTCGATTACCGCTGGACGTTGATGGCTAGAATTCGGACTTCCCGCTATCCGCTATCGTGCGGTTCGCAAGGAGACCGGCGCCTGGACAAACGGCAGGAACAAACGCCCTCCGCTTCGCCGTTCTTGCTCGAAGCTGTTAGCTGAGGGCTGAAAGCTGACAGCCGCCTACAGCGTTTTCTGCAGGTACAGCCATTCCCTGATATCCAGGAAGTAGCTCGTCAGGAAAGACTTCTGGCGGCTTACCTCGCGGTAGCCCTCGGCTTCGTAGAGGCGCAGGGCGGAGAGGTTGTTGCTGCTGACGTGGAGGCCGACGGTCTCCTTGCCGGAGTCCCTGGCGAGGTCCTCGGCGGCCGAGAGCAGGCCGCGGGCGATGCCCTGCCGCCGGAAGGAGGGGGAGACGACGAGCCGCTCGACGTAGGCCTCGGATGAGGTGTGCGAGTAGCGGGGGTAGGAGAGCAGGGTGGTCGCCCACATGGCGCGGGGAAGACCCAGGTTGCGGGTCAGGGAGCGCCAGAGGCCGCGGGCGAGGATGTCTTCCCTGGAAGGGGCCGTCCGCACGCCGACGCTGCCGGCGAGCTCGGACGTCGAGTAGCCTTCGGTGACGAGCGAGGTGACGCCGCCAGAGGCGTGCTCCAGGGTAACCCACTTCTCCATGATCCGGAGGGAGCGGTCCATTCGGCCGCCGAAGATGGGCCGGAACTTGTCCAGAAAGCCCTCGACCACGAGGCCCGCTATGGCGGGGTCGTCCTTTGCGTCGGCGAAGCGTACGGTAAACTGCTCGGCTTCCATACGGTCAATCGTACCAGAATGCGGGGTTTAGCCGATCAGGCGCCGGCGCATTATCTGGATCGGCACGAGCGCCAAGACCCCCGTGAAGACGAGTATCCACGCGACGTCTATAAGGACCGCGGGCGTTGGCCCCGAGGCGAGCGCCCTGCACACGTTCACCGCGTGGTAGAGCGGCGTGAACCACGCTACCTGCGGCACCGGAGCGGGGAAGTCGTCGACGGGGAAGAAGATCCCCGACACCAGAAAGAGCGGCGTGATGACGAGCGTGAAGTAGTACGAGAAGTAGTCTATCTGGTAGATAAGGCTCGTAAACAACGTCCCCATGACGCTGAACATGATCCCTATGAACAGCAATGCCGGCGGTATTAGTACGGCCCACGGCGAGCCCACCAGCCCGAGCGCCACGAGCACGAGCAAGAACGCCGTCCCGTACAGGGCGCTCCTGGTACCCGCCCACAGGTACTCGCCGGCCACCACGTCCTCGGCGTTGACGGGCGTCGTGATGATCGCGTCGTAGACCCTGTCGAACCTGAGCTTCACGAACGTGTCGAAGGTGCTCTCGAAGGAGGCCGCGAACATGGCATTGCTCGCCAAAAGCCCCGGCGCTATGAACGCCACGTAGTCCTGGCCGTTGATGCCGCCCTGCTGGATAAACGCCCCGAGACCCAGGCCCAAAGCTCCGAGGTACAAGAGCGGCTCCACGAAGTTCGGGAACATGATGCTCTTCCAGTACTTGCGGAAGATCGTCAGGTTACGCTGCCAGACGCGGAACGCCCCGCGGGGCGACGGAATCTTGACCCCGCCGAACATCAGTCGGCCAGCCTCCTTCCGGTAAGTCGCATGAAGACATCCTCCAGCCCGGCCTCCCGGTGCACGGTGTTCTCGACCCTGATCCCGGACTCGTGGACCCGCTCCATGACCGCGTGGGCGTCCCGGCTGAAGGCGAGCAGCGCCTCGACGCTCCCGCCCTCCTCGACGCTGTCCGCCGCGTCTTCCAGGACGGGTCGCAGCGCCGCGAGCGAGGCCGGGTCGGATCTGAACTCGACCACCTGCGGGCTGACGTACTCGCGGACGAGATCCGCCGGGGACCCCTCCGCTATGATCTCCCCGCCCTCCATGATGACGAGCCGGTCGCAGAGCCTCGCCGCCTCCTCCATGTAGTGCGTGGTAAGTATCAGCGTCTTCCCGGCCCTGGCGAGCTCCCGCAGCTTGTCCCAGACCAGATGCCTGGCCTGCGGGTCGAGCCCGGTCGTCGGCTCGTCGAGCACGACGAGGTCGGGGTCGTTGATGAGGGCGCGCGCGATGAGCAGCCGCCGCTTCATCCCGCCCGAGAGCGCCTCGACCTTCTCCCCGGCCTTCTCCGTGAGCTGCACGAAGTCGAGCAGCTCTTCGGCCCTCTGCAAGACGACCTTGCGCGGCAGATCGAAGTAGCGGCCGTAGACGAGCAGGTTCTCCCTGACCTTCAGGCCCTCGTCGAGGTTGTTCTCCTGCGGCACGACGCCTATGCGCCGCTTGACCTCCCTGTCGTGGCGCGTGACGTCGAGGCCCACCACGGAGAGCTCGCCCCCCGTCGGCACGGCGGCGGCGTAGATCATCTTCATGGTCGAGGTCTTGCCCGCCCCGTTCGGCCCCAGAAACCCGAAGCACTCCCCAGGGTAGACCTCGAAATCGACTCCCTTGACCGCCTCGAAGTCCCCGTAGCTCTTCCTGAGCCCGCGGCCCGCGAGCGTCGAGGACCCCGCGCCACTCCCGGCCGTCTTCATCTTCTCCGTGTTCAACCGCGAGCACCTCTTTGTACTACGAATGGTCACGGGGCCCGAAGCCCGCCGAACGCCCGGCCATGATCCCGGACAAGACACTAATACTAACCTATCGATCCGCCCTGACCACCCCGCAGGTCCGCAGGCCATGCCGGACGCCACGTGTTTCTGCGGTGTGTCACAAAATGTACAAGTATTAAGAACTGTTCAGTTGTTGCCTACCACTTTACGAACGTGGCTGATAAAATGCCGCGCGGGTAGAAGTCTGAACGGGCGTTTTAGGCGACTGAGAAAGACGGAGAGGACACATTGGGCAAGAGGTCGGACCGGAGAATATTCAGGAAGCGGCGTCAGCGGGCGGGTTTCGTGCTGCTGGTGTCGGTCGCCATCGTGGTTGTCGGCGCGATCATGTTCTCCTCCCTGAGCCCTTTTAGCCCTGACCTCGTGGCTTCGGGCGGCGAAGAGGCTTCGCCCGTCAACAGGGTCGAATCGCCCGAGGTGGACCGGGCGCCGGAGGCCGTGGCCGAGAACGCGGGAGCGTCTCGGGAGACGGTGGACGAGCCCGCCGTCGAGGAGAAGGCCGCCGAGGAAGAGAAGGCGCAGGCGGAGTCCTCCGGGAACGGTGGGGA
Source organism: Rubrobacter tropicus (assembly GCF_011492945.1). NCBI lineage: Bacteria > Bacillati > Actinomycetota > Rubrobacteria > Rubrobacterales > Rubrobacteraceae > Rubrobacter > Rubrobacter tropicus. The sequence goes on from NZ_CP045119.1 coordinate 1,740,167, forward strand.
GAACGCCGGCGACAAAGAGCAGGCTCAGAAAGAGCCGGAGCAGCAGGCCTCCGGGCCGCCCCCGATACCGAAGCCCGCCACGAACGACTTATGGATGGACATCCCGGCGCTCGGCCTCGACGACAACTACGTAGCCAACACCGATTCCCACGCCGCGATGGACGCCGGGGCCATAAAGCTTCCCTCCTCGGGGTTCCCGTGGCAGGAGAACGCCAACACTTACATCGCCGCGCACAGGCTGGGGTGGCCCGGAACGGCGAGCGACTACCAGTTCTACGACCTGGTCAACATGCAGCTCGGGGACAAGATCTACCTCTACGACGCCAACGGGACCGTTTACACCTATGAGGTGTCGGGCTTCGCCGAGGTCCTGCCTTCCGAGACGTGGGTCACTTCGCCGCAGGCCGGTCGGGACATGATCTCGCTCCAGACCTGCATCGAGGACTACGGCGACTACTGGACGATGGGCCCGAACTGGTACGTCCGCTACGTGGTTCAGGCCGACCGAGTCTCCGTAGACCGGGCCTAGAGAGCCGGCACCAACCACGCTTCGTCAGGCGCCCTCTCGGGGGCGCCTCTTCTTTGCCCGCAGGCCGGACTAGCGGCTATACTGAATGCTTCCGCAGGTGGGGTTGGGCGGGGAACCGTGAGGCTCCGCAGGGTTTGCAAGCACGCGAGAGGAGAAAGAACCGTATGGCACTGGTGACGATGCGTCAACTTCTCGACGAGGCCGCGAAGGGCGGTTACGGCGTCGGGGCCTTCAACGTCAACAATCTGGAGCAGGTACAGGCCATCATGGAGGCCGCCAGGGAGACCGAGTCGCCGGTCATAATCCAGGCTTCCAGGGGCGCGAGGAAGTACGCCAACGACCGCTTCCTGTACCACCTGATGGAGGCGGCGGCCGAGGTGTACCCGGAGATCTCGGTAGCGCTGCACCAGGACCACGGCAACTCGCCCGAGACCTGCAAGAGCGCCATAGATCTCGGCTTCACGAGCGTCATGATGGACGGCTCGCTCATGGACGACGGTAAGACGCCGGCGGACTTCGAGTACAACGTGCGCGTGACGCGCGAGGTCGTCGAGATGGCCCACGAGGTCGGGGTGACCGTCGAGGGTGAGCTCGGGACGCTCGGCGGCATCGAGGACGGCGTCGGTTCCGGCGAGGTGCACCTCACCGACCCCGACCAGGCCGTGGAGTTCGTCGAGAGGACGGGCGTCGACGCTCTGGCCGTAGCCATCGGGACGAGCCACGGGGCCTACAAGTTCACGAGCGAGCCGGACCGGGACGTGCTCGCCATGAACATCATCGAGGAGATCAACCAGAGGTTGCCCACCACGCACCTGGTGATGCACGGCTCCTCCAGCGTGCCCAAGGAGCTTGTCGACACCATCAACCAGTACGGTGGGGAGATCCGGCCGACGTTCGGTGTCCCCGTGCGCGAGATCCAGGAAGGCATCAAGCACGGCGTCCGCAAGGTGAACGTCGACACCGATCTCCGCCTCGCCGCGACGGGTGCCATCCGCAAGGCCTTCGCCGAGGACCCGTCCGAGTTCGACCCCCGCTACTACCTCAAGCCCGCCCGCGAGGCGATGAAAGCGGTGGTCAAGGCCCGCATGGAGGCCTTCGGCCAGGCCGGCCACGCGAGGGACTACGATCCCATCTCCCTGCCCGACATGGCAGTCCGCTACAAGGAACAGGGACACCAGTTGACGACCGCCTAGCGGCGGTCTTGGCTCTTAGCTTTCAGCGGTCAGCCATCAGCTCTTGGTGGTTGGCCGCTTCTCTGCGCTATGGGGTTGGTGAACGGTCGGCGCGCAGGTGGAGGAGGTATCTGCAGGGTGTTTTGGGGAGGTGCAGTGCCGTAAGCAACCCCTCCCACGGGCGGTTTTCGCCGTCGACGAACGTCCAGGTACTCCACGCCTGCGGGCCGTCGAGGCCTTCTTCGGAGCGTGACCAACCCGCGTCCTCCAACTGGGTGGCGTAGTGGGCGGTGAGGGAGGGGAGGTCCAGGTCGGACTCCAGGGCGGTGAAAGAGTACGCGCCGTCGTGCTCCTGGCTGCTTCCGCCGTATTCCCCGCCAGAACTTCGGGCGTCGAAGGGAGGGGCTAGGAGGCCCGTTTGGTCGTCCTCATCGAAGCTGCGGGACCGCGGTGGTGGGGTGAGTAGGGGCATCACGAACAGGGCCTCCGGGTCGTTGCGCCTTCGACGTTCGGAGGAGCGCCGGCCGGTGATCAACCTCAGGCGCACGTCCGTGGGGGCGTTGGACCGCTCCTCGGCGCTTATGATGAGCAACTGTTGTCGGGCATCCCTGAAGACCGTGGAGAGCCCCGGCACGTCGACCGCCGCCCACCGGGAAGCCCGATTCAGCACACGTCTCAGGGAGATCAGGACACCGCGCGGGCCTCTTGCGAAGCCGCCGTGACCCGTGATTCTGTTGTCTTCCTCCCAGCCGTCGCCGGACAACTGGCCGCGGAACACTTCGCGTACCCGTGAGGCGGACATGTCCGCGTCAAGCACCACCTCGGTCGCCCGCCGGCCCCGCCGCGGCGCAAAGTCGGCGCTGCCGACGAGCGTGAAGCCATCCGGTATCCGCACGTCGAACTCGGTGTCGTCGGGCAGGCCTCCGGAAAAGAGCCCGGGCTCCTCGTCCGAATCCGCGTACGGGTAGTGCGAACGGAGGAGCCTGACGGCGAGTTTCAGCGGCACGGTGCCGTTCGCCGGTGGTTGCGGGCTTCGGCCTCTCAACTCGTACTCGCTTTCGTGGGGGATGGTCCGGTACTCATACGGCCGATGGGGGACAAGGTTGCCCCGACTACTTCTCCGATTCGCCGATCCACTTGACGGTCTTCGGCGGTTCGTAGATCTCGAACCTGCCGAGAAGTATCGACGGGTCTTCTTCCACGAGGACAAGCTCGCGGTGTTCCGGCTTCAAGAACTCTTCACCGACCATGTTGTCGAAGACGGCCAGGAGCGGGTCGTAGTAGCCGGCGACGTTGAGGATGCCGCAGGGCTTGCCGTGCTCGCCGAGTTGGGCCCAGGTGAGGACTTCGAAGAACTCTTCGAGGGTGCCGTTTCCGCCGGGGAGGGCTATGAAGCCTTCGGAGAGGTCGGACATGAGCGCTTTCCGCTCGTGCATGGAGCCGACCACGTGGAGCTTCGTGAGGTCCGTGTGCCCGATCTCGCGCTCGACGAGCGCCCTGGGCATCACGCCAACAACCTCTCCGCCGGCCTCCAGCGCGGCATCGGCGACGACGCCCATGAGGCCGACGTGCCCCCCGCCGTAGACGAGGGTGGTGCCCCCTTTGGCGAGCGTCCGGCCGAGCAGACGGGCCGCACCGGCGTAAGCAGGGTCCGAGCCCGCGCTCGACCCGCAGAAGACGCAGATGCTGTTCACGCGGCTAGAACCTCTGGACCAGGAAGACGCCGGCCACGATCAGCAGCGCGCCGAGGAGTCGGGGCGGGGTCGCCTCCTGGGCGGCCACCCGGAAGAGGCCGAAGTGGTCGATGGCTATGGAGGCGAGGACCTGGCCGGTGAGGATGAAGGCCACCGTCGTGGCCGCCCCGAGCCGCGGCGTCAGTACGACCGAGGCGAACACGTAGAACGCGCCGAGCAGGCCGCCGGTCCAGACCCACCACGGGGCCCCCGCGACGTCGCCGAAGGAAGGCAAACCGCCGTTTAGCGCGAGCGTCAGGACCACGAGGGCGGTGGTACCGACGATGAACGAGATCGCCGCCGCGGCAACGGGCCCGCCCGCGACGGCGCGAAGCTGCGAGTTCACGCCGAATTGCATCGAGACCGCGGTGCCGGCCGCCAGCGCCACCGGGACGAGCAGGAACCACGTCATGCGGGCCAACCCTCTACCTGGGCTCGTAGACGTCGTAGAGGACGGGTTCCAGGCCGTCTTCGCCGACGCCCGTGCGGTACTGGACGTAGCGGGCGCGCTGGAGGTAGGCCAGCGCCGTCTTGATGCGGCCCTCCAGGCTCGGGATCTCGTCTTCGAGTTCCTGAAGCTCAGAGGCGCCGAGGATCACGTCGTCCTCGTCGTTGTCCTGCCAGATCTCCCACAGCCTGCGCCAGAGCGCGTCGGCCTCGGGCGAGAGAGGTTCGCGTTCCACTGTCTTACCCCTTTTCCTGATGTTTGCGTAGCTCGAAGACTATGTGCGCGATCTCGGGTACGAGCAGCTTGCCGACCCCGAGCCTCACGGCGTTGCGCGAACCGGGCAGGGATGCCACGAGCTTGGCGCCCACGGTCCCCGCGACGGCGCGGCTCAGGACGGCGGCGGCCCCGATTTCCTCGTAGGAGAGCATCCTGAATAGCTCCCCGAACCCGTCGAGCTTTTTCTCGATCATGCGGTCGACTACCTCGTAGGTGGTGTCCCGCCCCGAGATGCCCGTCCCGCCGGTGGTAACCACGGCGTCCACGTCCGAACGGGCGAGCAGGTCGACGAGGGTGTTTCGGATGCTCGTGGCTTCGTCGCGCACGATCTCCCGCGCCACGACCTCGTGCCCGGCCCCGCCCAAGAGCTCCTCCGCCACGTCGCCCCCGGTGTCCGTCTCCGGGGTGCGGGTGTCGCTGATCGTCAGCACGGCCGCCCTGATGGCCTCCGGCGCGGATTCGCGGTGGTGCCGCACGCTCTCGCTCACAGAAGGCCCCCTGACAGGAACGGGTTGTGCGCCCGCTCCCCGCCTATGGTCGTCTCGGGCCCGTGCCCCGAGTGGACGGTGGTCTCGTCCGGCAGGGTGAGCAGCCGCTCGTTTATGCTGCGCATCAACACTTCCATGCTGCCGCCAGGCAGGTCGACCCGCCCAACGCTCCCGGCAAAGAGCGCGTCTCCCGAGAGCACCAGCCCTTGCTCCGCGGCATAGAAGGCGAGGTGGCCCGGGGCGTGGCCGGGAGTGTAGAGCGCCTCGAACCGCAGGCCCCCGACTTCCACGACGTCGCCGTCCTCGATGTACCCGTCCACCGCGGGAACCTTGCCGAAGCGGAGGCCCATCATCAGGGCCTGGTTGGGGAGTTGCTTTAGCATGGGTTCTGCCTCGGCGTGCATGAGGACCGGGCAAGAGTACTCGTCCACCAGCGCCGCGACGGCCCCCACGTGGTCGATGTGGGCGTGGGTGATGATTATCCGTGAGATCTCCAGGTTCGTCTGCTCCACGGCCAGCGAGATGCGCGCCGCCTCGTCGCCGGGGTCGAAGAGGACGCCGGTTCCGGAGTCCTCGTCCCCGACTATGTAGCAGTTCTCCTGGAACGGTCCGACCGTCAGCTTCTCCAGGATCATGCAGACCTCCCGATCAAAAACTCGACCAACAGCCGCGCCGGTGTGCCCGTCGCCCCCTTGGTCGTGTACGCGTTTCCCTTCTTGCCGTAGGCGGTCCCCGCGATGTCCAGGTGCGCCCACGGGAACTCCGCGAACTCTTTCAGAAAAGCGCCCGCTGTGAGGGCGCCGCCCCCGCGCCCGCCGGAGTTCTTCAGGTCGGCGGTGTCGCCCTTTATCTGCTCGGTGTACTCGTCGAAGAGCGGGAGGGGCCAGGCCCGCTCCCCGGTCGTGTCGCCCGCGGCCTGTACCTCTGCTATCAGGTCCTCGTCGTTGCCCATGAGGCCGGACGCGTGGGCGCCCAGGGCCACCACGCAGGCGCCCGTCAGGGTGGCGCAGTCGACGACGGCCGCCGGTTCGTAGCGGCGGGCGTAGCAGAGGGCGTCGGCCAGGATCAGGCGCCCCTCGGCGTCGGTGGTCAGGATCTCGACCGTCTTCCCGTTCGGCATCGTCAGCACGTCCCCGGGCTTGAAGGCGTCGCCGCCTGGCAGGTTCTCGGTCGCCGGGACGATCGCGACGACGTCGAGCGGGAGGTCCAGGGCGCCGACGGCCTCCATCGCGCCGAGGACGGCGGCCCCGCCGCCCATGTCGAATTTCATGTCGTCCATGCCTGCCGTCGGTTTTATGGAGATGCCGCCCGAGTCGAAGGTGACGGCCTTGCCCACTATGACTACCGGCTTGTCTCCGCCACCCTTGCGGTGTTCCAGCACTATAAAGCGCGGCTCGTTGGAGGAGGATCTGCCCACAGTGGAGAGCCCGGTCAGGCCTTCTTCTTTGATTCCGGCCCTATCGAGAACGGTCACCGCCATACCGTAGCGGGCGCCGATCTCCTCGGCCCGCTCCGCCAGGTACTCGGGCGTTGCCGTGTTGGACGGCTCGTTGGCGAGGTCCCTTGCGAGCGCGGCCCCCGACGCCACCTTGGCCCCGATCTCCGCTCCCCGGGATGCCGTCTCTTCGACCCCCGAACCGCCGATTAGCAGGTCGAAGTCCTCGGGGCCGCCCCCGCTGCTCTTGTCGCCGGTCTTGTACCGTCCGAAGCGGTACAGACCGAGAGACGCGCCTTCCGCCGCGGCCCTCGCCGCCGTACCGGCGTCCACGTCCGCCAACTCTGGCAGCGAGAAGGCGACGGAGCCGGCCTCGAGCGTGCGGGCCCTGCGGGAGATCGTGGCGGCGGCGCGGCGCAGTTTTTCCGGGCTGAAAGACGACCGTTCTCCGAGGCCGACCAGCAGGAGCCGCGGGGAGGTGATCGTATCGCCGGTGTACAGCAGCGCCGTCTGCCCGGACTTTCCAGCGAAGTCGCCGCCGGAGAGCGCCGGCTCGGCCGTGGCCGCGAGGGCTTCGGGTGGTTGACCATCCGTGTGGAGGCCAATCGCGAGCAGGTCGGCCCTCGCCTCCTCAGGCGCCAGCTTCTTTACACCGATCCGGACCAAACGGAACCACCCCCTGCGCGACAACGCCTCGGAACTTGCCCTGTGACGGCCCGGATTATACGGTAAAGGCGCCTTGAAACTGTCGGTGATCATCCCAACCCTGAACGAGGAGGCGTCCATCGGAGACCTCCTCGAGCGCCTCATCGCCGCCCCCAACGTCCACGAAATCATAGTTTCGGACGGCGGTTCGACGGATGGAACGGTCGGCCTCGTCTCACCGCGGGCCAGGCTCGTAGTAGGCGGACCCGGACGCGGTCCCCAGCTCGGAAGGGGAGCCGACGCCGCCACCGGCGACGTACTCCTCTTTCTTCACGCTGACGTGCTGCCGCCGGCGGACGTCGCGGCCCAAATCTCAGGCGCTCTGCGCGCGGGTTTCGTCGGGGGGAACTTCCGGCTGCGGTACCCCGGGGGCGGGCTTCTCGGACGCTGGCTGGAGCTGCTCGCCCCGATCTACCGCCGATTACCGCGCTACTACGGGGACTCCGGGATCTTCGTCCGAAGGGACGTCTACGAGGCGTGCGGCGGCTTCCCCCACATACCGGTGATGGAGGACGTAATCTTCGTGCGCAGGATGGAGGCCGCGGGACGAACCGCCTACCTGCCGGGCCCGATGGTCAGCGCCTCCCGCCGCTGGAAGGAGCGGCAGATCCAAACTCTCCTGCTCTGGGGCTTGATGCAGACCGCGTTCGCCCTCGGCGCGACCCCCTGGCGCCTGGCACGCTTCTACCGGTCGAGGACTTGAGCTTTCGGATCCTCGTCATGGCGAAGGCCCCGATACCGGGCGCCGTCAAGACCCGACTGCGCCTCCCACCAGAGGACGCGGCTAGGCTACAGACGGCCTTCGTAACTGACGCGGTAGACAAGGCCCGCGGCCTCGCACCGACCACCGTCGCCGGCGCACCCGGGGACCGCCTGAGCCTGATCCGCCCTCTCCTCTCCGAAAACAACCCCCTTATCCCTCAATGCGACGGTGACCTCGGAGACAGGATGCTCGCCGCCGCCCACGCCCTCTTCGCCGATGTCCCGGACCCCGTGGTCATCCTCGGAACCGACACCCCAACTTTGCCACCGGAAGCAATAGCAGAGGCCGCAAGCTCTCTAGACAAATACGATATATCGATAATACCAAGTACGGACGGTGGGTACGTCCTGCTGGGGCTACGCGGGCCATATGGAAGAGTCTTTTCCGGGATTGAGTGGTCCACGCCGGAGGTCTACGGGCAGACGCTAACGAGGGCGAAGGAGGCGGGGCTCTCCGTATACGAGGGCGCGCCGGGGCGTGACGTCGACGAGCCGGCGGACCTTGCGCGCGTTCGGGAGGAGCTGAAAGCGCGGCCCTGGCTGGCGCCCCGGACCGCCGAAGCGCTGCGGCTGTTGTAGGCGGGTGGCGGGGCTGGTTGGATGCTATCGTGACGCCATGGACTTGCGGCCTTACCTGAGTCTCGCCGTGCAGACCGCCTACGAGGCGGGCCGCCTAACGCTCGGCTACTACGGGACCGAGGCCGCGAGGCCGGAGTTCAAGGACGACGAGACGCCCGTCACGGTGGCCGACAGGGAGGCCGAGAGGCTCATACGCGCCAGGATCTCGGCCCGCTATCCCGGACACGCCATCCTGGGAGAAGAGTACGGCGAGGAAGATGGGGGGGACCACCGCTGGATCGTCGATCCCATAGACGGCACCAGGGCGTTCGTGCGGGGCGTACCGCTGTACGCCGTCCTGATCGGTCTGGAGATAGAGGGCGTCTGCGAGGTCGGCGCGGCCTACTTCCCGGCCCTGGACGAGATGGTATGCGCCGCCACCGGCGAGGGCTGCTTCTCGAACGGCCGCCGCACCCGCGTCTCGGCCACGCAGACGCTCCGCGGTGGCATAGCCTGCTTTACCGACGCCAGGGGTTTCGAGAAGTACGGACGGGCAGAGGAGTGGCAGAGAGTTCTGTCGGCCGCCGGCGAAGCGAGGGGCTGGTCGGACGCTTACGGCCACGCGCTCGTCGCCACCGGGCGGGCCGACCTCATGCTCGACCCCGCCATGAACCCTTGGGACGCCGGAGCATTCCCCCCGATCCTGCGCGAAGCCGGCGGCTATTTCGGCGACTGGTCGGGCAACGAGGGCGACATCTACGCAGATGAGGGCATCAGCACCACGAAAACGCTTCTTCCCGAAGTGCTCGGCTTGATGAGGCAGGACCCGGACGCCTGATGTCAGATGGCCGTCGTGGCTACCGCGAAGAATGTTGTCCCGGTCATTGCTAGCCCCGTCAACCCGGCGGCGAGCCCAACTAACCTGTGCTTCCTCTCCGAACCCCTCACGAGCAGGATGCCACCACCAATCGTCAAGAACACTGATACGAACACCGTGCCGATCGCCAGTCCGAATGCGCCGATAAATACCGCGGGCCCGAGCACGCTAAAGAGTACGCCGTCGACATCTCTGGGCAGAAAGAAGGAATACGTCGAGGCCCCATCGCAGTTGAAGACATTCTTCCCGGTCGGCACGAAAAACGGCCCGTAATGAACCACCTCAGCCCTGTAGTCCCCGGCGAAGTAGCCTGTATAGTAGGGGCTCCCCCTTGGCACCCCATCGGAGGTGCACTGGCTATCCGCATCGTGCGTCCCGCTCACCCCCGTTACCCGACGCGCCACGGTCGGGTCTACCGGGAACGGCCACTCCCTGAGGGTAAGGTCGTAGACGAGGGCAGACTTGGCGAAGGCCTCCTTCTCGCCGGAGTAGGACCCGACTCCTTGATCTGCGAAAGCCAGGCGTGGCAAAAGGCTTCCGACGCCGAGAACGACCACGGCGCAGGTGAGCGCGAGCAGGCAGCCGTACAGCCGCCTCACTTGCGCTCCGTTTCTTCCCTGCAAAACTCCACAAGCCGCACCTTAGACGGAACCGGTTACACACAAGCAACAGGGGTGTTAAGCATTTCGGGAACACCACGATCCGAGCTCGCGGCACCGCACGAATCGTCTGCACGAGAAAGGGCGCGGTTTTCGCCACGCCCTACTCTGAAGCATGAAACCTGTAGCCTGAAGCCTACAAAACCGGCAAGAACTTCTCGATCTCGTACGGCGTAACCTGGATGCGGTAGTCCTCGAACTCCTCCCGCTTGAGCTGCAGCAGACGGCTGTAAGTGTGTTCGCCGAGCGCCTTGTGGAGAAGCTCGGAGTTCTCGGCCTCCTTGATCGCCTCGCCGAGGTCGGCGGGGAGTGACTCGATGCCCATCTTCTGCCGCTCTTCGGCGGAGAGGTTGTAGAGGTTGCGCTCCATCGGCTCAGGCAACTCGTAGCCCTTCTCGATGCCTTCGAGACCGGCATGAAGGAGGGCGGCGAAGCAGAGGTAGATGTTGGCCGCGGGGTCCGGGCAGCGGAGCTCCATGCGGGTCGCCTTCTCCTCGCCCGGGTGGTAGAGCGGGACGCGGACGAGCGCCGAACGGTTGCGGCGGCTCCAGGCGATGTAGACCGGGGCCTCGTAGCCGGGGACCAGACGCTTGTAGGAGTTGACGTGCTGGGCGAAGATTATCGAGAGCTCCCGCGCGTGGCGGAGCTGGCCCGCTATAAACGCCTTGGCCTCGTCGGAGAGGTAGTACTCGGCGTCCGCGTCGAAGAACGAGTTCTTGCCGTTGGCGAAGAGGCTCTGGTGGGTGTGCATCCCCGAGCCGTTCTGGTCGATCAGCGGCTTGGGCATGAAGGTCGCGTAGACGCCGTGGCGGGTTGCGACCTCCTTGACGACCGTCTTGTAGGTCATCACCTTGTCGGCCATCGTCATCGCGTCGTCGAACCGGAGGTCGATCTCGTGCTGCGAGATGCCGACCTCGTGGTGCGAGTACTCGACTTTGATGCCGAGCTGCTGCAGCGCCTGGACCGTCTCGCGCCTCAGGGCCGTCGCCGCGTCGAGTGTGGTCAGGTCGAAGTAGCCGCCGTAGTCGAGGGGCTCGGTGCCCTTAGAGTCCTTGAAGTAGAAGAACTCGAGTTCGGGGCCGCAGTAGAAGTTGTCGAAGCCCATCTCGTTCGCCCGCTCCAGCGCGCGGCGCAGGATATGGCGCGGGTCGCCGACGTAGGGGTCGCCGTCCGGGGTCCTGACGTCGCAGATCATGCGGGCCGTCGGCTCCTCCTGGGGGCTCCAGGGGATCACCTTGAACGTCGAGGGATCGGGCATGGCGATCATGTCCGACTCCTCGATGTCCTGGTAGCCCGTGATCGAAGACCCGTCGAAGCCCATCCCGCCGTCCATGGCGTCCTCTAGCTCGTCGGCCGTGATCGCGAAGCTCTTGAGCGTCCCCAACACGTCCGTGAACCACAACCGGATGAACTGGACATTCGCCTCTTTGGCCTGCTGTATCACGTCTTGCTTGGTCATCTCCGCCACGCTTACCTCCTCTTGCCTCTAGCTCTATACTGTGCCCCGGGGGCGGAGCGCTCCCGGCCGTGAGGCCCATGATATGAACCGCCCGCGCCGGTTGAATATGGCCCGGCGTACAAGTCAGGAGCACGCTACGGGCGAAATCCCTGGCCGAGCGTATAAAACGGCGACTCAGAAGGGGTCCGAAGCCCCGTCTGCGCGACGCGGGGGCGGTCGGGGTAGAATTCTCCCGGTGTGGCGCGGCCCGTTGGGAGTGAGGATCTCATAGAGGTATGAAGGGGGAAAGATGACGCAGAGACCGGAAGATCGTCCGGAGGAACGTCGCAGGACGGGTCCGCTCGGGGACGACGCGGACGCGGAGGAGACCCGCAGGGTCCCGATCGGGGAGAACCGCCCCGAAGCCGGACGCAGGGAGCAGCCGGGCCAGACCGACGACGCGGCCGAGACGCGACAGGTCCCGCAGGGCTCTCCCGAGGGCAACGGGGACAAGGACACGCGCGTCATCCGCACGCCAGGCTACCCGGACACCACCGCGGACGCGACGCCGTACCCGCGGGGGTACTTCGAGGCCGCGGAAGACCGGGAGGACCGGCTGCGCGACATGTACGGCGGCGTAGACTGGCTGGCCAGCTTTCTCGGTTTCGTCTTCGCCGTGGTGGTCGGGGCCATCCTCTCTCTCGTCGCGGGGGTCGTGCTCGGCCCGTTGGGCTTCTCGCCAGACCTCTCCGGCACGCTCGGGGCCGCCGTCATAACCGGGCTCGTGTTGCTGGGCGTCCTGATCTTCCTGACCTACTTCTTCGGGGGCTACGTATCCGGGCGGCTGGCGCGCTTCGACGGCGGACGCAACGGCGCGATGCTCCTCGTGTGGACCTTCCTGACCGTGATCCTGCTCGCCCTGGCGGCCGGGGTCTTTAGCGGCTTTCTTCCCTCCGGCGCCGCCGACGCCATAGGCGGCTTCGTGGACAGCGCCTCTTCCGCGGTCGGGGACCTCTCGCGCTCCGGCGTGGTTGGTATTGTCGTGGTCGCGGCCGCCCTGCTGCTCGCCCTGCTCGGCGGCTTCCTCGGCGGACGGCTGGGCAGCCGATATCACGCGGAGATAGATAGGACCACTTAGCAGAGGTTTCAGGCTACAGGCATCAGGTTTCGGGTCTGCGCTTGATCTTGTCCGCGGTGAATGCGATCGCTTTGTGCCGGGCGTCTTCTGCGGATAATCGCCGGCATGGCTAGGCACGTTTTGTTCGAGACGGGGATTCGGCGGCTCGGGTCGAAGGAGGACGGCTTCTTCTACCGCTATCCGGGGACGGATGAAGTGGTGCGCGAGGAGCGGGTCCTGGCGCGGATAGAAGAACTGAAGGTGCCGCCCGCCTGGGAGGAGGCGCGGATAGCGAGGAGCCCTTCGGCCAAGGTGCAGGCCGTCGGATACGATTCTGCCGGACGGGTGCAGTACAGGTATCACGACAAGTACAGGGAGCGCAAGGAGCGGGAGAAGTTCGGGCGCATCCTCGAGTTCGCGGGCAGGCTTCCCGAGATGCGGCGCGTCACGAGCAACCATCTGCGGCACAAGACGCTGGATCGCGAGAAGGTGCTCGCGTGCATGACGCGCATGATGAACGCGGCTTACTTCAGGGTCGGCGATGAGCGCTACGCGAAGAACAACAAGACCTACGGTATCGCAACGCTCAGGCGAAAGCACCTGAAGATCGAGGGCGACACCGTGATCTTCGAGTACACCGGCAAGTGGGGGCAAGAGCAGCGCAAGGCCGTCACGGACGCCAGGATCAGGCGCGTCGTCGAGGAGTGCCGGGACCTGCCGGGCTACGAGGTCTTCAAGTACGTCGACGAAGACGGGGATGTGCGCGACGTGAAGAGCCGCGACCTCAACGCCTACGTCAAAGAGGTGGTCGGCCCCGAGTTTACGCCCAAGGACTTCCGCACCTGGGCCGGGACCCTGATCGCCGCCAACCGCCTCGCCGAGCTGGGCGAGGCCGAAAACCACAAGGCCGCCCAGAAGAACGTGCTGGCCGCCGTGGACGACGTGGCCCACAGGCTGGGCAACACCAGGGACATAGCGCGGGCCTCCTACATCAGCCCCAGGGTCATAGACCACTACCTCGAAGGCTCCGTGGTAGCCTATTACGGCGAGCGGCTCGAGGAGATCATCGCCGCGGAGCAGGGCGGCCTGACCGAGGAGGAAAAGGCGCTCCTGGACCTGCTGAACAGGAAACTCCGCCGCGAACTCGGAGAGGCCGCCTGACCAGGACCCGACAGGGAGGCACCAAGAACATGAAGAAGGCAATCGCCCTGAAGCTCATAAAGAGCCCGACAGTCCGCAAGGCAGCCGTCAAGGCCCTCAAGAACCCGAAAGTTCGCGGCATCGTCGCCAAGCAGGTCAAGCGAAGGGTCTTCGGGAAGTAGGCAATAGCCATCGGCCTTCAGCTTTCAGCTTCTGGCGGCCAGGTCGAAGCCAGTACGCCCTCGACTATCCGGCGGTGGAGCGGGTCCTCTCGGCGACGTCGCGGGCGACCTCGGTAGCGGAGCCCGTGTCTTGCCAGACTTCTAGCTGGCGTTCGGATTCGGTAGGTTCGTCTAACAGGAGGCCGAGGGGGGACAGGTCTCTGTCCGTCTTGTCGGCGAGGTTGTCGAAGAGGGTTTCGACGGCGCGTCGGGTCTCTACCGTTTCGTGGGTTTCGTGGTCGGTCAGGCCGCCGTTCATGCCGTAGCGCTGGGCGCTCCATTTGTTTTCTTCGATCTCGCGGCTCGGCCGGATCGGACGCAGGTCTCCGTTCTCGTATTCGCGGCAGAGGGCGTCGCAGAGGGCGGCGGCCAGGGTCGTCAGGGCTTCGTTGCGTTTTGGGTCCGTCTGGGCGTCGAAGGCGCGGACCTCTACGGTGCCGAGGCCCGGGTGCGGGCGCACGTCCCACCAGATCTCCGACAGGGAGTCTATGGCGCCCGAGCGGTGCGCGAAATCCACGTACCTGGCGTAGTTGTCCCAGAGACCCATAGGTTCAGGCAGCCCCGCCCGGTGGATGGAGCGGGCGAAGATAAGTGTGCGGCTGGAGTGCATGTCGGTGATCTCGCCCTGCCAGAACGGCGAGTTGGCCGAGACGGCGAGCAGGTGGGGGACGTACTCGCGGAGCCTGTCGAAGAGGTAGACCGCTTTCTCGCGGCCTTCGACCGCGTAGTGGACGTGCAGGGAGAAGGTGTTGTTGCGCCGGATCAACCACCCGAGCTTTGCCTTGAGGCGCTGGTAGTGGGGCTTGTCGATTATCTCCTGCTCCCGCCAGTCGCCGACGGGGTGCGTCCCGCTCGTGCCGAGTACCCTGCCGAGCCGGTCCGCGTGGCCGAGCAAGACCCGCCTGCGCTCCAGCAGGTCATTGGCTACACCTCTCGGAGTCAAATGGACGCCCGAGTTCGACTCGATCTCGCAGTCGATGAGCTCCCCGGAGAAACGGTCCTCCGGCTCGGCGGCGAGGATTTCCTGCGCCCCCCCGGCGAGCTTGAGCGTCCGGGGGTCGGCGAGCCAGAGCTCCTCCTCCGCCCCGAGGGTTCCTTCCCGCGCGCCCATCTGGAATGCGCTTTCGGGGATCAGGGACGGCTTCTCGACGGTGGTCATCTCTGCTACGAATCCTCTCCACGACAGGTCGTCTTTGCAAACGTCGCCGCGTATATTACCGCGTCAGGCGCCGCCCCTCGAAGAGTCAACGTAGTCCTACCCAGGAAACCGGTCCAACCGCCGACGAGAGCGCCGGGGACCACCCGCCCTCACCAGAAAGCTGACGGCTGAAAGCTGAAAGCGAGTGCAAAGAATCGTGGCTTCTTTGCAGTAAAATAATCCGATGGAGCAACCGGGCATCCCACGCGTTCCGGCGGGCCTCGTCGCCCGGTCCGCCGTCGGCGCCCTGACGCTCGTCTACAGCGCTCCGACGCCGGGCGCCGGCTCCCGCTACTCGGACGGACGCGTCGCCCACGAGGCAAGGATCCTCTCGGCGGTGGCCGTGCGCGACGCCCTCGTCTCCGGGCTGGAGGTCGGGGAGACGGTGCTACAGGCGACCCGGGCCGCGGTGGCCCAGGCCGGCTACGCGGACGTCCGCGCCGCGGGATACCTGGCGCCGCTGGCGCGGGCCGCATTGGACGGGGTCCCCGTCCGGCGCGTTCTCGGCCGTCTGGGCCACGACGACATAGTCCCTTTCGCCCGGGCGCTGGAGACGGCGGGAGCCGGCGGGCCGCTAGTCGGGGCCCTCGCTTACGCGGCCGGCGCCGGCAAGGAGGCGACCCTGCGCGACGCGATGCGCTTCGTCGCGGGCCGGGACGCCCTCGCCCGCGAGTACGCCCGCGGCTTCGAAGTAACGCGCGAGTTGGCCCGTCCGGCCCTGCTCTCCGCCCTCTCGCGGGCCGACTCCGTGCGCGGGGCCCTCGTCCAGGCGTACCTCGAAGTCCTCTCCGAAGTCCCCGACCTGGACGTGGCGGCCGCCGCCGGGCACAACGAGGCGGAAGACATATCCCGCATGTCCAAAGGCGTGCTCAAGGCGGGCGGCGTCCACTCCAGGCGGGGCCTCGAAGGGCTCTCCAACCTGGACGGCCTCCTTCGCGCCGACACACGCCTGGCCCCAACCGCCACCGAGCCGCCCGTAATAGCCGCCGCCTTTCTCGTGACCCTCGAATACGGCCCAGACTCCCTCACCCACCGCATCCGGCCCGCCACGGGCCTGGGCAGGGGCCGGTAGAGCCTTTAGCTGACAGCTCTCGTGAGTCAGTTCCCACACCGGGGATGCATCCCAAAGGGTAGAATCTCCGCAGGTCGAAGGAACTACCAAAAGGAGGCTTTGGCCTTGAGAGCGCTCATAATAGTCGGGCACGGCTCGCACTTGAACGAAGACTCGAGCCTGCCGGTCTACGAGCACGCGGAGCGCATCCGCCGGACCGGCGAGTTCGACGAGGTCGTCGAGTGCTTCTGGAAAGAAGAGCCCTCCATGCGCCACGTCCTCGACACCGTCGAGTCGGACGAGGTCTTCGTGGTGCCAGCGTTTATCTCCGAGGGGTACTTCACGCAGCAGGTGATCCCAAGAGAGCTCGGGCTCGAAGGCCCGGTGACCGTGAAGGGGGACAAGACCGTGCGGTACGCCGGGCCCCTCGGCACCTTCGAGGGGATGCCCGACGTGATCCTGGAGCGGGTGGAGGACCTGATGCGGGGAGGGAGACGAGGGTAGGACCTCGCTCGTCCTTCTCGGCCACGGCACGGACCTCAACAAGAACTCGGGTGGTGTTATCTACCTGAACGCGCAGCGCATCCGCGAGCGCGGCCTCTACGACGAGGTCGGGGTCGGCTTTCTTGACCAGGAACCCGAGATAGGGGCGTGGTCGAGAGCGCGGACGCGGACGACGTGATCCTGATCCCCGTCTTTATAGCCGAGGGCTGGCACACCCGCGAGACGATCCCCGAAGACCTCGGCCTGACGGGCGAGGTCACCCACCTGGACGGGAAACGGGTCTTCTACGGCGCCCCGTCGGCACCCACCCTCGATGGCGAACCTCATAGTCGCCCGCGCCCGCGAGACGGAGCAACAGGTTGTCTGAGGCCGCCGAGGCCCGCGAGGCCTTCGCCGCGTGGGTCGAGGAGGCGGAAGAAGCGGGCCGCGTCTTCGGCCAGGTGCTTCTCAAAGCCACCGAGCCGGGACGCTACGCTCTCCGGCACGTCGAAGACGCCGGGGCTTCGAGGCTGAGACTTCACGAAGACCCCCGCAGGGCGCGTGAGATCTCCAAGACCACCGAAACCGGCGAGTACAGGCCCCTCAAGAGCTCCCCGAACCTCAGGCGCGGCTGGGAGCTTCGGGTCGACGGGGTGGTGGACCTGTCGATCGCGATGAACTACCTTTACCCTGCCGGCGTGGTTCACTGGCACCTCTACCGGGAGAGCCGGCTCGAACTGACGAGCTACAGGGAGAACGCCGCCCGCCAGAGCGGGATCTACAAGCGGGTCCAGCGCCTCTCCGACGAGGGGGTCCAGGACACCGCGCGGGCCTGCTGCGAGGACGCCGTTTGCCTCAAGAAGACCCTGTGGGACGTCGACGAGGATACGCCGCTCGAGATGGAGCGGGGGGAGGGGGAGATCCCCTGCCCCGAGCCCTGCAGCGTCTTCGTGTCCCTCGCCCGCCGCGTCCGGCTCTTCGAGCGGGAGAAGAAGCGCGACCTCGACGCCATAGGCCTCTCTCCTTCCGAGAAAGATGACCTCGCCGCCCTCGTCGAGACGGCGGCCACCGGCCACCTCGAGTTCGTCCGCGAGGCGGAGTTCGAGAAGCCCCTCAACGAGCGCCGGATGCGCTATCGTCGGCTCACGTTGGTCCCGAAGTTGCGACCGGAGGCGTAGCGAGTCCAGGGGGCGCGGGGTTGTTTTCCCGCGCGGGTGATCGGGTATCACCCGAAGAACAAACTCGGAGCCAGATGGAGGAAGACCTATGCCGAAAAAGAGAACCGGCGCGAAGCTCGGCGCGAAGGCCGGCGCCAAGGTAGCACCCAGGGCCGGCAGGCTCGCCGGCAAGGCCGCGCTGAAGGCCGGTAAGAGCCAGGCGAAGCTGGCAAAAGCCGCGATGAGCTCCAGGGAGCCGGCCCCGTCACGCTTCCTCAAGTACGGCACCTTCGCGCTCGCCGGGTTCGCCATAGGCGCGCTGCTCGCGCGCTCCAAGGGCGACAGCGATTCGTCTTTCACCGGCACCACCGGAAGCCACGCGCCCGACCCGGGCAGCCCCGCGGGCCAGCGCGGAGAGACCTGGGGCAGCGGCACGCCCACGGGCACGGCCGGCGGCGGTGGCAGCGCCGCCCACCAGCGCCCCGAAGACCCAAACCGCACGGGTGCCGAGCGGGAGTACTCGGATCCCGCCTCCGGGCCCCTGATCGGTGAGCACCGCCGCGGGAGCGTCGCGGGCGTCGGCGAGGCCCAGGAAGAGGTCGAGCAGCGCATCCGCACCCGCATTGGCGAAGACCCGCGCACCGCGAGCATGCCGAGGGTGAACGTCGAAGTAACAGACGGCGTCGCAGAACTCCGCGGCCCCGCGCCCTCCCAGGAGGCCCGCGAAGCCGCAGGCGAGATCGCCGCCAACGTCGAAGGCGTCACCGAAGTGCGCAACCTGATAGTCGTCAGCTAGTCAGCACCTCAGCTGGTCAGCACCTCAGCTCTCTGGCTGACAAGCTGAGAGCGAGGGCCGTAAGGCCCGACGCGTGCTGAAAGCGGAGCCCGAAGGGCGCAGCGTGCTGACTAGCTGTTGACTAACCCCGGATCATGCCGAGCAGGGCGTCGCGCTGCTTCTCCAGGGTTTCGCGGTCCGAGGCCTCTACGTTCAGGCGGAGCAGGGGTTCGGTGTTGGAGGGGCGGAGGTTGAACCACCAGTCGCCGAGGTCGACGGTCAGGCCGTCGAGGTGGTCTGTTTTGGCGTTTTCGTTTTCGGCGAAGTGGTCTTCGACCTTCTCGAGGGTCGCATCCTGGTCGTCTACTTCGGAGTTGATCTCCCCGAGCGGAAGTAGGGTCTATGGGGAGATGAGGTCCGAGATGGGCCCTTCCTGACGGCCCACGAGCTCGGCCACCGTCAGCATGGCGATGATGCCCGAGTCGGCGAAAAAGTTGTTTCGGAAGTAGAAGTGGGCTGAGTGCTCGCCCCCGAAGGCGGCGTCCCGCTCTCGCATCTGGGGCTTGATTATCGAGTGTCCGGCCTTTGTCCTGACGGGTCTGCCGCCCTCGCGCTTGACGAGTTCGGGGAAGGCCTTGGAGCAGACGGCGCTGTGGATGATGGTCGCGCCAGGCTCCTTCTCGAGCACGTTCTTGGCGATGAGGGCGGCCAGGATGTCGCCGTCGATGGTCTCGCCCTTCTCGTTCACTATGAAGCAGCGGTCGGCGTCCCCGTCGAAGGCCACGCCGAAGTCCGCGTTCTCGGAGCGGACCCGCTTCTGGAGTTCCTTGACGTTCTCGGGCTCGATGGGGTTCGGGGGGTGGTTCGGGAACGAGCCGTCGAGCTCGAAGTACATGGGGACGTACTCGAAGGGGAGCCTCTCGAAGAGGGGCGGGAGCATCTTGCCCGCCATGCCGTTTCCGGCGTCGACCACGATCTTGAGCGGCCTCAAGCCTTCCGTCTCTATGAAGTTCAGGCAGTGTTTCGCGTAGTCTTCGGCGATGTCCGTCCGCTCGACGGAGCCGGGATACTCGGCGGGTTCGGGGAGCTTGCCCGAAGTTATGAGGTCCCTGATCTGGCCGATGCCCGACTCGCCGGAGAGGGCTATGGCCTGCTCCCTACAGAGCTTGAAGCCGTTGTAGTTCTTGGGGTTGTGGGAGGCCGTGATCATGGCCCCGCCGGGCTCCTCCAGGTGCCCCACGGCGAAGTACAGCGCGTCCGTCGAGACCATCCCGAGGTCCAGCACGTCGGCCCCCGACTCGGTCACCCCGCCGATGAACGCCTCCTGGAGGTCTTCACCCGAAAGCCGCATGTCCCTCGCGACGACGACCCTCGAACCCGAGAGGCCGAGGTGGGCGACGAAGGCCCGGCCTATGTCCCTGGCTACGTCTTCGTCGAGCTGCTCGGGGTACGTCCCCCTGATGTCGTAGGCCTTGAATATCGACTCGTCGATCATCTCCTACCCCTGGGCTCCTCTTGGTCTCGAAACGGCCGGACGATTTTGGCTTCCGGTACAATACCGTCTTATGGTCCCTCGTGCAGCACGCCTCTTTCAGCCCGGCCGGTAGCCGCGCCGTGGGACCCCGCTTCGTCTCCTTCGCGGCCGTCTTTTACGGCCTGCTCACCGTCGCCGGGGCCGTCTGGTGCGGCCTGCGAGGCATCGAGCTGCCCGTCTTCGGTCCGAACCCCGCGACGGGCCTGGCGTTCGGCGCGGCGACCGCCGCCGGGACCGTCTCGCTCTCGCTGCTGGCCTACCGTCTGGTCCCGATCACCCGCAAGCTGGCCGACGAACTGGCCCCGAGCCTCGTGGACCGGGCCGACCGCACCGGCCTGGTGCTCGTCGCGCTCTTCTCCGGTATCGGGGAGGAAGTCTTCTTCAGGGGCGCGGTGCAGCAGGAGTTCGGCCTCCTCATAGCCTCGCTCGCGTTCGGGCTCGCGCACGTCGGCCCCGACCGGCGGTACCTGCTCTGGACCGCCTGGGCCGTCCTCGCGGGCGTGGTCTTCGGCCTCCTTTTCGGGGCGACCGGCGGCCTGCTCGCGCCCGTCGCGGCCCACGTCCTACACAACGCCGCGACGCTCCTGATCTGGAAGCGCTCCAGACCAAACCTCCCGACCGGCACGTGAGCCGGCTCCCGAACACCACTACCGCGAAACCCCGCAAGAGGGCGCCCCGACAGACTATGTTCCTTTTATTGGCGGCACTGCTCGCGACCGGTCTTTTCATCGTCACGTCCACCACCGGTGAGGATTTTGCCCCGGGAGAGGAGATCCTGTCGCCCGGCGTGGCGGATATCGCCGCCGGAACGGGTGAGGCGCCGTTTCCGCGCACGGATGTGTCGCGCTTCGACGGCAGCACCGAGGTGGTGCGGGTGTACCTGCGGGTGGAAGAACTGCCGCCGGGGCGACGGATGACGGCCACGGTGGAGCGCTATGGGCGGTCGTCCGCGCTATCCCGGTTCTTCGGGGGTGGGATCAGGGCCGAAGGCGGCGGTGAGGACCGGCTCTCGGTCTCCCAGAGCGGGGTCTCCGGGGTCGTCTCGTTCGCCGTGCGGGCCGAGGACGCGCTGCCGGCGGGCGAGTACGCGGTGGAGGTGCGCTCCGTTCGGGCGGAGTCGGGCGAAGAAACTCTAGTTCTGGCTCGGAAATACTTCGTGGTGGGGGACCGGCAGGCCTAGTAGTCCTTCGCTTTTCCGATACAATGGGTTGCGTTCTGAGAGCGGCCGGCGGACGGGAGTTCGGGGCCGTAGAGGGAGGGAAACATAAGGCGCGGCACGGACACCATTTTCAACGTCATGAGCCTGCTGCTGGTCGGGGTCGGTCTCGCCGTGGCCCTGACCTTCTTCGCGGGCTCTCCGGCCCGCGACGCCGACGCCGCGAGCAAGGTCGAGACCCTGGACCGGACGTCTTCCGGCCCCGAGGCCCCGGTCGTATCCCCCGAGGTCGAGAAGTCTCTTGAGAAGTCTCCTGACCGCGCCAAAGCCGGTAGGGCCGGCGGGAAGCGACGGGTAGAGGTCCCCGGCGGCCCGCAGAACAGGACGCTCAAGGTTAGCATCCCGAAGATGAGCCGGATCAGCGGGGCGACGGTCCCGTACGCCGACGGGGGCAACGAGGCCGCCTTCAAGCGGTACGCCGGGGTCCACCTGAAGGGAACGGGTAGCCCGTGGGAGAGGGAGGCAAACGTATACATCGCCGGGCACAGGCTCGGATATCCCGGCACGGACAGCTTTTTGGCCTTCTGGGACCTCAACAAGCTGGAGGATGGGGATAGGATCTTCCTCACGGACGCCGCCGGCAAGCGCTACGTCTACAGAGTCTTCAGAGAATTCGTGGTGGAGCCCACCCAGGTCTCCGTGACGCGGCCCCTCCAAGGGCGTAACATCGTGACCTTGCAGACCTGCACGCTGCCGGATTACTCGCGGCGCCTGATCGTGCAGGCCGAGAAGGTCGCCTAGCAGTTGAAACCGGATACAGCGAGAGGGAGATAGAGGTTGCTCCGGTCGCCAGCGCGCAAAAACAGGGAGACGAACCCTGCGAAAAAACGGGTCGAGACCCCGCCCCTGACCAAGGGCAACATGCAGGTGCGGGTGGTCTCGCTCGCCGTTCTCATAGCCCTCGTCTTCGCCGTGCTCGGCGCCCGTCTCTGGTACCTGCAGGTCCTGACGGGCGAGGAGTACAACGTCATGGCCCAGAACACGGGCACCCTTACCGTCAAAGACCCCGCCCAGCGCGGCGTCATCTACGACCGCGACGGCGAGATCCTGGCCAACAACGAGCCGGGCCTGAACGTCACCGTCATACCCAACGAAATCGGGCGCGGTAGGACCGCCGCCGAGGCCCGCGAGAAGGTCGGCGAGCTGGCCGAGATCCTCGGCGCCGACCCCAAGAGCGTCCAGGAGCGCTACGACGCGGCCATCGACCCCGTGACGGGCGCCGCCTACAGCCCGATTCTCGTGAAGGAGAACGCCGACCAGACGGCCGTTACCTACATCAGCGAGCGCACGGAGGAGTTCGACGGCGTCCAGGTCAACGACGACTGGGTGAGGAACTACCCCCAGGGAAACCTGGCCTCCCACGTCCTCGGCTACACGGGCGCCATCACCCCCGATGAGCTAAAGCTGGACGCCTTCAAGGGCCTCTCCAACGATTCCATCGTCGGCAAGAGCGGCGTCGAGGTCTACTACGAGGAGACGCTGCGGGGCGAGGCGGGCTGGCAGAAGTACGACGTGGACGTGCTCGGGCGGATAGTCCCGGACGGGGCCAGGGTCAACTCCGCGAGCGAGTTCGTGGACGAGAACGGGAACCCGATAGAGTCGAACCCGACGGAGGAATTGCCCGACCACGTCAAGGACCCCAAGCCGGGCGACAACCTCAGGCTGACGGTCGACGTGGATTTGCAGAAGGTGGTCGAGACGGAACTCGACGCCGCCCTCGACCGGACGAGGGCCGAGGGTTACGAGGGCAGGGGCGGGGCGGTTATCGCCATGAACCCCGAGAACGGGGAGGTGCTGGCGCTCGCGAGCCGGCCCGACTTCGACCCGCAGCTCTTCGTCGGGGGTATCTCCGGGGACCAGGAGCTAGAGGAGTACGAGTACCTGTCGTCAGAGAGGAGCGGGTACCCGTTCACCAACCGCGCCATCGTCGGCGGGCAGCCGGGCGCCTCGACCTTCAAGATCTTCACGGGCCTCGCCGGGATGGCGGCGGGCGTGATCGACGCCTACACCATCATTACAGACAGCGCTATCATCGACGAGAACCTGTGCTGGAGTCCATCCAGCGTCTCGGTCAGCCCGTGCTACAGCAGTTGGCGGCAGAACAGCCCCAACTACGAGTACCTCGGGAACCACGGCCCCCAGAACTTCTCCGAAGCCATAGCGGATTCCAACGACATATTCTTCTACCAGGTGGCCGACTGGATCTGGAACCAGACCGAAGACAAGGACTGGATGCCCAAATACTACGAGCGGTGGGGCTTTGGGAAGCTCACCGGCATCGACATCAGCGGCGAGTCCGCCGGGCGCGTGCCCACGGAGGCGGGCGAGAGAGAGCTTTACAGGGCGCTGCACGGCAGCGCGGAGGAGGCCTACTGGAGCGTGGGGGACTGGATCAACCTCTCCATCGGCCAGGGGGACCTGCTCGTCTCCCCGGTCCAGATGGCCACGGCCTACTCGGCCCTCTACAACGGGGGCACGCTGGTAACCCCGCACGTCGCCAAGGACGTGAGGGACCAGAGCGGGAAGGTCGTGGCGGAGATCACGCCCGAGCCAGCGGGCCAGGTCGACACTAACCAGGCCCAGATCGACGCCGTGATAAATGGTTTCAGGGGCGTCACAGCGAAGAAAGGAACAGCGGAGAACATCTTCAAGGGCTCCGAGCTTCCGACCATCGGCAAGAGCGGCACGGGCGAGTTGCCCAGCGAACCCGGCGAGGCGGCGGACTACGTGAACTGGTTCGCGGGCTGGACGGAGGGCCAGGACGAGCCGCTGGTCGTGGTCACCATGATCGAGGGTGGCGGCGCCTTCGAGACGGGCTCGGAGCTGACGGCCGGACCCGTCGTGCGCCACGTCCTCGAGGCCTACTACGGCGTCGAGCAGTCGCCCGAGGACCCGCAGCCGACTGGGACTCGGCCGATAGACCCGGCCGACCGGCAGTCGACGGAGGCGCCGACCGTCACCACAGCAACGGAGTAACGTGCCACTCCTCCTTGCCTCACTGCCGAGCCCGCCGTCCCCGATCATGTTCGAGGCGGGGCCCTTCGCGCTTCGCTACTACGGCCTCTGCATAGCCCTCGGCATCGTCGTCGCCACCTGGCTCTCGGGCCGGGAGCTCGTCCGCAAGGGCTACGAGGGCGAACTCGCCCTCGACTCCCTGTTCTTCATAATCCCGCCCGGTTTCATAGGCGCCAGGGCCTACCACGTCATCACGGACTACGACCTCTACGCCGGCGACCCCTGGCCCGGCGTCATCGCCGTGTGGAACGGGGGGCTGGGCATCTACGGGGGCGTGATCGGGGGCTTCATAGGCCTACTCGTCTTTTGCCGGATCAGGGGCATCAGCCCGCTGGCCTTCGCGGACGCCGTGGCCCCGGGCCTCGTGCTCGCCCAGGCCATAGGACGGTGGGGCAACTACTTCAACCAGGAACTCTTCGGCAGACCGTCGAGCCTTCCGTGGGCCATAAGGATCTCCCCGGAGAACAGGCCGGACGGGTTCGCCGACGCTTCCACCTTCCATCCGACGTTCCTCTACGAGAGCATCTGGAACGCGCTCGTGTGCCTGGTCTTGCTCTGGGTCGCCCGCCGATTCGCCGGATGGCTCAAGGACGGGGACGTGTTCCTGCTGTACGTCAGCCTGTATTCGACGGGGCGCTTCTTTATGGAGCTCTTGAGGATCGACCCGGCGTTCCTGATCGGGGGCGCCATCCGCGGCAACCTGCTCGTCGCCACCGTGCTCGCCCTCGGCTTCGCGATGGTCCTGATGCTCCGCCATTCCAGGCCGTCGCGCAAGCGTTCCGGGCCGTCCTGATCCCCGTCCGGAGCCTCGGGTAAGGCCCGCCGCGTGAGGACCGAACCGTGAGCGCGGTCTTGCTCGCCCTGCTCGCCGCTGTCGGCTTCTCCGGGGCGAGCCTGCTCGCCCTCTTCGGCAAGGGCCTTGGCGCGCGGGGCCGCTCCCTGGCGGCCGCCTTCGCGGCGGGCATCTTGCTCGCCCTCACGTTCGTCGAACTCTTTCCCGAAGCGCTAGAACTCGCCGGTAGGACGGCGACGGTCGGTTTCGTCGCCGGCTTCGCCGTGCTCTTCCTGGTAGAAAACGTCTTCAGGGCCCACACCGACCACGGCCCGGAGGAGCCGGTCCACGAGCACGCGGTCGGCCCCTTCGTCGCCGGCCTCGCCGTCCACAACCTGGCCGACGGCTTCGCCATCGGCATCGGCGCCGAGGCGCCGGAGGTCACGTCCTGGCTCGTCGGCCTCGGCATCCTCGTTCATCAGGTTCCCGTCGGGGTCTCCCTGGCCGCCGTGCTCGTGGCCGCGCGGGCGACGAGGGCCCGGGTCATGCGGTCCGCCATCGCGCTGGGGCTGGCGATCCCCTTCGCCGCCTTCCTCGTCCTGGCCCTCCCGGCGCCGGGCGAGAGTACCCTCGGCCTGCTCACCGGCGCCGCGGGCGGCGTTCTGGCCTACGTCGGCGCCGCCCACCTCCTGCCTGAAGCCAGGGCGGAACACCGGGGCAGGGGGACGGGCATCCTGTTCCTCGCGACGCTGCTCGCCACCACCTTCGCGCTGTTGACGTTGTTTTAGCGGTCAGCTTTCAGCTATCAGCAAGAATAAGGGACAGGTAGTCGAGGGCGCGTGGACAGGGCTTCGACTGATCGATCACTCGCATCAACTCGGAGAGTCGCGCGCTTTGACGCAGATACGTCGGGCTACTTCAAAGCTGACGGCTGATAGCTGAAAGCTCTAAACAAACACATACCAGGCAACGAGAAGCAAGATCTCCAACCCGAGAACCACGGCGATTGGCGTGATGGCTTTCGCCGTTTTGCGGCTGTAGACCGTCGGGGCGACGAGGAAGCCGAAGAGGAGGCCCCCGGCGAGGCCGCCCATGTGGGCCGTGTTGCTGATGTTCGGTATCGAGAGGCCTATGTAGAGGTTTATCGCGAGGAGTATGAGGAGTTGGCGGATGATGGGGTTTCGCCAGGAGAAGGTGCCCCTGCGTATCGAGTAGCCGAGTATGCCGCCGAGAAGGCCGAAGATGGCCCCGGATGCGCCCACGGCGGGCTCGGCGAAACCCCCGAAGTACAGGTAGGCGATGCCGCCGGACAGGCCGCTCAGGAGGTAGAGCGCCAGGAAGCGGCCCCGCCCGAACGAGGCCTCGACGAACGAGCCGAGAAAGTACAGCGAGAGCATGTTCAGGGCGAGGTGCACGAACCCGGAGTGGAGGAAGACGCTCGAGACGAGGCGCCACGCCTGGCCGTCGGCCACGAGGGCCGGGACGAGGGCGCCCTGCTCCAGTATGTCGCCCGGCTGGACGACGAGGGCGACGTTCCAGGGGATCGCGTAGGCTGACGCGCCGAGGTACGCGACGCCCAGGTAGACGAGCGTGCAGGCGGTTATGAGGCCGTAGGTTACGGGAAGGCCGGGATTCCTCTGCCCGATCAGCGCCGCTTTACCTCGCGCGCCGCGTCTCCGACCTGGACCTTCGAAAGGTCCTGCAGGGGGCCACCGAGCATGGACTCCAGGTCGGGGTCGTCGGGGGAGCCGGTCCCGAAGCCCTGGACGCGTACGTCGTCGCCGAACATCTGGCCGAACATGCGCTGGAGGTTTTGCTGCATCTCCCCGATGTCCACGGCCCCGAAGGGCGACTGGGCGTTCTGCCTGAGGCGGGCGACGGAGAGCCTCTCCTTGACCTCCGTAACCTCGGCCTGCGCCTTTATGTCCTCGACCGTCCCTAGCGTCTCCCCGGTGTCGGGGTCCCAGACCTCCTCGCCGTCCGGCGAGTAGACCTCGAAGACCATCCCGGTTCGGACGCCGTCGGTGCGTCCCCGGTTCAGGACTATTTCACTGTTCCCAAGGACCTTCGCCACCTTGCCCTCGACTGCCATCTCGCTCCCTCCGGCCGGCCGAACGCGGCCGGGCCTGTAGGTTTTGTTTCGGTTCTTCCGAAGATTATATCTATCACAACGCGGCCGTCCCCCTCCGCTAGAATCTTCGCCATGCCGGACAGGACAAACAAAGTGGGGAGGCACCTGCCGACTTCGGGCGGGCTGCGAAAGACGCTCTCGCTCGCCGGGGAGCAGGGGTGCGAGACGTTTCAGATCTTCGTCTCCAACCCGCAGGCCTGGGCGGAGCCGACGCCCCGCGCCGACCGGGAGGCGTTCATCGAGAGGATGCAGGAGCTGGGCTTCTCGCCCGGCGTGGCCCACGCGAAGTACCTGATCAACCTGGCCTCCCCGAAATACGAGCTGCGGGAGAACTCGGCCCACGCCCTCGCCGCGGAGCTCGTCGCCGCTGGCGACCTTGGCCTCGACCTCGTTGTAGTCCATGCCGGCAGCCACGGCGGCGACGGAGAAGCGAAGGGGCTCGACCGGCTGGTAGAAGGACTCGAAAGAGCGAGGGATCTTGCCGGCGACTCCGGGCGTGCCGCCGAGGTCGTGGTCGAAAACTCGGTCGGCGCGGGCACGCAACTCTGCTCGACGTTCGATGCGCTCGGCGAGGTCGCCCGCAGGGCGGGGGTGCGGGTCTGCGTCGATACCGCCCACGCGTACGTTGCCGGCTACGACCTCGCGATCCCCGGCGGGCCACGGCTCGTCGCCGCAGAGCTGAGGGAGGCCCTCGGGGACGCGGTGGCGCTTCTTCACCTAAACGACGCCAAGAACGAGCTGGGTAGCCGACGCGACGGGCACCGCAAGGTGGGGGAGGGAGAGATCCCGCCATCCTCCTGGACGGAGCTTTTCGCCGCCCTGCCCGGCGTTCCGCTGGTCATGGAGACGCCTTACGAGACGCCCGAGGCCGACGCCGCGGAGGTTCGGCGCGTCAAAGAGCTGGCGGGTGGGTTGCGTAAAACGGCCGATAAAGGATAGAATCTAACCCGTGAAGACCTTGGACATCACCCCGAAGAGCAAGGAGGGCGACCTCCTCTCCGCCATCGGAGAGACCCTGCGGGCCGAGCGCAACGAGCGGGGCCTCACCCTCAAGCAGGTGGCCGAGGGCGCCCACGTCTCCGTCTCCTACCTCGCCGAGATCGAACGCGGCGAGAAAGATCCTTCCTCCAGGGTGCTGGAAAGCATCGCAGCGGGCCTCGAGGTCGAGGTAAGCGACCTGCTCGTCCGCATCGCCGCATCCCTGGAGCCGGCGCCCGTCGTTCCGGTCGCCAGCTCGCTGGCCGCTTAGCTGTCAGCCCGCTCCGGCTTCGCCTACGCTCTCAGCACGCTTCGGCCTGCTACGAGCAGGCCTCGCTTTCGGCTTGTCAGCTGGTGTTTGCTTTCGGGCGGGTCTGGTAGGGGGGATGGTGGAACGGGAGTTCGGGCGGTATTTTCCGGATATGGAAGCTTTACACGCTTCGTTTCGTTCGCAGCCTTGTTTCGTCTGTGAGGTGGTGTCGGGTACGAACGATTTGCCGCAACATTTCGTCTATGAGGACGATGAGATCGTAGCTTTTCTTGACGCGTTTCCGAAAGCCTATGGGTACACTCTCGTCGCACCTAGAAAGCACCGGGAGCAGGTGACGAAGGACTTTACGCGTGAAGAGTACCTGCGCGTGCAGGCCGTCGTCTATGGTGTGACCGAGGCCGTGCGCGAGGAGGTGGGGGCGGAGAGGATGTACGTCTACGCGTTTGGGAGCAACGAGGGGAACGCGCACGTCCACTGGCACGTCGTGCCGCTGCCGCCGGGTGTTCCTTACGAGGAGCAGCAAGGCGCCTGGGCGAGTTGGGATAAAGGAGTTCTGGAGATCTCTCGGCAGGAGATGGCTGATCTGGCCGGGCGCATCGGGCGCAGGATGTAGTGGGGATGTCCGAGAGCCTTTACGTCTTGCGGCCGATCACGCGGGCCGACGCGGAGGAGATCTCCCGCTGGCGCTACCCCGAGCCGTATTCCGCTTACGACGGCAACCCTTCGTCCATCCCCGGGCTGCTCGAGCCCCGCTACAACTACCATTCCGTCTTCGACGGCGCCGGGGAGCTGGTCGGCTACTTCTGCTTCGGCGCGGACGCCACGATCCCCGAGGGGCGCAAACGCGGCCTCTACGGCGACGACGCCCTCGACGTGGGCCTCGGCATGAGGCCCGACTTCACGGGCGTGGGCCTCGGCCTGGAGTTCGTGCTGGCGGGCCTGCGGTTCGCCAGGGAGAAGTTCTCGCCGCCCGCCTTCCGCCTCACCGTCGCCGCCTTCAACCGGCGCGCCATCGCCGTCTACCGGAAGGCCGGGTTCGACCTGGTCCAGGAGTTCGGGGACCGCGGCCCGGAGTGGCTGCTAATGAGACGTCCGGCGTAACCCTCAGGTCCCAACGCCGACCGTGGGCTCCCTACGCCGCGAAAAGGTAGGCGGCCATCACGCCGACGAAGTTGTAACCGGCGTGGGCCAAGAAGCTCGCGGTGGTGTTGAAGTGGCGGCGCAGGTATCCGAGGCCCACGGAGAGCACGAAGATGTAGCCCAGGAGCAGGGAGGGCCCGTACTGAACGTGCATCGAGGCGAAGAGGACGGAGGTGGGGAGGATGCCGAGGGTGGGCTGGACGGCGCCCCGGAAGAGCGTCTCCTCGCCGAGTCCCGCCGCGAGCCCGATCAGCAAGGCGAAGAGGACCGCCGGCACGAGGCCCAGGCCCCGCGGGTCGAAGAGCGTGCCCGAGATCTCCCCGACCTCCCGGTACAGTTCCGGCTGCAGCACCCGAAACAGGAAATCCGCGCCGAGCGAGAGGGCGAACGCACCGACCACGAACGCTACGACGATCCCGAGTTGCTTGGCGTTCAGCGGACCGTAGCCGAGGCGGGCGAGGGTCTGACGGAGCCCGCACCTGAGGCCCGCCCCAACCCCGAGCAGCGCCACCGCCACGAAGGGCAATTGGGTCGCGAGGATAAGGCCGACGGAGAGCCTTCCGCCCGTGCCGAGGGAAAACGCGCCTATCTCCTCCAACTGGTCGAAGCCGAGGATGCCGATCAGGTTGTTGGTGAGCAGCACCATCGCGAAGAGCCAGAGCGCGAGAAAGACCGGCGGGTCCGAGAGAAATGTCGCGGGGCGGCGGCCCACGATCTTCAGCAGGGTCGGTACGCAGAGGGCCAGCCCGATCACGCCCGCCGCGGAGACGGCGCCGGCAGTAATCGTTAGCAGTCCGGGCGGATACAGGTCAGCCGGCACCGAGCCGGAGATCCGGGCGACCGCCAGCAGCGCCCCCGCGCCAAGCACGAGCAGCGAGACGAAGAGGAGGGTTACCCAGAGCGAGATCTCGGCCCCCCGGCTCTTCCTGGCCCACTGCGCAAGCAGGGCCAGGGCCCCAACGAACACCGTCACCGCAAGCAAGGCAAGAAAGTTCTGCATAACCGGTCTAGAGGTTAGCACACAAGAAAAACCGGACCGCGCGAAATAATACACGGCCCGGCACTCTCGCCTGGGCCAGGAAGGGGGAAGGGCCCAGTGACCGCAATATAGCCGCGCCGGGTTACACCGGGGCTACCAATAGATAACAAACGGATAACAGCTTGTCAGCACGCTTCGCCCTATGGGCTCAGCTTTCAGCCATCAGCTTTCAGCCATCAGCTGCGCAACGACCGACCGGGCGGCGCCAGGCGCAACGGTTCGAGTGTCAGAAGACATAACGTGTACGGACGACTTTCTGATAGCTGACCGCTGAAAGGCGCGAAGCGCCGTGCTGACAAGCGGAGGCGAAGCCGGAGCGTGCGCGACGACCGAAGGGAGGAGCCTACGGATCTCTGTTTTCGGCGCTTTCGAGGCCGTCCAGGATGGGGCCTAGCTCTTCGTCGCGGACGGCTTCGTATTGTTCCAGGGTGTCGGACTGGCGGGCGAGGTCGGCGAGGCGGGCCGTGAGGCCGGTGCCGGTCTTGGCGGCCAGGGTGCGCCAGGCGAGGAGGCGGTGGGGGCGGTCCAGGTTTGGGTTCGCGGGTGCGGTTTCGAGGAGGACTTCGAGGGCGGCGTGGAGGGCTTCCGCTTCCTGGAGGGAGAGGTCGAGGCGGACCGGGCGGTCTTCGGCCACGCTAGCGGACTTTTTCGAGGTAGATACGGTCCTGGGTTATGACTACTTGCAGGTCTTCCGGGGAGCCGCGCAGGTAGCCGCGCCACTCGCGGTCGAAGACGTCCGAGTCGCGGGCGTCCGTCTTTAGCAGGATGCCGTCCGCGGTCTCGTCCAGGACGGCCGGGTGCTCGGAGAGCTGGCCGCGGCGGACAGGGTCGCGACGGTAGATGGAGTTTCGGGAGCGGAAGCTCTGGACGCTCGACGGCGTCGTGTTCAACTCCTGGGCGATCCAATCGTCCCCCCGCCCGTCTTCTACCCAGCGCCGGATCTTCGACGCATGCGGCTTTAGCGCGACCCTTCTGTTTCCCAAGTCCCCCTGCTCCTTCGACGGATTTCGTCTTCTAGTCCATATGTACCACTTTTTGTTACGCGACGCCAGATGCATCTTGCACGGGGTCACGCCTGGGGCAAGATCCCCGCGGTCATCCAGAGCACCAGGAGACCGCGCACGGTCCAGAGGGCGGTCCGGATCCAGTTGGTGCGCACGAGAAAGCGGTGGGAGGCCGGGCGGAACCCCTGTCCCAGAACGCCGTGCTGGGGCGATTGCAAGAACGCGGTCGAGAGCCAGATCGCGCCTAGCAGCGCGAGCCCGATCAGGGCCAGGGATGGCGAAACGCCCTGCGGCGGCCTGATCACCAGGACGACCGCGGTCGCCGCCTCGACGAGCATCGGGGGGCCGACTACGAACCCGGTGAGCCGTGAGTGGGCCGTCGAGTAACCGGCGAAGCCTTCGGTTCCGACCCGTCCGAAGAGGGGGTAGTGGACAACCTGGACGAACCAGATCACACCCACCATAAAGATCGTCGCCGCCAGGTGCGCGAGCAGGACGACCTCCACTTCAGCCCTACCCCGCGCGGCCGAGCAGCCTGTCGGCCGCCGCCAGCCCGGAGAGCGCTGCCCCCTCCACCTTCGGCTGCCCGAAGCCGTCGCCGCAAAAGACGAGCGGCGGGTCTTCGGAGGCGACCAGGCAGGGCTCGTCGTGGGACGACGTAACCCAACTGTAGCGCCACCGGGCGAGCGAGGTCTCCACCGTCGCGGAGGCGAGGTCCGCGCCCAGTTGTTCTGCGGCCAGGGAGAGGAGGGCTTCGGTGATGCTCTTTTCGTCTTCTTCGTAGTGCTCCCTCGACCATCCGGGGCCGGCGTGGATCGTGACGCAGGGGCGTTCCGAGATCCCTTTCATGGCGTTGTCCCCGATCCAGTCCAGGGGCTCGTCCTTGATCTGGACTCCCCCCGGCTCCGGCACCGGCGAGGGACGATCGAGCAGGGCCATCACCGCGAGGCAAGGGTCGTAGGTCACGTCTTCGAGCTGCCGACGAGCCCCGTCCGAGAGTGCGTAGTTGCCCGATCGGGCCAGCGCGAGGGATTGCGGGACCGGGGCCGTCAGCAGCAGGGCGCCGCCCGTGGCCGTCCCGCCCGATTCGCAGGTGACCGTCCATCCGGCGTCTACTTGCTCCACCTTCACGGCCCGTTCCCCGGTCCTGACGTCGAGGCCGCGGGCTAGGTGCTTCGGGATGGAGGTCATGCCCTCCGCGCCGCGGTAGCGGGGGTGGCCGTCGGGGTCTCTAGGGCCCTCGGCGTTCGCGAAGCCGCGGGACCACTCTGCGGCGGCTCCGGAAGAGAGCCAGCCGTCCACGATCTCCCCGAACCTGTCGTCGCGGACCGTGAAGAACTGGGCCCCGTGGTCGAAGCTTGCCCCGCCGAAACGGCGGGTCGCCATCCGTCCGCCCACGCCCCGGCCCTTATCCAGGACGGTTACGCGCCAGCCGGCCTCTTGCAGCTCGCGGGCCGCGAGCAGGCCCGAGATGCCGGCCCCGACGACCACGCAAGAGTTCGGGTTGTCAGGCATCGCACTCTAGCCTTTCGCCGAGCGTCGGACGGGGGGACGTAAAGTGGAGAGGCCGCCGTCGACGCCGAGGGTCTGGCCCGTGATCCAGCCAGCGTCGGGACCTAGCAGGTAGGCGATGGCCCCGGCGATGTCCTCCGGCTCGCCCAGCCTTCCGAGCGGGTGCAGGTCCAGGGACGCCTTTCTGGCCGTTTCGCTGCGGGTTACGTTCTCCGTCATCCGCGTCTGAACGAGGCCGGGCGAGACGACGTTGAAACGCAGCCCCCGCGCGACGTATGAGGCGGCCGCCGAAAGGGCGAGGCCGGCCACGCCCGCCTTCGCCGCGGCTATCGCCTCGTGGTTCGCAAGCCCGACCCGGGCGGCGACGGAGGAGAGCAGGACGACGGAGCCGCCGTTTGGCATGTTTTTCGCCGCCGCCCTGACGGTGTTGAAGGCGGTCGTGAGGTTCTGGGAGATCTGGTGCGCAAACTCCTCGTCCGACGTCATGTGGGCCGGCTTGAGCAGGAACGAGCCCACGCAGTTGGCCGCGCCCGCGACGGGGCCGTTCTCCTCCACCGCTTTGGAGAACAGGTCACCCACGGCGCCCGCGTCCGTGGCGTCAAGGGCAAAGTACGGAGCGTCGAGTTCGTCGGCGAGTTCTTTCAGGCGTCCCTCGTCGCGGGCGGCGAGGATCGGGGTCGCGCCTTCGCTAGCGAGGCGGCGGCAGAGCGCGGATCCGATACCGCCCGTCGCCCCTAGTACGACGTGGGTCGCGTTATCCATGGGTGAGTCCTCTCTGTGGTTGGGCCATCTTCGCGGCCCGCTGGATGCTCGCGAAGTGGACGTCGACTATGTCCCCGACGTCTTCCGAGTAACCGCCGGCCATCGTCACCGCTACCGGAACGTTACGCTCCCGGCAGCCTTCCAGGACCAGCCGGTCGCGCTCGGCGAGTCCCGCCTTCGATACCGAGAGGCGGCCGAGGCGGTCGCCCTCGAAGGGATCGGCGCCCGCGAGGTAGATCGCCAGGTCCGGCCTCGACTCCTCCAGCGCCCGTTCGAGGCCGGAGCGGAGGGCGTCGAGATACTCGCCGTCGTCGGCGCCGTCCGGGAGGGGGGCGTCGAGGTCGCTGCGCTCTTTATGAAAAGGGAAATTCTTCTCGCCGTGGATCGAGAACGTGAAGACCGTCGGGTCGCCTTGCAGGATGGCCGCCGTCCCGTTCCCCTGGTGGACGTCCGTGTCGATGATCACCACCCGCCCGGCGCGGCCCGCGGCCTGCACGGCGCGGGCCGCGATGGCGGAGTCGTTGAAGACGCAGTAGCCCTCCCCGCGGTGGGCGAAGGCGTGGTGGGTGCCGCCGGCGAGGTTAGCGGCGAAGCCCTCTTCGAGCGCGGCGAGGCAGGCGCCAAGCGTGCCGCCCGAGGCCCTGCGGGAGCGCTCCACCATCCTCTCCGACCAGGGGAAGCCGATGCGCCGGATCTCTTTGCCCGTCAGGGCGCCGGACGCGACGCGGTAGAGGTAGCCGCGGTCGTGGGCGCGCAGGATCTCCTCGTCCGTGACGGCCTCGGGCTGCCGCAACTCGCCGGGCCCGCAGACGGAAGAGGCTTCCACGCGCTCGCGCAGCAGCGAGTACTTGGTCATCGGAAAACGGTGCCCCTCGGGCAGGGGCAGCACGAAATGGTCGCTGTAGAAGACCTTCACGCTGCTGGAGCCCCGTATCCCACCGCCAGAATGTATTACATCGGGGGGAGGTCGTTAGAGATAGCTATTTCAGAAAGGTGATGAGAGGCTATGGTAGCATCGCGTTTTCGCGCCCTATGGACGATCCCACGCAACAGAGGCTCTTCGCGGAGACGCCCGGCAGCATCTCGCCGCCGGAGCCGGGCCTGTACCTCGGCACCTCGGGCTGGTCCTACGCGGACTGGGAGGGGACGGTCTACCCGCCGGGGATGCCCGCCGGGTCGCGGCTGGCCGAGTACGTCAAGCGGTACGCGACCGTCGAGATAGACTCCACTTTCTACGGGACGCCCCGGCCGTCCACCGTCCAGAGGTGGCGCGAGATCTCGCCTGAAGGCTTCCTCTTCGCCGCGAAGTTCCCGCAGGAGATCACGCACGAAAAAAACCTCGTCGGCTGCGAACGCGAGACCCGGAACTTTCTCGGCACGATGGCGGGGCTGGGCGACCGTCTCGGACCGCTGCTCCTCCAACTCCCGCCGTCTTTTACCGTCGAAGGCCTGGGCGAGCTCGACGACTTTCTCGCAGCCCTGCCAGAAGGCTTCCGCTACGCCGTCGAGGTGCGCCACCGGAGCTGGCTCGGCTCCGACTTGACGAAGATGCTCCGGGAGCGCGGGGCGGCTCTCGTGCTGGTCGATTACCCCAGGATGCCGAGGATGGAGGAGGCGACGTCGGACTTCTCCTACGTGCGCTGGCTCGGGGACCGGCGCGAGTTCCCGTCGGGGCACACGGGCCTCAAGAAGGAGCGCGACGACGACCTTCGCTGGTGGTCGGGAGTCGTCGGACGGTTTCTTGAGGAGGACAAGACCGTCTTCGCCTACGCCAACAACCACTACCAGAACCACTCGCCGTCCACGCTGGAGAGATTCGAGAAAATCCGGCGCGGCGGATGAGTGCTATCCCGGTTATCTTCAGCACGGGCTCGCTGTATCCGTTCGGGCTGGACCGGGTCTTCGGGTGGGCGGCCGAGGTCGGCTTCGATGGGGTCGAGGTCATGATGGACGACCGGTGGGATACGCATCAGCCAGACTACTTGAACGAACTCGTTCAGAGGCACGGGGTGCCGATCCTGGCGCTCCACCCGCCGATCTATACCGGAGCCTGGCGGCTCGGTAGGGAAGAGACGCTCGTCCGCAGCGCGCGACTGGCGCGCAGGATCTCCTGCCCCCTCGTCGTCGCCCACCCGCCGCCGCCCGGACTCCCGCTCGCCCGCTGGATGGACGGAGCGCTCACGGAGGCCAGGGCCGAAGGCGTGACGGTAGCCGTCGAGAACATGCCCGCGAACCAGCCCGGCGTCCTCCAGGTCCGCAGGCAGAGCTGCCACCTGCCGGAGCATCTGAAGGGCATCGGTGCCGTGACCCTCGACACGAGCCACGTCGGGGCGAGCGGTGTGGATCTGCTAGACGCGCACGCGGCGCTCGTGGGCCAACTGCGCCACGTACACCTGTCCGACTCAAACCTCGTGGTCGGCAAGGACGAGCACAGGCTTCCGGGCAAGGGGCAACTGCCGCTCCGGCCGTTCCTAGGCGCCCTGGCGGCGGACGGCTACCAGGGGGCGGTCAGCCTGGAGCTCAAGCCGTGGCCGCTCGGGGCGCCGGACCCGGGGGAGATCCTGGTCCGCACGCGCGCGGCGTTCGGGTTCGTTCGCGGGGCGCTCGGTGGCGGGTAGGGCCTCGCTGCGTGGGTAGGGCCGGGAGGCTTGGGGCGGCCGGGTTCTGCGCCATAGCCGTTTCCTTCGGGCCGGCGCGGGCGGGGTACGGACTGTTCCTGCCGCAGTTTCGGGACGAGTTCGGCCTCTCGATACAGCTCTCCGGGCTCGTCGCGAGCGGGTTGCAGGCGGGATACCTGGTCTCGCTGGTCGCGGTTGGCCTCCTGGTCGCCCGGGTCGGCGCGAGGGCCCCGATCCTTCTCGGTATGCTGGCGGCCGCCCTCGGTATGGGCATCGTGGCCGGAGCGCCCGGCACGGCGTGGCTCGCGGCCGGGGTGGTCGTCGCTGGCACCAGCGCCGGGTGGTCGTGGGCGCCCTACAACGACGCCGTCGGCGACGAGGTGCCGCGTCCCTTGCAGGGACGCGTTCTGTCCGTGATCAGCACGGGCACCACGTTTGGGGTGCTGATCCTGGGCGTTACGGCGTTCGTGGTCGGCGCTTCCTGGAGGACGGCCTGGCTCGCTTTCGCGGTCACCGCGCTCGTCGCAGGGCCTTGAACCTCCTCGCCGTCCCCGGCCGCACCGCCGCGACCGCGCCTGACGGTGGGAACATCCGGCTGCTGCCGCGGGCGGGGGCAGTCTCGCTCTTCGCCGTCGCGCTCTCGTTTGGGGCCGTGAGCGCCTTCTACTGGGCGTTCGCCGTCGAGCTCGTCACGCGCTCGGTCGACCTTCCGGTCGCGGCGGGGCCGCTTTTCTACGCCGTGGTCGGGGTCGTCGGCTTCGTCGGGATGCTGACCGGGGACGCGGTGCGGTACCTCGGGCTGGTGGCCGTGCTGCTGGGGGTGCTCGCCTCCCTGGCGCTCTCTGCGGGGTTGCTGGCCGTCGCACCGGGGTCTCTGGCCGCGGCCGGTATCTCGGCGGCGCTGTACGGGTCGGCGTGATGGCGATGTCGAGCCTGCTCGCGCTCTGGAGCTCTCTGGTCTTCGCGGAGCGGCCTTCGACGGGCTTCTCGGCCACCCTGTTCTTTTTCGGGGCGGGTTGCGTCGCGGGGCCCGCCGCGCTGGGGGCCGTCGGAGGGAGATTCGGCCTGGAGGCGTCGTTCGCGCTAGCGGCGGCGGTGACGCTCTCGACCGCGGC
Source organism: Rubrobacter tropicus (assembly GCF_011492945.1). Taxonomy (NCBI): domain Bacteria; kingdom Bacillati; phylum Actinomycetota; class Rubrobacteria; order Rubrobacterales; family Rubrobacteraceae; genus Rubrobacter; species Rubrobacter tropicus. The sequence continues at coordinate 1,777,496 of NZ_CP045119.1, forward strand.
CTCGGCGCTCTTCCCGACGGGGGCCCGCGAGCGTGGATGATAAGCTCCCGGAGGATCGACTTGGAGAGGAGCTTTCTTGAGGGATGAACGTCTAGAGAAGCTGGCGCGGGTACTCGTCGACTACTCGATCGAGGCCCGCGAGGGGGAACAGGTAACGGTTGCGGGCGAGGTCGGGGCGGAGCCCCTGATCAAGGCGCTCTACACCCGGCTCTTGCAGGTGGGCGCCGTGCCCGTCGTGCAGGCGCAACTGCCGGGGTTGCAGGAGCTCTTCTTTGAGCACGCGCAAGACCTCCACTACCAGACCATCCCGTCGATTCGGCGCTTCGTCACCGAGGAGGCCGACGCGCAGATCGCGATCAAAGCCCCCTCGAACACGCGGGCCCTGGCGAACGTCGACCCTGCCAGGCAACGCGCGCTCGCGGAGCTGAACAAGCCGCTGCAGGAGGCCGTGCTGGAGAAGAACCGCTGGGTGCTCACCCTCTTCCCGACGGAGGCTTTGGCCCAGGAGGCGAACATGGGCCTCACCGCTTACGAGGAGTTCGCCTTCTCTGCTATGGGCCTTGACGAGGATGACCCGGTCCGCTACTGGCAGGAGAAGCACCCCGAGCAGGAGCGGCTCAAGGAACGGCTGGAGGAGGCGCGCGAGATCCGGCTCGTCGGCCCTGGGACGGACCTCACGCTCTCGGTCGCGGGACGCACTTTCGTGAACTCGGCGGGCAGGCGCAACATGCCCTGCGGCGAGGTTTTTACGGGGCCCGTCGAGGACTCCGCCAACGGCCACGTGTACTTCGGGGTCCCGGCCGCCATAGGGGGCCGGGAGGTGGCGGGGGTCACGCTGCGCTTCGAGAACGGGAAGGTCGTCGAGGCCGATGCTGAGAAGGGGCGGGAGTACCTGGAGAGCCTGCTCGACACGGACGCGGGGGCGCGGTACCTGGGCGAGATCGGCATCGGCACCAACTACGGTATCAGGCGCGCGAGCGGCAACGTGCTCTTCGACGAGAAACTCGGCGGAACCGTCCACCTCGCCATCGGCCGCTCGTACAAGGAGACCGGCGGCAAGAACGACTCTAGCGTGCACACCGACCTCGTCTGCGACCTGCGCGACGGCGGCGGGCTCTACGCCGACGGCGAGCTGATCCAGAAAGACGGCAAGTTCTTCGAGTTCGACCTGGGAGGGTAGAGGGTGCAGGGCGATACGATGCTGAGGGTGGACAACGTAAAGGACGAGGACGCCCTTGAGGCCGTCCGCGACGCCCTGGACCGGCTTGGAGTGGACTACAGGTTCGCCCGCGCCGAGCCCAACGAGGACCGCTTCCCCCAGACGGTGTACTTCTACGTCCCCGACGACTCCGCAGAGACGGTCGAGAACGCCATGCAACCACTCTCCGAGGAGCACGGGTTCGACGCAGAGACGCTTTGACCGGGGGCGCGTCCGGACGCGCCCAGGGCCGGCGGTACGACCGCGAGATCCTCGCCCTCGCCCTGCCTGCCCTCGGGGCGCTCGCCGCCGAACCTACCTACGTCCTCGTAGACACCGCGATAGTAGGGCACCTCGGGACGCCCCAGTTGGCGGCGCTCGCTATCGCCGCCACGCTCCTCAGCACCGCCGTAACGCTCTTCAACTTCCTAACCTACGGCACGACGGCCCGCGTCGCGCGGCTGCACGGGGCGGGGGAGGTGGCCGCCGCCGGCCGTCTGGGCTCCCAGGCGTTGTGGCTCGCGCTCGCGCTCGGAGGGACGCTGATGGCCCTGATCCTGTTTCTCGCCGCCCCGGCCGTCGCCCTGATGGGCGGGGCGGGCGAGACGGCCGGGATGGCGGTCTCGTACCTGCGCATCTCGGCGCTCGGGGTGCCTTTCGCCATGATCGCGCTGGCGGGGCAGGGCTTCCTTCGCGGGGTCGGCAACCTGAGGACGCCCCTCGTCATACTCGTCGCCGCCAACGCTGCCAACGCTGTCCTCGAGGTACTGTTCGTTTACGGGTTCGGGTGGGGGCTCGCGGGGTCGGCGTGGGGGACCGTCATCGCCCAGGCCGGCATGGGCCTCGCGTTCGTCTTCTGGCTGCTGAAAGCACCCGCCGACTCGCGGCGGCCGAGTTGGACCACGATGCGGCCGTTGATGCGCGTCGGCGGGGACATCGCGGTGAGAACGGGAGCGCTCCTGCTCTCGTTCGCGCTCGCGAGCGCCGTCGTCGCCAGGATGGGGGAGGCCCCGCTCGCGGCGCACCAGGTCGCCTTCAGCCTGTTCATATTCCTCGCGCTCGTGCTCGACGCGATCGCGATAGCCGGCCAGATCCTGGTCGGCCGGTCCCTCGGGGCCGGGGACGCCGATGGCGCCTACGCCGCCGCGCGGCGCATGATCTTCTGGTCCGTGGCCGTAGGCGGGATCTTCTGCCTGGCGCTTCTCGCCGGGACGGGAATAATTCCCCGCGCCTTTACCGGGGACGCCGAAGTGATTGAGAGGGCAAGGGAGCTGTGGCCCCTCTTCGCGCTCATGCAGCCGGTTGGCGCGGCGGTCTTCGCCCTGGACGGCATCCTGATCGGGGCCAGCGACACCCGCTTTTTGAAGTGGTCGATGGTCGCGGCCTTCCTCGTCTTCGCCCCCTGGCCCTCTCGTCCCTCGCCCTGGGCCTCGGCGTCGTGGGCGTCTGGGCCGCCCTGAACGTACTGATGCTCGTGCGCCTGGCGACCTGCGGCGCCCGGTTTCTCGGCCGCCGCTGGGCCGTCGTCGGGGTGTAAGCTTGTCAGCGTTTCAGCTTGTCAGCGTTTCAGCGCGCTTCGGCCTTCGGCCTCGCTTTCAGCTCGAAAGCTTATGGCTTGGCCGTGGAGTTCCGCCGGGCTGGGGATGGGTTCACGTTGGTTCGCCGGGACCGGGTTTATACTTCTGGCACTAGTAATCTGAAAGTTGCAAGAGGGGTGCGAGTGGTGAGGGGTTTCTCTGTGAACGGGCGTGGGATGCGAGCGTCTTGCGGTATCGTGGCCGGGGGGAAACGGTAGGGTGCGGTACGACGCGGTTTTTCTGGACGTGGACGGGACTTTGCTCTGGGTGGATCTTGACGTGGAGGGGTACGTCGAGGACCTCTCGCCGTACTCGAACAACGGGGGGCTGACCGTCGAGGGGGCCGCCGGGCCGGTGTGGGGGAGCCTGAGGCGGCACATCCACGAGAACATCGAGCACAGGACGGAGGAGGCGCTGGCCCGGTTCAGGCGGCGCAACGCCGAGCGGACCGCGGGGGAACTCGGCGTCGAGGCCCCGTCGGAGGTGCTCGCGGAGGTGGCGGAGCGCCGGATCTCCTTCAACCCCTACCCCGAGGCGGAGTCGGTATTGGAGGAGTTAAAGACGCTCGGCGTACCGGTCTACGTGGTCTCGAACTGGGACATCGAGCTCGAGAAAGTGCTCGAAGGTCTGGGATGGATGCGTTTCTTCGACGGCATCGTCGCGTCCGCGGTGCTGGGCGTCGAGAAGCCGCGGCGTGAGATCTACGAGGAGGCCCTGCGCGTAGCCGGCGTCCCGGCAGACCGCGCGGTCATGGTCGGCAACGACCCCGTCTCGGACGTGAAAGGTGCGTCCGAGGCAGGAGTGGACGCGGTGTTTATCGACAGGAAAGGCTCTGAAGCGCCCGAAGCGACCTTCGTTCTTTCCGACCTCCGGGGCCTTCCCGGGATCGTGCGGGGCTAGCGGCGTGGGGGAGGCGGACCCGGGCTTCGACCGGCGGCGCGTGGAGCGGGCCGTGCGCGAGATCCTCGACGCGATGGGCATAGAGGGCCTCGACGAGACGCCGGGGAGGGTGGCCGAAGCCTACGCGCACCTCTTCCGCGGGCTCCGCGAAGACCCGCTCCGCCACCTCGAAGTCTCCTTCGACGAGGGGGCCAGGGACCTCGTCCTCATGCGCGACATCCCGTTCGTAAGCAACTGTGAGCATCATCTTCTGCCCATGATCGGGCGTGCCGGCGCGGCCTATCTGCCCGAGGGCAAGGTCCTCGGCTTTTCGGAGTTCGTGCGGGTCGTGGAAGGTTACGCCGCGAGGCCGCAGCTTCAGGAACGTCTCACAGCTCAGGTCGCCGACGCCCTGCACGGCGGCATGGGGTCAAGGGGCTCGCTCGTCGTCGTCGAGGCGGAGCACACCTGCATGGCGGCCACCGGCGCGTGGCGGCCGGGCGCGAGGGCCGTCACGTCGGCCGCGCGCGGGGTCTTTGGGGAAGATCCCGCCCTGCGGGCCGAGGTGACGGCCCTGCTCTCGACCGGCCCGTAGGACCGGCGCTATTCGGCGGCCTTCTCGGTTGGCTGATCCGGAACCGCGGCCAGGGCGGCGCCAGAGATACCGGCTTCGTTGAGCATCTTGGCCGTGACTATCTCCGTGCGTGTGGTGAGGTGGGGGAGGTATTTTTCGGACTTCTTGCTGATGCCGCCGCCGATCACTATCAGGTCGGGCCAGAGGAGGTCTTCTATGGCGTGCAGGTAACGGTCCAGCCGCGCGGCGTACTCTTCCCAGCTCAGGTCTTCGCGCTTGCGGGCGCCGTCCGAGGCCCGGTACTCTGCGTCCTCGCCCCCGATCTCGATGTGCCCGAACTCGGTGTTCGGCACGAGACGGCCTCCTATAAACAGCGAGGTCCCGATGCCGGTCCCGAGCGTGAGCATCAGGACGAGGCCGCGCACGCCCCGTCCGGCGCCCCACCGCATCTCGGCCAGGCCCGCCGCGTCCCCGTCGTTGACCACCGTCACGGGGCCGCCCAACTCCTGCCCGAGCGCCCCGGCGAGGTCGAAGCCGATGGCCGCCTTGTCGATGTTCGCGGCCGTCCTCACGACGCCGTCTTTGATCACGGCCGGGAACCCGCACCCCACCGGCCCATCCCACCCCGACCTGCGGACCACCTCGACGGCGGTATCGACTATTGCCCGTGGCGTCGCCGGTTGGGGCGTCTTGATCCTCACCCTCTCCGTGACGAGTTCCCCGGTCTCGGTGTCCACCGCAGCACCCTTTATCCCCGACCCGCCTACGTCCAACCCGAAAACGTTCATCAGAATCCTCCCCAAGCAGTTGGTGACATTCTAACGAAATGATCCTCCTTCCGGTCGGACCGCATCGACCTTCCCCCGCCCCGCGAACTTGCAGTCGACCTCCAGGCCGCGCCCGGGCACCGCGCCGGTCTCGGCGACCCCGCGGGTCGGCTTCGGCCATGCCCTATCCCTCCCGACCCGTTTTCGCGGCAACAACCTTCCCGCCCCCGGCACCGCCCCCGGCACCGCCCGCAGCACCACCCGCAGCACCGCCCTTGACCCTGGTTCTCTGGCCGATGACGACGCTTCCAAGCACCAGCAGGGCGCAAAGGACGGTGAGGGGTCCGATGCTCCCCCCGAGCAGCAGCGCGGACCAGAGGATGGTGAGGACGGGCTGGGAGAGCTGGACCTGCCCGACGCGCGCGACGCCCCCCTCCGCGAGCCCCCTGTACCAGGCGAAGAACCCCAGGAACATGCTCACCACCGACACGTAGGCGAAGCATACCCACGCGGCCGGACTGGCTCCGGCCAGGCCAGCTCCGCTGGAGCCGAAGACCGACCAAGCCACGAACGGCGCGAGGAAGGGGGCGAAGATAACGAGCGACCAGGAGATCACACGCCAGCCACCGACCTCCTGGGCCAGGGCTCCGCCCTCAGCGTACCCCAAGGAGCACAGCACCACGGCGAGCAGAACCAGCAGGTGCCCCCGATCCGGCACCAGCCCCGCCCCCTGCGAGGCCGCGAACAAGAGGACCGCGAATAGCCCGAACGCGCACGCCCCCCAGAACGCCCGTGAGGGCCGCTCGCCGGCCCTCAAGACCGCCATAACGGCTGTGGCCGCCGGTAGCAGGCCGACGATCACCGCCGCGTCCGCCGACGGAAGCTCCCTCAAGGCCAGCGACGTGAAAAGCGGAAAGCCCACGATAATCCCCGAGCCCACCACCACCAGCCGGACCCAATGCCGGCGCTCCGGCAGGGGTTGGCGCGTGGCGAGGAGCAGGATCGCGGCCAGGGCTGCCGCCACCAGCGCCCGCCCGAGCCCCACGAACGCCGGATCCAGGTCCGCCACCGCCACGCGGGTCAGGGGGACCGTGAAGCTGAAGGCGAGAACCCCCAAGAACCCGAACAGGAGGCCCCTCGTCCGCGGGGCTTGCGTTTTCGACGGCGCACCGGTAACGTTACTCTCAGTATTCATGAACAACGATAACACGATAACGCGCGTAGCGGAAGATCTCAGGGGGGCGGCCGAGGCTGGCGTGCCTGGCGAGAGGCTGCCCTCGGTGCGGGAGCTGATGGCCCGCCATCGGGCTGGGCCGGTGACGGTGCAGCGGGCGGTGCAGAGGCTCGTGGCAGAGGGGTTGGTGGAGGCACGTCCTGGCCTGGGCAGCTTCGTTGCGGCTCGCGACACCGTCCGGCCTTCGGACCGGCCCGCGCCGGACTACGGGTGGCAGAGCGTGGCGCTTGGGGAGAGGACGGTCTCGGCCGACGGGCTCGGCGAGCTATTGGCGGTGCCGAGGGCCGGGGCGGTGCCGCTCACGAGCGGCTACCTCTCCGAAGACCTCCAGCCGCTCCCCCAGTTGGCGGCCTCGATGGGGCGGGCGGCGCGCCGTCCGGGCGCGTGGGGCAGGGCGCCGATCGAGGGCTCGGAGCAGCTCAGGGCGTGGTTCGCCAGGGAGGCGGGGGGCGGCTTTGGGGCTCACGACGCCGTGGTCGCCTCGGGCGGGCAGGCGGCGCTCTCGGCGGCGTTCCGGGCGCTGGCCGCGCCGGGCTCCCCGGTCCTCTTCGAGTCGCCGACCTACATCGGGGCCCTCGCCGTCGCGCGGGCCGCGGGCCTCGTGCCGGTGCCGGTGCCGACGGACGCGGGCGGGGTGCGCCCGGAGCTCTTGGAGGAGGCGTTCGCGGCGACGGGATCCCGTCTGTTCTATTGCCAGCCTCTGTACGCCAACCCGCACGGGGCGATGCTCGCCCGGGACCGCCGCGAGGCCGTCCTGGGGGCGGCCAGGGGCGCGGGGGCGTTCGTGATCGAGGACGACTGGGCGCGCGACTTCGCGCTTGAGGGCGAGCCGCCTCCGACGCTGGCGAGTGGGGACCCGGACGGGCACGTCGTCCACGTCAGGTCGCTTACGAAGATCCTCGCGCCCGGCATGAGGGTCGCGGCCCTCTGCGCCAGGGGGCCGGCGGGCGCCCGGCTAAAGGCCGCCCGCCTGGTGAACGACCTCTTTGTCGCGGGGCCCTTGCAAGAGGCAGCGCTCGACCTTCTCTCTTCTCCCGCCTGGGAGCGCCACCGCCGCCGCGTGCGCAAGGAGCTTCGGGTCCGGCGCGACGCGCTCGTGTCCGCCGTCCGCGGGCGCCTGCCGGGGGTGAGGATGCCGGCCGTGCCGAAGGGCGGGCTGCACCTTTGGGTCGGGCTGCCCGAGGGGACCGACGACGCCCTGGTGGCCGCCGAGGCCGAGAGGGCGGGGGCGGTGGTGAGCCCGGGGAGACACTGGTTCCCGGCCGAGCCGACCGGACCCTTCCTTCGCCTCAGCTACGTGGGCGCCGGCCCCGAAGAGCTCGCCCGGGGCGTGGAGATCTTGGCCCGGGTACCCGGCCCCGGCGCCCGCAAGAAGTAGACCGCAACGTACCAAACGTACTCTGCTATTCATCCACTTTCGGGTAGGGAGCGCACTCGACAATCCAGGTGCCAGAGCCGGCGCTCGACTCGTCTTGACAGGCTCGCCGTCGGGATCAGCGGCGCGATCGTCGCGCGCTTCAGGCCGTGCGGGATGGTACGCGCGTTGTTCGCGACGGCGCTCGCTCAGGCGTCGGTCGCCGGGATCGCGCTGATCTTCGGGTTGGGCTCCCCGTGGAGCCCGCCGGCAGGGATCCTGGCCCTCAACGGGTTCTTCGTCGCGCTATTCGTAGGATCGGCGTTTTCGTTCCGGCGTGCTGGGCGGGAGCAACCTCCCGCCTCTACTCACCCGAGTGCGTAGAACACTTCGGCCGGCGCAAGGGCGCGACGGCCAGAACGGTCGCTAGCTTTTCGGGAAAACGACCGCCCTGCCCGCGACGGCCACCGCCACGCGCTCGCCCGGTCTGAAACCGGGTCCGCCGCCCAGGCGGGAGCAGAGGACCGGTCCGGAGTCGAGGCGCAGCTTTATTAGCTGGTCGTGGCCGTAGAACTCCCGGGCGAGGACTGTCGCCCTGGTCTCCGTGCCGTCGGGAGCTTCCCCGTTCAGGCGGCGCAGGGTGAGCGCTTCGGGGCGGAGCATCGCCTCGACGGTGCCGGTGCACTCTCCGCAGGCCGGCACGTCGTCGCCGAGCACGCAGCTCAGGCGGCCGTTCTCGTGGGTGCCCGGGATAAAGTTGGCCTCTCCCACGAACTCGGCGACCTCGCGGCTGGCGGGCTCGTGGTAAAGGACCTCCGGGGCCGCCTTCTGGGCGATGGTGCCGTGGAGCATCACGGCCACCTCGTCGGCGAGGCTCAGGGCCTCTTCCTGGTCGTGGGTGACGAAGATCGCGGTCGCGCCCGCGTCCGTCAGTATGTCGCGCATCTCGGCCCGCACTCGCGTCCGGAGGGCGGCGTCGAGGTTGGAGAAGGGCTCGTCGAGCAGGACGACCTCGGGGTTCGGCGCCAGAGCCCTCGCGAGCGCCACCCGCTGCTGCTGGCCGCCCGAGAGCTCGTGAGGCATCCTGGACCCGAAGCCGTCGAGGTGGGTGAGAGATAGGACCTCTTCGACGCGGCCGTTGCGCCTCTTGCCGCCGGGGAGGCCGTAGGCCACGTTCTGGGCCACGGTCAGGTGGGGGAAGAGGGCGTAGTCCTGGAAGACCATGCCTACCCGCCGCTTCTCGGGCGGAACCCGCAGGTTCGGGCCCGCGACGGTCCGGCCGCCGACCTCGACCGTGCCCGTGTCGGGGGTCTCGAAGCCCGCGATCAGGCGCAGCGTCGTCGTCTTGCCGCACCCGGAGGGGCCGAGGAGGGCCAGAACCTCGCCGCGCTCGACCTCGAAGTCGACGCCGCGCACGGCGGCGACGGGCCCGTAGGAGCGGCTCACGCCCGTGAGGCGGACGGCGGCGCTCACTTCGCCCGCTCCCGGATGACGAGCAGGTAGAGCGGGACCGCCGAGATCCCGATAAGTAGCAAGGCGGGAGCCGCAGCCCTGGCGAAGAACGCGTCTCCCGTCGCGCTCCAGATCCTGGTCGCCAACGTCTCGAACCCCGTGGGGCCGAGCAACAACGTTGCGGGTAATTCCTTCATCGTCGTCAAGAATACCAGGGCCGCGCCCGCCACGACGCCAGAACCTGCGAGCGGGGCCGTGATCGTCGCCGCGACCCGCACCGGCCCGCGCCCGAGCCCGCGCGCCGCCTCCTCGACGCTGGGCTTTACCTGAAGGAGGGCCGAGCGGCTTGCGCCCACGGCCTGCGGCAGAAAGTGGACCGCGTAGGCGAAGACCAGGAGCCCGAGGGTCTGGTACGCCCACGGCGCGTAGTTGGCCCCGAAGAAGACCAGCGAGAGGGCGAGCACGATGCCCGGCAGCGCGTAGCCCAGGTACGTAGTCTTCTCCACGAGGCCCGAGATCCTGCCCCGGAACCTGACGGACAGGATCGCCACCGGCAGCGCCGCGAGCGCCGTGACCGCCGCGGCGAGACCGGAGGCGTAGACCGAGCTCCAGGCCGCGTTCCAGAGCGGCCGCAGCGGCTCTCCCTCGGCCAGACCCCTGACGAGCCAGAAGGCGAGGACGCCGACGGGGCGGCGAGCGCTAGCAGGACCACCCCTCCGCAGAACAGCAGCGCCGGCCACCGCCAGCGCCCGAGCGGCACCGTGGGGCCGGACGCGAGGCGGCGTTGCCGTGGTAGCGGGCCCGCCCCCTGGTGGCCCCATCGACGAGAAGTACGGCCACCGTCAGCGCGACCAGCATCAGGGCCAGGATCGCGGCCGGCGTCCTGTCGAAAGCGGAGCGATACTGGATGTAGATCTCGTTCGAAAAACTCTCGTACTGCAGCAACGAAACGACCCCGAAGTCGCTGAGGGCGTAGAGCGCCACGAGCAACGCCCCGGCCACGATGCCGGGCCTGAGCTGGGGCAGCGTTACGCGCAAAAACGTCTCCCAGGCGCCGCTCCCGAGGCTCCTCGCGGCCTCCTCCATGGCCGGGTCCATGCCCCGCAACGCGCCCCTGACGGTCAGGAAGACGTACGGGTATGAGAAGAGGGTGAGGGCGAGGGCGGCGCCTGGGAAGCCGTAGATCTCCGGCAGACGCTCCACCCCGAGCGGCTCCAGCCAGCCCTGCAGCATCCCGCGGGGCCCGAGCACGCTTACCAGAACGAAACCCCCGACGTAGGACGGAATGACGAGCGGTAGCGCCGCGAGCACGGCCCACGTCCGCCGTCCCGGAAGGTCCGTGCGCGTCGTCAGCCACGCCAGCGGCAACGAGAGGGCGACGGAGGCGGCGGTGACCACGGCGGCGAGCAGCGCGCTGCGCCCGAGAACCGCCAGGGTGTCGCCGTCGAGAACGACCTCGGCGACGGGCGCCCACCCGCCTTCCAACGAGCGGACGGCGAGGTAGACGAGCGGCAGGGCCATCGCCGTCACGACGAGCCCGGCGAGTATACCGAGCAGGACCGGCGGCCGGCGCGGTTTCGACCCGCGCCCCTGCGCTCCGACCGCCGCGGGCGTCGTCACCCTAGAGCGCCCCCGTCTCCTGCAAGAGCTCGAGCGTGCCGCCGAGGTCGTCGAGGTTGCTCAGGTCCACCTCGGGGCCCTGAACCTCGGAGAGCGGCGGGAGCTCGTCGTTGATCTCCACGCCTTCGGTGAGCGGGTACTCGTAGGTCTCGTCGGCGAAGTACTGCTGGGCCTCGTCCGAGAGCGCGAACTCAAGGAACTCCCGCCCGGCTTCCGGGTTCGCTGCCGTATCCAGGACGCCCGCCCCGGCGGCGAGCACGAGGGCGCCGGGGTCCCCGCCTCCGAGGTAGTAGTTGGCGGCGGGCAGGTCGTCGCCCCGCTCTTCCTTGACCTGGAAGAGGTAGTAGTGGTTGACGAAGGCCACCTGCACCTCGCCCGAGGCGACGCCCTCGACGGCGCTCAGGTTGTCGGGGTAGACGAAGGGGTCGTTAGCCTGCACGCCTTCCAGCCACTCCCGGGCGCGGTCTTCACCTTCGAGGACCCGGAGCGCAGTCACGAAGGCCTGGAACGAGCCGTTGGTGGGCGCCCAGCCGATCTTGCCCTCCCATTTGGGGTCCGTGAAGTCGAAAATGGAGTCTGGCAGATCCCCCTCCGCAAGCTCCTCCGTGTTGTACGCCACGACCCGCGCCCGCCCGGATGTCCCCACCCAGTCCCCGTCGTCGGCCTTGAACCTCGACGGGACCTTGCCGAGTATGTCATCCGGAAGTCTGGTCAGGCGGCCCTCGTCGTCGAGCGCGCCAAGCGCGCCCGGGTCCTGGGCGAAGAAGAGGTCGGCCGGGCTGTTCTCGCCCTCTTCCAGGATAGTCGCCGCGAGCTCTGCCGTGTCCCCGTAACGGACCTGCACGTCTATGCCGCTCCGCTCCTCGAACTGCTCGAAGATGGGGCCGACGAGCTCCTCGCTTCTGCCGGAATAGACCACCAGAGAGCCCTCGCCGGGCTTGAGCTCTTCCTGCGCCGTCGTCTCGGAGCCCGTTGTCTCGGACCCGGTGGTTTCTCCCGAACCGCTTTCGCCGCCGCCACCCTGGCCCCCTTGCGGCGGCTGGCCGCAGCCGGTGGAGATCAGGACCACAAGCGCCAGCACCGCCAGCGCGAGAACAGAGTTCGCGCGTGAGACCAAAATCCCGTCCTCTCCAACGCCGGACCGCCACGGCCCGACGGAGATATCGTCGTAATGACAATCGTTTGCAATAACGTGGTGCTGAGGGTAATCTACGGCGCTGTGGCGCGTCAAGTACCAGGCGGGTGGTTTGTGAGCTGGATCAAGGCTGTGGCATGAGCCGGGTGCTGGTAACCGGTGCTGCCGGCTTTATCGGGTCGCACCTGGTCGACCGCCTGCTCGCCGAAGGCCGCGAGGTCATAGGCCTCGACGCCTTTACCGGCTACTACTCCCGCCGTACCAAAGAACGGAATCTCGAGTCGGCGCTGCGGAGCGGCAGGTTCCGGTTGGTGGAGGGCGACCTACTGGACTTTGACCTGGACGGTATTTTGGACGGCGTGGGACAAGTCGCGCACCTGGCCGCGGAGCCGGGGGTGCGACGGAGCTGGGGCCGGAACTTCCCCCGCTACGTCGCCCGCAACGTGGTTGCCACCGAGCGCCTGCTCGAAGCGGTAGGCGAGGGGACGAAGCTCGTCTACGCCTCCTCCTCCTCCGTCTACGGCTCGGACCCCGGTCATCCGGTTGACGAGGGGCATGGGCGTTTTCCGGCCTCGCCTTACGCGCTCTCCAAGCTCGCCGCGGAGGAGCTCGTCGGGTTGTACGGGCGGGAGCGCGGGGTCCAGGGTACCGTGCTCAGGTACTTCACCGTCTACGGCCCGCGCCAGCGACCCGAGATGGCGCTCTCGCGCTTCCTGTTTTCGGCGTTGCGGGGCAGGCCGGTCGACGTGTTCGGCGACGGGGGCCAGCTGCGGGACATGACCTTCGTCTCCGACGCGGTCGAGGCGACGGTGGCGGCGCTCGGGGCGCCGGTCGGGGTGTACAACGTCGGGGGCGGGACGCGGGCGTCGGTGGACGACATGATCCAGACCGTCAGAAAAGTGACGGGTGCCTCGTTCGAGGTCCGCTACGGACCCGAGGCGGAGGGCGACGTCCGGTCAACCTGGGCCGACTCCGGGCGCGCGGAGCGCGTGCTCGGCTACAAGCCCCGGGTGGGCCTCGAAGAAGGTGTGGCGGCCCAGGCTGAGTGGGCCGCCCGCGCGCTCGTCGCCGCGCCGGCCTAGAAGCGCCGTGCTGCAGGGGCTCCTGATCCTGGCCGCCCTCTACCTCCCGGGCCACTTCCTCGCCCCTCTCCTCTCCCGCAAAGACGACGGCCTCACGGAGCTCCTCTTGCTCCGCCTCTGCTCCTCCCTGGCCCTCGCCGCCCCCCTCCTGACGCTCCTGGCCCTCGCCGGGTGGTTCACCGTGCCCGTGATCGCCGGAAGCCTCGCGCTCCTCGCCGCGGGAGCCTTCTTGCTCGGCCGCGGCCGGGGCGGAACCGGACGGCCCACCGCCTGGGACTTCGGGGCGCTCGCGCTCGTGGCCGGGAGCTTCGGGCTCTATGGCAGGCCGGCGGAGTACGTACTAAACAGCAGAGACCCCGGCGTGTACTTCCTGTTCGCGGACAAGTTGGCGCGGACCGGGGCGTTATTGCACAGGGACCCGCTAGTCGGGGCCGTGGCCTCCTTTCACCCTTTCCTCGAAGGTAGAAAGTACCCCGGGTTCTACGTGTACGGGCAGGACCTTATCGTGCCGCAGTTCTTCCCCGGACCGTTCGCATTCCTCGGTCTGGGCGACCTTATAGGCGGCACCTGGGGAAACCTCCTGGTAGTCCCCGTCATGGGCGCCCTCTCGGTCGGCGTCGCGTACGCCCTCGGCAGCGAGCTCTTCGGCCGGTGGGCCGGGCTTCTCGGGGCTGCGCTTCTTGCAGTGAGCTACGCCCAGGTATGGTGGGCCCGGCACCCTTCGAGCGAGGTGATGACCGCGCTCTTGGTCCTCGCCGGGCTTTGGTTCGCGACGCGGTTCGCGCGCGGCGCCGGCCCCCTGGCGGGCGTCTTCGCGGGCCTGTTGCTCGGGGGCGTCATGCTCATCCGGGTCGACGCCTTCCTCGCGGCGGCCGCGATCCCCCTGCTCTTCGTCTTCGACCTCGTCACCCGCCGGCCCGCTCGCCGCTGGCTCTACCCTGGGGTGCCGCTCGTCGTCTTCGCCGGCCTCACGCTCCTCTATCTGAACACCCTCGGCTCGCGTTACCTGTACGTGATCTACACGGAGCACGGCCTGAAAGAAGCTCTCGCACTCGTCCCGTACGCCGCACCTTTCGTCCTGATCCTGGCCTGTGCCGTGTTGTACGTCAGGCGCCGGTGGGGGATGGAGATCGGGGCGTACCTGGAGTCCAGGGGCGGGCGCTTCGCCGTCTTCGGCGCCGCCTGCGTGGCCGTCCTCGCGCTCTGGGCCTACTTCGTCCTGCCCGTGCCGTGGGAGACCTTGCCGGACGGGTCGCGGGACTTCGACGCGTACAGGACCCAGATCCTGCTGCGCATCGTCTGGTTCGTGACGCCGCCCGTCGCGGCCCTCGGCCTCGCAGGCTTCGTGCTGGCCGCCCGCCGGTTGGACGCCGGACGAACCCTGCTCTTCGGGGCGTTTCTCGCTTTCGGGTCCCTCTACGCGGTGATCCCGAACGTAGCACCAGATCTACCCTGGGCCACCCGGCGGTTCGTGCCCGCCGCTTTCCCGATACTTGCCCTCCTCGCCGCCCACGCGACGGCCGAGATCGGGGCCGGTATCTCCGAGCTCCTGGGCCGCCGGGCCGGCGCTGTCGTCTCCGCGGCCCTGGCCGCCTTGGCGCTCTCGTGGACCGTCTACACCACGATCCCCATCCTGATCTTCCAGGAGCTGGACGGGGCGGTCTCCTCTTTCGACAAGATCGAGAAAAAGATACCTGCGGCCGAGGTGGTCTACATGGAGATGCCAGAAGGCTTCGACGTAACGGCCTCGACCTTCGAGTACCTCTACGGTCGCCCGGTCTTGCCCTACGATCACAATCGCTTCGTCCGGGAGGTGGACGAGCTTCAGGAGGCCGGCCTCCTCGACGACGCCGTCTACGTCACCACCGACGGCGGCCCGGCGCCGCTGCTCGCCGACTGGGACTTCAGGGAGGTGGCGAAGGCCAGGCTCGACCTCCCCCGGCTCGCCGCCGTCGAGAAAGAGCTGCCGACGGTGAAGGAGTCGCTCCGCCTGGACTATCGCGTCTTTCGCGTGGAGAAGGAACGATGAGGCCGCACGCCCGGATCTTGCGCGAGTCTATTGGTCAGGCTCATGTTGTCACAGCGGTTTGCGGGATCATCGAGCCCGTTGGGGGTGGGCCTACGGGTTCTTAGGCTTTGAGGTTCCGAGGGGTGGAGGGTCGGGGCCCGCCCGCGGTCTCGTGGCGCACCCCTAAAAATCTGAGTGCCTAAAAACCTGAAAACCTCACCAACGATGAGGGTCGGTCTCTCCGCAAACCGCTCTCAGATCCTATCGAAGAGACGTTCGCCGACGTAGCCGCCTTCGCGGGCCCCTGGCGGGCAGGCTAAGAGGGCGCTGGCGGTGTGTCGGATGTACTCGTTGAGCCGGTCGTTGGCGGCGAGGCGTTGCTGAAGGGGTACGAACTGCTTGTGGGGGTCTCGCTGGAAGGAGATGAAGAAGAGGCCCGCGTCGAGCTGGCCGCGTTCGGCGTCGAAGCCGTCGGTGAAAGAGTAGCCGCGGCGTAGGATCTTCTCCTCGTCGCTGTGGCGGGCGAGCCGAACGTGGGCATCCTCGGCGATCAGCGGCTCCCCGTTTTCGCTCTTTGCTTCCAGGTCTACCGGATCGAACTCGTCTTCTTTCCCGATCGGAGCGCCGCTGTACTTGTGGCGGCCGATGCTGGCTTCCTGTTCGCCCAAGGAGACGCGGTCCCAAACCTCTATGAGCATCCTGATCCTGCGCGCCACCAGGTAAGTCCCGCCCGCCATCCACGACGGCCCCTCGCCCTCCGGCACCCAGACGTGCCGGTCCATGAGATCTGCGTCCTCGGCCTTTATGTTGTTGGTTCCGTCCTTCACGCCCATGAGGTTGCGCGGCGTCGCCTGGGTCCTGCTGGTGCTGGCGGTGCGCCCGAAGCCAAGCTGGCTCCACCGCACTACGGCCAGCCCGCGCGAGATCCTGACGAGGTTTCGCACGGCGTGGAACGCCACCTGCGGGTCGTCCGCGCAGGCCTGTACGCACAGGTCCCCGTCCGAACGCGCCTCGTCGAGCACATCACCCGTCAAAGGCGGCAGCGGCGCTAGCGCGGCCGGCCTCGCCGCTCCGAGCCCGAAGCGGTCCTCGTCCTCCTCGCCGAAGAACGAAGGGCCGAAACCGAAAGTCAGGGTGAGCCTGGCGGGGGAGAGGTCGAAGGCTTCCCCGGTGTCTTCAGGTGGCAGGAACTCGCTGTGGTTTTCCTCGCCCGCCGGACGGCCCCGCGTCATGCGCTCCGCGGCCTCCGTCCACGCCCGGAGGAGATCGCGCACCTCCAAAACCTCTTCCGTGACCAGGTCCAACGCCGCGAAGTGCAGGTGCTCCTGCTGCGCCGTCGCGATGCCGGCCTGGTGGACGTCGCGGAACGCCACGGTCTGAAGGCCGGCCAGGGCCGCCGCCTCGTCCCCGGAATCCCGCGCGTCGGCGGCTCCACTGAGGGCGGCGTAGCCTCCGGCCCCGAGGGCCAGTCCGGCGCCCGCGGCGCCGGTTACCCGGAACAGGTCCCTGCGGCTGAGCCTCCCGCCGTCGCCCACGACGCCCGTGCCCTTCTAGCCTTCGAGTACCTTGCCGACCCGCGAGAGGGGTTCGGCAAGGGCGTCGACCTTCTGGCTGAGGGCGCGGCGGTCCGCTTCGTTCAGGGTTTCGTAGGAGACCCAGCCGTCGCCCCGCCGGTACTGATCAAGCTCCTCATAGACGCCATCGAAGCCCTCCGTGACCTCGTTGGCGAGCGTCATGTCCTCGCCGGCCACCTCCGGCTTGAGCTCCTCGAAGGCGACCTCGGAACCCTCCACGTTGGCGTTTATGTCGTAGAGGTCGGTGTGCGAGTAGCGGTCCTCCTCGCCCGTGATCTTGCCGGCCGACACCTCGTTTAGCAACTCCACCGAGCCCGTGACGAGGTCCGCAGGCTCCAGCTCTAGCTCCTCGACCTCCTCGTGCAGGTTCTCGACGTCCTCCATGAGCCGGCGGGCGTATTCCTCCTGCCCTTCCGTGGTGTTCTCCTCCCACAGGGCCTTCTCGATCCTGTGGAACCCGCGCCACTCCTCGTCGGGCACGTCACCTTCCCTGGCGTCGATGTTCGGGTCGTAGTCCCCGAGGGAGGCCGCTACGGGTTCGATCCTCTCCCACGGCTCCCGCGCCGGCCCGAAGAGCCGCTTCGCCTCTTCCACGTCGCCGGAGATCACCGCGTCGGTGAACTCCCCGGTCCGGTCCTCCAGCAAATGCACCTGCTCCTCGACGTAAACCTCGTACTCGTCGGCCGCCGCGGCCAACTCGGCCGTGCCCCCAACCTCCACTGCCGCCGTCGTCTCTTCAGACGTCGTCTCTTCAGACGTCGTCTCTTCAGACGTCGTTTCCTCGGAGGTGGTTTCCTCAGAGGTCGTCTCCCCGGAGGTCGTCTCCTCGGCCGTGGTCTCTTCCGTCTTCTCCCCGCCTCCCCCGTCGTTGCCGCCGTTCGACGGCGGGGGCTGGCCGCAGCCCGCGACCAACAGCGCGAACAGCGCGCCCAGCAGCAAAAACGCCGGTCTCCCCGGTCCGTGGCCCAGCCGATCTGTCTCGCGCAAAGAGTCCCTCCGACTACTAATGAAAATCATTTGCAATAACCCGGAGGGAAAGTTAATGTACGGCGGCGGGTCAGGTCAAGCGTGGAGCGAGGTTTATGTGAGGCAGATCAAATCGCGGTCGGGGCGGGGAGGGGCGTCGTGAAGGCCGCGTCGGGGTTCGAGATCCTGGCGGCCAGGATGTGGAACGTCCTGAACGAGGGGAAGTCCTTCCATCCCGTGTTCGTGGCCGGGATCTTCGTCTTGCTGCACCTCGGCGAGGTCTTCTCGGCGGGCTTCTGGGGGAGGGCGCTGCCCGCGATCCTGCTCGCGGCGCCCCTCGTCGTACTCTTTGTCCGCTACGACTTTCCGCTGAAGCTGCGGTGGGCGCTCTGGACGTTCCTGGCGGCGTTCTTACTGGTCTTCAGGTTCGTCGACTGGGGCGCGCTCGCGCTGGCGCTCGGGCTGTACGTCTTCTTTACGGTCTTCTTCTGGGGGACCTTCTACTATCACTTAAGAACCGGGGCGCCGAAAACCAACTTTCTGAGGTTCTGGAAGCTCGTGCTCGAGAACCCCGACTCGACGAGCGGGAATTTTCTGGAGCAGGTCCCGAAAGCCCTGATCGTGTTGTTCGCGCTCGAGTATCTCGTCGCGGCGCCGGTTACGGTCGGAAGGGCGCTCGCGGTGCTCGCTTTCGCGGCGGCGGTGGGGGTGGCGGCCTGGTGGGTGCATCGCAGGTTCTTCGACTGGAAGCCCGCGTATCCGGCGGGGCGGACTCGGACGGTCAATCGTGGGGAGGCGTTGGCCAAGCGGGTCATCGTGGTAGTCATCGACGGGTGCAGGCTGGACAGGTTTCACGAGGCCGAGAAACCCTACCTGGAGAAGATGATGGCGGGGGGAACGGTCTACGAGTCGGTAGAGACCGTTTACCCGGCGAGGACCGTGGTCTGCTTCTCGTCCATGCTAACGGGGGCCGCGCCCGAGAAGCACGGAATAACGTCGAATCTGGTCCTCAAGCTCGGCCTGAAGGTGGAGAGCATCTTCGACGTGCTTCGGAGATCGGGGAAAAAGGGGCGGCTCGTTGGGATAGCCCACCTCATAGACGCGTTCGGGGACGACGTGGCGAGCGTTACCAGCGTGGCCCACAACGACAAGATCGACGTCAACCTCATCGCGGCGGGGCGGCGCGAGCTGGAGGAGCACGACCCCGACCTCCTCGTTCTGCAACTGCTCGCCGTGGACCAGAACGGTCACGTGCGCGGCACCCGCTACCCCGAGTACGTCGAGCGGATCGAGATCACGGACAACCTCATAGAAGGCTTTATGAGGTGGTGCGAGGAGGAGGGCTACCTCGAAGACGCAGCCGTCGTACTCATGGCCGACCACGGCCAGGGCATAGGCATAGGCGCCCACGGGCACCTCTCGGAGGGAGAGAGGTTCGTGCCGTTCGCGATGTGGGGCAGCGGCGTCAGGGCCGGGCAGACCGTAACGGAGCCCGCCTCCGTCATGGACCTCGCGCCGACAATCTGCTACCTGCTGGGGGTCGAGCCGCCTGAGGGTTCGACCGGGCGGGTGCTCGAAGACGCGCTGGAGGACCGGGGGTGAGACGCATCTCCGTCGTCATCCCGGCCAAAGACGAAGAGGCGACCATCGGGGAACTGCTCGAAGGGATCTCCAAAGTCGTTCTGGACGGGCACGAGCTTTGCCCCATAGTCGTGGACGATGGATCTACCGACGCGACGGCCGCCATCGCCCGCCGGCACGGTGCCACGGTGGTGGCCCACCCCAAGAACAAAGGGCTCGGCGCCGCCGTTCGGACGGGTCTCAGGGCCGCCGTCGAGACGGACGCGATTGCCGTCGCCTATCTGGATGCGGATCTCGAGTACTCGCCAGAAGACATACCGCGCCTGCTGGGGCCGATCCTCGGCGGCCGCGCCGACTACGTGCTCGGGAGCCGCTTTCTGGGCGGGGTGCGGGGGATGCGCCTCTACCGGCGCGTCGGAAACTTTGCTTTCACCGCGCTGCTCTCCGCGCTCACCGGACGAAGGATCACGGACGGTCAGACGGGGATGCGCGCCTTCTCGCGGGAGGCCGCCGGGAGCGCCGAGATCGTCCACGACTACAACTACGCGCAGGTGCTGACGCTGGATCTGCTCCGCAAGGGCTTCCGCCTCGAGGAGGTGCCGATCCGGTACAAGGTCCGGGAGCACGGCGAGTCGTTTATCCGGTGGAGCTACCCGGCAAAGGTCCTACCGGCCATCTGGCGCGAGCTGCGCAGCCCCTGACGGCGCGCATCAAGGTAGCTTCGAACGGTTCCCCCTAACCGGGGCCCATCGAACCCCCTGGCGGGTACGTCTGTTCGATCCAGTCGACAGCGTGTTCGACCAGCCCCCGCGCTTCGAATAGGTAGGCCGTGCCCGCCCCGGCCGGCCCGCTCCTCCCTTCTCCGGCCGCGAGCGCCGAACGCGCGATGTGCTCGATGTAGTCCTCCCCGCCCAGGACGTGTTCGTAGGGCAAGGCTCCTTTCGAGGTGTCGATGTCCGAGAACGTCCGCCAATAGCGCCCGCCGGAGTCCTGCGCGGTCACGGGCATGCCGTAGCTTACCCGGCGTTTGCCCGGAACGTTTGCAACGGCCTCGGCGTGGTGAACGAGCGTCACGGTATCCAGGGGAGCGCCCAGGACCGCGACCTGGCCGTCGAGCTCGACCAGGCGGGCGTAGGGCGTGCCTGCGCCGTACGCGTCGTCGTGGGGATGGGAGGCTGTTACGTCCTCGGCGAGGGGACCCAGGGCCGCCACGCCCGCCTCCGGGTGGCCGCTGTGGCGCGCGCCCGGCCAGGTTCTCAGCGCTTCGGGGACCCTCCCGTGGTCGCGGCGGGAGAGCGCGACGCGCGGGTCGTAAGCCGGATGCTCTTCGAGGTAGATCCGCCTCGCCTCTTCGTCCAGCGCGGCGAGGTCTTCGGGGGGCTCGTCCTGCCAGCCCGTGTAGGCCACGAGCGTCCCGCCGGGTCCCAGGGTATCCAGCAGGGCTAGCACGACGGTTTGCGCGCCCCCGACCACGTGTCCTAGCGCGGACATCCGGCAATGGACCATCGCCACCGCGCCGGGTCTCAAACCGAGATCGGCCAGATCACGAGCCAGCCGCGTACGCGCTACCAACATGTCCCACACGGTAGCAGGTGCGCCGCAAGTCGGCCTTCACCGATGGTGGTTAGCGCAGTTTGCGGAAGTATTGAGACCAGCAAGGAAAGGTCCTTAATTTCTTAGGCTTTCAGGGATGGAGGGTCGAAGCTTGCTCATAGATTTCTTAACGCGCCCCTCAAAACCTCAGTGCCTTGAAACCTCAAGGCCAACAAGAATCAGTCCTTATGCAACCCGCTATAGTCGGGACTCACGGACGTCCGAAGCTTCGGAGATTCTATCCGCCCAGCCGTTCGACCACGGCGTCCGTCATCTCTTCTGTGTTCGCCTCGCCGCCGAGATCTCGGGTCCTGATGCCCGAAGCCAGGGTCTCTTCCAGGGCTTCGAGGATTCGGCCCCCGGTCTTCGGGTGGCCCGCGTGCTCCAGCATGAGGGCGGCGGCCCAGATGGCGCCGGCGGGGTTTGCGACGCCCTGGCCGGCGATGTCGGGGGCGGAGCCGTGAATGGGCTCGAAGAGGGACGGGAAGGCGCCCTCCGGGTTGAGGTTCGCGGAAGGGGCTATGCCGATGGCGCCCGAGACGGCTGCCGTGATCTCCGAGAGGAGGTCCCCGAAGAGGTTCGAGCCGACGATCACGTCGAAGCGGGCAGGGTCGAGCACGAGCCGGGCGGCCAGCGCGTCCGCGTGCATCAGGGACGCCTCCACCTCCGGGTACTCCCGGGCGACCTCGTTGAAGATCTCGTCAAAAAACGGCATCGTGATGCTGATGCCGTTCGACTTCGTAGCCCCCACGAGGAGGCCGCGCCTGCCCTTCGCCTCCTCGAAACCGTAGCGGACTATCCGCTCGACGCCGCGGCGGGTGAAGATGCTCTCCTGCACCGCGATCTCGTGCGGGGTTTCCTTGTAGATGCGCCCCCCGGAGTCCGAGTATTCGCCTTCGGTATTCTCCCGGACTACTGTAACGTCCAGGTTCCCCGGGTTGGCGAGCGGGCTTTCGACGCCCCGCAGGAGGCGGG
Organism: Rubrobacter tropicus; assembly: GCF_011492945.1. Lineage (NCBI taxonomy): Bacteria > Bacillati > Actinomycetota > Rubrobacteria > Rubrobacterales > Rubrobacteraceae > Rubrobacter > Rubrobacter tropicus. Next base: position 1,799,065 of record NZ_CP045119.1, read on the forward strand.
CCGGGCGCAGGTTCACGTACTGGTCGAAGCGCCGGCGGATGGGGAGCAGGAGGCCCCACAGCGAGACGTGGTCGGGCACGGTGGGCCAGCCGACGGCGCCGAGGTAGATCTCGTCGAAACCCCTCAGCCTCTCTATCCCGTCCTCGGGCATCATCCGCCCGTGCTCCAGGTAGTACTCGCAACCCCATTCGAACTCGGTGAAGCGCAACTCCAGCGGGTCGTCCGCCGCGGCCTCCATTACCCGCATCCCGGCGCGGACCACCTCGGGCCCGATCCCGTCCCCGCCTATGACCGCCACGCGTACCATCCGTCCATGCTAGCAACCGGCCGCGCTCCGGTCCAACCGCAGCACGATATAATCCCCGTCGGGTAAGGACGAGGAGAGGAGAGGTGCGTGCCGAGAGCAACGCTGAACGGCGTAACCCTGGCCGAGAGCGACCACACGGAGGTGGTCGAAGGAAACCACTACTTCCCGCCGCACTCCGTCAACACGGAACTCTTCCGGCCGAGCGAGACCACCACCCACTGCCCCTGGAAGGGCGACGCGAGCTACGTGAACGTGGAGGTCGACGGCGCCGTCGTCGAGGACGCGGCCTGGTACTACCCCGAGCCTATGGACGCCGCAAACAACATAAGAGACCACTTCGCCTTCTATGGAAACAAAGTCGACGTGGCGGGCTGATGCGGCCCGACCACGCTCGCTGAAAGCTGATAGCTGACAGCTTTCACCCCCTTCCGTCGCGTGGGGCGACGGGGAGAGGAAAACCATCATGAACGCAGACAAGACGCGGGAGCGCAGGGAGGCCGTCGAGAAGTTCGACGCGGCGGCCCGGCAATCCTACATGGCCGCCGTGGACCGGGCCTTCGAGGTTCAAAAGAGCGGGGCGAAGCTCTCGCGGACCTTCTTCGAAAACTGGGTTCAGACGCTGGAGGAGGGGGTGGAGATCAACCGCCGCGCGCTCGAAGACCTGCAGAATATCGCAGCCGAACAGCGGGAGGTCTTCTACAACCTCTCCCGCGAGTCGCTAGGCGCCTACGAGGGGTTCGTCGGCTCGCTCGACGCCTACGAGGCCAGGATCTCGGAAAACAGGGAGACGGCCGACAAACCTTGAACCCGCCTGTCCTTGAAGGTTGTGCCTCGACCCTATAGATTAAGGGGGTCGAGCGAAGCGACGGGAGTTGCGCCAGCGGTTCATGCAAGAAGAAGAGGTCCCACAGACCGTCTCCAAACCGCCCGGGCGCCCCGGCTTCCATGACGTAAACCCCCAGGCGGCCGGCGTGCTGCAGCGAAACGGCGTCAAGTCCTGGACGAAGCCGGCGCCCTCCCTCTACCCGCACCAGTGGAGCTGGGACTCCGCGTTCATAGCGCTCGGCCTCGCCCACGTGGACAACCGCCGGGCAACGGGCGAGCTCGAGGCGCTCTTCTCGGCCCAATGGAAGACCGGCAAGGTGCCGCACATAGTCTTCGACCCCGAGGCGCCCCCGAAGAGTTATTTTCCGGACGCCGAGCGCTGGAACTCGAACGGGCTCTCCGAGCACGCGCCGACGGGGCCGCACACCAGCGGGCTCTGCCAGCCGCCCGTGCACGCGCTCGCCGTGCGCAGGATCTGGGAGACCGCCCAGGACAAGGACGAGCGAGGCGTCGAGGCCGCCAGGGAGTTCCTGACGGGCAACTACCCCCGCCTCTACTCCTGGCACCGCTACCTGTCGACCGCCCGCGACCCCGAGCGGTCGGGCCTCGTCACGATCTACCACCCCTGGGAGAGCGGGACGGACAACTCCCCCCGCTGGGACGCGCCGCTCTCGCGCATCGCGATCGGGGACATCCCAAGCTACACCCGCTACGACGTGCAGCACGTCGCCGACGCCTCGCACCGGCCGACGGACGAGGAGTACGACCGTTTCCTGTGGCTGCTTGAGATGCTCAAGAAGGCCCGCTACGAGGAGATGGACATCTACGGTTCGCACCCTTTCCTCGTCAAGGACGTCCTCTTCAGCGCCATCCTGGTCGCGGCCAACGAGGCGCTGCTCGAGATCGGGGCCGTCGTCGGGGCGCCGGCCGAGGAGCGGGCGCAGGTGGAAGCCTGGATCGAACGCGGCCGCGAAGGGCTCGAAGAGCAGTGGGACCCCGCCCTAAACCTCTGCGTGGACCGCGACGTGCTGACCGGCGAGTCGCTGCGGGTCCGAACCGTCGCGGGCTTCGCGCCCCTGATCTCCGGCGGCCTGGACGAGAGGAGGCTGAAGGACATGCTCCTCACGCTCGACTCTGAGGATTTCGCCGGAAACCCGACCCTCCACAGGCCGCTCCCGCCCTCCACGAGCCCCGACGAGCCGGGCTTCCACCCTCGCAGCTACTGGCGCGGCCCGGTGTGGCCCGTGGCGAACTGGTTGCTCTGGTGGTCGCTCCTGCGGGCCGGCGAGTCCGAACGGGCCGCATCATTGCGCCACCACACCCTGGAAGAGCTCGCCGAAAGCGGCTTCGCTGAGTACTTCGAGCCCTTCACCGGTGAGCCGCTCGGCTCGGGCGAGCAGTCCTGGACCGCCGCCATTGCCCTAGACATGCTCGCCACCGAGAACGGCCCGTAAACGCCGTATCATGACCGTCCGCAGGCTCCATGAACGTGACGCGCGTGCTACGGCGACGGCCTGCAACTACTGAGTTCGGTAGCGGGGCGTAGCCTAAAAAGCGGTTTGTAAAGCTGTCAGCCTTCAGCCATCAGCTTTCAGCCAAGGACAAAAAGCTGACAAGCTGAGAGCGTAGGCCTGCGGAGCAGGCCGAAGCGGGCTGATCGCTGATGGCGCGGTTTTCGGAAGCGATTAGCTTCCGAAAACCGCTCTAAGCTGGGGCTTCTCCGCGGCCCAGCCACTCGTCCCTGCGCTCCTTGAGCCAGGTAGTGCGGAGTCTGTTCGCGGCGATCCTGGCCGGCATGTCCTCGGGTTTTAGTTCTTCGAGGGGTTTGTAGACCGTGTTGCCGCCGCTCATCAGGGCCACGAGGCCCAGTTTGGCCTGCGTCTGGTCGTGGGCGGCGAGCTTTTGCAGCGCCGCCGGGAGCTCGCCCGGCAGCGGCGCGCCGAGGTGCCTGGCGAGCTGGCCGTCCTGGCGCAGTTTGATCTCTCGCCGCTCCGTCTCCATGAACTCGTGCCAGAGCGCTACCTGATCCGCGGCCTTCTGCCTCTTCGATTCCTCCCGCTTGCGCGCGAGCTCTTCCAGCTTCTCGACGTCTTCCCAGGCCTCGTCAAGACTGAGACGGCCCCCTTCGCCGTCCCGATCCTCCCCGCCCAGCCCCGGGCTTCTCTCTTCCAGATCGCTATTTCCGTTTAGCTTCAACGAAACCCTTCTCTCGTTCACGACCCCGAACCGCCTCGAAAAGACGACCGGGCCCGCCTGTTTGATTGGTGGGTAAAGCCATCCAGCCCCAGCGCGAGGCAGGCGACTTTCCATTAAATACACATTGTATCATGCCTGCCGCCGATGGACGGGGCGGGGCCGGCGCGGACCCCACCATCGGCCCGCGGCGCGGTCGTGGGGGCGGGGGTTAGGGAAGCGCCTCCCCGATTGGGAGTACGATCCCTTCCGTCAGCACGAACTCGGGAGGGGATGCGACGAACCACGAGATAAAGTCCGCGACCCGCTCCGGCGGGAGTACCTGGGTTGCGGGGGCTTTGGCGGTATCTTTTTGTTGGCGCTCCTCGGGGGAGAAGGCGCCCCAGTTCGTCGCCATCGCGCCGGGGTAGAGGATTATCGCGCGGATGCCGTGCTCCCTCCCCTCGTCGGCCAGGGCCTCGGTGAGGCCCGTAAGCCCAAACTTGGAGGCGCAGTAGGCTGCGGCGTTTGCCCAGCCCTTCTTGCCCGCCACCGAGGAGACGTTGACTATCGTGCCGCCACCAGCTTCGCGCATACGCGGGAAGGCCGCCCTGGCGAGTAAGAACGGCGCCCGCAGGTTCACGGAGAGCGTCCGGTCCCACCCCGCGGCGTCGAGGTCCTCCACCGGCCCGGGCGCGTCGGTGCCGGCCGCGTTTACGAGCACGTCCAGGCGGCCGAACTCGTCGACCGTCCGCGCGACGGCGGCCCCTGTCTCGCCCTCGTCCGCGAGATCGGTGGGCACGACCAGCGCCCGGGCGCCGGTCGCGGAGATCTCGCGCGCCGCCCCCTTCAGCTCCTCCTCGCTCCTGGCGACCAGGGAGACGTCCGCCCCGGCGCGGGCGAGTGAGACCGCCGTCGCCCGCCCGAGTCCGCTGCTGGCCCCCGTGACCAACGCCGCCCGGCCCTTCAGCCCGCCCTCTCCGTCCGCCCCGACCATGCTCCACCATCCTCTCTCCGATGCCCGCCCTGCAAGTCCAAGAAGGGAGAGCATGGCAGGTACCATCGCCCGCTGCCAGTCGGGGGGTTCCGGGGCGGCCATTCGGCCGGGGGGGTATGATCTCCGCGGGCCGACGGTTGCTTGGTCCTGAACTCGAATAGGGCATCGGAGGTGGGGCGTGCGGGAGATGAACGCCGAAGAGTACAGAGACTTCTTGCTTGGCCGAGCCCGCACGGCGAAGCTGGCGACCGTGCGGGCCGACGGGCGCCCGCACGTTGCCCCGGTCTGGTACGACCTCGACGGCGAGACTTTCGTCTTTATGACCGGCGAGGGCACGGTGAAGGGAAGAAACATGCGGCGGGAGCCCCGCGTGAGCCTGTGTATCGACGACGAGAGGCCGCCCTTCCACTTCGTCATCGTGGAAGGCATCGCGGAGTTGACCGAGGGCGACCCGGACCTGCTCCGCTGGGCGACGAGCATCGGGGGCCGCTACATGGGCGAGGACCAGGCCGAGGCCTTCGGCCGCCGCAACGCCGTTCCGGGGGAGTTGCTCGTGCGCGTCAGGCCAACGAAGGTGCTCGCGTACATGAACATCGCCGACTGAAATGCCGGACGGTGCGTTATGATCCCGGGATCATGAACGACGCGACCGGAGAGCGGGATATCGACGCCAGGGAGTTGCTGAGATCCGCCCTCGCGACGCCGCTCGAAGGCTGGCGCGAGGTTTACGAGAGCTTCTCGCCCGTCAACCTCGAGACGGGGGAGAGGCTTGGGCGGGTCCCGCCGCCGAACGGGGAGACCCGGCGGGCCGCGGTGCTCGTTCCCGTCCTTCTGGAACCCGACGGTTTGCACCTGGTATACACGGTTCGGAAGAGCCACCTGCAGGACCACGCCGGCCAGATCTCTTTCCCCGGCGGCAGCATGGACCCTGCCGACACCTCGCTGATGGAGACAGCCCTGCGGGAGGCCGAGGAGGAGATAGACCTGAGCCGGGAGCTCGTCGAGATCGTCGGCGAGCTCGAAGAGATGTATATTCCCCTTCGAACTTCCGGGTAAGCCCTTTCGTAGGGCTTCTGCCCCCGGAAGCCGAGCTGGTCCTCGCCCCCGACGAGGTAGAGGAGATCTTCACGGTCTCCGTGGAGGAGCTTCTCGCCCCCAAGACCTTTCGTAAGGTCCTCTGGCGCCGCGACGGACGCGACTACGAGGTGCCCGTCTTCGCCGTCGAGGGGCCGCGTGAGATCTGGGGCGCCACCGCCGCCATGACCGCGGCACTGCTCGTCCGCCTGGGATGGGACGGGTACCGGGTGTAGAGCTTTCAGCCGTCAGCTTTTAGCAGGGGCGAGTAGGCTGGAGTGGTTTTTCTGAGTTGATCCTGGTCTGGCTGTGTGTGCGGGGTCCCATTTCGCGGTATGGGGGTCTGGTAGGTTTCTTTTTCGTGTCTTCCGCTGAGGGAACAGGGCCGGAACGCAAGGTCTACAAGGACCACAACCTGCACGTGCTCTGGGGGGTTACCCTGATGGCGGTGCTCGGGGTATCGAGCGTGACGCCTGCGTTTCCTGCCATTTCCCGGGAGTTCGGGATCTCGGGCGGGCAGGTCGGGTTGCTTATTACCGTCTTTACGCTCCCGGGTATCGTGCTTACGCCGGTGCTCGGGGTGCTCTCGGACCGGTACGGGCGGAAGAAGATCCTGGTCCCGGCCCTGCTCCTCTTTGGGGTGGCGGGGGGTGCTTGCGTCTTTGCCCGCGACTTCCAGCTCTTGCTCGTCTTACGCGCTTTTCAGGGTATGGGGGCCGCGGCCCTGGGCACCTTGAACGTTACCGTGATCGGGGACATCTACGGCGGGCGCGAGCGCTCGGCGGCGCTGGGCTACAACTCCAGCGTCCTCTCCGTTGGGACCGCGAGTTATCCGGCCGTTGGTGGCGTGCTCGCGACGTTCGGGTGGTTCTACCCCTTTGCGCTGCCGGTGATCGCGGTCCCCATCGCCGTGGTCGTGCTCTTCTCGCTGCGCAACCCCGAGCCGCTGAACGAGCAGGGCCTCAAGGAGTACTTCGGGAGCGTGTGGGGGCACCTGCGCGACAGGGAGGTGCTCGGCCTGATCGGGGCCTCCCTCATGACTTTCATCATCCTCTTCGGACCACAACTCTCCTACCTCCCGATCCTGATGAACGACCGGTTCGACGCGCCCTCCTACGTCATCGGCGCCGTCCTCTCCGGCGCCTCCCTGACCACAGCCCTCGTCTCCTCCCAACTCGGCCGCCTGACGGGCCGCTTCGACGAAAAGACCCTCCTCAAGACGTCGTTTTCCCTGTACGCCATAGCCCTCGCGGCCGTCGCCACAGCTCCCACGCTCTCCCTCCTGCTCGTCCCTGCCGTCCTCTTCGGCGTCGCCCAGGGGATCAACCTCCCCAACGTCTTCTCCCTCCTCAACTCCCACGCCCCCAATGAGAACCGCGGCGCCTTCATGGCGACGAACGGCATGTCCCTGCGCACCGGCCAGACCATAGGCCCCCTCTTGATGGCCTCCCTGGCCGGAACCCTCGGCGTTACCAACGCCTACCTCGCCTCCGCCGCCATAGCACTCGCCGCCTTCCTGCTCGTCCTCGCCTTCGTCCGCTAGACCCCTACCTGCTCCCGACGCTTGCCCCAGACACGCGTATCTGCTAACTTACAATGTAAATATACGGTGTAAGTCAAAGGTGGTTTTTGGGGAGGTGGTCGGTGTGGGGTGTTTGGAAGGGGGAGGCGCGGTGTACGTCCGCCATCGGTTGGACGCGTCTTTGGGCGACGTCTTGTTCGGGGCCGCGGCGTGCGCGGGGGTGTGGGGGCGGGACGGGCTCGTGGCACGGGCGCTGGCGTCGTGCGGGGCCGGGAGGGATGGGCTGGTCTGCCTCTCGGTGCGGACGGGGTGGGATTTGTGGCTGGGGGCGTCGGGGTTGGGGGAGGGTGATGAGGTTTTGGCCTCGGCCATCACGCATCCGGAGATGGGGCGCATTGCCCGGTTGCGAGGCTTGCGGGTCGTTCCCGTGGACCTCGATCCGGCGACGCTCGCGCCCGGAGTCGGGGCGTTGGAGGCGTCGGTCTCGGCGCGTACCCGGGTAGTATTGGTGGCGCACCTGTTCGGGGGGAGGCTGGATCTCGGGCCGGTCTCCCGGTTCTGCGGGGAGCACGGGTTATCGTTGGTCGAGGATTGCGCACAGGCCTTCGCAGGGCCTGGCGAGGTGGGACATCCTGAGGCCGACGTGTCCATGTACAGCTTCGGGACGCTAAAGACGGCCACCGCCTTCGGGGGCGCCGTGTTGCGGGTGCGGGACGGCGAGGTGCTCGGTCGGATGCGAGAGATCGAGGCAGACTACCCGGTCCAGACCCGGCGCGAGTACGCGGGCAGGCTGCTCAAGGGGATTCTTCTACTTGGTGCTTCCAGGCCCGGGGTGTACGGGTTCCTGATCCGGGCTTGCGCGCGCCTCGGTTTGGACCTCGATGGCCTGGTGGACGTGGCGACGAAGTCCCACGCTGTCGGGGTGCCGGACGGGGAGTTGCTCCGTCGGATCAGGCGCAGGCCTTGCGCGCCCCTGATCTCACTCCTCCTGCGTCGTCTGCGGCGTTTCGACCGCGGCAGGCTCGCCGCCCGAACCGCGGCGGGCGAACGCCTCTCGGACGCGCTCGGGCCTTACGTCATGCGGCCCGGGTCCGGCTCCCTCGGACGGACGCACTGGATCTTCCCCGTGGTGGTTCATGACCCGGATGAACTGGTAGAGGGCTTGCGGAGACGAGGTTTCGATGCCAGCCGGGCGACCAGCAGCATCGTCGCCCTTAGCCCGCCGGACGGGGCTCCCGAGCCCTTCGAGGCCGCGCGCATGATGGCCGGGATCGTCTTCCTCCCGGCGCCGATAGGGCTTCCTGAAAAAGAGATGGGCCGGCTCGCATCTGTCGTCAACGGGCTCGCCGTCCCGCGGCGCGACGCCGGAAGGTTGTTGGCATGACCGGCGGTTCGCGGGACGAGGCGCTGGAGCGGCTCGGCGCGGGCGTGTTCGACCTGCTCGTGATCGGGGGCGGCATCGCGGGCTGCCGGACGGCTTACGAGGCGGCGCGGGCGGGCCTGCGCGTGGCGCTCGTAGACGCCGGGGACTTCGCGGGCGCCACCTCCGGCTCCTCGGCCCGCCTCGTACACGGAGGGTTACGCTATCTTGGGAGGGGGGATCTTCGTCTGGTGCGAGCCGCCTCCGTGGAGAGGAACATTCTCTGCTCGCGCGTCGCGCCGCACCTCATGCACCCGTTACCGTTCGTGGCGGCTACCGGCAAAGAAATCTTCCGCGGGACGGGGATCATGGCTGGACTCTCGCTCTACGCCGCGGTCGGCGGACGGGGTTGGCCTCGCCCCAGGGCCATCGCGGGTCAACAGGCAGGTAGGCTCGTACCCCGGATCCAGGATAGCGCGGTAGTCCCCCGCGCGGTCTTCCACGAGGCCAGAACCGACGATGGCCGTCTCACCCTCGCCACCGTGAAGGCGGCTAGAGGAGCGGGGGCCGTGGTTGCAAACTACTTGCGGGTGGTGGACCTCGCCGTGATCCCGGAAGGCGTCTCCGAAGCCATTATGTCCGGGCCCGAGGGCGAATTGCGGGCCCGGTTCAGGGCCGTCGTCAACGCGACGGGACCGTGGATGGACGCGCTCCGCCGGCTGGAGGACCCTCGCGCCGAACCCGCGACCCGGTTGAGCAAGGGCGTCCACGTAGTACTCCGTTCGCGAGAGGCGTGGAGGGCCGCCGTTGCCGTCTCCTTCCGCGACGGGGGCCACCTCTACGCGATACCGCACGACGACATGGTCCTGGTCGGCACCACGGACGACGAGTACGCCGAAGAACCCGGCCGCGTTGGACCGGAGGCCGTAGACATCGCCCGCGTGCTCGAGCGGGCCTCCGCTTTTCTGCCCGACGACATGCTCCGCCCCGGGGCGGTTGCCTCCGCGTATGCCGGCCTTCGCGTCCTCCCGCTCGGTGCGGGGGCGACCATCTCGGCGGGCCGGGATCACCTCCTCAGCGTCGGTCCCGGAGGGATGGTCTCCGTGGCCGGCGGAAAGCTGACGACCCACCGCCGCATCGCCATCGACGCTCTCCGTCTCCTACCCTCGCACGTCCGCCCACGCAACCCGCGCGCCTGCGACGCGCCGCTCCCCGGTTCCTTACCGGCCAACGTCCGGGCGCGCCCGGACCCGGAGAACCCCGTCCTGCGCCACCTCTCCCGCGTCTACGGACATGAGGCAGCAATGGTCCTCTCCCGCGCCGCGCGTCTACCCGGCGGACTCGAACGCATATCCCCGCAAGGACCGGACGTCTGGGCGCAGGTCCACCATGCCGTCGCGGAGGAGTGGGCACTCACCGTCGAGGACGTGGTCCGGCGGCGGACCACCCTCGCCCTGCGCGGGCTCGACACGCCCGAGGTTCGGGCCGGGATCTCCGCTGCGATCTCCGCCCCCGACCGCAGCCCGCTACCTTCCGGCCGCACCGCTTGACCGGCGTTCGAGCATCGAAACCGACCCTGTCCTCGTTCCAATGGCCGGGATCGCCGGGCCGGCTTTGCCAGGGGCCCGTAGCGGCACCCGTTAATGAGATGTAACAAGATGGGGTGGTTTTGCACCAGTCAGCGCAAGTTATCCACAAGATGTTGTGGATAAAGCGAGGCGAACGGTGGATAAGTGCATCACGTGTAACAAGGCCTTAACTAAGGCAATAACGTACTTGACTCACCAAAACGTGGTATAATGCACTCATAGACGGAAAAAGCCAGCCGAAAACCCTCATAGAAGCCATCCGGTTCTTCTCGGATCTGGACGTTGCAACCGCGTACTTCGCCAAGCTCCGTTGGCCAGAAGGCCCGGTTTGCCCGAAATGCGATGGCAAGGACCACTACCACCTGAAGACCCGCAGGGTGTGGAAGTGCAAGGCCTGCAAGAAGCAGTTCTCGGCCAAGGTCGGCACGGTCTTTGAGGACTCCCCGATAGGCTTGGACAAGTGGCTCCCCGCCGTGTGGTTGATCGTCAACGCGAAGAACGGCGTAAGCTCCTACGAGATCGCCCGCAGCCTGGGCGTTACCCAAAAAACCGCGTGGTTCATGATGCACCGCATACGGCTCGCCATGCAGACCGGCACCTTCGAGAAGCTTTCGGGCGAGATAGAGGCCGACGAGACCTTCGTCGGCGGGCTTGAGAAGTTCAAGCACGAGTCCAAGAAGCGCAAGCGGGGGCGCGGCTACAACGGCAAGACCGCCGTTATGGGCCTCGTGGGTAGGGACGGAGAGGCGAGGGCCAAGGTCATCCCGAACACCGCGAAAAGTACGCTTCACGGCGGGGTCAGGGAGAACGTCGAGCGCGGCTCGACGGTCATAACGGACGCCCTCTACTCCTACCGGGGCTTGCAGGGCGAGTACACGCACGAGTGGGTTGACCACGCCATCGAGTACGTTCGCGGGAACATCCACACGAACAAGACGGAGAACTTCTGGAGCCTCTTGAAGCGCACCCTAAAGGGAACCTACGTCCAGGTGGAACCCGAACACCTCTCGCGCTACCTGGACGAGCAGACCTTCCGGTTCAACAACCGCGAAGGCAAGGATGCGGATAGGTTCGCAAAGGCGCTCGGAAACGTGGCGGGGCGGCGGCTCACCTACGACGAACTGACAGGCAAGACCGAGTAGGGGTTCGCCTAGAGGAAGGCTTAGCTGCCCGAACCCCCGCCGGGGTTCTGCGGCGGGGGTTGGCCGGGGAAGTAGTGGCCCGCTATGTAACCCCCCAAGGCGGTGATAAATGGGGCGAAGTACTTCACTAGCTCGAATGCGTTGTTCCAAGGTTCATTACTTCGCAACGCTCCGACAGCTCCCACACCCAGGACAGCAAGAAACAAGGCGAAGAATCCGATAATGAGTGCCCTGCGTGTTCGTTCTCGGGAGCGTTCCGGGTCTCTTGTTGCAATCTGCTCGACCGCTTCTCCTACCCCCGAAACGTCAACGTTGACCTTGACGGGCGGCGCAGAAGGAGAGGCCCCCGCGTCCGACGCGGGGGCCTCTCCTGATTCCTGCATAGCTTCTTGCCTTGGGGGCGGCGGATCGCCAGGGTTACCGGCCACTACGGACGGACGATCTCCTGAGGACGCCCGCTATTGCGCTCGACAAGCACATGCCCGCCGCTATCCACGGTGTCCTGGTACCACTTCTCGAAGGCTATAGCATCACGCAGCACCTCGGAGATGCTCTTGCCCCTACGCTCCGCTATTTCCGTAAGGACCTTGTAGGCATCAGGAGAGAAATTGGCATTCACGCGCACCCTCTGACCGCTTTCACGGGTCCTGCTCTCGACGGTCTCGGCCATGTTGCTCTCCTCTCTCGGTGCCGGTTTCGTGTGGTAGGGCACCTAGTATATGAGGCGTTTGTGTACCTCATATGAGTAAATCATACACCTAGGCGGTTTCCGGTACCACCTAGGCGGTACCGGAGAGCTGCGAATCCTCTATCAGCTTCTTGTAGGGCAGCGTTTCGGCTAGCCCACTGCCCCCGGGTAGAGGGTTACCGGGGGGACACCGCCAAGATACACTACATAAAGTGTAGAACACTAGGCACAAGGGTAACAACAGCGGCGGACCTTGTGGATGCACTACGGGACGCTACGAAGCGGGAGATGATGGCGGAACGACGGTCGGATCCAGTATGGACGCAGATTATGGCCGATATAGGCCAGAGTCACCAGACGCGCCAGGAAATCTACGCCGGACTGGAAGTCGAACTTGGCAAGCCCGTGGTAACGCTTTTTACCAGCTTCGTCAACGCGGCTCCCCTTGCGGATGCGGACGCCGACATGCTGGAAGGCGTCTTGCAAAACATGGACCTGTCGGAAGGTTTTGTGTTGGCGATAAATTCGCCTGGCGGCAGCGGATTAGCCGCAGAGCGGATCATCAACATTTGCCGTGGCTACAGCGGTACCGGCGAATACCAAGCCTTCGTGCCCAACAAGGCGAAGTCTGCCGCAACGATGGTGTGTCTCGGCGCGAGCCAGATTTTCATGGGGCCTAGCTCGGAGTTAGGCCCCGTGGACCCGCAGTTGACCGATGCCCAGACGGGGCAATGGTTTTCTGTCTACAACCTCGTTCAAAGCTACGACGATTTGTTCAAGCGAGCCGTGGAGGCAAATGGCAACTTGGAGCCCTACATTCAGCAGTTGGGGCGCTATGACGAACGAGAAATTCAGGAGCTTAGACAGGAACTTGCGTTATCGGAGGACATTGCGACCAGGACTCTTGCCAAGGGGATGATGGCGGGCATCTCCGAAAGTGACATAGGAGAACAGATAAAGGTCTTTCTAACCCCGGAGCGTACCAAAACGCACGGCAGACCGATTTACAGGGACGAGGCGTTGGAATGCGGTTTGGCGATAAAGCCGGTCGAGGTCAAGGAGAGGCTATGGGAACTCGCGTTTGAATTGTATCTTCGGGCGAACGTTTACGTGAGTACGAACGTAACAAAATGCGTGGAAACCAAAGACCACGCCTTCTTCGCGTAGCGGGAGGTAGCGATGAGCGAAGCAACGAAGCAAGAGCAGACGATGGAAAGACAGAGAAGATTCGAGCGGGCGCGTAAGAGTGTGCGCGATATGGAAGAAGCGGTCGAGCCATACACCGAGAGGCACGAGATCCGTGAAAGTTCGGAGCCGAGTCAGTGGCGCGATGCCTCGGATTACGAGCGGTCCCATTTCTTCCGCGACTTGAAGAAGGTGGTTAGGAAACTGCCCTCGAATCACCCTTCTCGATCCGGCTCAGGAGGGCGCTGAACATCCCTTACGGGTCTTCACGGTGCTAGAGGGAGAGGACTTGGGCTTGTAGCTTAGCCCGCCCGCTTCTCCCGTTCCCGCTTCTCTTTCTGCTCCCGCTCCCACTTGCGGCGTTCGGCGTCCACTTCCTCTTTCGGAACCTTCGCCAGCTTCTTCATGGTTTCCTCGAAGCGGTCGAATTCCTCGCTGCGTTCGTCCTCTTTGCGTTCTTGGTTCGGCTTCTCGTCCTGCACGTTAGCCAACCTTTCGGCGCGTTAGACGCGCTGTTGAATCGTTAGCCGTTCTGTTTACTCGCCAGACGTGCTGTCGCATTCTACTACGCTGTGTAGTACGGATGCCCACTACTTGCGTACCGGATGACCACTGGATGCGCACAACTTGTTCACCTCCATTTGCTGCTTGGTGAGCCAAGTACGTCATTGCCTTAACTAAAGCTACGTCGGGTGGGGGAGACGTGGGGATTGCGGGGTACGGGGAGAAAGGTGGAAATGGCTCTGTTCGGCTTTACAATTGGGAGGCCGAGGAGATCCGACAAGAGGTGAGAGAGTGATAACCGAAGAGCGCGTGCGGGACCAGCTCAGGAACGTGATAGACCCCGAGATCGGGATGGATTTGGTGGAGCTTGGTCTGATCTATGACGTGGGCGTCCATGACGAGGGCCGTCACGTAGACGTCACGTTCAGCCTCACGAGCCCGATGTGTCCCGTGGGGGACATGATCCAGGAGCAAGTCGAGACCGAGGCGCTCGCCATCGAGGGTGTGGAGACCGTCAACTCCCAGCTTACCTTCGACCCTATGTGGTCCCCGGAGATGATGAGCCCCGCCGCCAAGCTCTTTTTCGGCCGCTAACCTGATCGACCCGGCGCGAGACCCCGGGGTGCTGCACCTTCTCGGGTGCGGCGACCCGGTGATGGAAGACGTCGTGCGCCGCGTCGGGCCTTTAGGCTTCGAGGAGCGCCGCCGCGGGCGGCCGGACGACGCCTACGGGGCGCTCGTCCGCACCATCGTCGGCCAACAGCTCTCCACGAAGGCGGCCCGCAGCATCTACGCCCGCCTCACCGCGCTCTTCGGCGACCGCGCGCCGACGCCCTTCGAGTTGATCTCCACGGACGAAGACCTCCTGCGCGGCGCGGGCCTTTCCAGGCCCAAGATCCGGTACCTCCGCGACCTCGCGGACCACGTCCTCTCGGGCGGGCTGGACCTCGGCGCGTTGCAAGAACTCTCTGACGACGCCGTCGCGGCCAGGATCGTCGCCGTCAAGGGCCTCGGCCGGTGGAGCGCGGACATGTTTCTGATGTTCCACCTCGGCAGGGAGGACGTCCTGCCCGTGGGCGACCTCGGCATCCGGCGCGCGGTCGAGAAGGCTTACGACCTCCCCGACGCCCCGTCCCCGGACGCCCTTCGGGAGCTCGCCACACCCTGGCGGCCCCACCGGACCCTGGCGAGCCTCTACCTCTGGGAGTCGTTGGACAACAAACCGGCCGTGGAAGGCGCTTCGGCCTAGGACACCGGCACTTCCGGGTGCATTATGATGCTGCCATGCGAGTAAAAGGCTTTATGCTGGATCTCGACGGGACCCTCTACGTCGGCGCGGAGCCCGTGCCAGGCGCCCGCGAAGCGGTCACGGAACTCAAGGCCGCCGGCCTCGTCCTCCGCTACGTCACCAACACCACCCGAAAGCCGCGGAGGGCAGTCGCGGAGAACATGAGGGACCTCGGCTTCGAGGTGGACGGCGCCGAGATACTCACACCGGCGACAGCCGCGGCCGACTTTATAGGCGCCAGGAGTTGCCTGCCTCTCGTGGACGATTCGCTGCTCGAAGACCTCCCCGACATGACGACTTCCAGCGATTGCCCCGACTACGTCCTCATCGGTGACCTGGGAGAAGGTTTTACTTACGCCCGGCTCGACGCGGCGTTCCGTTGCCTGATGGAAGGGGCGGAGTTGATTGCCCTGCAGAAGAACCGTTACTGGCGGACCGGGACGGGGCTCTCGCTCGACGCGGGACCGTTCGTGGCCGCCCTGGAGTACGCGAGCGGCAAGCGGGCCACCGTGCTCGGCAAACCGCAGGCGGAGTTCTTCCGGCTCGCGCTCGAAGACATGAACCTCCAGGCGGCCGAGGTCGCGATGGTCGGCGACGATCCAGAGTCGGACGTTGCGGGGGCGAAGATGGCCGGGCTCTGGGGCGTGCAGGTCAGGACCGGGAAATGGACCCCCGACGTCGAGGCCGGTCGGGCGGATCTCACCCTCGACTCCGTCGCGGAACTACCCGCGGCCATCGGGTTGTGAGAGACTGGCCTGACGCCACGGAGGATGGGCCCTTGCGCCGAAGAAAAGTCTTCACCACGCTGGTCTTGACGGCGCTGATCGCCGCGGTCGTGGCCTGCGGAAGCAAAGAGGAAAATGCCTCGGAGCCTGCCCCCAAAAACCAGACCGTGTCTCCGGGAGACTTTGTCGACTACGAGGGACCACGGTCTCCCGGAGACTCCGAGTGGTTGCTCCGGTCTCTAAACGGCGACGGCGCTGCGGAGGGCTCGGATATCACGCTGAATCACCTCGGATACGACGGCAAGTTCGAGCTGAACGTGGAGGGCGGGTGCATCGGTTTCTTCCTTATGCACAAGCTGGAAGGTCGGCGTATACGCGCCGTCGAGCCGGGCCTGCAGGTCGGAAGGCTGGACTGCGGCAAACCCGAACAGGTGAAGCGGCAGGCCGAGAGCATCCTGGACATCATGCGGGATCTCGCCCGGGTCCGGGCGACGGAGGACCGCTTCGAGCTTACGAGCGCCTCCGGCGAAGTGGCCGTTTTCGTGCCCCGGCCCCGCGCAGGTGGACCCGGCGCTCGTTGGGACAGAGTGGTTTCTGATCTCCTTGCGGGGCAAGAAACCGCTCCCGAAACCCCGCCTGACGCTGGAGATCGGTAAGGAAGACGTCGGGGGTTCTCCGGTTGCAACAGTTTCGGCAGCGCGGTCGACAAGATGGACGACGGAGAGTTGGTGTGGTCGAGCGGTCCGAGCGACGGCTTTGCCAGCACAACGGTTGGATGCGGTGGTCCGCTGGCGCCGCAGGAACGAACGTACCAGAACGTAGTGGAGGCGGCGGAAGGCTACCGGCGCGACGGCGACCGGCTGGAGTTGCGCGACGCCGCCGGCAAGACGACCGCCGTGCTCGACCAGAAGACTCGGTCGACCTTCGATCCCGCGATGATCGAGAGTACCCGTTGGAGGGTCCGTGCCATTGACGGCAAGGCGCCCGGTACGGGATCTGTCCCCACCGTCGAGTTCGGTTCGGAGGGACAGGTCGCCTGGTACGACGGCTGCCTGCGACACAGCGGCACGTACAGGTTCACCGAATACGAGCTCGTGGCGAGCCGCAGGGGCCCGATGGAGGAGGAGTGCATGAAACCCGGGACCCGCGTGAACTTCCACCCCAGCGGCAACTACCGGACGCAAGACGGGCTGCTGGAGGTCCTGTACGAGGATGACGGAACGAAGACCATCCTCGAACCGCTCGCCAAAGACGCGGAGCTCAGCCGTGAAGGCACCCCGTGGGAGCTCGCGGCGTTCGTCGAGCAGGGCGTGACCACCCGAGCGGCCGGAGAGGCTCCGATCACGCTGACCTTCGACCGCGGCACCCTGCGAAGGGAGGGGGCCATCTACGGCTCCACCGGGTGCAACGATTACCGCGCCGCCTACGAGTACCCCACGGCCCGCAACACCTTCGAGCGTATCGTCGTCGCGGACCCCGTGTCGTACCCGCGCGAGTGTCCCGATACACGCGATCTCTCCGATGAGAACCGCTTCCTGGAGATCCTCGGCGATCTGGGCGAACATCCAGCCACCTCCGGAAACGGCCAACTGACGCTGGAGACGAAGGACGGCCGCAAACTCGTCTTCCGGCAAAGGAATAAGGAGAAAGGAACCCCGCGTGAAAGTGCAGGAGATATCCGTAAGCACCGATGAGCGTTACCAGCTGGTCTCGATCACGAGCGAGGTAAGAGAGGCCGTTAGAAACTCCGATGTCGATGAAGGAATCTGCGTGATCTCCTCGACCCACACCACGGCCGCCGTCACGGTCAACGAGGACTACGACAGGGACGTGCCGAGGGATCTCGCCGCCGCCTGCCGCGCCTTCCTGGAGAAGCTCGACGTCCGCTTCGATCACATGGAAGGCAACAGCGACTCCCACTTTCTCACCAGCCTCTTCGGCCAATCCCAGACCCTGCTCGTTCGGAATGGCGAGCCGGACCTCGGCCGCTGGCAGGGCGTCTTCCTCGCCGAATTCGACGGTCCCCGCCAGAGAACCGTCAGGGTAGCGGTTTATTAGCCGTCAGCGTTCAGCCGTCAGCCGTCAGTCCTTGTGGCGGTTCCCGCGCAAGCGCGCTACGTACGTGTCTTCTGTCGAGAGGAGGCACGAGCGAGGATGGGGGCGCCCGGTTTGTTCGCTGAAAGCTGAACGCTGACGGCTGACAGCTATCGCCCCTGTTTTGTTACGGTTGCCGGTTCGGTAGAATAACAGTCGGTTGGACGGTTCTTCTGGTTCCAATCTTGTCGGGCAGGTGGCAAACTTTTTGGAGGCTCGCGTGAACGGATTGGCGAAGGGCGGTCTGGCTTTGGGAGGGCTGGTCGTTGGTGTGGTGGGCCTCAAGAAGGCGCTCAACCCGCGGCCCCGGTACGCGCCGTGGGAGAAGCCGCCCTACGGCGAGTTCGAGAACAAGGTTCTCGTGGTCGGCGGCGGGTTCGGCGGCTACACGGTCGCGAAAGATATATGCAAGCTCACCGAACGCCGCGACGACGTCGGGGTGCTGGTGATCGCGAGGGACAACTTCTTCACGTTCTGGCCGATGGTGCCAGGTATCGTCAGCAGCGACATCGACGCGCGCAACGTGGCGCAGCCCTTGCGGCGGGCGCTCATCACCTCGGGGGCGAGCTTCCGGCGGGCGGAGGTCAAAACCGTGGACTACGAGCGCAAGGTCGTGGTTGCGGACGGCGGGATCGAGTTTCCGTTCGACCACCTCGTGATCTCCCTGGGCGGGCAGCCCAACTTCTTTGGGATACCGGGTGTGGAGGAGCACAGCCTCACGATGCGGGGTGTGGAGGACGCCGAGCGCATCCGCAACCGCGTGATAGAGCGGTTCGAGGAGGTCTCCCTCATCCGGGGCGAGGTGCCCGAGTCGAAGCTGACGTTCGTGGTGATAGGCGGTGGGGCCACGGGGGTCGAGACGGCGTCCGAGATCCACAGCCTCGTCCACGAGAGCCTCGCGCCCGACTACCCGAACATCGACCCGCACAGGGTCAGGATCTTCCTGCTCGAAGGGCTGCCGAACATCCTGCCGGAGCTGGACCCCGCCCTGCGCAAGGCCGCCCGCACGCGGCTCGTCAACGAGCGCATAGACGTACGGACGGGCGCCATGGCGACCGAGATCACCGAGAACTGCGTCCAACTCAAGAGCGGGGAGACGATCTCGACGGAGAACGTGATCTGGACGGCCGGCAACCGCCCGAACCAGGCGATCACGGACCTCGGTCTCCCCTACGACGAGCGGACCGGGATCAAGGTGGGACTCGACCTGCGCGTCGAGGGCCACGAAAACGTGTGGGCCATCGGCGACTGCGCCTCGGTGGCGGACAAGCGCCAGGACGACGGGAGGATCGTGCCCCCGACCGCCCAGGCCGCGATCCAGCAGGGCCACGTCGTCGCCCGCAACGTGCTGAAGAGCATAGACGGGGAGCCCGGCCTGGAGGAGTTCGAGTACAAGCCGCTCGGCCAGCTCGTCGAACTCGGCAGCGATTTCGCCGTCAACGAGGTGATGGGCGTCCGGTTCACGGGCCTGATCGCGGCCCTCTTCTGGAGGATGACATACCTGGTGCGCCTGAACAGCCCGCAGAGCAGGGCCCGCATAGCGGCCGACTGGCTCCTCGGCGCCGTCCTGCGGCCCGCCGTGACCCAGACCCGGGGTACCTCCAAGGAGTAGCCGCGGGTCTTGAGCCGTCGGCCCGGAAGTGCTACGTTAGTGCAGGGAAAGGCTTTTCCTCCCCTGACGCAGACGAAGGCCGGACTATGACGAACAGCATCGAGAAAACCGAGGCCGCATGACCCTCGCCAACCAGCTGACCCTGGTCAGGCTCGTGGCGGTCGTTCCCGTGATGGCGATGCTCTACCTGCCCTTCGACTGGGCGAGGTGGGCCGCTGTCGGGATCTACGTCGCGGCCATCCTGACCGACTACTTCGACGGGAAGCTCGCCAGGCGTTCCAACGAGGTCACGGGCTTCGGTAAGCTGATGGACTCCATAGCGGACAAGGCGCTTATCGTGTCGCTCTTCTTCGCCCTCGTCGGGGAGGGGTCGATGGCCTCGTGGATGGCCGCGGTCATGGTGATCCGCGAGTTCGCCGTCACGGGCCTGCGCATGGTCGCCCTGGAAGGCGGGGAGGTGATCGCCGCGAACAGTTGGGGCAAGGCGAAGATGAACGCCCAGAGCGTGGCGGTCTTCGTCCTGCTCGTCGGCATACCGGGGGCGGACGGCTGGCGGGGCGCCGTCTCGGTTATCGGCTGGTGGATGATGCTCGTCGCCGTCTTGTTGACGGTCCTCTCCGGCTGGTCTTACCTGAGGGACACGCCGCGCATACTCGCCATCACTTCGAAGCGGGATCAGCGCCTCTAAAAGCTGTAGAATCGTGCCCCGTATGGCGGAGCACATCGAAAAACGTCTCAAGCCGGCCGAGGTCGAGATGATCCTGCGCCGCGCATCCGAGCTGAACGCCCGCCGCTGGGAGGGGGTCTCCCAGGACGCGCCTTCGGTCTCTCCCGAGGTCCTCGTGCAGGTCGCCGCGGCGGCCGGCATCCCGGAACAGGAAGTCCGCCGCGCCATGTGGGACCTCTCCTCGGAGAAAACTGCGGAGCCCCACTCTTTCGCCTGGAAGGTCTACGGCCCCGCCCGGTTGCGCGCCGTGCGCGAGGTGCAACGCCCCGCCGGTCGAACGCGCGAACACCTCGAGGGCCTTCTGCGCCTGGAGCAGGGCCTCAAGGTCCGGCGCAAGACCGAGATGGAATCCCTCTGGGACCCCGGCGACGAGCTCGGCGTGGTGCGCCGGACCCTGGACTTCTCGGGCGACCGCACCCTCCTCAAGACCCGGAGCGTGGAGGTGAGGGTCGAGGCCGTCGAAGACGAACGGTGCGCCGCCAACGTCACCGCGGACATCGCCAACCAGCGCGCGGAGTACCTCTCCCTCGGCGGCATCCTGGGCGTAACGCTCGCCGCCCTCTTCGTCCTCGCGGGAATGCAGAACGGGATCTTTCTCCTCGGCGTCCTGCCCGCGCTCGCCGCCCCGGCCTTAGGGTTCAGGCTCGCCTACAGGCGGGCGGCCGTGGAGATCCGGCGCGCCCTCGACGACCTGCTAGACGCCGTCGAACAGGACCCTTCCAAAGAAGAACTACCCCCCGACCGCGGCGACCGGGAACCGGGCAGCATCAAGGGTCTCAAGCCGATCCCGCGCTTCACCTCCCCGCCGCGCGACGAGTAGCTATTAGCTGTCAGCCGTCAGCTTTCGGCTATTGGGGGAGTAACAGTTGCGGGGTAATCTAAAGCTGGCGTGGTTGTGGGACGATCATTTTTTGGACAGATGCGTTAGGGCGTGGCAGGAACGATGACGGTGTTTGGAGTTGACCGCTGAAAGCTGAAAGCTGATAGCCGTGCCGCAAGGCATACTCAAAGAGATCTTCGGCTTCGATTCGTTCCGTCCGGGACAGGAGGCCGTGATCCGGGCGGTCCTTGAAGGCCGGGACACGCTTGCCGTGATGCCGACGGGCGGCGGGAAGAGCCTCTGTTACCAGATCCCGGCGCTCATGCAGGAGAGCCTGACGGTTATCGTGTCGCCGCTTATCTCCCTGATGAAGGACCAGGTCGACTCGCTTTTGCAGAGCTCGGTCGCGGACGCTGCGGCCCTCCACTCCGGGCTCTCGCCGGAGGAGCGGTGGGAGGTCGAGCGGAGGGTTCGGACCGGGGAGATCCGGATGCTCTACGTCGCCCCGGAACGGCTGCGATCCCTCGAATTCGTCCTCTCCCTCCGGCGCGCCGGCGTCGGCCTCTTCGTCGTCGACGAGGCGCACTGTATAAGCGAGTGGGGCCACGACTTCAGGCCCGACTACCTGTTTTTGCCGCGCGCCGTAAAGGACCTCGGCAGCCCGCCGGTCCTCGCGCTCACGGCGACGGCCACCCCGCGGGTGAGGCAGGACATCCGGCGGTCCTTGAGGATGCGCGACCCGCACGTCGAGGTGACGAGCTTCAACCGGCCGAACCTTACCTACAGGGTGGTCCCGGCTGAGAAGAAGGAGAAGCTCGCCCGGATATTGGACGTTGTACGGACCTCTCCGCCGCCGGGGATCGTGTACGCCACCACCCGCAAGGAGTGCGACGAGCTGGCCGCCGAGCTGCGCTCCGCGGGCGTCGACGCCGCCTCTTACCACGCTGGTCTTGGGGCCGCGAAGCGTAACGAGGTGCAGGAGCGGTTCATGACCGACGAGGTTGGGGTCGTCGTCGCGACGATCGCCTTTGGGATGGGCGTGGACAAGCCCAACGTACGCTTCGTCGTCCACTCGTCCGTACCCGGCAGCCTTCCCGCCTACATCCAGGAGTCCGGCAGGGCCGGCAGGGATGGGGAGGACTCCGAGTGCGTCGTGCTCTTCCGCGGGGCCGACGTCGGGCGCCGCAAACGCCTGGTGACCCTGAACAGCTCGGGGGAGGACGAGGTCTCCTCGTTTTTTCGCGGGCTCACGGGGGTAGAGAGGGACGGCCGGGCCAACGTCCCCTTCAACTCGTTAGCCGCGCTCGGCGGGGTGGAGCAGGAGGCCGCCGGGATCGTGCTCGGAAGCCTCGAGAACGCGGGCCTGGTCTCCCGCGGCTACGACGTCTGGGCCGAGGTCGAGGTGCATCGGCTGGACGAAGAGCCGGGCGATCTGCGCGAGGAGGTCGCCGCAGTCCACGCGGCTTTGCCTGGAGCTGGATCTATCGGCCTGCCTGAGTTGTCCCGCAAGGTGGGGTTCCGGCCCGCGGTGGTACAGGGGGCCGTCTACAGGATGATGGTGGACGGGGTGGTCGAGGCGGTCCCGCGCGGTTCGCTCGTGGACGTGAGGCTAAAGGTCTCCTCGCTCGACGCGGAGAGCCGGCGGGATATCGCCTCCAGGCTAAAGGGCCGGGCCCAGGCGGCGTACGCCCAGATCCGGGACGTCGAATCCTACGCCACCCTGAACTCCTGCCGCCGCGAGCACCTCCTCCGCCACTTCGGCGACGCCGAAGAGGTGGCCCCCTGCTCCGGCTGCGACTTCTGCCTCGACGAGGTCAGCCAGCCCCCGAAGACGCCCGCCACCGTACTCGCCGCTTCGTCCAACGGGTCGAACCCGGACGTCGACGCCGACCTCTTCGAGCGGCTCAGGAGTTGGAGGGGGGAGAAGGCCAGGGAGCAAAAGGTGCCGGCCTACGTCGTCCTCCACAACTCGCACCTGGAGGAGATCTCGGCCCGCAAACCCCGCACCATCCAGGAACTCGGCGCCGTAAAAGGCGTGGGCCTCCGCCGCGCGGCCCGCTACGGCGAACAGCTTCTGGCCCTCGTAAACGGCGAGGAGCCCCCCGTCCAGCCCTCCGAACCGCCGCCAACCGTCA
The DNA here is from genome assembly GCF_011492945.1 of Rubrobacter tropicus. NCBI lineage: Bacteria > Bacillati > Actinomycetota > Rubrobacteria > Rubrobacterales > Rubrobacteraceae > Rubrobacter > Rubrobacter tropicus. Next base: position 1,821,831 of record NZ_CP045119.1, read on the forward strand.
CAGCGGCCACAAACGGCTACCGCCCGCACCTACTATCCGCAACCGAGCTGCTCCGATCAGGCAAAGGCGCCGAAGCCGTCCCCGAGCTCGCCCGCGCCCTCGAACTGGGCGGGGAGGAAGCGCGCCGGGCGGTCGATGACCTGCTCAAGCCCCCCAGCTAGAATGCTGACAAGCCGGCGAAGCCGGCGTGCCGTCGACCGAAGGGAGACCTAAATGAAGCTCGAAGGCAAGAGAGTCGCCGTCCTGCTGGCGGAGGGTTTCGAAGATCTCGAATACTGGGTTACGGTGATGCGGCTCCAGGAAGAAGGGGCGGAGGTCGTCACCGTCGGTCCTGACAAAGAGCCGGTCTCGGGCAAGAACGCCCTGGAGGCTCAGGCCGACGCGACCGCTGACGAGGTGGACGCGGAAGGCCTCGATGGGGTAGTCGTGCCGGGCGGGTGGGCGCCGGACAAGCTCAGGCGGTACTCGGGGATCACGGATCTCGTCAAGACCGTCCACGGGAGGGGCAAGACCGTCGGCATCATCTGCCACGGGGGCCTCGTCGCGATCTCCGCCGGCATCGTGGAAGGCTCGCGGGCCACCGGCTCCCTCGGCATAAAGGACGACCTCGTCAACGCGGGCGCCACCTGGGTCGACGAGGCGGCCTTCAAGGACGGCAACCTCGTCTGGGGCCGGGTCGTCGCGGACATACCCGACTTCAACCGCGAGCTAGTCGCCGCGCTGGCCGAGGGCTGAGCGTTTCGGAAGTAACGGCGGGGCGGCCGCAAGCAGGCCAGAGAAGCTGAGAGCTCACGGCACACCAGTAGGTAAACCAATGGAGGCCGTGGACGCGGTGCGAGTAGGAGGCACGGGTTCGAACCCCTCTGGGCACCCTACTGAATTGTCCGGTTATGTAAAACACGAGCCATTGCCCATGCGCTAGGGTTACTCGATACCACTACCGTACCATCGAGAGATAGGGAACCTAATGGGGATTTCAAGGCGCGAGAAGTGGAAAGAGCCGAAGAAGAGCCCTGCCTTTCTAGTGTATGGGGCTGATGAAGAGGTCAAAGCAATATTCGAGCGTAGGCGCATGGAGCGCGGGCCGTCGGAAGAGTCGGAGGCTCTGACGCAATCCAGCTTTATCGAGCCAGCCAAAGAACTAATATTCGACAAGGAGAATGACCGTCCAGTTTTCCATCCGGTTCTTCCAATGTTCAACACAGAAACAGCTGAACTTGAGCTCTCCGCAGCACTCACTATATCTTTGGGAGAAGACGACTCTGAAGAGTTGAGGGAATGGGTCAAGCTCGTTCTTGCCCTCGCGGTGATCCACGACGTTCCGGTCTATCCCGATACTGAGGAGCTAGCGTCGGAGCTAGCGTCATATCATGAGGAGATGCTTGTAGTAGGTTTCAGGACCCAAGACGAATCCGGTAAAGACGTATTTGTGCGGTTCAACAAGCTGGCGGGAACAAGCGTCGGCACCCTTGACCATCTCGAAGCTATCAGAGCTACAGAACTACAATCACCAGCTGAGATTCAGTTGATCAAGCGGGCCTTGCTTACAGAGCTGCAGAAAAGGGAAGAGGCTGGGCGCCTCTTAGCGTCACTTAGACTTGCAATCGCAGAGTTGGAAGGCCTTTTGGATGAAACAGTGCGCAACGAGAACGCTCTTCAACGTTGCTTAACTCAGAATCCCATCTTGTTCGGCACTGACTACAGGCGTGTCATCCCGAAGCATCGGTTGGGCGACGAATACGAGATGGATTATGCCCTTGAAAGGGTTTCTGGTCTGTTTGACTTAGTAGAAATCGAAGCTAGTACACACCTACTGTTCACCCAAAGTGGTGATCCACGCAAAGAACTAGTACATGCCGAGCAGCAGGTGCTCGACTGGATCGATTGGGTCGAACGGAATGGCGGGTACGCACAAGACCGTCTGCCTGGATTAATACGGCCGTTCGGCTACGTAATCATCGGCAGAACTCCCAATTTGGATGAAGGGGATCGAGACCGTCTGCGCAGGCGGAACAGCATCTTTCGTGGTGCTTTCCAGATTCTTACCTACGACGACTTGCTGGATAGAGCGGGAACGCTGCTAAAAATGCTTGAAGGTAGGCTGTTCGACCCTGGATCAACTAAGACCAATTAATCGTTACGTCAGGACAGCGCTGCTTTCAAGGGCATCCATGGTATCGTCTCCCAGATCATCCGTTACGAGGGTGGATATTCATCATCTGAGAAATCGTGGCATGAGCCACGCACCGCCTACCCTAGGCTCCTAGTGCGTCCTCCATCGCGCTGGCTGCTGCGTCCCCCAGCCCCGGTATCACGTGGCTGTGGATGTCCAGCGTCATGGCTATGGAGGAGTGCCCGAGCATCTCGCTCACTATGTGCTAACTACCTTAAGGTCGCCCGTGGCTCCTTTTCCTCTATCTCGTAGGGTGCGCATTGCAGAAGTTGCTCTTAGCTGGGGCCGACATCAACAGCAAGGTAGTATTTCCCGATCGCCGCTCTGGTAAATGGCAAATCTTCTGTGGTCTCCAATTCGCCGCTGGCGCGGCGCACTTGAAGGGTTATATCGTACTCATTCTGTTCGAGAAGCCTGCCGTACTGTTCTTGATTCAGTATCCTGGCGTACACTGTCACGGTCGCACCCGGTCTTACCCTAACCTGATAGTTATCGATAGCATTGCCGTCCACTGTGCGTAACTCATATTTCCCAACTGCATGCTGAGCGTCTGGACCGGGTAACCACAAATAGAAATCACCCCGTGCGAGAACATCAGCTACTTTTTGGGAGCTATTGGAAAGCTTAACGGCAATCGCTGGAATGGATGGTGGGGCAGGTTCAGGGGTGACGTGATCTATTATTTGGAACAAGCCTGCGACCACTGCGCCCGCTCCCACAATGGTAGCCGCAACGATCTTGGCGATATTCTTAGTTCTTGTAGATACCGCGCCTAATCGCTCTCTCCAGTTTACCCGCTGCGGAAGTGGTCTCCCGCGGTGGTCAACGAGTTGCGAATCGCGTTCCTCGTCGGAATCAGGTGTAGGTGGTGACTGAGCCATGTCCCCTCGTGGCAAACTCTCACATAAACATATAACTCGCTATCGTACGGATACAATCCGTACAATCCGTGTCCACTGGTCTTATCCGCAACCGTGCGAAGCTGCTAATGAATGGCAGTTCAGGGTGTGAGGGAAGTTCCGGCAAGCGCCAGAAGTTCTTATGAGGTCAGCGCATACAAGCGGCTCCTCGCGCTCGAGCGCCAGACGGTCCTTGCATATCGTGTTGGGCCGCGGCGTGCTCCCGAGGGTTGCTGCTTGTTACCAATCTTGGTTTGACCCCAACCTGGCACGGGAAACTAGAAAGTGACTACCGACGTTGAGGAGGGCTCATTTCTTCGACGAGCAGAGACTCGGAAAGAACTATCTCCGACAAACGCTGATAACCACAGCTCCGAAGACGCAACATCTCCCTGCGATTCTTCGTGAATTTCTGTTTACCATCTCCAATAAGGTCGTAGGGTTGACAGCGGCATTACTCCCCGAGCGCCTCCTCCATGGCCTCTGCTGCCACCTCCTGCATCCCCGGAATCACGTGGCCTCGTGACCCCGCCCTCGCCGTTCGCCCGGCGCCGCCTGGCCACCTAGACCAGCCCCCTCTCGCGGGCGTAGGCCCTCTGCTCGTCGGTGAATCGGTCGTTGCGGAGCAGGGGGTCCCTCTCCAGGTTGCGCTTGAGCTCGCCGTGGAGACGCGTGTCGTGGCCGGGTTTGAAGCGCCCTCCACGGGTGGTATGGCCGCAGCCACACAGGCAGCTGCGGCCGGTACCCAGCGGGGCGCCCGTGGGCTGCTCCTGTGGCGTCCCTGCCGCCTCCTGGCCTCGTCCTCGACCGTCGCTGGCCTCCGAGGTATCGGCGGGCCCGCCCCTCCTCCCCGACGTCGCATCTACCTTCAGAATGTCTACCTTCAGAATGTAGATCTGTAGTATGCACGCCCCTACCTTCGTTTTCCATGGCGAGGGAAGCGCTGGTGCGGGGGTTCGGGGAGACGGTACGGCGGCTCCGGCTGGAACGAGATTACTCTCAGGAGCGTTTCGCCGAACTGTGCGGCCTGCACCGCACCTACATCGGCAGCATAGAGAGGGGCGAGAAGGTCGTTACCATCGTGACCGCCGACAAGCTGGCGCGGGCGCTCGGGATCAGCTTGACGGGGCTGTTCGCGGAATTGGAGCGGGAGCAACCTTAGGGTATGCTGCTTAAGGACTCCTGCGTGCCTCCTGCCGCTCCAGCCAGGCGAAGAGGTGCTGAGGATAGGACCGAGGGAGAGAAAACTACTGCTCGGCATTGCGCGGCAGATTGCGTCTCTCTCCTAGCTAGGCGCGATCTGCTGACCCAAAGCTGTAGGGCGATTCCTCGACAGCGTCGGCGGACAGTGGGAGGGGACAGCCACGGAGTTGTTGCAAGTTGGAGTCTGGTACTGAGGTCCAAAAAGACCCATGGAAGGGGCTAGCCCATGCTGAAGTGACCCATCTTGTGCCTTCCCTTACCTCGCAGGTCCCGTGCTGTTAGCATAGTGTGCAGGGGAAAAACCGCTTGAGGGAGGACAAGGGCCTTGGCGAACAGGTACTGCAGCAATTGTGGACAGGAGTTGAACGAAGACAGCCGATTCTGTCCTAACTGCGGACGCCCCGTACACGAAACGGCGCATGTACCCACCCCCGAGGCCGACGTTCCGGTCCCGCCCCCGCCGGTGACCCAGCGGTTTGACACTGCCACCCAGGATGCCTCTCAAGAGCGGACCAGCGGCGGCTCCGACCGCGTGCGTGGCGCGTGGGGTTGGTTCTTGGCGCGTCCGGTCCGGACCAAGGTTTTGTTGGGGTTCGCGGTGCTCGTCGTGGCGCTCATATTGAGTCCGTTGTGGGAAGTGGTGGCCAGGCTCGCGCTCCTCGTAAGCGTTGTCGCACTCATCTGGTGCCTGTTGCGCCGGAGACCGGCAAGCACGTGGGGCATAGCGGTGATCGCGGCTTTCGTATCCATGTACGCGTTCGGCGGCGTGTCGAACGCCCTCTACAGCGAAACGTCCGGACAGACGAAGCCCACCGGTGCCGCGTCTTCCGACCAGGCCAACGCCGACCGGCCGAAACGGGAGGCCGAGGAAGCCCCCCGAGAGGTAAGGAGCACCGAAGAGGGGGCCGAACAGAAGGACCCAGAGGACCGGGGCGCAGGCGCGACGGGTTCCGAGGAGGAGGGCGCCTCAGAGAGCGAAAAGCCCGAAAGCAACCCCGGCACCGAACCCGCCACAAAGCCGAGCGCCGACGGGGAGGGGGACGCTCCGTCCGGGCAGGCTCCCCAGGTCAAGAGCCCGCCGCCCACGGCGGAAGAGCAGCTGTACGCGAAGATCGCTGGCGTGTTCTTGCTCGAGGGTAAGCCCGCAAAGGAAATGGCGGAGCACGTGAAGGGCCGGGAGTTCAGGCCTTCCCAGGCCGACGGGCTGAAGCAGGTGGACATCACCCCAGAATCCCAGGGCTGCCGATACGTAAACGTGGAGTTCTACGAGCAAGCGGCGGAGTTCATGGAATTCAACATGGAGGAGGTCTACGCGAGCGTCTACAAGAACGAAGAACTCTCCCAAAGCGTGTGCAACGTGCAGGTCAGCGCCTTCCAGGAACTGCAAAATGACTACGGCCAGACGTTCAGCAGGAGGGTCTACGTGACCTCCATGGACAAGACGACCGCGAACAAGGTCGGCGACTGGTTGATGGTCGAGCAGCCCGCGATATGGACGGTCAACAAGATGCACCCCGTGGTGGAGGCAGAACTTGCCCAGAACGCGGTCGAGCACGCCGCCGATTGCGCCGAGGACGAGGGCATCTTCGACATGCAGCCGTTGGATTGCCCCTGAGCGGCGCGAGACGCTTGAGCGGTGCTCGCACCCAAGCAATCCTTACGTAGGTTCGTTGAACCAGGGAGCAAACAAAAAACGCGAGGCGAAGCTCAGAGAGCGCTGCGAGGTGCTGGCGGGCGTATTGGTAAGTGTGGGCGGCCTTTACCACAACGAGTCCACGACCAAGGACCAGAAAGCGTACCTCGAGACCATGATCGGGGCGGCGCTTTGGTACTTGCCCGTCCCTAAAGAGTGTTGGACCGGGAAGATATCCCTTGAGGCCATAAGAGCCCACCACCCGGATTCTGGGGTCCAAAGGCCGAAGCTGACGGCCGACCACGAGTACCCGAGGAAGATAGCGGCGGGTGAGCTGCTCGGGAGGCACGCGGGGGAGAGGGCGAAACTCTCGGACGAACTACTGCCGCTTTACGTGGGCAAGTACGGCAGGTTCAACTACGTCACGCCTCAGGAGAACAGGTCGCTGATGCCGCACCAGAGACGAAGCGCGTTCGTCGATCCCGCCACCGCCTACCTGGCGGCGGGCATCACGCTCGTCGCGGTAACGGAAGGCGAGCTATCGCAGATCAAGAAAAGAAATGCGGCCGCGATAGCACGAGTGCTCCAGCGACTCTAGCCCTAGCCCCTGCGTACCGACGACCGCCTCAAGGCCCGCGTTCGTTTATGCTGTGGCATGAGTCCGGCGGGAGCGAAGGAGGGTCCGGTGGCGAAGGAACGCAAGCCGACGGGAACCTGTTGGTGCGGGTGCGGGCAAGAAACGGGGTCCGGGCGGTTCTTCGCTCCCGGCCACGACCGGCGGGCGGAGGCTACGCTAATACGCCTGGAGTACGGGGACGTGGCGGGGTTCTTAGAGGCGCACGGCTACGGACCCGGAGGAAGGAACCTGGCGGAAGCGGCGAATAATCAAGGGCGCTAGGCGGGCTCGTACCATGCTCGCAGCCGCGAGGGACAGCCCAGGGACGCCAAGGCGGACGAACTGGGGAGAGCGCAACGGATGGCCCTGAGGACGATCGTGATCGGCTGGCGGGGGCCGCACACGCCGGAGGAGGTGGGCTTCTCCGATCTCGAGAAAGGCCTGTACTTCCTCGCCGGGCGCAGGAGGTACGAGAGGCAAGACCAAATCCAGTACTTCGGCATCACCGAGGGGCCATACCGCAGGCGCCTAAACCGCTGGCACCACGCCTTGGGCCAGGTCACAAAGAACCCGACGGTGTGGCTGGGCCAGGTGGAGTACCCGCGCCGGTTCGACCGGAGGCACCTCGAGCTCGCCGAGGGATGCCTGATCTACTTCTAGGGGCCGAACATCAACCGTAAGAAGCTCGTCACGCCTCCGGAGCCGGTGTGCCTGATCTCGAGGTGGCTCAGGCCCGACGGGGAGGCCCGCAAGAACCGCCGAGCGATCTACAGGGAGCTCCCCGACGTGGTGTGGTGGGACGGCGCGTACTGGAGGACCGGCAACCTGAAGCCGCCGTACCCGGACTACTAGCGTCGGCCGCGAGCACGGGTTGTGTCCAGTGAGCGAAGTGATGGAGCCGGGGGCAGGGGTGTCCACCTGGTTCAAAGCGACTCTCGTGGAGATGACCGAGAGGAACTAGTGTCTGGGGCCCCGTAGGGCCCTAAGACAAGATGCCTTGAGCTTTCCTACTGAAGTTCGCAAGCTCACCCTTGGCTTTCGTGACGCTGGCGAATTTCTCGAGCGATCTCGGGCATCAAGCGCGTCGCGCTGCTGGGCGGACGCTGCCGGTCGCTGCGTCCCCTCTCCAGCACTTGGAGCTTCATAACGGCACGGTCGAGGGGGGCCGAGACGCTGCCGAATACGTCGGAAGTGCCCTTCCCGATCGCTACGACGAAGGCGGGCGGAGCTGGTGGAACTGGTCATTTGTGTGGGCTTGCCAGCTGCGACGGAACATGGACATCGTCGGCTCGGCGTCGGAACGCCACTTGAGCAGGTTCAGGTACGCGATCGAGTCGAGGTCCATGTCGGCCCTCGAGATGATGGGACGGACGTAGTTCCGCACTATGTCCCACGCCGACATGATACGAGTGAGGTCTTCCGTGAGGGCCTCGAACGACGTGAGAAGGGAGTCCGGTCCTGCAGATTGCAGGTTCCTCAGTGCCCGTATATGCGCTTCCTCGAGGGCATTGTGGGGCACGGCGCCTTTTCCTGGATTTTTGCCCATGAACAGGACGCCTCCAAGCCGATACGAAGGACCCACGAAGCCCGGCTGCGGCAGCTCGTCCCCGGAGCCGGGCCGTTGCGCCAAGCGCTCGGCGTCCCGCCCGAACAGCCGGTGCGGGTCGGTTCGAAGGATGGCTTGCCACAGGCGGGACAGCTCTGTACGGTCGATCATCTATCCTCCCTAGTTCTCCTCAGACGCTGCCGTCCGCCGACCGTTGGGGACCTGCGCCGCTGCCGCAACCGGCGTCGGCTACCCGAAACAAGTGCCGCAGCGCGTCCAAGTTATCCCGCGTTCGGTCGCCCACGCCTTCAGGGGTGCGCTCGTGGGGGAGCACACCTTGCGTTTGTCCGTCAGGCTGACGTCCGGGTCGGAGTAGTCCGCTATGTGCATGCAGCCGCTCTCGTGGAGGACGGCCGCCTTTTGCGTCTTGAGGTTCAGCACGAAGCCACGGGGGTTGCGCCGAAGCCACCCTATGTAGTCGTTGTGGGTGTCCCGGTACTCATCGTCATGGAACTCGCGTACGGCAGTCGCGCTCTCCGTCACAGCCCGCGCTCCTCTCTAGCCGAAGGGCCAAGATACTTTGCCATAGGATACCTTGGTGCGGTGTCTCACGGGTTCGCCCTTCTCAATAGCAATCGCGCCAGCCCCGTTGACCACACCAGCTTGCACACAAGCCGTAGCGGAGGCGCCCGCCGGGGCTTCGTCAGGGGGCCGTCGGGGACGTGTTCGGCCGCTTCGCGACCTCTCTTTACTCGGTCTGGGGCCGGGTCGTTGCAGACATACCAGACTTCAATCGCGAACTCGTAGCCGCGCTAGCCGAGGACTGAAGGGGCTACGGACCGGTCGAAATAGCTGACCGCTGGCGGCCGAAAGCTGACAGCGCGGCCCAAAGGGCCGCTAAACCGTCGGTTCCGGCAGCGGGTCGTAGACCGGCAGGGGGCCCCCTGCGTCCCTGAGGACGTAGCCGTCGAACATGCGCTTGACGACGTCGGGCTGTTGGGCGGCGAGGTCTTCGTACATCTCCGGGTCGGCCTCCACGTCGTAGAGCTTGGCATCGGTGCCGTCGTGGCGGCAGAACATCACGTAGCGGTCGTCAGTGGTCCAGACGTGGTCGTGGTAGCCGGAGGTGAAGTGGGATCGGTCGTCGTCCGGGTCGTCGTCCGGCATGACCGAGAGGTCTTGGCCGGTCATCTGCTCGGGGGCATCTATGCCTAGGTAGCCGAGGACGGTCGAGGCGACGTCGTGGGTCGAGGCTATGTAGTCGCTGGTCTGGCCCGCGCCCTTGCCGTCGGGGTGGCGGATAAAGAACGGGACGTCGGTCATCTCGGGCCACAAGATGTAGGCCGGCTTGCCGGTGTATCCGTGCTCCCCGAGGCCGATCCCGTGGTCGGAGAGCAGGAGGAGCAGGGTGTTCTCGAAGAGGTTCAGCTCCTCCATCTTGTCCATCAACCGCCCGAGCCAGCGGTCCGTCATCGTGATCTCGGCCGAGTACCTGGCCCGCATCCGTTCGAGTTCCCTGTCCGTCAGGTAGTCGCTCGGGCCGTAGATCACGGAGAACGGCTCTTTTAGATCGTACGGCTCGTCGTCGTACATCTTCAGGTACTCCTCGGGGGGGTCCCAGGGCTCGTGCGGGTCGTAGGAGTCGACGGTAAGGAAGAAGGGGGAGCCGGTTCCGCTCACGGCCTCCAGCATCTCAGAGGCGCGGGAGAAGACCTGCGGGGCGAACCAGTCCTCCTCCGTCTGCCTGGCGGCGACGTTCGAGAAGTACTGCTTCATCTGGCCCGTCATCGCGGGGACGTTGCCCTTCATGAGGGCCTGGTCGACCTTCTCCGGCGGGTACGTCCAGTTGGGCATGTAGTTGTCCGTGGTCTGCCCCCGGATAAAGTCGAAGGCGTCGAAGCCGCGGTGCATGTTGTAGGCGGACTTGAACTGGTGCATGTTGTCCGTGACGAAGAAGGTGCCGTAGCCGTTCGCCCGCATCACCTCGGCGAGGGTCGTCTGCTCGCGGGGGATCGGCTGCCAGCCCTGGAGGATGATGTCCTCGCCCATCGGCGGGTCCCAGTCCGTGAAGGGCCACGTCCGCGTGCCGGTGTGGATCGCCCTGCGGGCGTTGATGGTCGGCATGGACTCTGGATGGGCCCGAGTAAAGATCAGGCTGTCCTTCGCCAGGGAGTCCAGGTTCGGCGTCCGCACGGCGCGCTCGCCCCCGTAGACGCCTATGTGGTCTTTCCTCAACGAGTCGATGATGACCAGCACCACGTTGGTTCCCTCGCGGTTGGGCGGCGTCGTGCCGGGGAGGCCCGGGACGCGCTCCGCAAGGTCGCACCCGGCGGCGCCGAGCAGCGCGGCGCCGGCCATTCCGGTACCGGTAAGCTTCAAGAAGTCTCTGCGGCTGAGGGTGCGTACTGAGGGCTTTCTCACGGTCAGAGAGGGTACTATGCCGCACGTGCGCCTACAAGGTGTTCCATATCCGGGTGATTCTTTCCACGGGCGGGACGCGCGGGACTGCTAAAATTTGCCGTATGAGAAGCGTCGTGTCAATCGGGGCCGGGATGCTCGTGGCCTTCGTGTTCATCCTGCTGATCCTGTTCGGAATCCTGGCCCCGTGCTCTCCTGGCTCTTCCAGATAGAACCCTCCGCCTCCGCGGTAACGACCTTCGCCCCGTGTTGCTCGTGATCTGCGGCATCGGCTTCTACTTCGGCGGGATGGCGTCAGCCTACAAGGCGCCGGCCCGGCGTCTGCTACACGGTACCCTCGTGGCCCCCGCCGCGTTCCTGCTCTCCCCGGCCATCAACCTCGTCCGGGGCGATGCGCTGTTCCCCGGTCTGGACAGCGTCGGAAAGGCGCTCCTGGCCGCGGCCTTCCTGGCCGCCTCGGTAGTGGCCGCCTACATAGGCGCCAGGCGCGGCCAGACTCTCTACAACCACAACGAACGCGTGATGCGCCTGATGCGCCGCTCCAGAGAACGCAACGCCACGAAGTAACGGTCAGCACGCTCCGCCCTATGGGCTCCGCCTTCAGCACGCATCGGCCCGCTTCGCAGTCCTCGCTCTCAGCCCGCTCCGGCTTCGCCTCCGCTCTCAGCTTTCAGCCGCGCGGAGCCTGACCGGGCGGCGCCACAAGCGACGGTTCGGGTGTCGCCTGGCGTGACGCCCACAGACGACTTAGCTGAAAGCCCGCGAAGCGGGCGTGCCGAGAGCGGAAGCCGAAGGCTGAAGCGGGCTGACGAGGCGCGAAGCGCCGGGCTGACAAGCGGAGCCCGCAAGGGCGGAGCGGGCTATCTCGCCTGCACTCCGAGCGTCAGGCGTCCCTGGGCGTCCATGCGGGCGTTTGGTTGGCGTTCGGTCCGGGGGACTTCTTCGGGGTCGTCGCCCGTGCCCGCCAGGTATACCCTCGGTTCGGGGACGCCCTCTGAGGGGTCGGAGACGTAGCGGCGCCAGGCCACGTCGCCCCAGAGGAGGGTGAGGGTCGGCTTTCCTGTCGTTCCGCCGTCCAGGTCGGCGTGCACGCGGGGCAGGCCGAAGGAGCGGGAGATCGAGGCGACCACCCGGGCGTGCTCGCTCTCGTTGAAGAGCGCGAGCCCTTCCCGGAGCCTTCGACCGGGCTCCGAGAGAAGCCGCAGGCTCTCGGTGGCCCTGTCGAGCTCCTCCGCGTTGCGCTTCGCCTCCTCTTCGGCCCGCGCGAGGCGCGCCTCGAGGTCTTCTATCCTCTCCTCGGCGAGAATCCTCTCCGCGTCGACTTCCTCCGTCCTGCCAGCCGGTTCGCCTTCGGGGTCTCCGGAACCATTCTGCGCGTGGTCGGCGGGAGGGGGTTCGGCGCGCGATGGCTCCGGCGCGGCGTCCGGTGGTGGCTCGGGAGTTTCTCCCGTCTCCTGGAGGGCCTCTTCCAGCTCCTCTATGCGGTCTTCCTTCGCGGAGATCTCGGCCCGCAGATGGTCGACCGCAAGTTCGTGGTCCTTTTCGAGGGCCGCCTTCTCCGCGAGACGGGATGCCTCCAGCTCCTTCATGCGGGCTCCGTAGACGCGTCTCTCGGTCTCAAGCCGGAGGCCGGCCTCGTGGAGCCGCTCTTCGAGGGCCCAGGTCTCGGACCTCCTGCGTTCGTCTTCGCCGGCGAGCTTCTCCTCGTAGTCGCGGCGGAGGGCCGAGATCTCCTCGGCGTGGCGGGCCCTTAGCGCCCGGTTGTCCGCCTCGCGCTGGGCCCGAAGGGCCTCGACGCGGCGCTCGGCGGCCTCCCGGGTCTCGGCGAGCCTCGTCGCCTGCGAGCGGCGGAGCTCCTTCTCCCGGCTCTCCGCCAACGCCTTTACCTCTTTGCGCTCTTCCTTGCGCGCCTCGTCGGCCTGGAGCTTGCGCGAGTCGAGCTCGGCCCGGAGCGACTCTATCTCCGTCTGCTGGGTCTCGACGACCGCCTGGTAGTCCCTCTGCAGTTCCAGCTCCCGCCCGGCCGCGGCGCTCTTGAGCGCCTTGAGGGCCGCCTCGTGGCGTTCCTCGTGGGCCGCCCGCTCCTCTGAGATCCTGCGTTCTATCTCCTCGTCCCGGGAGTTCTCTAGCTCCTCGATCCGCCCGCGGTCCTCCCTGCGGGCGGCTTCCAGTTCGGCCTCGTGGCGCTCCTCCTGCTCCCGATACTTCGTCCTGAGTTCTTCTTCCCAGATCTCCGAGTCGGTCCTTAGCGCCTCGATCTCGGCCTTGTGGAGGTCCTGCAAGGCCGCCCGCTCCCTGGCGAACTCTTCTTTCAAGGCCTCGACGCGGGTCTCGGAGGCCGCTGCCTCGACGTCGGCGCGGCGTTGTTCCTCCAGGGCGCGCCGTACGTTGGCGACCTCGTTTATGTGCGCGTTGCTCATGCGGAGTTGCTCGTCGGAGTGACGGCGTTTGAGGTCGGAGATCTCGGCCCGCAACTCCTCCGCCTCGCGCCCCGCGTCGGCGCGCCCGCCCACCTGTTCCTGGGCCACCCTGAGCGCGGCGGTCGCCGCGTCGAGGTCCCGCCGCAGGCCCGCCACCTCTTCCTCCAGGCTCTCTATGAGGGCGCCCGCGGCCTCCAGGCTCGACGCCAACCCGGCCGTCTGGTCCTCCGGCCCTTCTCTCACGCCTCCCCCTCCCGCGGGCACCACTCCGTCATCGCCTCATCCTCGGGTTCTCGCTCGACTCAAAGGTTAATGGTCTACGGGGTCCAGGTAAAGGGGCCCGGTGGAGCGACCTACCGGCCGTCGGCGCGGCAGGCGGGGCAGAGGCCCTCGATGACGACGGCGGCGCGCGTCACCTCGTACGGGGTCGCCCCCCTGACCCGGTCTTCCAGGTCGCCAAGGTCGACGCCCGGGACTTCCGAGACCGCGCCGCAATCCGTACAGCGGATGTCGAGATGAGGCTGGACGTTCAGGTCGTAGCGGGTCGGGGACTCGGCCCAGTGCTTGGCGCCTATCACCCCGATCTCCTCCAGGACCGAGAGGGCCTGGTAGACGGTCCCCAACGCCACGCGCGGGTTCTTCTTCTTGACCAAAAGGTAGACGTCTTCGGCCGAGGGGTGCCCCCGGCTCTCGCCGAGCGCCTCCAACACCGCCTTGCGCTGCGAGGTCAGGGTGTAGCCTGACCTGCGAAACCGCTCGCGTATGTCCCTCTCCAGCGTGGCGCCCATCTCCGCGTCTTTCCCTCCGGTGACCAGTAATCGTTCCTATTCGCGAGTCTATCACAAGGCCAATCGCCGACCGCGTTGTACCATAACGGCCAGTGTCCGCGATCTTCGACTTCCTGGTCAACCTCTGGCGCTTCGCGCGCAACACCCTCGTGGGCCTGCTCGGGCGCGCCCCCGGCTTCGTCTGGATCGAGGTGGGCGGGACTCTGCCCGAGTTCGAGACGCCCGTCGGTTTTGTCAGGAAGCGGCTGACGCGCGGGCCGTCTCCCCTTACCCTCCAGTCGCTCCGGGAGAGGCTGGCCAGGATCTCCGCCGACGGCAGGCCCCGCGGCGTCGTGCTCCGTCTTCGGGACGTCGAAGCCGGGTGGGCCTCCCTCGAAGAGGCGAGGGAGGAGTTGCTCGAGTTTCGGAGTGGGGGAGGCCGGGTGGTCGCGTACCTCTCGGATCCCGTCGACACGCGCTCCTACTACCTGGCGACCGCCGCTGATGAGATACTGGCTGCGCCGCTCGTTACCGTGGGCGTTACGGGCGTACGGACCAGGGTCAGCTTCTTCAAAGACGCACTTGAGCGGCTCGGTATCGGAGCCGAGGTCGTCGCCGTCTCGCCCTACAAGTCCGCCGGCGAGACCTTCACCCGAAACGACTTCTCTGCCGAGGCCCGCGAGCAGGCCCAACGCCTCCTCGACGGCCGTTACGAAGAGTTGGTTCGCGCCGTTGCCGGGGCGAGGGGCCTGACCCCGGCGGAGGCGCGCGAGAAGATCGACCGCGCCCCGTACGGTGCCGAAGAGGCGGTCGCTGCCCGTCTCGTAGACGGCGTCTGCTACGAGGACGAGCTGGCGGCACGGCTCGCGGGAAACGGAGACAGGGTACGCCTCGCGGAGTGGGGGGCGGCAAGGAAGTCGCTAAAGGCTCCGTACCGGAGGCGGTCGCGGCGTCGGGTCGGGATGGTGCAGGTTTCCGGGACGATCATGCGCGGCAGGAGCCGGAAGGTGCCGATCCCACTGCCTTTCCTGGGAGGGGAGCGGGCCGGAAGCGAATCCGTCGTGGCGGCGCTCAGGGGGGCGGAGGGGAACGGGCGCGTCGCGGCCGTGATTTTGCACGTCGAGTCGCCCGGTGGGGATGCTTTGGCGTCTGATCTGATCTGGCGCGAGGTCCAGAGAATCTCTGCCAGGAAGCCGGTCGTCGTCCTGATGGGCAACGTCGCGGCCTCGGGAGGCTACTACGTCTCGGCCCCGGCGGCGCACGTCGTCTCCCGCCGCACCACGGTCACAGGCTCCATCGGGGTCATCACGATCCGGCCCTACGCAGACCGCCTCTACGAGAAGCTCGGGGTCAACCCGGTAGGCCTCGAGAGGGGCGGCGGGCCGGGCTCATGGACCCAAGCCGGCGTCCCACGCAGGACGAGTTGGCGGTGCTCGAAGGCCAGATCGGGCGCATCTACGACGAGTTCAAGGCCAGGGTGTCGAGCGGCCGGAACCTGCCCGACCTCGAAGGCCTCGTCGGCGGCAGGGTCTGGAGCGGCGCCGAGGCGCTCGAGCGCGGCCTCGTCGACGATGTCGGCGGTTTCCGGGGGGCGTTTCGGAAGGCCTGCGAGCTCGGCGGCATCGAGGAGGGGAAGACGGACGTCCTGGCGCGAATCCCAGTCCCGCGTTCGGGCCGGCCCGCGCCCAAGAATCCCGCCGACGTTCTCGGGGAGGTCGTGGAGACGCTGCGGCGGGAGGTCCTCGAGTTCTCCGGCGGGGTGTGGGCGATGGGGCCGTACAGGATCTCCGATGACTGATAGCATCTTGCGGTCGGAGACCTGTGGGAGAGAGATCTGAGCGTGGCCTCGAAGAAGGGCGTGGATCGGCGGGCGATGGGCGTCCTGTCGGCGGGACACCTCTTTACGGACCTGAACCAGGGCGCCGTCGCGGCCTTGCTGCCGTTCCTGATCTCCGAGCGCGGCATCTCCCTGGCGGCGGCGGGCGCGCTCGTCTTCGCCGCCACCGTGAGCTCCTCGCTCGTCCAGCCACTCTTCGGGATCTTCTCGGACAGGAGACCCATCCCGGCGCTCATGCCGCTAGGCGTACTCCTTGCGGGGGTCGGCATGGCGCTCGTCGGGGTGGCGCCCAACTACGCCCTGATCTTCGCCTCCGTCGTCCTGAGCGGCGTCGGGGTCGCTGCCTTCCACCCGGAGGCCGCCCGCTTCGCCAACTACGTCTCGGGTTCCCGCAGGGCGCGAGGCATGAGCTTCTTCTCCGTCGGCGGCAACGCCGGCTTCGCTCTCGGTCCCGTAGTCGCCACCCCGCTCGTCCTCGTCTTCGGCCTCCCCGGCGCGCTTTTTCTCGCCGCCCCGGCCGCGATCATGGCCGGCGTCATGTTCTTCGAGACGCCCCGCATGCTGCGCCTGGCGCCCGAGGCCGCGGAGGGTGGGGAGAAGAAGGCCGGGACGGAGGCCGCGCCGGAGAACTGGGGGCCGTTCGCCGTCATGATCGCGGTGGTCGCCGTCCGCTCCTTCGTCTACTTTGGGCTGGTCGCCTTCGTCGCCTCCTACTACGAGCGCGTGCTCGGGGCCTCCCCGGCCCTCGGGAACGTGGCCCTCACGGTCATGCTCGCTTCGGGGGCCGTCGGAACGCTGCTCATGGGACCGCTCGCCGACAGGTTCGGACGGAAGGCCGTGCTTGCTCTGTCGATGCTGGTGCTCCCGCCGTTAGTGCTCGCCTTTGTTTTCGCCGGTCCTTACGCGGGCATGGCTTTGCTCGCGCTCGTGGGCGCGGCGACGGTCGGGACTTTCGGGGTTACGGTGGTAATGGGGCAGGAGTATTTGCCCGGGCGCATCGGGCTGGCCGCCGGGATCACGATGGGCCTCTCCATCGGGCTCGGCGGGATCGGCGCGCCCCTGCTCGGCCTCCTCGCCGACGCGGGTGGCCTGAGGGCGGCCATGCTCGCCATCGCGGCCCTCCCCGTTCTCGGCCTCGTCCTCGCCCTTACCCTGCCGGCGAAGACCGGCCATCCCGGCGGCGCCTGAGCGCCGCTTCGGTCTCGTTTTCGTGTAACCGAACACCGTCGACCCCACCGCACTCGGCTAACATAACGCGGGTGCGAACCTCCCCCGACAACAGCCGGCGCAAGGTATGAGGGGCTTCTACCAGCTCGGCGCCTTCGTCTACCGCTTCAGGTGGGGGGTGCTCGCGTTGTGGGGGGCCATCCTCATCTTCAGCGCCATCTTCGCCCCGGACCTCTCCGGGCGTCTCAAGGGCGGCGGCTTCGAGGGCTCGAACTCCGAGGCAGAGCGCGTTCAGAACGTCATGTCCGAGGAGTTCGGGGTCTCCCCGGCGGCCCTGACGGTGGTCTTCACGGGAAACGGCCTCGATGCGAGGGGCGAGCAGTTCCAGGACGCCCAGGACCGGGCGCTCGAAGAAGTCGGCGAGATGGACGAGGTCCGCTACGTCGCCTCCTACGCGAACTCCAAGGACGGGCGCTTCATCTCGAAGGACGGGGAGAAGTCCTACGCCATAGTCGCGTTTAGCGTCTCCATCGACCAGGCCCGCAACGTCGTCGCCGAGGTCAGGGAGAAGGTGCGCTCCGAGGAGTTGAACACCTACGTTACCGGCGCCCCGGCCGTCTACCAGGATCTGGAGGCCGCGAGCAACGAGGACGTACAGCGGGCCGAGAAGTACGCCTTCCCGTTCGCCGTGGTCATCCTGGTCTTCGCCTTCGGGACGCTGGTCGCGGCCGGGGTGCCCGTGGTCATCGGGGGGGCGAGCGTGCTTACCTCGCTGGCGATCATCTACTTCTTCGCCGGCGCTTACGACATGTCCGTCTTCGTCCTGACGCTCTCCACTATGCTAGGCCTCGGGCTCGGAATAGATTACGCGCTCTTTTTCGTCAGCCGCTTCAGGGAGGAGTTGGAGGACTACTCGACGGCCGAGGCGGTGCCGAGGACGGTCGCGACGGCCGGGCGCTCGATCTTTTTCTCCGGGACGGCCGTCCTCGTCGGGCTCTCGGGCCTTCTGTTCTTCCCTTTCATGTTCATGCGTTCCATCGGGTTCGCCGGCGTGATAGTCGTCTTCGTCTCCGTGGTCGCCGCGCTGACGTTCCTACCGGCCCTCCTCGGCGTCATCGGCCCGCGGGTGAACCGGCTTGGCATCCGGCGCCGGGGCGGGGCCACCGGCGCGGGTTTCTGGAGCCGGAGCGCCGAGGTAGTCATGCGGCGCCCGCTCGTCGTGATCCTGCTGGTCGCGGGCATCCTCGCCGCCCTGCTTTTCCCCGTCGGCCACATGAAGGTCGGCATCCCGGAGGCGACGGTCCTCCCGAGAAGTACGAGTCGCGCGCCGGGGACGACCTGCTGAAACAGAATTTCGAGTACGCCGCCCTCAACCCGATGGAGGTGGTCGCCAACCTCGGGAAGACCCCTTGAGCCCCGAAGGACTCGCGGACGTGCGGGAGCTGGGCGAAAAGATAGGGAACGCGGAGGGTGTCGCGCGCGTCGAGAGCGTCTACACGGTGGGGAGGGCGCCGCCCGCGACTACGCCGCGCGGGTTGCCGACGCCCGCGAAGAGGCCGAGAAGGAGGCCGGGGGGCGCGTAGACGGGCTGGTGCAGGAGCAGATCCGGGAGCAGATCGACAAGAACACCGATGAGGCCGTCCGGCAGCAGCTCTCGGAAGTGGAGGCGACCTACGGCACGGTCCCGGCGGGTACGGAGGAGCAGGTCCGGGCCGAGGTCGAACCGCGGGTCGCCACCGAGGTCCGCGCGGCCGAGGGTGAGATCCGGGCCGAGGTCGAGGACCGCGTCTTCGCGGAGGTGGACCGCCGCGTCCCCGAACTGCCGGAAGGCGTCTCCGCGAACGGCGAGGCCACCCCCGAGGGCGTGTCGAACTTCCTGAAGCTCCCCGCCGCCCGCGAATCCGAGGAGTTGAACGACGCCGTCGACTCCTACGTGGCCGGGGACCGGTCGCTACTGCGGGCCGTGACGGAGGAGAACCCCTACACCCAGCGGGCTTACGGCGCGGTGGACGCGGTCCGGGCGGTCGAGGCGCCCGAGGGGACCAGCTTTATCGTCGGCGGGCTGTCGGCCGGGCAGAAGGACTTCATATCCAGCCTGTACCAGAAGGCGCCGCTGGCCGCGGCGTTCGTTATCGGGGTGACGTACCTGATACTGCTCGTGACCTTCCGCTCGGTCCTCTTGCCGTTGAAGGCCGTGATCGTGAACATCCTGAGCCTCTCCGCGAGCTACGGGGCCGTCGTCTTCGTCTTCCAGGACGGCAACCTGTCGGGCCTCTTGAACTTCACGCCCCTGGGCTTCGTGGACGCGACGCTCCCGATCCTGATGTTCTGCACCATCTTCGGGGTCTCGATGGACTACGAGGTCTTCCTGCTCTCCCGCATCCGCGAAGCCTACGAGAACGGCGACTCGAACACCGCCAGCGTCTCCAAGGGCCTCGTCGCAACCGCCGGCATCATCACTTCGGCGGCCGCGATCATCATAGTCGTCACCGGCGCCTTCGCCTTTACCGGCATCATCCTCACGAAAGCTGTGGGCCTCGGCCTTGCCGTGGCGGTCTTCGTCGACGCCACGATCATCCGGGTCCTGCTCGTCCCCGCCACCATGCGCGTCCTGGGCGACTGGAACTGGTGGCCCGGGGGACGAAAGGCGACTTTCCGGACGGACGGCAAGGCCTAGAAGTAGCGAGAGATCAAAGCGGTTTGCGGGGATACCGGGCTCGTGGTGGATAGGCTTTGAGGTTCTGAGGCTTCGAGGTTTTTGGGGTTGTCTTGCTGGGCCCGGTGTCGACTTCCCACCCCTCAAAACCTCACTGCCTTGAAACCTCGAAACCTTTAGAGGCTTATAAGATCAATTCTTGATCTCGTAATGGCGCGGGTCTAGACTGTGGGGGATGCTGGATCTCGAACGCATACTCAGGGACAGGGGCTACCGGCTCACGAACCAGCGTCGCGTAATCGTGCGCGAGCTCGAAGACGAGCGCCACCTCTCCGCGGAAGAGCTCTACGACCGGGTCAAAGGCGAGCATCCGGAGCTCGGGCTATCGACGGTCTACCGGACGCTCGATCTACTGACGGAACTCGGGGTCGTGCGCAAGGAGGATTTCGGGGAGGGGTACTCGCGGTACGAGCTCTCCACGGAGCGGGTGCATCACCATGCCCGGTGCGACGGGTGCGGGTCCGTCATAGAGTTCAACGAGGAACTCATGGAGTACCTGGCGTTGCAGGTAGAGCGCGAGACCGGGTTCGTGACGGACTGGCACGAGATCACGCTCCACGGCCGCTGCGCCGCCTGCTCTGCTTAACACAAGCATGGGGATTTTCTATTCTGGTCTTGCGCCCGCGCGGTTACGTGCTTAGAGTGTAGGGGTTTTTGGGGGCGCACCAGATGTAGGGTGTCCCGGTCGTATGAGGGGGATAGAGTGAAGCGAGTAGCGTCGATAGCCGCGGCCCTGGCGCTGGCCTGCACGGCGGTAGCAATGTTTACCGGGTCCCTGCTCGCGCAGGCGGAAGGGACCGTCTACGACGCCTGCTCGCGGGACAAGCAGGAAGTCCGGGCTGCCGCGCTGCCCGAGGTTCTGGACGAAGAAAAATGTCCGGTGGCCGGGCGCGTGATCGTGGACGGAGACATCGGGGCTGTGGTTCCCGAGCCGGGCATGGCCGTCATCGCCGAGGCCGAGTCTTCCGACGGGCATCAGTACCTGTCCGTAAGCAACCCCCGTGGGGGCAAGCTACTTATCGATGGCGCGGGCCGGGAGCCTCGACCGGAAGCTGCTTCCGGGATCTCGGCGCGGGCCTCGGGGCCGGGAGAGTGCCGGGACTCTTTCTACTCATCCAGGGATGCCAAGGTCTACAACTACAACCGCTGGTACGTGAACGGGCGCAGTATTCCCTCGTACCTCTCGAAGTTCCGCGCCGTGTCGGCGATGAAGCAGGGCGCGGCGAACGTCACCAGGGTGCGGGATGCCTGCGGTTTCGGGGACGGTGTCAGGGGGCGCATGATCTACGAGGGCGCCACCAGGAGTTCGGTGAACATAACGAGCAACCTCAACTGCACATCCAACGACTACAGGAGCGAGGTCGGCTTCGGGGACCTGCCCTCGAGCTACACGGCCTTCCATTGCGCCTGGGTCTGGCCCAAGAGCGGCGCCCCGGACAGGGTCGCCCACACCGACATACGCCTGAACAAATTCGATTACAGGTGGACCGCCAGGGTCACGAGCTCTTGCAGGGGGCGCCAAGACATCGAGTCATCGATGACCCACGAGCGAGGGCACACCTTTGGGCTTGGCGAGGCGCCGGAGGGATCGCACGGCAACCTGACCATGAGCAACCTCACGAACGGGCCGTGCCAGACCTCGGAGCGATCCCTCGGCAAGGGCGACGCAATGGGCCTGAACAGAAAGTATTGAGCCAGGGGCAGCTCAGGGCGTTAAACGCGGAACCGCAACCCGTCCTCCGCCACGAGTACCTCTCCGTCGAAACCTCGCTTTACCGCCCCGGGCAAGCGGCCGTCGTCCACGGCGGGATAGAGGTGCGTGAGAACGAGGCGCTGCACGCCGGCCTCGCTCGCCATCCGCGCCGCCCCGCCCGGCGTCAGGTGTCCTCGCACGGGGGCGTCGTCTGGGAAAGAGCATTCGATCAGGAGCGTGTGCGCATCTCGGGCGAGATCCACCACGGACGGCGAGTACTCGGTGTCGCCTGTGTAGACGAACGCGCCGTTCTCGCCGTCGAGCCTGTAGGCTATGCTCTCGGGACGGTGGGCGGCCGGGGTCCAGGTGAGACCGTAGCGGTCGATCTCTATGGGTGAGTCGCATGTGTGCGCCACCTCCCTCGTCAGGATAGGGTAGTCACCCGTCATCCACTCGCCCCAGACGTTCAGGATGGAGGACCAGAAGTTCTCGAACGGTTCGGGGCCGGTGACGTGGAGTGGGCGGGTGCGGGGCTCTTCGGTACCGTAGTTCATGGCGAAGAGCAGGTTGACGGCGTCGAGGGTATGGTCCGGGTGGAAGTGCGTGAAGAAGATCCTGTCGACGGCGAAAGGGTCCACGCCGGCGGCGACCATGCCGGTGACGGCGCCCGCCCCGAGGTCGAAGACGAGCGTCTCTCCGCCGGCCTCGACCACGACGCAGCTCTGCCGGCGCTCCGGCCGGGGC
The DNA here is from genome assembly GCF_011492945.1 of Rubrobacter tropicus. Taxonomy (NCBI): domain Bacteria; kingdom Bacillati; phylum Actinomycetota; class Rubrobacteria; order Rubrobacterales; family Rubrobacteraceae; genus Rubrobacter; species Rubrobacter tropicus. The sequence goes on from NZ_CP045119.1 coordinate 1,843,663, forward strand.
GCGACCGTCCCCGAACCTACTACCGTGATCTCCAAGATCTCCTCCGATCTACCCGCCGGTTTTGGCCCGATCCGTACCCCCGAAAGCCCAGGCCAGGCCCGCGGCCCCGAGCAAGGCGCCCCCGAGGACGTCGGAGGGCCAGTGGGTCCCGAGGTAGACGCGGGCGAGGGCGGAGCCCGCGAGGATCACCACCAGGCCGAGCCGAACGAGCGGGTTGGGCCAGAGGAGGTAGACCGCACCGAGAAGGAGAACCGCCCGCAACACGTGGCCGCTCGGATAGGGATACGGAGTGACGAAATCGACGAGCGACGGGTCCGGCACGCGCCCGACGTCTTGCGGCACGGGGGCCTGCGGCAGCACGAACTTAAGGAGTAGTTCCACGACCGTGGTCACGACTAACGCTACCAGGAGCCGCCGTCCCAAACGACCTCGGCCACGCAGGTAGAGCCCACCGGCCAGGACAATCAGCGCCGCAACGGAGACCTCGGCCCTCCCCGGCACGGACAAAACGCTCCCCGCATCATCCAGAGACGCAGACGAACGCGACTGGGCGAGCCTGAGAAGGCCGGAGTCCACGCCCTCCAAATGCCCGGCGCCGGCCGCGGCCGAGAGCGCCGCAAAAGCGGCGGCCCACGCCAGAAAGATACCGTGTCCTCTACCGCTCACGCGCCGAAGGCTAACAGAGTCGCCCCGAACGGGCGCGAAAAAGGCCGGGCCCCGAAAGGCCCGGCCGACGAAAGCTCCGTAGAAGTGATTCTAGGCCACGGCGTCGCGGAGGACGCGGCCGTACTCGCCCGCTTTCAGGATTCGCTCGGCCTCGCGCTGGAGCTGGCGGACGCGCTCGCGCGAGATGTCCAGCTCCTCGCCGAGTTCTGCGAGCGTGGCGGGCTCGCGGTCGTCGAGGCCGTAGCGCCTGACGAGCACGTGGCGCGCCCTCTCGGGGAGGTGGTCGATCGCCTCCTTGAGGTGGGCCGTCTCCATCTCCCGCATCACCGTGTCGGGCGTGTCGGAGACCTTCTCGTCCTCTATAAAGTCGCCCAGCTGGGAGGCCGTGTCTTCGCTTGAGACGGGCTGGTTGAGGCTCGTTGCGTCCGGCATCGCCCGCATCGTGAGGCGCACCTCGTCCAGGTCCCATTCGAGGTGGTTGGCCACCTCCTCGCGGGTCGGCTCGCGTTCCAGGAGCAGGGAGAGCTCGGCGATGGCGCGGCTTACCTTCCGGATCTTCTCCGTCATGTGTACCGGTACCCTTATGGTGCGCCCCTTGTCCGCGACGGCCCTTTGCACGGCCTGGCGGATCCACCACGTCGCGTAGGTCGAGAACCTGAAGCCCCTGTCCGGGTCGAACTTCTCGACGGCCTTCATCAGGCCGATGTTGCCCTCCTGGATCAGATCCTCGAAAGGCAGCCCGTAGCCCCTGTACTTCTTGGCGACGCTCACCACGAGCCTCAGGTTCTTCTCGATGAGCCTCTGGCGGGCCCGCGCGTCGCCGGCCTTCGCCCTCTTGGAGAGGTCGATCTCCTCCTTGTGGGAGAGCAGGTGCCCCTGCCCGATGTGCGCCAGGTACTTCGCGAGGAGCTCCGGCGTCTCCTGCTCCCGCTCCGGCTTCTGTCCCTCTGTCCGCTTGTTGGCCTCCGGCTTCAAAATGCCCTCCTCACGAAACGCGCGGCCCACCCGAGATCGATTTTAGTAACTAATCCTAATCTACCGGGCGCCGCCAGTTTCTAAACCCCTCTAATTTCGGACCCGACGGGTACTTTTTTGTCCGACAACCTTTATACGGACGTCGGGACGAAAAGGTTGCGTCGGCGGCCTCCGGCTACCGCGGGAGAGATAGGGCACGGGTATACTGTCTGTCATGAGGACACCACCGCAGATAGTCGCCCACATCCGCCAGGACCTGCCCAGTATCTTGAAGAGTTGGAAGGAGGAACGCAAAGGGTTCGGCGAAGACGAGCCGTCCAGGCGCCTGGTCGCCGGGATGGAGGAGTTGCTCTCCGTCTTCGCCGGGTTCTTGGAGAGCCCGCAAGGCGTGGAGGGCTTCAGCAGGGGGGGTGAGATCCGCTCCCTCGTGGCCAGGATCGCCGACGACCAGCACGCCCTCGGCCGCGACGCCGTCGGTGTCATAGAGGACTTCGCCGTGCTCCGGCGGTGCGTCTGGCGCTCCGTCGAGGAGGGCGTGGACCTCTCGGACGGCTCGGGAAGCGAGGTGGCGGCGTTCTTCGTCAAGCTTTTGCAGGCCTCCGACTGGGTTACCGAGAAGGGCCTTGAGGCTTTCGAAGAGATAGCTATGCGCGACATGGAGCGGGCGCTCGGGCGGGCCGAGGCGACCGACCTCGTCACGGGCCTGCCCGACAGGGAGCAGTTCAACCGCCTGCTGCTGCCGGCCGCCGTTAGGGAGCACGAGAGGTTCGCCGTGCTCGCCTTCGACGTGGTCGATTTCACCGAGACCGTCGCGGAGGGAGACCTGGGCCGGGCGCGCGGCATCCTGCACCTGCTCGCAGAGACGGTCGAGCAGGCGACGCCGGAGACGGCCGTCTGCGCCCGCTTCGGGGACGACGAGGTCTGCGCGATCCTGCCGGGCAGCACCAGCGAGGACGCCTACAAGATCGCGAAGCTCGTCTCCCAGCGCCTCTCGGAGGACCCGGACGGCTTCGAGGTCGACGCCGGCGTGGCCGAGTACCCGGTCCACGGCTCCGACGCCTCGGAGCTTATGGCGGAGACCCTGAAGGCGCTCAGCACGGCCAAGCGAGTCGGCGGCGGCGGCATCGTCGTCGCCCGGTAGGTGGGGGGAGAGACGTGATAGCGATCATGAACAGCCTGCCCGTGGTCGAGGGCGCCGCCGACGCGGTCGTGGAAAGGTTCGCCGGCAGCAGGGGGCACGTGCAAAACTTCCCCGGCTTCGTCTCGATGGAAGTCCTCAAGTCTGCCGAGGAGGACGAAGTGCTCGTGGTGACGCGCTGGCGGGACCGGGAGGCTTTCGACGCGTGGGTCGGTAGCGAAGAGTTCGCCAAGGCCCACTCGCGGGGTGGAACGCAGGGGTTACTGCGGGGGCACCCGAAGATGTCGTCTTACGAGGTGGCCGTGCAGCGTGGGGCCGCGGGCTAGGAGGTCGGCAGGGACAGGGCCAAGGCGGGGGACGACTCTCGCTCCGCGCCCGGTTCGTACTCGCCCTTGCCGAGGACGGCGAACGTGAAGGCGAAGAGGAAGATCAGAAGCAAAATCAAGATTCCGAACGTTAGCCGCTCGCGCACCCGGTCTCCTCTCTCAGTTACCCGTCCGGGGCATTCTAACCGAATCGCGGCGGCCCGTCCCGCGTTCGCCGGCACGTCCAAGTAGGGTACAATGTATCAATGTGTAGCAGGCTCGATCCCGGGGCGCCGGGGGAGCGGGGACGCTGTGACGGACGCTATCGGGGGGCTTTAGATGGACGTGGATCCTTCCCTGTCGGAATACACCAAGCTGCAGGAGGAGGAGTGTCGCTCGCTCCTGCGCCTGATGGAAGAGATGGGCATAGCCACGGCCGATCGGACCTACAGGCCCGGTGACGCCGTCTACCGCGAGGGCGAGTACGGCGACGCTCTGTACGTGCTCGTCTCCGGCATCGTGAAGCTCTTCCGCCCGTACTCCGGGACCAAAGAGGCGACGCTCCGGCTGTTGAGATCGTGGGACATCTTCGGGCACCTCGCCTTCGCCGGCGAGGCCCGCCAGCGCGCCTACGCCGAGGCCGTAACCGAGTGCAGGGTCACCAAGATCCCGAAGGTCTTCGTGGAGCGGGCCGTCCGGCAGGAGCCGCGGGTGGCGTTCAAGATCATGACCCTCCTCGAGCTGCGCCTCGTCCAGTACGAAGAACTGGTCAAGTGCCTGCTCCCCCGCGAGACGGAGGTCCGGCTCGCCAACCTGCTTCCCATCCTGGCCCAGAAGTTCGGCGAGCGCAACAACGGCGTCGTCACCATAGACCTCCGCCTCACCCACCAGGACCTGGCCGCGATGGTCGCCTCGACCCGCGAGTCCGTCACCAAAGTCCTGAACGACATGCGAAACCGCGACCTCATAGTCGTCGACTCGGGACGCATCACGCTCAAGGACTCGCGCGCCCTCGCGAAACTGAGCGGACCGTAGAAGAGCTAGTCAGCATGTCAGCTTCTTTCGGCCTGTGGCCTAACCGGGCAGCGTGCCTAGACAGCCGGCTGACAAGCTGAGAGCCGTCGAAGACGGCGTGCTGACATGCTGACTAGCTGAAATGCTGACATGCTTCTGCAATAGTATGCCGGCTACGTTCGTCGGAGCTAAGGATTAGAGTCTTGCTGGAGCTTTTTCAGGCGGTACTTCTCGGCGTCGTGCAGGGGCTAACAGAGTTTCTGCCCGTGTCGAGCTCGGGGCATCTGTTGTTGGGGCAATATTTCCTGGGGTTGGACCAGGAGCGCTTCGGGCTATCTTTCGACGTAGCGCTTCACATGGGGACGCTCCTCGCCGTCGTCTCGTACTTCTGGCGTGACCTGTTGCGGATGGCCTTCGCGTTCTTCCGCTCGTTCTCTCACCGGGACCTCAGTAACGACGCCGACCAGAGGATGGCCTACCTCATCATCGCCGCGACGGTGCCGGCGGCCGGGATCGGGTACTTTCTGGAGCCGTTCTTCGAGGGGCCGGTCGTCCGCTCGCCGTGGGTCGTCGTCTTCAACTTCGTGCTGATCGGTACCCTGTTTATCGTCGGGGAGGCTGTCGGGTCCCGGACGCGGCGGGCGTCGAAGCTCGGGTTCGGCGAGGCTGTGGGCATCGGGTTCGCGCAGGCGGCGGCGCTGGTGCCCGGGGTTTCGCGGTCGGGGGGGACCATAACGCTCGGTCTGTTTCTGGGGCTCAGGCGGGAGGAGGCAGCCCGGTTCTCGTTTCTGATGAGCGTGCCGATCATCGCGGGGGCCGGCGGGTTGCAGGTGGGGGAGGTGATCTCACGCGGCATGAGCTTCTCCCAGATGCTACTTTTCGTGGTCGGCTTCGTTACCTCGGCTGCTGTCGGGTACGTGACGATCCGGTTCCTGCTCAACTACCTGACGCGGCACAGCCTGCGGGCCTTCGCGTTCTACCGCTTCGCGGTCGCCGGCATCGTGACGATCCTGCTCCTGATCGGCCTCGGAGGCTTTTGACAAACGCCTCGCCGCTCTGGTAGTTTGAACCCATCATGCAACTTTTTCTTTCAGTAGCGCGGCGATTTACCGGGGAGGGGCGCGCCCGCTCCTGACGCGCGGTTCCGCCCCTCCAGACCACCAGAGCCGGGCTCACCAACACCCACGAATGGAGGACGCGGTCGCCGTGGTTCCATCTGAACCTTTACGAGAAGAGATAGACGGGCAAGTGGAAGTAGCGGGCCGGAAGGGGGCCATTGACGAGGCCGAGATGGCCGAGTTGCGGGCAGGCATAGACGCGGTGGACGCCGAGATCGTGCGCCTGCTCGACCGGAGGGCGTCGTTCGCGCGCAGGATCGGGGAGTTCAAGCAACAGAGGGGGATGGCCGTCTACGCGCCGGCGAGGGAGCGGGTGGTCCTGGACAGGGTCACCGCCCTCGGCGAGGGCGCGTTCCCCAAGCGGGGCCTCGAGGCCGTCTTTCGCGAGATCATCTCGAGCTCCGTCTCCCTGGAGACGAGCCTGAAGGTCGCGTACCTCGGCCCGGAGGCCACGTTCACGCACGAGGCGGCCCTCAGGTCCTTCGGGACCAGCATCGAGCTCCAGCCCCAGACCACCGTCGCCGAGGTCTTCGCCAGGGTCGAGAGGGGGGAGGCCGAACACGGCGTCGTCCCCGTCGAGAACTCGATGGAAGGCGCCGTAACCCACACCCTCGACGAGCTTATGAACAGCCCGCTCAAGGTCTGCGGCGAGGTCTACCTGCCCGTCTCCCAGAACCTCATCTCAGCCGAGGAATCCCCGGACAAGGTAAGTCTCGTCTGCTCGCACCCGATGGCCCTCGCCCAGGCCGCGTCCTGGCTGCGGCGCGAGTTGCCCGGCGCGCGCCTGGAAGAGGTCGAGTCGACCGCCGAGGCCGCCCGCCGGGCGTCGGTGCAGCCGGGGGTGGCGGCCGTCGGGAGCGCGCTCGCGGCCGAGGCCCACGGCCTGAAGGTGCTGGCGCGCAACATCCAGGAGGCCAGGACCAACACCACGCGGTTCATAGTTCTCGGGCGCTCGTGGGCCGCCCGGACCGGGAAGGACAAGACCAGCGTGGTCTTCTCCGTCAAGGACAGGCCCGGCGTGCTCAAGGAGGCGCTCTCCGCGTTCGCGTCGGAGGGGATCAACCTCACCCGCATCGAGAGCCGCCCGAGCCGCAAGCGGGCCTGGACCTACGTCTTTTTCGCGGACTTCAAGGGGCATCCGGACGAGGAGAAGGTCAGGCGCGCGCTCGAAGGGCTGGAAGAGCATTGCCCTTACGTGAGCCTGATCGGGGCCTACCCGGAGGTCCCGCCCGAGGCCTCCTGAGCGTCTGATGGACTTCAAGGAAGCCGCAAGGGTGGTGCTCGGGGAAGTCGGGCACCCCTTGCACTACGGGGACATCACGGAGATCGCGTACCATAAGGTAGTGGTCTCCTTCTCTGCCACGTTGCGAATGGAGCGCAAGCCCGTGGTCAGTTGGGAGATGGCGGAATAGGGGCGGGGTAGCGCCGCGAACCTGTGGAGTGCCGCAAGACGGCCCCGCCCGAGACGGAATTATACAGTTTGCGGCTGGGTCGAAGAGCCTTTCTACGGACGGGTCGGAGGATGTGCCATGAACCACGAAGACAGAAGGCGGATAGCGCAAGAAGAGGTTTATAGGGAAAGGGTGAGGGCAGAGTACCGCGTCGCTCGGACGAGAGAAGGTCTAGCCTCGGCGGGTCGGGGGCTCTTGGGACTCTTCAACCTGGGCGTGCTCCTCTTCGCGGCGGGCGTGTGGATTGTCTGGTCCGTCATCCTGTTCGTGGTTTTAGTCTTGACGCTCGTGGACGGCAGCGGGGCCGCCGCTATCTACGGCCTCCTGTTCCTCTTAGTCTTCTTCGGTCCGCTGTTCTGGCTGTACGTGAAGTACCTCGGGATCAAGCGCGAGCGCGAAAAGAGGGAAGAGAAGCAGAGGAGAGAGCGGGAAGCGCGGGAATCTCGTTGGAAACAACAGGACGAAGCAATGGTGGAGGAGGAGCCATGGGAGGGGTTCGCGAGGGCTGAGAACGATAAGTACGCGACTATGGCGAGGGAATGGGAGAGGCGCTGGGGTGTTCTTACCAAAGATCTTCCCGAAGAGGAGGCGCAAAAGCTCCACAAGGAGTTCCTGACCGACAACCCTGGCCGCACCGACGAGGAGAGGTGGGAGCATATAGACGGCCTCTTCAACGAGAGGTCCGTCACCTGATCCTGGCCGATCTGCGGGCGCGACGTCGGTTTTGGGACCGTCGGAAATGGAGTAGACGTTGAGCAGGGAGCGACGGATAGGGCGGGACCTCAAGAGCGGAACGCTCTACGGAGTCACCGTCAACAATGGGACTGGTGTCTCCAGGACGTTCAACGCCTTCCGGCGCGAGGAGAACTCGATGTTCTACCTGCACGACAGGACTTGGGAGGCGACCGGCACCGTGGAGTTCCGACTCACGCTCGACGCGGATATCATGCTGGGGGCCATGAGAGAGGTCGCACCTTTAGAAGAATGGGGAGAGCTGCACGAGTAGCAACCGCCGTCGCGAGATATCTGTCAAGAGAACCAAGAGTCGCGGCCTTGGTCCAGGTTTCGCTCAAGCTCCGAGAAGACCTCCGACAGCGTGGTCCCGAGGGCTCGCGCCAGCTTGTCCGCTGTGACTATAGAAGGCGTCCTCTCGGCCCTCTCTATTGCCCCTATGTAGTTGCGGTGGAGGCCGCATAACTCGGCCAACCCTTCCTGGGACAGGTCTTTCTCCAGACGAAGTTTGCGTACCAACGTTCCGAACTCCCGCGTTAGGTCCTCCCCTGCCATAGACACGAAAGTACGGACGCGGCATAATAGAGGTCTACACACTATTGATGGGATCGAAGGTCAGCAAACGGTGAACTGGGGAAGTCGTGGCGTCGTAGAAGGTGTTGTGGAGGCAGGGGATGCTTGGCCGGAGTGCGTCTAGATGCGTGCCAGGACCGGTTTAAGAGGGAGGTAGAATGACTGAGGAGATAGGAGCTGGGCAACCACGGTTTTGCGGGCGCTGCGGGGCTCCAAGAAGTCAGAGAGACATCTTCTGTACCTCTTGCGGGGAGCAGCTCGATTACGCCAACACGAGAGAGGAAGGTTCGGCGTCTGCTGTTGGTAGGCGTGCGTCCTCGGGCGGCGGTGCCGAAAAGGGTAGCGCAGTCAAGGAGGCACAGGCCAAACAATCCAACGCCGGTTTCGACTGGACGCCGGTGGGTCGGGAACTCAAGAACGTGGGATCGGATCTGCTTCGGGAGACCGATTTTATGTTGGGCAACATCGTCGTAGTTTGCGTCTATTTTCTCTCGGGATTCGTCGCTTTCGGGTCCCTCTTCGGCTGGGTGGTGGCGGGCGCACTCGGGGAGTTCTTCTGGTACCTGCCGGTTTCGTTTCTGCTCTCCGCCACGGTGTTCGCGGTTTGCTTCGTCTATTTGAGGAGCAAGGTAGGGTCGCGCAGGTGGAAGAGCGGCTTCTACAAAGGCTGGTTCGGCCAAAGGGACTAGACGTCGGTTCGGGCAACCGACGCCTGCGGGAGCCGTGACCTCATCCAGGCAACCCGGACAAACGTACACTATCCTGTGGCAGCGCGTGGGAGGAGGATGGGTGTCCGAGGAGTATGGGCGGCAGCGCTACTGCCGCGATTGCGGGGCGGAGCTTAGGTCTGGCATGTCTTTTTGTGTTTCGTGCGGGACCCCTGTGTCTTCCGTCACCGGGGGGTCAGGTCCATCGTCATCCGGCTCGGATGGACCGGGACGGTTGGGCTCGTTCCTCGATGATCTGCGGAGCAGCTTCCGGCAGAGCGCGGACGGTCTCGGTGAGACCTTCTCGGGTTTCGGTACGGACGGCATTCGGCGGTTCCCGAGGAAGGTTTTGGGATGGTTCAAGGACCTTCCCGTGGTGCCCAAGTTGGTACTCGTCGGTCTGGTGGTGCTGGTCCTCCTGGTCTTCCTCAGTCCGGTAGCCATGATCGTCGCCGGGCTTCTATTTGGTGTGAGCATCATCGCCCTCATCATCCGAGTGGCCCAGAAAGGGTCCATCAAGAACTGGGGAATGGTTGCGATCGGGTCTGTGGTCCTCATGTTCACGTTCGGGCTCATGTCGGATGCTCTGTACGGGATCAGGTTCATGGGCTCTTCTGGTCCGATTGGATCATCGGGAGGATCTGATCGGTCTGGGGGGGCGACGGACGTAGCGTATGACGTGGTTTCGGAGGAGGTTAACACGGACGGAAACCCGAGCTACTACGTCGTCAGTTCCGCCAACGACCTCGAATCGTTGAACGTCGTTGCCCAGGAGATTCAGCGGGAGTTACTGCAAACCAACCAAGGATCTGTCACGTTCTTCGACAACCGGGCTGCGGCGGAATCTGTCGACTTGGAAGCCATGGTCGGTTTGGCATTCCTCTTCCTGGACGAGATGCAGGTAAGATCTCATTACGCAGATGGCACCGTGCCTCTGTCCTCCGAAGAGGTCGAGCAGGTGGTGGACGCGATGGCGGGCAACGGCTACGTCCAGACGAGTGTGGAAGGCGGCGACTCCCTGCCGGTGATGCCTGACTTCATGTACGAGCCTGTCGATTCGTCCAGTGCCACGTCGTCTTCGAGCGCCTCGTCTACCGCCTCGCCCTCGGTGTCCGACGATAACCGGGTTAGCTTCACGGGTGAGGTATTCGGCTACCCAGAGACGTTCAACTACGACGGTCTCTCCGTCACCGGCCAGGTCGTCGATTGGAACGGGAACCACGTAATGATCCTACTGGACCCGTGGCAGGGGAACCGCGTCCATTTGGGATTCCCAGGACAGCAAATAACCGTACACGGCGAGTACCGGGGAACCGTCACCACTTCCAGCGGCGGTACCTACGAAGCCGTGATGGCCGACGATGTGGAGACTGCGGAGTAGCAGAGGGAGTTGGCGGCAGACTAAGGAGTCGCTTCGTGCCGGGAAGGACGCATAAGGGTACGCTAAGTATTGCGGCCCTGATAGGGGGAACGCGGCGATGAACCGAGACAACCGTACCGCTTACTGCGGGCAGTGCGGCAACGCCGTCGAGCCGGGAGACAGGTTCTGCGGGACGTGCGGGGCTGCGGTAGCCACGGGCGCTTCGGACGATACACAAGTGATTCCGAGGTCGGTCGCGGCGGCCCAGGGTGTCGCCCACACGAACAGGCGCGGGAGACGGCGGTGGGTCAACATGGCGGCGGTCTCGCTCATCCTGTTGCTAGGAATCGGAGCCATCACCGCCCTGGCTATAGGAGGCGGGCCAGAATTCTTGGGCATGTCCGATCAACAACCAGCAGATGACCGTGAAGTCGATCTTCCCAAAGGCGACAAAAGCGTCGCCGGCCAGAGAGCTGTCTCGGCGGATTCGCCTCCCGACCCTGCTTTCGAGCACCTCCTTCCTTCTATCGAAGGAACGACGGACGCTCCCGTAATGCTGTCCGCCGAGCTTCCAGACGACATGGACCTGCCTGCCATCGACGGCTATTACAGCGGCGACGGGTACGGGATCGTCTTCCCGTATGGGCCCTCCGAGACCACCACCATGGCGAGCAATGCTGACACCCTGGGCACTCTGACCGTCTACCCCGAAGACGAAGACGTGGCGAACGAATACTTCGACGCCGAGAGGATCGATGAGGTCGCCCTGCCGGATGGCACGAAGGCCACCTTGAGATACATGGTGCCAGCGGGGAGGGCTGGGTCCCAGGGACCGTTCTGGGAGGGCAAGTTCGACAAGGCCGGCTTCACCTACAACCTCAAGGTGGTGAAACCGAACGAAGTCGGAGAGGAAGAGGTCAGGCAGGCCCTCTCGACGATGGTGTTGGTGCCGGAGGCGGGCGGGCAGGAACCCTCCTGGATGTCGGACGGAGAGATCTCGTCGCTTGAGGAGTTCGGACGCGAGTACGACGAGGCCGTCAGGCGCGAAGATTGGGAAGAGACCTACGAGATGCTGGACGGGTCCTCCCAGGAGGAGTTTACGGAAGACGAGTGGGCAGAGGGTCAGCAGGCCCTGGCAGACGAGAGTGGCGTTCCTGCCTCTCTGGAGTCGGTCAGTGTCACGCAAGAGGAGGAGGCGACGGACGTTCCCGTCGACGTCAACCTCGCCTACGAGGACGGCTCCCAGGAGACCATTCTGGCGGGCATACCCCTGGTCATGGAGGACCCCGCCGATTCGGGAGGGCCGAGGCGCTACCTGACGGAGGAGGAGATCTCAGAGCTGGATGGTCTCTTAACGTCTTCGGAACCGACCACGTTCAGCAGCCCGGAGCCCACCACCCAAGAACCCACGGACTTCGGCGTCAGTCCCGGAGGGGAGGACGAGGTGCGAGAGGCGGTGGAACAATACTACTACGCGGTCGATTACGAGTCGTGGGACACCACCTACTACAACCTCGACGCGGAATCGAAGGCGCTGTTCACGGAAGAGGAGTGGATAGCGAAGAACCGTTGGTACGCCGAGATCGAGGGCTTAGAACTCGACTCCATGAGCGTGGACGTGACGATGGACGGGGAGGAGCGGGCCGAGGTCACGGTCGACAGGACCTTCGCTGATGGCACGTCGATCACAAGGGACACCGTCTTCGTTTGGGAGGGCTACTGGAGGCACCACCTCACCGAGGAGGAAAAGGAGATCTTCATGCCCGGCGTTCCCTACGAGGAGTTCGTCGAAGCCCAGTAACGAAACGGCCCTCCGATCCAGGCGCGTTGGTAGAACAGACGCCGGCCTTTACCTCTGGCTACATAACCGCCACGAACCTCCTCGTGCCCCGAATCCTGCGATAAGGACCGTACCTCTCTATGACTGCGCACATCCTCTCCGCGCCCGGCGGATTGGAGGAATGCACGGATATGGCTTCCGAGGGCCAAAGGCCGTGCTCTGCCATCCACAGGACGAGGCGGTGCCCCTCCTGCGTCCCCTCCCCGAGGTCGTGGTCGAGCGAGGCTTCGGCGACCCGGCCGTTCTCGATAAGGGAGACGGCCTCCTCCACCGTTTTGACCCACGTCCAACCGTCGGGCACGGGACGCAGGTCGTCGAGCCACAGCCTCACCGGAGACTCCGCCGCGTTCTGATTCCTCGTTTCCATACTTCGATCATACGACACCCGTACAGAAACGGACCAACCTGTTCCTGGACCCACTACGAATACGAATCGGGTGCTTTCCGAACCACGCTCTCCAATAAATACGATATGTAGTATAGAATGAGGCAGGGACTTGCGCGGTGGGCGTACCAGGAGTGTTTCCGGTTGGTAGAAAGAGTTCGCGACACGGTGGTCGTCGGGTCGGGTCCTGCGGGCTACACGGCCGCCCTGTACGCCTCGCGGGCGAGGCTCGATACCCTCGTTTTTCAGGGGTTCGAGTCGGGCGGTCAGATGATGCTCGCCTCCGAGGTCGAGAACTATCCCGGCTTCGGCAGCGGCGTCATGGGTCCCGATCTGATGGACGAATTCGAGGAGCAGGCGGCCCGGTTCGGCGCCGAGATGCGCCCCGAGAACGTCGAGAGGGTGGATCTTCGCGAGCGCCCCTTCAGGTTGTGGTCGGAGGGTGAAGAAGAGCCCGTGCTCGCCCGCAGCGTCGTCGTGGCGACGGGCGCGAAGCCCAAGCGCCTCGGCGTCGATGGGGAACTCCGGTTCTTCGGCAAGGGCGTCAGCGGGTGCGCGACGTGCGACGCGTTCTTCTTCAGGGGCAAGAAGGTGGCCGTCGTCGGCGGGGGCGATACTGCGATGGAGGAGGCCCTTCACCTTGCCCGGTACGCCTCGGAGGTCCTGATCGTCCACCGGGGTGAGGCGTTGAGGGCGTCCAGGATCATGCTGGAGAGGGCGAAGGAGAATCCGAGGATCGGGTTCGTCGCGGGCGCGGTGGAGGAGATAGTCGGAGACGGGTCCGTCAAAGGCGTCTGGTTACGGACGCCGGGAGGCCCGGAGCGGTTCCTGCGGGTGGACGGGCTGTTCGTTGCCGTAGGACAGAGACCGGCGAGCGACCTTTTCCGGGGCCAGGTCGAGATCGACGAGGACGGTTACGTCGTGCTGAAGAGGCAAACGATGACGAGCGTGCCCGGCGTGTTCGCCGCCGGGGAGGTCGCCGACAAGAGCTACAGGCAGGTTGCCACGGCCGTCGGATCGGGTTGCATGGCGGCCATAGACGCCCAGAGGTGGCTCGAAGCTGACATCCGTTCCCTTTAGCGGACTCAGAAATGGTCCTTTTGAGTGATACAGAAGGCTCAGGCGACTTCCTAAGATGGTTCGTGGAAGTGCTGTGAGGTCGCCTGTGACGAAGCGGGAAAGGGTAGTAGTGGAAAACAAAGAAGCAGCTATGGCGCTTCAAGAGGGCTACAAGGCTATGGTGGACACCGCCAAGCATCTGACTACCCTTTGCACCGCTTCGATAGTGATACTGGCAACGTACTTGAAGGACGTGTTCGGCGGAGCGGATCAGGTGCAGGTGTGGGAATCCCTGCTGCCCGCCGTTTTTCTCGGTTTCGTAGTGTCGTTGCTGCTCGCGGCGATCGTCGCCTACTTCGTGCCGCTCCGATTGATTACGCCCGCCTACAGAAGGTCGCGTGAGGCAATCGATGCATCCGCCGCGAAGGAGTCGACCGATGCGCCCGGCAAAGCACTTTACCGCCTCCAAGGGTTGGAGGACGCCCTGAGCATCTCGGTGTTCTGGTGCTACCGTCTGTCCCTTGTCGCTTTCCTGGTTGGCATCGGCCTTCTCGCTTTCTTCGCGTACGAGAACCTGGCCTAGCCGCGATAGTGCGGCGGCCCCTTCGTCGATTAGCTAACCCGCAGACCCGCCTTCACCGAACTGTCGCACGATTCCGAGCGCCATCCGTTTCTCGCGGTCGGGTAGCCGCGAAACGTCCCTGGCTACGTCCCGAACCGTCTCGTCTCCCAAAGCCTCCAACAGCTCGGCGTCCAGGGACGGCGGCCCCTTGCGCCCGACCAGGTACGAGGGATCGACGCCGAACGCGTCGGCAAGTGCCACTACCTGCCCAACGGTCGGGTCGGCGATCCTGCCCGTCCTGATTCCCTCTATGTCTTCCTTCGAGAGGTCACCGGCGCTCGCGCGGGCCACCTCGGAGTCAGTGTAGGGCTTCCCCGTACTCGGGCTCCTCATGGTCGCGAAAAGGTGACGGACGCGTTCGGTCACCGTGCCGGCCTCCTCCAACCGTTCGGGACGCGCCCCGTTTCCTTCCTCGAACCACTGCTCCGGCGGGAAGTTCATGGCCTTTGCTATGGCCTTGAGCTTCTCGTAGCCCGGACTCTCTATCCTGCCCTTCCGCAGGTTCGTCACGTAGGAACGGGTTACGACGCCCCCGGTCGCCCTCGCCAGCTTCTCACCGGTCCATTCGCCGCCGTCCGGGTGGCGGCGCGTCTCCAATAGCCGCTCGAATCTCTGTGCTATGTGTATCCTTCGCCTCCAGTTTCGGATTGTTGTCGTTGAATCCACAATACGATACGCTGAATTGTTGTATTCGTGCAACGTAAGCGGCAGTATGGACAATGCCGGACCAGGACATTTCGGGGTACGGGGCCTTCCCTGCCTTCTGCGTGGCGACAGAAGGGGCGTTGGTATCGCGGGCAATCGCGGGTACTTAAAAGGCTGCGTGGCTTAGGTAACGGGAAAACACGGAATCGGCAGTCTTGGGCCTATCGCGGTTGCTTTTCGGGCTATCGCACCTATAGAAATCACTCAACTGCTTGGTGACAAGCCTTTCCGTGCCTCCTTCCTCGGCGTGCCATACGCTCTCGACCCACTTCGTCTCCGGGCCTCTTGGGGCGGAGACTTGTCGGGGGACGTGCTCCGGGGCGTTCGTAATTGAACGATCGGCATGCGCGAAGCGGGGCATGGTCGCCGCTTCGTGCTCGCCTATCTCGGCCTTCCTCGTCGCGGCTGTCGGGTAGAATGGAAAGACAGGAGGGCTCGGTAAGCCTGGAGGGAGGAGACCGGGAAGCATGAAGGACGGGGCAGGACCTTTTCGCGTTCTCGTCGCCGACGACCATCCGCTGTTCAGGAGGGCTTTCGGTGCCATGATCTCTGCAGAGGAAGGTTTGGAGGCCGTGGGTGAGGCCGAAGACGGGCTGGAAGCCGTCGAGTTGTGCCGTGAACTGCGCCCGGACCTTATCCTGATGGACCTCTCGATGCCGAGGATGGGCGGCCTTGAGGCCACGCGCGAGATAAAGGGAAGCTTTCCTGAGACCGTCGTACTGATCGTGACCGCAGACGACTCCGAGGACCTCATGCTGGAGGCGATACGGGCCGGGGCCGCAGGGTACGTCCTCAAGATCGAGAGGCCCGAGCGCCTGGTTTCGGCCGCCCGTGCGGCGCTCGCCGGGGAGTCGCCCATCGACGCTGGCCTCGCCGGACGGCTGGTGCGTCGCATCGCGGCAGAGGGCGAGGAGGGCATGAACGGGCGACCCGAACTCGCCTTCGCAACACCGACCGTGCCGCTCACCCCGCGCGAGATAGAGGTGCTCGGGCTGGTGGTTACGGGAAAGACCAACCGCCTGATAGCCGGAGAACTGCACATGAGCCTCTCCACGGTGAAGAGGCACCTCGAACGGGTCGTCAAGAAGCTGGGCGTCTCCGACCGCACGCAGGCCGCCGTTAGGGCCATGGAGTTGGGACTGATTTCGGGGTAGCCGGCCAGCAAGACCCGTCAAAATCCTTTGTACATGTGACCAACCTCGTGGTGAGCCACATGGCTCACCTCATGAGCCCCAAGAACGGACCACCCGGCCAATGTTCTCCTAGCCACTAATGACAGATAATCCTCCCAGGCGGAGCACCGCTAAAGGCGGGGCGGCCTCTTGCCCGCGAGGGCAGGATCACCGTCCCACCGCCTCAGGGTACGGGCTCCAACTACGACGGGGGTACTCGAAGGAGAAACAGCCGGCTTGAGCCTGGCAGAAAGGCGTGCTTGGGATGGGGTTCAGGAAAGCGCAGCGAATAACGATTGGGCTCGGGACAGGGATAGTCGCGGCGGTTCTGTGGAGTGGTATGGCTTTCGCCTATCCAATGGATCTCGACCCCTCCTTCGACGGGGACGGGAGGGTCAGCACAGACTTCGCACCCGTCAACGACCTCAAGGACGAGTTCGCCAGGGACGTCGCCGTCCAGCCCGACCGTAAGGTCGTCGTCGCGGGGGAGGCCCAGGGTAACAATCAGATGGACGTAGGCCTTGCCCGCTACAATCCAGACGGCTCCCTCGACGGCTCGTTCGGGACCGGGGGTAGGACGACCGCAGACCTCACAGGCGTCAGCGAACAGGTGAGCGCCCTTATCCTCCAGCCCGACGGAAAGATTATCGTTGTCGGTTACGCTTCGGGCGGTAACAGTCAAGATTTCTTGCTGTCTCGCTTCGGGGCCGACGGCTCTCTCGATGCCTCCTTCGGCACCGACGGCACGGTGAGGACCGACCTCTTCTCAAACAACGACTACGCTTACGATGTCGCCCTTCAGACCGACGGAAAGATCGTGGTCTCGGGACAGAGCAGCGGAGACTTTGCTCTGTCCCGTTACAATAACGATGGGTCTCTCGATGTCTCTTTTGACGGCGACGGCACGCTAGTCACCGACTTCGGTGACTACTCCGAGGGGGCTGCGGGTGTCGCGCTTCAGACGGACGGTAAGATTGTGGCGGTGGGCACGACGGGCTACAACGCCTTCGCCTTGGCCCGCTACAACCCCGACGGGTCTTCGGACGGTTCCTTCGACGGTGACGGCAAGCTCATCAGCAAGATTAGTTCCTCGACCGACGAAGCATACGACGTCGCCGTAGACGCCTCCGACAGGATAGTCGTGGCGGGGAGCGTCAACTACAACGCCGCCCTTGTCCGCTACGATCCCGACGGCACCTTCGACGATACTTTCGGTCAGACCGGCAAGGCCATAAACACGGATGAGGATCGGTACGAGGAATTGGCGATCCAGCCAGACGGCAAGATCGTCGCGCGGAGATATTCGTATCGCTGGGGCGTTGTAAGGCATGAGTCCGACGGGAGCCGCGATGCCTCGCTCGACATAGACTACGGTTGGGGAGGTAGGGTCTATCCTGACGCCTACGGTATGGCCCTGCAGCCCGACGGCAAGATTTTGCTCGCCGGCGGGGTGGAGGACGCCAATGGCTTCAGTGACTTCGCGGTTTCGCGCCACCTGGGAGGTTCCGACGACGCGGCCCCGCAGACGACCATAACGCGCAAGACGGCGGCGGCGACCACCGATACCTATGCGGATTTCCGATCTGCTTCCAGCGAAACGCGCTCCACGTTCGAGTGCCGACTTGACAGTGCTGCCACGTTCACGCGCTGTTACGGAGGGCGTGAATACTATTCGCGCCTTGCCGAAGGCACCCACACCTTTGAGGTGAGGGCCACCGACGCGGCGGGCAACACCGATCCTACCCCCGCGAAGTGGACCTGGAAGGTCGACCGCACCAAGCCAACCGGACGCGTCGTGATAAACGGCGGGAAGGCCTCGACCGCGAGCCAGAGGGTCTTCCTGAAGCTCACCGCTTCTGACCCCTCTCCGGCCTCCGGTGCCTACCAGGTGCGCGTGAAGAACGAGAACTCGTACTACTACGGTGCCTGGCAATCCCTTACCCCGAGCAAGGCGTGGACCCTTAGTCCGCGTGCGGGCACCAAGACGGTCTCCGTGCAGTTCAGGGACCGCGCCGGGAACGTCTCGACGACCGCGCTCGACAGGATCGCTTACAGACCATAAGACGATTCGGCAACAACTCCCGTCTCAACAACGAACCAGAAGGGAAGGTAGCGAAGTGGACAAGCTCACGATGTCGGAGGGATTCCCTATCCGTCCGGTTTCCGTTCTCCTGGCGGTCCTGGCGGCAGCCCTGATGCTTGCCCTGGCGGGTCCCGGTGATGGGTCTGCGGTTTCCCCGCGTCCTGCTGAGGCGGCTCCTTCGGTCAAGGTGGCGGTGAACTGTACCGGAAACCCGGAGATTACCCGCGTCACGAACAACACGCGCCGAGCCATCACGGTCAAGGCCGTAGGATCGGTCCACCAGCCTCGCTCGAACGAGCCCTTCCGGGTCAACCGCACGCTCAAGAGGGGAAAGACCGTAGCCTTCGAGAGCGGCTACGCGGCCAACAGTAACACCCTGACTAGGCAGTACATCTACGACAACGAGGTGGGCCGAAACGAAGGCGCGAGGGTCTACACGTCCGTGGGCGGCTTCGTCGACCGCTGCTAGGGTGCTCCTGATCGCCTTACGGGGAGACCGGGTGGATCGATCCACCCGGTCTCTCTCGTATTGGCAGTCGTGTAAGGAGATTGTCGGCCGAGATCAAAACCTATTCGCACGCCAAACCGTCGCCGTCGCCGTCCAGGCCGTCGGGATCTCCCGGCGGGGTCGGGATCGGCCCGTCCACCTCGTCGCAGTCTATGTCTCCTCCCCCAGAGGGTGCCCCTCCGCCGCCGCTGGGTGCCGGCGACGAGGCGCTCGGTGAGGCGGAAGACGTCGGGCTCGCTGAGGACGTGGGCGAGGCTTCCGACCCGCCCGGCGGCAGGTCCTCGCAGGCCACGCCCGGATCTCCCGTGTAGCTTTCTCCCTGTGGACCGTCCAGTCCATTCGGGTCGGAGGTGTCCTGATCGTAGACGGCCTGCGCCTCCTCCTGGGTGTCGAAGTCCGAGCAGTCGAGGTCACCAGAGGAGGGAGCCGGTGCGGGCGCAGGATCGGGACTTGCCGAGGCTGACGCGTCCGGGGAGGAAGGTTCGGGTTTCGGTTCGGGTTGTGGAACAGGCTCGGGTTCCGGCTGCGGCTCTGGTTCTGGGGCGGGACGAGGCGCGGGTTCCCGTCGTTCCTCACAACCTGGAGTACCGTCGCCTATGCCGTTGCCCCGGTCGGCCAGCTCGCACTGGTCGTCCTCGGAGAGGCCCCAGATGCCGAGGTTCGCGTCCCTGGCCTCCTCCTGGAACGCCCGGAAGCGCTCCTCGTACCTCGCGTTCGGATCGACGGTGTAGACCTGGGCGTAGCCGCCCTCCACGAGCTCCCCGTTGAACATCTCGTCGCCCGCCAGGTAAACGTAGGCTAAGAGCCGCCCGTACTGGTCGGTCCTCTCCTCGTCGAACTCCAGCTCTACCTTCTCGCCTTCGAGCACGGAGGTCGCGTAGTTTGAGGACTCGGGTCCGTAGGGCTCTACGTCTTCGCTCGGGTCCACGGTCTCCGGGGTGTCCACCCCGATCAGGCGCACGTCCTCCACTCCGTCCACGGCCGGCTCTATCTCTACGGTGTCGCCGTCAACGACCCTCGTTACCGTGGCCGTGGCGTCGTAGCGGCCTTCGTCTTCGTCCTCTTCCGGCTTCGGCGCTGGCTTGGCCTTCTTCTCCTCGGTGGGCTTGGGCTTCGGCGCGACGGCTGCTTGCTCGTCCTGCCCCGTCGAGCCAGCCTGTTCTTGACCACCGCCGTAAAGGGCTCCCGATATGCCACTGAACGCGAGGACTAGTACGAGCGAGGACCCGGCAATAATGCCCCACGTCCTAAGCGGCCTCCGCCGAAGGATACGAATAATCAGGGCGAAGATGGCGACGACGAGCGCCAGGAACGCCAGGACCACCATCAGGGGACTCGCCACGATGCAGAGGACGAGCAAGAGAAGGGCCGCGAAAGCGAGCAACACCTTCGCGGCGGTCGAGAGGGCACCAATCCTCGCAAGCAAGTTGCCCAACGCGCGACGCCCCCTTTACGTCAAACCCAAACAGCGCGGGGAGGAACGAGCATCTTCCCCTTCCCGGACACGGGGCATGTTAAATGTCTGACAAGCCCGCGTCAACGCTTTTTGTCCGGTCCAAGGTGACGAACGTTGACGTCTCGGGTGGCTATGGGAAGTGGAACGTCATGAGTTGGCCTCCAGGTTAGCGACCGTCCGGCCCAGACCGTCAGGACCGAAGTCGTTGGGGAGACGTGAAGGCGGGACTGGTCTAGGTTACGAGGTAAACGTAGCTAATCGCCGACCAAGATGCGGCGGATGTGCTGAACTTTGAGCATACGGTGGACCTGTAAGAACAGCTTCTCTGCTAGAGTTCGCCCCCCTCTCGCTCATAAGCTGATGCCGCCCGGTCCAAGAACTCACTAAACTTCTCGTTAAGCCGTTTCTTGCGCTCGTAGATCGGCCTTAGCTGCTCCACCTCTCGCTCAAGCTCGTACATCCTCCGAGGCCGCGTATTAGGGTTCCTCATGGCCTCGTTGAGAGCGCGTCTGGCAGGCGCGTATTGTTTAGCCGTCTCCGTCAGCTCCACGGTTAGGTCTTTGCTGGCGTGAAACCCCTGCGTGAGAAGCCGCTGTAAGGTCGCGTAGCCGCCCTCATCTAGCAGGTCCTCGTTCTCGTTCATGAACTTTTGCGCTTCACGCTCGGCCTCGCTAGGGGTTTGGTCCACTAGTGCCGCTCCTTCCGCTTCCACCTCAGCTTCTAGGGCTTCTGGCTTCGCTCGCCAAGAACGCACCGTGGTCGCAGCCGCAGCCGAGTCCAATGCAGCGAGGCGTTCCCGCGTCTCGTAGTAGAAGAACATGTGGTTGCTCTCGATTCTCTTGCGGTCCTCAAGCCATTCCTTGTACGCCCCTCGGGCCGTCATGCCCGTAGTGGTTCCGCTTCCCAACAGGACCGAGGCGGCGTCGGGCAGGCCCGCCAAGGTGCTTATCATTACGCCGAGCCCGGTCGCCCAGTCCCCCGGTCTAATGCCCTTGAACAGAAGTGACCTTAACGATCCATTGTCCTGGACGGCTTCCTCTATTTCGAGCACGGCAGGTTTCACGACCTTGCGGAACTCCTTGTCGGCATCGCTGGGGAAGTCCTCGTCCCACGCCGCCGAGCGGATGTCTTCCGACATCCCTATGACCGCTCCCCGAAAACGGATCAGCGGGCTTTCGAGTTCACGGCGGATGTCGAGTATCTCCTTGACGGTCGCCTTCTCGAACAGCGGCAGTTGGCGCAGGAGGTCGGAGGCAAGGCCGCTGTGCCTCCCGCGTGCTTCCCCGCTCTCGGTGGGCGACACCACCCCGGCCTCCATCCCCGTTCTGACGAGATTGCCGGACATCTGATCGAACAGGGGGTTGGTATCGCCGTCGGCCACCGCATCGCCGATCAGGTTCAAGAACTCCCAGAAGAGGTCCTCGACGAACTCCTCTTGTCTCCGGTCTTGGTCCTCCGGCCCTAGTCCGCCCATCCTCTCCACCCCGCCGGCCTCGAACCGGTGCAGGTCGAGGAGTCCGGTGTCCACGGCCTCCATGATCCCGTCTGCTCCTGCTACGCGGAGGAACTCACCGATGCCTTCCTCGAACTTGGCCCATATTCGTCTCATGCCCGCCTGCACCTCGAACATGGTTTGTATCTGAGCCTTGCTACGTGTCCCTCCTCTGCGTCTCTGCAAATCCCGGTACGTTGTCACGAATTCGCGCATGTTGACCGCTGCTTCGGGGTTGGTCGAGGCCAAGTCCTCAAAATACTGCCTCAAGAACTCCATACGCTGGCGGTTCGAGGCATCCTTGAGCTTGGCAAACTCCAGGGCCAGGGAGGACCCGATGCTGCACAACCGGACCCGATCCGCGTAGAGAAGTCCGGCCTTGACCAGCAGAAGATCGTTCTCCAGGCTGAGCTGTCCGACGGTGGGGTGGAGGCCCAGTCCTGTGCCGATGGTGAAGTGTAAGGGCCTCGACATATCTCTAATAAGGAAGTGTAGCCGAACTGTCCCGGACCTCAAGAGGCACCTTGGTCCTCACGAGGCGAGCGAGTCGAGTCGGCTTGCCACCGACTTCATAAGGCCGTAGCGCGGTTCGTAGTGACCATGAGAGAATGTCTTCGTTTGCAACCGAGGGAGGCGGTTCGTGTTCACAAGATGGTACGCGCGTGCGGCTTTGGTCGTGCTGGTGTTTGCCTTGGGGTTCTCCGGTCGTATCGCGTTCGAGAACGTCAAGAACCCGGAACCCGTCATCGCTGCGGCCCAGGCGCAGGAGTCGGATGACCTCTACGACTGCGCGAACTTCGCCACGCAGGAAGAGGCACAGGCCGTCTACGATCAGGACACGACCGACCCCTACGGCCTCGACGGGCAGCCGGGCACGGCGTTCACGGGCGAGCAGGGCGTCGCGTGCGAAGAGCTGCCCAGTTCCGGTACGGACGACGACAACACGAGCGCCACGGGCGACCAGTACGACAACGACGATGGCAGCACGCGCAACCCTCGACGGGATAACGACCTCATGAAGTCCGGTGGCCCCGCGCACGGTCCCGCGCCGTTCATGCCGGATGGTAGCTGCCCGAAGGAGTATCCGGTCGTGAAGGCGGACGGCTGCTACACGCGCTAGATTTGACGTCGAACGGATGCAGAGCACAACTGGCACGGGCATTGAGGACGGCGAGGTGCTCGTGGTCGAGGAGATAGTGGTGCCAGCCGAGGAGGTCGGCGTCCAGGGAGAGGCGATCTTTGCCTTACACTCTCCCCAAAGACAAAGTAGGCGGCATCCTTACGAGGGTTCGCGAAGAAGAGATGAGACATAGGGTTTGATACGGGCCCTGACAAGCTCGCTCCTCCTGGTCTTGGCGAGCTTCGCCCTCGTCGTGATGGTGCAGAATCTCCTTGGGTGGACCTTCCTCTCCGGCGACCCCGAGACCGTTTCGACCTTCCTGTCTTCCCTGGCGCAGTTCGCGGCCATACCCGTGACCATAGCCTTCGGCGTCGTGGTCGTGGTCATCCAGCAGCAGGCCGCCACGTACACCGGCAGGGCGGGGGCCCTGGTCGTGACCAGTCCGGGCTTCATGTTCGTCGTCGCCTTGCTCTTCGAGGTGCCCGCTTTCTGCATCCTCCTTTTAGGAGCCCTTGATCTGAGCGGTCAGAGCGTTGGCGAGTCCACCAAAGAATGGGCGGTGGGGGCGGTGGGACCCGTACTCTTGACCTTCGTGGCCTTGGGGGTGTTTTCTTCCGCGTGGTTCAGGAGGCTGAGCCCGGCGGAGTTCTGCGGGTTCATGGCGACCAGGGCCGTGGAAGGGCTGAAATCCGGGAACCGCGACGCTGTCTCCCTGGCGGTCCGGGGGCTCGGGGAGTCTTTGAATAACCTGGCCCTTTCCACGGACTATACGAGTCTCCACCTTTGCATGAACTTCGTCACCCGGTTCCTGAAAGACTACATCTTGGAGCAGAAACCGCGCCTGCTACGCGAAAATCCCGGCTTCTTCGAGTACCGGTTTCCCGAGAAGCGCACGGATAGCGCGTGGGTCGAGCGGGAGGCTTGCACCTTCGTGAAGGACGCCACGGACGCCCTGCTGGGAAAGCTGGGCCCCGCAGAGAGCATCTACTATCTGGTGGACGGCCTCCTGCCCTTCGGCGGTGCCGCCATGAACGCCGGAGACGGGGAGGCGTTGGAGGTCCTGGCAGAAGCCTTCGTCGAGATGGGGACGACCGAAAGGACGTTCGGGATGAGCGTCAATTTCAACACGAGGCCGCTGGAACGTTCCGCCGAAGGGGTTATATGGGCCCGACAGAACGGTCACCATGAGGCCGGTGATCTACTTTCGGCGGTGTTCTTCGTCCTGTTTGCGTACCTCGACTACCACGTCCGCAGCATGGGACCCGAAAGGAAGTTTTCGTCGAATCTCCACGAGGCGAAGGCCAAGGAACTGAAGGATGCCGGCGTAGATTTTGCAAGGGCGGCAAAGGAATCGCGTGAGAAGTTCCAGGGATTCTGGATTATCCGCTTTCCAGATGCCGACGCCGAACGAGAAGAGGCGTTGAAAAGGCTGAACCGACTATAGTCGGTTAGAATTGTTTCTTAGGCCACCACGATGAAGGGTGCCCCCGGTTCGTCGCCCGCGAGCTGGTGCCCCCGTTGGCTAAGGCGACCACGCGGGAAAGCTACGATCTTTTCGCTTGATATGCTCTCGGAGGGGGAGTCAGGTCTGCGATAACGGTGAGAATCGAAGCCGCCACCGAGGAAGCGTGTCGCGCTCAAGCCAAGATCAGTCTTGGGCCATCTCGTCCAGGTTGTTGCCGGACCTGCCGTCAGGGTTGGTGCGAAGGTACTCGCCGCCGTCCTTCTTCTTGACCGCGTGGGCGTTCTCCAGCCCGCCTCGCTTCGCGATCTCTATGGCCTTGTTTACGTCGGTGAAGTTCCGATTGCCTTCGAGCCTCACATGGCTGATGTTGCCCTCGTGATCTTGCCTCGCGTCAACGACCTTCCTCTTCCCAGCCACAAGCATTCCTTTCACGAACTCTATTGCCTCGAATATTACTATGATGACTAGGGTTTGCGCAAAAACAGAGGTAAGTAAGGACATGAGTTTGACGATCCAGAAGCTGAAGGCGCTCCCGCAAGTTTGCTTGCTGCGTGAAATCTATTTGGAGGGTGAATGTCCCAAGGAGATCGTCGCGAGAAGACGGTAATCTTGGAGCGTGAGAGCCCCGGCCGCCACTGTTGTGCCCGTCCGAAGGCGTCAACAATGGCGGCGAAGTTGGCTTCTAAGAAAAAGATACCCAGGACCTTAGACGCCAACTTCGCCGCTCAGAGGCGAATACAGAGTGGCTAGGAGCCCTCGAAGGCGCCCTTCGTTGCCCGAAGGGTCAAGCCAGACCCAACGTCTCTTCCCAGCGTCTCTTAAAAGACTCCCAAGAGGCCAGCGCGTCTTCCCAGCCGTCGTGGAGGTCGCTGAAATGGAAGAGCTTGCCGTCAGTCAGGCGGCGGGCGGAGACCGTGTAAACGTCCCCGTCGATCTGCCTGATCTCTCCCGCGAGATGGAGATCCAGGCCGGTAGGGTCATCGAAGACGCAGAAGCGGACCAGTCGGGAGCATGAGCCCGTATCGTCGGGGAAGAGGGTGGTCTCGTCGGTCACGCGGTTCGTCCTTTCCTCGGCCTGGCTCCGAAGCGTTGGGTCGCACCGCCAGGGCCATTTTCTGTACCTACACATTGTCTCAATATTGTTTACGTTTGTCAAATAGAGTGTTAGGATTACAAGTAAGAACAAGAGGCTTCAAAAGATCAAGAAAAGGGGCCAGAATTGCCGAGTATAGAAGAACTAGAGTCGTGGATAATTACTGGACAAGCGTCAAAATTGCTCGGCTATTCGCGACAAGGGACCATCAACCTCGCGAGAGAGAGGCGCGTGAGGGGGGTCTACGTTGGGAAGAACGGTCCGGGGCGCGGGGCTTGGATTTTCGACCCGGCGAGTGTTGAAGACTTTGTTCGACGGAACGTTGAGCGCGAGGGGAGAGAGATTTCGGAGGACGCAAACCCTTAAGAGGCCGGCAGGTCGCTGTGTCTCTGGGAGTCCGGGTAACGAAGCATACCTATGTCGAGCTGAACTTGAGCGGAGTCACAGAAATGAGAGGCGGCGGGGCTACTCGACCGTTAACTGCCATTCGTCGCCGGTGATATCAGAGGTTCCTACCAGAACTGCTATCTCCTTGGAGAAGCGACTGCCGTTCGGAAAGGAGGCATTGAGGGTTACCCGAGAGCTTCTCATCACCTCCAACCCAGCGGCCCCGTCGATCTCCCCCGAGAGCGTCAAGCGGACAGTTCTGCGCGATGGCAGGTCCACGGTGGTAGTAGGGGCCTCCAAAAACTCTTCTGCGCGGCGAGGTCGGGAATAGTCTTCGTGAGAACGTACCTCACGCCTCATTCGATCCCCCAACGACAACCCTCGGCGCGGTGCGTCTTTGTCTAGCAAATCGCCCTCTGCGGCAACCTCATTGCCTTTGTAGAAGGTTACGCCGATGCCTTGCAGCGCCGTGTCCAAATCCTTTTCGTTGAACAACTCAAGGCTGATCGAGTAAGAGGCCGTGACGGATTGGTAGTGCTCCGGATTCTTATCGTAAGGCGAGTAACCGGGAACGGCCGTGTTCACCGT
This sequence comes from Rubrobacter tropicus, assembly GCF_011492945.1. Lineage (NCBI taxonomy): Bacteria > Bacillati > Actinomycetota > Rubrobacteria > Rubrobacterales > Rubrobacteraceae > Rubrobacter > Rubrobacter tropicus. The sequence continues at coordinate 1,869,677 of NZ_CP045119.1, forward strand.
TCGTGTACCGCCGCTATTTACGCCCTCCGGATACGTCACCTCCCAAGCATGAACCTTTATTCGGACGTCTCCCCACTCTCGAAGGACGCGCAATGCGGCCTGCCCAGCAATGGTCAACAGGCTACCGACGACTGCGCCCAACAGGGAGCTAACTATTGTGATCGTCCCCAATAGCTTCTTGCCATGAGGACGAGAACACCTTCTCTCATGGGCAAAGCGTACCCCAACGCGATGTCTGACGCTTGATGGCGAGCAAGCGGTGAAGGCAATAGAAGGGGAAACGGTAGAGGAGATCGGCGGTCAGCCCCCACCATAAATCGGTTTGTCGTTCAAGTTCTTTTTTCCCGTGTTCGTGGCGTGGGCGTGCTGGGATTCCGTGGTCGAACCCGCCGCGCCCTGGGGGTTTCTCACGTCTTTGACCTCAAAATACTTGGAAGCCCTTTCGGAGAGGTCTATCTCCGCCTTGTAGCCGGCCTTCTCGCCCTTGCCGGGCTCTCCCAAGTTTAAGCCTCCCTTCTCCCCGAGGTAAGCCTGGCCGCGAATGTCCTGCAAGTTGTAATCCGCAACCGTCAGGTTCTTTCCGCCGACCCGGATCTTCTGTTTGCCCTGGTTCAGCCTCTTCAGCAAATCGGGGTCGCCGAGAGCGTCGGCGAGAGTCTTGTCGCCCTTCCCGGCGAGCCTTACGTTTTCGAGATCTATGTCTTTGTTCTGGCCGACCAGCCGGCCGACGGCCCCGTCGCCCTTCGCCTGGTCCCTAGAGGCGCGGTAGAGCTTGTTGGCGTCCCACTGGTCGTAGGTGAGGCCGTCGCCGCTCCACTTCCCGCTCCCTATGCCTTTGGCGGCGAGGGATTGCTGCTTCTCCTTCTTTTTTCTTTCTTTCTGTTGGGTCTCGAATTCCTTTCTGGCGTTGTCGGGGGTGATGTTCGGGTTGGTTATCATCTCGGCGACCTCATCGACGCTCATGCCCTTGAACGCGCTCGCCCACGGTTCCATCTGCATCGCCATTTGCAGTTGGTAACGTCCGTTCGTGCTCAGGTTGCCGTCGGGGGCCATCTCGACCATCCCGCCGAGCTGCTTGGCAAGTTCGATCCTGCCGGCCGCCATGGCCCCCGGATCTTGCTGTTCGGGGCTTAAAGACGGGTCCATGCCCATCATCATCATCGCCATCGGGTCGTTCATCATCGCGGCGTCGGACTCGATCATCTTGCCCACGGTGCCGGCGTTCTGGAAGAGCAAGTCGGCTTCTTCTCCGCCGCGAGACATCAAGCCGCTGTAGGCGAGGGCACTCTCTGGAGCCTCGGCGTAGCCACTAACGGGACCGAGGGTTTCTATTGCCTGCCCAACGTACCCCGAAATATCCTGCTGCGTCAGTCCCCGTCCCGCTTGGCTCTGAATCATTGAGGCGACGTATCGGGCGGTTTCCACGCCACCTAGAGATCCCGTGGAGCCCGCCCGTTCCAACTGCGCCACCAAGGCAGGGGCCAAATTGAAGTCGGCGACCACGCGAGATAGGGGCTCGACCTTCTCGGCCGCCGATTCGACCGAATCTCCGAGCCTAAGCAGTTCGTCCGTGAGGGCCGAGATTTGTGCCGGGTCGAGAAACGGGTTCTTAAGGCGGGCCCGGTTCTGGGACTCCCTTAAACCGCCGGCTCCTCCAGACGCCCAGAAGGGCGTCGCGACCTGCAAAGCCTGGAGCAAATTGTTCTGTGCTCCCTCACCTTGAAGGTTCTCGCCCGAGATTGCTTCCGCCTGCTTCGCGAACGCGACCTGGTCGGCGTAGGGGTCCATAACTCCTCCCACGACCTTACTCGCACCGTAACCCAAACCGAGACCGACGGCCGTTCCCACGGGGCCGCCGAGGGACCCCGCGAGCCCACCAATGCCTGGCAACGTAGACGTGACGGCGTTCGTTACTGAACCCGCGCCAGTCCTCCCGCTCATGGCGGTCAGGTCGGCTGTTGCCGATAGTCCGGCAAATCCGAGAGCGGCGGGCCCCAATGCCCTCAACGCTCCGCTGTTAATTACTTTGCCGGCCATCTGTCCTGCCCTCGAATCTCCGAGGAGGCTCCCGGCCTTGCCCGCCGCTCCTGCTGCCGCACCTAACCCCATAGGCACCGCACCGCCCTGCTGTTCCTGCTGGGGATTTACTGGATACCCGAAAGCGGTCTCGGTACCCTGATCGGCGCTGCGTGCGGTAATCACGTCTGCGGCAAGGGCCTGTCCCCGAACGGGGTCGTTGACTATTTCTTCCCGATTGTTGACGTACTCTGCTGCTTCTTCGGGTTTTAGGAAACCTTTCTCACGGAGGGCTCTGAGGTCCTCCAAGTAAGGCTGCTCTCCTTCGTCTTTCCAACGCGACAGTAATTCGCCCTGCTCTTCCGCCTTTAACTTGTATTGCTGCTCTATTTCTTGGGCGCGGGTTCTGGCTTTCTCTAGGGCCACCTCCTCCAGCTTCCGGCGGAACAGGTCTTGCTCCTCGCCGACTACCTTCTCTGCCGCCTCCTGGTACAGTTCTCCCTCGTCGCCGCCGGACTTGTTCCTGACGAAGCGTGCGAAGCCGCTTGGCGCTTTCTGTCCCGACTCTTTCAAGACCCTGTTCAGGTCTTCCTGGTTGCCGCTGCCGACGAGTCCTCGGATCAACTGTTCCGTTGGGGCAGTCTTCATGGTTTGCTGGCGTTCTTGCTCACCCAGATTCCGGTAGTCGTAAGACAGCCGGGCGGCCATTTGCGGGCTGACGGTTTCGTCTATCTCCGAGGCCACGGTGGCGTGTTGACGATACACTTGATTAACAGCCTGATCGAGGCCCGACGTGTCCACCGAACGCACCCTCTCGCCCTCGACGCGGCTCTTGACACCGAAGGACCGTCCCAGCTTCTTCGAGAGGCCGTCCACCTGCATGTCGATCTTGGTCAGATCATCGAGGGTTAGGTTCTCCGGGCCGGCCTCAAGTTTGCGGTTGACCTCGGCACGGAGTTTAGAGAGTTGTTCGTGCTCTACCTCCGTTTTCAAACGGCGGACGAACAGATCGTGGGCCTTTATATAGTCTTCGCCTTCACTGAGGCCACGGGCACGATTGTAAGAACTCTCGGCCTGCTTGCTCCTCTCGGAATTTGGACCCGAGAAGAGGGACTGTATAAGATCCAACACGTCGGAATTTATCATTTGTATGCTTTCTTTCTGGGTTTATCGAGACGAGCTGGGCATAGGGATCTCATAGCCATAAACGTTCATGGAGTCTCCCGGACGTCCCCGACAACCCACAACGACACGGAGCGGTCGTCGACGGGGACCTCCTCGTAGACCGTCCTCGTCCTTGTCCAGAAGCGGGTGGACTGGCCGTCGATTACGGAAAGGGCGACCGAGGGGGACCAGGTGACGGGTCCTGCGGCGGGGTCCTCTGCGGAGAGTTCCCAGTAGGAGGCGGTCGTGCCACGGAAAGAGAGCGCGGCCTCCTCGCAGTAGTTGCCGGCCGGAAGCGACAGGTTCAGGGCGACGGGTTCTGAAGGGGCGGGAGAGGGGTTTGTGGAGTCCAGAAACAGGTAGACGGGGTTGTAGCCGGGATCGGAAGAATCGTTGGAGGAGGAGACGTTAGAGCCATTGTCGGCGAACGTGACTATGAACTCCACGCTAAATCGACCTCCGTTCGGCTTGAGTCAACCGTCTGTTGAGCAGGCCGCCGACCTCACGGAATAGCCGCTTGTCCTCCTCGATCTGACGTTGTACGGCCTCGGAGTCGAACGGGTCGTGGTGCAAAATTTTCTCTTGAAGCAGTAACTCCTCCAGTTCGGGATCTCCGGGAGAGGCGCGGTAGATTTCAAGTACCGAAGGGCTTCCGAGGAAATCGCCTATCCTGATCTCACACCGTTTCCCGACAAGTTTGCCGAGGTCAAGGTCAATCCGTTCGTTCTCTTCTAGCGGACGGCCCAAGAGACTTTCGACCCAGCTCCTGCCTTCAGTCTCGCTCGACAAGTCGTTCTCGACGTCGCCGGATACCTCCGTCCCCGCCCACTCGCCGCAGAGTATCTCGAAGTAGAAGGCGATAAGGTCATCTGTATCCTCCAGACCGGTTAGTCTTGCCGCGTACCTCCCGCTGAGGATCTTGGGTTCGTCAGGGTCGCGGCGGCAGAGATACTCGAACTCGGCGGGATCGTCGAAGGAGGCACCGTCAGCCAAGAGGGCGAGCCCTCTTTCGATTCCAGAGAGTCGTTCGTTGAGATCCACGTTCACTGATCCTTTCGGGAGTTTGTCGCGGCGGGTATTTCTTCGTCAGGGGCGATAGCTTCGTTCGGGCGGGAAGGCTCGGCGAAAGGGTCTCCCTCCCAGGTGATAACCATGGCCTCTTTGAGAGCCCGCCAGACCTCCTTCCTAGGGACAGCCACCGAGACAGTCGTGTATCCGTCGTTCTTGGCCTCAATCCTGGGGTACTGCGCGATCCATGCCTTGTGATTCGCTTCCCAAGTGTGTCGCAGCAGTTGGAAATGAAGCAGGTAGCACTTCTTGGCGGGAACGACAACATACGACACAAAGTCACAGTTGAGATCCTTGGAGATCCAGCCCGGAGTTTTCCTCTCGTATGAGGAATGGTATTCGAGGAGGAAGTCGCCATAGTCTTTCTGACGAACCTTCTCGTCGACCTTGACGATCGAGCCGTCGGAAAGAATCAGGAGGCGATCGATGCCAGCCCTTTGCGCCCAACCATCTTCTGTTATCGGTTCTGCGGAGACAAGACCGGGAAAGCGTTTCTTATAAAGATCAAACCAGAACGGAGAGTCTTCGAGATCCTTACTCTTTTTGAGGCTCTGCTGGAAATTGTGGATCTTTCTCACGAGGCGGCCCCCAGGACCTCGTTTCCCCAGGCGTCGAAGCCAGGGCGAGCACCCCTCGCGAAGAGCTCGACCTTACTTTCATCCTGGTACATCCGCTCTATTACCTTGTAGAAATTCTCCGTTTTCGCGGAGTGATTCTTGCGATCACCGTAGAAGACTGAGGACGGCCGGTCGGAGGGTTCGGGTACTGGAGGGTTGCCCCTCTTGCCAATCAGAACAAGTTCGTGCTGCTGGCGAGCGTAGTAACCCATTCCGATTCTGTTCTTGACCCATACCATGCAGGTTCTGTAGTCGAACCCCCACGCCTCCATGACCTCCAGCGCCTCTGTTAGCTTTGGGGAAGTGGCCCACAAGAAGAGGACTGCGTCCGCCTCCGCAGGGACTTCTAACGCTTTGATCTCTTCGAGGCGCATGGTCGGATACTGATTTTCCACGCGGCGTGAGTCGGAGGTCGAGAACGAGTATTTCCAGGGTGGGTCCGCTACGAGGACCTCGTAGCGGCGATCGAGGGGCGGGGCTTCGCGCAAGGTAGCCCTGTGGGACTCGCGCCTCGCTTCCCTCTCGACCCTGTCCTGTTCCCTCTTCATTTCTTCGTAGACCTTGAAAGTGTTGCCGCCCTCTTCGGTCAGGGCCGCGAGAGCCACCTCGGCCGCCACCTCGTCGCCGCGCTTTTTGGTGATGTTAGCGAGATGGTCTAACTGCGTGGTGCTGTTGAGTAGGTTGCGGGTCTTATCGTCGGTGGCGTCTGCGTGATCGAGGATCGCCGAAGTTTCCGGCCCCAGCCTGCCGATCTTGTGGCGGCGTTGGTAGGTGCGTTCGCTCATGCCGGCTTCGCCCGCCAGACGCTCGTTGGTAAGGGGTGACACCGTGTCGCCCCTAGAATTAGAATGTCGATTGTCTCCAGATTGCGCCCTCTCGTTCCGAGCGTCGAGTATTCTTTCCCGCTCGGCGACGTGGCGGGACTGCTCCCAGACGGTGAGGTCGTTGCGGCAGAGGTTCTCGTCTATCTCGGCGAGGCGTGCCTCGATCTCGTCGTAGTCTCTTATCTCGGCCCTTATCGTCTCCCAGCCCAAAATCCCCGCCGCCTCGTACCTGTGAAGACCGGCGACGAGGGTGAGATCGGGCGTGAGGATGATGGGGGAGAGCTGGCCTCGCTCACGCATGCTCTCGGCCAGAGGAGAGGGATCGTGGCGTTGCTCCCGCACGCGCCCATCCGGGACGAGGATGTCGTCAAGAGAGATGTCGCGAGTGATCGGGTGGCCCGAGGTCTCCACCGGGGCCAGCCCCATCACGCTTCCACCTTAGCGTAGGGGTGGTTCTGGACGTATTCGAGCAGGCTCGCCTTGTTGACTCTCACGGTCCTCCCGAGACGGACGGCCCTGATCTCCCCTCCGGAGGAAGAGAGAAGTTCGTAACTCTTGTTCTTTGACAACGAGAACATCCGGCCAATTTCGTCGACAGAGATCCACTCGTCCCTCGCCAAGATCAACTCGTCTCGCGTGTTCGTCTGCAACTGAGACCTCCTAGAAGGATTGGGTGTCAGTTACTAGTTGTGAAAACGGGGGTCGTGGTATCCCTTCTCGTCACTTTGTGTCCGGAGGGCTAAAGAGGTGTTCGTCGAGGCAGATGTTTTGTGCCCCTTGTTTCCCTACAATGAACGCGTAGGCTTCCGGTTGAAGGCGGGGAGGAGGCGCTGGTGTCCAGCACGAAAACGGCGATAGAGTGGACCGACAAAACCTGGAACCCGACCACCGGCTGCAACAAAGTGAGCCCGGGGTGTAAACACTGCTACGCCGAAACCATCACCAAACGCTTCACGCAGCACTTCCCCAACGGCTTCGACTTCACCCTCCACCCGGAGCGGCTGGACGATCCGAGGCGTTGGCGCAAGCCGAGCCGGGTATTCGTCAACTCCATGAGTGACCTGTTCCACGAGCGGATGCCCTTCCCACTGCTGGAGAGCATTTTCCGTGTGATGGAGGAGTGTCCGCGCCATGTCTTCCAGATCCTCACTAAACGCCACGAGCGGCTCGCGGAGCTTGCGCCCGAGCTGGATTGGCCCCGTAACGTATGGATGGGCGTCTCCGTGGAGAACCAGGACTACGCCCACCGGGCGGACTACCTGAGGCGGGTCCCGGCGGCCGTCAGGTTTCTCTCCTGCGAGCCGCTCTTGGGACCTTTAGACCTCGACCTCGAAGGCATCCACTGGGCGATAGTCGGCGGGGAGTCCGGGCGCGGCCACCGCCCGATCGAGGCCGGGTGGGTGCGGGACATCCGCACCCAGGCGCGTAACGCCGGCGCCGCCTTCTTCTTCAAGCAGTGGGGCGGACTCCACCCGAAGGCGGGGGGACGGGAGCTGGACGGGCGCGTCTACGACGAGATGCCGTCCGCCTGGTCGGCACACCTCCGCGCCCTAGACGAGGCGGGGCTGGCCGCCGCCACGTAGCTCGACCCAGTCCTTCTCCTTCGCCAGGCTGCCGACCTTGCGCTTCTTGCTCGGGTCGTTGGGTGTCACGATCACCTCGCCCCGCTGCTCCAGGGCCTTTACAGCCCCCCGCACATCGTCGCGCCAAGTCGCCGTGAAGTGCCGGAGCCACACCTTCTTCGCTAGGGGTAGCGCCTGCAGCGTCCTTCCTCCACCCAGCTCTTCAAGTATGAGGTCCTCGACAGCGGCGTCGGGCAGCGGCAGCGAGAGCTGCGCGTCTTTCAGAACATTGGCGCTCCAGACGGCCTCCTCCATCGCCTTGCGGGCCGCCTCGTGCTGGGAGACGTGGACGAGGTGGTAGATGTCGGCATCCCTGCCCTCGAAGTCCACGTCGATCGGGTAAACGAGGACCTCATCTACGCCCAGCTTCTCCCGCGCCATGATCTGGATCTGCTCGCAGTACAGACGAACAAGCCGCTCCTGGCGGTTCGGGACGCCCCGAAGCTCCCTCCACCGGGGCGTCCCAAAGATCCGATCCATGACGGCGGCCTTGGACGGGTCCGTTAGGAAGCGGTTTACGAAGGAGCTCATGAATGTGATGAAGACCTCGTTGCGTCGCCGGTCCAGCATCTTGAGCGGCATGTCTATGCTCTGGTAGCCGAACGGGTCGAGGAAAACCAGCGCCGGCTCACCGGCACCGATGTTTGAGAAGATCTCGCCCGCCCGATCCTCGAAGGAGCCCTGGTAGTTGCGCACCCCGACCGAGGGAAAATCCTGCTTGGCGACCTCGACCTCCCATCTTAGGGAAGCAAAGTTGAAGGCGTCGCGCTCGACATTGTGGCACTCTAGGAAGAAGGCACCGTTGAAGTGGCGGTGGAGTTCCTCACCCACCTCCATCGACAGGATGGGCGACCCTAACTCTCCGCTCTTGTACCTCGCACGCCCGGCATAGGAGTCCACGAAATGCATCGTCTTCGGCTTACCCGCCCTTGGCCTGCCCAAGATCGATATCCACCTCTTGAGGTAGTTGGAGAGGATGGCGTGCTTTAGGCCGGTGTGTTCTTTGTATTCCCACAAATCGGGTTGCTTGTCAGGACCGATCACGTCGCTACGCCTCCCATAATCTGCTCCACGAATGCTTGTGATACCTAGTACACCTCAACGATATACGAGGACCGCTACCCTCACCACCGATTTTCTGAGGCTCAAGCCGAAGGAGTGGCGTCGAAGAGCGGTCAGGGGAGAGACGTCAACGACGGCGAAAGAGTTTACCGGACTCGACGGGGTAGGCTGTCAAGGAACAGGCTATCCTCCTGCGCCCTGACGCAACTCTGCGTTCTGCCTCTCTAAAACACCTATGAGGTGAGTGGACTGGTTGGCGTCGAGGCCTCCCGCCTCCCTGCACAGGTCGACGAACTGTACGCTCTCAACCCGGTCTAACCCCACCAACGAACAGATCCTCTCAAATCGATCCAGGCTGACGCCTAACCCGTCCTCCTCGGCCCCGGAGGGAAAGCAGTCGCCCAACTCCAGGACCGTCTCCCGGACCTTCTCGCCGAGGTATGGATTCCTAGCAAGGTCCAAAAGCCTGAATAGCCTCTCCAAAGATCCTCCCTCAATCCGCATTCTCGTTTCTCTCAACAGAACTCCTCTCTTCTCCCTTTTGGACACACACCCCACACCCTGTGTTTCTTTGTATATCTTTACTGTCCTGTTTTTGAGGGGGGTGTGTAAACGAACATATTGATATATTTGTTCTGTATATTTAGATACGAGTATTCAGATATGTTCTACCTTCGATCTCCCTGCTGTTGGCCCCTGCCTTATTTCTACGGGGCTTTTCTCTTCAGCCTGTTAATCAGGTGATGGGCCTGTTGGGAGGATAGGCCTCCTGCGCAGGTGATAACGTCGAAGAAGTCTTGGGTCTCCTCCTCGCTGAGTTTCGCCAGGGTGAGGACGAAGGCCATCTGGTCGGGAGTCGCTCCTGCCGCGTCTCTGGCATTTCCTGCTGGGAAGCAGTCGTTCAAGAGGTCGCAGACCTCTTTGGCCTTTCCTTCCACGTCCTTTGAGAGATCGACTATCCTGAAGGTTCGCCTGAGGTGGTCTCCCCACAGTGCCATTCTGTCGGAACCGCTTTCGGAACTCCTACCTCGGGTCATCCGCGCACCACCCGACCCTTAGAGGTGTTGCTCTTCCCCTTGTTCGTGTACAGTTCGAGTAATTCCTTGCCCCTCTGCAGTTTCTCTTCGGCTTTTCTCCTGTTCTTCTCCCACTCCTCCAGGTTGACCCGGTCCGCCTTTCTCTCTCGTCCAGCGCGTCCTCTGATTTCCTCGTACTTCTCCGCGCTTCCCGACCGAGTGAACACCTCCTCTAGCGCCTGCTCGAAGTTCTCCGCCTTCTCGTAGCTTTTCCCGTAGCGTTCATCTTGGAAAGAAACGATCAGGCTCTCTTTCTCTAGCGGGCGTAGGTACCTACGCCTGAAATTGCTCTTCTCCTTGTCGGTGACGACGTCAAAGAACTTCTCCAGCTCAAGGAGCGATCTGCGGCCGTAGTCTATCTGCTCCAAGACAAACTTCTGCTTCGGGCTCAGGCCCTGCGTGCGGACGAGATTCAGCCTCGTCGCTGCGTCCATTGGACGGTCGGGCGACGGTTGTTGGAAGCGGTAGACGGGGGCGTTGTAGGGAGCCGAGAGGGCCAGAGGGGGGTGGAGTAGAAATTCCCCCTCGAAGCCCCTGTGCTCGTCCTTGTCGGGGTGGTCCTCCTCCACGCGGGTGCGCAGGAGGAGGTCCTTAATGTTCTTGTCGTGGCAAGCCATGGAGTTCAGGGGTGAGCGGAAGGGCGTCTTGGGTACACTCTTCATCGTCCTCCTGAAACTCAGCGTTTGGAGAGGGTGACGCCAGAAGTCTATGCCGAAAATGTCGAGATCGTCCAGGCCTCGTTGGAAGGCTTGACAGCCGCTGAGTGTCCCTACGAATCCCGTCGGATACGGGATGATCTTTCTGGGAATGTGCTTGGGGCTTCTTAGAAGGTAGACAGACGGCTCTCTTTTGCGACCCTCCTTGAGCGTCTTGATCAATCCCGCCTCCTCCAAGATCTTCCGCCTTTTGTTTGTCCCGCCTTTCGAGTACACGCCGCTGCCTTGCATGAGGCCACGGACCGCTGCCTCCACGACGACCTCGGGTTCGCCGTCATGCTGGTCGATCTCGCGGAGAACCTTCTTGTCGATGCCGTACTCGGGACCTATATCCTTCTTTAGCCTCCCGTCGATACGCCCCTTGCCAATGAGGGCGAGGTAGTCGTAGCAGGCGTTAATGCCCCCCGACACGTCCCAGACCAGGCCTAGTCTGATCTCCTCAAGGACGTCTAAGGCCGAATCCCTCTCTCCGTTGTCGGGCCTCCAGTCGGGATCGAAAATGGTCTCGGAGAGCGCCATTTTCAGGGTGCGGGTCCTGTAGGTCTCGTCCTTCCAGTTGTCCTTATATAGGCCGGACCTCCTGAAGAGCCTGTCGACCCTGGCCTCGTCGTTGCCGGTGACGAACGACAGCATGGAGCAGAGACCGAGTTGGGCCGCTTCCAAGCCCTTTTCTGAATCCTTCTCAGGTTTTTCGTAGGGGCCGGAGTCCGTCCACAAGCCCTCATCACCTTCCCAGAGCTTCTCGAACCTTTCGCCCTTGGTCTCCGCCAGTTTGCGCAAGAGGTCATTGTCGGAGAGGTAAACCTTCGCCCTGGGTACTTCCCTGTCGTCCTCCTGAGTGGAGGAGTAGGCCGGGTCGTAGAAGTTCCCTTTGCAGGAGGAAATGGCCTTCTCTATGTTGTTGTTCAGGTAATCCGGGCTCCACCTCTTCTCCCTGCGCATGCCGGAAGAAAGTGCGATTCTGAGTACACGCCCCTTGTCTCCCCTAGCGTAGAACGCAAGTTTCCTAAAGAACGCCAGGTCGGCATAGGACCGCCTCTTGTAGATGGCGTTCTCGCCTTTCCACAGGCCCTTATCGCCGACCATGAATTGCTGGATCAGCTCGCCGTCTTTCTTGGAAGAGCGCATGATCTCCAAGATCTGTTCCTCGGAGACGCCGAGAGGCTCGGGAATCGCGGCCTCTTTGTCGTCGCGCGGGGGTTTCTTCGGAATTCTCTCGTCCATAAAGCCCTTTACCTCCCGCAGAGGCTTGTCCTCCAGAACGGCCCCGGTGAAGGTGATGAGGTGACGCCCGCCTCTGTTGCCGCCGTAAACCTCCAGCCTGCGGTACCCGTCTTCCTTCTTCGTGACGAAGTGTTGTCCGTCAGGTGTGTAAAAGAAGCAGCCTCTTTCCTCGGGCTCTCTTACAAGCCCTATGGCCCTGATCCCTTCACCCGAAGGGGACACCTCGGCGTAGGTGTCGAGGCTCCACAAGATCTCCTCGGCCCAGGGCTCTATCTGCCCAGTTTCTGGGTCGCGGCAGTTGTCGAGGTCGAAGAATACGGGGTAGACTTTCTCCCCCCCGATCATGATGGCGCGTCCCGGTTCGATTAGGAGGCCTATGCCCTGGAGATCTCTGTTCTCGCAAAAGGCCGCGTGAGCCTCTTCAAATTTCCCCCACAGGCCGAGGTTCCTTTCCCAGTTCTCTTCCGACCAGTAGATAATGCCGAGCGTTCTCGGGCTCCTGGCGAGTCGGCTCCCTTTCTTCCAGATCCCATTCTGATGATCCCACTTCGGACGCTCGTACTTCCAGACGTACCACCTTAGTTGGGGAATAACGCCTTCGAGGGGCCGGGGGACACGGCCGGAGGGTTTTATCCTCGACCTCTTTGCGGCGGGTTGATAGGCCTTCGACCCCCGCTTTGAATTCACGAGGTCCCTTCCTGCCCGTCGACTCGATCGGTCAAGGAGCACGGTTCCTTCCATGGATATTTTTCAGAAGTTCTTTTCATTTTGTAACTTATCGTGATGAACTTCGAGAGCGTAGCATCGACCGGAAAGTGTTCAAGGTCTACCGCGCGGTCTATGATCGGCGTCAACTACAAGATCGTCGTATGGTGTCTCTGCCCGGGGACTGGTGCCGCTCTTTACGAGGTGGACGCGCACCTCTTGAAAGGCATCGTGAAATTCCACGAGAACTTCGTCGGCAGCGAGATGAAGGGCAAGAACGGGGACTACGGCAAGATCGTGGGCCTGCTGAACCCCAAAGGTGCCCTCGGACACCTGCGAAAGAATACAGCTTCGTTAAGCAAATCGGCAGTGGCCTTTTGAGGGCTTGCCAGTTTCCCGATACTCTCAAGGATTCAAAGGCGAGATCACCAAGCCTTCCCCTCGGTGAACCCCTAGCGTCTGTGCCCAAGGGTGCCCAACGTTGCCGCAAGGTGCTCTATAGCCATTGGTGAGCGCGGGTAGGCGTTCGCGCTGATCTCAAAACTCTCCAGCTTCTCTGGGGGGTAGAGACCTTGTTCTTCTAGCTCTTCTAACAGGGCGGCGACTTTATACAACAGGCGGTCGCGGTACAGTTCCATTACCTCGCTCTCTGAGCGTCCGCTATTGTCTTTCAGGAACCGTCTCAGGTCATCGGCCATTTGCCGACTGTCCCGTTTTAGCTCTTCTCTGCCCGGCTGCTCCTGCTGGGATACCGGCGAATTCGTATCGTCCTTGCGTGCTTCTTTCTCGGCCTCAAGGCGTTCGCGTTCTTGCTCGCTTTGCCGCAGATCGGCCTTCATCTCCTGGACCTCTTGCCGGAGTTCGTCGAACTTTTCCGAAGTCGGCATGCGAAGGATTCCCCTGCCGCCCGTGAGCGCTGCCATCTGCCGATTATGCCGCCGCCTTCCGAGGGACACAAAGGCATTGAGGGCCACGACCCAGACGACTAGACCAATCAGCAAGCCCACGAACCAAGGCAAGTCAAATGCCCACCCGACTATCCAGGTCCCGCCGGTCACCGCAAAGCCCGCCATCGCCGCCGAGTTGACCCAGCGAGCCATCCTCTGGTCCAAGTTGAGCGCCGGGTCTTGAGCGGAGAGCCAAAACCAAAAGCGTCGAAGCTGCTCAAGCACCTCGGCATTCTACCAACTTGCGCCAAAGGGACAGTCCCGCCTCAAACGAGTGCTTCACGTAAGGATTTCCAGAAAGATCTTCTCAAGATCCGCAAATTACTTTGTGCTTGACCATTCTTAATGCGCTGGGTAGAATACGGTTGCGTTTTTGGGAGCTTTCTGCGAGGCGGATTTGTTGAAGGACACGAGACCGAGGGAGTGTTGTTCGCTGAAGTCGGGTTTCGCATGAAAGATCTTCTCAAATTTCTTGGATTGGGCATGGGTATGGGGCTGTCGGAAGATACGAATGGCTGAGGGTTTACAGAAACCCTCGGCGGATTCTGGTCTTGGGAGCCAAAGGGACTTCGACCGCCAGGTCGCCTTGACCCTGGCCGAGATCTACCGCTTCGTGCTCGATACTCCAGAGGAATCTGATGGGGGCACCGACAGCGAAAGAAAAGTAGAATACGATCGTGGAGTGTCGTAAGGGAGAGAGGCGCGGCGATGGCAGAAAAGCATCTAACGGCGGTCCCATCGCGGGCCGCTTTGTACGTTAGGGTTTCGACCACCAGGCAGGACGACGGCTTCTCGCCGGAGGCGCAGGTTCGCACCGCCACCGAATACTGCGACGCCAACGGTTTCCGGGTGGTCGAGACGGTAAAGGACGTGGATTGGTCGGGGGGATGGTCGGTACGTCCCGGCCTCGACGAGTTGCGGGATCTCGCGGAAGCCAGAAAGATAGACGTGGTGGTCGTCGCCGTCCGCGACCGCTGGGCCAGGGGGCTCCTGGCGCAGGTCCTCAAGGAGGAGTTCGAGGAACTCGGGGTCAGGGTGGTCGCCCTGGATTCGAGGGGGGACGATTCCCCTGAAGGGCAACTGGCCGACGGAGTGATGGACCTCTTCAGCGGCTACGAAAAGAAACGCGTCGTCAGGCGCATGTTCGGCGGCAAGCTGGAGAGGGCGAGGAAGGGGCAGGTCGTTGCCACCCGCGTCCCTAAATACGGCTACCGTAACTCCGAGGACCGCAAGACCTACGTCGTAGACGAGGAGAAGATGGCCGTGGTCCGGCGGATCTTTCGCATGATCGGAGTGGAGGGCATGACACTCAGGTCCACGAGAAAGGCCCTCGAAACGGAGGGCACACCCTCTCCCTCGGGCCGCCCGCGATGGGTGGAGAGAACCATCAAGGAGATCGTTCAGAACGATGTCTACAGGCCTCATTACTCGAAAGATATCGCGGAGTTGGTCACAGCTCGCCAGATGTCCCCAGAGGTCTTCGCGGACCTGGACCCAGAGCAGCCATATGGCGTTTGGTGGTTCAACACGCGCAAGAACGTCACGCGCCCGGATGTGGAGGTGGGTCCCGGCGGCAGAAGGGAGTACCGCAAGCGCCGCGTCACCACGAAAAAGCCCGAGAAGGACCACATAGCCGTTCTGGTCCCCGACGCCGGGGTACCCTTGGAGTGGGTCGAGGCCGCCCGTGTATACCTGGGCTCGAACAGGTTCCCGAATAGCAACAGCCCGAAGGTCTTCGAGCTGTCGGGAGGGATGTTGCGTTGCGAGAGGTGCGGGATGGTCCTGCAGGTCTATCACCGCAAGGAGCGTCGGAGAAAGACCCAACCCGACTATTTCTACTATCGTTGCTCGACGAAGGTGCGGGAAGGGAAGGACGCCTGCGGTGTCCCGCCTTCCTACAGGCGCGAAGACCTCGACGGGATGGCGTGGACCTTCGTCAAGACCCTCTTGAGCAACCCGGAACTGCTGAAAAAGGGGCTCGACGAGATGGTGAGGCAGGAAGAAAAACTGCTCAGGGGCGACCCTGCGGGCGAGGCGAGGCGATGGCTCAAGAAGGCCGAAGCGTGCGAGAAGGAATCGGGACTGTTGCTAGACCTCTACCTGAAGGGCAAGATCGACGAGGCCGCCTTCGACGCCAAAAGGATCGAAATAGAGGAAAGGAAGGACCACGCCATGGTGGAGGCGGCGAAGTCCAAATCCCGCACCTCGCGGCTGGCCTCACTAATGGAGGCGCGAGAAACGCTCGTCGAGAAGTACGCCGCAACGACATCGGAGCGGTTGAAGAACCTATCCCCCGAAGGTCGCCAAAGGATCTACCGTATGATGGGGTTACGGGCGACCGTGGATGAGGGCCCGACCCTGCTCCTGGGCGGCCGGCTGATAGAGGCGATAGGAGAGGAAGGGCGCACTACACTTGAGAACGCTACCGAGATCGCGCTAGAGTCCGGCTACCTGAAGAGCGCCGGCCGCACCCCCCAGAACACCATGCGCGCCCGCCTCTCCGTGGACGTGCGGGACAACCCCGAGACGCCGTTCGCCCAGACGGCCCCGGGCGTCTACCGGCTGCGGGAACCCAATTGAGGCCCGGCGAGATGCTATATTGGCCCAAAGGCTCTTTTTGAAGGTCGAGGAGATACCATGGTCGAGGTTGCGGATAGGGCGGTAGAGGCCGCCTGGAAGGTAAGAAACCTTGAGGACTTTGATCGGCGGCTGGCCCGCGCGGCCCGGAGGCTGGACGAAGTCACGGGCGGGCTCGCCGCGATGGTCGTCTACGAGACGGCCCTCATGAAGAGCGGGCGCCCGCCCGAAGAGGTGAGGAAGATGGTCCGCTCGTTCCGGGATGCTTTCGAGGACGAGGAGGAGCCGCTCACCATCGCCCACACCAGCGGCATAATGAACGTGGAGGGGAACGACTGGTTTTTCGGGGACGGCGCGCTGCGCGTCCTCACCGGCAAGCTCCTCGGGCAGTTCCAGCACCGGGTCGCCCAGTACAACTACGTGGACGAGAGGGAAGTGCTCAGGCGCTGGGCCGACGGCTACGACACCCGCCTCTTCGTGCGGCGCAGGATCTTCGAGACCGAACCCGTTATAGGCGTGGTCGGCGGCCTCGACCTCTACCTGCTGCAGCACCTCCGCGTCGCCGCCGGCGGCAACACCCTCGTCCCAGGCCCTGACGTTGCCGGGGCGCTGGAAGCCCTCGGTTACCGCGCGGGCGCCGACCCCTACGAGACGCTGGCCGCCGCCGAAGACCTGGCGCTGCGCCTGGACCTACCGGCCCCCGTGGTCGGCGAGATGCTCGCCGAACTCGGCCGCGAGGGCTTCAGAGACTACCCGGAGCCGCCGCGCGGCGAGACTCAGGAGACACCTTCCGAGTCATCCCGGGGAGAGGAGATCGCTTCGGAGGGCGGGGCCGTCTCGGGCGGCGCGGCCGACGAGCCGGGAGAGCAGAAGCCTGTCCCGCCGGAGAGGGCGGAGCGGGCGGAGGTACGGGGAGATCCCGCCTCGGGAGAAGAGCCGTCGAGGGTTCAGGACCCGCAGGCGAAGGACGCGCCCGGGGTCGCGGAGGAGGAAGGGCCGGCCAGGAAGGCCTCGCCGCCGGGGTCCGGCCGGCAAGACGAGCCCGGAACCTCGGGGCGGGAGGATGCATAGTAGAGGGATGAGGTGGTAAAATGCCGGTCGGCGTCACCAAGGGACATCGTCAATCATCGTTCAAAAACATCTCTCGTAACCCACGGTAGGGCAAGAAGGAGCAGGCGGTAGCATGGCAGACTCCAGGAAGCGCATAGCGTTGAAACCGCATATGGACCGTATCCGGGAGTGGGTGGAGGCGGGCAAGACGGACGACTGGATCGCCGACGCCCTCGGGACCAGCGCCTCTTCGGTGCAGTCCTTTCGCTCCCGCAACGACATCTACCGCCGCGAGCGCGGACCCAGGGAGCCCGAGGTCCTCTTCGAGGGCGTGCTCGACCACGGCGAGAACGACGGCTGGGGCCTCTGGCTAGATCCGGCAGTCGCGGAGGACCCGATCTGGAAGGAGCACTGGGCCGACGTCGAGGCGGTCGTGGTGAAGGTGGCCGAGGATTCCATAGTTCTCGAACCGGACGCCGCGGAGACGCCCGACGGGGACTCCGACGGGCAGGCCTGGACGCTCGTTGCGACCAACGGCCAGGCCGAGCCTGAGCCTGAGGAGGCCGTAGAAACCGCCGCCCCGAAGCGTGAGCAGGGGCGCGTCAAGTGGTTCGACCCGGAGAAAGGCTACGGCTTCCTCGTTCGTCCCACGGGTGACGACCTTTTCGTGCATCACTCCGAGGTCGAGGGCGACCCGTCCGCGCTATCTCCGAACGGCGAGGTCGAGTACGAGGTCGGCCGCAACGACCGCGGCCCAAACGCCCGCAGCGTCCGCACCCTCGGCTAGATCGCAGCGCCAGAGCGGCTTGCAGAGGGCTTCCAGCGATCAGCCTTCAGCGATCAGCTTTCAGCAAGTGCAAAATAGCTGACCGCTGAGAGCGGAGGCCGAAGGCCGCAGCGGGCTGATAGCTGAAAGCGCGGGTTGCGGAGGCGTTTCGCCTCCGCAACCCGCTTACTCTGTTCTGGTCTTGTCCGGGCCTTCCTCGCCGGGGAGGTGTAGTGTCGAGGCCAGGTCTAGTAATTCCGGGCCGGTTCCGTTTCGGCCCCAGCCGATGCGCGTGATCGAGGCGTTCGCCGCCCTGTGGGTCCCCGGCAGGACGTCCGGGCCGAACCTGTCGCGCAGAAAAGCCCGCATAGCACCCCCGTGGGAGACGACGACGATGCGAGTACCTTCCGGGTGACGCTCTCTTATCTCCGAGATCGCGGCCTCGAAGCGTTCCATTACCTCCTCGTCCGTCTCCGCGCCGGCGAAGGCCCAGCGGTCTTCTTCCGGCAGGGAGAGGAACTTTTTGGCGAACGCGGGGTCCAGTCTCTCCTGCTCGGCCCAGGTGTGGCCTTCGAGGACGCCGCCGTGGCGTTCGCTGAGGCCGTCCAGCGGGACGATCTCCTCTCGAAATCCCGACTCTCTGGCTATGATCGTCGCCGTCTCGAAGGCCCGGGCGAGCGGGCTGGAGTAGAGGGCTTCGAAGGGTTCCCTGGCGAGGGCCTTTCCGGCGAGGGCCGCCTGAAGGCGTCCGTCTTCGGAGAGCGGGAACTCCATCTGGCCCTGCCAGACGCCCTTCGCGTTTGCGGTCGATTGTCCGTGGCGCACCATTAGCAGCTCTTGTCGTTCAGGCATTGGCATAAGATAGTCTATCGGGGTCGTGCCGGCAAATACGCGCCGATGCTAAACTTTGCAGGTTCTTTGAGCCAGATCGGAGGTTGCGGCGCAGTGTTCTGGAGGGGCGAAGACGGGTCGCAGGAAGCGCCCGAAGAAGGCGCCGGAGAAGGGCGCTCTGGGCCGATACGGGTGACGCCCGACGCGCCGCGCCCGGCGACGATCTTGCGGGTGGCTGGCGAGCTGGAGGAGCGCGGGGGACGCATCCTGGAGCTTTTCAAGGAGATCCGGTCCCCCCTCGGACAGGTGGTGCTGCCGATCCACCTCCTCAAGGACGAGGAGACGTTTTTCGTGGAGGTCGCGACGGGGCCGTGGGACGAGCGCAGCGAGCGCGAGGTGGCCGAACGGGCGGCCGTGCTGCGCAACTCCGAGCACGCCGACGCCGAGCTCGAGCTGCTTAGCGCCTACCCGGTCCCGGAGCAACTGCGCTTTTTCTGCGGGCGTTCTCCGGCCGCGCTGCTTCAACTAGACCTCCTGAGGCTTCGCGTCGACCGCCCGGAAGAGGCCGCGACGGTCTTCCGCGAGGTCGCGAGCCGCCACTGGGGCGTTGACCTGGACTTCGAGCCCGGCTACCTCACCCTCGTCGAGGACCTCCTCATGGCCGCCCTGGCCGCCGACGAGACGGAAGGAGACACCCCTCCGGTCACTGAGGGGCTCGTCGCGGGCGTGGGCGGCTTTCTCGGCGAGACGGTGCGCAGGAACGCGGGCCACGGGGCGGCCTGGCGCGAGGGCGAAGAGTGGGGCGAAGGCCCGGTCGTCGAAGTCGAAGGTTTCGCCCTCGACCCTATCGGGAAGGCGAACGCGTTTCTAAGGAGCGGACCCGAAGAGTCGATGGCCTTCTACGCCGATTACGTTTTGAAGGTCCTGAAGGAGGGCGAGCCCCCCAACGCCCGGGAGTAGCGCCCCCGACAACTGGAGCCGTGGACGCCTTACCAAGAGCCTGCTCTTACGAGTAACGCTTGCGGAGCTCCCTGATGATGTTGCTCGAGTCGACGAGGACCTCGTCGCCGATGGTCAGGATCGGGATCGCCCGCTGGCCCGAGAGCCGGATGACTTCCTGCCGCCCGTCCTCGTCCGCGTTGACCGATTCATAATCGAGCTCCAGCCTGTCCAACTCCTTTTTTACCCTGCGGCAGTAAGGGCAGTAGCTGCCGGTGTACAGCCTGACGTCTGTCTTCTCCCTCATGGCTTCCAAGATGAGACTCCTCTGTAAACGTATACGAACATTCGGATTATACCCACCTATGAAATTGGTTAAAGCGGTCAGGCGGGTGGGTCGAGGCCGAATATGACCTCAACCTCGACGGGCGCGTCGAGGGGAAGCTCGGCGACGCCAACGGCCGAACGGGCGTGCAGGCCGGCTTCACCGAAGAGTTGCCCGAGAAGCTCGGATGCCCCGTTCAGGACGTCGGGCTGGCCGTTGAAGCCCGGCGCCGAGGCGACGAAGCCCGTGACTTTTACGACGCTGCCAAGGCTGTCCGGGCCGCCGGCTTTCTCCGCGGCGGCGGCGGTGGCGTTGAGGGCGCAGAGCCTGGCCGCCTCTTGGGCCTCCTCCAGCGTGACGGCCGCGCCCACTTTTCCGGCGCGGTGGAGTACCCCGTCGCTGAACGGGAGTTGGCCGGCCGTGAAGATCAGGTCCCCCGTCCGCGTTGCCGGGACGTAGGAGCCTGCCGGGGTTGGTACGGGTGGGAGCTCGAAGCCGAGGTCTTGGAGACGGCTCTTGAGGCCCATCTAGCGCAGGGCCTCTTCGTACTCGCCGGGGTCGTAGATGAGCGGGTAGTTGGTGTCGAGGGTCTCCCCGGCAGTAACCTCGCCGACAACGACCGTGTGGTCGCCGGCTCGGGCGCGGTCCATCACGCGGCAGTCGAGGTAGGCCAGGCAGTCGAGGAGGTAGGGCGAGCCGTTCGGGGTGAGGCCGTAGGGGACGCCGCGCAGCTTGTCTTCGTACTCGCCGCTCGTCTCGCCGAAGTGGGTCGCCACGTTCACCTGGTCGTCGCGCAGGACGCTGAGGGCGAAAGTCTCGCTCTCCAGGATGATGTCGTGGGAGTAGCGGTCGTTTCTGACGGCCACGGCCACGCAGGGGGGGCGTTCCGAGGTCTGCATCACCCAGGAGGCCGACATCGCGTTCGATTGGCGGCCGCGGCGGGTGCCGAGCACGTAGACCCCGTGGGTAAGGTGGCGAAGGGCGCCGAGGACGGCGCCGCGCTCGTGGGGATCCCTGTCCAAATCTCTCCTCTCGGTTCCGACACCGGTATTCTACCAAGAGTGGGTATACTTGCGGCCCATGAGATCTGTCGGAGGGATATAGATTGGCCTTGAGCGCCTCGCTGGTTGGGATCGGTGTACTACAGGCCGTGCTCTACCTGTTCTTTATAAGGGCTATCGACCTGTACGAGCGCGAGTCGTTGCGGTACGTGATACCCGTGTTCGTCTGGGGGTTCGCGGTCGCCACGACGGTCTCGCTCATCTTCAACACCATAGCGTCCGTCACCATAAGCAGCCTCGCCGGAAATCAGGCCGCCACCTTCTTTACGGCCGTCTTCGTGGCGCCGCCGGTCGAGGAGACCGCGAAGGGCCTCGCGCTGCTCATAGCGTTCCTGGTGGCATACGCGGCGGCCCGCAGGCGCGGGCTCGTCGAGTTCGCGGGGGTCATGGACGGCATCGTCTACGGGTCGGCGGTCGGTTTCGGGTTCGCCATCGCCGAGGACATCCTTTACGGGTTGCAGTTCGGGTCCGAGACCTTCGTGATGCGCAGGATCTTCGGCGGCTTCGCCCACGCCGCGTTCACCTCGCTCACGGGCATCGGGATCGGCCTCATCCCCTGGGTCCGCGGCGGTTTCTTGAAGGTTCTGCTGCCCCTGCTCGGCCTGCTCGCGGCCATCCTGCTGCACGCGACCTTCAACTTTGTCGCCACCGTGTTCGGGCCGGTCGCCTACGTGGGGTTGTTCGTCGTCTTGCTGATCTACGCCGCGATCATAATCGTGTGGCTTACCATGGAGCGGCGCATGATCCGGACCGAGCTCCGCGACGAGGTCGGCGCCGGCACCATAACGCCGCAGGAGTACTCCATACTCCCTAGTTACTTCCGAAAGACTATCTACTACTTGGGCCTGATCTTCTCGGGCCAGTTCACGACCTGGCGCCGCGCCCGCGCGTTGCACGGGACCGCCGTCGAGCTGGCCGTCTCCAAGCGCCTCGCCCGCCGGGCGGACACCGCGATCCGCCGCGACCGGGTGCTGGCCCTGCGAAACAAGGTGGTGGCGCTGAGGGGGGGGATGGCCCCGCGGACGGGCACCTGAACCGGACGCGGCCCGCGTCGGGCCTGATCCTCGCCGGCGGACGGAGCCGCAGGATGGGCCGGGACAAGCTGGCCCTCGAAGTGGGTGGCGAAACCCTGATCCAACACGTCGCGAACGCCCTCTCGCGCCGCTGCGACGAGGTGATCCTGGCAGGCCGTGTCAACGAGGTTCTCCGAAACGTCCGCGGGGTCGAAGACGCCAGGCCCGGTGAAGGACCGCTCGCCGGCCTGGAAGCGGGGCTTCGAGAGGCCCGCTTCCCGCTGGTCTTCGCCGCGGCCGGCGACCTGCCTTTCTTGAGTCCCGAACTGATCTCGTACCTCCTCGACGAGCTCGTCGGGCGCGGGGTCCAGGCGGTGGTTCCGCGTCGCGGGGGAAGGCTTCACCCGCTCTGCGCCGCGTACCAGAGATCCATCCTGCCGCACGTGGTATCGGCCCTCGACGAAGGGGTACGGTCCGTGGGCGAGTTCGTCGGACGGTTGGGGCGGGTCGCCTACGTGGAGGAGGCGGAGATCCTGCCGTTCGGCGACCCCGACATGCTCCTGATGAACGTCAACACGCCCGGGGATCTGCGCCGGGCGAGGGAATTGGCCGGCGGTTGAGCGGTATTCCTTTTAAAGGACTGCTCTTCGGGCTCCTCGAGCTGCTGTCTGTCTACCGGGGCAGGGGATTTCGTGGGCACGATTCCTCGGGGGCGGGGCCTTCCGTGGCGGTCGTGCTCGGGACGCAGGTGCTGGCCGGTGGGAGGCCGAGCCGGACGCTCGAGGCGAGGGTGCTCCACGCCGCCCGGATGTACGCCGCGGGCGGGATCGACCGCCTCGTCGTTACCGGTGGCCTCGGCAAGCACCCGCCGACCGAGGCCGAGGTCATGGCGCGAATACTCGGGCAGGATGGCGTACCCGACGAAGCCGTGGAGATCGAAGACAAGGCCGAGAGCACGTGGGACTCCGCGCGGTTGCTGGCCGACGTTCTGGCAGGGCACGGTGTACGGGAGGTACTGGTCGTGACCGATCCGCTCCACTGCGTCAGGACGGCCGCGGCTTTCGAGAGGGTGGGTATCTGCGCCCGGCCGGAGCCCGTGTATAGTAGCCCGATGTGGCGTGACCCGTGGTTGCGTCGGGGGCAGTTCTTCAGGGAAAGCGGGGCTCTGGTCTGGTACGCGATGAGGTACGGGGTGGGGGGGCGCTCGGGGCGGTAGCCGTCGGGGTCGTGGCCGTCTCGTCGGCCGCGGTGATGATCCGGCTCGCAGGCGCCCCCGCGCTCGCCGTCGCGTTCTGGCGCTGCGCCCTGGGCGTCCTCATCCTGCTGCCGCCGGCTCTGGTCCGAAAGGACGAATTTCCGAAAGGCAGATCCCTGTACGTCGGGATCGCCTCGGGCGTGGCCCTCGGGGCGCACTTTGGGTTCTGGATCTCCTCCCTCGACTACACGAGCGTCGCGGCGAGCGTGGTGCTCGTGAGCAATACGCCGGTCTTCGTGGCGATCCTGGCCTACCTCCTCTTCGGAGAGAGGACCACGCCCGTCTCGTTCGCCGGCATCCTGGTAGCCCTCGGCGGAACCATCGTCATCGCACAGGACGGCTCCGCGGGCTCCGCCGCCCTCTTCGGCAACGCGCTGGCTCTCCTTGGGGCACTCACCTTCACGGTCTACGTCCTGATCGGGCGCTCCCAGCGCTCCGCCGCCGAACCCGTCGGCGTCCTTCCGTACTCGATAGTGCTCTACTCGGCCGCGGCGGGAGCCCTGCTGCCAGCCGCCTTGTTGTCGGGTGACAGGATGTGGGGATATCCCGGGGAGACGTGGTTCTGGCTGATCGCGATAGCCGTCGGCCCCCAGATCCTGGGCCACACCGTCTTCAACTGGGCCCTGCGCTACGTCGAAGCCTCGGTCATCTCGGGCACCGTCCTCGCCGAACCGGTGGTGGCAGCCCTCCTCGCCTGGCTCGTGCTCGCCGAGAAGCCGGGACCGGTCACGGTCATCGGCGGGGCCATCGTGCTGGTCGGGATCTTCCTGCTCCTCCGGGGACGCCGGAAAGCCGATCAGCCGGTCAGCTAGTCAGCATTTCAGCCTGTCAGCGTTTCAGCTTGTCAGCACTTCAGCTTTTTGCTGACGGGCTGAGAGCGGAGCCCGATAGGGCGCAGCGTGCTGACAAGCTGATCGGCTCGTTCACACCGAGGGTGGGGCGGGATGTTGTATTCTGGACCCCGAGACTTGTCTGACAGAGGAGCATTTTGGGACCTTTGAGAACCGGGTTGTTCTATGGTGCGCTTGCGGCGGCCCTGGCGGTCGTGGCGGAGTTGTACTTCCTGTTTTTGGACCCGTCGGAGACGGCGGGTTGGGTGCTCGCCGCTATCGGTTCGTACCGCACGCGCCTCTCGCTGGCGGCATTCCTGTTCCTCGCCATTATCGCGGCGATCCGGATGCGTCCCGTGAGGCTCGACCCCGGCGTCTCCTACCGTTCCCTCCTGCTGCGCGACGGCGCCCTCGCGGCGACCGTGGTCGCCATCCTCGTCGGGTTCGCCCTCTCGCTCACGACCCTTTTGCAGGCGACGGTGCTCGCCGACGAGATGCGCGCCTACGCGAGGGAGGCCGCCCCCGAGGTCGTCGCTTACGTCAACGGGGTGCGCGACGAGATCCAGGACCGCCGCAGGGAGGAAGGCCAGTCGCCGCAGGAGGTAAACGACGTCCCGCCGCCCGCCGACGTCTCAGAGGTCGAGGAATCTCTCGGCCCGCCGGCCCCCAGGGACCTCGGCCGCTCCCTCACCAACTTCGTGCTCCGCGCCGTTCTCCTCGGTACTGTTGGCGGGCTCGTCGGGCTCCTGCGAGGCCGGTCCAAGACGGGCCCCGACGAGGCGCCCGGACCGGGATGAGGCAAACGTACGGGCCGGCGGTCGCGGCGGCCCTCCTGCTAGACGCGCTCCTCGGCGAGCCGCCCGAGGCGCTTCACCCGACCGTCTGGATGGGACGCGCGATCTCGGCCTACGAAAACCGCGCCTTACGTTTGAAGAACCCGCGGGACCGTCGAATCGCCGGTGTGTTGCTCGCCGGCTCTCTGCCGGCCCTGGTCTTCCTCTGCGCCCGCTCGGTACTTCGCTTTACACCTCGTGGTCTACGCCCGGTCGTAGAGGTCGCCCTCGGTTCGACGACGATCTCCATGCGTGGCCTCGCCTCGGCCGCCGAGTCTGTTCAGCGGGAACTGGATGGGGGAGATGTCGACGCGGCCCGCTCCCGAGTAGGTGAGTTCGTGGGGCGGGACACGGCCGACCTGACGCCGCGCGGCGTCTCCCGCGCGGCCGTCGAGTCGGTTGCGGAAAACGCGAGCGATGGCGTAATCGGCCCGATGCTCTACGGGTTCCTGTTCGGCGCCCCGGGAGCCCTCGCTTACAAGGCGGTGAACACGATCGACTCGATGGTCGGGTATCGTCGCGGGCCGTACCTGGAGCTTGGCTGGGCCGGCGCCCGCCTGGACGACCTCGCCAACCTGGCCCCCGCCCGACTGACGGTTCTCGCGGTCGCTGCTGCGTCGGGAGCTCCCGCGAGGACGATCACGACCGCCCTTCGTTATGGGCCGCTCTCATCCAGCCCGAACGCCGGATACGTGGAGGCTGCCTTCGCCGGCGCGCTCGGCCTGCGTCTGGGAGGCACGAACGTCTACGGCGGGGTCGGGCGGCCGGGGGCTCTCCTCGGGGAGGGACGCCCGCCGCAGGCGGGCGACATCGGGCGTGCCGTGCGCCTGATGCGCCGGCTCTGCGCGTTTCTCGCGCTCACGATGCTGCTGGTCGAGGGGGCCCGGCGTGGTTGAGGGCTGGGCGAGCCACCCGGGCTCGCGCCACCACGGGGCGCACGGCGAGGCCGCCTCCAGGGCGATGGGGGGGGCGGACAAAGGATTTCTCGACTTCAGCCAGAACATCAACCCACTAGGTGCCCCCCCGGCCACGCTGGAGGCGGCCCGGAGGGCGTTGGTCGAGGACACCGGGCGCTACCCGGACCTCTCCTACACGCGCCTGCGGGAGGCGCTCGGCGGATACCTCGGGGTGGATCCGGGGAGCGTCGTGCCGACCAACGGGGGGGCCGAGGCCCTCTTTCTCGCGGCCAGGGCCGCCGGCAAGAGCGGGAAAGCGCTCGTGCTGGAGCCCACCTTCAGCGAGTACGCGGCTGCGGCCGAGGCGGCCGGGATGGAGATCGTTCGACGCGTCTGCCGCCGCCCGGGCAACGGCTTCCGTATCGCGCCAGAGGTATTTGAGGACTTGCGGGGGGTCGCCGCCGTCTTCCTGTGCAACCCGAACAACCCGACCGGCGAGGTGTTGGGACGAGAGGAAGTGCTGGAGATCGCCACGCGCGTCGGGGACGCCGGGGCGGTCCTGATCCTGGACGAAGCCTTCGTGGATTTCGTCCCCGAAGCGAGCGTCGCGAGCGAGATGCAAGACGGCCTCTTCGTCGCCAGGTCCTTCACCAAGTTCTTCGCCATACCGGGCCTCAGGCTCGGCTGCCTGGTCTGCCACGACGTGCCGCGGGCGCAGGCCCTGCAACCCTCCTGGCCCGTCAACGCCGTCGCCGCCGCGGCCGGCATCGCCGCCGCGGGCGATTCGGACTTCGCGGAGAGGTCCGTAAGGGGAGTAGCACGCCTGCGCGACGGCCTCTCGGCGGCGCTCGGTTCCCTGCCGGAGCTGGAAGTCTTCCCCAGCGCGGCGAACTTTCTCCTCGTCCGGGGGCCGGCGGCGATGCCGGAACGGCTGGCGCGGCTGGGCATCCTGGTGAGGGGATGCGAGCCCTTCGCGGGTCTTGGCCCGGGGTTCTTCCGGGTGGCCGTGCGTGGCGAAGAGGAAAACGATACGCTTGTGGACGGTATTCGGAGGGCGTTGTAGGCGTCCGGGCTCTCATCATCGGCGGCGCCAGGAGCGGCAAGAGTTCGCTTGCCGAGCGGATCGTCGCGGAACTTGGCGGGGACCGGGTCCTGTACGTGGCGACGGCCATTCTCGGGGACGACCCCGACCTCAGGCGGCGGGTCGCGCTTCACCGAATGCGCCGGCCCGCCGGCTGGGGCACGGTCGAAGCGGGAGATCTCGGAAAGGTCCCGGAGGAGGCGGGCTCCTGGGACGCGGTGCTGCTCGACTCCCTGACGTTGTGGGCCTCGGCGCACCTCTTCTCGGTGGGCGAGAAAGAGACACTGCGGGCTTTCGACGGCTTTCTTGAGAAGATCTCGGCGCTACCGACGCCCTTCGTGCTGGTGAGCGACGAGGTGGGTCTCGGGGTGGTGCCAGAGAACGAGGCGGCCCGGACCTTCAGAGATGCCCTGGGCCTCATCAACCAACGGGCTGCGGCCGTCGCCGAGGAGGTCCACCTCTGCGTGGCCGGGGTCGGGGTCAGGATCAAGTAGTGCGCGCCCTCCTCGCCTTTTTCACCGTCTATCCGGTAACAGGACCTTCCCTGAAAGACGCCGCCCGCGCCTCCCACCTCTTACCCCTGGTCGGCCTCTTCACGGCGGCCCCTAGCGTACTGCTGTTGCTCCTGGCCTACGTCCTGCCTCCATCCGTGGCGGCGGTTCTGGCGCTCGGGGCGTGCTGCTGGCCGCCGGCTTTCACCACTCCGACGGCGTCCTCGACGCCGGTGACGCGCTCATGGTTCACGGCGATTCCGCGAGGCGTAGGGCCGTCCTGAAAGACGGGAGAGTCGGGGTCGGGGGCCTCGGCGCCCTCTTCCTGGTCTACGCTCCGGCGGCGGCCGCCCTCGCCGCGCTGGCTGAGGTCTCGCCCATCCGCGCCGCGCTCTTCCTGGTCGCCGGGGAGATCTCCTCCCGCTCCGCGATGCTCCTGATGATGGCCTTTGGCAGCCCCGCCGAGACGACCTCCTCTTCAGTCCCCTTCGTCGAGCACCTCGCCGGGCCGCGCAGACCGCTGGCCCTGGCCCTCGCCCTCTTGGCGCCGCTCCCCTTCATCTTGCCCGCGGGTGCGACGGGCGTTCTCGCTATCCTGAGCGTCCTTCTCACCGCTGTCTTCGGCCTCCACGTCTCCGGCCGGGCCTTCGGCGGCATCAGCGGCGATTCAATTGGTGCCACGGGCGAGCTCACCCGGACGGTTCTCCTGATCGTTCTAAGCGCAACGGCGTAGCCCCGACTCCGAAGAGCCGGGGCCAACAAGAGCTGACAGGCTGAAGTGCTGAGAGCGGAGCCCGAAGGGCGCCGCGTGCTGAAAGCCGCCGCAGGCGGCGTGCTAACTCGACAGGTCGTCGCCTGGCTGCATGACGTGAACCGTCACGTCGGGGCGATCTCGTCGAGGTGCTCCCGGAGCTTCTCCGGGTGCCGGTGAAGAAGGGGAGTACGTCCGTGCTGTAGTGGATCGGCACCACGTGCTTGACGCCCAGGAGGCGCGCCGCGTGGGCCGCCTCGAAGGGCCCCATCACGAGCCGGTCGCCGATGGGGAGCAGCGCGAGGTCCGGGTGGTAGAGCTGCCCGATAAGCTGCATGTCCCCGAAGACGGAGGTGTCGCCCGCGTGGTAGAGGCGGAAGCCGCTCTCGAACTCGACCACGTACCCCATAGGCTCGCCGCCGTAGATCAGGGACCCGTCCTCGGTCTGGATGCTCGAGGAGTGAAAGGCGTTCGTGGCCGTCACCCTGATACCGCCTATCTCCGCGGTCCCGCCCTTCTGGATGGGCTGGCCGTTCTCCACGCCCTGCCCCTGCAGGTAGGAGAAGATCTCGAAGTTCGAGACCACGTTGGCGCCCGTCTCTTTAGCTATCGGCACGGTGTCGCCCATGTGGTCGAAGTGGCCGTGGGTGAGCAGGATGGTGTGGACGTCTCCGGCCTCCTTCAGGTCCTCGGGCGTCGTCGGGTTGTCCGTCAGGAACGGGTCTATAAGGATCTGCTCTCCACCGGCCGTTACGAACCTGAAGGCCGCGTGGCCGAGGTAGTTGATCCTGGTTCCGCCGAGCATCTCTTCCACGATTTTCCTCCGTATCTACGCTTCACATCCCACAAAAGGACACCGTGCCGTGTACCCGATCGGGTTGTCCCGGAAACGGTGCCCGGAACGGAAGATATAATCCCGCGGGCTCCGGAATGGCCGGACGCTCATCGAGAGATCTCGGAGGTGTATGAAGGTAGTGGTTCTGCTCGCGGTGCTCGCGGGCCTGTGCGTCGCGGTCCAGACCAACCTGACGGCGGTGGCCCAGCGCTCTCTGGGCGCCCCCGTGCTGGTCGCCATCTCCGGCCTGTGCACGAGCCTCGCGGCGCTCGTAATCGCCCTGGTGCTCGCCAAACCCGACTTCACCGGCCGGGCCGTCGGTTACGCGGTCGCCTCCGGCCTACTCGGGGCCGTGATAGTGGGCGCCATAGCCATAGCGGCCTCCCAGGGAGGAGTGGCCAGGGCCCTCTCCCTCGTCATCGCCTCCCAACTCGTCTTCGGCCTGGCCCTCGACGCCCTCGGCGTCTTCGGCGGCGGCCCGGACGTGGGTATCCTCAAGGTCGTCGGTGTGGCCCTGATCATCGCCGGAGGGGTGCTCGTAGTCAGGTTCTAAGGAGGTTTCGAGCCTCAGGCATCAGGCAAAGCATCCATGCGAGGGAGCGATTTTGCTCAGGCGTACACCCTGACAGACCCCGCCATTAATTCCCCGGCGTACGCGTGCCGCCGGCCTGGCAGTAAAGACGGGTGTCTTCGCCTGACGCCGTAGAACTGGCAGCAAACCACGGCCCGTGGCACTCTTCCGCTCTCGTGGCACTACATATGGGAGGACCGGATGAGCGGAGCGAGCGGAGAAGGGTAGACCCGACCGACGAATGGGAGCAGCTCGCGCTCCTGTGCAGATGGCCCGAGCAGTTGGCTTACGAGGAGGTCCGCCCGCTGACGCTGTTCGGCGCATCCGTCGCGCAGAGGGCGAGCGAAACCGGCTCGGCCGAGCGAACCCTGTACCGCAAGGTGGCCCGCTTCGAAGAGGAAGGCATGGAGAGCCTCTTCGACGCGGCAGGCGCCAAGCGCCGCCCGCTCCCGCCGATCATAAGGCGGATGATCGTGGAGCTCAAGGCGGAGCACCCACGCTTCAGCCTGGGCGAGATCGGGACGATCTGCTACGTCAGGACGGGCAGGCGGCCCGGAAAGCACACCATCGAGCGCGTCCTCGCAGAGGAACCCGTGCCCTTGCGGATACTCAGGCGCTTCGAGCCCTACCACGAGATCTCGGAGGCGCGGGAGCGCAGGAGGGCGGTGGTCGCGCTGCACGCCGAAGGGTGGACGGTCAAGGCGATCGCGGGCTACATGGGGATCAACCGCGACACCGTTTACACCATACTGAAGCGATGGATCGAGGAAGGAGAGGCCGGGCTGTAAGACAAGAAGCGGGGACAAAAAGGCGGTGTGCGAAAAACGGACCTGAGAGCGTACGCCGCCGTCCGTCGCTTGCGGGAGAACCCCAACCTCGGTGAGTTCAGGATGCGCGCGGCCCTGGCGCAGATCGGCATCCACCTCGGCGCTCGCACCGTGGGCCGCATTCTAGCCGTCAACCGCAAGCTCTACGGTCTCTCGATGCCCAAAGGCCCGACCAAGGAGAGCCACAATTTTGCAGATTTTGCTCCTGGGAGCATGGATTAGAGGAACCACGGGCAAGAAAATACGCATCCTGGCGGTTCAACCAAGCAACGAAGATGTAGTTTTTATGAAAGAACTCATTGAGGCCGGCAAGGTCACGACGGTAATCGATAAGACATACCCGCTGAGCGAGGTCCCTGAGGCTTTTGGTTATGTCGGAGAAGGAGACGCTCGAGGAAAGGTCGTCATCACCGTGTGAGGCGCGACATCTCTTGGGGCGGGCCGCAGAAGGTGCCGAAGATGATTCACTAGCCGAGCTGATCACGCTACCATGGAGCAAGTGCCGGAGGACTCGGAAGTTGGCCTATGTCTACGCAAATATTAGCCACCAAGCTCTATATCCCCCCACCTCAGCCCAGAGCCGTCCTCCGCCCCCGCCTCATCGAGCGTCTGAACGAGGGCCTTGACCGCAAACTGATCCTCGTCTGTGCCCCCGCCGGCTTCGGCAAGACCACGCTCATCAGCGAATGGCTCGCCGCTTGCGAGCGGCCGGCCGCCTGGCTGTCGCTGGACGAAGGAGATAGCGACCCCACGCGCTTTCTGTCTTACCTCGTAGCCGCTTTGCAGACGATTGCGGCGGATATCGGGGAAGGGGTGCTGGGTGCGCTCCGATCCCCCCAGCCGCCGCCAACCGAATCGATTCTGACGGCCCTGCTCAATGAGATCACCACCGTCGAGGGCGATCTCGTCCTAGGCCTCGACGACTACCATGCTATCGAAGCCAGAGCGGTCGACGACGCCATCGCCTTCCTGCTCGATCACCTGCCGCCACGGATGCACCTGGTAATCGCCACTCGGGAGGACCCACGTCTACCCCTGGCCCGCTTACGCGCCCGGGGCCAACTGGTTGAGGTGCGCGCCGCGGACCTGCGTTTTAACCCCTCCGAGGCCGCCGAGTTTCTCAAAGGGGTGATGGACCTGAACCTCTCAGAGGAAGATATCGCCGCGCTGGAAGACCGCACCGAAGGCTGGATCGCGGGCCTGCAATTAGCCGCGCTTTCGATGCGGGGGCGAGAGGATGTGCCCGGGTTCATCAGGGCTTTCGCCGGAGATAACCGGTACATAGTGGACTACTTGGTAGAAGAGGTTCTGCAACGTCAGCCCGAACGTGTCCGGAGCTTCTTGCTCCAGACCTCCATCCTCGAGAGGTTGAGTGGCCCGCTGTGCGATGCCGTCACCGACCAGGAGGAGGAAGGCAAGGCGATTTTGGAGGCCCTGGAACGAGGCAACCTGTTTGCCGTTCCGCTGGATGACAAGCGCCACTGGTTTCGCTACCACCACCTCTTTGCGGACGTTCTCCGCGCCCGCTTGATGGAGGAGCAGCCCGATAGGGCACCTACCCTGCACCAGCGCGCGAGCGAGTGGTACGAGCAGAACGGTCTGCGCGCCGATGCTATCCGCCACGCGCTGGCCGCCGAGGATTTCGAGCGGGCGGCGGGCCTCGTTGAGCTGGCAGCGCTTGAAATGCTCGGCAGTAGTCAGGAAACGTTGTATCGCTGGTTGATGGCGCTACCGGACGAGGTGGTCCGCGCCCGGCCCGTGCTCAGCGTCTACTACGCTTTTGCGCTCCTCGGTCGCGGCGGCTTCGAAGCCTTTGCCGCCCGCCTCCGGGATGCCGAAAGGTGGCTCGACACGTCAGCGGAGACGAGCGAGCGACGTGAAGCGCCTTCGGTCGGCATGGTCGTCGTGGACGAAGTGGCATTCAGGTCTCTGCCGGGAACGATCGCCGTCGCCCGTGCCTACCATGCCGGGGCGCTCGGCGACGTGTTCTGCGCCGCGGATCACGCTCGGCGGGCACTCGACCTCTTGCCCGATGATGATCATTTGTGGCGCGGAGCTGCCGCCTCGCTCCTGGGAATCGCGTACTGGACCAGCGGGGACCTGGAGGCAGCCCACCGGAGCTTTGCCGATGGCGTGTCTCATCAGCAGATGACCGGCCACGTCCGTTTCCAGATTGCTGGCACATATATCCTTGCAGACATCAGGATAGCGCAAGGGCGTCTCCACGAGGCAATAAGAACGTATGAGCAGTCATTGCAGGTCGCGACGGAGCAGGGCGAGCCTGTATGGGGAACAGCAAACCTGTACGTGGGGTTGAGTGAGCTGCACCGTGAGCGTGGCGATCTGGAAGCCGCCAAACAACATCTCCTGAGAAGCAAGGAGCTGGACGAGCACGGCGGGTTACCGGAGACGCGCTATCGCTGGTACGTTGCTATGGCGCGAATCAAGGAGGCCCAAGGTGACCTTGACGCCGCGCTCGATCTGCTCGACGAGGCGGAGCGCCAGTATGTCGAAAGTCCCGACCCCGACGTGCGTCCCGTAGCGGCGCTGAAGACGCGGGTGTGGGTTGCGCAGGGTAGGCTGGCTGAAGCCCTGGGCTGGACGCGTGAGCAGGGCTTGTCCGCCCATGACGACCTCAGCTACCTGCGCGAGTTCGAGCACATCACCCTGGCAAGGGTGCTCTTGGCCCGATACGAGAGCGATCGGGAAGAACGCTACATTCACGAGGCAATGGGGCTCCTGGAGCGCCTCCTGAAAGCGGCGGAAGAAGGGGGGAGGATGGGTAGCGTGATCGAGATCCTGATGCTACAGGCACTCGCTCACGAGGCGCAGGGCAACATCCCCCCTGCCCTCGCGCCGCTGGAGCGCGCCCTGACGCTGGCCGAACCGGAGGGCTACGTCCGTATCTTTGTGGACGAAGGTAGACCGATGGCTCGTCTACTCTACAAAGCCCTTTCTCAAGGAGTTGAATCAGATTATATTCGTCGGTTGCTAGCAGCATTCCCTGTTGCGGAATCTGAGCAAACTACATCATCGCAGTTGAGAGGCCCCGAATCCGAATTAATTGAGCCGCTCAGCGCACGCGAACTTGAAGTACTACAACTCATCGCCCAGGGGCTCTCGAATCGCCAGATCAGCGAGAGGCTTTTCCTCACCTTGAGTACCATCAAAGGACACAATCGGATTATCTTCAGCAAACTTATGGTCCAAAGGCGCACCGAAGCTGTAGCCCGAGCCCGCGAGCTGGGCCTGTTGTAGCCTGAACGCCAGCTTGCCCGCAAGTTTGGCATTAAGAACGGCACCCGAGCGCACCGTAAAGTCAGAGCTTTAGCATTTCCTCAACTCAGTAGATCAAAAACAATACCCCCAAACCGTACTTTAGTAGCTGTTCGTCAATACCGCGCTGCAGCTAGGCTCTTGTACATGAACGAGTGGCACAGACCTTTGTGAGAGTTCAGAAGAGGTACAGGAGCATGTCGAACAAACTCGATCCGAATACGGACCCGGACCAACCGTTGGTTTACCGGATCCGGCTCCAGGGCCATCTGGGTCGTAATTGGACGCACTGGTTCGGGGACGTGACCATCACACTGGAAGAGGGCGGCGAGACGCTTTTGACCGGCCAGGTGGTAGATCAGGCTGCGTTACATGGGCTGCTAAGGAAGGTGCGCGACTTAGGCCTACCACTCATCTCAGTCACGCGCGCCCAAACCGACCAGATAGACGGACCAGATTTCAAACAGGCAATCGAGGCCACCACCTTAGAAGGGAAACAAGATGGGAGCAATCAAAAAGCTGAACTCGATTAGGACGATCAGGTATACAGGGTGGGTCGCAGGGTTGCTGTACATATTCCTCGATCTGTACATTGTGTTCACTGTTGATCTGAACATTGTATTCACCGGTTTATTCGCTCCCTTGAGCATGTTGTATGTTCCTGAGGCATTGGTCGGCAGGGTTGAGGTTGTAGGCGGCATATGGATTCTGCTGGTAACTTGGGCAACTTTGCGGGCAGGAAGGCATCCCAGAGCACTGAACTACCTTGGCGTGGTGGTCGGCGTGGCGGGCGTCCTCACGGTTGTCCCGGCTCTCGAGGTTTTGGGGATTGGTTTTAGGCTGGGTGAGATCGTGTGGGTTGTATAGCTGGGGATCGTCTGGGTCCGCGGTAGCTGAAGCGCGGCGGCGCGAAAATTGCGCGCGTTCTTCGCAGGTAGGT
The DNA here is from genome assembly GCF_011492945.1 of Rubrobacter tropicus. NCBI lineage: Bacteria > Bacillati > Actinomycetota > Rubrobacteria > Rubrobacterales > Rubrobacteraceae > Rubrobacter > Rubrobacter tropicus. Next base: position 1,903,866 of record NZ_CP045119.1, read on the forward strand.
TCGGAAAGTGAGTAGCAACCACGCAGGATCTTGCGCCAACGCGGGGTGAGTCATAGCGACAAGGAGGTGTCCATAGTTTTATCCAAGTTCGATTCAATGAACCTGATCAATACCGTTCGAGTAAAGGAGATAAATGATGAACGATTTACGGAAAGTGGCGCAGGTGAGCACAGACACCAAGTCAGCGATTGGAGGAACTCGAATGAGCGAGGCAGCGACACCAGCAGTGGCCGCGGGGAACCGGGTGTCCACGACGCGAATCGTCGGCGGCGCCGGGGTCGCCTTAGCCGCGTCGGTGGTCGTTCAGAACGCGGTGTTTGTGGGCTCTGGAGCGCCTGCCTACGGCGATCCTCTTGGTGTGGTCCTTGCCTACCACGCCGAGAACTGGGGCGCCATGGCCGTCGCCGTGGGTCTGGAGGCCGTGAACCTGCCGCTGCTCCTGTTGTTCGTCACGGCGCTGTACGGGCTCGTGCAGCGCCGTGGCGGCGCAGGGGCGGACTGGTCGCGGCTCGCGGTGGCAGCCGGAGCGACGCTCTCGGCATTATTCGCCCTCGTCATTGCCACGCACATCGCGGTCGTGCTCGCCGCGGATGGCCTGGCCGAGCCGACCCCCGCCTTCAAGCTGATCTGGCAGCTCCATGCCGCGGCCTTCGCGCTCGCGCTGCCCGCGCTCGGGGCGACCTTCATCGGCGCGGCGTTGGCCACCCACGCCAGCGGTTTAACACGGCCGTGGCAGCGGCTGCTAGGCGTGGCGGGCGGCAGCTTGCTCATCTTGGCCGGGGCCGGAAACCTCGCCATCGCGGATGGCTCGCCACTGGTGTTCGTCGGGGTTCTGGGCTTCGCTACGTGGCTCGTCTGGCTCGTTGTCACCGGCCTACGGCTCATCCGTGGACAGGGCTGAAGTCGCTCTATGGTGGCGCTCGTTGAAGCGAAAGAAAGGAGGTTGCAATGGGAGCTGGAGTAAAGGCAGCCGAGCATGCCCCGTAGCCCGTAGAACTTGAGACGGTGGTCCTCCCGCCTCATCCGCTCTCGCTGAGAGCGAGCGGGGTTTACCGTCACGCTGGATGATCATGGCGACACGCTTCTATCCGGCCCAGTCGTCGATCAGGCCGCGCTGCATGCAGGACCCTTCACGACACTTTCCTACATTATTCAAGACAAGGACTAAAATGAGAACCCAGACAGCAGAACTCACCGCGCTAGATGACCGGCAGGTCCCGGTCCAGGCGAAGCTCGCAGCGGCATGGACCAGCTTCATGTTCCTCTACCTCTACGTCGACTACCTCGGCCTGTACAAGCCCGGCGTCGTCGACGACATCCTGGCCGGCGTCGTCCATGAGTTCGAAATCGGCCCAACCTTTGTCTCCATTGCGCTCACGGCCTTAGCCATCCCGAGCCTCATGATCCTGCTCTCCACGACACTGCCCGCCCGTGTCAACCGCACCATCAACCTCGTCGTAGCAACGCTCTACATCCCCTTCTCGATGTACAACGTGGCAGGGGAGTCCTGGACCTACTTCTACTTCTACGGCCTCTCCATCGGACTCGAGGTGCTGCTCCTGGCCTTCATCCTGCGCTCCGCCTGGACCTGGCCACGCCGCACCGCATCGCCGACGACCATGGCGACCAGCCCGGACCGCGAAGCCGTTCGCGCCCAGCAGCAAGCGTGAACCCAAGAGCAGTCCCCGTCCTGTTCGGAGCCATCTGCCTCGGTGCCGCGATGTGGGCCTCCTGGCGGTGGGACACCAACTACCACTGGGACGTCGCGTAGGGGCCTTCCAAGGCCCCTACCGGCAGGTCAGGTCATCGGATGCGCACACAGGCCCACCGCATCGTCGACACCGACCCCAAGCGCGGCAACGTCGTCGTCCGCCTCACCGACCCGCCACGACGGGCACGCCGAGCCGCTGGTGCGTGTGCATGCGGCCGGTGTGGACCGGGGCGTGTGGCACCTGATGACCGGTCTGCCCTACCTCACTCGACTGGCGTTCGGGTTCCGTGCGCCCAAGACCCCCGTCCCCGGCATGGACCTCGCCGGGGTCGTGGAGGCGGTCGGCAAGGATGTGAGCAGGTTCCGGCCCGGCGACGAGGTTTTCGGCGTCGGAAAGGGCACCTTCGGCGAGTACGCGCTCGCTCGGGAGGACAAGCTGGCGCCAAAGCCGGCGAACCTCACCTTCGAGCAGGCGGCAGTGGTCGCCATCTTCGGCTTGACCGCCTTGCAAGGGCTGCGCGACCACGGACGAATCGAGCCGGGGCAGGAGGTACTCATCGTCGGCGCGTCGGGCGGTGTGGGTACCTTCGCCGTGCAGATCGCCAAAGCGTTCGGGGGGCGCGTAACCGGCGTGTGCGGCGCAGCGAAGGTGGAGATGGTCCGATCCATCGGCGCGTATCACGTAATTGACTACACGCGCGAGGACTTCGCCGAGGGCGATCCACGCTACGATCTTATCCTCGACATCGGTGGGAGCTCGTCGCTCTCTCGCCTCCGGCGCGCCCTCGCCCCGAAGGGAACCCTTGTAATCGTCGGAGGCGAAGGGGGAGGACGGTGGCTCGGGGGCTCCGACCGCCAGCTTCGGGCGATGATGCTGTCCCCGTTCGTGGGCCAGAAGCTCCTCGCGTTCGTCTCGCCGGAGAACCACGAGGATATGATGGCCCTCAAGGAACTCATTGAATCCGGCAAGCTCGCACCGGTCATCGACAGGACGTACCCGCTGAGCGAGACCCCTGAGACGATTCGATACCTCGAAAGCGGACACGCTCGAGGAAAGGTCGTCATCACCGTGCCCGGGCAGGGAGCGTGATGAGCGCGTACGCGACCCTGCCGATCGAGAGACGGTTCGGCGATGTCCGGAGAACCGGTCGCGGTGTTCCAGCGGCGGAGGGGAGGTGGTCGATTGGCTGGAGCGTGACGCTGCACGAGCGTGGGCGAAGCCACCGCGTCGGTTGGTAGTCGCCCGTCGTTGCTCCCGTCAAGGAAAGGAAGTCAGATGAATCCTCTTATCTTTATTTACCCGATTGCGTGGAAGGGGCCTTCCCCGAAGTTCGGATTCAGTGCCTTGCACAGGTAAGAACGAAATCGGGCCGGAAAGCCGGTCGCGTGAGCCCAAGTGGGAGATGGGCAACCACAAGATGTTGCGGCGGTGGATAGACATGCACTGAACCGGATGGCGGTGGGGCAGACCGACTCACAAATCCTGGGCTCTGTCGCTCTTTTGGTGATCCACGAAAATCGGGCCCCGAGCCTGCCCCTTGAAAGCGTTCAGAAGACCGTCAAGCGGTAGCAACAGGTTTCTAGCGTGTTGCGAAGGGGCTCCCGCCCGGCCGTGTCGGGCAGCTTTCACCAAGAGCGCGACAGAGCCAAATCCTGCGGCGTATCGCTGTCGCAAGGATGACGGGAAACGTGCCGGCGAGCGGCTGCTAGGTGGCGTCCGTGTGGGCGAAGAGGACCTGCCAAGTGTAGGCTGTCGCGGGTATGGGTGAACTGCTCGCCACGTTCCGCAACCGGGACTTCGCCTTGCTGTGGTCCGGGGGCCTGATCTCCATGACGGGCGACTGGATGCTCCTGGTGGCCCTGCCCATCTACGTCTACCGGGCCACGGGCTCGGCGCTCGCGACCGGCGCCATGTTCGCCGCCGGGCTCCTGCCGAACGTGCTCCTCGGGTCTGTGGCTGGGGTGTTCGTGGATCGCTGGGACCGCAAAAAGACGATGGTCGCCGCCAACGCGCTCATGGCCCTTTCGATTCTGCCCCTCCTCCTCGTGCCCTCCACGGGGTGGCTGTGGCTTGTCTACGCGGTCGCCTTCGCCCAGTCCTGCTTCGGCGCCTTCAACGAGCCCGCCGAGAACTCGCTGCTGCCCCTCCTCGTGGAGGAGGGGCGCCTGGTGACCGCGAATTCCCTGAACGTCACGAACAACAACCTCGCCCGCCTCGTGGGCCCCGCCCTGGCGGGCCTGGTGGTTGGCCGGTTCGGACTCGCGGGCGTGGTGGTCGCCGACGTCGCCTCCTACCTCGCCGCCGCCGCGCTCGTCTCCCTGATCTCCGCCCCGGCCTCGCCGGACCGGGTCGGAGAAGCCACGCCGCCGAAACCTTCCGGCGGCGTGGCGGCGCCCTTTCTGGCCGTCTGGCGCGAGTGGGCGGAGGGGCTGCGCCTGATGGCCACCGGGCGGGTGGTCCTGACCGTATTGTTGGTGGGGGCGGTCACCGGCCTCGGGGAGGGGGTCTTCGCCGCGCTGTTCCCGCCGTTCGTGGGGGTGGCGCTGGGCGGCGGCGCGCTGGAGCTGGGGTGGCTGATGAGCGCCCAGGCGGTGGGCGGGCTGCTCGGCGGCGTCGCGGTCGGCTCCCTGGCCGGGAGGCTCCCGCCGCGGCTGCTGCTGGGGCTGGGCGCCCTGCTGCTCGGCCTGGGCGACCTAGCCATCTTCCTCTACCCGTCGTTCGTCGGGGGCATCGCCCCCGGGCTGGCTCTGTTCGTGCTGGTGGGCGTCCCGGCTACGGCCGCGTTCGCGGGGCTGCAAACCCTCCTGCAGACCTCCACCGAGGACCGCTACCGGGGCCGCGCCTTCGGCGCGCTCGCGACCACCCAGGCGCTCCTCATGCTGGCGGGGACGCTGCTCGGCGGCGCGCTTGGGGACGCGGTGGGCATCGTCCCGGTGCTCGTGGTGCAGGGGGTCGCCTATGTCGCCACCGGGACCCTCGTGCTCGTCTTGCTCCCGCGCGACGGAAAGCGTCCGGCCCGAGGAGGCGTCTGATCCCGCCGCCTCCGTGCCCCTAGTCCCTCTCGGGCTCGTACCGTCCTCCGCGAAACCGCAAAGCCCCCTCGCCGCCGCGGCGGCAAGGGGCCGCGGGGTTGATGGGTCGGTCCGTGCCCCTGTCAGAAAACGGGCACGAATTCGGCGCCGCGGAATCCGGCCGCGCGGGCGGCATCCGCTTCCCGAAAAGCGGTGTCAGAAAACGGTCGTCTATTGACATGGGCTTCGGTAGCCTCTAATGATGCCCGTGACAATCGGTAAGGGGCGGTCCAGACTAGACCATAAGCCCCGTTACGCCCGCTTGCCGTGAGGGTGGCAGAAGGTCGACGTGTGGCAGGGGCAAAAGTCGGTTGAGGGACGGTACTCGGGTCCGTGTCGTGTGCCGCAAACCGGCGAGTCCGAGCAGCCGTCAACTTCGCGCCGAGGGTTTTCGGGAAAAGGGCCCAACCTGGCGAAGGCCGAAAGTTTGGCCAGGTCGTGTGAGTGCTTTTTGTGTTCCGAGGTCGGCCGTCACGGGGCAAGCGCCCCCCAGCACCACCGAGACCATGTGCCGTTCTCGGCCGAAAGTTCGCGAAGGGCCGGCCTCGGGGTAGGAAACACGAAACCCTTCCGGTTCGAGCGCACGCGCCGGCAGAGCCCGGCGCTGGGCCACAAAACACCCGCACGGGTCGCCGCCGGCCCGCGCGGCGTCATCACCCGACCCGGAGCATTCGCCGACGCGCCGCGGCGGGATGGGCGTCGGTGGATCCCCGACGGTGCACGGGGCGCGGTTCCGGATGTGCACATAGAACGCCCCGACCGGTGTTCCGCTTGGGTCGGCGACGATTACGGTCGGCGCAGTCCCGCGACGAGCAGCTCGACCATGCGGCGGGCGTCGTAGCGGGGGTCGTTGTCGGCGCCGACGCAGAGGTTGCCGACGCCGCGCATCAGCCCGTAGGCGTCCGTGTCGGGGCGGATCTCGCCGGCCTCGGCGGCGGCGTCGAGCAGCCGGGCGCAGACGGGCACGAGGCGGTCGAGGAAGTAGGCGTGCAGGGCGTCGAAGCCGGCGTTGTCGGGTTGCAGCGCGGCGGCCAGCCCATGCTTCGTGACCAGGAAATCGACGAAGAGGTCGACCCACCGACGGAGCGCGGCGTGCGGCGAGCCGCTAGTAGCCAGCAGCTCGGGACCGGCCTCGGCGCAGGCCTCGACCTGGTGGCGGTAGACGGCGACTATGAGGTCCGCCCGCGTCGGGAAGTGGCGGTAGATCGTCCCCACCCCGACGCCGGCCTCGGCCGCGATCTCACGCACCGGCGCCTCGACGCCGGACCTGACGAATACCTCGGCGGCGGCGTCGAGCAACGCCCGCTCGTTGCGCCGCGCGTCGGCCCGCTTGGGCCGGACCGCTTCCCCCGCTCGCCCGTCGATGTCCGTCACCGCACCGTTCCCTCCACCGCCAAGCTTGACAAACGGAACGTGGTTCCGTATATTACCGGAGCTGCGTTCCGCTTGCCCACTGTACCAGAGAGGGGGTCCGGCGACCAGACGCTGCGGTCGGGCACCCATCTCACAACGGAGGATCACTATGCAGGACAAACCCGTCGCCCTGGTCACCGGGGCCAACAAAGGGATCGGTCTTCGGATCGCGAAGGACCTCGCGGCGCACGGCCTCACCGTGCTCGTCGGGTCGCGCGAGCTCGAAAATGGTGAGGCGGCCGCGAAGAGCGTTGCGGAGGATGCCCGCGCCGTCCGGCTCGACGTAACGGATCGGGCCTCGATCGCCGCCGCGGCAGAGCGCATCCGGAGCGAGTTCGGCCGCCTCGACGTGCTCGTGAACAACGCGGGCATCTCGCATGCGGGAAAGCCGGGCAGGCCGCTCGAGGAGCTCGCGGCGTCGAACATCCCGAGTGTCGCGTCGCTCGACGAGGTCCGCGCGGTCTTCGAGACGAACGTGTTCGGCGTCATCGCCGTCACCCAAGCGATGCTGCCGCTCCTCCGCGAAGCGCCGGCGGGGCGCATCGTCAACCTGGGGAGTGATTCCGGCTCGCTGACGCTGAACTCGGACCCGAGCTTTCCGCATCGCGCGGTGTTCGGCGTCGCCTACAGCCCGTCGAAGACGGCCTTGCACGCGATCACGCTGGCCTTCGCCATCGAACTCGAGCCGACGGGCATCAAGGTGAACGCCGCGTCCCCGGGCTTCACCTCGACGGACCTCAACAACTTCGCGGGCACGCGCACGGTCGAACAGGGCGCGCGCGAAGCCGTCCGCCTCGCGCTCATCGGCGCGGAAGGACCAACCGGCACGTTATCGGACGAGGACGGCCCGCTCCCGTGGTGATGTAGTCTCGAGCGAGTCAACGAAGGATCCGTGCCGCGACCCTCCAAGCCGAAGGTGGCGTCCGGAAGTTCTGCGAGCCCGTAGCGACGTCGATAAGCGCACGCCGCGTGCGCCCGCGTCGATCGCCGATGGTCGGCCAAGACCGGAGGCGGACCTCAAGAAAGGGAGATCGTTCCATGAGCGACACAACCGTATCGGCTATAGATATACCCGTCAGCGCGCCCACCCCCGTCGTCTCCGTCAGCCCGGTGGTGCTGCCGGCTCCGGGTCGGCCCGTGGACCTGCAGGTGCGGGTTTCCGCGCCCGCGACCGGGAGCGGGCTGCCGATCATCCTCCTCTCGCACGGCCACGGGTTCTCGAACCACCTTTCCTCGTTGAACGGCTACGGCCCGCTCGCTAACTTCTGGGCCGCTCACGGCTTCGTCGTGATCCAGCCCACCCACCTGGACTCGAAGACGCTCGGCGACGATCCGAGCCTCGATCCGAACGGCCCCGAGGGGCCCCTGTTCTGGAGGTCGCGGGCCGAGGACATGAAGCGCGTCCTCGACCGGCTCGACGCCATCGAGGCCGCCGTTCCTGAGCTCGGCGGGCGCCTCGACCGGGCCCGGGTCGCCGTGGCCGGGCATTCGATGGGCGGGCACACGGCGAGCATGCTCTTGGGCATGCGGGTCACCGATCCCAACGACGGAACGGAAGTGGATATGGCCGAGCCCCGGATCAAGGCGGGCGTGCTGCTCGCGGCGGTCGGCAACGGCAACGGCGGTGCCGACCTCAGCGCGTTCGCCGCCGAGCATTACCCGTTCCTGGCGAACAACAGCTTCGCCGAGATGACGACGCCGGCCCTCGTGGTCGCGGGCGACAAGGACGCCTCCGCCCACCTGACGGTTCGGGGCGCGGAGTGGCACGCCGACCCGTACTCCCTGAGTCCGGGCCCCAAGTGCCTGCTTACTTTGTATGGGGCAGAGCACGGGCTCGGCGGGGTTTCCGGGTACGACGCGGCCGAGACGACGGACGAGAACCCCGGGCGGGTCGCCGCGGTCCAACGGCTCACCTGGGCCTACCTTCGCACCGAGCTCTACCCCGAAGACCGCGCCTGGGACGCGGCGCGCGCCGCGTTGACGGACGCGCCCAAGCCGCTGGGTCGGGTCAAATGCAAATGAAGCCCTGAGGGACGCAGGGTCGGGGGGCTCCGTCAATTTGGGCCCCCGTGCGGCTTCGGCCGTTTCGCCCATCTCCGCCACCCTCGCGGCACGCGGGTGCAACGGGGTTTGGCTCGTTGCTCACTTGTACTATGTCCCCGGTCTTGTTGTTCCTGACCACGTAGCTGCCGTCGGAGCGGTAATAAGCCGTTGCAGGATCGTCCATACGACCGCCCCCAGGGAGATGCCTGGTGTCCCTCGTAGAGATTGTACGAGCGGGGTTAGTGATAGTGTCCTCGACCTCCGTATCGGTCCACCCTCGTTTGCCCATTTGTCGCTGGATCTTGGACCCTATCCATATGTCGTCCGCGACGCGTCCCGCGTCCCTGGCTTCGTCGGCGAACTTCATAATCCTGCCGGCCTTGCCGGCGCCGCCGAGGGGGTTGATCGAGCCGGTGACGGCGTCGTAGCCCACGGTCCTGGTAAAGTCGACCCAGTCTATGCCGCCCTTGTCGGCGCGGTGGGTGAGGTAGTACTCGCCAGCCGAGAACGTCGCGCTCTGGGCCGCGTTCTTGAGCAGGTAGACGGCTCCGGCCAGGCAGATCGGGCAGTCGCCGTTGGGGTCGGGGTATGCGAGAGGGTTGTCGTAGCCGTAGACGTAGGGGTTGAGGGTCTCGGGCATGGTGGCGAAGCCCTTCACCGGATCCTCGCTCGCGAAGCGGCCGGTGCCCGCATCGTACATCCTGGCTTTCAGGTCGTAGAGTCCGCTCGTCGAGTCCAGCGGGGTGCCGCTGGGGTAGGCGACCTTGGTCGGCTTCCCGAGGGCATCGTAGGTGTAGTCGGTCTGCGCGCCGGCCCGGTCGGTCACCGAGACGAGGCGGTTCGCCGCGTCGTAGCCGTAGAGAACCTTGGTGCCGTCGGGGTAGGGGAAAGACGTGCGGTTGGAAGACTACGCCCCGAGGAGACTCCGGCCCGAATCGTCGCAGCAGGCACTTTTTCCCTATCACGAGGCTTGGGGATGAACTTCTCGTAGAGACCATTGCGAATTTCGCCTTGTAGCCCTTCTCGGCAAGTGGCGGCGGGGAACATGGCGGCCGACCGTCCAGACTAGCCTCAACTCAACATACGGAAGAACGAACTTGACCGGCGTTTTGTAATCTGCCTAACATGCCCCCCGCGCCTAACCTAGCCCATTTGGGCTAGAGCTCAGAAGTCACAGCCGAGGGACGAAGCTGGAGGAGGGAACGTGGTGATGGAGCGAACAAGTGTAAGTTGGGCCCCCAAGAGTCCGCTGCGGGCCGGACTCTTCCTCCTACTGGGATTAGGGCTGAGCGTGCTGGCGCTGTATGTGGGGCATGCGGCGGCCCTGACCTCTGGTCCGGCCTCGTTTCTGGGTCCATCAGAGGCGCAAGCCTCTCCTTCACGCTACGACATCAAGTACCGGCACTACACCACCAGGGGCACGGTCTATACCCGCTGGGGTTACCACAGGGCGAGTTCGGGCAAAGGTTTCGGTTACAGGCACATCGTGGGAGGCAACCACGGTTGGTACCCCGGTCTCATAACCACGACCATAAACCGGGGTAAAAGGGCCCCGGAGTACGAGTACTTCTCGTCCCACAGAGCGCGCGTTTACTGGTACAGGTCCGGCAATGTTAGGTACCGCTTCAGGGTCATCTATAGTCTCTCGCGCGAGGACACACCGAGCGGCGGACGCAAGGGCGTGATCACCGCTTTCCATGACAGGGCGGTTCAAGACCCGCTCCCGTGTTCGGCGCCCTCAGGGCGGCCGACGGGGGAATCGGGAAAGACCGTCGAAGCCCGCTGTTGATCTCGGAAACACTCTGGCGGCGTAAGGGCTTGGGCGCCGGACCTCCGGCACCCAAGCCCTACCCGTGGCATGATAGGCTATCAGTCTTATGGTGACGCGCGAGGACGAGCATTACTTGGAGAGTGCGCGAGAGACGTTGGACTTCTTGCGCCATCGGCTCTCTGACAAGGAACGTCAGCGGGGGCTCTCGGACGGTCGGTACCGCATAGAAGTAGACAGCGTAAAACTCGAGGATCGCGACGACGGGAAAGCCATCGTCGTCATGTTCAGAGCCGAAGAACGCCCCGGTTGCCTGTTCGGTTTCGAGATGGACGCCGTCGAGCCGCTGGAAGAGGACAACCCCGACGATGACCGCCGCGTGTTCTCGGACCCTCGAGAGTGGGGTGCCGTGGTGCTGACCAACTTGGACGAGACGCTCTCCGCTATCAACCTCGGGCTACCCGAGGACTGTGCCCGGCAAGCCGTAAACTGGGTCTAACGTAGCAGCGTCGACTTCACGGGACCGCAAGAGTCCAGGCTCGGCTTGAACTACGGCTAAGGCTCGTCCTCGGAAGTTCCGCTAATAAAGATGCGCGGCATTGAATAGGTATGCGCATTTTGGGGCCTCCAAAGATGCTGGCAGGCTAGGTTCAGGGCCTGAGATCGGGACAGTGTTACGAGATCGCATAAAGATTCAGAGGCGCCGTGGACCCGGCCAGCGCTTTCACCCGACCGGTCATCGATGCTTGTAGGGCTCGTGAGCCTCTGAAGCACAGCATATTTCTGCCAGGCTAGCGGCACGCATACGCCGGGGAAATAATGGCGAGGTCTGCACCCTGAAGCCTAGAACCTGAAGCCTGAAGCCTGTAACCTGATGCCTTCATGGGCTATCTTCCTATAGGCGACCACGGCATCATCGGCAACCTGCACACGGCGGCGCTCGTCGGGACGGACGGGACCATCGACTGGTTGTGCCTGCCTGCCTTCGACTCGCCCAGCGTGTTCTGCTCCATCCTCGACGACGAGAAGGGCGGGCATTTCAGGCTGCGGCCCGTCGAGCACGAGAAGAGCCAGCAACTGTATCTGCCCGACTCCAACGTGCTGCTCACCCGGTTCCTCTCGCGGGAGGGGATGGCCGAGGTGATCGACTTCATGCCCATCATCTCCAAACCGGGGGACCGCTCGCGGCTGGTGCGCCACGTAAGGGCCGTGCGCGGCTCGGCGACTTTCGAGGTGGAGTGCCGCCCGGCCTTCGACTACGCCCGCGGCGGGCACCACCTCTCGACGGGCAAGACGGGGGCCGTCTTCGCCTCTGCCAGCGCGGCGCACACCTCCCTCGGCCTCTCGACCGAGGTGCCGCTTGAAAAGGGGCCGAAGGGTGCGGCGGGGGCCACGTTCAAGCTGGGCGAGGGGGAGCGGGCGACGTTCGTGCTCTCCGAGGTAGAGGAGGGGGAGGGGCCGGGGTACGTGTTCCGGCGGGACGATTTCGAGGAGAGCTTGCACGACACGCTCGCGTACTGGCGGCGTTGGATCTCCGGTAGCACCTACTCGGGCCGCTGGCGGGAGTTCGTCAACCGCTCCGCCCTCGTCCTGAAGCTGATGGTCTACGACCCGACCGGGGCCCTGGTGGCGGCCCCGACGATGGGACTGCCCGAGAGGATCGGCGGCGAGCGCAACTGGGATTACCGGTACGCGTGGCTCAGGGACGCGGCTTTCACGCTCTACGCCCTGATCTCCATAGGCTTCGAGGACGAGGCGAACCGCTTCATGGGCTGGCTCCGCGACCGCTGCTCCGCGGACGAGGACGGGCTCCTCCAGCCCCTCTACGGCATCGACGGCCGCGCGAAGATACAGGAAGAGGAGCTTAACCACCTCTCCGGCTACATGGGCTCGGGACCGGTGCGCCTCGGAAACGCGGCCTACGGCCAGATCCAGCTCGACTTGTACGGGGCGATCCTGGACGCCGCCTACCTCTACAACAAGCACGGCGCCCCGCTCGACTACGACCTCTGGCAGAATCTCCGCCGCATCCTCGACTGGCTCGCCGACAACTGGCGCCTCGAAGACGAGGGCATCTGGGAGGTCCGCGGCGGCCGGCGGCACTTCGTCTCCTCCAAGGTGATGAGCTGGGTCGCCCTGGAGCGGGCCGTCAGGATCTCGCGCCAGCGCGGCCTCCCTGCGGGGAACGGGGGAGAGGGGCGCTGGATCTCCGAGCGCGACAAGATCTACGAGGAAGTCATGGAGAGAGGCTGGAACCCCGATAAGGGCAGCTTCGTCCAGCACTACGGGAGCGACGCCCTGGACGCCTCGCTCCTCCTCATGCCGCTCGTAAAGTTCGTGGGACCCACGGACCCGCGCTGGCTCGCCACCCTCGACCACATCCAGAACGAGCTCACCTACGACACCCTCGTCGACCGCTACCGGACCGACGAGGCGGCGCCCGACGGCCTCGTCGGCGACGAGGGCAGCTTCAGCCTCTGCTCCTTCTGGTTCGTCGAATGCCTGACCCAGGCAGGACGCCTCGACGAGGCCCGCCTCGCCCTGGAGAAGATGTTCTCCTACGCAAACCACCTCGGCCTCTACGCCGAGGAGGTCGGCTCCTCGGGCGAGGCCCTCGGCAACTTCCCCCAGGCCCTGACCCACCTCTCCCTCATAAGCGCGGCCGTCCACCTCGACCGCGCCCTCGGCTAGCACCGTGCTGGTCTACCTGGCCGGCCCGCTCTTCTCCGAAGCCGAGAGGTCTTTCAATGAAGCGCTGGCCGGTAAACTGGAAGACCGGGGTTTCCGTGTCTTCCTCCCCCAACGCGACGGCGTCGAACGGGACAAGGCGCCGTACGACGCGATGCGCCCCGAGGAGCGTCGCCTGGCCATGTTCGAACTAGACGAAACCAAAATAATGGAATCCGACATCTTTCTTTTCGTGCTCGAAGGCCGGGTCCCGGACGAAGGGGCCTGCGTAGAGCTCGGCATCGCCCACGCCCACCGCCGTCTCGAAGGCGCCAGGCGGCTGATCGCCGGTCTCCACACCGACACCCGCGCGACGTTCCTCGGCTCGAAACTAAACCCCATGGTCCGCGTTCCGCTGGACCGGATAGCCGAAGACGAGGCTACTTTGCTGAGGATTCTTGAGGGGCGCCTGGCCGGGCGGGAACCGTAGCCTTGAACGCGAAAAGCTGCCAGGCTTCCGGGTAGAGACCCCGGGCCGTCTGGGTTCTGCCTTCTACGATCCTGGTGCCGAAGGTTTCCGGGGCGCCGCCCGTTACGTCAGGGATCTTCCCTACGGTAGAGACTCCGAAAGGTCCGACTGGAGCCCGGTGCTCTCGGAGGGGCGCGGGACCTGCAGCACGAAACACGCCCCCGCTGGCCGCCCGCGGGCACGACGCCGAGGCAGAACTGCGGATCGGCGTCTACCTCGTGGATGGGACCAACATGCCGGCCGTGGCCGGGATCATCGTGGCATCGTGCAGCAGGGTGAAGACCCGCGGCGGGCATCTACCAGGCCGCCAACGGCGTCTGGCCGTCCACGCGCCGCCCGGCTACCTGCCGGGCTGTCCCGCTAGGGCAGGATCTCGACGTACCCGTCCGTTCCATGCACGCGGATCCGCTGCCCATCCCGGATCAGCCGGGTGGCATGCTCCACCCCCACGACGGCCGGCAAGCCGTACTCCCGTGCGATCACCGCGCCATGGGTCATCAGGCCCCCCACCTCCGTCACCAGGCCCTTGATCGCGACGAACAGGGGCGTCCAGCTGGGGTCCGTGTAGGCGGTGACCAGGATGTCGCCCGCTTCGAGATCGGCCCCCGCCACGTCCAGGATGACGCGGGCCCGCCCCTCGATGGTCCCGGCGGAAACCGGCAAGCCGACCAGCGCGCCGGCCGGCAGATCGTCGCGTCGGTACGCCCCGGCGACGGCCTCGCCATCCGACGTGAGCACCCGGGGCGGCGTGAGCGCCTTATACGAACTGAACGCGTCCTTGCGCTGGCGGATGAGCCGGTCATCCACCTGGTTCGTGCGCACGACGTCCTGGAGCTCCTGGAAGGTTAGGTGGAAGATGTCTTCCTTCTCACGAAGCACGTGGGCCCGCACGAGGCGCCCGGCTTCTTCCAACAAGGCCTGCTTGTAAACAAAGTATCGGCTGACCATGCCGTACTTCGGATACTCCCGGTACCCGCTGAAGGTCCGGACCCGGTCGATCATTTGCTTGGCCTCTTCGGCCTTCCGCTTCCCGTCCGGCAAGGCCCGCAAGCGCTCCAGCAGCTCCCGTTCCTTCTTCCAGGCCTCCTGCCGTCCTTGCTCGAAGCGCCGCGCGCCGGCGCCCGGCTCGAAGTTCTTGACGTTGCTGAGGATGATGGGCACGAGCGTGGTGGGGCGTTCGCTCCAACGCGGCCTCGTGATGTCGATCTCGCCGACGCAGCGCATGCCGTACTTGTCGAGCCAGGCCTGAATGGCGTCTCGCGCTTCCCGCCCGCCTGCGAGCCCGGGCAGCTCGTCCAGGAAGCCCTCGTCCTCGACGTGCCGCAGGAAGGCCACCACGTCCGGACGCGGGCGGATCACGTCCGCGACGTCCAGGAGCGCTAGCCCCATCTCCGACGTGACGTTGTGGGGGACGGACTGCGTAAGCGTGTCGGCCGCGTTCTTCTCGCCCAGCCACGCCTGCAGCTGCTCATTGAGCCACCAGGTTGCCTCCATTCCCGCCATGATCACCCGATGGCTCTGCGGATCGAACAGGAGCCGCCTCAGCTCCTGGATGTCCGCCAGGATGAAGTCGAGGAGCGCCGATCCGGACTTCGTCCGGATGTCGCGCTTCAAGTCGGCGAGGGAGGCCTGGCTGCGCCTGATCAGCTCGGCGACGATGGCCGGATCGGTCTCGATCGGGGCTGGCGCGCCGCCCGCCGGCGCCCCGTCGGGACCCTCGTCCGGGAGCGTCGGGATGAAGTCGCCGCGGTCGAGGATGGTCTGCAGCGCGTCCCCGATCAGCGGATCGGATTTCCCCAGCATCTCCAGGAAGCCTGCGCGGCTCGCAGGCGTTGCGAGGCCCCGGGTGACGTCGACGAACAGCCTCCCGCCGGCCTCGTACATGGGCCGGCCTGCCGTCAGCTGCCACAAGGAGATCCCCAGCGGCTTCATGGGGTCGGTCATCATCTGCTGATGACCGACGGAGACGTAGACGTGGTTCTCCCGGTCGCCGGCCTCAGGGATAGGGAACAGCGTGGTGATCGGCCGGCTCTGGACGATCTGGAACCCATCGTCGACCAGGCACCATTCGATGTCCTGGGGGCGGCCGAAGTGGGCTTCGATCCGCCGGCCCAGCTGCGCCAGCCGCACGACCTGCGCATCCGTCAGCGCTGCCTGCTCCTGCCGCTCCGGCTCGATCGCATGTTCTTGCGTCCCGCCTGCCGGCGAGGCGTGGATGGCAAGCCGCTTGGTGGCGACCGCCCTGGCGACGACCTCGCCGTCCCGCACCTTGTAGACGTCCGCGTTTACCAGGCCGGAGACCAGGGCCTCGCCGAGGCCGAAGCTGCCCTCCACGGAGGCGACCTTCCGGCTGCCCGTGACGGGGTCGGCCGTGAAGAGGATGCCGGCCGCCTGCGGGAAGACCATCTGCTGCACGACCACGGCCATGTGGACCTTCCGGTGGTCCAATCCGTTCCGCAGGCGGTAGGTCACGGCCCGCTCGGTGAAGAGCGAGGCCCAGCACCGGCTGACGTGCTGGAGGATCGCCGCCGGCCCCACGACGTTCAGGTACGTGTCCTGCTGGCCCGCGAAGGATGCCGTCGGCAAGTCCTCTGCCGTCGCACTGGATCGGACGGCGTAGGCGGCTCTCTCGCCGAGCCGGGCGAGCGGGCGGGTAATCGCCGCCGCCAGATCGTCGGGGATGGCGGTCCCTTCGAGGGTCCGGCGGATCTCCGCGCTGAGCGCGCGGATCGCCTCCCGGTCGTCCGGCTTCAGGCGCGACAGCCGATCGAGTCGATCGTCGATCGACGGCGCTTCCGCCATGATCCGCTGGAAGGCGTCCGTCGTCACGCAGAAGCCAGCCGGCACGCGGAGGCCTTTGATCCGCGAAAGCTCCCCCAGATGCGCGCCCTTGCCGCCAACGACCGCGACCTGCGTCCGGTCGACCTCCTGGAAACCCAACACGTAGCAGCTCATCCCTTCCCTCCCTCGTGCGTTCTCTAAAGAACGTCGCAACGTCTCACCGGCCCCCACCCGCTCAAGGAATGGATCCCGAGCGCGTCGCGGCGTAGGTCCCATTCCGGCTCCTCGGCCAGCTCGACCTCGGAGATCAGGTGGCTGGTCGTCGGATCCCACCCGGGGAACTCGATGCCGGCGGCCTTCCGGATCAGATCGCGTCCGCCGTTGCGCCCGACGAGGTATTCCGCCCGCAGCGACGGGCCGTCGGCCAGCTCCACGTCGACGCCGGCTTCGCCCCGCGCACCATCGGGCGCACCGGCCGGCCGACCGGTACCAGCGGCGCGCCGACACGGGCCAGCAGCTCCGCGAAGGCCGGAGGCGCGCACACGCGCCTCCGCGCCGGGTGCCCGCAACCGCACCGCGGGTCCCGCCATCGGTTCGACGTCCCCGCGCGACCCACACGCCGACAACAACACACGCATTTCGTTACTCTAATCTCCGTGGGTTCTGGCCTCGGCCGGCATTATGCGCCACGACCGGGGCTTGAAGCAAGCCCCGGGGCGCTGTATATTGGAAGTGGAAGGGAGTGGGCAGGCCTACTCACAGGGTCCGCGACTCCCTCGTGCAGCGCCGCGGACGGTGTCATAGGTTACGCCCTCGACGAGAACCGATGACTGGCGACTGAGCCCGCGCTTCGCGAATCACGCGGGTCATCCGTCACCATCATGCCGACTCGCCGCGTCCTTCTGGCGATCAGGCTTCGAGTCTCATCGAAAATCGAGCCCGTTGGGGGTAGGTTTACGGGTTCTTAGGCTTTGAGGTTCCGAGGGGTGGTGGGTCGGGGCCCGCCCGCGGCCTCGTGGCGCACCCCTGAAAACCTGAGTGCCTAAAAACCTCAAGGCCTCACCAACGATGAGGGTCGGTCCTTCCGCAAACCGCTGTAGCTTGGCCGGGGCAGATCGGCGCGTACAAGGTTTTTACGCACCGACGATTCTTGCGAGCCTGGGCCGCCGAAATCGGGCTTGAGCCGGATCTCTCGTGGCTCGTGCGGGAGAGGCGCATGGCTGCACAGTCCGAACACGACCTCTAAGCTAGGACACCATCCCGATGACCGCCAAGACGACGATGGAAACCACGACGGGGGCCATGGCGAGGCGCGTGATCTCACCCTCCCGCCCCACGAGCCCGGTCGCCGTCGCCGCCAGCACGATTCGCTGAGGAGCCAACAAACTCGCGTGGCTCCCCGACACGTTCTGCGAGGCCGCCGCGAGTGGCTCCGAGATGCCGAGCCCGCGCGCGGCCTCGATCTGGAGCGGCATGAAGAGCGCGTTGGAGGCCGCGTTGGATCCCGCGAGCGCCCCCCCGAAAGCACCGAGAACGGGCAGGATGGCGGGGTAGAGGCTCCCGAAACGCCTGGCTTCGGTCGCCAGCACCCCGGCCGCTCCACCGTCTGCCAAGATCGCCCCGGCGAGCACGAAGGTGAGCACAGCACCCGCGGTCGGGAGCCACTGGCGGGTCGTGCTGTTCAGCGCGTTGCCGAACGTTCCCGGACCGACCGCGAACAGTGTGGAGGCGAAGATCGAGGAGGCAAGGAGCGGCAGGCCCGGTCCGTCGATCGCGGGCCCGATCCAGGCCACAGAGCCGGGCCCCCCGCCCGCGTTTATCAGGACGAGTAGGGTAAGGAGAAATGCGTAGGGCAGCAGCGCGCGCACCGGGGCGCCCCCGGCCCGGCCGATCCGGAGCCCGAGAAAGATTGCCGTCGCCGCGAGCCCACCGACGGCGCCCGAGAGCTCCGGGACTAGGAAGAGGCTGGTCGCGAGCGTCCCGGCTCCTGCCGCGAGGCCAAGCAGGGCCGCCTCCGCGCCGCGGCGCCTGACACCCGACCATCCGCCGGCGAGCGCGACCGCGGCGACGCCGTAGACGGGGAAGAGGGGAACGCTCAACAGGGCGCTCCAGTCCGAGAGCTCGACGAAGCCCATCCCGGCGAGATCCGCCCCGATCACGGTCCCAACCCCCAAAGCCCCCACGGCACCGCGCACTGCCCCAACTCGCCAGCACCGCCGCCTTTAACGGCGAGAAACCGGCGGCGAGCAGTATGGGGCGCTTATTACCACCGCCACCCCGAACCCCGTAACCGACTCGAAGAACGGTGCCACCCCGACGACCACCCCCGCGGCGAGCGCGACGGGATCGGGCTCCAACCGCCCCAGAAATCGCGACACCTCCCCGACCGCCCCGCCAGCCGCGAGCACGTTGTACAGCAACAAACCGCCGAAGAGAACGAACAACACCCGCCCCGACGTCCCGAGCCCCCCATCAAAGCCCCGAACAGCCCCGACCCCCGAACGCCAACGCCCCGGCCACGGCCGCCCCGAGCGTCGCCACCCCGACCCATACCGCGGGCCGCCCGAGCACCAGAAGCCCGACCCCGGCCACCACGAACGGCGCAAGGGCCGCGAAGAATAGAAAAGCTTCTACCATGATAGAATCTCTTCTACCAAATGACGGAGGACAGCGCAACGGTGGACTCTCGGATGGTGGAGGCGGTTTCGTCCGATCGGCTGGGCGGTCGCGTCAGGGAGTTGCGTCGCGGGCGGGGGTTGACGCTCGAGGAGTTGGCCGGCCGGTCGGGGGTGAGCCGGGCCATGATCTCCAAGCTCGAACGCGGCGAGAAGAACCCGACGCTGGTGGTCGCCGCGAGGCTTGCCGAGGGGCTGGGTGTTACGCTCTCGCGCCTGGCGGGCACGGAAGAAAAACGCGAAGTCGTCGTGGTGCGGAAAGAGAACCGCCTGGTCATGCGCGACCCCGAGACGGGTTTCGAGCGTCAGTTGCTATCCCCGACGTTCGCGGGACGGGGCGTCGAGTTCGTCCGCAACGTGATCCCCACCGGCGGCACTTCCGGCGAGTTCCCGCCCCACAGCAGGGGCGTCAGGGAGCACATCGTTGTGGAGAAGGGCGAGCTGTCGGCGACCCTCGGCGGTGAAGAACACCGGCTGCGGCAAGGCGACGCCCTTTACTTCGAGGCAGACGTCCCGCACCGCTTCGACAACACCGGGCCGGGAGAGTGCAGCTACTACCTCGTCATAGACTACTCGGGCGCCCCTTGAACCAGAAGCTGAAAGCTGAAAGCTAAAGGCTGAAAGCTTCCCTAAGACGCCTCTATAAGCCCACGCCTCGCGACCCTCGCCTCCCGCCCGGCGCGGTGGCCGCGGTAGAAGTCGAGGCGGTCCTGTGCCGAGTCCCAGCGGGCGAGGACCCGGTTTGTAGAGAGCCGCTTCTGCTCGCCGTAGCGGCCGTCGAGCCAGCCCGACCAGTAGGCCTCGGAGTGGTCGGAGCTCTTCCAGGTCGCGGCCCCGGCAGAGACCGGCACGACCTCGGCGCCGCAGGCCGGGCACCGGTAGACGTCGTCGGGGAGGAGGCGCATCTCGGGATGTCCGCACTCGCAGGCGTGCCGGCCGAGCGTGTCGGGGAGGGCGACGATGCGCCGCAGCATCTCCAGCAACTCGCCGCCGAGGACGCCGCCACAGGTCCTGCACCGCGCCGAGTTGCGGCCGAAATCTTCGAGGGGCGCCGACTCGCAGAAAGGACAGGTCAGAGGGCTGGCGTTCGAGGTCGTGTTCTCCATCTCGGGTCCTCTCCATCGGCTCTTCCTTACCCCCGTAATTATCCTGCAGGGATGCTGGTATCACATCACACAAATAGAGGAAATTTGTCTCGCCAAAAGGGACCATGCCCGCCTAGCCCAAATGAAGTAGAGGGACCGGGAGGCGCCTTAGAGAGCGAACTTATCGGTGGCGAGTTGGGCGAGGACCCGCCCTCGGAGGGCGTGGGCGTCGTCGTCGCCAAAGGCTTCTTCGATGGGGCGAAGGACGTCGCGGGCGCCGTGGGGTTGGGGGGCGCCTACGGGCAGGACCTGGCGGGACCCGTCCTCCAACTCGAGGAGTTTCTTGCGCCCGCCGCGCTTACCGCGCTTGGAGCGGTCCTCGCCGTCGACCTCGACGATGTCCAGGGAGTAGTCGATCATCGGCGCGTCCGCGATGGCGCCGCCGACCCCGTAGGCGTCGCAGACGGGGTTCAGGTGGAGGATGTAATCGACGTCGATGCCGCCGGAGGCGAAGATCTTGACGTGCGAGAACCCGTGGCGGTCGAGTTCCCACCGGACCTCGCGCATCAGGTCCCTGAAGTCTCCCCTGCGGTTGCCCGGCGTGTCCATCCGGATGGCCGAGATTGTGTCCGGAATGGCGCGGGCCGCCAAAAGGGCCCCGAACTTCTCGTCGTCGAAGGTGTCTATGATGATGGTGCGTGGGACCTCAGGCTTCATCGTCTCGTCGAAGGCCTTCGCCGCCTCGGCGGTCGAGCCAATCATGAGGACGAGGGCGTGCGGGGTCGTGCCGGTGGCGGGGATGCCCATACGTTCGACGGCGAGGTCCACGGCGACCATGTCGCACCCGCCGATGTAGGCCGAGCGTTCGATCATGGGCGCTATGGACGGGTGCATCCTTCGCGCCCCGAAGGAAATCACGGGCCGCTCGCCGGCCGCCAACCGGCACCGCGCCGCGCCCGTTGCGATGCCCGAAGCCTGGCAGAGCAGGCCGAGCAGGGCGGTCTCGTGCTCGGCGAAGGCGCCGTAGGGGCCGGAGATGGTGAGGATCGGCTCGTGGGGGCGGCAGATCGTGCCTTCGGGCACCGCCCGAACCTCGACCGGCAGATCCTCGAAGAGGTAGGCGACCTCGTCCAGGCCCGCGACGACGAACCAGGCGTCGGGGTCGCTGGTCTTGTAGGCAAGCTCGGCGTGGACGGGGGTGTTCTCAAGGCCGCGGGAGCGGAGCACCTCCATCGTCCTGTGGAAGTACGAGTCGGCTACGTCGGCGTTGCGGATCTCCGCGTCCGTCGCCGAGTTGAACCTGCGTCCGCCTTCGCTCAAGTCTCTGTCCCCCGTTTTCGCGTGACCGTCCTCTCGCGTATGATAGCCACAATGAACGCCTCGGACTCAAAGCTCTCCTTCGCGGCCTCGGCCGGCACCCCGTACGCGGCGGAGGCCGCCGCCGAGGTCTTCCGCGCCGGGGGCAACGCCGCCGACGCCGCAGTCGCCGCGGCCGCCGCGGTGAGCGTCACCGAGCCCCTGATGAGCTCCATCGGCGGCGGCGGTTTCGCGCTTGTCAGGGACTCGGACGGCAGCGCCGAACTCGTCGACTACTACGACGCGATGCCGGGCAAGGGCCTGCCGGATTCGGCCTTCGGGGCGGGGGGAAGCCCGCAGTCGGTGACGCTCAAGTACGGCGCCGGCGTCCGGTCCATAGTCGGCGGGGCCGCGGTCTCCGTGCCGGGTTCTTTGCGCGGGTGGGAGATGGTGCTCCGGCGGCACGGGAGGCTGGGTCTCAAGGAGGCTCTGGGGCCCGCGATCCGGCTCGCCCGCGACGGCTTTCGGCTCTGCCGGACCTCCGGGCTCTGGTTCGAGGTGGCCCGGGAGGTCCTCACGCTCACGGACGAGACGCGCCGGCAGTTCTACAAGGGCGACAGGGTCTACAGGGAAGGCGAGGAGATACGGTTCCCCGAGCTCGCCGACACGCTGCAGGCCGTGGGCGAGTCTGGCGCCGACCTGTTCTACGAGGGGGATCTCGGGCGCAAGGTTTCTTCCTACGTCCTCGGCATGGAGGGCATCCTTACGGAGAGGGACCTCGCCGAGTACAGGCCGGTCGTCAGGGAGCCGATGAGCGTGCGCCACGGGGCGGGGGAGATGTACACGAACGGTCCGCCCTCGGCCGGCGGCCCCACGCTGGCGCAGATGCTGCGCGTGGTCTCGGCTTACGACCTCGCCTCCATGCCCGGCAGGGAGTACGTTACCGTCATGGCCGGCGCCATGAAGCTCGCGCTCGAAGACCGGGCGACGCAGTACCTGGACGGCTCGGAGAACGGGACCGTCGCGGCCCGGCTGACCGGGGAGGAGTACGCCAAGGTCCAGCGCCGGCGCATCTTCGAGGGCTTCGGCTCCCCGCACACCACGCACCTCTCCTGCGTCGACGCCGATGGCCTCGCCGTCTCCATAACCGCGAGCATGGGCTACGGTTCGGGTCTCGTCGTCCCAGGCACGGGCATCCCGCTCAACAACAGCCTCGGCGAGCCCGAGCTAAACCCCAAGGGCTTTCACGCGCTCAAGCCCGGCGAGCGCCTCGTCTCAAGCATGAGCCCGACCGTCGTCTCGTCCGCCGAGGGTGGGATCGTGGCGCTCGGGTCTCCCGGCGCCTCGCGCATACCAACGGCGATCCTGCAGACGCTCGTGAACATCCTGGACTTCGGGATGACCGTCGAAGAGGCGGTCCTCGCGCCGCGCTTCCACGCGGAGGGAGACCTTTTCGCGTTCGAGGCGGGGTCGCCAAAGGCGGACCCGGAGCGTTTCGGGCGGGTGCTCCCGTACGAGGAGCCGAACATGTACTTCGGGGGGTGAACGCCGTCAGGCTGACGACCGGGGGGACCTCGAGGCGGCGGCGGACCCCAGGCGGTCGGGAGGCGTCTCTTTTGCCTAGGAACCCGCGCAACCCGGTTGGTATCTTCGGGGTGCCTATGGACCTCGGGCAGGACCGCCGCGGCGTGGACATGGGGCCGAGCGCCATCCGGTACGCCCGCCTGGAAGACGCCATCGAGGAGCTGGGCTATCCCGTTACGGACCTCGGCAACGCGGGGGTGCCGATCCCCGAGCTGATAGAGAGCGACGAGTCCGTCCGTCACCTCGATGCCGTGCGGAGCGTGTGCGAGGAAGTCTCCGGGCGGGCAGGGGCCGTCGTGTCGGAGGGGCTGTTCCCGATCTTCCTCGGGGGGGACCACTCCATCTCCATCGGGACCGTTTCGGGGGTCGCCGGGTCCTCCGGCGGCCGGACGGGCGTGATCTGGCTCGACGCCCACGCGGACTTCAACCTCCCCGAGACCTCGCCTTCTGGAAATATCCACGGGATGCCGCTCGCCACGCTCGCCGGCATGGGTCCTGCCGACCTCGTCGAGATCGGCGGCCCCGGCGCGAGCGTGAGGCCCGAGGACATCGTTTTGATAGGCCTGCGCTCCGTGGACCTCGAAGAGCGCAACCTGCTCCGCGAGGCCGGCGTGCGCGCCTACACGATGAAGGAGATAGACGCCTACGGCGTCGCCCGCGTCGTGCGCCAGGCCATGAAGTACCTCTCGCACGTGGACCGCGTCCACCTCTCCTTCGACCTGGACGTCCTCGACCCCGAGATAGCCCCGGGAGTCGGCACCCCGGTCCGCGGCGGCCTCACCTACCGCGAGGCCCACCTCGTCATGGAGCTCATAAACGAGGCGGACGTGGTGACCTCCCTGGACGTGGTGGAGGTAAACCCGATCCTGGACGTCAGAAACGGCACGGCGTCCCTCGCCGTGGAGCTCGTCGGGAGCCTGCTCGGGCGCCGGATAATAGACCTGCCGGTGTAGGTTTCAGGCTGCAGGCATCAGGTTTCGGGGTTGGTGGCGGAACCCTTCGCCGAGATAGGTAGTCCGAACGTGGACCCAAAAGTACCGGGCCGATCCGCGCGAGGGCCTCGGGCTGGCGACCACCATCCCGTAAGCGGTCCTTCCTGATGCCTGAAACCTACGTTTTGCGCGGAGGGGGGCCTGAGAGGGGAGAGGCGTCCAGGGTCTTCTTGGAGCCGCCCACCACTATTACGTCGCCCTCGCGGAGGATCGTGTCGCCGCGGGGGAGCGTTCCCGCGCCGTTCTGCGGTTTCAGGGCCAGGACCGTGAGGCCGAGGTTGCGGGAGAGGGCGAGTTCGGCCAGCGATTTGTCGGTCCACTGTTGGGGTACCCGGGCTTCGATCAGGGCCTCGTCTTCGCCGAGGTCCACGTAGTCCAGTACGGCTGGGGAGGCGAGCACCCGGGCGACCTGTTCGCCCATCTCGCGCTCGGGCTGGATGACCCTGTCGGCGCCGACCCTCTCGAGGACCCTGGCGTGCAGCTTGCTCGTGGCGCGGGCGACGATGGTCGAGACGCCGAGCTCCTTCAAGTTCGCCGTCGCCAGGATGCCGGCCTCTATGTGGTTCTCCCCGATAACCACCGCCGCCGCGTCGAAATCTTGCAGGTTCAGGCCGTGCAGGACGTCTTCGTCCGTGGCGTCGGCCGCTACCAGGTGGACGTTAGGCAGGTCGTCCGCGAGCGTCTGGATCAGGTCTTCCTTCAGGTCTATGGCAAGGACGTCGTGCCCCAGGGAGTCGAGGGTGCCGACCATCGCGATCCCCAGCCGCCCGAGGCCGATAACGGCGAACTGGTGGCTCATCGGCCACCCACGTGGATGGCGGGGCGGCGGGAGGCGTCCGGTTCTGCCTCCCTGAGGACCTCGTGGGTCACGGGGGCCGTGTCCCCCTCGCCGAAGAGCATGAACCGGATCAGGTAAACGACCGGGTTCCCCTCGGTCCAGCCGAAGTAGCAGTGGGGCGTCTTTCCCGTCGTGTCGCGCACGTGGAGCAGGAAGGCCGCGATGGCGTTCGGCACGACCGAGCTGACGGAGCGCAGGACCTTGTAGCGCCCGATCTCCACGCCGCTCACCTCGAGCACGTCCGTGAACTCCGAGGCGTCCTCCACATCAACCTCCAGAAACAGGATCGGGTCGCTCGCCGGGATGTGGTTGTCCTCGCGTTGCTCCCTCTCCTTGCGGGCGTACTCCGAGGGGTCGTCAGTCCGGCGCCTGCGGTGGGCGACTATGTGGATCTCGCCGCCCCTGGCGGCCTCGTCGAGGAAGATCTGGGCGGTCTCGTCTATCTCTATCCTCTCCTGCCGCAATTCCGTGGAGCGCTGCACGCGGGAGACCAGCGAGACGACGACGATGGCCGCTATAAAGAACAGGGAGATGACTATGCCGTCGGGGCGTCGGATCTCGTTCGCCACGAAGGCGTAGACGAAGACCAGAAACAAGACCCCGAAGGCCAGTCCCGTCCCGCGAGAACCCCTACGCCACGCGGACAGGGCCACCGCGAAGGCCGCCGAGACCATCATCGCCAGCACCCCGGTCGCGTAGGCCCCGCTCTGGGCTTCGACGTCCGCGGCGAAGATTATCGTGACCACGAGAGCGATCGCCGTGTAGACGAGCACCAGCGGCCTCACCGCCCGTCCCCACTCCGGGGCCATGCCGTACCGGGGCAGGTAGCGGGGCACGATGTTCAAGAGCCCCGCCATCGCCGACGCGCCGGCGAACCACAGGATCGCGATGGTGCTCAGATCGTAGACGGTCCCGAAGCCGTCGCCCAGGTACTCGTGCGCCAGGAAGGCCATCGCCCGGTCCTTGGCCGCGCCCCCCGGTCCGAACTCCTCGGCCGGGATCAGGACCGCCGTGACGAAGCTGGTCGTGATGAGGTAGAAGCTCATGATGAGGGCCGCCACCGTGAGCATGCGGCGCGTGTTTCTTATGCGCCCTCTGGGGCGCTCCGGATCGTCGCCGTCCTCCCCCCGGACGAGCGGCATCATGCTGACGCCGGTCTCGAAGCCCGAGAGCCCGAGGGCCAGCAGCGGAAAGACGAGCAGGGATTGTCCGAGCATCGTCAGGGGGTTGCCGTAGTTGGTGAAGAGCGCGTCTTGCCAGCTAGCGAGGTTCCCGGGATCGGCGAAGACGGAGTAGAGGCACACGCCAACAACGACGAGGTTCGTCAGCAGGAACACGGCCACGACGACGACCGCGATGCCGATGGCTTCCTTGAAACCGCGCAAAAAGACCGCGCCGAGAATCGCCAGGAGGACCAGCGTGATGCCGACTTCGTGGTCCCTGAGTCCCTCGGGCCAGAACGGGTTCTCGACGATGTGGGCCGTGGCGTCGGCGGCCGAGAGGGTTATGGTGATGACCCACGCGGTCGCCACGAACCCCAGGAGGCAGAGGACGAAGATCTTGCCTTTCCAGAACGAGAGCAGCCGCTCCAACATCGAGACGGAGCCCTGGCCGTTCGGGCTCTCCGCCGCCACCACACGGTACATCGGAAGCATCCCGAACAGCGTGAGCAGCACGATAAGCAACGTCGCGATGGGTGAGAGGGCCCCGGCGTTGGCGGCGGCTATGGCGGGGATGTAGCCGAGCGTCGAGAAGTAGTCCACGCCCGTCAGGCAGACGACCTGCCACCACGGATGCTGCTGGGACTTGCTCTCCGGTGTCTCCGGTCCCTGAACCTGTTCTATGCGGTGCTTGAGCAACCAGCGGGTGAGCCGGTTGCCGTAGCGGACTGGTGGAGCCGTAGACTTAGCCATGATATCCCGGTCGCGCACGACCCTGCCGCAAGTCTAGCACGGCGGCAGGGCCTCAGGCGTCAAGAACTGAGGGCGAGGAGCGCGATCATCAGCCCCAAGACGAGGACGGTGAAGATGACGAGCACGGCGATGACGGTTCGGTCGGCCCTCTGCTCGGTGGACCTCCCCGTGCCGCCGTTCCGCCTCCGGTTGCGCCGGTTGTCCGGCCTCCAGCCCCCGCCCCCGAACCTCATGGCTCCGCCCTAGCCGCCGAGCGCCTCGGCCACGAGCTCCGCGACCTCCGACGGGTTCGTCGCCGCCCGGATGCCGGCCGACCGCAGGGCCTCGCTCTTCGCCTCGGCCGTGCTCTCGCCGCCGGAGACTATCGCGCCGGCGTGGCCCATAGTCTTGCCCTCCGGGGCCGTGAAACCGGCTATGTAGGCGACCACGGGGGTCTTCATCTCCGATCGGACGTAGTCGGCTGCGAGCTGCTCCGCGTTGCCCCCGATCTCCCCGATCATCACCACGCAGTCCGTCTCGGGGTCCTCCTCGAACTTGCCGAGGATCTCTATAAAGTTCGTGCCTATGATCGGGTCGCCCCCGATCCCGACGGCCGTGCTCTGCCCGATGCCGCGCTGGGTAAGCTCGTTGACGATCTGGTACGTGAGCGTCCCGCTGCGGCTCACCACCCCGACCTTGCCCGGCGAGAAGATGTCGCGAGGCATGATCGAGACGTTCGCCTTGCCCGGCGAGAGCACGCCCGGGCAGTTAGGCCCGATGAGCGTCGCGTCCTTGGTACCTATGTAATCGGCCACCCGCATCATGTCGTGCACGGGGATGCCCTCCGTGATGCAGCAGACGGTGCTCATGCCCGAGTCAAGAGACTCGAAGATCGCATCGGCCGCGAAGGGCGGGGGGACGAAGATCACGCTGGCGTTCGCGCCCGTCGCCTCGACCGCGCCCGCAACGGTGTCGAAGACCGGAACGCCTTCGTAGTCCTGGCCGCCCTTGCCGGGCGTGACGCCGGCCACCACGTTGGTGCCGCTCTCCAGCATCCTGCCCGTGTGGAACGCGCCTTCGCGGCCCGTGATGCCCTGAACCAGCAGTCGGGTCCCGTCGTCTACAAGTATCGCCATGCTCTACCGCCCCCCGTCGCGCGCGAGCTCCACGGCGCGGCGGGCCGCGTCGAGCATCGTCTCTTCGGTGTGTACGTTCTCCGGCGTGTTCTCGGCCAGGATGCGGCGCCCCTCCTCGGCGTTCGTCCCGTCCAGGCGCACCACGATCGGCAGTTCTATGCCGGTCTTCTCGATGGCCGAGAGAAGGCCTCGGGCGACCTCGTCGCCGCGCGTGATCCCGCCGAAGATGTTGAACAGGACGCTCTCGACCTGCTCGTTGGACGTGACGATGTCCAGCGCCGTCGAGATCTTCTCCGCGTCCGCCCCACCCCCGACGTCGCAGAAGTTGGCCGGCTCGCCCCCGGCCTGGGCCACCACGTCGAGCGTGCTCATCACGAGCCCCGCCCCGTTGCCCAGGATCCCCACGTTTCCGTCCAGCTTCACGTACTGGAGGCCGACCTCCTGGGCCCGCTGCTCCTGCGGGTCCGCCGCCTCCACGTCGTGCAGCTCCGCTATGTCCTTGTGACGGTAGAGGCTCGAGTCGTCCACCGTCACCTTCGAGTCGAGCGTCAGCACCCGCCCGTCCTTGGTCAGCACCAGCGGGTTGATCTCGACCAGGCTCGCGTCGAGCCCCTCGAACGCCTTGTAGAGGTTGTTCAGCGTCCGCCCTACGCCCTTCGCCGCGTCGCCCGAGAGGCCCGCCGCGAAGACTATCTCGCGCACCTGGTACGGTAGCAGGCCGAGCAGCGGGTCGACGTGCGTCCGCACGATCGCCCCGGGCTTGGTCTCGGCGACCTCCTCGATGTCCACGCCGCCCTCGGTCGAGAACAAGATCAAGGGCTTCTTCGCGGCCCGGTCGACCGTGATGGAGAGGTAGTACTCCTTCTCGATCTCGGCCCCGCCCTCGACGTAGACCCGCCGCACGGTATGCCCCCGGATGTCCATCCCAAGGATGCGTTCCGCGGCCTCCTCCGCCTCCCTGGCGTTGTGGACCACCGCGATCCCGCCGGCCTTCCCGCGCCCGCCGATGAGGACCTGCGCCTTCACGGCGACGGTTCCCCCGAGCGTCTCGGCCGCGCGGGCCGCCTCCTCGGGCGTTCCGGCCACGATGCCCGGAAGTGTCTCCAGGTCGTAGCCCCTCAACAGTTCTTTGCCCTGATACT
Organism: Rubrobacter tropicus; assembly: GCF_011492945.1. NCBI lineage: Bacteria > Bacillati > Actinomycetota > Rubrobacteria > Rubrobacterales > Rubrobacteraceae > Rubrobacter > Rubrobacter tropicus. The sequence continues at coordinate 1,932,490 of NZ_CP045119.1, forward strand.
CGTAAAGATCCAAGTCAGACTCCCGCAAAACCCGCCATGACACGGCGGATTATACAGAGAGCCCGTCCCCCTTTTTTCCGGCGGGTTTCCGTCGCGCGTCGCGTCTACCCAAACCTTATACTTCAGTCCGTCTTGGGCCTCGGAACCGCCATAAACGTCGTAGCCGTGCTGGCCGGAGGGGGAATAGGAACCCTCGCCGGCGCCAGGTTGCCGGAGAAGATGCGTTTGACGGCCATGCAGGCTATCGGCATCGTGACGCTTCTCGTCGGCGTCGCGAACTTTCTGGAGTTCGACAATCCCCTGATCCCGCTGGTCAGCGTGGTAGCGGGGCTGGTCGTCGGGGAGGTTCTCGGCATCGAGGACGGGCTCAAGCGCTTCGGCGATTACCTCGAAAAAAGGTTCTCTAAGGGGGAGAGCCCCGTAAGCCGGGCCTTCGTCACGACCAGCCTGCTGTTCTGCGTTGGTCCCTTGACCGTGATCGGCTCCCTCGAAGACGGTCTTCGGGGGGATTACGGCCTGCTCGCCCTCAAGAGCGGCCTGGACTTTATAGCGGCGCTCACGTTCGCTTCCGTGCTCGGGTGGGGGGTCTTGCTCTCCGCGGGGACCGTGCTCGTGGTTCAGGGATCGTTGACGCTCGGGGCCGGGTTTATCGAGCCGTTCGTAACCGACGCCATGATCTCTGCCGCCACGGCGACGGGCGGCGTGCTGATCGTGGGGCTCGGCCTCGGGCTTCTAAACCTGAAGCAGGTGAGGGTCGGGAACATGCTGCCGTCCCTCCTCTTCGCGCCGCTGCTGGTGGCGGCGGCGCCCCTGTGGCCTTTCTAGGCCGGGTGCTGGTAACATGCCGCTGGCAGCCGAGGTAGGAGCGGAAAGGAGCCCGCGTGCAAGACGCGAGCAGGGAAGGTGCAGATAGGGAGTGGCGGGGGAGCCCGCTCGACATCTCCGACGCCGGCATGGACCCGAAAGGCGTGCGCGAGATCGTCATAGAGTTCGACAACGGGGACTCTGACGTGATCACGCCCAGGCGCAGGAAAGTGTTCGAGTCCTACGAACTGCACATGATGTCGGTCTACCTCGACACGGTTGCCCACGACGCCCGCAGAAACGTCAAATAGGAGGGCCGCCATGCACGGTATACAGCGCGAAAAAAGACACTCCAACCCGGGGAAAGAAGGCGCGGGCGTCTCGAGGGTCGTGATCCGCTACGCGGACGGACGCGTCATGAACTTCGTCCCGGACGCCGGCCGGCAGAACTTCCACGAAGACGACGTCCTGGAACTAAAGAAGATCCTGACCAGAGCGGCCTCGAAGGCCGAGTGGGCGGACATCAACACCAGGCTGGGGTTCTAGCTGGTCAGCCTGTCAGCACGCGTCGGCCTGCTACGAGCAGGCCTCGCCCTCAGCCCGTCAGCAAAAAGAAGAGCTGACCAGCTGAAATGCTGAGAGGATGACAACTAGCGGCCGGGCGCGTCGGAGCCCGGGTCGACGGTGTAACGGTCGTAATAGTCTTCTTTGAGGTTGACGTTCTCACCGGCCATCTCGCGGCGGCGGAGGTCCCAGAGTACCTGCAGGTCGTGGTCTATCTGTACGATCCTGGACCGGTCTCCGGTCTCCGCGTGGTGGGTTCCCTCCCGGGCAAGGATTCGCTCCCGCTCTTCGGAGAGCTCCTGGATCTTGCCCATGATTCCCTGCGCCATGCTCGCCTCCCGGCCGTTTTGCCAGGGATTCTAGACCACGGTCGCCTTCGTGATCTTGATCTACAATCCCCCCGCCACCGTCGAAGGGAGAGAGTTGCTCGGCAGGATCTACCACCTCGGTTACGCGGTTGAGGATATCGACGCCGCCGCCCGCTTCTACGCGGAGAACTTCGGCGCCCAACCTTCGGAGAAGGAGGTGGTCGAGGAGCAGGGCATCGTGGCCACGATGTTCCGCGTCGGCGAGTCGCAGATCGAGCTCGTCCAGCCGACCCGCCCCGACTCTCCCGTCGGCAAGTTCCTGGCCAAACACGGCGAGGGCTTCCACCACGTGGCCTTCCAGGTGGACGACCTCGAAGCCGCCCTCTCCGACCTGAAAGGCAACGGCGTCCAGCTCATAGACGAGTCGCCCAGGATCGGCGCCGGGGGCAGCCGGATGGCCTTCGTGCACCCGAAGGGCGCCTTCGGGGTGCTCACCGAGCTTGTAGAATTGCCCGAAGGCTAGGTCTACCGGAAGGGACGCTGCATGGACGTCGAGAAACGCCGGGACGAACGACGCACCGAGTCCGGTATCGAGGTCAAGCCCCTCTACGGCCCCCCGGACCTCGAAGGTTTCGATTACCAGGAGAAGCTCGCCGACCCCGGCGCCTTCCCTTACACCCGCGGCCCTTACCCCTCGATGTACCGCGGCCGGCCCTGGACTATGCGCCAGTACGCGGGCTTCGGGACCGCCGGAGAGACCAACCGGCGCTTCAAGTACCTCACGGAGAATGGCCAGACCGGACTCTCCGTCGCCTTCGACCTGCCGACCCAGATGGGCCGGGACTCGGACCACGAGCTTAGTCTCGGCGAGGTCGGAAAAGTCGGGGTCGCCATAGACTCCCTCCTCGATATGCGCGACCTCTTCGACGGGATACCCCTCGCCGAGGTCTCGACCTCCATGACAATAAACGCCACGGCCTCGACCCTGCTGCTCCTCTACTCGCTCGTCGCCGAAGAACAGGGCGCGAGGCCCGAGCAGGTAACCGGCACCACCCAGAACGACGTCCTGAAGGAGTACCTGGCGCGCGGGACGTACATCTACCCGCCGGCTCCTTCCATGAGGATCACGACCGACATGTTCGCGTACTGCGCGAAGGAGCTTCCGCGCTGGAACACGATCTCGATCTCCGGCTACCACATCCGCGAGGCGGGATCCACGGCCGTCCAGGAGCTCGCCTTCACCCTCTCCAACGCCATCGCCTACGTCGAGGCGGCGACCAAAGCGGGGCTCGAAGTCGACGAGTTCGCCCCGCGGCTCTCGTTCTTCTTCAACGCCCACAACGACCTCTTTCAGGAAGTCGCCAAGTACCGGGCGGCGAGGAGGATGTGGGCCAGGATCATGCGCGACCGCTTCGGCGCGACCGACGAGAGGAGCCTGAAGCTCCGCTTCCACACGCAGACCGCAGGCTCCTCGCTCACCGCCCAGCAGGCCGAGAACAACATAGTGCGAACGACGGTTCAGGCACTCTCGGCCGTGCTCGGCGGCACCCAGAGCCTTCACACCAACGCCTTCGATGAAGCGCTCGCCCTGCCGACCGAGCGGAGCGCCCGCATAGCGCTCAGAACCCAGCAGATCCTGGCCAACGAGGGCGGCCTCACCGACACCGCGGACCCCCTGGCCGGCTCGTACTTCGTCGAGTCGCTGACCGACGCCGTGGAGGAGGAAGCCTGGGAGTACATCGGCCGGATCGACGAGATGGGCGGTTCGGTCAAGGCCATAGAAGAGCGTTTCATGCAGGCGGAGATCGAAGACGCGGCCTTCCGCTACCAGCGCGAGGTGGAGAAGGGGGAGCGAATCATAGTCGGCGTGAACCGCCACGCCGGCGACGAGGACCCGGAGATGGACCTCCACACCGTGGACGAGTCGATCCGCGATACCCAATCCGCCCGCCTCGCCGAACTCAAGGAGGCCCGCGACAACGCCGCCGTGGACCGCGCGCTCGCGCGACTGAAGGCGGCGGCCGAGGGCGACGAGAACCTCCTCTATCCTATGCGGGAAGCATTGTCAGAGCTCGCCACCCTCGGCGAAGTCTCCGACACTTTACGCGGGATCTTCGGCCAATATAAACCCTGAAGCGGTTTGCAAGGAGGTCGAACCTCCTTGCAGGGCGATCGGCTTTCAGCTCTCAGCTCTCAGCAAGAGCAAAAAGCCGACCGCGCGGATCGCGGTGGCATTGCCACCGCGATCCGCCTTAGAGGCCTTTCCGATAGAATCGTACACAACGTGGAGCCCTTCACGTTTGCCGGGGTGCCCGCCGGGTAAACTGGCAAGGCTTACGAAAAAGGCAAACCCGTCGCGAGGCGGGGACGCAAAGCCACGGGCCTCTTGCTGAGAGGGCGCCGGGTCGCCGAAGGAGGGTTCAATGTCTTTGATCCGTAGAACAAGCTTGTTGGCCGGGGCTTCCACGGCCGCGCTTCTTGTGTTTATTAGCCTTCAAGGGGCTACCCAGGAGGCCATGACCCAGCCCGTTCGGGAGGAGGATCCTACCTACCAGGAGGGTTCCGCCCGGCAGTTCGCGCCGGGTGAGATCATCGTCGGCCTCGAACAGCCGGCCTCCCAGGCGGACCTCCGCGACCTGAACCGGGAGACGGGGGCCACTATCGAAGAAGACCTTCCTCGCAGCGATGTGAACGTCGTGGACCTGCCGCGCGACCTGACCGTGAACGAGGCGGTGCGGGCCTACGAAAACTCTCCCGACGTCGCTTACGCCGAGCCGAACTTCAAGCTCCAGCCGGCCGCGGTCCCGAACGATCCCCAGTTCAACAACCTTTGGGGCCTCAACAACACCGGGCAGACCGGCGGGACTTCCGACGCCGACGTGGACGCGCCGGAGGTGTGGAACACGGCCACGGGCAGCCAGGACACCGTCGTTGCCGTGATCGACGAGGGCATAGACACGAACCACCAGGACCTCAGGGGCAACCTGTGGACGAACACCGGCGAGATAGCCGGTAACAACGTCGACGACGACGGCAACGGTTACGTGGACGACGTCAACGGTTACGACTTCGCCAACGACGACGCGAGCGTCTACGACCCCGACCCCATAACCGGCAACGGCGACGAGCACGGCACGCACGTCGCGGGCACCATAGCCGCCACCGGCAACAACGGGGTCGGGATCACGGGCGTCAACTGGCGGGCGCAGGTCGCCTCCCTCAAGTTCCTCGGCGCGAACGGTGGCTACACCTCCGATGCCGTAGAGGCCATCAACTACGCGGTCGCCGAGGGCATGGACATCTCCAACAACTCCTGGGGCGGCGGTGGCTACAGCCAGGCGCTGCGCGACGCCATCGCCAGGGCCGACGCCGCGGGACACATCTTCATAGCCGCGGCCGGCAACGGTGGCTCCGACGGGGTCGGCGACAACAACGACGCCACGCCGCACTATCCCTCCAACTACGAAGTCCCGAACGTCGTCTCCGTGGCCGCCACCGACGACACCGACGCCCTCGCTTCGTTCTCCAACTTTGGGGCGACCAGCGTGGACCTTGCGGCGCCCGGCGTCGGTATCCTGAGCACGCTGCCGGGCAACAGCTACGGCAGGTACAGCGGCACCTCGATGGCGACACCCCACGTCGCCGGCGTCGCGGCGCTCATCAAGAGCCGGGAGCCCGGCCTGGACGACGCCCAGATCAAGGCCCAGCTCCTGCAGTACGTCGACAACAAGGCGAGCCTCCAGGGCAAGGTCGCGACGAACGGCAGGATCAACGCCCTGCGCTCGGTGACGGAGAACGCGGACACGACGAAGCCGACCGTAACGGAGAAGCGCCCGGTGCCTGCTAGCAGCATCCGGGACCGCACGCCCAAGATCACGGCGACCGTCAAGGACAACAAGACCGATCTCCAGAAGGGCAACATACAGCTCTACGTAGATGGTTCGGCGCGGGGCGGGTTCACCTACTACGCGGGTGTGGACCGGCTCATCTACACTACCCCGACGCTCTCTTACGGCAACCACAGCGTCAGGATCGTCGCCAAGGACACGGCCGGCAACACCACCTCCTCCAGCTGGGGCTTCAAGGTAGTCAGGTAAGACCGGCCGGGGCCAAACCAGCGCGCGGGAGCCGGGGCACAGTGAGTCCCGGCTCCCGCTTCTCTGCGCTCGGTTGTCGGGCCGCAAAGATGGACGGTTTGGGGGAGGGCTTATGGTAGTATTGGCCGGAAATGGGGGCTTTCGCGTCCCGTTTTCGTACCCGTTCTAGAACACGGGCTTCGGCCCGCGGGAGGTTGGCAGACGTGGTTGATTGGTTCCGCAGACGAGCGGGAAAAGACGAGGCCCCAGGTAGCGCGAACTCGGGGCCTGCCGGCGGGCTAGAGGCCGAGACGGCCGGGGAGTTGGTGGATCGGACGCCCAAGCCCGAAGAGCCCGCGGACGGGTTCTCGGAGGCCGGGATACGGGAGGCGTTGCGGGACGTCAGGGACCCTGAAATTGGGCGCGACCTCATCTCGCTCAACATGATCCGGAACGTCGACATCGAGGGTTCCGGCGTCACAGTCGGTGTCGCGCTGACGACGGCGGGCTGCCCGATGAAGCACCGGATCACCACCGACATCAGGGACCGGCTCATGATGATCGAGGGGATCGAGAGCGTCGAGATCGACTTCGGCGTCATGACCGACGACGACCGCCAGAACTTGATGACCTCCCTGCACGGCGGCCCCTCGGAGCTTGCCCCCGCCTTCCGGGACGAGTCGAAGACCCGCATCATCGCCGTCGTCTCCGGCAAGGGCGGGGTCGGCAAGAGCACCGTCGCCGTCAACCTGGCCGCCGCGCTCGACAGGGCCGGCAAATCGGTCGAGATCCTGGACGCCGACGTCCACGGCTCCTCCATCCCCGTGATGCTCGGCTCGACCGAGAAGCCGAACGTTGTGGGAGGCGTGATCTTCCCGATAGAGTCCGAAACGGGCCTGAAGTTCATCTCCATGGGCAACTTCGTCAACGAGGGCCAGGCTATCATCTGGCGTGCCCCCATCGTCAACAAGGCCCTCACCCAGCTGATGCGCGACGTCTACTGGGACGAGCCCGACTTCATAATCGTCGACATGCCCCCCGGCACCGGCGACGTCGCCCTCACGGTCGCCCAGATGATCCCCAAGGCCGAGGCGCTGGTCGTAACCACCCCCCAGGCCGACGCCGCCCGCGTCGCCGTCAAGGCGGGCAAGATGGCCGTCCAGGCCCACCTCAAAGTGGCCGGCGTCGTGGAGAACATGGGCCACGCCGTCTGCCCGTGCTGCGGCGAGGAGATGAAGATCTTCGGCGGCGACGGCGGCAACCAGGTGGCCGAAGAGCTCGGCTCCACGGTCATGAGCCGCATCCCCATCCTCCCGGACGCAACAGGCGAACCCGGCAACGCCCTCTTCGACGAGGACTCGGCCCCCGCCCGCGCCTTCGACGAGATAGCCGCGAGCCTGTCCGCCACCAAGGTGCGGCGGCGGATAAAGGTGTTGTAGGTAGGTTTCAGGCTTCGGGTTACAGGCATCAGGAAAGAAGGGAGGGGCCCCGCATTTTCGCGGAGCCCCTCCCTTCTTGTAGGCTGCTACTCGGGACTTTACCTGATAGCTGAGGCCTGAAGCCTGTTATCAAACCAGTCCGAGCCCCTTCACCGCGTCGCGCTCCTCTTTGAGTTCGTTCACGGTGATGTCGAGTTTGCTCTGCGCGAAGTCGCCGATCTCGAGTCCTTCGACGATCTCGTAGTCGCCCCCCGAGCATCGAACGGGGAAGGAGGAGATGAGGCCTTCTTCGACGCCGTACTGGCCGGAAGAGGGGACGGCCATGGAGCGAAGGCCGTCGGCGCCCAGAGCCCAGTCGCGGACGTGGTCGATGGCGGCGTTGGCGGCGGAGGCGGCCGAGGAGGCGCCGCGGGCTTCGATTATAGCGGCGCCCCGCTTGCCTACGGCGGGCATGTACTCGTTCTCGTACCAGTCGAGGTCCACCTTGTCGGAGGCGCGCTCGCCGTTCACCGTGGCGTTGAAGAGGTCGGGGAACATCGAGGGGGAGTGGTTGCCCCAGACTACGAGGTCCTGGACGTCCTCGACGCCGACGGAGAGCTTCTGGGCGAGCATCGAGACGGCGCGGTTCTCGTCGAGGCGGGTCATCGCCGTGAAGCGGTCGCGGGGGACGTCCGGGGCGTTGCTCATCGCGATCAAGGCGTTCGTGTTCGCCGGGTTGCCGACCACCAGGATCTTCACGTCGTCGGCCGCACCGGCGTTAATCGCCTCGCCCTGGGGCTTGAAGATGGCGCCGTTCGCCTCCAACAGGTCCGCCCGCTCCATTCCTTTTTGACGCGGCCTGGCGCCGATGAGCAGGGCCACGTTGGAGCCGTCGAAGGCTTCGTTCGCGTCGGCGGCGATATCTACCGAGTCGAGCAGGGGGAACGCGCAGTCGTGGAGCTCCATCGCCGTGCCTTCCGCCGCCTTTAGGGCCGGCTCGATCTCCAGCAGCTTCAGCTTTATCTTCTCGTCGGGCCGAGCAGTTGGCCCGAGGCGATACGGAACAGGATCGCGTACCCGATCGCTCCGGCGGCGCCGGTCACCGTGACGGTCTTTGTCATCTGGTCGTCTCCTTCTATCTCGTGCCCGTCTTCGATAGGAATACCCACGCAAATCATAGGGAAACCCGCGGCCTTCTGCCGCCGGTGCGGGCGGTAGAATGCATCCGGTCCTAGTTACACGAGAGCACGGAGGATTTTGGAGCTAGCAGAGGCGATACGGTCGCGTCAGAGCATCAACCGCGTAAAGCAGGACCCCGTGCCCGACGAAGTCGTCGAGGAGGTTCTAGAGAGCGCGGTGCACGCGCCGAACCACAAGATCACCGAGCCCTGGCTCTTCCACGTCTTTACCGGCAAGGGCCGCGGCGAGCTCGCCCGCGCCCGCGCGGAGACGGCCAGGCTTCAGGCCGAGGAAGAGGGCGAAGACGAAGAGATGGCCGCAGGCCGCGTAAGCCGCGAGCGCAAGAAGGCCTTCCGGGCCCCGGTCGTGATAGCCGTGATCTCCCACGCCGGCCGCGACGAAGTCGAGACCACCGAGAACTACGCCGCCTGCTGTGCCGCCGTCCAGAACATGCTCCTGACGGCCCACTCTTTGGGCCTCGGCGCCATCTGGCGCACCGGCCCCGTCGCCTACCACCACCACATGCGCGAGTTCTTCGGGCTAGAGGCGGCCGACAGCATAGTCGCCTACCTCTACCTCGGCCACCCGGACATGGGCGAGCGGCCCCGCCGCCGCGAACCCGTCTCCGAGAAGACGACCTGGCACCGCGGGTAAAGGTTGCCGCAACCGGAAACCGGGTACTGGCGTATCCAGAGTCGTCACCGAACAGGGAGATCCCATGAAGACCATCCTCAGAAGGCTACTGATCCTCGCCGCCCCGCTAGTGTGGCGCAAAATAAAAAAACGCCGCAGCCGGGGCAGGTAAGGAAGAGCCTGTCAGCTGGTCAGCACGGCGCTTCGCGCCTGTCAGCCAGTCAGCTTTTTTCCGGCTGAGTTGCTGACAGGCTGAAGCGCTGACCGGCTATTCCTCTATCGTGACCGCTTCGAAGCCCTTTTCGGAGCTCTTTACGCGCACTACGGCCTCTCCGGGCTCGTGGTAGAGGATCACCGGCGCGTTTTTCTCCTCGGCCTCGGTCAGCACCTCGATGCGATTGCGGCGGGCCGCGTCAGGGTCGGTGTCCACGCCGGCTATGAGGTCGGGGTTGAGCCAGATCTTGGCCGGCGCGAGGTCGGCTGTGTACAGGGCGACGTCGTCTCCGGCCCCGATCCAGACCACCTGATGCCCCTCGGAGTGACCGCTTCTTACTTCGACCCTGACCCCGGGGACGATCTCCCCGTCCCCTTCGAGCAGCTCGCACCAGCCTTCCTCGGCGCCCTTCTCCACGGCCGGCACGGCCTCCCGCCTGCCGTCCCCCTCGGGCATCTCTTTGGCCTCTTCGAGGGCGGCCCGCTGCACGTAGATCGTCGCGTTCGGAAAGCTCGGGGGTTCCAGTGCCCAGCCCACGTGGTCGGCGTCCAGGTGCGAGAGCACTACGTGCGTCACGTCATCCGCTGAGTAACCGGCTTCCCGGAGATGATCCATCAGGTCCTCTTCCCGCTTGAGCTCGTAGCGCCCGACGAGGATCTCGGGTAGCTCGGCGCCGAACCCGGCGTCCAAAAGGACGAGCGACTCCCCAGTTTGGACGAGGACGGGGTGCATGGCGCCCTTGATGCGCGCCTTTTTCGAGCCGCCGAAGAGGTTGCCCGCGTCCGTCACGAAGACGCCGTCGTCGAGCAGGTGGACCCGGGCCGATCCCACGTTGAAGCTTTCAACCTTAGCCAATCTCGCCGTCCTCTCTTGTTTGTGGGAACGAATGATAGCTGCGGCCAGCTGCGTGCGCTCCTCTCCGGCTTTCGTCCGCGAGTCGCCCCTAGCGTGGTTGGACCACGGAGAAATCCTCCATATGGGGTATGCAGATCGGCATCGCACGCGTCATACTGGCCGGCATGGAGATGATGAGGACCACGCCAAAGAGCGCCCGCGCCACCCGCCATCGGTGGTGGGTCCTGGTCCTCATCACCGTGCTTCTCTCGACGCTGGTCCTTACCGGTCGGGGCGACGCTTCCACAGCCTACGACTCCGAAGAGCTGCAGTTTCTCGGCCTCATAAACGACTACCGCAAGGAGAATGGTCTGCGGCCCCTGCTTCTCTCGGACACGCTCACGGTCTCCTCCGAGCGTCACTCCGAGGACATGGCCGACTACGGCTTCTTCGCCCACAACACCGAGAAAAGTTCCTATTACCCCGCGGCCTCCGAGCCCTGGGACCGCATGGAGGCCGAGGGCTACCGCTACAACACCGCCAAGGGGGAGAACCTGGCGGTCGGCTACGAGACGGCCGAGGAGGCGATGAAGGCGTGGCAGGAGAGCCCCTCGCACAACGAGGCCATGCTCGACGGCAACTACCGCGTGATGGGCGTCGCCCGGATCAACGCGCCCGGAAGCGTCCACGGCTGGTACTGGACCACGGACTTCGGCGGCCACGTCGACCCGAGCGCCCACGCCGCCGGTGAGAGCCCCGACCCCGAAAAGCAGGCGCCCAAACCCGCGGATAAGCCCGCGACTCCTCCCACCGCGCCTGCGGAAGAATCCTCCGAGCCCTTCAGGGACACGAACGAGCTCGAGAACGGGGCCATGGGCAAGCTCGGGGTCTGGAGCCAGCGGGCCAGGGACGGGGCGGATCTCGTCCTCCAAGAGGGCTACGCCCGCCTCGGCGGCTATCACGACGGGGTCGACGAGTTGCGGCAGAGGATCCGGGTGGGCGAAGACTCCAGGCTCGCCTACGACCTCAAGATCAGGACCGGGGGCGACCAGCCCGCCGACCGGATGGCCGTACGCCTCACGGACGGGCAGGGTAAGACCTTGGCCGTGCTGGAGGAATACACCGGGCGCGAGGCCGTCGCCTGGGAGCGGGAGCGGGTCGACCTCTCTCGATTCGCGGACCGGACGCTCTTCCTAAGCTTCCACGCCCAGACCAACGGAGACGGGATCACGACTTTCCAGGTGGACAAGGTCTCCCTCGCCCGTTGAGGACCTGCGCTACCCGCGCAGGCGGTCGCCCACCACGTCTTTTAGCGCGGTCGCGAACGTGGCCGGGTGTTTCAGCAGGCTATAGACGGGGGCGTCCCCGGTGAAGCTCTCGATCAGCGCGCGGCTCGCCTCCCGGTCCCGCTCGCAGGCCTTGAACAGCGGTTCCAGCAGGCCCAGGTTGGGAACGAGGTTCACGAGCGCGTGGCCCGAGAGGTGTTCGCGGGCCCGCTGGCGCCGGAGCTGGCGGGCGTAACCAGAGAGAACGGACGCCGAGAAGTCCTTGCGACCATGGGCCTCGTGGGACCAGGCGGCGGCCAGGCGGCCGGATTCTATGGCGTATCCGACGCCTTCGCCGCTTATTGGGTGGATCAGGCTCGCCGCGTCCCCGACGGTCATTACGCCCTGACCGTGAAGCTTCGCCCCCCACATCCCCATCTTGAGCGACCAGCTCTTCGCCGGCCCCTCGGGTTCCGCGTTCCTGAGCCATTCGGCCATCCGCGGCTCCTCCAGGAAACGGTCGAAGTAATCCTTCAGGTTCCGGCCGGTCTTCTGGAGGGCCCTCGTCGAGACGCCTGCCCCCACGTTGGCCCTCCCGTCCCCGAGGTAGAAGACCCAGCCGTAGCCCGCGCCCTGGGCGTTCATGTCCTCCGTTATAAAGACGTGGATGTCTTCCTTATCAGGGCCATTCACGCCGCGGAAGTACTGGCGGCGGGCCACCGCGTTCTGGTGGGCCTTCATCTGTGATTCGAAGCCCCCGACGCCGTCCGCGACCACGACGAGCGGCGCGTCGAATTCAACGGCCCCCCCGTTCTGGGCGGCGAGGCCCGTTACATCGCCGGCCGGGGAGCGGAGGAGCTTCGTGGCGCGGGTGCGGGGGAGGAACTCGGCCCCAGCACCCGTGGCCCGTTCCAGCAGCTTCGCGTCGGTCTCTTCGCGCCGGATGACGTACCCATGCGGGCCGTGCAAGGTGGGGGGGACGCCCTGCCGAATCTTGGCCGTTTTCGTGAAGATCGAGAACCCGCTGAACCGGCCGTGGTGCGGCTCGTCGAGCCAATCCCCGAGTCCCATCATCGCCACCTCGTTCGCCGCGTGCGGCATCAGGCCATCCCCGCAAGGTTTATCCCGCGGGAAATCCTGACGGTCGAGAAGCAGGGTCTTGAGCCCGGCTCTGGAGGCGTGATAGGCCGTGGAGGAGCCGCCGGGGCCGGCGCCCACGACGACGAGATCGTAGCGCTCGCTCATCGTATTCCTTCCCAACGTGCCGCCGATTGTGACAAAATGTCAACCCGCTCCGCCTGGAGCGGGCCACATTATACCGACGCGTCAGAAGGAGGCACCCCCCTTGGTGGATAGAACCCGCCCCGCGCGCTACGCACCGGGCGACCGCGCCGCCCTGAAAGCGACGGGACAGCCGGTTAGCATACTCGAGGTCCGACGTGGCGAGTTCGTCCCCGACTTCGTTTATAAGGTTCGCATACTCGCCGAGAAACCGGCGAGGCCGTACAACCTGTCCGTCCCCGAACACGACCTGGCAGACCTGGCGGTCTGAGCTGACAGCTAGAAGCCCTCGCTAGTCACGCTCATGTAGGCGACGTCGACGAGAGGAACGCCGGTCTCCAGGGCGCGGTCAATGGCGCGGGTGAGGACTTCCGCGGCGACGCCGGCGTCGGGGAAGTGGCCGTCGAGGAGGCGGGCGGCGCGGGCTATCTCGTAGAAGGAGAAGCGGCGGCGTTGGCCGGTGAGTTCGTAGACGGCTTCGAGCACCTCGAAGCGCAGGGAGATCAGCTGCTCCAGCCGCCAGCGGATCTCGTCCACCGTCAGGTTCATCGTCTGGTAGAGGCGCGCGATCTCGGCGACCTGAATGAGGGTCTGTGGCCGTTTGAGGAGCCGGCCGACGGAGGTCTCGTCGAGGTAGCGCCTGGCGGTTATGCGGGCGAGCGCGAGGCGGCCTTCGGGGGTCTCGTAGCCTGTGAGATGCCGGAATCCTTCCGGCCCGCCCGGCCCCGCCAGCCTGACCTCCTCGTTCCCCGCGAAGACCCGCGGGTGTGCCCGCCGGCGTAGTAGCCGATGTGCCGGGCCATGCGCGACGCCTCCGGGGACGCCTCGGCGGTGCGGATCTCGACCCAGCGTCTTACGGTGCCGGAATACAGCCTCTCCAGGGCGCGCCACGTGGCGTCCCCCCGCAGGTCCACCTGGCCCGGCTTCTCCATCACCACGGAGACTTCCACGTCCGGTATAGAGCCTTCGTACGCCCGTCGGATGGCAGCGAGCAGTTCCTCGAACTCTTCGTCGACCGCGCCTGCGAGGTAGCGGCGCCTCTCGGCCGGGAGGACGTACATGAGGCGGCTCTTGATCCTGCGCTCCTTGCCCTCGGCGGCCTTGAGCCGGTCTATTGCCTCGTAGAGCTCGCGCCTCCTCTGGTATACGAGCGTCGTGAGGCGGTCCACCTCGGGGTCCGTCGCGATGCTGCGGGACCACGCCTCGTCCCTGGCGGAGCAGGCCGCTTCGTGGGCGTTCTCGGCCCTCAAGACCGACCGTTCCTCTCTCTCGCGTTCCGCCTGGGCCTCGCCCAGCTCGCGCTCCAGGGTCTCTATAGTCGAAGGCATCGCGCGTTCCCCGTTCCCACCACACCTCTCACCACCAAGAATCCATTCTACAGCACCCCCGGTGCCGCGGAAGGCCGCGAAATGCTCGCCTGCGGAACGTTCCAGAGGAACCGCCGTTGCGCCGGCTTGAGAAAACCACTAGATTTCCAGGTGTCCGGGTCCCTACGAAGGGAGAGCGCATGGAGTTCGAGACGGGAGGACGGCCAGATCCGTCCGGTTCCGGGGGTTCGGGCGGAGGGACGGGCACGCGACCGCCCGGTATGTCCGCGTCCGCGGGGAATGAGTTTGACTACAGGGACCCGGTTGGGACCTTCGTTGGGGCCACCAGGGGTGTTCTCACCCGGCCGGTCGACTTTTTCCGCGGTATGGCGAGGCAGGGAGACTTCCTCAACCCCGCGCTATACGCCCTGATCTGTTACGAGATCTACGCCGTTCTGGGCGGGATCATTGGGCTGTTGTTCGGAAGTATCGGCTCCTTAGGCGCCGGCACTGCCGGCGAGCAGGCCGCGGGCGTGGCGACGTCTTTCGGGGGTTTCATAGCGGGAGTAGTGCTCGCCCCCTTCTTCGCGGCGCTGATACTGCTCATCATGGCAGGCATCAAGCACCTGCTGGTGATCCTGATAGTGGGCTCCTCCAACGCGGGCTTCGAGGCGACGCTGCGCGTCCAGTCCTACGCTTTCGCCACGAGGGTATTCTGGTGGGTGCCCATACTAGGTTCCTTGGCGGGCTTCGTTTACGGCATCTACCTGTCCGTCGTCGGAATCCGCGAGGTTCACGCCACCACGACGGGCAAAGCGGCCCTGGTGGTCCTGATACCCGTGGGCGTCGTGCTGATCCTCGCGCTCTTGCTGGCCGCGGTGATAGGCGCCGCGATCTTCACGCTCCTCCAGCAGCAAGTCTAGCTTTCCGCGCCGAGAACGGACCGTTAGCTGGCCGCGCGGCTGGCCGCTATACTATGCCGATCCAAATCGAAGGGGGTCGCGCGTGGCGCAGACGGTTACTCTTATACCCGGTGACGGCATCGGGCCGGATCTTACGGACTCCGTCAAGGAGGTCATCGGCGCGCTCGACGTAGGTATCGAGTGGGAGATCGCCGAGGCCGGCGAGGCGGTCATGGACAGGGAGGGCACGCCCCTTCCCGAGTCCGTGCTGGAATCCATCCGGCGCAACAAGGTAGCCATCAAGGGCCCCCTGACCACCCCGGTCGGGACGGGCTTCCGCTCCGTGAACGTGGCTTTGCGCAAGGAACTCGACCTCTACGCCAACATCAGGCCGAGCCTGAGCCTGCCGGGGATAGAGACGCCGCACGAGAACATAGACCTGATCATCTACCGCGAGAACACCGAAGACCTCTACGCCGGCGTCGAGCACATGGTCGGCAAGCACGCCGCCGAGTCGATCAAGATCATCACCCGCGAGGGCACGGAACGCATCTGCCGCATGGCCTTCGAGCGCTCCAAAGAACAGGGCCGCAAGCACATAACCGTGATCCACAAGGCGAACATAATGAAGTTCACGGACGGCCTCTTCCGGGACGTCTTTTTCGAGGTCTCCAAGGACTACGAGAACGACTTCGAGGAGATCGACGACCGCATCGTGGACAACATGGCGATGCAGCTCGTCACGAAGCCGAACCTCTACGACGTGCTCGTCTGCCCGAACCTCTACGGCGACATACTCTCCGACCTGTGCGCCGGCCTTACCGGGGGCCTGGGCGTGGCCCCGGGGGCGAACATCGGGGAGGAGATCGCGGTCTTCGAGCCGGTCCACGGCTCCGCTCCGAAGTACGCGGGCCAGAACCGCGCCAACCCGCTCGCGACGCTTCTATCGGCCAAGGAGATGCTGATACACCTCGGCCAGTCCGAGGCCGCCGACCGGATGCAGACCGGCATCGAGGCGGCCCTAAAGAACCCCGAGACGCGCACCAAGGACCTCGGAGGCAGCGCGGGCACCAAAGAGTTCACGCAGGCCATCATCTCGAACCTGTAGGGGCGACCGATGCCCTTTGCCGGAGCCGCGGGTTACGGGCACGGGGCGTCTACCCGCGCGCCGGCGCGGGGCCTGGGGTAATCCGGGGCTCCCGGACCCTTATGCGAGTCGCGATCTTCACGGAGACCTTCGTGCCGGCATTGGACGGGGTCGTTACGCGGCTGAGGAGCACGATAGACGAGCTCCTCAAAGTGGGCGACGAGATGATGGTGATCGCGCCCAGTTATGGAGAGGGCCCGGCCTACTACCACGACGTTCCGATCCACCGCGTCGCGAGCGTGCCGTTCCCCCCGTACCCGCAGATAAAGCTCGCCCCGAGCAACCCGCGCGTGGGACTGGCCCTCAAAAAGTTCAAGCCCGACCTGATCCACGCCGTCAACCCTTTCGTTCTCGGAAGCGGCGCCCCTTTTTTCGCCCGCCGGTTGGGGGTCCCGCTCGTCGCCTCCTACCACACGAACGTCACTACCTACGCCCGGTTCTACGGTCTGGGGATCGGCGAGAAGGCGGGACGTTGGTGGACGCGAACGCTGCACAACAGGGCGCGGATCAACCTCTGCACCTCCGAGACAACTCGAAAGTACCTGAGCGAGGACGGCATCGAACGTCTCCACGTCTGGCCCCAGGGCGTGGACACCATGCGTTTCCACCCGAAGAAACGCTCGGAGAAGTGGCGCTACAAGCTCTCAGGCGGGCGTCCTGATGCCCCGGTCTTGCTCTACGTCGGCCGGCTTGGACGCGAGAAGAGCATCGGCAGCCTGAAGGAGGTTTTGCGAGCCCTGCCTGGGGCGCGGCTCGCCCTCGTGGGAGACGGTCCGGCCCGCGGAGAGCTGGAGGAGGAGTTCGCGGGAATGCCGGCGGTGTTCACCGGCACGCGGCGTGGGGAGGAGCTCACCGCCGCCTACGCCTCGGCCGACGCCCTGGTATTTCCGTCGACGACGGAGACGCTTGGCCTGGCGATGCTCGAGGCGCTCTCGTCCGGCCTGCCCGTCATCGCCGCGCGGGCCGGGGCCTCGCACGAGGTCGTCACGGACGGCGAGAGCGGATTGCTTTATGAGCCGGGTGATTCGGCCTCGCTCGTCGCGGCGTGCCGCCGGGTTCTGTCCGACGCGGACTTGCGCGCCCGGCTGGGCGAAGGGGCCAGGGCTACCGCCGACAACAAAGACTGGGAGGCGGCCACGCGGGCGCTGCGGGGGTACTATGAGATGGCGCTGGCGGACGGGTGAGCAAGCGCGCCAAGATCAAGAGCGGCGGCCTCCGGTTCTCGAAGTTCTCCCTCGTCGGGCTGTCGAACGCCGTCGTCGATATCGGGGTACTGAACCTTTTCCTGTGGCTGCAGCCGACCAGGGAAGTTTCGGTGCTCGTCCTCTACAACGGCGTCGCGCTCGTGCTGGCGAACGTGAACAGTTACGTGGGCAATACCCTGTGGACGTTCCGGGGGAGGGCCGAGCACAATTTGCGCCAGACCTCGCTCTTCATATTGCAGGCGCTCATCAACATCAGCATCAGCAACGGGCTGTTCTGGGTGCTGATCCACCCGCTTCTGGTCGACACGGACATACCTGCCTACCTCGTCGGGAACGTCGCCAAGATCGTCTCCGTGGTGGTTGCGTCGGTGATCAGCTTCTTCCTCCTGCGCTACGTGGTGTTCTCCCGCAAACGCTGGTTCAACGGTCGCTTGTAAGAGCAAATGGGCCGTGCTAAATTAACGCGGCACGCGGAAGTAGCTCAGCTGGTAGAGCATCACCTTGCCATGGTGAGGGTCGCGGGTTCGAATCCCGTCTTCCGCTCTGGCCGCGGGCCGACTGGCGGCATGGCCGAGTGGTTAGGCAAGGGTCTGCAAAACCCTGCACCCCGGTTCGACTCCGGGTGCCGCCTCTCGGAGAGGCCAGCCCGGGTGACACGGGGCGATTAGCTCAGGGGGAGAGCGCCTTCCTGACACGGAGGAGGTCAGTGGTTCGAATCCACTATCGCCCACTTTTGGGGCCTACGGCCCCGCTTTCAGCGGTCGGCTATCAGCTTTTTAAGTTCACTGTATGAGCGTCTATCAATGCGGTTCCTGGTAGCATCTTCCCCGTAGAAACGTTGGATCAAAGGCACGTGTACACGAACCGCCCTGCTGACGGCTGAAAGCTGAAAGCTGAAGGCGCCGACTGAAAGGAGGCACATGCCCTCCATCACCCTCCCAGACGGCAAGCAGTTGGACGTAGAACCCGGCGCCAGAGCGCTCGACGTGGTCGAGCGCATCGGCCCACGCCTGGCCCGCGACGCCGTGGTCGCGAAGATCGACGGCGAGGTCGTCGATCTTGACTCGCCGATAGACGGTGGGGGCGCGTTAGAGGTCATTACGAAGGACTCTCCTGAAGGCCTCGAAGTGCTACGGCATTCGACGGCCCACGCGATGGCGCAGGCGATCCTGGAGCTCTTTCCGGGCAGCAAGCTGACCCTCGGGCCTCCGATAGAGAACGGCTTCTTCTACGACATCGAGGTGGAGGGACGCATCACGGACGAGGATCTGCCGCGCATCGAGGAGCGGATGCGCGAGATCGTCGCCCGCGACCTGCCGGTCACCCGCGAGGAGGTCTCGAAGGGCGAGGCCGAGCGGCTCTACGAAGACAACCCGTACAAGAAAGAGATAATCGCTGGCCTGGAAGACGGGGACATTACCGTCTACCGTCAGGGAGATTTCTTCGACCTCTGCCGCGGCCCGCACGTTCAGAGCACGGGCAGGCTCGGGGCCTTCAAGCTCCAGAACATAGCGGGGGCCTACTGGCGGGGGGACGAGAAGAACCCGATGCTCACCCGCGTCTACGGCACGGCCTGGCCGACGGAGAAGGAGCTAAAGGCCTACCTCAGGCGTCTGGAGGAGGCGAGGGCGCGGGACCACCGCAAGATCGGCAAGGACCTGGACCTGTTCACGTTCTCCCCGGACGTCGGCGGCGGGATTCCCCTCTTCCTGCCGAAGGGGGAGATGCTTCGACACCTGATGGAGGGCTACGTCCGCGACGTGCAGACCCGTCACGGTTACGACCACGTCTGGACCGGGCACCTCGTCAACGAGTCGCTCTACGAGAAGAGCGGGCACCTGGAGCACTACGTCGACTCCATGTTCCCGCCTATGGTCGAGGGTGAGACCCACTACCGACTCAAGCCGATGAACTGCCCGAGCCACATGACGCTCTTCAACTCCCGCGCCCACTCGTACAGGGACCTGCCGCTACGCTACGCCGAGTTCGCGACGCTATACCGTTACGAGAAGAGCGGCGAGCTAAACGGTTTGACGCGGGTAAGGAGCCTCACGCAAGACGACGCCCACGTCTTCTGCACCGAGGATCAGGTCCAGGAGGAGTTCGCCCGCGCCCTCGAAATAGTGCGCGAGGTACTCGACACCTACGGGTTCGACGAGTACCGGGTCCAGCTCTCCATGCGCGATCCGGACGACAGCAAGTACATAGCAGACGAGCAGAAGTGGGCCAGGGCCGAGCAGGAGCTGCGCGAGGCGCTCGACGCCGCCGGCATCGACTACGACGAGGAGGCCGGGGAGGCTGCCTTCTACGGCCCCAAGGCAGACTTCATGGCGAAGGATGTGCTGGGTCGGGAGTGGCAGCTCTCCACGATCCAGGTCGACTTCCTCCAGCCCTTGCGCCTCGGGTGCGAGTACGTGGGCGAAGACGGCAAGGAGCACACGCCCGTGCTTCTCCACCGGGCGGTGACCGGCTCCACGGAGAGGTTCCTAGGCGTTTTGATCGAGCACTACGCCGGCGCTTTCCCCGTCTGGCTCTCGCCGGTGCAGGCCGTCGTCATCCCCGTCTCCGACCGGCACAACGATTACGCCCACGAGGTCAGGGATCAGCTGGCAGAGGCGGGAATCCGGGTCGAGGTGGACGACGCTCAGAACAGCATGCAAAAGAAGATCCGGGAGAACGCCCGGCAGAAGATCCCCTACCTCCTCATCGTCGGCGACAACGAGGCCGAGGCAGGGACCGTGAACGTCCGCCGCCGGGGCGAGAAGCGGCAGGAAGAGGCGCCGGTCGCGGAGTTCGTAGAGGCCGTTCGGGAGCAGGTGCGCTCGCGAGAATAGTTCCATATAGACACGGGCGCGTGGCGGGGGGTATAATCGTGGCGGTAGATGGGGTTCCGTTTCGTTCAAACCACGAGCACGAGGCTTGCAGGGACGAACGAACGGCCCCGAAAAACAGGTTTTGAGAGGAGTGATGCACAGTAGCGACTGAAGAAGAGCCGCGAATAAACGGCCAGATCCGGGCGCGGAGCGTCCGATTGATCGCGGCCGACGGCGAGCAGCTAGGCATCAAGCACATCAAAGAGGCGATGGACTACGGGGAGAGGGCCGACCTCGACCTCGTGGAGGTCGCACCGAACGCGAACCCGCCGGTGGTCCGCATGATGGACTACGGCAAGTTCAAGTACCAGAAAGAGCAGGCCCGCAAGGCAGCCCGCAAAAAGCAGGTAAACGTCAACGTGCGGGAGATCAAGCTCAGGCCCAAGATCGGGGACCACGACTTCAACACCAAGCGCGGCCACGTCGAGCGCTTCCTGCGCGGCGGCGACAAGGTCAAGGTCACGATCATGTTCCGGGGACGCGAGGTGCAGCACCCGGCGCTGGGCGAGAAGCTCCTGAGGCGTCTGGCAGAGGACCTCGACGAGATCGGGCGTATAGAGAGCCAGCCGAACCTTGACGGCCGCAACATGATCATGGTCATGGCCCCGAAGAAGGTCGCCAGGGAAGAGGGCGACGCCGAAGAGCCACAGCCGGAGCCCGAGCCGCAGCGTTCCGGTAGCCGGCGCGAGAGGGCGGCTCGCAGGTAAAGCAACAGTTTGATACACTCTCCCGGCTTTGCAGAGGCGAACCGGCTTCGACTCCCGTGCCGCGAGCCTCTTTTCGGATAAACCGCCAGACGAAACGTGGAGGAAAAACATGCCGAAGATGAAGACCCACAAGGGCGCTGCCGGGCGCTTTCAGGTAGGCAAGAAGGGCCGCCTGAAGCGACGCCGGGCGGGCCACAACCACATCCTGGAGAAGAAGAGCCGCAAGCGCAAGCGGCGGCTCAACACCGAGACCATCATCCACGCCCACGACGAGAAGAAGCTCAAGCGTCTGCTGGGGGTGAGGTAGATGGCGCGCACCGCGAGAAGCGTCCACGCCCGCAAGAAGCGCCGGAAGGTGCTCGAGCAGGCGAAAGGCTACAGGGGGACCAAGCACAGCTCGTACAAGCGGGCCAAAGAGCAGGTCTGGAAGAGCGGGGTCTATGCGTACCAGGGGCGCAAGCAGCGCAAGCGGGACTTCCGCTCGCTCTGGATCCAGCGCATCAACGCCGGCGCCCGCGAGCACGGCATGTCCTACTCGCAGCTGATCCACGGCCTTCGCCTGGCCGAGATCGACCTGGACCGCAAGATCCTGGCCGACCTCGCCGCAACGGAACCGGAGATCTTCGCGGGCATCGTCGCCCAGGCGAAGAACGCCTTGAGCGGCAACCCCGTCGAATCCCGCGTCGCCGTCGAGCGCAAACCCGAGCCGCGGCCCAGGCCGAAGGCGCGCAGGAAGCCCGCCGCCCAGGCCGCACCGGCGCCGCAGCCGGCGACCGAAGAACCCGAAGCAGCGCCAGAGACGGAGGCCGCCGGCGACGAGCAGCCCGACGTCGAGGCCACGGAGGCCGCGGAGCGCAGGGCCGAGGAGCTCGACGTGGACCTCGAATCCATAGACGAGGGTTCCGGCGCCGAGGGGCGCGTCCTGGTTGAAGACGTAGAAGAGGCCGCGGAGGAAGAGGGCAAGGTACACGCCACCGATGCCGCCGAGCGCAAGGCCGAAGAGCTCGGGGTGGACCTCGCCGACGTCGAGGGGACGGGCCAGGAAGGCCGCATCACCGTTGGCGACGTGGAAAAGGCCGCGAAGGACGGGGAAGACGGCTAGCACCTGGTACGAGATCTCGCCCAAAAGGGCGGCGAAACTCAACGCCAAGAAGCACAGGGAGGCCGAGAGGCTCTTCCTTGCGGAGGGGGAGACTCTGATCCGGGAGTCCCCAGAACCCCCGGTGCGAACCTTCGAATCCGAAGCGGAAGTGCGCCGCGTATCCGCGCTGAAGACCCCGACCGGTCCGGTCGGGGTCTTCCCATTTCTCGACGTTACTGTTGAGGAACTGCTCTCCGCCCGGGACCGTATCGTCCTCCTGCACGGCGTCCAGGACCCCGGAAACGTCGGCACGGTGATACGCGGCGCCCACGCTTTCGGGGCGGGGGTGGCGCTCTCGACGGGTTGTGCCGACCTCTACAACCCGAAGACCGTGAGGGCCAGCATGGGCTCCATCTTTCACGCCCCGGTCGCCCGGGAGATCGACACCGTCGAGTTCCTGAACGGGGCAGACGCCGCCGGCTTTCGGACGGTCGCGGCGGTGCCGGATGGGGGAGACGCGCCGGGTTCTTCGCTCGACGGCAAGTCGGTGCTGGTAGTCGGCTCGGAGGGCTCGGGCCTCCCGTTGGGGGTGTTGGAGAGGTGCCTGACGCGGGTGAGCTTGCCGTCGCAGGCGGCCTCGCTCAACGCGGCGGTGGCGGCTTCGATCCTGCTCTACCACGCTTATGCGCGTGTGCTAGGATAGACGCCCATTATGATGGCCTCGGACCGCATAGAAGAGCTCAAGAACGCGGCGCTCTCCGCCGTGCGAGACGCCGGCACCACGGCCGATCTCGAAGGCGTCCGGGTACGCTTTCTCGGCAGGTCGGCGGAGCTTACCGGGATCAAGAAGGGCATCGGTAACCTCTCCCCGGACGAGCGTAAAGAGGTCGGCAGGTCGGCGAACCTCGCCTCGCGGGAGATCGAGGGCGCGCTGGCGGAGAGGACCGAGGCGCTCGCCGCCGCCGAGCGCGGGGCCCGCCTGCAGAGGGAGGCCGTGGACGTTACTCTGCCGGGCGTGCCTTTCCCCGGGGGGCACCTGCACCCATCGCAGAGGATCATCGACGAGGTCGTGGACTTCTTCGTGGGCCTTGGGTACGGCGTTGCGGAGGGGCCCGAGGCCGAGACCGACTACTACAACTTTACCGCGCTCGGCATCCCGCCCGGCCACCCGGCGCGCACGATGCAGGACACGTTCTTTCTGGACGAGGGGCTCGTGCTGAGGACGCACACCTCGCCGGTGCAGGTGAGGACCATGCTCTCCCAGGAGCCGCCGGTCTACGTGGTCTGCCCTGGGCGGACCTACAGGCGCGACTCCGACCCGACCCACACGCCGATGTTCCACCAGATCGAGGGCCTCGCGGTCGACCGCGGCCTCACCCTCGGTCACCTCAAGGGGACGCTCGCGGCGATGGCGCGGCACGTCTTCGGCGAGGAGGTCGCGGTCAGGCTCAGGCCGAGCTACTTCCAGTTCACCGAGCCGAGCGTGGAGCTCGACGTCAGCTGCTTCCGGTGTGGTGGGAGCGACCCCAACTGCAAGATCTGCAAGGGCGCCGGTTGGCTGGAGATGCTCGGCGCGGGCATGGTGGACCCCGACGTCCTCGAGGGGGCCGGCTACGACTCCGAGGAGTACACGGGCTTCGCCTTCGGGATGGGGCCCGACCGGATGGCGATGGCGAAGTACGGCATCCCGGACCTGCGTCTCTTCTTCGAGGGCGACCTCCGCTTTCTGCGTCAGTTTTAGTCTTTAGAAGGGAATACCTTTGCGCGTTCCGTTGAGCTGGCTCCGCGAGTACCTGGATTTCGATCTTGGCGTGGAAGAACTCGTCAAACTCTTTACCCTCCACAGCCAGGAGATCGACGGCGTCTACCGCCTCGGCGTGACCGGGGGCGAGGTCGTCGTGGGCGAGGTGCTGGAGTTCGGGCCGCACCCCAACGCCGATAGGCTCTCCGTCGCCAAAGTGGACCTCGGCGGCAGGGAGGTCCAGATCGTGGCCGGCGCCCCGAACCCCTACCTCGGAGCCCGCGTCCCGGTGGTCCTGCCGGGCAGCGTCATGGCCGACGGCACGAAGCTCAAGAAGGCGAAGCTCCGCGGCCTGGAGTCCTACGGCATGATGATGAGCGAACGCGAGCTCGGTATCTCCGCGGACCACGGCGGCATCCTCCTGCTAGACGAGGGCTATGAAGTCGGACGCGCCGTGGAGGACTATTTCCCCGTGGGGGAGGTCGTCATAGACGTGGACGTGACCCCAAACAGGCCGGATTTGTGGGGCATGATCGGGGTCGCCCGCGAGCTTGCCGCGATCCTCCAAACGGATTTCCGCATACCCGAACCGTCCGTCGAAGCCGGCGGCGCCGCGACCTCCGACTACGGGCTCAGGGTCGAGGCCGGGGACTTGTGCCCCCGCTACGACCTGCGGCGCGTCTCCGGTCTGACGCCGGGTGGCGAGGCCCCGCTCTGGATGCGGCGACGCATCCACGCGGCCGGGATGAGGCCCATCAACGCCGTCGTGGACGCGACGAACTACGTGATGCTCGAGACAGGGCAGCCGATCCACGCCTTCGACGCCGCGAAGGTGAGGGAGGGCATCGTGGTCAGGCGTGGGCGGCCAGGGGAGGAGATCACGCTTCTAGACGGTTCGACCCGTTCGCTAGATGAAGGGATACTCGTCATAGCGGACGAGGAGCGCGGGCTCGTGATCGCCGGCGTCATGGGCGCGGAGGACGCCGAGGTCGGCCCCGAGACCGCCGACGCCCTGATCGAGGTGGCAACATTCACCGGCGGCAATATCCTGAGGACTTCCCAGAAGCTCGGCCTCCGCACCGACGCCTCCGGCCGCTTCGAGAGGGGCCTCGACCCGAACATGGTCGACTACGCGATGGAGCGGGTCGTCGGCCTCCTCTCCGAGGTGACCGGGGGGCGGGTGGCAGAAGACACCCTCAGCCACTACCCCGAGCCTGTTCGTCCCTGGCAAGTTCCGTTGCGGCTCTCCCGGGCGGAACTCGTGCTCGGAATGCCGGTCGAGGCCGGTAGTGCGACCACGCGGCTGGCGTCGCTCGGGTGCGAGGTCGAAGGAGAAGGCGAAAGCCTCTCCGCCACCGTGCCGACGTTCCGCCGGGACCTGCGCCGCGAGGCGGACCTGATCGAGGAAGTGGGGCGCCTCATAGGCCTGGACAAGATCCCCGAGTCCCTTCCCGGTGTCGGACAGCCCGGGGGCCTCACCTCTGCACAACGCAACACGCGCCTCGTACGACGCGTTCTCGCGGATCTTGGCCTCTCCGAAGCCATCACCTACCCGTTCGGTCCCGAACGATGGACCAGCGACCTGCGGATGGACGACGAAGGGGAGACGGATACCGTGAGGATCGAGAACCCTCTCAGCGCCGAGGGGCGTGACCTGCGCACGACGGTTCTGCCGGGGCTGCTCGATGCGGCGGCCCGAAACAGGACGTTCGGCGCCCGCGGCGGGGGTCTCTTCGAGGTGGGGCGCGTCTTCTCGCCGAGCCCTCCGCCCGGCGGTATGCGCGAGGTGGCTCTAAGGTTCCGCATGACCGGGCGGGTCGAGGCCCTGGGGCCCGAGGCGGAGCCGAACAAGGACTCCCTCATGGGCGTGAGGGAGGAGGCCCGGGTTGGCGTGGTCCTGGCCGGAACCGTTCGGCCGGCGGGGTGGAACGTCTCTGAGCTCCGGGCGGGGTTCTTCGAAGCGAAGGGCCTGGTGGAGCGTCTCCTGCCGGGCGCTTCCTTCGAGCCGGGCGTTGCTCCCGCGTTCCTGCACCCCGGACGCTCCGCCTCCGTGCGGGCAGGGGACACGGTGGCTGGCTGGGTCGGTGAGCTACACCCCGAGGTCGCCGAGAGGTTCGGGCTGGACGGCTGGCCCGTCGCCGCCTTCGAGCTGGACGCCGGGCTTTGCCGCCCGGACCCGGAGCCGCGCTTCCGGCCGTTCGTGAACGTGCCAGTCGTCCCGCGCGACCTCGCCGTCGTGGTGGACGAAGGGGTGCCGGTCGGCGAGATGCTCGCCGCTGTAGAGGGCCTGGGCAGTGAGACGCTGGCGGAGGCGCGGGTCTTCGACGTCTACGCCGGCAGCCAGGTGCCCGAGGGACAGAAGAGCGTGGCCTTCGGGTTCGTCTTTCAGGGAGAGAGGACGCTCACGGACGATGAGGTAGACGTGGAAATGAAACGCATCGCCACGCTCCTATCTGACGAGTTCGCGGCGCAGGTAAGGACGTAAAGCGGTCGGAGGTGGCTAGCCACCGTCCAACTGAGCTACCGGCCCGCTGCGGCTTCGCCTCCGCTTTCAGCCATCAGCTATTTGCTGAAAGCCGACCGCTGAAAGCTTCAAAAACTACCTCTGCCACTCCTCGCTCAGGACGCTCATCAAGAGGGCGTCGTGGAAGCCGTCGGCCCGCTTGACCGCGCGGCGGAGGCGTCCCTCGTGCTCGAAGCCCAGGCGTTCGTAAGTGGAGATGGCGGTGTCGTTGAAATCGAAGACGCTGAGGCCCACGCGGTTCAGGCCCAGGTCGTCGAAGGCGTAGCGCAGGATCATCTCTATCGCCTCGGCCCCGAAGCCCTGGTTGCGGTCCTCGGGATGGCCCACGATTACGGAGAGGTCGGCCGACGAGTTTGCCTCGCTGAGGTTCATGAGGCTTATGACGCCGACAGGCTCCTCTTCGCCCTCGACGTGGATGGCGAACGAGTCGTCCGTCGTCGAGAGCTCCCGTTCCTCGAAGAGGCGTTTTACGGCGGAGCGTCCGAGGGGCGCAGCGGCCCAGCTCGTGAGGTGCCAGATCTCGGGGTCCCCGTACCAGCCGGCGTATAGCCCGTAGTTACCGGGCTCGTGACGCCTGAGCCGTACCCTGTCGCCTTCTAGCGACCTTGCTTTGCCGCCGAGTTGC
Organism: Rubrobacter tropicus; assembly: GCF_011492945.1. Lineage (NCBI taxonomy): Bacteria > Bacillati > Actinomycetota > Rubrobacteria > Rubrobacterales > Rubrobacteraceae > Rubrobacter > Rubrobacter tropicus. The sequence goes on from NZ_CP045119.1 coordinate 1,959,178, forward strand.
ACGCGGGTGAATATACCCGGTTTGACCGATGGGCGCTATGCTAGAATCCGCCGACAGTGAAGGCGATACCCGACCGCATCGTGACCCTCGGATTCGGCAAGCATGTGCGCGCCGACAGGATCGTTGCGCTCGTCCCCATCGAAGAAGACAGGGGCCCTGGACGCCGCACCCTGGTCTACGTGGACGGGTTGCCCGATCCGCTGGTAGCGGGCCGGACCGAGGCCACGATCCTGCGCGACATGGTCGGGGCCGAGAGCGGGGCCAGCGAGCTGTTGCGGGAGCTGCAGGTCCAGATCGGGCAGGTAAGGCCGCTCCTCAAATCCTCGATCCGCTCGGAGGCGGGCCTCGACCTCGACGAGCTCTCCCGCCGCATCACGGACCTGACCGGAGAGCAGGGCTCCTTACGGATGTTCTAGGCAGGTCGTTCTACGACCGGGACCCCCGCCAGGTCGCCGTCGACCTTCTCGGCTGCGTCCTGACGCACGAGACCTCCGAAGGCGCGGCGTCCGGCCTGATCGTCGAGACCGAGGCCTACCGGCCTGAAGACCCGGCCTGCCACGCCTACAAGGGGCCGACGATGCGCAACCGCAACATCTTCGCCGGGCCCGGTGTCGCCTACGTCTACGTCTCCTACGGCATCCACCACCTGCTCAACGTGGTCTGCGAGGAGGAGGGGGTCGGAAGCGCCGTCCTGATCCGGGCCCTCAGGCCCCTGGACGGCGTCGAGCTCATGCAAGCGAGACGCGGACGCCCAAAGGACCTCTGCAACGGGCCGGGCCGTCTGACCCAGGCGCTCGGCGTCCACATCTACCACGACGGTCAGGACCTGACCAACGGCTCCCTCAACCTCGCGCACGGCGAGGAACCCGAAGAGATCGTCGCGACGACGCGCATCGGGATAACGCGGGGCGTGGAGCTGCCGTGGCGCTACCTGACCCTCGGCGAGAAGGACGTGTCGGTTCCGCCGAAAACTATCTCGGAGCGGGGCTTGCGGCGGGAGCGCTCGCGGGCGTAACGGCCGATGGTTCCGGGCTGGCCGGGGCGACGTTTGCCGGCGGCGCGCTAGAAGTCGTGGGCGGTACCACACCGGGCTCCTCCGGAGGCGGGCTGGCCGTCGTGGTGGCGCCTGGCGTCGTGGTCTCGGACGGCACGGGGGGCGTCTCCGGCCCGTTCCCAGAGATGGCTTCGGTCGGGCCCGTGGTCTCGACGGGGTCTTCTTGCGGGACCTCGACGCCCTCGAAGTTTTTGACGGGCTTGCCGGCCATTATGTCCTCCATATAGGTCTGCCAGATCTCGGCCGGCGTAATGCCGCCTGAGAGCCCGTTGAGCTTGCGGGCGTAGTCGAGGGTGTACTCGAGGGTGGCTCCGCCCTCGCCGTAGCCCATCCAGATCCCGGTGACCATCTGCGGCACGTACCCGATGAACCACGCGTCGAAGAAGTTCTCGCTCGTACCCGTCTTGCCGGCGACCGGGCGCTCTCCGAGAGATGCGTCCTTGGCGATACCCTGCGTGACGTCCCCGATCATGATCTCGGTCGCCTTGTGGGCTATCTCCTCGTCTATTACCTGCTCCCCCCGCGGCGCGTCCGGCGCCTCGTAGAGGACCTCGTCCTCGTCCCCGGCGTTGCTCACGACTTTGGAGATGGTCGTCGGCTCCACCTTGCGGCCGCCGTTGGCGATGGTGGCGTAGGCCGTCGCCATGTCGAGCGGGGAGACCTCCTGCGTGCCGAGCACCACCGAAGGGTGGGGGTGGGGGCCGAAGTCCGCGGAGACGCCGAGACGCTTGGCGACGTCTATGGTCGCGGCCGGTCCGTTCTCCAGGCCGCGTCCGTCCGGGTTCATCACGAGGTCCGTGAAGACCGTGTTGTCCGACCACCAGAGGGCTTCTTCGAGCGTCATCTCGCCGCGCACGATCCCGTCGAAGTTCTCGACCTTCCACTTCTCGGGCTTGTCGAGGCCGGGCACCTCAACCATGTACTCCTTCTTCTCCGAGACGAACGTCGTCTCGGGATCTATACCCTGCTCCAGCGCCGCGATGAGCGCGAAGGGTTTGAAGGAGCTGCCGGGCTGGCGCCTCCCTTGCGTGACGAGGTTGAACTGAGAGTCCGGGTCCCTGTTGCCGACCATCGCCTTTATGCGGCCGGTCTCGGGGTCGAGGGAGACGAGGGCCAGGTCCGGGTCGTCGGCGTTGGGCAGGTAGCCGCCCGGGCCGTATAAGATCTCGCGCGCCGCCACCTGCGCCTGAAGGTCGATGGTCGTGTACACGCTCATGCCGCCCTGCAGGACCGTGTTCGCCCCGTACCGGGCGATGAGCTCCTCCTCCACGAGGTCCGCGAAGTTGCGCGTCGTCGAGGGCCCCTGCAACCCGGACTCGACCATCGCCGCCGCCGGCCACTTCTCCGGCATCGGGACCTCGAGCGCCTCGTTGTAGTCCTGGCTGGAGATGTAGCCGGTCTCGAACATCTTCCTGAGTACCAGGTCGCGCTGGATCCCGGCCCCCTCGCGGTCGAGGCCGAGCGTCGAAGGCGACCACAAGAGGCCGACGAGCGTCGCCGACTCCGCCACCGTCAGGTCCGGCACGGACTTGTTGAAGTAGGTCTCGGCCGCCGCCTCGACCCCGTACGCGTTGCCGCCGAAGTACACGGTGTTGAGATAGTCCGCCAATACCTGGTCCTTGTTGTCCTCGTAGACGCTGCGCTCGAGTTCGACGGCGATGAGCGCTTCCTTGACCTTGCGCGTGATCGAGCGGTCCTGGGAGAGGTAGGCGTTCTTTACGTACTGCTGGGTGATGGTGCTCGCGCCCTCGACGGCCTCGCCGGCCCGGATGTCCACGTAGAGCGCCCGCATGATGCCCCACAGGTCCACGCCGCCGTGCTCCCTGAAGCGCTCGTCCTCCTTCGCCACCAGCGCGTTCAGCAGGTGGGGCGGCATCTCCCCGAGCGAGGCGGTCTTGCGGTTCTGGCCGCCGAAGATCGTGCCGATCACGCGCCGCGAATCGTCGCTCTCGCCCAGCGGGGCCGAGTACAGGTAGGTCGGATGCGTCTCGAAGTTCTGGGGCGCCTCCAGCTGCTTCACGCCCTGGATGACCCCGACGTACCCGCCCGCGGCGAGCGCCAGGCCGGCTACGAGGAGGCACAGAAAGAGGATGCCGATGGCGCGCAGGATCTTGGCCCAGATCCCGCCCCACTTGGACCGCCGCTTGCGGCGATTGGACGGTAGCTTGACCGGCCGCCCCGAGCCCTTGCGCTGTGGGGTCCTCGCGGCCGTACCCTTGCCTCGTCCTCTCTGGTGGGTGCGAGCCATCGAGCCGGTATATTACACTACCCTTAGACACGTTACATTCCCGTTGCGAAGAGGTTGCGAAAGTCTTATGACGGCTGGTACTAATCACGGCGAGATCTACCGTAATACGGTGGACGTGATCCCGCGCGAGGAGTTGGACAGGCGCCTGAAGTCCGGCAGGGCGCTGCGGGTCAAGCTGGGGATCGACCCCACGGCCCCGGACATCCACCTCGGCTTCGTCGTCGTGCTCAAGAAGCTGCGGGCGTTCCAGGAGCTCGGCCACACGGCGGTTTTGACCATAGGGGACTACACCGCGCGCGTCGGGGACCCTTCGGGCAAGTCGAAGACCAGGCCGGTGCTCTCGCCGGAGCAGATCGAGGAGAACACCCGCACCTACCTCGAGCAGGCGTACCTGGTGCTCGACAAGGACAAGACGGAAGTACGCCATAACTCCGAGTGGCTGGCGCCGCTGGCGCTGGCCGATCTGATCCGACTGACAAGGGCGACCACCGTCGCCCGCATCCTGGAACGCGACGACTTCTCCAAACGCTTCGCCGCAGGCGACGCCATCACGCTAACGGAGCTGCTGTACCCGCTGATGCAGGCCTACGACTCCGTCGCCCTCGACGCCGACGTCGAGCTCGGCGGCACGGACCAGCTCTACAACCTCCTCATGGGCCGTCACGTAATGGAGTACTACGACAAGACCCCCCAGTGCGTAATGACGACCCCCTTGCTCGTCGGCACCGACGGCGCCATAAAGATGAGCAAGTCCGTCGGCAACTACATTGGCGTCACCGAAGCGCCGAAGGACGTGTTCGGCAAGACCATGAGCATCCCGGACCACCTGATGGAGGACTACTTCTCGCTGGTCCTGGACCGTCCGATGCCAGAAGGAGAGCCCGTCGAGCAGAAGCGGGAGCTGGCGCGCTCCCTGGTTCGGATGTTCCACGGCGAGGGCGCGGTGGCGGACGCTGAGAGGATCTTCGACGCCGTCGTGCGCCGCGAGGTGCCCGACGACGTTCCCGAGGTGGAGGTGGCGGAGGGGGAGAGCGTCTGGATCGTTGACCTCATCACCCGCGCCGGCTTCGCCGGCACCAACGGCGAGGCACGCCGCTTCGTGCGCGGGGGTGCGGTTCGCCTTGGGGGAGAAGTGGTCCGGGACGAGAAGCTCTCCAAGCCGGCAACCGACCTGGACGGCGTAATCTTGCAGGTGGGCAAGCGGCGTTACGCCCGCATCGCCGTCCGTTAAAGGGCCGTTTCATCGATTTTCCGGAAACGTCCTTGACGCCTGACCGCCCGAGGCTATAATCCCCGTCGCCGATGAGATCCGGGGCGCTTCAGGGCGCGGACGGGGCATCGGAGGGGCAGAGGGAGCGGCACCGAGAAACTCCCGAAAAGGGATTGACTCCCCGGGGGTCGGTGCTATACTTCTCTGGCTGATGACGGAGATCGAATTGATAACCGAGAGGGCGATATAAGGTAGGACTCCCGACAGATTGGGAAAGCTTGCCGGCCCACCGAGAGGTGGGCGTATTTGTCCCCGGAGATTCGTCTCCGTTGCTCCGCCGAGAGGCAGGAGCCTGAGGCTTTGAAAACTGAATAGCAGCGAAAGAATGGGTGAAAGTAGAAACCCGTCAAAAAACGCCGAGAATCGACTCTTCGCGGTCCGAGAGTGTAATGCCGGACCGTCGAGCGGGTGGCGCCCGCGCCAACACGGCTATAGTCTCCTTGTGAGGCAGAAGCTAGTTCGGAGAGTTTGATCTTGGCTCAGGACGAACGCTGACGGTGTGCTTTAGGCATGCAAGTCGAACGAGAAAGCCCTTCGGGTGAGTAAAGTGGCGAACGGGTGAGTAACACGTGGGCAACCTGCCCCTCGCAGGGGGACAACCGGAGGAAACTCCGGCTAATACCCCGTAAGCTTGTCGAGTCGCATGGCTCTTCAAGGAAAGGTAGCTTCGGCCATCCGGCGAGGGATGGGCCCGCGTTGCATTAGCTAGTTGGTGGGGTAACGGCCCACCAAGGCGACGATGCGTAGCTGGTCTGAGAGGATGATCAGCCACACTGGGACTGAGACACGGCCCAGACTCCTACGGGAGGCAGCAGCCAGGAATCTTGGGCAATGGGCGAAAGCCTGACCCAGCAACACCGTGTGGGCGATGAAGGCCTTAGGGTCGTAAAGCCCTGTTGATAGGGACGAAGGGCGAAGGGTTAATAGCCCCTAGCTTGACGGTACCTTTCGAGGAAGCCCCGGCTAACTACGTGCCAGCAGCCGCGGTAATACGTAGGGGGCGAGCGTTGTCCGGAATTATTGGGCGTAAAGAGCGTGTAGGCGGTTCGGTAAGTCTGCTGTGAAATCCTGGGGCTCAACCCTGGGCGTGCAGCGGATACTGCCGGGCTAGAGGGTGGTAGAGGCGAGTGGAATTCCGAGTGTAGCGGTGAAATGCGCAGATATTCGGAGGAACACCAGTAGCGAAGGCGGCTCGCTGGGCCACACCTGACGCTGAGACGCGAAAGCGTGGGGAGCGAACAGGATTAGATACCCTGGTAGTCCACGCCGTAAACGATGGATACTGGGTGTGGGCGGAGTCGAATCTGTCTGTGCCGAAGTTAACGCGTTAAGTATCCCGCCTGGGGAGTACGGCCGCAAGGCTAAAACTCAAAAGAATTGACGGGGGCCCGCACAAGCAGCGGAGCATGTTCTTTAATTCGATGCAACGCGAAGAACCTTACCTGGACTTGACATGAGGCTGCAAGCGCACGGAAACGTGTGACCTTCGAGGGTGCCTCACAGATGCTGCATGGCTGTCGTCAGCTCGTGTCGTGAGATGTTGGGTTAAGTCCCGCAACGAGCGCAACCCCTGTGGTGTGTTGCCAGCATTAAGTTGGGGACTCACACCAGACTGCCGGTGACAAACCGGAGGAAGGTGGGGACGACGTCAAGTCATCATGGCTCTTACGTCCAGGGCTAGAAACGTGCTACAATGGCTGATACAAAGGGTTGCAAGACCGCGAGGTGGAGCGAATCCCATCAAAGTCAGTCTAAGTTCGGATCGCAGTCTGCAACTCGACTGCGTGAAGGCGGAGTTGCTAGTAATCGCGGATCAGAATGCCGCGGTGAATACGTTCCCGGGCCTTGTACACACCGCCCGTCACACCACGAAAGTTGGCAATACCCGAAGCAGGCGCAGCGAACCCCTTGTGGGACGCGGTCTACGAAGGTAGGGCTGGCGATTGGGGTGAAGTCGTAACAAGGTAGCCGTACCTGAAGGTGCGGCTGGATCACCTCCTTTCTAGGGAGCAGGTTAGGCTGGCAACAGCCGACCGATCGGACGCCGGCTATATAGCGGCTCGAGCTCAAGCTCGCCGTGCCGGTGTACCGCTCTAGGATATTTCGACCGATTTCGGCGTTGGGTTTCTCTCCATCCATATCGACTAACTGCTATTCAGTTTTCAGGGCCTTCGGGTTCTGGAGCGACGCTAGATTCACATCTAGCGATGCGCCCGCGAGAGTGGGCGTCTGGTCTTTGAAAACTGCATAGCGCGATCCAATACCATTAAGATGATAAGGGCGTATGGTGGATGCCTTGGCACCGAAAGCCGATGAAGGACGTGGCAAGCTGCGATAAGCCGTGTGGAGCCGCAAGCGAGCTTTGAAGCACGGATCTCCGAATGGGGAAACCCAATCAGGGTCATGCCTGATTACCCCCGTCTGAACACATAGGGCGGGAGGAGGGAACCCGGGGAAATGACACATCTGAGTACCCGGAGGAACAGAAAGAAAGTCTCGATTCCCTGAGTAGTGGCGAGCGAAAGGGGAACAGCCCAAACCGAATACGTGAAAGCCTGTGGGCGTTGCGTATTGGGGGTAGTAGGACCAACATGGTCGTCCCACAGGGCGGCCGGGGAGTTACAAAACGCGCGGGTAGCCGAACAGTCTGGAAAGTCTGTCCGAAGAGGGTTAGAGGCCCGTAGGCGAAATTCGTGCGACTCCCTCGTTGGCACCTGAGTAAATCCGGACACGTGAAACCCGGATTGAATCCGCGGGGACCACCCCGCAAGGCTAAACACTAACGGTGACCGATAGTGAACCAGTACCGTGAGGGAAAGGTGAAAAGTACCCCGCAAGGGGAGTGAAATAGTACCTGAAACCATACGCTTACAAGCGGTCGGAGCAGATCTTTCGAGATTTGTGACGGCGTACTTTTTGCATAACGGGCCAGCGAGTTGCTGGTGCTTGGCGAGGTTTAGCGTAGAGCGAGCCGAAGCGAAAGCGAGTCTGAATAGGGCGATTCCAGTCAAGTGCCGCAGACCCGAAACCGGGTGAGCTATCCATGGCCAGGCTGAAGCGAGGGTAAGACCTCGTGAAGGGCCGAACCGACTTAGGTTGAAAACTGAGCGGATGAGCTGTGGATAGGAGTGAAAGGCTAATCAAACCCGGCGATATCTGGTTCTCCCCGAAATATATTTAGGTATAGCCTGGCGCGTTTCGTCGCGGGTGTAGAGCACTGTTTGGACGCGGGGCCCTACAAGGTTACCAACTTCAGACAAACTCCGAAGACCGTAGACGTAAGAGCGCCGGAGTCAGGGACGCGGGGATAAACTTGTGTTCCGAGAGGGAAACAACCCAGACCGTCGGCTAAGGTCCCTAAATAACGGCTAAGTGGTTTAAAGGATGTGGCGCTGCACAGACAACCAGGATGTTGGCTTAGAAGCAGCCATCATTTAAAGAGTGCGTAATAGCTCACTGGTCAAGTGGTGTTGCGCCGAAAATTCTCGGGCCTTGAGTCGTTTACCGAAGCCACGGACTTTAGACTTGTTCTAGAGTGGTAGGGGAGCATCCTGTAGCGATCGAAGCGGCGGCGTAAGCCGGCCGTGGACGTATCAGGAGAGAGAATGCTGGCATGAGTAACGAGAGACAGGCGAGAAACCTGTCCGCCGAAAGCCCAAGGGTTCCTGGGTAAAGCTAATCTTCCCAGGGTCAGTCGGGACCTAAGCCGAGGACGAAAGTCGTAGGCGATGGACAGCAGGTCGATATTCCTGCACTGCGCACGTAGCGTTCGAGCGATGGAGGGACGGAGAAGGGTAGGCCAACCACGGCGCTGGTAGACCGTGGGCCTTGCCGTAGGCCGGGGACCAGGAAAATCCGGGCCCCACGAAGGCTGAGGGTTGGGCCGAGCCCGTTTAGGGCGAAGTGGTTGACCCCATGCTTCCAGGAAAAGCTTCTAAGCGAGTTGCGTACGCACCCGTACCAAAACCGACACAGGTGGGCGAGTGGAGAACACTAAGGCGATCGAGCGAACTATGGTTAAGGAACTCGGCAAATTGTCCCCGTAACTTCGGGAGAAGGGGAGCTCTGGACGGTGAAGGCCTTGCGCCGTAAGCTGTTCGGAGCCGCAGAGAATAGGCCCAGGCGACTGTTTACCAAAAACACAGGTCTCTGCTAAGTCGAAAAGACGATGTATAGGGGCTGACGCCTGCCCAATGCCAGAACGTTAAGGAAGCCGGTTAGCCTTCGGGCGAAGCTGGCGACCGAAGCGCTGGTCAATGGCGGCCGTAACTATAACGGTCCTAAGGTAGCGAAATTCCTTGTCGGGTAAGTTCCGACCTGCACGAAAGGCGTAACGATCTGGGCGCTGTCTCGACCATAGGCTCGGTGAAATTGTAGTCTCGGTGAAGATGCCGAGTACCCGCGGAAAGACGGAAAGACCCCGTGAACCTTTACTATACCCTGGCATTGGATATCGGCACGGCTTGTGCAGCATAGGAGGGAGGCTAGGAAGCCGGGACGCCAGTCTCGGTGGAGCCGCCGTTGAGATACCTCCCTTGCCGTGTTGGTGTTCTAACCCTACGCCGTGATCCGGGTAGGAAACAGTGTCAGGCGGGTAGTTTGACTGGGGCGGTCACCTCCCAAAATGTAACGGAGGTGCCCAAAGGTTCCCTCAGCACGGTCGGAAATCGTGCGCAGAGTGTAAACGCACAAGGGAGCTTGACTGCGAGAGAGACATCTCGAGCAGGGACGAAAGTCGGGGTTAGTGATCCGGCGGTAACGAGTGGAAGTGCCGTCGCTCAACGGATAAAAGGTACTCCGGGGATAACAGGCTTATAGCCGCCAAGCGTTCACAGCGACGCGGCTGTTTGGCACCTCGATGTCGGCTCGTCGCATCCTGGGGGTGGAGCTGCTCCCAAGGGTTGGGCTGTTCGCCCATTAAAGCGGCACGCGAGCTGGGTTCAGAACGTCGTGAGACAGTTCGGTCCCTATCTTCCGTGGGCGTTGGAGATTTGAGAGGAGCGACTCCTAGTACGAGAGGACCGGAGTGGACGTACCCCTAGTGTACCGGTTGTCCTGCCAAGGGCACCGCCGGGTAGCTATGTACGGAAGGGATAACCGCTGAAAGCATCTAAGCGGGAAGCTCGCCTCGAGATAAGATCTCCCACCTCTTCGAGAGGGTAAGACTCCTGGTAGACCACCAGGTTGATAGGCCACAGGTGTAAGTGCAGCGATGTATGTAGCCGAGTGGTACTAATAGGTCGAGGGCTTAATGGACCAATATTGGATCGCAAGCTATGCAGTTTTCATAGATCAGGCGCGCCCCTAGCGCCGGGCTTTACAACTGAATAGAAGTCCCATTTTATATATGGGTGACGATAGCGGCGGGGATCACCTCTTCCCATTCCGAACAGAGAAGTTAAGCCCGCCAGCGCCGATGGTACTGCAAGGGAGACTTTGTGGGAGAGTAGGTCGTCGCCCATTTTTTATGCTCCGGCTTCGCCGTCGCGGTACGCCCGCTTCGCGGGCTTTCAGCACGCTACGCCCTACGGGCTCCGCTTTCAGCACGTTCCGGCTTCGCCTCCACTTTCAGCGCACTCCCTACGGTCGCTTTCAGCTTTTTGGGGGTGGTAGGGTATTGGGGTTGGAGAGTTGGTATAGAAAGGGAGGTATCTTCGTGGCTAACGCGGAGCTTGACGAGCAGTTCGTGGCGCAGCAGAAGGAGCGGTTGCTGGGGTTGCGGGAGGAGTTGCAGCGGATACAGCGGGGTGTGCGGGGCGACGAGCAGAACATGAGCGAGGAGCAGGGGGACACGCAGCTCGACTCCGGGGACCAGAGCCAGCAGATGTTCAACCGGGAGATGGACGCGACCATCGGCGAGCAGGCCGGTGAGCGTCTGAAGGATATCGAGCGGGCGCTGGAGAAGATCGAGGAGGGTACCTACGGGGTCTCCGACGAGAGCGGGGAGCCGATACCGAGGGGCCGGCTGGAGGCGGCGCCCGAGGCGATCCGGACGGTGAACGAGCAGCAGGACTACGAGAGGGAGCGGCGCCCCCCGGTTTGATCCCTCGCGGGCTATATAATCCGCGCATGGGCTATCTCTTTGTTGCGGGCGCGGTGATTTCTTGAGGACCATCCTCTACACGGGCAAGGGCGGCGTGGGCAAGACGAGCGTCGCCGCGGCCACGGCGTTGAAGGCGGCCGGGCAGGGGAAGAACGTGCTCGTTATGAGCACGGACCCGGCGCATTCGCTTTCGGACGCCTTCGACGCGCCAATCGGGCCGGACCCGAAAAAGATGGCGACGGGCGTGTGGGCGCAGGAGATGGACCACACGGCCATGATCGAGGAGAACTGGGCCGAGATACAGTCCTACGTCTCGACGGTCTTCGAGTGGCAGGGCGCGAACACTCTGGCCGCCGAGGAGCTGGCGATGCTCCCGGGGATGGACGAGCTCTTTGGCCTCCTGATGGTCAGGCGGCACCACCAGGAGGAGGCGTACGACGCGCTGGTCGTGGATGCCGCGCCCACGGGGGAGACGCTCAAGCTTCTCAGCCTGCCGGACCAGATGAACTGGTACGTCGAGAAGATCCTGCCGATACAGCGCCGCGCCGCGAAGCTGGTGCGTCCCTTCGCGAACAGGGCGAAGTCCCTGCCGCCCCTGCCGGAAGACAGCGTATTTGCCGCGGGCCAGAGGTTCTACGAGGCGATAGCCGGCGTCGAGGAGATCCTGACCGACAGGAAGAGGTCTTCGGTCCGCCTGGTCGTGAACGCCGAGAAGATGGTGGTCGCCGAGGCCCGCAGGGCCTACACGTACCTGAACCTCTACGACTACGGGGTCGACGCCGTGGTGGTGAACCGGCTCCTGCCCGACTCGGTTACCGATCCGTACTTCTCGCTCTGGCGCGAGGCGCAGGGGCGGCACATGAGGAGCATCGAGGAGTCTTTCTCCCCGATCCCGATCCTCACGGCCCGTCTCTTCGACCGCGAGATGTTCGGCTTGGAGGCGCTGGGCGCCCTGGCCGAAGACGTTTTCGACGGTACGGACCCGCTGCCGATGCTCTTCAACGGGGCGGCGCACGACGTTATCAAGACCGAAGGCGGGTACGAGGTTGTTTTCAACCTGCCGCTCGCGGAGAAGAAAGAGGTTGACCTCTCCAAGCGCGGGGCGGAGCTCTTCGTGCGGGTCGGGGGCTACAGGCGGAACATCCTGCTCCCGGACTCGCTGGCCCGGCTCTCGGCGGCGGGGGCGAGTATCGAGGATGGGCGACTGAAGGTGAGGCTCACGGATGTTATCTGAGCGGCGCGGGAAGGGTGGTTTGCTGGCCGTGATCGCCTACGTCGCGGTCCCGGGGGAGCGGCGCAAAAAGGCCGCTGTCCATTTCCGGCGGGCGGGTTTCGAGGCGCTCAAGGGCGTGGCCGCGCTGGCGAGGCCGGACGCGGCGGGCAAAGGCGGGCCGGAGGAGGTCCGCAGGGAGCGCATAGAAGTCGAATGAGCGGATGGTCCCAGGTTGGCTGACAACACCCCCGACATAACCGGCCGGGCGCGGGCGTTCAAGAAGGTGGCCGAGTTCGCGCGCAGGGAGGCCGGGGTGGCGTTCCCGGCCGCCAGGCGCGCCGCGGGGCACGGCATCGAGGCTTTCTTGAAGAAGTTCTCCGAGGAGTACGCCAAGGAGCGCAGAAAGCGTTAGAAATCACGGTTTCGGCCGGATCTCGGTTTGGTCTGGTGGGGCGCTAGTAGTAAGATAGCCCTTACAGATTCTAGTAGACATCCACGGGGGCAAAACCTATGTCGGAAAACGGGCGGTTAACCGGGACGTTCAGGGTCAAGAGCGGGATGGCCCAGATGCTCAAAGGCGGCGTGATCATGGACGTCGTCGACGCCGAACAGGCGCGCATCGCCGAGGAGTCGGGCGCCGTCGCCGTGATGGCGCTCGAGCGTGTACCCGCCGATATCAGGGCGGACGGGGGGGTCGCCAGGATGAGCGACCCCGAGATGATCTCCGGCATCCAGGAAGCGGTCTCGATCCCCGTGATGGCGAAGGCGCGTATAGGCCACTTCGTCGAGGCCCAGGTGCTCGAAGCGCTCGAGGTCGACTACATCGACGAGTCTGAAGTTTTGACGCCGGCCGACGAGAAACATCACATAGACAAGGCCGCCTTCGAGGTGCCCTTTGTTTGCGGTGCTACGAACCTCGGGGAGGCTTTGCGGCGCATCGGCGAGGGTGCGGCCATGATCCGGTCGAAGGGCGAGGCGGGCACGGGCAACGTGGTCGAGGCCGTCCGCCACATGCGGTCCATCGTCGGCGGCATCCGTCGCCTGGGCGTGCTGGAAGAAGACGAGCTCATGAGCGAGGCGAAGGAGTTGCAGGCCCCTTACGAGCTGGTTCGGTGGGTCGCGGAGAACGGCCGGTTGCCGGTCGTGCTATTCACGGCGGGCGGGATCGCGACGCCCTCGGACGCGGCGTTGATGATGCAGCTCGGGGCCGACGGGGTGTTCGTGGGGAGCGGTATCTTCAAGAGCGGGGACCCGGCCACGCGGGCGCGGGCCATCGTGAAGGCGACGACGCACTTCAAGGACGCGAAGGTCGTGGCCGAGGCGAGCCGGGGCCTGGGCGAGGCCATGGTCGGCCGGGAGATGGGGAGCCTCAAGGACGAGGAGCGGCTCGCCACGCGTGGCTGGTAACGGCGACAGGCCGAAGGTCGGCATACTCGCCCTCCAGGGCGACGTGCGGGAGCACGCCGAGATCCTGCGGAGGCTCGGCGTCGAGCCCGTCGAGGTAAGGACGGCCGGGGAGCTCGAAGGCCTCGCCGGCGTCATAGTGCCCGGCGGGGAGTCGACGACCATCGGGAAGATGATGGTCTCTTCGGGGCTGCTCGACGGCATCCGTAGCTACTTTTACCGGGGTGGGCCCGTCTGGGGGACGTGCGCGGGGATGGTGCTCGCGGCTTCCGCGACGACGGGGCCGCGCCAGCCCTTGCTCGGGGTGATGAACGCGCTCGTGGAGCGCAACGGGTTCGGGCGGCAGGTCCACTCCTTCGAGAAGGACCTGGAAGTGGAGGGCTTCGACGGGCCGTTCACGGGGGTCTTTATCCGGGCGCCGTTCTACGAGGACGTGGGGCCCGGGGTCGAGGTCCTGTCTGAGGTGGACGGGCGCGTCGTGGCGGCGCGGGGGGAGAACATACTGGTGACGGCCTTCCACCCCGAGCTCACGGACGACACCAGGTTTCACGAGTACTTTCTCAAGGAGGTGTGCGGCATTGAGCGGTCATAGCAAGTGGTCGACGATCAAGCGCAAGAAAGGGGCCGCCGACGCGAAGCGCGGCGCGCTCTTCGGCAAGCTTTCGAAGGCGATAACCGTGGCGGCGCGCGAGGGTGGGGGCGACCCGGAGATGAACCCGACGCTCGCTTTGGCGGTCCAGAAGGCCAAAGACGGCAACATGCCGAACGACAACATCCAGAGGGCCATAGACAAGGGGACGGGCTCGGGCGCCGACGCGGCCGCCATCGAGAGGATCACCTACGAAGGCTATGCCCCCGGCGGCGTCGCCGTCCTGGTGGACGTCCTCACGGACAACCGCAACCGGACGGCCTCCGACGTGCGCTACGTCTTCTCCAAGAACGGCGGCAAGCTCGGCACCAGCGGCTCCGTGGCCTACCTCTTCGAGCGCAAGGGCATAATCCTGGTGCCGAAGGACGACGTAGACGAGGACGACCTGATGATGGCCGCCCTGGAAGCGGGGGCCGAGGACGTCGAGGAGCAGGAGGGCGACTACCGCGTCGTGACGACGCCCGAGACGTTCACGGCGGTGCGCGAGGCTCTGGACGAGGCCGGCATCTCGTACGAGAACGCCGAGATCACGATGGAGCCCCAGAACAGCATAGACCTCGACGCCGGTACGGCGAAGCAAACCCTGCGCCTCATAGACGCCCTGGAGGAGAACGACGACGTCCAGGAGGTCTACGCCAACTTCGATATAAGCGACGAGGTCATGGCAGAGGTGGCATCTTAGCTGGTCAGCCCGCCGACAGTTTGGCCCGTCAGCTACGTGGCGGTCGTCGGTGGGCCGGCCGCTTCTGGTTGCGTTTTGGGGAGAGGGTGGCGTAGACTACCGTAAGACTTCTCGACAGGATCGGGGAGGTCCCGGTCGACGGGCCGCGCGCGTTTTAGTCCTGCGGTGGGCTGGAGGTTTCACAGGAGAGATGCGGCATTGAGGAGGGCCACGTCTTCGCATATATCTGTCCGGGTGAAGGAGGGGCGGGGGCCGTCCGTTCTTGTAACAATACACCTGTGTGATGTCGATCTGGCCGAAGGAAAAGGTTCTGGAAACATCCTGTCATGAAGGCGGGCTCGTGTGACCCCTCTAGCGGGCGACGGGGGTTGCCGTTCGGTGATCGACGAGTTGAGGGATGGCTACTTCGAGGTCGACCTGGCCGGCAACATTACCGTCGTCAACCCGGCGTTGTGCGAGATACTGGGGCGACCCGCCAGGGAGTTGGAGGGAACCAACAACCGCGCCTACGGTGATCCCGAGGACGCGCCGAAAGTCTACGCAGCCTTCAACGAAGTCTACAGGACGGGCGCACCCAACCCCGGTTTCGGCTCGCGGGTAATAAGAAAGGACGGGACCAGGCGGACCGTCGAAACCTCCGTGAGCCTCGTGAGGGACGAGAAGGGGGAAGCCGTCGGTTTCAGGGGCATCCTGCGCGACGTCACGGACCGGGTGCGTGTGGATGAGGAGCTCGCGCGGCAGGTCCGCCGGAACGAGTCGATCCTGAACTCGGCGGGTGAGGGTATCTACGGCCTCGACCGCGCGGGCAGAGTCACGTTCGTCAACCCGGTCGCGTCCTCGATGCTCGGCTACGAAATCGAAGAGCTGGTAGGGCGGCCCATGCACGAGCTCACGCACCACACCACGTCCGACGAGAAGCCGTACCCCTCCGGGAAGTGCCCGATCTACAGGGCGATCACGGACGGGACGTTCCACCGCGTCGCCGATGAGGTTTTCTGGCGCAAGGACGGAACGAGCTTCCCGGTCGAGTACGCGAGCACGCCTATCTTCGAGGGAGGGGAGGCCGTCGGCGCCGTGGTGACCTTCTCCGACATCACCGAACGCAAGGGGGATGAGGAGGCGTTGAGGAGGGCTGAGGAAGCCTACCGCTCCCTCTTCGAGAACGCCACCGTGGGCATCTTCCGGACGAGCGTCGACGGTCGGATCCTGATGGCCAACACGGCGCTGGCCCGCATGCACGGATATGAGACGCCGGGGCATCTCTTGGCAGGCGTCGACGGCGCCGGGCAACTCTACGCGGACCCGGTCCGGCGCGACGAATTCGTCCGACTGCTCTCCCGCGAGGGCGAGGTCTCGGGGTTCGAGGTGGAGGGAAGAAAGAAGAACGGCGCCGCTTTCTGGATCTCGCTAACCGCCTGGGCCGTGCGGGACGAGGACGGCTCCGTGGTCGGTTTCGAGGGCAGGGCCGAGGACGTCTCCGAGCGAAAAAAGGTCGAGGACGAACTCCGCTCGGCCCACCAGGAGCTGAATTCCCACTTCGAGAACTCCCCGGTCGGCGTGGTCGAATGGGACAAAGATCTGCGCGTACTTCGTTGGTCCGGGGGGGCGGAGAGGATCTTCGGGTGGGGCGCTGATGAAGTGGTCGGCCAGACCATCGGAGGCGACCTGCGCTTCATCCACGAGCAAGACGAAGAGGAGGTTGGCGCCGTCGTCACCCGCCTGCTCGACGGTGAGGACCGCGTGGTCTTCTCCAACCGCAACTACCGCAAAGACGGCTCGGTACTCGACTGCGAATGGTACAACTCCGTCCTCAGGGACGAGTCGGGCGGGGTGCTCTCCGTCATGTCGCTGGTCCTCGACGTCACCGCGCGAGAGCGGGCGAACAGGGAAGCCAGGGAGCTGGCCAACTACAGCCGCACCATCGTCGAAACAACCCCGGACGCGCTGACAGCGGTCGACCTCGAAGGAAAGATTACAGATACCAACGCCGCCATGCAGGAGGTGACCGGTCTGCGCAGGGACGAGCTGATCGGCTCCAGCATCTTCTCCTATTTCCCTGAGCCGGAGCGGGGGGTCAGGGGACTTGAGGCGGTCCTGACCCACGGTTCGCTGCGGGACTTTCCGCTAGAGATCCGCCACCGCGACGGACGGATTACGCCCGTTCTGTACAACGCCGCAGCCTTACGGGACGCGGGTGGCGAGGTGATCGGCGCGCTGGGCTCGGCGCGCGACGTCACCGAGCGCAGGCGGGCCGAGGCGGAGCTGAAGGAGGCCAAGGAGGATGCCGAGTCGGCCAGCAGGGCCAAGAGCGGGTTTTTGGCCAGCATGAGCCACGAGATCAGGACGCCGATGAACGGCGTCATCGGCATGGCCGAGCTACTCGCCGGCACGAACCTCGACCCCGAGCAACGCGAGTACGCCGAAACCGTCCGCTCTTCTGGGGAAGCGCTGCTCACGATCATCAACGACATCCTGGACTTCTCCAAGATAGAGGCTGGCAAGATGCGCCTCGAGGTCATCGATTTCGACCTTGGGGGCGTGATCGAGGAGACCGTGGGGCTCCTGTCCGGGCGCGCTCGCGAGAAGGGGATCGGGTTGGAGTTCCTCTTGGAGCCTGGCCTGCCCACGGCCCTCAGGGGAGACCCCGGCCGCATAAGGCAGATTCTCACCAACCTTACCGGGAACGCCATTAAATTTACCGAGCAAGGCCGGGTTGCGCTGCGGGTTCGCCTCATCGGGGAGGAAGCCGAGAGGGTGGCGGTGCGCTTTGAGGTCTCGGACACCGGGATCGGCATGACGGAAGAGCAAAGGGGCGACCTCTTCCGGGCTTTTTTCCAGGCCGACGTTTCGACCACCCGCCGCTACGGCGGGACGGGACTCGGCCTGGCAATCTCCAGGCAGCTCGTCGAGCTGATGGGTGGCGAGATAGGCGTCGAGAGCGAGTACGGCGTGGGCAGCACCTTCTGGTTTATCTTGCCGCTGGGCAAACAGTCGAAGGTGGTGCCGGTCGCACCGCGACCCCGGGAGGAGCTCCGAGGCCTGCGCGCCCTCGTCGTGGGCGGCGACGTCTCGAACCGCCGCATCCTCCAACGTCAACTCCGCTCGTGGGGTATGGACGGTGGCGCCGCCGAAGACGGCCCGCGGGCGCTGGCGGAACTGCGCTCCGCCGCCCGGGGCGAGAGGCCGTACGACGTGGCCCTGCTCGACGTCACTGGCCCCGGCGCCGACCGCATCAAACTCGCGCGGGAGATCAAGATCGACCCCAAGATCTCCTCGACCCGTCTCCTGCTCCTAGTCTCGTCGGGGCGCCCGGGCGATGGGCGGCGGGCGGCGGAAGCGGGAATAGAGGCATACCTGACGAAGCCGGTAAGGCAATCGGAGCTCTACGATACCCTGGCGACGGTGTTGGGCAACTTTTCAGAGTCCACTGAAGGGCGGAAGGAAGCGTACCTCGTCACCCGCCACTCCGTTCGCGAGGGAAGGTCCGGGGCGGGGGCCAGAGTGCTGCTAGTCGAGGACAATGCCGTAAATCAGCGGGTGGCCATGCGGATGCTGGAGAAGCTCGGTTACCGGGTGGAACTCGCCGCAGACGGTGTCGAAGCCCTCGAAGCGCTCGCGAAGAAACACTACGCCGCGGTCCTGATGGACGTGCAGATGCCGAACATGGACGGCTACGAGGCCACGGCCGAGATCCGGGGCCGCGAAGGGCCCGCGGGTCACACCCCGATCATCGCCATGACCGCGAACGCGATGCGGGGCGATCGGGAGAAGGCGCTGGAAGCGGGCATGGATGACTACGTCCCAAAGCCGGTCAGGTCCGAAGATCTGGACGCAACCCTCTCCCGCTGGGTTGTGCCGGATCGCGAGGGCCCGGAAGGGGTTGCGGACGACGGGTCCGCAGATCCTTCTCCCGAAGAGGCGGAGGTACTCGACCGGGCGGTGATCTCATCCCTGCGCGGGCTGCAGGGGGAGGGGGACCCAGACATTGTCGCGGAGTTGGCGACGATGTTCCTGGAGGACGCCTCCGAGCGCCTCTTGGAGCTTCGGAAGGCCATCCGCCAGGGGGATGCCGAAAAGGTCGCATCGGTTTCGCACGCGCTCAAGGGTGCGAGTGGTAACTTGGGTGCCAAGCGTGTCTTTGCCCTCTGCCAGGAGTTCGAGGAGATGGGGAACTCCGGCGTTCTGGCCGGAGCCTCCGGGCGCATCGGACGGCTGGAGGTCGAGGTCACGCGGGCCCGCGCCGAGCTGGAAGAGATCTCGCGCGTCGAGGAGGAGCCCGGGTAGCGGAGAGTAGCCTCCCCCGACGCCCAGGGGCCGACTTTGACGGACCCGGGACCGTAAGGGGTGGAAGCCGGGAGGGAGGACCAATATCATGTCGTCCTCGTGGACCTTTTCAAGAAGCTCGTGATCCTCGCCGGCGCCCTGCTGCTGCTCGCGCCCGCCGTGGCCTGCTCCGGCGGCGCGAGTGGGAGCGGCTCTGACGAACGAGCCCCCAGCCGGGACGAGAGGGCGGGTGGAGCCAGGCAGGAGAAGGAGGCTCCCCGAGCCTTCTGGACGAAGTGGATAACCACGGGGGATCGGCGACAGGGTCGACGTCGGCGGCGTCTCCCTGAGGCTCTTCGGCGTCAGGGACGCGGATATTCTGTACTACGCGCCAGGTCCGGGGGAGCGTGTCATCTCCAAAGATAGCGGCGACGGCGAGTTCGTGGCGGTCGACTTCGTGGTCGCGAACGGTTCGGGATCTCCCGTCACGGTCCGGCCCGAGGCCTTGCTGGAGGACGACGCGGGAGGAACCCATCGGCCCGAACAGCCCCTGGAGGCGGTGGAGTTGGACGGGGGGCAGAGCCGCGCTTCGACCCTGTTCTTCGCCGTCCCCAATGGCATCACGCCGGAACGCCTCGGGGTCCGACTGGGCGGCGGGGAGGCGAGGCTCGACCTGCTCTCTGATGCGCGGGACGAGATCCCACCGGACGACCACCTGCGCGTCTACCATCTGTATTTCAAGCAGAAGGCGTACGAAGAGGCCTACGAGATGTACGATCCGGGCACCACGCAGGGCGTTACCCTCGGCGACTGGCTCTCCTTCTACGAACCGCTCTGGGGCAGCCGCTACCTGAGCCTCGACTCCCTGACGCGCGTGTTCGTCGGCCCGGACGAGGCTTCCTTCGAGATGGACCGGACCTTCTACGCCAGGGACGGGGAGCCCGTGGCCGACCCGGTCCTCAACGCGCCCGTCTTGCAAGACATGGTCAAGACCGAAGAAGGGTGGAGGCTCGTCATGGGCGAAGACCTCGTCGCGGACATCGTCGCCGAAGTCCCCCGCTTCACGCCCCCGCCCGACGAGCCCCCGCCGGAGGACGGGGAGCAAGAGACGACGGCATCCGAGACCACCGCACCGGAGGCTACGCCCGAAAGGACCGGGATCACGCCCCAGGAGACGACGGCGGGCGGCACGACGACCGCTTCCCCGGCCGGCGACTACTCCTGCTCGGACTTCCGGACGCAGGAGGAGGCTCAGTTGTACCTGGCGCCCGGCGACCCGTACGTTCTGGACCCCGACGGCAACGGGCTGGCCTGCGAGACTTTGCCGTAGGGAGATTTCGGGCATTAGCCAGGTGCTTCGTGCTGGCGTAGTGGCCTCGGGTCTGGTTTGCACAACATGTAGGAGTAGATGCAGCAGGAGGATTTAGCGAGTAGTCTTAGGTCATGCTCGTGGCGACCGGCAGGGGACAGACCATTCTCGGGATAGATCCCGGCACGGCGACTATGGGGTGGGGCGTGATCCGGCAGGAGGGAAGCCGGCTGCGCTACGTCCAGCACGGGGCGATCACGACGCCATCGACCTGGGAGATGCCGCGGCGGCTGGGCCGACTCTTCGACGGCGTCACGCAACTGGTCGGGGGATACGTGCCGGATACCGTGGCCGTCGAGGAGCTCTTCTTCAACACGAACGTGACCACCGCGATCACGGTCGGGCAGGCCCGGGGGGTGGCTCTGTTGGCCGCTTACCGGGCCGGGATCGAGGTGGCCGAGTACACGCCGCTTCAGGTCAAGCAGGCGATCACGTCCTACGGCCGGGCCGACAAGCGCCAGGTGCAGGAGATGGTCCGGGCGTTGTTGAACCTGCGCGAGATCCCACGCCCCGACGACGCCGCCGACGGCCTCGCCATCGCCATTACCCACGCCTTTTCGAGCAGGATGCCCGGAAAGGTGGGGGTGGGGAAATAGCGTGCCTTGGGGGATAATTAGCCGATGATTTACAGGCTCAGAGGAACGCTGGTGGAGAAGGATACGGAGGGCGTCGTCATAGACGTCGGCGGCGTCGGCTACCGGGCCTCGGCGTCTCAGGGGACGCTGCGGGCGCTGCCCTCCCTCGGCGAAGAGTGCGTCATACACACCCGCATGGTCGTCCGGGAGGACGCGATGCTGTTGTTCGGGTTCGCGGGGCGCGACGAGCGCTCGGCTTTCGACGCGTTGACGGCGGTGAGCAAGGTCGGGCCGAAGCTCGCGCTCTCGGTGCTTTCGACGATGACGCCTCCAGAGGTCTCGGAGGCCGTGGCGAGGGGCGACGTGGTGAAGCTCGCCTCGGTGCCGGGCCTCGGGAAGAAGACGGCCGAGAGGCTCGTGCTGGAGCTTCGGGGTAAGGATCTCGCCGTCTTCGGGGCGGAGCCGGCGGTGGCGAGCAACGGTGGCGGCGGTCCGTTCATGGAGGCCAGGGACGCGCTCGCCGCGCTCGGGTACAGGCTCGAGGAGGCGGAGAAGGCGCTCAACGACGTGCCGCCGCAGACGTCGGTCGAGAAATACATAAAGGAGGCGCTACGGCGGATAGGGAGCAGGCGCTAGGCGTGGAAGAGATGGA
The DNA here is from genome assembly GCF_011492945.1 of Rubrobacter tropicus. Classification (NCBI taxonomy): domain Bacteria; kingdom Bacillati; phylum Actinomycetota; class Rubrobacteria; order Rubrobacterales; family Rubrobacteraceae; genus Rubrobacter; species Rubrobacter tropicus. Next base: position 1,980,600 of record NZ_CP045119.1, read on the forward strand.
CGACTTCACCGTGCGCGACGACGGGTTGCCGGAAGATATTACCGGGGCGGCGGGTCCCATCGGCCCCATCGGGCCGCCCGAGGAGCACGCGCTCGACCCGGAGGCCTTCGCCGAGGACGACGAGCCGCAGCTCAGGCCCGGTTCGCTCGACGAGTTCGTCGGGCAGGAAGCGCTCAAGCAGAACCTCAGGATCTTCGTGGAGGCCGCCAAGCAGCGCGGCGAGCCGCTGGACCACGTGCTGTTCGCGGGGCCTCCGGGGCTCGGCAAGACGTCGCTGTGCCGCATCCTCGCCGGGGAGATGGGCGTCAACCTGCACACGACGAGCGGGCCTAGCCTGGAACGGGCCGGGGACATGGCGGCCATTCTCACGAACCTAGAAGAGGGCGACTTCCTGTTTATAGACGAGATCCACCGCCTCAACCGCCAGATCGAGGAGGTTCTCTATCCCGCGATGGAGGACTACGCCATGGACATCGTGCTTGGTCAGGGGCCCTCGGCGCGCACCATCAGGATGGACCTCGAGCGATTCACCCTCGTCGGGGCGACCACGCGCACGGGCCTGATGACCAAGCCGCTGCTCGACCGGTTCGGTGTAACGGAGACCCTCGACTACTACCGGCCCCAGGACCTGCAGAAGATCGTGGTCCGGGCGGCCAGGATCCTGGATATTCCGATCACGGACGACGGCGCTTCTCAGCTCGCCAAACGGAGCCGGGGGACGCCGCGCGTGGCCAACCGCCTGCTCAAGCGGGTCAGGGACTACGCGCAGGTCGTGGGAGAGGGACACATCGACGAGGAGACGGCAAACGCGGCGCTCGAGATGCAGGGTGTGGACGTGCTCGGGCTCGACCGGGCCGACCGCAACTACCTGGGCCTCGTAATAGAGAAGTTCGACGGGGGGCCCGTCGGGGTCGGGACGATCTCCGTCGCGCTTGGCGAGGCGCGGGACACGGTCGAGGACGTCTACGAGCCCTACCTGTTGCAGAGCGGCCTGATCCAACGCACCAGCCGGGGCCGGATCGCTACCCACCGGGCCTACGACCACCTGGGCGTCCCCTCCCCAAACTCCAGGTAGTTGTTCGACCGGTTTCCGCTAAAGCCCCGCCCCGAATCGCTCGATAACCCGGCGATGCCGGGTACGAACGAAAACGAATGGCCCGAGGAGCCACCTCGGATGGAAGACGATCTCGCCTTCGCCGCGTTCACCCTCACCCATTCCCCCTGCGGCGACGTCATCGAGTTGCGGCTGGATCAGGGATCTCTGGTGCAGTGGTGCGTCGCCTGCGCCGATGCGAGGGTATTTGGCCCTTCCGGTTCGTGAAGTTGCTTGAGGTCGGGCTTGATCCGCGCTGCGCCCCAAGACGTAAACCCCGAAAATGTCCAGCCGGAACTAATAGGCCTGGCACCGGATTACTTTGCGCGGCGCGGGGTACACAGGGGGCAGAAGCGATGGACCGAGATGCGACTACACGGCCAGAGGGCGGCGGGGACTTCTTGGATCAGGCCCCGAAGGTTTCGGACGCCTTGAAGAGAGGTGTAGGCGTCTCCGTCACGACCTGGAGTGGTCGTAAGATGGCCGGGACGGTCTCGGACCGTGACCCGGCCGGGCTCTTGTTGCATGTGGGGGAGGGTGAAGACGGCTACGCGTTCCTGCCGTGGTCGAGCGTGGAGCAGGTGGACATACCCGAAGTGGCCCACCGGCAAGTAAAGTTTCTCCAGGGTTGAGCAGGATGTCGAGAGCCAAGGGACGTACCGGTCCCATCGCTGGGGCCTGGGCGTGATCCCATGACCTGGAGGTGGCGTCCGATCACGGCCGCGCGGGACGTCGAGAGGTGGGTGGACGACCTCCGCTTCGGGTTCAAGCGCCGCTTCGGGCTTCTGGGCCGGTTCCAGATCCTGCCCTACAGGGGACACGGCACGGACCGCCAGCTCTTTTTGCGGGGCAGGGTCCTCGAAGAGGAGGGCGTGACCCGCTCGGCGCGGGACGACACCCTCGCCGAGAACCTGCTCAACATGGCCCGTCGTTTCAACAGCGGCGAGGTCGCGGGCGCCAGGGTGCGCGCCACGTTCCGCGCCCTGGAGGTGCACGCCACGGCCGACGAGGAAGGCTTCTTCGACGTCAGCTTCGAGTTGGATGGATCGCTGGGTGGGCCCGGCCTCTGGCACGAGGTGGGGTTGCACCTCCTCCATCCGCCCTCACCCGGAGGAGGGCCGGTCCGGTCCACCGGACGGGTCCTCGTCCCCTCGGGGGCAGAGTTCGGGGTTATCAGCGACCTCGATGATACGGTGGTCCAGTCCAGCGCGACCAACGTGCTCAAGATGGCCTGGATCGTCGCGCGCAACAACGCCCACACGCGGTTGCCGTTCGAGGGCGTCTCCGCCTTCTACGAGGCGTTGCGCGGCGGTCCCGGGGGCGAAGGAAGCAACCCCATCTTCTACGTTTCGAGCAGCCCCTGGAACATCTACGATCTGCTGGAAGACTTCCTGGACGTACACGGCGTGCCCGCCGGGCCGTTATTTCTGAAAGATTGGAGCCCGACGACCCTCGGGAAGCACCACGATCACAAACTCAGCATCATCCGCACGTTGCTGGCTACGTACCCGGACCTGCCTTTCGTCTTGATAGGCGACTCCGGGGAGAAGGATCCGGAGATCTACCACCAGGCGGTCATAGAGCACCCGGGCCGGATCAAGGCCGTCTACATCCGCGACGTGACCTCCCCCGAACGCGACCTCGAAGTTCACGCCATAGCCGAGAAGCTGAGCGCCCACGGCGTCGCGATGGCGCTGACCGGCGACACGGTGAAGGCGGCCGAGCACGCGGCGGAACTCGGCCTGATCCCACCAGGAGCCATCGATCGGGTCCGCGCCCGCCGCGACGCGCCGGGGTAGCTGGCAGCTTTTAGCTATCAGATGTCAGCCAATAGAGGGCCGCGTGCGGGCCGATCGGGAGATCCGAACAGTGTCGTTTTTTTCGGATGTTTCCCTAGAGTTCCGTGCGAGGAGGGTTACCCTCCTCGCACGGAACTCATCAAAAAGCTGATAGCTGACAGCTAAAAGCTAAGAGCTACCCCGCTCCCAGTGCGGCGTCGGTGATCGCTCCCTTCGATGCTGAGGAGACGAGGGCCGCGTATTTCGCCATGACGCCGGTGGAATAGGGAGGGATGGGCTCGGTCCAGCCGGCGAGGCGGGCTTCGATCTCTGCTGCCGAGAGGTCCACGTTCAGGGTGCGGCCTTCTATGTCGAAGGTTATGGTGTCGCCGTCCTTGAGGGCTGCGATCGGGCCGCGGTGGGCTGCTTCTGGGGCGACGTGGCCGGCCATGAGGCCGCGGGTGGCGCCCGAGAAGCGGCCGTCGGTGAGGAGGGCCACCGTCTCGCCGAGGCCCTGGCCGACGAGGGCCGCGGTGACGCCGAGCATCTCGCGCATGCCGGGGCCTCCGCGGGGACCTTCGTACCGGATCACGACGACGTCCCCGCCGGTTATGGAACCGGCCTGCACGGCCGCCATCGCGTCTTCCTCGGAATCGAAGACGCGGGCGGGGCCGCTGTGGCTCATGCGAGTGTAGCCCGCGACCTTGACCACGCAACCCTCGGGGGCTACGTTGCCCTTCAGGATGACGAGGCCGCCCGTAGCGCGCAACGGGTGCTCGACGGTCGCGACGACGTCCTGGCCCTCATCCTCTTCTGCGTCCGCGACTTCTTCCGCGATGGTCCGGCCCGAGACGTTCAGCTCGTCGCCGTGGAGCAGGCCGCCGTCCATGAGGTGCTTGCCGAAGAGGCGCGTCCCGCCGGCGCGGTCGAGGTCGACGGCCGTGTAGCGACCGCCGGGCTTGAGGTCGGCGATGATGGGGGTCTTCTCGCTCACGCGGTCGAAGTCGTCTATGTCCAGCGGGATGCCGGCTTCGCGGGCGATGGCGAGCAGGTGCAAAACCAGGTTGGTCGAGCCGCCGCTCGCGGCCCCCGCGGCGATCGCGTTCTCGAACGCCTCGCGGGTGAGGATTCGTTTCGGGTCGAGGCCGTTCTCGAGCAGGCGCATGACGAGCCTGCCGGCCGCGACGCAGGCCTCGTCCTTGCGGCCGTCGAGGGCGGGCGGGCTGGAGGAGCCGAAGGGGGAGAGGCCGAGGAATTCCAGGACCATCGCCATCGTGTTCGCGGTGAACTGGCCGCCGCAGGCGCCCGCGCCGGGGCAGGCGCCCTCTTCCAATTCGAGGAGGTCGGCGTCGGACATCTTGCCCGCCGCGTTCGCGCCAACGCCCTCGAAGACGTCCTGGATCGTGACGTCGCGGTTCTTGAAGCGTCCAGGTTGTATGGAGCCCGAGTAGACGATCACGCCCGGGATGCCGAGACGGACGTGGGCCATCGCGGCGGCGGGTATGGTCTTATCGCACCCGACGAGCGTAACGATGGCGTCGAACATGTGGCCGCGGCCCACGAGCTCTATGGAATCCGCGATGATCTCGCGCGAGACGAGGCTAGTCTTCATCCCTTGAGTCCCCATGGTTATGCCGTCCGAGATAGAGATGGTGTTCAGCTCCATCGGGGTGCCGCCGGCCTCGCGGATGCCCTCCTTGACCTTCTCGGCCAGGTGGCGGTGGTTGAAGTTGCACGGCATCGTCTCGATCCAGGAGTGGGCCACCCCGACTATCGGTTTGCTCAGGTCCTCCTCGGTGAATCCCATCCCCTTGAGGTAGGAGCGGGCCGGCGCCCGGTCCCGTCCGTCGAGGATTGCGCGGCTCTTGTGCCGGGTATCCGTGATTTCCATGGTCTCTCCTACCAGATCGCGTGGTGTGCCCGCCGAGTATAGAAAGCCGCGCGGCTTTATGCCAGCGCCGGCCACGTCCCGGGCCCGCTTGTAGACTACCCCGCGTGAAGCGGAGCAGGGACAGGCGCGTGCTACTCGCCCTCGGGGCCACCATTCTGATCTGGGCTTCGGCGTTCGCGGGTATCAGGGCAGGGCTGGAGACGTACACGCCGGGGCACCTGGCCCTGTTGAGGTTCCTGGTCGCTTCGGCGCTGCTGGTCGCCTACGCGCTGCTGACGCGGATGCCGCCTCCGGCGTGGAGGGACCTGCCTGCGGTCCTCCTCGGGGGGTTCCTGGGGTTCACCGTCTACCACGTCGGGCTCGCGTTCGGGCAGGTGACGGTTGAGGCCGGGGCCGCCAGCCTCATCATCGCGTCCGTCCCCGTCTTCACCGCGCTGCTCGCCGTCTGGCTTCTTGGGGAGAGGCTGCCTTTAGTGGGGTGGGTCGGCACCTTCGTCAGTTTCGTAGGGGTCGTCATGATCTCGCTCGGGGAGGGCGGGTCTCTGGGCATAGATCCGGGGGCGCTCCCGATCCTGCTCGCCGCCGTCTCCGAGAGCCTTTTCTTTGTCTTCCAGAAACCCTACCTCGCGCGGTACGGCTCGCTGCGCTTCACCACCTACGCCATCTGGGCCGGGACGCTCGTCATGCTCCTCTTCGCGCCGGGTTTGATCGACGCGGTTCGGGAGGCGCCGCTCGGGGCTACTTTGAGCGTGGTCTACCTTGGGGTGTTCCCGACCGTGATCGCGTACCTCGCCCTCGGCTACGCCTTCGCCCGGATGCCGGCATCGAACGCCACGAGCTTTCTGTACCTGATCCCGGGTCTGGCCTTTCTTATAGCCTGGATTTGGCTGGGCGAGGTGCCGACGCCGCTCTCCGTCGTCGGCGGCGTCATCGCGCTCTCGGGCGTCGTGCTCGTGAACGCGAGAAGGGGCTGAACTAAAGCGGGTTGCGGTGACTCAATGCTACCGCAACCCGCGCGGTCAGCGTCAGCCCGCTGCGGCCTTCGGCCTCCGCTCTCAGCGATCAGCCCTCTTGCTCTCGCTGAAAGCTGACGGCTGACAGCTTTGCAAAGAGGTCGAACCTCTTGGCAAACCGCCTTAGAAGCTTCGGGTATCAGGCCTTCGGCAGAGGCCTGGCGTGATGGGATCTGTCGTTAGCTTTGGGCAAGGACGGCCGTGGCGTGGGCGGCGCCGTCGGAGAGCTGGTCCAGGGACTTCTCGTTCAGGTTCTCGATGTCGTCGCATTCCTGGTGGTAGCACGCGTCGAAGGGGGCGCCGACCTCGCCGCCGAATGCTTCTTGCTGATTCCGGGTCTTCGTTCCCCCCGCGCCGGAGAACAGGCCGCCGGTCGGGACGCCCTCGTCCTGGAAGGGCCCGTGGTCGGAGCGGCCGTCGAGGGCAGAGTTGGTCTCCGTTTGTATGCCCTTCTCGTCGAAGTATTCGCTGAAGACGCCCTCCACCTCATCCGGGCCTTCGTAGACGGAGCGCACGAAGTTGGGGGAGCCGAGCATGTCGAAGTTGAGGTAGGCCGAGATGTCTTCGATCTCGTTATCCGAAAGGTTTTCGACGTAGTGGCGGGAGCCGAGAAGCCCGATCTCTTCCGCTCCCCAGAAGGCGAAGCGGACGCGATTTTTGGGCTGCGGGTCGATCTCCGCAAGCTGGAGCGCGATCTCGAGCACCGTAGCCGACCCCGACCCGTTGTCGTTTATGCCCGGACCCTGCGGCACGGAGTCCAGGTGCGCCCCGACCATTACGGTCTCGTCCTCGTTCCCGCCGCGCGTTTGCGCTATGACGTTGGTGGTGGAGTTGGCCCCGGTATCTCCCACGAAAACCCGTACCCCGGACGCCCCATCGCGCGCCAGCAGGTCTTCCCCGACCGTCGCGCTCGTTCCGAGTACCGGGATACCGGTCGGCGGCCCGTCGAGCTCTCCGAACAAGACCTCCCCTTGGGGCTCGCCGTCGTTGAAGACGATCGCGGCCGAGGCGCCCGCCGCCTCCGCGTTACGGGCCTTGGTCCCGAACGTGCAGACGCCGCGGCGCAAGAGCGCGACGTCCCCTCGGACAAAACCCGCGAAGTCCCCGGCCTCGCAACCGCTGGTGGGGGAGCCCTCGTCCACTGGCCGCAAGGACGCCCGAACCTCGCCGCCCGGCGTGCCCTCCATCGGCGCGAAGTCCGTCCCAAGCGCGTATTCGCGCGCGTCCGGTACGCCCATCTCCCGAAGCTCCGCGTCGAGCGTCGCCGCGGAGGCCGGGAACTCGAACCGTTGCACCTTTACCTCGTAGCCGGCTTCACGCAGCTCGTTCGCGACATATGCTGCCGAAGCGTCGTAGCCGGGGGTGCCGGCGGCGCGGTTGCCGCTATGCTCGTCGGCGATCCTCTGGAAGCGGCGGGCGTGGTCCATGATTCCCTCAAGTGTTACCGCCTCACGTAGTTCCGCAGGCAGCCCATCAGACGTGGCCGGTCCGGCAGCAGTCTCGGTCGCGTCTCGCCCCGACGAAAGTATAAGGACGATTACCGCGACTATCAGGAGCACGAGAGCCGGGGCCACCACCATCGCGATCCGGCGTGCTTTCGGCATGGGAAGATCCTTCTCCGGGTGCATCGGCGGTGCCAATGTACCACGGCGGAGAGCTCCGCAGCCCGGCCGGGGTACGCCCCTTCGCGGACCGGATCAAGGGCACGAAAAAGGCGGCCCCGAAGGGCCGCCGAAGGGTCGAGAACCGTGCGGTGCTAGTTGCCGGTGTACTCGAAGATGTACAGGCCGAAGTCGCGGTCGCTGGCCGCCACGTACTCTTCACCCTTGTGCTTGAAGGTCTGGACGCCCCAGAAGTTGTTGCCGCCCTGGTCTATGAAGCTGCCGGTCTCGACCAGCTCGCCACCGGCTATCTTGGCGACCCGGAAACCGCCCGAGTAGTACGAGAAGTAGGCGAGGTTGTTGCGCTCCTGGCTCATCGCGACCTCGTGGACGGAGAGGTCACCGAAGCCCTCCGCGAACTGCGGGTCGTGGGCCTCGGGGATGGCGTAGGTGTCGAGCTCTCGCAGCTTGCCGGCGCCGTTGGCGAAGAGGTGGACGTAGCCCCATCCGTCGAAGACGGCCTCGACCTTGACCGTGTCGCCGGTCGTGCCGATCCCGATGGGAGCCTGGCTGCTGCCGGCCCGGCAGGCCTCCTCGTCGTAGGCCGCGCCGAAGAACTCGAAGCCTGTGTCGCGCCCGACGAAGAGCGCCGGGATGGTGCCCTGGACGCTCATATTGAGCAGGTCGGAGCAGCCGTCGGGCCGCTCGGAGTTCATGACGATGACGCCGACGTAGCCTCCCGCCGCCTCGACGCTCGCGACCTTGTCGGTGAAAGCGCAGACGCCACGCTCTACGACGGCCACCTGCGTGCCGTCGCCCACCGGAACAGCCGGGTCGCCGGGGCACGCGCGGCCGACGAAGACCGTCTGGCCGTTCATGGAGGTGTCCGAGTCGATCTGGGGCGTGTCGCTGCCCTGGGTCGCGTCGAACTCCTCGTTGTTCTGCGTAACGTTGCGGGCTTCCACCTTGTAGGGTGAGAAGTCCTCGTCCGCGGCTACTATAAAGTCGTTCTTCAAAGAGAACTCGGCCTGGTGGGCGTTGCCCTCCGGCTCGACGTTGAGGCCGCTCTCCAGGGCTTCGGGGTCTGGATTGTTGAAATCAGAGTCGGCGATGTAGGTGGCGTTCGTTGGGTCGGTGACGTCCAGCTTGACGTAGCCGCCGTCCCAATAGGAGATCAGCATCTCCTGGCGGCCCTTTATCTTCTTGACCACCACGTCGTGGAAGAAGGAAGCCGCCGTGCCGAGGTCCTCCTGCGCGATCTGGGGGAACTGCTCGTTGAGGTCGTACTCGGCGATGAGTTCGGGGTTGCGCGGGTCGGAGATGTCCATGATGTCGACATCCGCGCCCTCTTCGTTGTCCACGAGGACGGCATATGCCGTGTCCTCTGCCTGCCAGGCGAAGGCGCTGTGGACGGTGTGCGCCACGTCGGGCCCGTTCTGGCCCTCCGGCTCGAAGTCGCCGACGCCCTCGGCCAGCTTCTCGGGGGCCGCGGGGTTGCTAACGTCCACGAGCGAGATCCCGCCGTCGGGGGCCGGCGCGTTCGCGTCGCAGATCTCGTTGTTGTGTATCAGGAGATCACCCTCGTACTGGGCCGTGTCCACGCTTATGGTTTGGACGCCTTCGCCGACGTAAGAGCCCTGCGCCGCTTCTATGAAGCCGATCTGGGCCGGGCGCCGCGGATTTTTTATGTCGAAGACGTAGACGCCACCGCGCTGGCAGTCGGGCTCGTTGAAGGCGGCCAGGTAGGCGTGCTTCTTGAAGACGCCCACGTCGGCCACGCGCCCCGGAACGGGCGTGTCTATCGGCGCCTTGCCGACGACCTCAACGTTGGATTGCTGGGGCGGCAGGTGGCCTTCATCCCCATCGTGCTGCTTGTCGCAGGGGTCGTTGGACGTCTGCTCCTCCACGGCCGAGTCTATGACGCCCTCCCGATCCGACACCGCGTTGACGCCGCAGTCATCGTGGTCCGGGTGCGCGAGCGCCACGCCCGTTACCGATAGCCCAAGCGCCAGCAAGAAAGCCAGCAAAAGAGTCAACTTTTTACTCAATCGTCTCTCCTCTTTCTCCTTGCCCGGGGTGGAGCAGCGTGCGCGACTCGTACTGTTTTGGGCACCGACCGCCTCGTGCCCATGATAGAGTGTGTTCCCGGTTTTGCCCCCCTCCGATCATGCGCTTTCGTGGCCTTACGGCGTAATGATGCCGGGTAGCATACACCAAACGTTAAGACCGGCACAAGCGCGGCAACGCCGGTGGGCAGGGGGTTTGGACCTCTGGTGGAGGGCTAATAGAATATGTCCGTGGGATTCGAAAGCATAGGAAGGTTGCTCATAGGCGGGGCGCTGGTGCTTCTGGTGCTCGGCGGCCTCTTCCTGCTGCTCGGTCGGCTCGGGATGGACAGGCTGCCGGGGGACCTCGTTTTCAGGCGCGGGAACTTCACCGCGTATTTCCCGATAGGGCTCATGATCCTGCTCTCCATCGTCGGCACCGTCGTCTTGAACATCCTGCTGCGCCGCTAGCTTGCTAACCTCCGAACTCGACTACGCGCTGCCGGAGGCCCTGATCGCCCAAAGCCCCGCCGAACCCCGCGACGCCTCGCGCCTGATGGTCCTGGACGCGGCCCGCGGCACGATAGACCACCGCGTCTTCCGGGATCTCCCCGGCTTCCTGCGCCCTGGCGATGCCCTGGTGTTGAACGAGACGAAGGTGTTGCCCGCGCGGCTGGAGGCCCGCAAGCCGACCGGCGGCGCGGTCGAGTTGCTCTTTCTCCGGGACCTCGGTCCGGAGCGGGGCAACGCCTGGGAGGTGCTCGCCAGGCCGAGCAAACGCCTCAGGCCCGGCCTGGACCTGATCGCCGACGGAACCGATTTGCGCCTGGTCGAGGACCTCGGCGACGGTTACTGGGCGGTCTCTTCCGGGGACGTTCTGGGCCTGTTGGAGAGGAGCGGCAGAATGCCGCTGCCGCCTTACATCGAGGCGACGCCGGAGGCGGAGGGCCGGTACCAGACCGTCTACGCCAGGGAGGCCGGGTCCGCCGCGGCCCCCACCGCCGGTTTTCACTTTACCGAGGACGTACTGGAGAGGTCAGGCGCGGCGGGGGCGGAGATCCCGCGAGTAACCCTGCACGTCGGAACCGGAACCTTCCTGCCGGTGAGGACGGACAATCTGGAAGACCACCAGATGCACGCGGAGCATTACAGGGTGCCGGCCGGGGCGGCGCGCAAGATCGAGGATGCCGGGCGCGTCGTCGCCGCGGGCACGACCGTGGCCCGGACGCTCGAGACGTGGGCGGCGACGGGGGAGCGGGAGGGGGAGTCGCGGCTCTTCGTGTATCCCGGTTACAGGTGGCGCGCGGTGGACGCGCTGCTCACCAACTTCCACCTGCCGAGGTCCACGCTGCTCGCCATGGTGATGAGCTTCGGAGGGACCGATCTCGTGCGCGAGGCATACCGGGTCGCCGTGGAAGAGCGGTACCGCTTCTACTCCTTCGGGGACGCGATGCTGATCCTGAACGGCGGCAGAAACCTATAGGCGCCCCCGTCTCCATAGAAGTCCTGGCCCGCGACGGGGAGGCGAGGGCTGGCCTGCTCGATACGCCGCACGGTCGCGTGCAGACGCCCACCTTCATGCCGGTCGGCACCAAGGGTACGGTCAAGGGGCTCACGCCGGCGGATCTGCGCGGGGCCGGGGCGGGCATCATCCTCGGCAACACGTACCATTTGTACCTGCGGCCGGGCGCAGACCTCGTCCGCGAGGCCGGGGATCTCCACGCCTTCTCCGGTTGGGACGGCCCGATGCTCACCGACTCCGGCGGGTTCCAGGTCTTCTCGCTGGCGAAGACGCGCAAGATCTCCGAGCGCGGCGTCCGGTTCGCCTCCGTCTACGACGGCTCGACCCACGAGTTCACGCCCGAGCTTACGACCAGGGTTCAGGAGGACTTGGGCGCGGATATAGCGATGGTCCTCGACGAGTGCCCACCCGCCAACGCGGCCCGCGGGTACCACGAAGACTCCCTGCGCCGGACCGCCCGGTGGGCGCGGAGGTGCAAGGATGCCCATAGCAGGGAGGATCAGGCCCTGTTCGGCATCGTGCAGGGGGGATTGCACGAGGACCTGCGCCGGGAGAGCCTGGAGCGGACAGTGGAGATAGGGTTCCCCGGCTACGCGGTCGGCGGGCTCTCCGTGGGCGAGTCCAGGGAGGAGATGCTCCAGACCCTCGCCGCGACCGCGCTGATGCTGCCGTGGGAGAGTCCCAGGTACTTCATGGGCATAGGCGACCCCGTCGGCATCCTGCAGGTCATATCCCTCGGCGTGGACATGTTCGACTGCGTGCTCCCGACAAGGCTCGCCCGCCACGGCGCCGCGCTCACCCCAGACGGCCGCCTCAACCTCAAGAACTCCCGCTTTCGCAGGGACTTCGGGCCGCTCGACCCCGAATGCTCCTGCGAAACCTGCACCGGATACAGCCGGGCCTACCTGGCGCACCTGGTCAGGGAAGACGAGCTACTGGGTCACAGGCTACTTACGCTCCACAACGTCCATTTCACGGCGAACCTGTGCCGGCAGGCGCGGCGCGAGATCTCCTCCGGCACCTACGCGGCTTGGGCGCGGGCCTGGATCTCCCGCTACGAGACGGCCAGATAGCCGCCTCGCGGCTATCAGCCACTACCCGGTTTTTGCTGAAAGCTGATAGCTGACCGCTGATAGCTATATAATTGGTCCCCGATTCTATGGGTAGCACGCGCAACAACATCATCGTGCTCGGGCTGGTGGTCGTCCTTATCGGGGTGGCGGCTTACCTGATCTTCCTGCGCCAGCCGGTCACGCAGGCCACGCAGCTCGGGCTCGACCTGCAGGGTGGCGTCAGCGCGCAGTTGGAAGGGTCGCAAACGGGCGGGGGGAACGTCTCCAGGGAAGAGATGGAGCAGGCCTCCGACCTGATCCGGCAAAGGATCGACCGCCTCGGCGTAGCCGAGCCAGACGTGCGGGTGCAGGGGCAGGACCAGATCGTCGTCCAGATCCCGGGCGTCGAGAACCCCGATGAGGTAATAGACATCATAGGCCGCACCGCCCAGCTGGGCTTTTACCAGGTGCTCGCGTTCGAGCAGAACCCGAACACCCCCTCCGACGAGATCGACGCGGTACAGAACGAGCTGGAGGAGGACCTCAGGGACGACGACGCCTTCCGGCGGGGCGAGACGAAGATCCTGTTCGAGGAGAGCCCCGCTTTCCAGGGAAGCGGCACCGACGTCACGGGCTACGTGGTCCGCGAGCAGCCGGATCTTACGGGCGAGGAGCTCCGGCAGAACGGCGCGAACGTCGAGTTCGACCCGACGAGCAACAACCGGATCGTCACCCTGCAGCTCACGAACGAGGGCGGGAACCGGATGGCCGACCTCACCCAGGAGATAATCAACGAGGCGGCCGTCAGCGGCGAGCCCGGCCTGATGGCCATCGCGCTCGACCAGGACGTCCAGAGCGCGCCGGAAGTGCAGGCCGTCCTGTCGGACCAGATCTCCATCACCAACGATTCTCTTCCCGGCGGCCTTCCGGAAGACGAGGCAAGGCAACTGGAGACGGTGCTGAACACCGGCGCGCTTCCCGTCAACATGGAGATCATCTCGCAGACCGAGGTGGGGCCGACCCTGGGCCTCAGCTCGCTCAGGAGCGGCCTGACCGCCTCGCTCGTCGGCTTCGCGCTGGTGTTGGTCTTGCTGGTCGTTATCTACAGGGCTCTGGGTCTCGTGGCCGCGCTGGCGCTCTTGATCTACGCGTTCTTGATGTGGGGGATCATCGTCGCCGTGCCGGTGACGATGACGCTGCCCGGGATCGCGGGGATAGTCCTCTCCATCGGCGTCGCGGCGGACGCGAACGTGGTCATCTTCGAGAGGATCAAGGAAGAGGTCAAGCGGGGGAGGACGCCGCGCGCCGCGATCCAGGCCGGCTACGACAGGGGCTTCAGGGCCATCCTGGACGGGAACATCACCACGCTTATCACGGCCTTCATCCTTTTCGCCCTCTCCTCTGGCTCCGTCCGGGGCTTCGCGGTCTTGCTGGTGATCGGCGTCATCCTGAGCATGTTCACGGCCGTCGTCGTCACGCGCGCCCTGCTCGGCCTGCTCTCGGGGCGCGGGGTCCATCTCTCGCCCGGCATGATGGGCGTCTCCAAGAGCAGCGTCTCTGCGGAGCGTCCGGCGGGGGTGAGGTAGGCCGTGTTCCCGGGCGTCGACTTCGTTGGCAAGTACCGGCGGTGGTTCGCGATCTCCGGCGTCTTGCTCGCCCTGGGCCTCCTGGCCGTCGCCCTCGGCCGCCTGGAGTTTGGCATAGACTTCCAGGGGGGCGCCCAGTTCACCGCGACGGAAGCCGACCGCCAACTGACGGAGCAGGAAGTTACGGACGCCCTACCGCCAGGTATAGCGGAGGAGTCCGTAGTTACGACCCTGGGCGACGATGGGTACGAGGTCAGGACGCCGGTTCTGAGTGAGCAGGACAGCCAGGAAGTCCAGAGCTTGCTGGCGGAGGCGCTCGGGGCCGAGGTGAGCGCCACGAGCGTAAGCCCGGCGTTCGGGGAGCAGATCAGGAACCAGGCCCTGCAGGCCGTCGCGGCGGCGCTGCTTATCATAGTGGCGTTTATCAGCATCCGGTTCGAGTTCTCGTTCGCAATCGCGTCGATGGTCGCCCTGGTGCACGACGTGCTCCTCACGATAGGGTTCTACGCCGCCTTCGGCCGCGAGGTAAGCCTCGTCACGGTGGTGGCTGTGCTCACGGTGCTTGGTTATTCGCTCTACGACACGATCATCATCTTCGACCGGATCAGGGAGAACGCGCCAACCGTCGGGTACAACCGGCGCCGCTTCGACGAGATGGTGAACGTCTCGATCCGTCAGGTCATACGACGCTCCATCTACACCTCGATCTTCACCCTGATCCCCATAACTGCCCTCCTGATTTTCGGCGAATCGACCCTTAGCGACTTCGCCTTCGCCCTCCTCGTCGGCATCCTCGCCGGCGCCTACAGCTCCATCTTCATAGCCCCCCAGGTCCTGTCCCTCTTCAAGGCCTGGCGCGCCGGAAGCGCCAGACGCGCCCCCCGCTCCGCCTGAAGCACCGTATAAGGAGGGCAGATACCGCGAGCCGCGACGATCGCCTCACCCGCAGGACAAGCGGAGGCCCGCAGCGTCTGCCTTCGTGGTGAAACGGCAAGTGCCAGAGGACCCAGTGATCTGTGTCTACGCCAATTCTAGCCACCAAACTAATTCTAGCCACCAAACTCTATGTGCCCCCGGCGCAGCCCACAGCCGTTCCCCGCTCACGCCTGATCGGGCGCCTCAACGAGGGTCTGCACCGCAGGCTGACCCTCGTCTGTGCCCCCGCCGGCTTCGGTAAGACCACGCTAATCGGCGAGTGGATCGCCGGTTGCGGGCGGCCCGCCGCCTGGCTCTCGCTGGAAGAAGGTGACGGCGACCCCGCACGCTTTCTGGCCTACCTCGTCGCCGCTTTGCGGGCGGTCGCTGCGGATATCGGGGAAGGGATCTTAGACGCGCTCCGATCGCCCCAGCCACCGCCGACCGAACCGCTTCTGACGGCCCTGCTCAATGAGATCGCGACCGTAGAGGACGATTTCTTCCTCGTGCTCGACGACTACCACCTTGTTGATGCCAAAGTGGTCGACGATGCCATCGCCTTCCTGCTCGAGCACGTGCCCCCGGAAATGCACCTCATCATCGCCACCCGGGAGGACCCGCGCCTGCCACTGGCCCGGCTGCGCGCCCGGGGCCAACTGGTTGAGGTGCGCGCCGCGGACCTGCGTTTTAACCCCTCCGAGGCCGCCGCGTTCCTCAAGGGGGAGATGGGCCTGGACCTCTCGGCGGAGGACATCGCCGCGCTGGAAACCCGCACGGAGGGTTGGATCGCGGGCCTGCAATTAGCCGCGCTCTCGATGCGGGGGCATGAAGACGCCTCGAGCTTCATCGAATCCTTCACCGGCAGCCACCGTTTCGTGCTTGACTATCTGGTCGAAGAAGTCCTGCAACAGCAGCCCGAGAGCGTCCAGGGTTTCTTGCTGTGCACGTCTATCCTCGACCGCCTGTGCGGACCGCTGTGTGATGCCGTTCTGCTCGGTTCCTCTGCATCCGGGCGAGCAACGCTGGAATATATCGAGCGCGCCAACCTGTTCCTGGTCCCCCTGGACGACGAGCGTCGTTGGTACCGCTATCATCATCTCTTCGCCGAATTGCTGAGACAGCGACTACACCTGGTCAGCGCCCCGTCTACGGGGGCTGCGGTGGGAGACGTGGCCGAATTGCACGGTCGTGCCAGCGCGTGGTACGAAGCCAACGGCCTGGAGATAGAGGCTTTTCGCCATGCGGCCGCCGCCAACGACGTCGAGCGCGCCGAGCGCCTCATCGAGGGGGAAGGGGTACCCCTGTACTTTCGGGGCACGGTGGCCCCTGTACTAAACTGGCTGGAGTCACTGCCCGGAGCGGTGTTGGATGCCAGGCCCTCGCTGTGGGTAATGTATGCCTCGGTGTTGTTGCTTGTCGACCATACCGCCGTCGAGCAGAGACTCCGAGCCGCTGAAGCGGCGCTCCAAGGCATCGAGCCGAACGACAGAACCCGAGATCTTGTAGGACGTGTCGCCTCCATGCGGGCCACGTTGGCTGTCATTCGGCACGATGCAGAGACCATTATTGACCAGTCGCGCCGCGCCCTGGAGTATCTGCACCCCGACAACCTGCCTGCCCGCACCGCCACTACCTGGACGCTGGGGCATGCCCATCAGCTTCAGGGAGACCGGGCCGCGGCCGGTAAGGCCTACGCGGAAGTCATATCTACCGGCAACTCGTTCGGGGATTCCGTCTACACCATAGCGGCTACGATAAATCTCGGCCAATTACAGGAAGCAGACAACGAGCTTTCTCTGGCGACAAAGACCTACGAGCGTGTCCTGGAATTAGCGGGTGATCCGCCGCAACCGATTGCCTGCGAAGCGTGTCTTGGCTTGGCCCGTATAACCTACCAATGGAACGACCTGGATGCCGCGGAGCGTCACGGGCAACAATTTGTCCAACTGACGCGGCAGATGGGAAGCGTCGACTCCTTTGCTTCGTATGATGTCTTTCTCGCCCGCCTGAGACTTGCCCGGGGAGATGTGGCCGGCGCGGTCGCTGTTCTAGTCAGGGCCGAAGAGTTCGTACGCCAGCACGACTTCGTGTTTCGGATGCCCGACGTCGCTGCCGCACGCGTGCTTACGTTGCTTTATCAGGGACATCTGCGGGCGGCCGCCCGTCTGGCCGAGACCCACGGCCTCCCGCTCAGCCGCGCCCGCGTATACCTGGCCCAGGGAGACGCGTCCTCGGCACTGGCGTCGCTGGAGCCGTTGCGCCGGCAGGCAGAGGCAAAGGGCTGGGCGGATGAACGGCTCAGGGTTATGGTGCTGCAGGCGGTCGCCCTCCACGCGCAGGGGGAAAAGGACGGGGCTGCGCAACTGCTGGACGACGCGCTGGCGCTGGCGGAGCCGGGCGGCTTCATCCGCGTCTTTGTCGACGAAGGCAGGCCGATGGCCCACCTGTTGTCCGAAGCGGCCGCTTGTGGGATCGCGCCGGACTATACGGCCAGGTTGCTGGCTGCGATCGAAGCCGAGGCGCACGAGGGCGTAGATAGATCCTACCTGCCCGCCGCCCGGTCACTCGCCGAGCCGCTGAGCCAACGCGAGCTGGAGGTGCTGCGGCTCGTCGCCGAGGGACTCTCGAACCGTGAGATCGGCGCGAGGCTCTTCCTCGCCCTGGACACTGTCAAAGGGCACAACCGCAGAATCTTCGGCAAACTGCTGGTCCACAGGCGCACCGAAGCCGTGGCAAAAGCCAGGGCTCTAGGCATCCTCCCCGGCGAGAACTAGAGCGGTCGGCTATCAGCCCGCTGCGGCCTACGGCCTTCGCTCTCAGCCATCGGCTTTTTGTTCTTGCTGATGGCTTTGCAAAGGGGTTCACCCCCTTTGCAAACCGCTTTAGAAACAACACCACTAACGGACACCAAAGTGTCTGTACGTCGACACCGTACCGTAGCTATGCTCCTGTGTATGGAACGACGGCTACGAAAGGCGTGGGGCGATGGCCAACGATCTCGATGCAGAACCCGACGCTGGTCAAGCGGTGGTCTACCAGATCAGGCTCAAGGGCCACCTGGGTCCCAAATGGGGGGACTGGTTCGGGGGCCTGACCGTCACGCTGGAAGACGACGGCGAGACGCTTTTGACCGGACCGGTGGTGGACCAGGCCGCGCTGCACGGCTTGCTGAGGAAAGTGGGCGATATGGGTATGCCGCTGATCTCGGCCGTTCGCGTCCAACCCGGCTCGGCGAATGCTTCCGAGGCCAAACGGTAAGTCGAGAGAGGAGAACGAGCGATGAATACCAACAAAGAATGGCAACCGGTCGACGGCGACGTCCGAACCCAGGGATCTTCGGGGGCGATGAAGGTCTGCATCGTCGGGGCTTCCGGGAAGCTGGGGCAGTACATGGTGCGCCACGCCTTGGAGCGGGGCTACGAGGTAGTCGGCGTGTGCCGCGAGGAGAGCGTGGAGAAGCTCGACGCGTTCAAGGGGCTCATCACCATTGTTCCGGGGGCGACGGACGACGCCGAGGTCATCAAGAGGGCGGTCTCGGGGTGCGACGGGGTGCTGGTAGTGCTGGTACCGCGGGGCGTCCACGGGTACTCGACGGGAACGGCCCAGGCGGTGCTCGACCACGCGCCCGCGGGTGCACGCCTCATCTTCTCATGCGGGTGGCACATCACGCTCGACGGCCGGGACGTGTATTCGTGGAAGCTCAAGGCGCTCGTGAATGTCTTCGGCCCGCTCGCGCGCCTCGCCCGCTTCGCCGACCTCGACGATCAGGTCGAGGCGTGCCGGCGGGTGTTCGCCAGCGATAGCCGGTGGACCGTCGTGCGCGGTAGCGATCTCGAAGAGGGCGAGAGCCAGGGCCTGCCCGTGTGGAGCCGGCACGTTGGCGACCCCATCCTCAAGAGCAACATCACGCGCCGCGTGGACTTCGCCCTGTTCATGGTCGCGGCGATCGAGGACGACGAACTGGTCCACGAGGCCCCGGCGATCGTCGGCTGCCGGACGCCTTCGGCCCTCGCCCACGCCGCAGCTACCGGAGGATCGGTGTCGCCGATCTCGGCCTAGTTACAGAGACGAATGATGAGAAGGGAAGGGAAAATGAACACTTACAGAATGACCGCAAGAATCGTGGGGGCGATGTACCTCGCGGGGTTCGTTGTGGGTATTGGCGGCATCGTACTCATCCAGTCCATTCTTGGTGCGCCGGATCATCTTGCCACTCTTCCTGCGAACAGCATCCTGCTGGCAATCGGCGCGGTGCTGTGGTTGATGGCCGTCGCCTGGGACGCCGCCCACGGGGTTCTGATGTTCCCGGTCCTGAAGCAACACAACAGCGAGCGTTTAGCCGTCGGCTACCTCGGATTCCGGATCATGGACGCCCTCTTTATTGCCGTCATGGTTCTCTTCGTACTTATTCAAATACCCATAGCCAGCGAGTATCTGAATATATAGAGCGGAGCTGAACGAAAAGAACGAGGTCGGGCACGAGAGAGTGATACCCATGTACTCTTCTCTTTCGGCCCCTGCCGCGTTCACCAGCCCTGCTCGATACCGAACTCGGTCACCACAGGCCTCTTTTACGCCTTTGCCGCCTACCGTTTCAGGTGCGCGTGGATGTCTACGGGTGGGGCGCTGGGGTTGCCTTCGGGCTTGTCCCGGATGCCGTCGAGGCTGACGGGTTTACAAACCGAGTTCCAGGGAGACGTTCCTCGGCTCGAAACCCATGCGCTCGTAGAAGTGGATCGCGCGCTCGTTCGCCGCGTACGCCGTAACCGACACCTGCTCGGCGTCCCGATCCCTGGCCCAGACCAGAAACCCTTCCACCAGCCGTGTCCCCACACCCTGACCCCTCTCCGCCTTGCGGACGTACATGCTCTGGAGTTCGGCGACTCGCACCGGCCTGAGCGCGTATGGCCCCCTCCCGTAGCCCGCCAGATAGCCGACGATCTCTCCTCCCGAGCGCGCCACCAGGCACAGCGCGTCGTCTTTATCGAGCAAGCCGAGGAAGTGCCCCCGTGCGTGGTCTGCCGGCCAGGAGAGGTTGGTATGCGGGTCCCGCACACCCGCGTCCTCCTGGAACAGAGACGAGATCAAGCCCACCAGCGCCCCCACGTCGCCCTCCCTGGCGGTCGTGATCCTGAGATGCTCCATCGCGTTCTCCCTCCGTACGCAACCCGCGCGTTGCCCCTGGCGATTCTAACAGCAGCATTGTATTAGTGTGGTTTGTTATTTATATAGGTATCGTGGGTGGTCCGATGGTCCGTGGTGTTGGGTTATCATGGGGACGTTGCGAACCAGGCCGGGAGGTTAGCGTGCGTGGGACGGTAGGGGAGACGCTTGAGCGTCTTATTCTGTTGCAGGTAGGGGCTGCGGCTGCGACGCGGGATCGGGTGCAGCAGGTGGTGGAGGGTTTGATCGAGCAGGGCCGCATCGAGCGTGAGGAGGGTCGCACGGTTGTCGACGACGTGATGAACCGGGCCCGCGAGCGTTCCGCGGGGGCGAGGTCGCTCGTCGACGCCTCGGTCCAGCAGGGGTTGAGGAGGGGCGGGTTGCCCACCCGGGAGGACTTCGAGGATATGGTGTTCCGGGTGGAGCAGTTGGAGCACAGGGTCAGGATGCTGGAGGACAGGCCCGTGGCAGCCCCGGCCGCGCCGCCTGAGGCGGGGGAGCCGGACATCGCGGTGGATACGCCCAGGGACGCGCCCGAGACGCCGCCGGGCCTCTAGGTAGGGGCGGCGCGACAGCCGGTGGGCAACGGCGGCCTCCTCCCCGCGCGGTCCGCGGGGGGGCTCAAGCGCTTCTCCCAGATCAGTCGCGTACTGGTGCGGCACGGGTTCGGGTTCGTGTTCGACGTCAGGCGCGACCGGCGGGAGAAGAAGGGGCTGCAGGAGTTTTTGGCGCCCAACTTCGGGGTCCGCCTCAGGCGCACGCTCGACGACCTCGGGCCGACGTTCGTCAAGTTCGGGCAGGTCCTATCGACGCGCTCGGACATCTTCCCCGAGGGGATACTCTCGGAGCTGCAGAAGCTGCAGGACACGGCGAGCCCCATGCCCGCGGGGACGGCGCAGGCGCTGATCGAGGCCGAGCTCGGGGCGCCGGTAGGTGAGATCTTCTCCTCGTTTGATCCGGTTCCGCTCGGCTCGGCCAGCATAGGGCAGGTTCACAGGGCCGTGTTGCGGGGCGGTGAGGTCGTCGCCGTGAAGGTGCAGCGGCCCGAGGCGCCAGGAAGGGTGGCCGGGGACCTGGAGCTCATGCGCGAGTTCGCGGCGTTCGTAGATCGGAGGTTCGCCCGCCGGATCCTCGTCGACATCCGGGGGCTCGTGGCGGAGTTCGAGGGCGTTATCCTGCGCGAGCTCGACTACACGGCCGAGGCCCGGAACGCCAGGCGCTTCGCCGCCAACTTCGCCGGCACCCCGGTGGCGATACCGGCGGTCTACGAAGAGCTCACTACGTCCAAGGTCATGACGATGGAGTTCGTGGTCGGGACGCGCTTTAGGGACATAAGGCCGCTTCTCATGACCCCCTCCGAGCGCAGGCGGGTCGCCTCGATGGGTGCCGACGCCATCTTCAAGATGGCGTTCGAGGACGGGTTCTTCCACGGCGACCCGCACCCGAGCAACCTACTGCTGACGCCGGAGGGTGACCTTGCCCTGCTCGATTTCGGGATGGTCGGGTTCATGAGTAGGGGCGACATAGAGGCGTTGTCTCGGCTCTTCATAGCCGTCATCCAGCGCGACGCGTCGGCGGCCTTGCGGGGCCTGGAGGCGCTCGGGGTGCGGTACGCGACCGAGGTGCGGGGGGAGCTCGTGCGGGAGCTCAGGGAGTTCTTGAACAAGTATTCCGGGCTCTCGGTCGGCGAGGTGACGCTCGGGCAGGCGCTCTCCGAGCTGATCGCGCTGGCGCGGCGCTACCGGCTGCGCGTCCCGCCCGTCTTCCCGCTCCTTACCAAAGCCCTCGTCACGGCCGAGGGCCTCGCCAGGTCGATAGACCCGACCATAAACGTCTACGAGGTCGCCCGCCCCTACGCCAGGCGGCTCCTGACCCAGAGATACAGGCCGGACGTCCTGGCCCGGTCGGCCACGGAGCGGTCTTTGGAGTACGCCCGGTACGTCGAGGAGTACCCCGAGCAGGTCCGTCAATTACTCGGCGAGCTCGCCGACGGTGAGCTTGAGGTGCGGCTCCGCCACGGGGGCCTCGACGAACTCGTGGGGGAGGTGGACGTGCTCGCCAACCGCCTCGTCTTCGCCGTGGTCACCGGCGCGCTCCTGGTAGGGTCGTCCATGCTCGGCTCCTTCGACGTGGGCGGACCGAGCGTGCCCCTACTCGGCGTCCCGGTCGTGGCCTTCATCGGGTTCACGCTCGCCCTGATCCTCGCGACGATACTGCTGACGATCATTTTTCGTTCCAGACGGCTGTAGCTAGTCAGCGGTCAGCTTGTCAGCACTTCGGCTTTTTGGCTGACGGGCTGAGAGCGAGGGCCGCAAGGCCCTAAGCGTGCCGAGAGCGGAGGCGAAGCCGGAGCGTGCTGAAGGGCTATAATATCCGCGTGGAACCAGCGCGCACAGAAGAGAGACCCAGGGCCATACCGGCGCCGCCGGTGACCATCTCCGGCCTGCTCGAGAGGGTTTCGTCCTACGCGCCCGAGGGGGCAGAGGAGCTGATAGCGCGCGCCTACGGCGTGGCCCACGCCGCGCACCGGGGGCAGGTCCGCAAGAGCGGGGAGCCATTCGTCTACCACCCGCTGGCGACGGCGGCGATCCTGGCGGAGCTGCGGCTCGACGCGACGACCATAGCCGCGGGACTCCTGCACGACGTGCTCGAGGACACGGGCGTCACCAAGGAGGAGCTCGCCGAGCAGTTCGGGGACGAGGTCGCGGAGATCGTCGACGGCGTCACGAAGCTCGGCAACCTGCCGTCCGGGAACCTCGAAGAGGCGCAGGCCGAGTCTTTGCGGAAGATGATCGTCGCGATGAGCCGCGACGTGCGGGTCATCATCATCAAGCTCGCCGACAGGCTGCACAACATGAGGACGCTCGCCTACTTGAAGCGCGAGACCCAGCTCAAAAAGGCCACGGAGACGTTGGAGATATACGCGCCCCTGGCCCACAGGCTCGGGATCTACTCCCTCAAGTGGGAGCTTGAAGACCTCTCCTTCGCCACCCTCCACCCCCGCCGGTACGAGGAGATAAAGCGCCTGGTCGCCGCCCGCAGGGGGGATCGGGAGGCGTTCATCAACGGGACGGCCGCGGAGCTCTTGCGGCACCTGCGCGAGACGGGGACCGAGGCAGAGGTCCACGGGCGGGTAAAGCACTTCTACTCCATCTACAACAAGATGGTCCGGCGCAACAAGGAGTTCAACGAGATCTACGACCTCACGGGTTTGAGGGTCGTAGTGGACTCCGTGCGGGACTGCTACGGGGCGCTAGGCGTCATACATTCGATCTGGAAGCCCATCCCCGGGCGGTTCAAGGACTACATAGCGATGCCCAAGTTCAACATGTACCAGTCGCTCCACACGACGGTCATGAGCAACGAGGGGAAGCTGCTGGAGATCCAGATCCGGACCCACGAGATGGACACCACGGCCGAGTACGGCATCGCCGCCCACTGGATGTACAAGCACGGCCTCACAGACCGGCAGGTCGACCGCCTGGGCTGGCTCAAGAGCATGATGGAGTGGCAGAAGGAGACCACGGACTCCTCGGAGTTCATGGAATCGTTGAAGGGCGAGCTGGTCGCCGACGAGGTCTTCGTCTTCACGCCGAAAGGTGACGTCGTGAGCCTGCCTTCCGGTGCGACGCCAATAGACTTCGCCTACCACGTCCACACCGAGATAGGCCACAGGACCATCGGCGCCAAGGTGAACGACAGGATAGTTCCCCTAGATTCCGAGCTCGTAAGCGGGGACCGGGTGCAGGTCATCACCGGCAAGAACTCAGGTCCTAGCCGGGACTGGCTGGCCGTCGTGCAGAGCGGGAGGGCGCGGAACAAGATCCGGCAGTTCTTCAACAAGGCCGACCGCGAGGACAACCTTTCCTTGGGGCGCGAGAAGATCCTTGGCCTCCTGAAGAAGCGCAGGATCGGCAAGGTCCCGTCAGGCATCCTAGAAGACGTGGCGCGCGCCACCAACCACTCGTCTCCGGACGACATGCTGGCCGCCGTCGGTTCCGGCTCGCTCTCGGCCGAGAACGTGGCGGGCCGCATAGTAGACCTCGTCCAGCCGAAGGAAGAGGAAGAGGAGAAGCCGAAAAAGCAGTCCCCGGCCCTCGCCCCGCTCCCGCTGCCGGGCGACGCGGGCGCGGCCGACGAGACGGGCGTGCGCGTCGTGGGCTCCAGCGGCATCCTGACGCGCCTGGCCCGCTGCTGCACCCCAATGCCGGGCGACGACATCGTCGGATACGTCTCGCTCGGGCGCGGCGTCGTCGTCCACTCCGGCGGTTGCGTGAACGCCCGGGCCCTCAAGTCCCGCGACCCCGACCGGTTCGTCGAGGTCGAGTGGGCGATAGGGGAGGGGAAGCTCTTCACCGTGGAACTGCTCGTCGAGGCGCTGGACAGGATGCACCTCTTGAAGGACATAACCTCCGGCATCTCGGACGCCGGGGTCAACATAGTCTCGGCGAGGGTCGACACCATCGAGGACCGGACGGCCCTAAGCCGGTTCGCCTTCAAGGCCGGGAGCGTGCAGCACGTAGAGGAAGTGATACGCAAGATCCGGGGCATCCCGGACGTCTACGACGTCTGCCGCGTCTCCCGCGACGGCACGCCCCTGGAAAGCTAGTCCTTGCGCCTACTCAGCGTGAACGTGGGGCTGGAAGAGCCGATCGAGGGCGCCAAGAGCTCGGGAAAGACGGGCATCTTCAAGAGACCGACACACGGTCCAGTGCGGGTTACGAAGGATGGCCTGGCGGGGGACGAGATCTCCGACAAGGAGAACCACGGCGGCGTGGACCAGGCCGTCTACCTGTTCGGCTCCCCGGACTACGAGTGGTGGTCGGAAGAGCTGGGAAGGGAACTGGCGCCAGGCACCTTCGGGGAGAACCTGACCGTCTCGGGGCTGGAGAGCGCCGGGGCGTACATCGGGGACCGCTTCTCGATAGGCTCGGCCGTCCTTGAGGTGACGGCGCCCCGGATACCGTGCGTCACGTTGGCGGTACGGATGGGTGACCCGGCCTTTCTCAAGCGGTTCAGGCGGGCTGAGCGGCCGGGGCTTTACTGCCGCGTGATCCGGCCCGGCGAGGTAGCGGCCGGCGATCCTGTAGAGTCGGGGGCGTATTCCGGGGAAAGGGTGCCGGCGATCGAACTGTTCCGGGTGTTTTTCGAGCCCGACCCGGACGAGGTAACCCTCCGGCGGCATCTCGCCGCGCCGATAGCGGTACGCGCCCGGGAGATGAACGAGCGGCGGCTGGCGCGGGTGTTGGAGAGAGACGCAGAGACAAGGAGCATCGTTTGACCGAGATCGAGCAGGTAACCGTCTCCATGGACGGCTTCGAGGTGAACTCCTACGTGGTCCACGCGCCGGAGGGCGACGTGATCGTGGACGCCGGGGCGGAGCCCGAGAAGATCCTGGGCGCCGTCCGCGCGCCGGTGGTCGCCGTTCTCATCACCCACGCCCACGCGGACCACGTCGGAGCCCTGGACGCCGTGCTGCGCGAGACGAACGCCCCGCTCTACGTCCACCCCGACGCCGCCGAGGGCACGGGGGTCGGCGTGTACGAACCGCTGGACGAGGGTCAGGTGTTGGATCTCGCGGGCGAGACCTTTCGGGTCCTGCACACGCCGGGACACGCGGTCGGCTCCGTAACCTTCGTGGTCGGTCGGGACCAGATCGTGGGTGATTTGATCCTCCCCGGCAGCGTGGGCCGGACGGACATAGACGGCGCCTCCTGGGAGGACCTCGAAATCTCTTTACGCAAGGTGATGCCGCTCTGGGAGGACGGGACGCGCCTCTACGCGGGCCACGGCCCCGTCCTGCTCGCCTCGGAGCAGTTGGAGAACAACCCGTACCTGCCTCCGGTTCTTCCGTGAGCTACAAGGGACCGAGGGGCACCTACGACGTCTATCCCGGCGGGCGCGAGCCTCACGAGCGAGCGGCGTTGTGGGCGTTCGTGGAGGAGCGGGCGCGCGAGATCCTGGGCCACCACAACTACCGGGAAGTAAGGACGCCCGTCTTCGAGGAGATAGAGCTCTTCGCCCGCACGGCGGGGGAGGCCTCGGACATCGTGGTCCAGAAGGAGATGTTCACCTTCAGGGACAAGGGCGACCGGGAGATGGCGCTAAGGCCCGAGGGGACGCCGGGGGCGGTCCGGTCCTACATCGAGCACAACCTGTTCAAGCTCGCCCAGCCGGTAAAGCTCTTTTACGTGGGGCCGATGTTCAGGCAGGAGAGGCAGCAGAAGGGGCGGTACAGGCAGCACACCCAGATCGGGGTCGAGGCCCTCGGCACGTCGGACCCGCTGGTCGACGTGGAGGTGATCTCCCTCCTCTACGCGATCCACCAGGCGGTGGGCGTCAAGGAAGAGGTCGTCTACCTCAACAACCTCGGCGACCTGGAGACCCGCCGCGCCTACGTCCCGGAGCTCCGCGCCTACCTCCGGAAGCACGCGGGCGACTTGGACCCGGACTCCGTCGCCCGCATGGAGACCAACCCCTTGAGGACCTTCGACTCCAAGCACGAGGGCACGCAAGCGGTTCTGTCCGAGGCGCCGAAGATCGGGGCTTACCTGAGCCCCGACGCCGCCGAACACCTCGCCGTCGTCCGCGAAGGGCTCGACGCGCTCGGCGTCCCCTACGAGTTGGACGAGCAGCTCGTGCGCGGCCTCGACTACTACACGATGACCGTCTTCGAGGCCAAGAGCGGGGCGCTGGGCGCCCAGGACACGGTCGGGGCCGGGGGACGCTACAACGCCCTCATCTCCGACCTCGGCGGCCCGGACCTCGGCGGGATCGGCTTCGGCACGGGCGTCGAGAGGATGCTCCTTGCCGCCGCGTCTTACGAGTCCGAGCCCTCCCTCGACGTCTTTTTCGTGGCGCTCGCGCCCGAGGCGAGGGTGCCCGCGATGCGGCTCGCCGGAGCACTGCGCGCGGAGGGGATCTCTTGCGACCTCGACTACGGCGGACGGGGGGCGAAGGGCCAGTTCAAGCAGGCCGACAGGACGGGCGCGGCGTACGCCGCGATCATGGGCGAAGACGAGCTCTCCCGCGGCACCATAAAGGTCCGCGACATGTCCTCGGGCGAGGAACGTGAGGTGTCCGTCTCCGACGGGTCATCGGAGCTGCTCCGGACGATAAAGGCCTGACCCCGGCCGTGCCGGACCTTCCGACGGGGCTGGTCGAATCCCTGCGGGACGCCCGGCGCGTTGTGGCTTTGACGGGCTCCGGTATTTCCGCGGAGAGCGGCGTGCCAACCTTCCGCGAGGCCCAGACCGGGCTCTGGGCGCGCTACGATCCGCAGGATTTGGCGACGCCGGAGGCGTTCGCGCGCGACCCGCGCCTCGTCTGGGAGTGGTACGGGTGGCGGCGCGAGCTGGTCGCCGCAGCGGAACCAAACGCGGGACACCGGGCGCTCGTGGAGCTGGAACGCCGGGCGAAGGCATTTGTCCTGATCACCCAGAACGTAGACGGTCTTCACCAACGGGCCGGAAACCGCGAAGTCGTGGAGCTGCACGGCAACATCCGGCGCACTAGGTGTTCCGGGGAGGGCGTAATCGTGGACGATCACGAGCAGGGGGATGGGCCGCCACGCTGCGCCGGGTGCGGCGCGTATCTGCGCCCGGACGTGGTCTGGTTCGGAGAGATGTTGCCGGCGGAAGCGATGCGGCACGCTTCCAGGTCCGCGCAGAGCTGCGACCTCTTTCTCTCTATCGGGACTTCGAGCCTTGTCTACCCGGCGGCCGGTCTGGCGCACGAGGCGCTGGAGAACGACGCGACGGTCGTGGAGATCATCCCGGGCGAGACGACGCTGACCGCGCACGTTGCGTACCGCGTGCCGGGAGCCGCAGGCGAGGTCCTGCCCGAGCTCGTCACCCGGGCTTTCGGTGCGCGGGCAGGAATGTAATCTCGGAGGCGGCCGGTGCTCTGCACCGAGCGAAGTTCCGGGTTCTCACGGTATCCCGAACCTTCTGCTCGCGGACCATCTCTTGCGGTCTCGACGTTTAGCTAAAGCGGTCTGCAAAGAGGTTGGGCCTCTTTGCAGGGCTATCAGCTAGCAGCTTTCAGCAAGAGCAAAAAAGGCTGAGAGCGGAGGCGAAGCCGGAGCGGGCTGACAAGCCGACAGCGCGGATCGCGGTGGCATTGAGCCACCGCGATCCGCTTTAGTTAGAGACCGAAGATGTTGCCGGCGAAGGCCACGGCGTCCTGGTCAGACGTGTTGTAGTTCGTCTGGTTCAACTCCTGGTTGGCGTGGTTATCGCCGTTCATGGCAAACTGCACGTTGTTTTGCACGCCGATGTTGAGTTGGATGTTGGTATTGTAATTGTTGGCGGTCGCGTCGCCCGAGTTGTCCTGGGCGAAATCGTCGGCCATCGCGGGGGCCGCCATTGCCAGCATCATCGCCAGCGCCGTCGCCAGCGCGGCCATTTTGGTCTTCACCTTCGTGGCTCCTCTCCGACGGGCGGGCCCTCCGGGAGGGCCCGCCTGCCACCTGACGCCGTACGCGGTCGCCTACCGCTTGCCTTTCGGCCTAGAAACCGTCGGCGGCGATGTTGCCGGCGAAGGCCACGCCGATCTGCTCGCTCGTGTTGTAGTTCACCTGCACGAGCGACTGCTCGCTGGAGTTGTCTCCCTCCTCGGAGTACTGATCCACGTGCTGATCGGCGTAGTTGGCCTGATCGGTGGCGTTGTAGTTGTCGACGGTCGCGTCGCCCGAGTTGTCCTGGGCGAAATCGTCGGCCATCGCGGGGGCCGCCATCGTAAGCACCATCGCGAGGGTCGCCGCCAGGGCGAGAAGCTTCTTCACGGTTCCTCCTTCGTGCTCGGTCGTCGGTTTGATTACGCCTCGCCAGTCAGGATCGACGGCCCATCCACCCGCCGTAAGTCTGGACGGGTATACCGATCCGTTCGCGTGGTCCACCTCCTTCCCCTGCGAGGCTTCGTGAACTATCGACAACCTAAAGCGTCATCGCGGGGGGCACATGACCCGTGCGGTACCGTTTTTCGCCGTTCGAGCAGGAAAATGTTGCGGTACACCCGGTATCCGTGGACCGGTTACCGGGGTATCGTCCTGGTCCCGACTCCGGTACCGGAACTCCCGGTACCGGTCGCGGGCCCGCGAGAGGTCCGAAGCGTCTACAGGAGGTCGATGCGGCTATCGGCACCGAGCTTCTTCAGAACGTTGCTCACGTGGTTTTTGACGGTCTGGTGGCTTATGGAGAGCTCGGCGGCGATCTCGGCGTTGGTGCGGCGCTTGACGAGCAGGGCGAAGATCTCCTTCTCCTTGGGGGTGAGCGAGGGCTCCTCGGCGTTGAAGTGTCGGTGGGGGCCGGGGTTATCCCCCTCGCCCAGGAACCACACCTTCTTCCCGGAGCGGGTCTCCCTTATCGCCTCGAGCAGCTTGCCGGTACTCTCTCCTTTGTGGACGAAGGAGTCCGCCCCCGAGAGCCGGGAGGAGAAAACCTCCTCCCTGGAGTTGCGGAAGGTGAACACGACGACGCCCGGGGCACCGGGCATCGATTTTATCTTTCGGCAAAGTTCCAGGCCGCCCCCCTGGCCCTCCAGGTCGAGGTCCAGGACCACGATGTCCGGGGCCGCCCGCCTGACGAGCTCGATGGCCTGTCGGACGCTCGCCGCCTCGCCCACGGTCTCCATATTCTCCTCGGCATCCAGAACGGTCTTCACGCCCACCCTCACGACGGGCTGCCCGTCTACGACGACGATCTTCAAACCGGGTCGTTTGGTGGCCGCACTTTACCCAACCTCTCGCTCGGAGGGACATGGCACGATCCTTGCGAGATCCGGGTACCATATTACAGTCCGAAGGTGGGTACGCAAGGGGACATTTGTCCTAGTCCTCGGACCATTACCGCCGTACTGTGGGGACCCGGAAAGGTGGGCCCGGGGACACGATTGTGGTGCCTTTCACCGTTATCCGGGGTACTGCTCTTAACCTTACCAAAGCCAAAAGAGAGGAGACGTATGTCTGTCGAGGATCTACGCCAGAGCCCGATGATGGGGCACATGCTCGACGCGCTCGACAACGGGGAGGATATCGGCCACTACGGGCGGCTGGTCTTCGCCATGATCGGGCGCCACTTCGTGGACGACGGGGAGCTCGTCGGGCTGCTCACCCAGGACCACGACGCCGACGAGCAGGAGATAAAGGCGCTCGTCCAGCAGGTCCGGGAGAAGGGCTACAGCCCGCCCAGGCGGGACAAGATCCTGGAGTACCAGGAGCAGCAGGACTTCCCCATCTGCCCGAACCCGGACGACCCGGACGCCTGCAACCCGTACCAGGAACTGCAGTTCCCGGACGAAGTCTACGAGTCGATCCAGGAGTACAGGGAGGAGAAGGCGTAAGGAGGCATCAGGTTTTAGGCATCGGGTTTCGGGTCTTTGATGGCCGAAGCTCGATGCCTGAAACCCGCCTTCGCAAGGTCGTGGGAGAGGCCGCGGCTGGCGCGGCCGTTCAGGCGGGAAGAGGTGGTGACCCGGACCGAGAGGAGGTGTTCTATGGGGACGCCGTTCTCCCGGAGCACCTCTTCCAGGTGCTCGTCTTCCAAAGATTCCCGGGGACGCAGGCCGCCGACGTTCCTGTACGTGCCGGCCGTGAGGGCGAGGGAGGCGCCCGAGAACTGCCAGTGCTCCGCCCGGCCGGATCTGTCCGGGTTCGCCAGGAGCTTTTCGTAGCGCATCCGGCCGTTCTCGGCGTGCCAGCGCAGGATGCCGGGGGGCAGGGTCTCCGCGCCTTTAAGGTCGATGCGCCCGCCGATGGCTTTCGCCCCGGCCTCCACCGCCCGCAGTTGGGTGGCGAGCCAGTCCGGCGCCACGACGGTATCGGCGTCGGTGGAGCAGATCAGACCGTCCGGGCCGCGAACGGCCAATAGCCGTCCACACGCGGCCTCCATCCCGACCCGCCGCGCGAGACCGGAGCCTTCCCCGGGGCCTTCCAAAAAATAGAGGCGCAGGTCGGGGCTGGCCGCGGCCGCTTCTCTGGCCCGCGCTTCGGTCTCGTCGGTGCAGCGGTCGAGCACCAGTAGGACTTCGTAGCCTTGCGGGGCCACGCCCGTTTGCGCGGCGAGCGCGCGCACGCAGGCCCCGACGAGCGCCTGCTCGTCGCGCGCCGGCACGACGACGCTGGCCCGGAGGGACGGGTTGGGCGCCGCGGGCTTCACCCGCGGAAAGGGTCCCCCCGCTCGATCGGTGCGCGGCCCTTCTCGTAGTCCTCGTCGGCGCCGTGGGTGAGTATGCCGACGAGCACGCCGTCCTTGCCGTACCGGACGACGAAGGAGTCGCCCCGGTCTTCGTAGGCGTGCTCGTCCCACCCGCCGTCCCACGCCCAGTACTTCAGCGTGTCGTCGCCTATGGTCGACCAGAAGCCGGGCGCCATGCTCCACGCCGCATCGCCCCGGCGAGCACGGTCCCCGCCACACGCCCGTGCTCCAGGGCGTCCCCCAGTGCTCGACGCTGACGTGCCGGCCGGCCGACTCGTTGTACGCGCTGGCGATGTCCCCGACGGCGAAGACGCCGGGCGCGCTCGTGCGCATCGACGAGTCGGTGACCACGCCCCCATCCAGCTCGAGCCCCGCATCCTCCGCGAGTCCGAGCCTCGGCTCGACGCCAGTCCCGAAGAGAACGGCGCCCGCAAAGATGTTCTCCCCGCCGTCCACAGCGACGGAGTACGCGCCGTTTCGGCGTTCGATGGATTCCAGGCTCGTGTTCATACGCAGGTCCACGCCGTAGCCTTCGAGCCAGGCCCTGATCCTCCCCCCTGCCTCCTTCCCGAGCCGCCGCCCCTGCGGGATCTCCTCCAGGCTGACGAGGGTTACTGACGCCCCCCGAAGCGAGAGCGAGGCCGCCGCCTCGCACCCGATGAACCCGCTGCCAACGACCACGGCGCTGCCGCCCTTGCCCGCCCTGTCCTTGAGCCGGGAGGAGTTCTCTATCGTGCGCATCACCAGCACTTCGGGGTCGTCGGCGCCCGGTACGGGGATGCGTATTGGCTCGGAACCGGTGGCAAGGACGCAGGCGTCGTAGGCGAACGCTTCTCCCGCGTCGGTCTCTACCACGGCCCGGCTGCGGTCCAGGGATTCGACCACGGTGGAGAGCCGCAACTCGACGCCGTTTTCCTGGTACCAGCCCTCGGCCTCTATGGGGAGGTCGGCCGGGTCCGAATCTCCGCGCAGGAACTCCTTGGTGAGCGGCGGACGGTTGTAGGGGGGGTGGGGTTCGGTCGAGAGAATGGTGACGCGTGCCCGGCCGCCGGCGTTCCGGTACGCGCGGGCGGTGGCGAGGCCGGCGGGGCCGCCGCCGACGATCACTATTCGCTCCTTTCCGTTCAACCGCGGTCCTCGAAGAGGTCGAGCCGGTAGTCGGGTTCGGCCACCGACTCCGTCAAAGCGAGGCTTGTGTGGGCCGTTAGTAGCTCGTGGACCTCATCCCCCTGAAGCGGGTAGGTGCGCGTCTCGCGGCGCCAGTGGACGGCCAGGAGGACGCCGCCGGGCGCCAGAATGTTCTCGAAACCGTTCAGCATCGCGAGCATTTCTTCCCGGGTGAAGTAGTACAAAACCTCGGAGGCGACGATCAGGTCAAAAGGGCCTTCGGGCATCTCCTCGGGGAGGGTCCTGCGCTCCACCCTGACGTGTGACTGGCCTCTCAGCCTCTCGCGCGCCGCCGCCACGGCTTTCGCCGAGACGTCCACGGCGAGCAGCTCGTCGCACCGGCCGGCGAGCATCCGCGTGAAGACCCCGATCGAGGCGCCCGCCTCCAGCGCGCGCCCGAAGCGCCGGCCGCCGAGGGCTTCGAGGGTCCGGGCGTACTTCTCGCGCTCGTAATCGCTCGTCTCGAAGTTCCAGGGGTCTTTGGAGCCGGCGTAGAGCTCTTCGAAGTAGTCCCGGTCGAGGCGTCCGCTCACCCGCCGCGCTCCCTGATGGCTTCCCTGCCCCGGCGCGCGAGGGCCGGCTCCAGGCGGTGCTGGAGCAGGAAGAGCTCGAGGTCCCTCCTCGCCCTGTCCAGCGGCCCGGCCGTGGCGAAGGGGTGGGAACCCACGGCCCTGGCCGCCTCGTCCAGGATGGTCCGGCAACCGTCGGCCACGGCCTCCCGAAGCTGGGTCGAGAACCCGGAGACGGAGGCTTCCGGGTCGGCGTCCGCGCCTGCGGCGGCGAACTCCAGCCAGCGGTCGATGGTGCCCCGCGCCGTCAGCAGCCTCCCCGCGGCGAGCGAGACGAGGTCGTCCGGCTCCCGGTTCGCAAACTTGGCGGCGAGCACGCCCAGGGCCGAGTCCACGGCGAGGTCCGCGATGCCGGCCCAGGTGACGGCGGTTCTGACGGCGTCCCGCGAGAAGTAAGGCTCGCGCAGCAGCTCGCCCGGCTCCCCGAGCACCGCCAGCACCGGCGTGCCGTCAAAGATGACCCGGTGGCTTTCCGAGCAGCGCATCCCGTGCCCTCTAAACCACCCGGTGTCGACCTCGATCCCCTCCGACAGGTCGACGTAGGCCACCTGCGGCGGCCCCCGCTACCGTCGGAGCCACGCACGAGGACCACGGCCCGGTCCAGGCCCGTAGACCCCGAGCAGAAGGTCTTGACGCCTGAGACCGTGCTTTCGTCTTCGGACAACCGCGCCGGCTCGCCCTCGCCGGGGATGGGGTCCGCGCCCCACACGCCGAGGCGTAGCTCTCCGGCGGCTATAGCTTCGAGTTCCGCCGAGCGGAGCGGATCGGGGGTCAGGGCGCCGACCCGCTCGACCGCGTTGAAGTGGCCGTCGAGGATGCGGCCCACGGAGCCGTCGGCCCCGGCCACCGCCCGCAGCACGCGCCACTCCTCCTCGAAGGAGACGCCGCGATCCCCGTCCGGACCGGGGACCGTCATGCCGAGGATACCGGCTGCGGCGAGATCCCCGAAAGGCCCCTCGGGGAAGCCCGGCGCCGCGTCCCTGCCGGCGGCGCCCGACGCGATCCGTTCTAAGGTCTCCGCCAGACTCCGGCCTTCCGTCGGCTCTTCCGCGCTACGCTCGTGTGTGCTCATTCTCATACCGGCTGACTTTATCCGAAGGCTTCCCTGGTGCAAGGCGAAAGCTCATACACCGGCGACGGGACCGGGGTTCCTATCCGGGAGCACTCCGGACAACTCGCCGAGTGGCACCGGCTCCAGGTCTCGCGAACGGCAAAGCGAGACCAGCGGCGCGAGAAGCTCGACGGTCTCGCCGCACCCGTCCCGCAAAGAGCCGGGCCCGACCCCGTCGTGCATGAGGACGACCCCACCCGGACCGATACCCGGCGCGAGGCGCGAGAGCATCACCTTCGACGGCTCCCCCCGCCAGTCCTCGCTGTCCGCGGTCCAGCCGACGAGACGGAGGCCCAGGTCCTCGGCCGCCTTCTTCGTGCCCCCCGTAACGACCCCCCAGGGTGTGCGCCAGTCGCCGGCGTCGTGGCCGAGCTTCCCGAGTACCCGCAGGCCTTTTTCGGCGTCGGCGTAGATCTCCGAGGCCGTCATCCGGTCGTGGCGCAGGTGGCGGGTGCAGTGGAGGGCGATCTCGTGTCCTGCCCCAGATGCCCGGCGGAGCAGCGAAGGGTGCCGCTCCGCGAGCGTCGCCACCACGAAGAACGTCGCCCGCACCCCGACCTCTTCCAGGACATCCAGCACGCGCGGGGTCCAGACGGGATCCGGACCATCATCGAACGTCAGGGAGAGCTTCCCGCTCAACCCGCGTCCCGATCTAGGGCTGAAAGCCGAGAGCTAACAGCTGAAAGCGCGGCTCGCCGCGCGAGCCGACTCAGTTATTCCCCTCGGAAGGCCGGGAGGCCGGGTCCGAGCCCTTGGGCCCCTCGGGCCTTCGGCGCAGGGCGATGTGGAGCTCCTTGAGCTGGTCTTCGGAGACCGGGCCGGGGGCGTCCATCATCTCGTCGCGGGCGGCCTGGGTCTTCGGGAAGGCCATGACCTCGCGGATGTTCGGCTGGTCGCGCAGGAGCATGATGAGGCGGTCTATCCCCGGGGCTATGCCGCCGTGGGGCGGGGCCCCGTATCGGAAAGCAGTCAGCATCGCGCCGAAGCGGCGTTCGGCCTCTTCCGAGTCGATGCCAATAACGTCGAAGACCCGCTGCTGGATGTCGGGGCGGTGGATCCTGATGCTCCCCGAAGCCAGCTCCGTCCCGTTCGCCACCAGGTCGTAGAGCTGGCCGATGACCTTCAGGGGCTCCGTCTCCAGCAGCCCGAGGTCCTCCTCGCGCGGCATGGTGAACATGTGGTGCATCGGCTCGACGCGCCCCTCGTCCTCGTTCCACTCGAAGAGCGGGAAGTCCGTCACCCAGCAGAGGCCGAGAACGTCGTCGTCCGCGAGCCCCAGGCGGTCCCTGAAGTGAAGCCTGAGCCTGCCAAGGCTCTCGAAGACGACGGGGTCCTTGTCCGCCACGAAGAACAGGTAGTCTCCCTGCCGGGCGCCCAGGGCTTCGCGGAGGGAGGCCTGCTCTTCGTCCGAGAAGAACTTCGCTATTGGGCCTGTGAGGCCGTCGGCTTCGGCCTTCATGAACGCGAGGCCGCGGGCGCCACCGGTCTTTGCGACATCCGTGATCTCGCCCTCGATCTTCCCCCGCGATAGGTCCCCGAGCCCGCCGACCGCGATGCCCCGCACGGACCCGCCGGACTCGACGGCCCCGCTAAAGACCTTGAAGCCGCTAGTCGCCGCGATCTCCGAGACGTCCCGAAGCTCCAGCCCGAACCTGATGTCGGGCTTGTCCGACCCGAAACGGTCCATCGCCTCGGCGTAGGTGAGGCGGGGGAAGGGCTTCTGGCCAATCGTCTTATCCGTAAGCCCCTCGACTATCCCGGTGAACAGCTCCTCGACCAGGCCGAGCACCTCGTCCTGGGTGGTGTAGCTGAGCTCCATGTCTAGCTGGGTGTGCTCGGGCTGGCGGTCGCCGCGCTGGTCTTCGTCGCGCAAAGCACGCGCGATCTGGAAGTACCGCTCGAAGCCCGCGACCATCAACAGCTGCTTGAACTGCTGCGGCGACTGCGGCAGCGCGTAGAACTGGCCCGGGTAGAGCCTGGCCGGGACGAGGTAGTCGCGGGCGCCCTCGGGGGTCGAGGCGGTAAGGAGCGGCGTCTCGATCTCGACGAATTCGCGGGCGTCGAGGAAGTCCCTGATGTGCTTGACGACCCTGTGCCGGAAGAGGATGGTGTCTCGCATCTTCTCCCGGCGGAGGTCCAGGTAGCGGTATTTCAGGCGCAGGGTCTCGTCAACGGGGCGGTCGCGTTCGATCTCGAACGGCGGCGTCTCCGAAGTGTTGAGGACTCGCAGATCCGTCGCCCGAACCTCTATGTGTCCGGTGGGGAGGTCGGGGTTCTCGTTGCCGGGGGGGCGGGCGGTCACCTCGCCCTCGACGGAGATGGACCACTCGGGCCTTAGTTTCTCGGCCGTCGAGAAGATGTCCTCCCTCTCCGGGTCGAAGGTTACCTGGGTTATGCCCCACCTGTCTCTCAGGTCTATAAAGATGAGGCCGCCGTGGTCCCTTCTGCGGTGCACCCAGCCGGCCAGCCTCGCCGTCTCTCCGACGTTCTCTTTGCGTAAGTCCCCCGCGTTGTGGGTCCTGTAAGGGTTACGACGGTCCATCTCTCGCCTCCCGACGTCTCGCTTGCGCGCCCGAACTCCCGCGGCGCGAACCTCCCGAATGGTAGCCGAAAAAGCCCGCTCCCGAAGCCCCGGGGGGCGCGCGGCGGGTCCGTTGCGTGCGTTTGGCGCCCGTGCTAACTTAGCCGATATCCGGCCGGGCACCCGCCGCCGGACGGAAATCTTCGGTGGGCTGCGGGGGAGAGGTTTATCCGGGAGAACGGTTTAAAAGGTCTCTTCGCGCGGCTCGGCGTGCCCGTGGTCCTTGCCTGCGTCGTCCTGCTGACCGGGTGCGGCGGCGGGGACGAGGAGGCGACCGTTCCCGAAGCCGAAGCCCCGGCGACGCCGGCGCCCGCCGCCACACCGGGCGCGGGGACTTCGACGGTGGGGGTGGGGCAGGCAGAGACGCTTTCGGACGTACCCTTTACGCTCAACACGGAGCAGCCCGTGCCGCCGAACTTTAGCGAGGCATATGGGCGGCGGGCCAGGATCGCGGTCCAGTTCTACAAGCTGGACGAGGATTCTTTGGGCTATCCGCAGGGCCTCTCGGTAGACCGTGGGGTTCGGGACGCCATGGACCGCCTCAGCGCCCAGTACCCGACGATAGAGTTCTTCAGCTACGACATCTCCAACCCGGGCCCGGCCGACGACGCCGGGGAGTTGCAAGAGGGGCAGTACGGCACGCTCGCCGCCCAGCTTGGCATCGGGGTAACGCCGTACGTGGCGATGCTCGCGCCGAGCGGGGAAGAGTACGTCATCACGAACCTCTTTCAGGGCTACACGCCGGAGCCCGTCCTTAGCCAGGCGCTCTTCGACCTCGCCGCCGTCGAGGTCGAGGACAACACGAGCGACATCAACGTGCGCATAGAGAACGTGGACCTTACCGACGACGGCGGCGGCATCGAGTTCTTTAGCGTCCAGAACCCCACGGAGAGCCCGGTGAACCTGCGCGGCTTCACCCTCAGGGTGCTCAGCCCCGAAGATGCCCAGGTCGACCCTGACGCCCCGCAGGTGACCATCAACAGCGACGTTCGGATACCCGTCAGGGGAAGCGCCTCGATCGGGCGCGTCCCCGACGTGG
Organism: Rubrobacter tropicus; assembly: GCF_011492945.1. Lineage (NCBI taxonomy): Bacteria > Bacillati > Actinomycetota > Rubrobacteria > Rubrobacterales > Rubrobacteraceae > Rubrobacter > Rubrobacter tropicus. The sequence goes on from NZ_CP045119.1 coordinate 2,017,921, forward strand.
TCGACGCGGACGGCGAAGTCGTCGACGGGACCTTCGAGGGCGGCACCGAGCTCGACCTCGCGCCCGGTGACCAGGTGGCGCTGCTCGATCCCGGCGGGGCGGTTGCCTCCACGTACACCGTCTAGGCCGCGCAACCCCGCTTTCGGGCTGAAATTTCGCCCCCGTGAGATACACTAGCCGGGCGATGCAGAGCCCCGTTTACCTGGACAACGCCGCCACCACGCCCCTGGATCCAAGGGTGCTCGAAGCCATGCTCCCGCACCTCGGCGCGACCCGCGGAAACCCCTCCTCCCTGCACGCTCGGGGCGTTGCGGCCAGGGGCGCGGTCGAGACCGCGCGGGAGCAGGTGGCCGGGCTCCTCGGGGCGTCTCCGGAGGAGATCTTCTTCACGGGTGGCGGCACCGAAGCCGACAACCTCGCGATACTGGGGCTCGCCCGTGCCGCGGACCGGGGCAAACGGCACGCGGTCGTCTCGAAGGTCGAGCACGCCGCCGTCCGCGAGGCGGCGAGAAGGCTGGAGGCCGAGGGCTTCGAGGTCTCGTGGGTGGGAGTGGACGGGCACGGCCTCGTCGACCCGGCCGAATTTGTTGCCGCCCTGCGCCCGGACACGGCCCTCGCCAGCGTCGTGTGGGCCAACAACGAGATAGGTACCGTTCAGCCCATCCGGGAGATCTCGGAGGCGTGTGTTTCGCGTGGCGTACCCTTCCACACGGACGCGGTCCAGGCAGCCGGCAGAACCCGCCTGAACGTCGGGGAGACGCCCGTTTCGACGCTCGCGATCTCGGGCCACAAGCTCTACGGGCCGCAGGGCGTCGGCGCCCTGTTGGTGCGTGGGGGGACGGCCATCGAGCCCGTCGTGCTCGGCGGCGGGCAGGAGGGGGGCCTGAGAAGCGGGACCGAGAACGTCGCCGGTATCGTGGGCCTCGGAGAGGCGGCCCGGCTCGCGAGGGAGGAGCTGGAGGAGAGGATCGGGCACGAGACGGAGCTTCGGGACCGCGTGATCTCTGGCGTCGGCGCGATGCCGGACGTGGACCTGAACGGCCACCCCGGCCGCCGTCTCTCCAACAACGCGCACTTCACGGTCCGCGGCGTTGGGGCGGAGAGCCTGGTACTCGTCCTCGACTCGCTCGGCTATGCTATCGGGAGCGGCTCCGCCTGTTCCAGCGGCGGCCACAAGGCCTCCGGGGTGCTGTTGGAGATCGGCAAGGACGAGCAAGACGCGCTCTCGTCGGCCAGGATCACGGTAGGAAAAGACAACACCGCTGAAGAGATCGAAGGCTTCCTCGAAGCCTTCGCCGGGGCCGTGCGACGCCTCCGCGAAGTGTCGCCGGTGTATGCGAATTAGGCTTCGGGTTTCAGGAATCAGGTATCGGCCAGAAGGAGATAGTCTCTTCGTGAACCGCAACTGCACCACCATAAAAACGAAATATTCGCCGCTTATCGTCTGTCTGCCAACAAAACCGAAAGCTGCAGCCTGATGCCTGAAGCCTATAGCCCACAAGTCATCGACCATCTGGTCCGGCCCAGGCACGCCGGACGGCTGGACGAGCCTTCCGGGGCGGGCGAGTCGGGGGATGCTGCCTGCGGCGACGTCGCCACCTTTTCGGTCCTGATCCGGGAGAAGAGGGTCGAGGAGGCGCGGTACGAGGTCTTCGGTTGCGCGGCCTGCGTGGCGGCCGGGTCGGCGTTGGCTGAGCTCGTGAACGGGCGGACCCTGCTCGACGCCGCGCGAGTTTCGAAGGCGGACGTCGAGGGGGCTCTCGGCGGGCCGCTGCCGGAGGGCAAGGGACACGCCTTGACCCTCGTGCTCGACGCACTGCACAAGGCTTTCGAGGACCACTGGAGCCGGACGGCCGGCGCGGGGCTGGTGGAAGGCTACTCTGGCGGTGGTGAGATCGGTGCTGGCGGCGTCGTTGCCGCGATGAGCGGCGGGGTTGACTCGGCGGTGACGGCGTTGTTGCTCAAGGAGGCCGGGCACGACGTGGCCGCCGTTACCTTCAGGCTGCACGACGGCGAGAAGGGCAGCCGGTCGTGTTGCTCGCCCGATACGGTCCTCTTCGCGCGCGACACGGCGCACAGGATGGGCCTGCCGCACTTCACGCTCAACCTCAAGGACCTCTTCAACAAGCGGGTAATGCAGGACTTCGTGGGTTCTTACGAGAAGGGGCGCACCCCGAACCCCTGCGTGGCGTGCAACGCTCACGTCAAGTTTCACGCGGCCGCCTTTCTCGCGGATGAACTCGGCTTCAGGCACGTCGCGACCGGGCATTACGCGCGGGTGGCGGAGGGTCCGAGCCTGGCGCGGCCGGCGGACGAGAGCAAGGATCAAACCTACGTTTTGTGGCCGATCCCGAAGGAGTTGCTGGCGCGGGCCGTGTTTCCCCTCGGCGACTACCGAAAGACGGAGGTGCGCAGGATCGCCGAGGAGCGGGGCCTCGCCGTCGCCTACACCCCCGAGAGCCAGGACATCTGCTTTATCCCCGACGGCGATTACCGGCGTTTCGTGCGAAAGACCGTATCGGCCGAGCCGGGGGAAGTCGTGGACCGGGAAGGCGCCGTGCTCGGCCGGCACGCCGGGGTGGTCGACTTCACCGTCGGCCAGCGGCGGGGCATAGGCGTCTCCGCGCCGACCCCGCTCTACGTCACGGAGGTCCGTCCCGAGAGCAAGCAGGTGGTCGTGGGGCGTCGTAAGGACCTGGAAGTCCGCGAGGTGCGGGTGCGCGGCCTCAACTGGTTTTTGCCGCCCGGGGAGGCGAAGTCCGTGCAGGTTCGGTACAACGGCGGGCCTGTGGCCTGCGAGATCCGGGCCGACGGGGAGGGCGGTTGGATCGCCGACCTCGAAGAGCCCGTTATGGGGGTCGCGGCCGGTCAGTCGGCCGTCTTCTACAGCGCGGACGGCGAGCGGGTGGTCGGCGGCGGCGTCGTGGCGCGGGGGCTGGAATAGTGGGCGTGCGAGAGGCGTGTCATCCCGGTTATAATGCGGGCTCTCGGCCCGCTTTAACGGAGGTGCGCTAGGTTTTGGACCTTTTCGTGGAACTGATGAAGGGGCTGCTCTACGCGGGGATCGCGGTCGCCTTCTTCCTGCTCGCCTGGGCTTTCCTGCGGCTCGCCCGCATCTTCGCGACGACCGAGAAGAGCATAAGGGACGTCTCCGAGCAGGTGGTGCCCCTGATCGGCAAGACCCACACCACGGTGGATAACATAAACAGTCAGCTCTCCCAGCTCGACGAGGCGGTCGGCGACGTGGCCGGCATGACGGACGAGCTCGACCAGACCACCACCGTCATTACGAGGGGCGTGCGCGGCGGCATCATCCGGGCCTCGTCCGCGACCGCGGGGCTTTCGAGGGGCATAAGCACGTTCCTCGGCGGGGAGAAGCGGCCCGAAGGCGAGGATAGATGAGTACCTGGGGCAAGGTTGCCGCGGGCGTGGTCCTTGGCGTGGCGGGCACCATCTACGCCACGAGCGAGGAGGCCCGCAAGAACCTTCCGAAGGCGGCCAGAGACCTTCCGGTAAACGTCAGGCGCCGGTACAGGAACGCGGTCTCGGCGGCCCGCGAGGCATCCTCCTCGCGGCGGGAGGAGATCCTGCGCGATCTGGAGCGGCATGACAAGGCGCACGCCGGGCGTGCCGCCGCAATCGGTCCCGAACCCGCGCCCGAGGCGCAGCCGGCCGTGGAGCCGGAATCGACCGTCGAACCCCCCGCGCCGCGGGACGCTTAGAGCCGAGATCACGACCCAGGAGGACACAGGCTTGACCCCTGACCGCGCCCGAGAATACGCCTATCTCACCCTTCCGCCAGACGGGCAGCTCCGCTCTTGCGTCGGGCTGGTCCTGGCCGGCATGGCCGCGCGGGCCAGGGTGGGTGTGGGCGGCCTCGACGAGGCGGTGGAGCTGCTGGAGGACTTTCACACCGGGGACGGGCCCACGCGTTTCCGGTTCGCGCTGGCGGACGACGCCGTGGTCGCTGAAGTTGAGGAGCCGGCCGGGAACGGCGGGGTCGAAAGACGCTGGCGCACAGTGGTCGAGCTGGTGTCGTGAGCCGCCGCTACCGGCGGCCAGACAAGGCGCGCACCAGGCGTCTCCTTACCCGGTACCACAAGCTGGGCGACCAGGCTGCCAGGGAGAAAGTCATCCAGGAGCAGTTGCCGCTCGCCGAGTTTCTGGCCCGCAAGTTCGCGGGGCGTGGGGAGCCCGTCGACGACCTCGTGCAGGTGGCCTCCGTTGGCCTCATCAAGGCCGTCGACAGGTTCGACGTGGACCGGAGGATAGAGTTCTCCACCTACGCGACGCCCAACATCCTCGGGGAGATCAAGCGCTACTTCCGCGACAAGGGGTGGGCGATGCGGGTGCCGCGCGGCCTGCAGGAGCTTCGCCAGTCGGCCAAGGAGGCTATTCGCGACCAGACCGTGAAGAACGGCCGCTCGCCCACGGTCAGGGAGCTGGCCGACGTACTCGACGCCGACATGGAGAGCGTGGCAGAGGCCCTGGCCCTCGGGCGGGCCTACAACACGGCGAGCCTGGACGCGCCCGTCAGCACCGACGAGCGCGAGGGCGACACGATCATGGACCTGCAGGCGGACGACAACTCCCCGATAGACGGGCTGGAAGACAGGATACTCCTGCAGCGGGCCATAGACGGCCTCAAGGGCCAGCAGCAGCAGATCCTAAAGCTCCGCTTCAACGAGGGCAAGACGCAGACCGAGATAGCGGACCGCATCGGGGTCAGCCAGATGCACGTCTCGCGGCTCCTCAGGCGGGCCCTGCAGGATTTGCGCGAGGAGCTCGACGATATGGACAACGAGAACTAGGACGCCAGGAGCGGGATGGAGCCCATGCAGAGCTACGAGATCAGACGCCGGTTTCTTGAGTTTTTCGGAGAACGGGGCCACAGGTTCTACCCGAGCTCCTCCCTCATCCCCTACAACGACCCCACGGTACTCCTGACGACGGCCGGCATGCAGCAGTTCATAACCTTCTTCACCGGCGAGGACAAACCGCCATCCCCCCGCGCCACCAGCGCCCAGAAATGCTTCCGCACCCAGGACATCGAGGAGGTCGGGGACAGGCACCACCTCACCTTCTTCGAGATGATGGGCAACTTCTCCTTCGGCGACTACTTCAAGAAAGAGGCCGTAGATTACGCCTGGGAGTTCCTCACGGCCGAGCTCGGCCTGGCGCCCGAGCGGCTCTGGATCACGATCTTCGAGGGCGACGAGGATGCCCCCGAAGACCTCGAGGCCAAGAGGTTCTGGATGGACGTCGGGGTGCCTGAAGAGAAGATCTTCGGCCTCCCCAAGAGCGAGAACTGGTGGGGACCGCCGGGCGACTCGGGCCCGTGCGGCCCGTGCTCGGAGATCTACTACGACTACGGCGAGGAGTACGGGCTCGGCGACCCTTCGCAAGACCCGAAGTACGGCCCGGGCGGTGACGAGGGTGACCCGCGCTTCTTGGAGATCTGGAACCTCGTCTTCAACCAGTACGAGCAGCGCAAGGACGGCACCCTCGTCCCGCTCGCCAAGACCGGCGTCGACACGGGCATGGGGCTGGAACGGACTACGGCCGTCGTCCAGGGCGTCCGCTACGTCTACGACACGGACCTCTATGCCCCCGCTTTCGAGAAGATAAAAGAGTTCGCCGGCGTCTCCGTCGGCGACTCCGATGCGACGGACAGGGCGCTTCGCATAGTCGCCGACCACACCCGCGGCATGGCGTTCCTGATCGCCGACGGCGTCAGGCCGGGCAACCAGCGCCGGGAGTACGTGCTGCGGCGCATGATCCGGCGCGCCACCCTGCAGGCGTACTCGCGCCTGGGCCTGGGCCCCGAACAACTGGCCGCCGTGGCCGAGACGGTGGTGGACTACATGGGCGATTTCTACGGGGAGCTGCGCGAAGCCAGGGAGGACATCCGCCGCATCGTGACCGACGAGGCCGCGAGGTTCGTCGAGATCTTCGAGTCGGGCAAGGAGCTCCTGGAGTCAGAGCTCTCGCGCCTGGATGGCGGCAACTTCCCCGGCGACGTCGCCTTCACCCTCCACGACACCTACGGTTTCCCGGTCGAGGTGACGCGCGAGGTGCTCGCCGAACGCGGCGTCTCCCTGGACGAGGCCGGCTACGAGGCCGCGATGGACGCGCAGCGAAGCCGCGCCAGGGAGGCCGCGCGCGGGTACGACCGCGCGGTGGCGGCGTTCGGCGGGCAGGAGATTCACAGCCGGTTCGTCGGGTACGAGCGGGAGCAGATAGAGACCAGGATCGTCGCCCTCGAAGACTCGCCCGATGCGCCCGGCGAGGTCTCGGTGGTTTTGGCCGAGAACCCGTTCTACGCCACCGGCGGCGGACAGGTCGCTGACGAGGGTTGGATCACCTCGGGCGACGGCCAGCTTGAGGTCTTCGACGTGGTTCCCGCGGGCGGCTACCAGGTCCTTCGGGCGAGGGTGGAGCGCGACGGGTTCGCCGTGGGCGACGCGGTCACCGCCTCCATAAACCGGGTGCGGCGGCAGCAGATCGAGGCGAACCACACCGCCACGCACATCCTGCACTGGGCCCTCCGGGCCGAGCTCGGCCCGGACGTCGCTCAGGCCGGCAGCTACGTCGGTCCCGACCGTTTGCGCTTCGATTACCGCTACGGCGGAAGGGTCAGCGAGGAGCAGGTCCACCGGGTTCAGGAGGTGTGCCTGTACAAGATCACCGAGAACCAGCCCGTCCGCTACTACACGACGACCATCGACGAGGCCCGCGAGCTCGGCGCGATGATGCTCTTCGGCGAGAAGTACGGGGATCTCGTGCGGGTGGTCGAGGTGGACGGCTTCTCCCGCGAGCTGTGCGGCGGGACGCACGTCCGGGGCACGGCGGAGGTCGGGGCCTTCAAGGTCCTCTCGAACAGGAAGCACGGCGCCGACCTGTACCGCATCGAGGTCGTCACCGGCCGCGAGGCGCTCTTCTACCTCACGGAGACGGCGGAACAGGCCGAGGAGATAGCCGGTGAGCTCCGGGTTCCCGTGGAGAACCTTCCCGACGCCATCGAGAACCTGCGCCGCGAGGCCCGCCAGGGTCGCGAGGCGGCCCGCGAGGAGGCGCTGAAGCAGGGCCTCGGCGAGGTCGGGACGCTGGTCGATGGGGCGGAGAAGATGGACGGCGCCAGGGTCGTCACCGGGCAGGTGGTCGCCGCGGACGTCAAGGGCTTGCGCCAGATCTCCGACGACGTGAAGAACCGCCTCGACGGCCCCTCGGCCGTGGTACTCGCCGCCGACCTCGACGGCAAGGCGGTGCTCGTCGCCAACCTCCATCCCGACGTCTCAGGAAAAGTAAGGGCCGGCGATATAGTCAAGGAAGTCTCGGGCGTTCTCGGCGGGGGCGGGGGCGGCGGGGCTACGATGGCCCAGGCCGGAGGGGGTAACCTCGAGGCCATCCCGGACGCGCTGGCGAGGGCGCGCGAGATCCTGGGCCGCAAACTCTCCGACGCGGGGTAGTAGGCCCTGACCGGCGCCGGACGCGTCGCCGCGCTCGACCTCGGGACCGTCCGCACCGGCGTCGCCCTCTCCGACCCCGACCGCGTTATAGCCGCCCCACTCGACGTCGTCCCGAGCGGCGAATTGACCGTCTACCTCCGCGATCTGTTCGCCTCGCAGACCGTCGACGAGGTCGTCGTCGGGGTGCCGAAGACGCTGGCCGGCGAGGTCGGCCCCCAGGCCAGCGGGGTTTTGGATACAATTGCGCGGTTGAGGCGGGAGTTTCCGGGCGTACGGTTCGTCGAATGGGACGAGCGCCTGACCACCCGCATGGCCGTCGCTGGCGGCTCCAGAAAGGCGGGCAAAAAGAAGGGGCGGCGCCCGCCGGTCGACCACCTGGCGGCAGCCCGCATACTGCAGGAGTATCTGGCGAGGAGGGGGGACCTCTGAGGCGCTACGACAAGAGCAAGCGCGAGGACCGGGCCGAGCTCGAGGCCCGGCTCGACGCCTTGCGTTCGGCCAAGGGTCAGAAAGGCCGCAGAAAGCGCCGCTCCAACTGGGGGCCGACCGTTCTCGGTGTTCTGCTACTGGCCGGCGCCCTTGGGGCCGTGTACCTGATCTACACCTCGGCCTTCGCCGGCGGCGGGGACGACGAGGCCGAGGGGCCGGCGCAGGTCGAGGTGGTCAAGGGGGACACGCTCTCTACGGTCGCCACCAAGCTTGAGAGAGCCGGGGTGATCTCTAGCGCGTTCGTCTTCAAGGTCGAGGCCCGCGTGGACGGCCGCGACACCACGGTAAAGACCGGCCGCTACACCTTCCAGCCCGGCGCCGACGCCGACGAGATCCTATCCAAGCTAACCGCCGGGGAGGCCGTCCCGACCATCGCCGTTACCGTCCCCGAGGGCCTGACCCTCTCTGAAACTGCCCGGACCGTCGCGGAAGGCACCGACATCTCCGCCGGCAAGTTCGAGGCGGCCGCGCGCCGCACGGACTACGGTTACGCGTTCCTGCAGGACTCCAGAGCCCAGACCACGGAGGGATACCTCTTCCCGCGGCGCTACGACTTCGAGAAAGGCGTCACGGCGCCGCAGGTGGTGGACCGCCTGCTCGGGCAGTACCTGCTAGAGACCGAAGGTCTCGACATCGCGGGGGCCAGGGAGCGTCTCGGCCTCACCGAGCACGAGCTCGTGACCGTGGCTTCCATGATCGAGAAGGAGGCGGCAAACGCGGAGGAGCGGCCCGTGATCGCCTCCGTCATCTACAACCGCATCCGCAAAGACATGCCCCTCCAGATAGACGCGACCATCCAGTACGCCCTCAAACGTCCCAAGGAGAACCTCTCCTACTCCGATTTGGAGATCGAGTCGCCCTACAACACTTACGAGAACGAGGGCCTACCCCCCGGCCCGATCTGCAGCCCCAGCCTCCAATCGCTCCGGGCCGCCCTCGAACCCGCCCAAACAAACCACCTCTACTACGTGCTCAAGGCCGGCGGCGAAGAGCATTTCTTTACCAACGACTACGACGAGTTCCTGCGGGCCAAGGAAGGGGCTGGAAGGTAGCTGTCAGCCATCAGCTGTCAGCTATCTGGCTGTGGGAATGTCGCGGGCGCTCTAGGAAGGCGCCCTGATCGTCTGCTGCGCTTGCGGCGATGACCTCCGCGTGGCGCTGTCTGGTCGTTTGGGCCTGCCTCTTCATACTTCTTGCGCCCGTCTCTCTGGACCGTGATAGTTTGGCGTCTCCTGTACGTGGCGCGGCCTGTCGAGGACAGCGGTTAAAGTTCGTGATCGAACGCTTCGAAAACGGTCTCGTGGTTTGGCGACGGGAAGAGGAGCGATGGGCGTTCGGGAGGCGGCGGCTGTGCTTGTGGAGGAGGGGGTCGTCACGCGGGCGCAGTTCGATGAAGCGCTGGCTTTGCGGGGGAACGGGGACCGGCGCGAGGTCCCGGAGCTGCTCGTCGCCCTCGGGCACGCAAGCGAGGACGAGCTGGCCCGGGCTTTGGCCGCGAGGCTGCGGTTGGACTTCGTCGATCTGGCCGAGACCGACGTGGAGGCGGGGGCCGCGGGGATCGTGGACCGCGAGGTCTTGCGCCGGCACCGGGCGCTTCCCATCAGGGTCGAGAGCGGCAACCTGGTCGTGGCGATGCGCGATCCGGCGAACCTCTACGCGATCGAGGACCTCGCGATGCTTTCGGGACACCGGATCCGGCCCGTCGTGGCTACGGGGAGCGGGATAGAGCGCGTGTCTAAAGCGGTTTTCGCAGCGGCCGGAGGCGCCTGTGACGGGTCGCCGGAGGCCGACAGGGGGGCCGCAGGCGAAGGCGGCGACGCGTTGGAGCTAGGGTTCGTTTCCGTCGGTGACGGGCCCGTGGTGCGTCTGGTGGGCTCCATTCTGGAGCGGGCCCTGGGGGAAGGGGCCTCCGACGTGCACGTGGAGCCGCGGGCCGGCGAGACGAGGGTCCGTTACAGGGTGGATGGGGTGCTGCGCAGGATGACGTCGGTGCCGGCCAGTTTGCACGGCGGGGTGGTCGCGAGGATCAAAGTGCTCGCGGACCTCGACATCGCCGAGCGCCGGGCGCCCCAGGACGGGCGCCTCTCAGTGAAGCTCGGCAGCAGCCGGGCCGACCTGAGGGTCGCCACGCTCCCCACGATCTTTGGCGAGAAGGTGGTGTTGCGGCTGCTGGACACGGCGAACGTCGAGGTGGACCTGCAGAGTCTCGGGTTCGAGGCCGGGATGCTCCGCCGGTACGAGAGGGTGTTTCGCCGGCCCTACGGCACCATCCTCGTCACCGGCCCGACCGGGTGTGGCAAGTCGACGACGCTCTACGCGACGCTCGGGGAGCTCGACGGCGCCGAGAAGAACATAGTCACCGTCGAAGACCCGGTCGAGTACAGGATGCCCGGGGTAAACCAGGTACAGGTCAACCCGAAGGTCGGCCTCGGCTTCGCCTCAGGCCTCCGTAGCATCCTGCGGTCCGACCCGGACGTCGTGATGATCGGGGAGATAAGGGACAGGGAGACCGCGCGGACCAGCGTCGAGGCGGCCCTCACGGGCCACCTGGTCCTCGCCACCCTCCACACCAACGACGCGCCCTCGGCCGTGGCGCGCCTGACGGACATGGGCGTCGAGCCGTTCCTGACGGCCTCCGCGGTCGACTGCGTTATCGCCCAGCGGCTGGCGAGGAGACTCTGCGAGCACTGCAAACGGCCCTCCCAAGTAGAAGACGAGGTTCTTCGAGAACTCGGCCTGCCGGACCTGACGGGGGCCGATTTTTGCGAGCCCGTCGGGTGCCGCCGGTGTGGGGGCATGGGGTACCGGGGGCGCATCGGCGTGTACGAAATGATGGTGCTGGATGCGTCCCTGCGCGACCTCGTCCTACGGCGGGTCCCCGCGGGAGAGCTCGGCCGCGTCGCCGAGGCGGGGGCATGGTTCGTCTCAGAGAGGATGGCCTGCTAAAGGCTGCCAGAGGGATAACCACGATCGAGGAGGTCTTGAGAACGGTGGTCTGAACCCGCCGGAATGGAAGCCCCCCGTCTCTATTGCCCGTATCTTGCGGTCGGCCTCTGGCGCGGACGTTTTCTGTAGAATGGATGCCCGTTGCCGCGGATTCGGGAGGGCGTTGGGCTTTGGGCTTTTGGGGTGAACTGGGGGACAGGATCGTGGGTGCGCCGTCGATCCTTGCGGCCGACTTCGCGAACCTGGCGGAGGATGTGCGCCGGGCGCAGAGGGGAGGGGCGGAGCTCGTCCATTTCGATGCCATGGACAACCAATTCGTGCCCAACCTGACCGTCGGGCCGGTCGTTGCGGCCTCGCTCGTCGAGGCGATAGACCTGCCGGTGGACGCGCATCTCATGGTAGACAGCCCGGACAACCTGATCCCACCCTTCATAGAAGCCGGGGTGGCGAGCATCTCGGTCCAGCCCGAGGCCGTCACCCACCTTCACCGGACCCTCACCATGATCCGGGCCGGCGGCTGCGAGGCGGGCGTCGCCCTCAACCCGACGACCCCGCCCGAGTTCATAGAGTGGGCGCTCCCCTACCTCGATTACGTCCTCGTAATGACCGTCAACCCGGGCTTCGGCGGCCAGTCCTTCATCCCCGAAATGGCCGACAAGGTACGCAGGCTCAAAGAGATGACCGACCTCCCGATCCAGGTGGACGGCGGCATAACCGCCGAGACTGCCCCCATAATGGTCGGAGCCGGCGCCCAGGTCTTGGTCGCCGGCTCCGCAGTCTACAAGGGCGACGCCGAAGTAGAGATGAGGAAGATTATCGACGCGGCGCGCGGAGCCGGCTAGCACGCTCGCTTCGCGAGCTTGTCGGCACGCTCCGGCTTCGCCTCCGCTTTCAGCACGGCGCTGCGCGCCTTTCAGCCTGTCAGCCAGTCGTCTACGTGCGATACGTTTCGCGACAACGGAATCGCTTTCGCAATGCGCCGCCCGGTTGGGCCCCGCTCGGCAAAAAGCTGAAAGCGTAGGCCGAAGGCCGGAGCGTGCCGAAAGCGAGGCCTGCGAAGCAGGCCGATGCGTGCTGAGAGTGGAGCCCATAGGGCGGAACGTGCTGACAAGCGGATCCCGCAAGGGCGAAGCGTGCTGACAAGCTGTTGGCAGCGTGTCATTTCGTGTGGTATTAGTTTCCTCGTAACTTTTCGGGGGCGGGTGGAATTCCCGCACCGGCGGTGAGCCCGGAGGGAGTGTTCCCGACGGGGAGCCCGCGAGCCCACGGGTAGGACCCGGGGGTTGAGCCGGTGAAGGTTCGCGACGAGCCGTAGTCCGGCGCCGACGGTCAGAGTCCGGATGGGAGAAAGGTAGATTTGGCAAGAGGTTCTTTTGAGGATCTCGCCCGCCGGCTTGCCGAGCGCGGGCGTTTTACCGTTGCGCCGAACCCCCTGGTCGGGGCCGTCGCCGTGCGCGGCGACGCCGTCGTTGGCGAGGGATGGCATGCGCGGGCCGGTGAGGATCACGCCGAGGTCCGCGCGCTGAAGGCGGCCGGGGGCGCGGCCGCCGGGGCCACCCTTTTCGTTACGCTCGAACCCTGCAACCACCACGGCAGGACGCCGCCTTGCGTGGAGGCGATCCGGCAAGCCGGGGTCTCACGGGTGGTGGTTGGCGCGCTCGACCCCGACCCGCGGATGCGCGGGCGAAGCGTCGAGATGCTCCGCGATGCCGGCATCGAGGTCGAGGTGGTCGGGGATCCCGCATGCGAGCTCCAGAACGAACAATTCTTTCACAGGATGCGCACCGGACGTCCGTTCGTACACGTCAAGCTCGCGACCACCCTCGACGGCAGGATCGCGGCCCCCGGCGGCGACAGCAAGTGGGTGACGGGAGAGGCGGCAAGGCTCCGGGCGCACGCCCTGCGGGCCGAGGCCGGGGCCGTCCTCGTCGGGGCCGGTACCGTGCGGGCCGACGACCCGACCCTGACCGCGCGAGGCCTGCCCGAGGTGCCACCGGCGGTAACGCGCGCGGTACTCGACCCGAGATTGACCACGAGCCCCGAGAGCAAGCTCGCCCGGACGGCCTCGGATTCGCCGGTCGTCGTCTTCGCCGCTTCTGAGAGCCTCGACGGGAGAGAACGCGCCCTCCTGAAGGCCGGTTGCGAGGTCGTGGAGGCGCCGGCGAACGGGGGAACCCTGGACCTCTTGTATATCCTCGACGAGTTGGGGCGGCGGGGGGTCAAGGGCGTCCTGGTCGAGGGCGGCGGCGAGACCGCGACGGGCTTCGTGGAACGGGGGCTCGCCGACAAGCTGACCCTATTCTACGCCCCGAAGCTTATGGGCTCCGAAGGCGTGCCGATGATCGGGACCCTTCGGGCCACCAAGATGGCGGAGGCCCTGCGGTTTCGCGTCTCCGGGGTCGAGGCCGTCGGCGAGGACGTGGCCGTTACGCTCTACCCGGCCAGGAGTGAGGAGGAGAAGCGTGTTCACCGGGCTTGTTGAGGAGGTGGGGCGCGTGACGGCGCTCGAGGCGAAGGAGGGGGCCGGGGACGCCAGGATCGGCCTCTGTGCCGGTACCGTGACCGGGGGGACCCGCGTCGGGGATTCGATCCTGGTCAACGGCGCGTGCCTGACCGTCGACGAGATAGAGGGCGACGCCCTCGTCTTCTACACGATGCCCGAGACGCTGAGGCGCACCGCGCTCGGAGGCCTCCAGAGAGGCAGCGCCGTAAACCTGGAGCGGGCGATGGCCGCCGGCGGGCGGCTCGGGGGGCACATCGTGCAGGGTCACGTCGACGGGGTCGGGGAGGTGCTCGACGTCAGGCCGGAGGACGACGCCGAGATCTGGACCTTCTCGGCGCCCGAGACGGTGCTGCGTTACGCCGTCGAGAAGGGGAGCGTCTGCGTCGACGGCATAAGCCTCACCATAGTCTCCGTCGAGGAGGACCGGTTCACCGTATCCATCCTCCCACACACCAGGTCCAACACGAACCTCGGGGAGCTGGGTGTGGGGGACCACGTCAATTTGGAGGCGGATGTAGTAGGGAAGTACGTGGAGCGGCTCATGGAGCCGTGGACAGCCAAAACCGAGAGAACAGTTAATCAGCTCGAGAGGAGAACCGAAGATGCCGTTTAGCCCCATGGAAGAGATCCTGGAAGATATCAAGGCCGGAAAGATGGTAATAGTCGTCGACGACGAGGACAGGGAGAACGAGGGGGACCTCACCATGGCCGCCGAGCTCGTCACCGCCGAGGACATCAACTTCATGGCGACGCACGGCCGCGGCCTGATCTGCCTCCCGATGGCCGAGGAACTGGTGGACAAACTAGACATCCCCCAGATGACCGTGCACAACTCCTCCCGCATGGGAACGGGCTTCACGGTCTCTATCGAGGCCCGCGAGGGCATCTCCACCGGCATCTCCGCCGCCGATAGGGCCCACACCTGCCGCGTGGCCGTCGACGAGGCAACGGGCCCCGAGGACCTCGTCATGCCGGGGCACGTCTTCCCCCTGAGGGCGAAGGCCGGCGGCGTCCTGCAGCGCGCCGGGCAGACAGAGGCGGCGGTGGACCTCGCCAGGCTCGCCGGCCTCAAGCCCGCGGGCGTGATCTGCGAGATCATGAAGGAAGACGGCACGATGGCCCGGGTGCCGGACCTCGAGGAGTTCTCCGCCGAGCACGACGTCAAGCTCGTGACGACCGCCCAGATCATAGAGTACCGCCACGCCTACGAGACCCAGGTCAAGTGCGCCGTCGAGACGAAGCTTCCGACCCCGTTCGGCGAGTTCAGGCTCAAGGCTTACGAGAGCGAGATAGAGGACCTCACCCACCTCGCCCTCATTATGGGCGAGCCCGAGGGCAAGGACGACGTGCTCGTCCGCGTCCACTCTGCCTGCCTCACCGGCGATGCGCTCCACTCTTTGCGCTGCGACTGCGGCGAGCAGCTGGAGTCGGCGATGGAGCTCGTCGCGCGCGAGGGCGAGGGCGTCATCGTCTACATGCAGCAGGAGGGGCGCGGGATCGGCCTCCTAAACAAGATGAAGGCCTACCACCTGCAGGACGAGGGCATGGACACCGTCGAGGCCAACCAGAAGCTCGGCCTCGCGCCGGACCTGAGGGACTACGGTACGGGAGCCCAGATCCTCAAGAGCCTCGACCTCAAGCGCATCCGGCTCCTCACCAACAACCTGACCAAGGTCGTGGGCCTCAGGGGCTTCGGATTGGAGATCTCCGAACGCGTCCCTTTAGAGATGGAGCCCAACGGCCATAACGAGCGCTACCTCAAGACCAAGCGCGAGAAGCTAAACCACGTCTTCGACAAGATCTAGGAGGAAAGATGCGTCGAGACGACGGCGCCAACCACATTGAGGGCACCCTCTCCGCTAGCGGCAAATCCTTCGGGATCGTCGCCTCCCGCTTCAACGACTTCATAGTCAAGTCGATGCTGGAAGGCTCGCTAGAAGCCGTGCGGCGCCACGGCGGCGACGTCGGCTCGGTGGACGTCGCCTGGGTGCCCGGCTCCTACGAGATACCGCTGGCCGCCAGGCAAATGGCGCTAACGGGCCGCTACGACGCCGTGATTTGCCTCGGAGCCGTCATCCGCGGCTCCACCGCCCACTTCGAATACGTGGCAAACGGCGCCGCCGGGGGCATCTCCGCAGTCGCCCTGGAAACCGGCGTCCCGACCATCTTCGGCGTCATCACGACCGAGACCATAGAACAGGCAATCGAGCGGGCCGGCACCAAAATGGGCAACAAAGGCTTCGAGGCCGCCGTCTCCGCCATAGAGATGGCCGACCTGATGCCCCGCATAAAAAGCGGAGGGGGGACTGCTTAAGCAGTCCCCCCTCCGCTTTTAGCCTGTCAGCTAGTCAGCACTTCAGCCTGTCAGCTTTCTGGCTGACTAGCTGAGAGCGTAGGCGAAGCCGGAGCGTGCTGACAAGCTGGAGCTAGACGTTCTCGACGACGCGCGGGGTCTTCGCCACTGCCTTCTGGACCTTGAAGGCCTTCAGGCACGAGGTGCAGGTCCACACGCGCTTGGTCGTGCTGCCCTCCTGGATCCGGACCTTCTGCAGGTTCGGGTTCCAGCGGCGGCGCGTCGCGCGCAGGGAGTGGCTCCTCGCGTTACCGTACTCTGGCTTCTTTCCGCAGGAATAACAGACCTTCGCCACTTCAATTTCTCCTGTGCTAGGATACCGGTCGAATTTGGGGACCCCGTGCGCCGCCGTGGGCCGGCTCCGGGCGTCGGGCAGGCATTGTACCAGATCGTCGCGGATGGACAGGAACGCGGAGGGCCTTCGGGTTCTCCCGAACGGGCACGCAAGGAGCGCAGTGGGGATACAGCAAGAGGGTCGGATGCAATGGCGGTAAAAGTGGCCTCACTCGGGGCCGCGGCCCACGCGGCCCTCAAGGCGCAGGTCTCCAGGATCAACGCCCTCAACGTCTACCCCGTCCCGGACGGGGACACGGGCACGAACATGCTGCTCACCCTCGAATCTACCCTCAAAGACGCCGCCGAAGCCAGCTACGGAAGCCCCGAAGAGGCGAGCCGGGCCGTGGCGCGGGCGGCGCTTATGGGGGCCAGGGGCAACTCGGGCGTGATCCTCTCGCAGATGATCCGGGGCGCCTGCGACGTCCTCGCCAGCCGCAAGACGCTCGACGCCGCGACCTTCGCCGCGGCCCTCGACGGCGCCAAAGAGAGGGCCTACGCCTCGGTAAGGGAGCCGGTCGAGGGGACCATGCTTACGGTGATCAAGGACGCCGCCCGCGCAGCCGGGGAGGCCGTGGGCGCGGGAGAGGACGAGCTGCCGGCCGTGATCCGGGCCGCCGCCCAGGAGGCCCACGAGTCGGTCCGCAGGACGCCCGAGCTGCTCGACGTCCTGCGCGACGCGGGCGTCGTCGACGCCGGAGGCCTCGCCGTCGCGGTCATCCTCGACGGCCTCTACGCCTGCGTGACGGGCGAGGAGATCGCGAGTTCCTTCGATTCCGAGGACGACGTCCCCGACCTGACGGCCATCCACGCCGAGGAGGAGGCCTGGGGCTATTGCACCCAGTTCGTCGTCTCCGGGTTCTCCGGCGAGGCGGAGGAGTTCGAGGAGCGCGTCTACGAGAGCGGGAAGAGCGTGCTCGTCATCGCCGACGAAGACACGGTGAACGTCCACATCCACACCCAGGACCCGGGGGAGATGCTCTCCTTCGCCGGCCGCTTCGGGCGGCTCGCGAGGGTCAAGATCGAGGACATGGAGGCCCAGGTCCGCTCCAGGACCGAAGCCCCCGAAAAGCGCCGGGCGGGCAACGTCGGCGTCGTGGTGGCGAGCCGGGGCGCGGGGACCCGTTCGCTTTTCGAGGGGATGGGCGCCGTCGTGGTCGAGGGCGGGCAGGGCGCGAACCCGAGCGCCGCGGACCTCGCCCGGGCGGTCGAGGAGTCGGGCGCCCCTTCCGTGATCCTGCTTCCCAACAACAAGAACATCGTGCCGACCGCCGAGCGCGTGTCGGAGCTGGTGGACGTCCCCGTGCGGGTCGTGCCGACCAGGAGCATCGCCGCCGGCCTGGCTGTGATGGTCGGCTTCGATGCCGAAGGCGAGCTCGAGGACGTTTTCGAGGAGATGGGTGAGATCTCGGCCTCCCTGCAACGCGCCGAGATTACCCGCGCCGTCAGGGACGCCAGACTGGACGGACAGGACGTGCCCGAAGGCTCGTTTATCGGCTTCCTGGACGACGCGATGGCCGCGGCCGGAGAGAGCGCCGAAGAAGTCGCCCTCTCGCTCGCCCGCACCATCGTCGAGAACGGGGCGGACATCCTTACCATCGTGTACGGGGAGGATCTGGACCCTGGAGAGGCGGACAAGATAGCAGACGGCATCCGCGACCTGGACGAGGAGCTCGAAGTAGAAGTGCGAGACGGCGGGCAGCCCCTCTACCCCCTTCAGATGGTGGCCGAGTGACCACGGCCATCGTCACCGATTCGACGACGAGCGCCGGCCCCGAGGTGCTTGAAAGGCCCGACGTGCGGGTAGTCCCGCTGACGTTCCACTTCGGCCCGGACGAGACGTACAGGGACAAGGTCGACATGACCAACGAGCAGTTCTACGAGCGCCTTCGCGACGCCGACGTCTTCCCGACCACGTCGCAGCCGCCGGCCGGCGCCTTCGTGGAGGCCTACGAGGCGCTCTCGGATTACGACGACATCCTGGTGTTGACGCTCTCGCGCAAGCTCAGCGGCACCTACGACTCCGCCGGGCAGGCGGCGGGGATGGTAGACCGGCCCGTAGAGGTGCTCGATACCAGGAGTGCTGAGATGGGGAGCGGCCTGATCCTGCTCGAGGCGCTGAAGGTTCTGGACGAGGGCGGGGACTTCAAGGATGTGAAGCGGGCAGCGGAAGCGGCGGCCGGGCGGTGCAACCTGCTGTTCGCGGTCGGAACGCTCGAGTACCTGGCGAAGAGCGGCAGGATCGGCCGCGCCCAGCGCCTCGTCGGGACGGCGCTCGACATCCGGCCTGTTCTCAAGGTGGTCGACGGGGAGGTCGTACCCCACAAGCGCACCAGGGGGCGCAGGCGGCAGATGAACTCGATAATCGAGGAAGTGAAGCCCGCCGCCGAGGCCGGGCGCCCGATCTACTTCGGGCACATCGCCACGCCCGAACCGCTCGCGGAGCTCGCGGAGGGACTCGGCGTGGAGAAGACGCGCGTCGCCGAGATCGGGGGCGTCGTCGGTTCGCACGTGGGCCTCGGAGCCTATGGCCTGGCCCACCTCTAGCGAGGTCACGGAGCCGAAGCTCCCGCCGAGGTCCACGCTCAGCGGGCTCCGCGCCCGTCCGGTAAAGGAGCTTCCCGGCGTGGGGCCGAGGATAGAGGCGGCGCTCAAAGAGCTCGGCGTCACGTCGGTGGCCGATATGATCTCGCATTACCCATCCCGCCACGAGGACCTCTCGAACGTAAAGAAGATCGGCGAGTTGCGCGTGGGCGAGAAGGCGACGGTGGTAGGCCGTGTCGTAAGCACCCGCCCCGTAGGCCGTCCCGTCCGGGGCCGACACCCGGGCTTCTCCGCCCAACTCTACGACGGAACGGGCTACCTGCCCGTCACGGTCTGGGGCCGCTCCTGGATGCAGCGCGGCCTCCAGCCGGAGACGCGGGTCGTGGTCTCGGGCGAGGTCCAGAGCCGCTACGGTATACAGCTCGCGGCCAAGAGCATCGAGGTCGTGGACGACGGCGGAGGTGCCGACGACGGGCCCCACGCTGGGCGCTTCGTCCCGATCTACCCGGCCAATAAGGGCGTCCAGGCCCGCCGCGTCAGAACCCTCATCCACCGGGCGCTCGACGCCGCGGGACACGTCCAGGACCCGCTCCCGGCGGACCTCTTGGCCCGCCACGGCCTACCGAACCTGCACGACGCCGTCCAGGAGGTCCACTTTCCGGAGGACAGGGCGCGACTTCGGGCGGCGATGCGCCGTCTCGTCTTCCACGAGTTGTTCCTCATCCAGACGGGGCTGGCCGCGCGCAAGATCCGGCTCGACAGGACCGAGACGGGCGCCCGCCACCGCGGCGACGGCCGCCTCCTCAACCCGTTCGTCAAGGCCTTGCCCTTCGGCCTCACGGGCGCCCAGGAGCGGGTGGTCGAGGAGGTGCTGGCCGATATGCGACTCGAAAAGCCGATGCGCAGGCTCCTCCAGGGCGACGTCGGGAGCGGCAAGACCGTCGTCGCCGTCGCGGCCCTGCTTACGGCCGTCGAATCGGGCGGACAGGGCGCCATCATGGCCCCGACGGAAGTGCTGGCCGAGCAGCACTTCCTGTCTATATCCGCCTCCCTCAAGGACCTGCCCGTGAACGTCGTGCTGCTCACCGGATCGCAGAGCGCCGCCGAGAGGCGGGAGACGCTGCGGAGGATCGAGGGCGGTGAGGCGCACGTGGTCGTTGGGACGCACGCGCTGATCCAAAAGGGTGTTGAGTTCAGGGACCTCTCGCTCGTGGTGGTCGACGAGCAGCACCGCTTCGGCGTCGGCCAGAGGACGGTCTTCAGGGAGAAGGGCAAGACGCCGGACACTCTGGTCATGACCGCTACCCCGATCCCGCGGACCCTCTCGCTGACGCTCTACGGCGACCTCGAAGTCTCCGTCATCGACGAGCTGCCGCCCGGCCGCAAGCCCGTCGAGACCCGGATAGTGGAGCCCGCCGGGCGTCTGGAGGCCTACGAGGAGGTGCGCGAGGAGCTCGAAGGGGGGCGCCAGGCTTACGTAATCTGCCCCCTGGTGGAAGAGTCGGAGGCGCTGGAGGACGTGCGGGCGGCGGAGGAGCTGCGGGAGGAGCTGGCGGAGGAGGTCTTCCCGGACAGGACCGTGGGCCTCCTGCACGGTCGCATGAAGGCCCAGGAGAAGCGGGACGCGATGGCCGCCTTCAGGTCGCGCGAGATCGAGGTCCTCGTGGCCACGGTGGTCGTCGAGGTCGGGGTCGACGTGCCGAACGCGAGCGCCATAGTCATAGAGGGCGCGGAGCGCTTCGGCCTCTCCCAGCTCCACCAGCTCCGCGGCCGGGTTCTGCGGGGGCTCCACCCTCCGAAATGCTTTCTGATCGGGGACCCGAAGACGGACGACTCGCTC
The DNA here is from genome assembly GCF_011492945.1 of Rubrobacter tropicus. Classification (NCBI taxonomy): domain Bacteria; kingdom Bacillati; phylum Actinomycetota; class Rubrobacteria; order Rubrobacterales; family Rubrobacteraceae; genus Rubrobacter; species Rubrobacter tropicus. The sequence goes on from NZ_CP045119.1 coordinate 2,038,398, forward strand.
AAACGGCTCGAGGCGCTCGCGGAGCACCAGGACGGGTTCAAGCTCTCGGAGGTAGACCTCCAGATCCGGGGCGAGGGAACCCTGTTCGGGAGCCGCCAGAGCGGGATGCCGGACCTGAAGGTCGCCAAGCTTCTGAGGGACCTCGACGTGCTCGTCGAGGCGCGGCGGGAAGCGTTTGCCCTCGTCGCCGGGGATCCCACCCTCAGGCGGCCTGACCACAGGCCGCTGCGGCGTGAGATCCGGGAGCTACTCGGCTCCGACGTCGAGTGGCTCTTCCGGGAGTAGGGCCTTGCGGGTGATAGCGGGGACCGCCGGCGGCGTGCGGCTCGCCCCCGTGCCGAAGGGCGTCCGCCCGACCGGCGACCGGGTGCGCGAGGCCGTCTTCAACGCCCTGGGCCAGTTCTTCGTGGGCGGCGCGGTGCTCGACCTGTACGCCGGGACGGGCGCTTTGGGCATCGAGGCCATGAGCCGCGGCTGCGAGAGGGCGGTCTTCGTAGAGCGGGACCGGGCCGCCCGCAGGACCATCTCCGAGAACCTGGCCAGGACGGGGTTTACGGAGCGGGCGGAGGTCGTCGCCGGGGACGTCGGGCGGGTGGTCGGGAGGTTGCTCCAGCGCGAGGAACGCTACGATTTGATCTTCGCGGACCCACCTTATAGAATCGCCGCGTCGGAGGTCGGGGGGATAGTGTCCCGGCTGGGCGTCTTGCTCGCGCCCGGGGGCCGGGTCGTGATCGAGAGCGGCGAGGCCCCGCCGGAGAACGCGTTTGGCAGAGAGGGGGCAACGCGCCGTTACGGCGGCACGTTCGTGACCGTACTTGAAAGATCAGATATGACAATGAGGATCGCCGTCTGCCCCGGAAGCTTCGACCCCGTTACCGCCGGGCACCTCGACATCATCCGCCGGGCCTCCCGCATCTTCGACCACGTCGTCGTGGCCGTGGGCGGGAACACGCGCAAGAGCCCCAGGCTTTCGGCCAGGGAACGGGCCGGCCTTATAGAAAAAGTCACCTCCGAGATGGAGAACGTCTCGGTGGAGGTGATGGAGGGACTTCTCGTGGACTTTGCTCGGGAGCAGGGGGCCGGGGCCATAGTGAAGGGCCTTCGGGCCGTCTCTGATTTCGAGTCCGAGTTCGAACAGGCGCAGCTAAACAGGACCCTCTCGCCCGAGATCGAGACGGTCTTTATAATGGCGGCTTCCGAGCACAGTTTCTTGAGTTCGAGCGCGGTTCGGGAGATAGCTTCGTTGGGCGGCGAGGTGCGCGGGCTGGTGCCCGACGGCATACTGGAGACCGTCCGGCAGATTTATTCCGGCTCGGACGGTAAGATACAGGGATCGTAGGCAAAGGATAAGGTTGCTGAGGATGGACGTACTGGTACTCATAGACAGGTTGGAAGAGCTGGTCGAGGACGCCCGGAGCTTCCCGGGCTTCGGCAACACGGCGATGGTAGACCGCGACGCCGCCTTCGACATCATCGACCAGATGCGCCAGACCATCCCCGAAGAGCTCAAGCAGGCGCGTTGGATCGTCAAGGAGCGCCAGGCGATGTTGGATGAGGCCCGCTCCGAGTCCGACCGCATAATCCGCAGCGCCCAGGACGAGGCCGAGAAGATCACCTCGGAAGAAGAGGTCCTCAAGCGGGCCGAGAAGCGCAGCGCCGAGATCATGGAGGACGCGAGGCGCCGCGAGCGCGAGATTCGCCTCGGCGCCGAAGACTACGCCGACGAGGTCCTCGCGAACCTCGAAGACAACCTCGGCAAGCTGCTCGAAGCCGTGCAGCGGGGCCGCTCGAAGCTGCAGGGCGTTCAGGAACAATAACAAGCGGTACACTATTTTCATGAGCAACCGTATCCCCCTCAGAAAGCCGGGCGCTGAGGTCGGAGACAGGCACGACCTGCACGCCGACTTCGCCGCCGAGCCATTCGACCTCTACGGCCGCCACCACGAAGTAACGGCGGCGGAGGCAGACGTCGGCGTGACGAAGGTCTCGGACGGCCTGCACCTGGATATCAGGGTCAGGACGACGGTCGCCACCACCTGCGACAGGACCCTGGATCCGACGGGCCTCGTACTGGAGTTCGGCGACTCTGAGCTTCTGGCAGGCCCCGACGACGAGGAACTCGCGGTGGACGACTGGACGCTCGACCTCGGGCGCTACGCCGAGCGGGCGCTCCCGAACGAGGTCCCCATGCAGGTCTTCAAAGAAGGCACCGAGCCCGTCGGCGCCGAAGACGGCGGGGATGAGATCGACCCGCGCTGGCGGGGCCTGGACGGGATCTCCGTTTCGGGCTTCTAGCACTTCAGTAATCGACAGGAGGTAACACCATGGCAGTACCGAAGAAGAAGACGTCCAAGGCGCGCAAGAACCAGCGTCGGGCCCACCACGCGCTGAGGGGGCCCGGCCTCCAGGCGTGCCCCAACTGCGGCGAGCCGCACCTCTCGCACCGCGTATGCGCGAACTGCGGCTTCTACAAGGGCCGCACCGCCGTGGCCGTAGAGGCCACGGAGTAGCCAGCCCCACCGACCGAGAGAAGCGGTGCGCCTCGCCGTAGACGCCCTCGGCGGCGACAACGCCCCGAAGGAGGTAGTCGCGGGGGCGATCGCAGCCGCCCGCCGGCTTCCCGACGACGACGTTTACCTGGTCGGCGTCCCTGAAGAGATCGAGGGTCACCTGGGCGGGACGCTCCCGCCCAACGTCTCCGTGCACCCCGCGGACGGTCCCGTGGCGATGGACGAAGAACCGGCCGCGGCACTCCGGTCCAGGCCCGACGCGAGCGTGGCCGTCGCCGCGAAGCTGGTCCGCGCCGGCGAGGCCGACGCCTTTTTCTCCGCGGGGAGCACGGGGGCCTCGGTGGCGGCGGCGCTGCTGCGGGTGGGCCGCTTAGACGGCTGCCGCAGGCCCGCGATCGCGACCGTCCTGCCCCTGCGGAACCCCGTCTTGCTGCTCGACGCTGGAGCGACCACCATGTGCCGGCCGCAAGACCTGCTCAATTTCGCTATTCTTGGCGGCGTGTTCGCCAGGAGATACTTTGGTCTTAGGGAGGAAGCCAGGATCGGGCTCGTCAACGTCGGCGAGGAGCCGGGCAAGGGGACGGACCTCGCGAGGGTGGCCCACGGCCTCATAGCCGCCTCGGGCCTGCGCTTCGTCGGCAACGTCGAGGGCAGGGACCTCGGCGGCGGCGTGGCAGACGTGCTGGTTACCGACGGGTTCACCGGCAACGTGGTGCTCAAGACCGCGGAGGGGGTGGCCCGGGAGGTGCTCGGCATGGTCCGCTCCGCCGTGACGGGGAGCCTGGCGGGCAAGCTGGCGGGCGCCGCGCTCAGGCCCAAGTTGGCGGCCGTGCGGGAGCAGGTGGACCCCGAGAACTACGGGGGATCGTTCCTGCTCGGGGTGCGTGGGCCGGTCGTTATCGGGCACGGCAACTCGATGGCGAGAGGCGTCGAGAACGCCCTGCTCGGCATCTCCCGCTCCGGCCCGGGCCTGACCGACGAGATGCAGCGTGCCCTCCTCTCCGCCAGCGGGGAGCCGGCGTGAGCGGGCCGGCTAAGGGCAAGATCATAGGCGTCGGCCGGGCGCTAGGCGGACGGGTAGTGACGAACAAGGACCTCGAAAGCGTGCTCGACACGACGGACGACTGGATCTCCTCCCGCACCGGTATCCACGAACGCAGGTTCGTCGAAGAGGGTGAGACGTGCGCGACGCTTGCGACCGGAGCTGCGCGCAACGCCCTGGAGCACGCCGGCGTCGGCGGCGACTCGATCGACCTGATAATCTGCGGCACCTCTACAGCCCCGGAATCGATGCCCTCCGTGGCGTGCCTGGTGGGGGAGGAGGTCGGGGCGGCGGGCGTCGGCGCGATGGATCTTTCCGCCGCCTGCTCCGGCTTCTCCTACGCCGCCTCCGTCGCGAGCGCCATGATCGGGGCAGGCTCCGCGGGCAGGGTCCTCCTGATCGGCGCCGACGCCATGAGCACGGTAGTCGACCAGACCGACCGCTCTACCGCCGTCCTCTTCGGCGACGGCGCGGGCGCCGTCATCCTCGACGCGGGCGACGGCGAATCGGGCTTCGTCGACCACATCCTCGGCGCCGACGGCGGCGGCGCCCCCCTCGGACGCGCGGGCCAGCCCGGCGACGAGAACAAGCTCTACCAGAACGGCCGCGAGGTCTTCAAGTTCGCCGTGCGCATCCTCCCCGACATGTTCGAAAAGCTCCTCTCCCGCAACGACCTGACCCCGGACGACGTGCAGTACGTCATCCCCCACCAGGCAAATGCCCGCATAATACGCTCGGCGGCGAAGAAGATGGATCTGCCGGAGGAGAGGATCGTGATGAACCTGGACAGGTTCGGGAACACATCAGCGGCCAGCATCCCGCTCTCGTACCCGGACATCTTCGACGACATGGAGCCGGGGAAGTACGTTGTCACTGTGGGGTTCGGGTTCGGGCTGACGTGGGCCGCGAACCTGTACAGGATCTAGGAGGAGCATGGCGCGGATGCGGGCTGTCGTCTTTCCAGGCCAGGGAACCGCTGGCGGCGAGGTCACGGGCAAAGTCGAGGAGGCCCTGCGCAACCGCGTGGGCGACGGCGAGCCGCCGTACCAGCTCGCCGTCTTCGCCAGCTCCGTGAGCCTCTTCCACAGGCTGCGGGGCGCGGGCGTAGAGCCCGACGTCGTGGCCGGGCACTCACTTGGGGAGTACGCGGCGGCGCACGCGGCCGGTTCCTTGGGCCTCGAAGACGGCGTGCGTCTCGTGGCGGAGCGCGACAGGCTCATGACGGAGGCGTCGGAGAAGACGCCCGGCGGGATGGTCGCCGTGATCGGGGCCGACGTCGAGGAGGTGGAGCGCGCGGTGGACGCGTCAGAAGGCGTCGTCGTTGCCGCCAACTACAACACGCCGCGCCAGACGGTCATCTCGGGCGAGAAGGGGGCGCTCGAAGGCGTCGCCGGGGAGATCAAGGGCAGAAAGGTACCGCTTCGCGTAGTTGGCGCGTTCCACTCGCCGCTCATGGAGGGCGCCGCGGCAAGGATGGAGAAGTTGCTGAACGAGGTGGAGTTCGCGGAGCCTGCAGTCCCGATGGTAGGGGCCGCGAGCGGGGAGGTGCTCCGCACGGCGCGGGAGGTTCGGGAAGCGCTGCGCGAGCAGATGCTTTCGCCCGTCCGGTGGGCCGCTGTCATGGGACGGTTCTTCGAGATGGGCGTGGAGGAAATCGTCGAGGCCGGGGAGGACGGGACGCTGACGCGGATGCTGCGGGATTTCAAGAGAGAAGACGTAACGGGTGTGACGGCGAAGGAGGCGCTCTCGTGAAGGCGCCGCTTGGTCCGGCGGCCATTCGGGGGTTGATCCCCCACAGGTACCCGTTTCTTCTCGTCGACAGGATCGAAGAGCTGGAGCCGGGCGTGCGCGCCGTCGGCGTCAAGAACGTCACCCAGAACGAACCGTTCTTTCAGGGCCATTTCCCGGATTATCCGGTCATGCCCGGCGTGCTCATCATCGAAGCGATGGCTCAGGTCGGGGCAGTCGGCGTCATGGCCGGCGGCGAACACCAGGACAAACTCGCCCTCTTCGCCGGCATCGACGGCGTCAGGTTCCGGCGCCAGGTCTTGCCGGGTGACGTGCTTCGGATGGAGGTCGAGATAGTCAGGCTCAAGGGTTCCGTCGGGCGGGGCAAGGGCAGGGCCACCGTGAACGGCGAGCGGGTCTGCGAGGCGGAGCTGATGTTCGCCTTCGCGGCGAAGGGGGACGTGGAGTGATCTCCGAAGGCAGGGTCGCCATCGTCACGGGCGGCGGCCGCGGCATAGGCCGGGCGATAGCCGTCGAGCTCGCCTCCGAGGGGGCCGACATCGCCATCTTGTACCGCTCGAACGACGCGGCTGCCGAGGAGGCGGCCAAAGCGGTGCGCGAGACGGGCCGGAAGTGCGAGCTGTTCAAGGGCGACGTTGCCGAGCCAGAGGACGTCAAGCGGCTCTTCGACGGGGTCAACGAGGCGTTCGGCCGTGTCGACATCCTGGTCAACAACGCCGGCGTTACGCGGGACAACCTGATGATGCGGATGAAAGAGGACGAGTTCGACGACGTCTTGCGGACCAACCTCAAGGGGACCTATCTGTGCACGAAGGCCGCGCTGCGGCCGATGGTGCGGGCCCGGTGGGGCAGGATCGTGAACGTCTCGTCCGTGGTCGGGCTCGTCGGGAACGCCGGGCAGGCAAACTACGCGGCGTCCAAGGCCGGGATCATCGGGTTCACCAAGAGCGTGGCGCGTGAGGTTGCGCAGAGGGGGATCACGGCGAACGTGGTCGCGCCCGGGTACGTGGAGACGGAGTTGACGGGCAGCCTGCCCGAGAACGTCAAGGACCAGATCCGGGCCCAGGTGCCCAACGGGCGGTTCGGGGAACCCGAGGAGATAGCAGAAGCGGTTGCGTTTCTGGCCTCGGAGGGGGCCGGTTACGTGACCGGGCAGACGTTGGCCGTGGACGGCGGGATGACTATGCAGTAGCGGGCCAAACGTTTACACTACGCGCTATCCTGGAAAGGGTACGTGCTGACTGATAAAGCAAGAGAGGAGAAAAAGGTTTTGGAGCGCGAAGAGATTCTGTCCAAGATTCAGGAGATAACTGCCGACCGGCTGGGGGTGGACGAGGGCGACGTCACGCCCGACGCCTCCTTCCGGGAGGATCTGGAGGCCGACTCGCTCGACCTCGTAGAGCTCATCATGGAGCTAGAGGAGCAGTTCGGGCTCGAGATCCCGGACGAAGAGGTGGAGAAGATCACCACGGTCGAAGAGGCCGTGGACTACGTCGACCAGCACCAGGCGGCGTGACGCAGCCGCCGACAAACGGCAGGGGCCGCGCCCTTATAACGGGCGCGGGGGCCGTGACGCCGCTCGGCACCGGCGTCGAGAACTTCTGGGACGCCGCCCTGCACGGGAAGAGCGGCATCGGCCCGATAACCCAGTTCGACGCCTCCCCGTTCCCCTCCCGCATAGCCGGCGAGTGCTCTGACTTCGACCCGACGGACTTTATGAGCAAGAAGCAGGCCAGGCGCATGGACCGCTTCGCCCAGCTCGGCGTCGCCGCGGGCCTCGAAGCCGCCGAGAGCGCCGGGGTTGGGGACGTGATCCGGGAGACCCCGGAACGCGTGGCCATCGTCCTCGGGAGCGGCATCGGCGGCCTCTCCACCTGGGAACGCGAGTACAAGGTCCTCGCCGAGCGCGGCCCCGGCCGCGTCAGCCCGTTCTTGATAACGATGATGGTCCCGAATATGGCCGCGGGCCAGCTTGCCATCCTGCTCGGGGCGACGGGGCCGAGCCAGTGCCCGGTACTTGCGTGCGCCACGGGCGGCGAGGCGATAGCGGAGGGCCTGGAGCTCATACGCCGCGGTGACGCGGACGTCGTCATAGCCGGCTCCTCCGAGGCCCCGATAACGCCCCTCAGCATGTCCGGCTTCTGCGCGATCCGCGCGGTCAGCCGCTACAACGGAGATCCGGCCCACGCGAGCCGCCCGTTCGACGCGGGCCGCGACGGCTTCGTGATGAGCGAGGGCGCCGGCGCCGTCGTCCTCGAAAGCGAGGAGCACGCCGCGAAGCGCGGCATCGAGCCGATAGCGGCGGTGGCCGGTTACGGCCGGACCACGGACGCATACCACGTGACCGCCCCCGACGAGCAGGGCCGCGGCGTTGAGCGCGCGATGCTAAGGGCCCTCGAAGACTCGGGCCTTACCGCCGAGGAGGTCGGGCACGTCAACGCCCACGCGACCGCCACCCCAACAGGCGACGCGCCGGAAACAAAGGCGATCTCCCGGGTCATGCCCCACGCCAGGGTCTCGGGAACGAAGTCCATGACGGGCCACTCCTTCGGGGCCGTCGGCGCCACCGAGGGGATTATGTGCGCCCTCGCGCTGAAGCAGAAGATCCTGCCTCCCACCATCAACCTGGAGAACCTCGCTGAGGATTGCGAGGAGCTGGACTACGTGGTGGGGGAGGCGGCCGAGGCGCCGGATCTCAAGGCGGCGATCTCGAACTCCATGGGGTTCGGCGGGCACAACGTCGTGGTTGCGTTCACAAGTGTAGAATAGAGAGCGTTATGTCTATAAGGGACCTCATAGCGATCCTGCCAGAGCCGCTCAGGCTGCGTTCGCTGACCCACCCTAGCGTGGCGGACCCTTACGAATCGAACGGACGCCTCGAATTCCTCGGCGACTCGGTCTTGAACAACCGGGTCGCCGAACTCGTCTTCCACGGCTACCCCGAACTCCTCGAGGGCGACCTGACCCGCATCCGGGCGCACCTGGTCAGAAAGTCGTTTTTGGCGACCGTCGGCCGGCGCGAGGGCATAGAGGAGATCATAGAGACCTCCGTCATAAACGACTCGGTGGTGGCCGACACCGTCGAGGCCATCATAGGAGCCGCCTACCTCATAGACCGCGACCTGGTTCTTCAGACGGTGGACGAGATCTTCAACCCCTCCGAGGTCGACACGGACGAGCTGCGCGACTGGAAGACCCTCCTGCAGGAGACCCTCCAGGCCGACGGCCTCCGGCCCACCTACCGCGTCAACTCCAAACAGGGCCCGGCCCACCGCCCGAGCTTCGTCTCCGGCGTCTCCGTGGAAGGCCGCGAGGTCGCGACTGGCGAAGGCCCCTCCATCAAGGAGAGCGAACAATCCGCCGCCCGCGCCGCGCTCGAAATCCTCGGCATAAGGCCCGTCCCGCGCGAGTCCGTCGAGGTTCACGTAGGCGCGTAGGGGCCGCTCGCTTCGCGAGCTTGTCAGCCTGTCAGCATCTCGGCTCTCTGGATCAGAATCATTCATCAGGGGGATGTGTTCGCCTGCTTTCTGTGCCTATGGTGCCCGTCGAAGAAGCGATAACGGAGGACGCTTATGAGGGCGATCGTGTACACAAAATACGGAGCGCCGGACGTACTCGAGCTGAGGGAGGTGGAGAGGCCCGCCCCCGGTGACGACCAGGTGCTGATAAAGATCCGTGCGGCAGCGGTCACGCCGACGGATTGCGCGTTTCGGAGGGGCGATCCCTTGATCAGGCTCTTCTTCGGCCCGCTGGAACCGAGGAAGAAGATACTCGGGACCGAGTTCTCGGGTGAGATCGAGGCGGTCGGCCGCGACGTGGCGCGATTCGGCGTCGGCGACCAGATCTTTGCTGCCACGGGAACGGGCTTCGGCGCTTATGCCGAGTACGTCGTCCTGCCCGAAGAAGGGGCGATCGCGATAAGACCGTCCAACGTGACGCCCGGCGAGGCCGCCGCCGTCTGCGACGGGGCGATGACGGCGTTGCCCTTCCTCAGGGACAAGGGAGGAATCCGGACCGGGCACAGGGTCCTGGTCAACGGCGCTTCCGGGTCGGTGGGCGCTTACGGCGTGCAGCTTGCCAGGTACTTCGGGGCTGAGGTTACGGGGGTCTGCAGCACCGCGAACGTGGAACTGGTGAGGTCGCTCGGGGCCAAGGAGGTCATCGACTACACGAAGGAGGACTTCACCGCGGCGGGCCGGACCTACGACATCATCTTCGACGCCGTAGGCAAGAGCTCGTTCTCGCGCGCAAGGGGCTCGCTCACTCATGGCGGAGTCTATCTCTCGACCGTGCCAACGCCCGCGATGTTTCTTCGGATGTTGTGGAATCTAAAGCCCGGTGGAAAGAAGGCGAAGCTCGCGGCCACGGGGATGAGGCCGGCGCGCGAGAAGACGCGGGATCTCGCCTTCCTGAGGGAGCTAGTGGAGGCCGGGGAGATCAAGCCGGTCCTGGACCGGCAATACCCGATGGAACGGGCCGCCGAAGCGCACGTTTACGTCGAGACCGGGCACAAGAGGGGGGGCGTGGTGATGACGATGGAACGCGACGTAGGGTAGGGGCATGATCGGGACAGAATCCAGCCGGTCGAGGTCCGAACTCCGGGACCCTCGCGCAACCGCGGCCGTTCGGCCTCGACGACCTCTGCGAGGCGGGATGACCGAAAGCACCGAGGCCGGGAGATTACGCGCCGAGGGACCCCAGGCTGCCACACGGGCTCCAGCAGACCTTGTTCACGTACCATGAGGCTTGGGCCTGATGGACACCGCGGGCTCACCCGTCGCCTGGTCTGTTCTACGCGAAGCGGTAGAAGAGGTCGGTCGCGTGGAGCGTTTCGTTGACCGTGAAACGAGACCCTTCAGCCACGGGCCACGGGGTGGAGACGGAGGAGTCGGCCCGCCCGGGTCGAGGTGACCCCGACCTTCGGTTCAGTCGATGACCGCGGTGGCCTCGACCTCGACCAGTATGTCGGGGGCGGCGAGCGCACTGACGCCCAGCCCCGTGAGCGGCGGGACCGGGGCGACCCCCAGCTTCTCGGACGCCCGGGCAATTCCCTCCATCACCGTGGGCATCTTCTCGGGCGTCCAGTCTACGAGGTAGACGGTCAACTTTGCCACGTCGTCGAACGAGGCCCCGGCCCCGGCCAGGGCGATGGAGACGTTGAGGTAGCACTGCTCGACCTGGGCGGCGAGGTCGCCTCGGCCGACCGTGACCCCGTCGGCGTCCCAGGCGACCTGGCCGGCGACGAAGACCAGCTTCGATCCGGTGGCCACCGACACCTGCCGGTAGAGGTCGACCTCCGGCAGTCCTTCGGGGTTTACCAGGGTAATGGGCATGCTTGCTCCTTCTCGTGAGAACCCGCAGTCTCGGGACCCGAATACTGTAGCAGTGCAATGCTCTGTATACTGGTGCCGTGGGCTGTTTCCCCGGTCGCCGGCGGCCCCCCGCCGCGCCAGACGCTCGACCCACGGCATCCCCATGCTAACCGCGCCGGTGAACGGCGCGGGAGACCGGTTCGACGGATGTTGCACCTCGGTCGAGCAGGGCCGGCAGCAACCAATCCCACCCGCCGAGGGGCCGTGGGCCGAGTAGAGCAAGAGCGCAACAGCGAGTCCCACCACGGCCCTCGGGGAGGATCGGCCGCGTTGGATTCGCGACAGGGGGCGCCGCTTGTCCCCGTCGCGGAGTTTGTGCCGACGTGGTTCCGGCTGTAGGCCGGGCATCTTCCGGCCATTGACGGGCACGCCATACGTGCCGGACTCAAGAGGCGAGGTTTGGGGGGATCGGGGGGAAGGGCGCTGACAAGCATTTTGCTCCACTTTTCCGCGTGCTTTCTGTGGTCAAGTTGCGTAAAATGCTCGTTTAGTGCTTTCGGCGATCTATATCAAGGGCTTCAAGACGTTCGCCAGGCCGGTGAGGATGCCGCTCGAAGGTGGGATCACCGCGATAGTCGGTCCCAACGGCTCGGGCAAGAGCAACATCACGGACGCGGTGTTGTTTGCTTTGGGGGAGCAGAGTCCGGGTGTTCTACGGGCGGGTGCCATGGGGGATTTGATCTTCTCGGGCTCCGAGTCGCTTCCGGCCGCGAGCGCCGCGGAGGTAACGCTGGTCTTCGACAACGCTTCCGGGGAGATCTCGCTGCCCTACGAGGAGGTTTCGATTACGCGCCGCATCTCCCGCGTCGGCGAGACGGAGTATCGCATCAACGGCTCCCGCTCCCGTCTTGCCGACGTGCGGGCGGTGGCCGGGGAGGCCGGCCTCGGCCGCCACAGTATCCTGCGCCAGGGTTCGGTTGACGCGATCGTCGCCGGCGGGGCCGCGGCCTGCCGCCTGGCGCTGGAAGAGGCTGCTGGTCTCGGTGTGTACCGCAGGCGGCGCCTCTCGGCCAGCCGTCGCCTGGAGAGGGCCGACGACCAGTTGGAGAAGAGCCGGCAACTGGAGACGGAACTGGCTACGCAACTTCGGAGGATCCAGACGGAAGCCGAAGCCGCCAGGCGCTACAGGGAGATCGAGTCCCGCTACCGCGAGCTCTCCCTCGCCCACCTCTACCGGGTTGCCAACCGCGAGCTCTCGGACCTCAGGGAACGGCTGCGCGCCGGCCGGTCCCGGGTCGACAGATTGGACGAGACTGAGCGTGGCCTGCGCGACGAGGGCGAGAAGATAGAGCAACGCCTGCGCGACATCTCGCGCCGCGCCAACGAGACCGAGCGGCGCGCGGAGGCGCTCGAAGACGCCGCCGAGGATCTCCGCTCGGAGAACCTGCGGGCCGACCGCGCCCTGCTCAGGCTGGATTCCGGCGCCGACCGCGAGGGCGAGCGGCGCCTCGTGCTCCGCCGGCTGCAGGAGGAGCTGCGCCGGACCTCCGAAAGCCTGGAACAGCTCCGTGGGAGGGCCGGTAGCCTGGAACCAGACGTCATCAAGGCGAGGGAGAGCGCTGAAGAAAAGGCGCGGGCCGCCCAGGTCGCCGCCCGCAAAAGCTCTGGCTCCGAGAGGGAGAGGTCGCGCCTAGCCGCGGAGTTGGACAGGCTGCGCGCCAGGCTCGCCGGTCTCGACCCGGCGGGCCCCACGCCGGACGTCCCGGAGGAGGATCTCGCCCGTCTCCGGCGCGCCATCGAGGAATTGCGGGGCCTGCGCGAGCATCGTTCGGGCGATCGGGTGCGCCGTCTCGCCGAGGAGGTTTCGGAGTCTCTGGGGCGCGCGGAGGCGCGCTTCGAGGAGGTGAGCCACAGGCGCGGGGGGCTCGCCGCGGCCGTGGGACGTTCGGAGTCGAGGGTCAGGTCGCTGCGGGCGGCGGCGCCGGCGGGGGACGCCACGCGGCTCTATGAGGTGATCCGGGCCCGGCCGGGCTACGAGGCGGCCGTCGAGGCCGCCCTCGGCGAGCATGGCGCGGGCGTTCTCGCGGAGAACCTGGACAAGGGTATGCTCATGCTCTCCGAGGCAGACCCCGTCGCCTTGAGGCTCGACGCCGAGGACGTGAAGCCCGACGGCCACGCTCCCGGCACGCCCCTCTCCGAGTGCGTCGACGTGCTCGACGGACGCTACACGGGCGCCGTAGAGCGCCTGCTCGGCGGCATCTTCGTCGTGGACAGCCCGAACGACGGCGCCAACCTGAACGGCCACGTCGCCGTGACCACGGACGGCCTCCGCCTCACCAGGACCAGCGTCAGCCGCCGGCCCGGGCCCGGAAACTTCGAGCGGGAGGCCCGACTCGGGGCCGAGCTGGAGATCCTCGACGCCCTTAAGAACGGGCCGGGCGGGACGTTGTACGACGCGCGCGGCACTATACAGTCCGCCTCAGAACGCCTCACCGCCGTCTCACAGACCGCGAACGCGCTGCGCGGCCTCTCCGAGCGCGCGCGGCGGGCCCGCTCCGCCCTTGTGACGGAGGCCGTCCGCCGCCTGGGCGCGGCCGAGACCTCGCGGCGCAAAAAGCTCGACAGGCAGCGCCAGGCGGGGGAACTGGCTGGCAGTATCTCCTCGGCCGACCGCGAGCTCTCCGAAGCGGAAAAGTCGGCACGCTCCGACCGCGAGGCCGCCGCCGCCGCGACCGCCGCCGCGGAATCCGCCAGGGCCGCCGCCCAGGACTCGGACCGGCGCCTTCGGTCCCTGCGGGCCGCTATCTCCGACGGAAAAAAGCGCGAGGCGGCCTTCCGACGGAGGTTGGAGAAGGCAACGTCCTCCGCCCCCGATACCGTCTCCCCGCGCGACCTGGCGAAGAGGGCCGCGGACCTCTCCGCGGCCCTCCTCTCCGCCGTGCGCGAGCGCCGGAACGGCCTGCGCCAGACTCGGGCCGGGCTCTCGGAGGCCCAAGGCCGGGTCTCGGAAGAGCGTTCGCAACTCTCGCGCCGGGCCGTCGAGACAGCAGGGGAGCTTGCCACGGCCCGCGCCGAAGCCGCCCGCTTCTCGGAGGAGGTCGCGAGGGCCGAGGCGGACGCGGCCGCTTCGCTCGAGGAGATCCAGACGGAGTGGGGCAGCACGCTGGAAGCGGCCCGCCTGCAGGCCGAGCGCCACCCCGAGGAGACCGATGCCGAACGCCAGAAGCTGGCCCGCCAGCTCAAACGCTTCGGCGACGTCAACCTCCTGGCCCTTTCCCAGGAACAGGAACTGCGCGAACGCCACGAGTTCGTCGCAGCCCAGCGCGCCGACGCCGAAGAAGCAACGGCCGAACTTAACCGCATAATACACTCGGTGGACAGGGAGATAGAGGTACGGTTCTCGCAGACCTTCGGGAGGGTACGGGAGGCGTTCGGGGAGATCGTGCCGAGGATGTTGCAGGGGGCTTCGGGGATTTTAGAGTTGTCCGAGGAGGGGGTCGAGATCGGGCTCCGGCTGGGGCGTAAGGGTTGGAGGCCGCTCAGGGTTCTCTCGGGCGGGGAGCGGGCTCTGCTCGCGCTCTCTTTCCTGTTCAGCATCTTCTTGAGCCGTCCGATGGGCGGATCGGGGGCCTTTTGTATCTTGGACGAGGCGGAGGCTGCCTTGGACGACGTGAACCTGGCGCGTTTTCTCTCTGTGGTAGACTCTCACCGATCCGGCGGACAGTACCTGCTGGTCACCCACCAGAAGCGGACGATGGCCGCTGCGGACGTGCTTTACGGGGTGGTCCAGGACGCCTCCGGTGCCACCACTGTCGTATCTAAACGTTTGCAGGGAGAGAGAGAAGTCGCCCATGGCGCGCTCTTGGCGTAACTTTTTCAGACGCAGCAAGGACGAACCCGAGGAGCAGGGTCCTACTACCGAGACGGAAGCCCCGCCGGACGCGGAAGCGTCCGCCAACGGTACGGAGTCCCCGGTTGCCGACCCCGAGCCCGTGACCCCGGAAGACCCGTCGGAGACCGTGGCGCCTTCCGTCGAAGACGAGCCCGTAGAACCTTCGCAAGAAGAGGCCGCGGAGCCGGTCGAGCCTCCCCGTGAGGAAGTTCTGGAGCCGGAGTCCGAGCCTGAGGTCGTCGAGGCGTTGCCGGAGCCGACCGCCGTCGAGGAGGCGCCCGATGCCGGGGCGGCCGCCGAGGAGCAAGAGTCGGCCGGGTGGTTCGGGAGGCTGCGGCAGGGGTTGTCCCGGAGCCGGGAGTCCTTTGTCGGGCAGCTCAACGCGGCCGTCGCGGAGTTCAAGGACGCCGAGGACGAGGAGTTCTGGGAGAGGGTGGAGGAGATACTGGTCTCCTCCGACGTCGGGGTGCCGACCACGGCGAAGCTGGTCGCCGAGCTGGAGCAGGAGGCGTTGCGCAGGAACATCACCAGCGGCGCCGAGCTCAAGAGGCTCATGGTGGAGCACGCGACGAAGATGCTCGAAGGGCCCGTCGAGTTGGATATTTCGCACAAGCCGACCGTGATCCTGATGGTCGGCGTCAACGGGACGGGCAAGACGACGACCATCGGCAAGCTCTCGCGCTTCCTGCCCGGAACCACGATGTTCGCCGCCGGCGACACCTTCAGGGCCGCCGCCATAGAGCAGCTCCAGCAGTGGGGCGAGAGGACCGGCACGCCGGTCATAGCCAGGGACCGCGGGGCCGACGCCGCGGCCGTGGCGCACGATTCGATCCAGGCCGCCAGGCGCGAGGGCACGGACGTGCTCCTGATAGATACCGCCGGCAGGCTGCACACCAAGGTCAACCTCATGGCCGAGCTCGACAAGGTGCATCGCGTGATCGGGCGCCAGATGCCGGGCGCGCCGCACGAGGTGTTGATGACCGTCGACGCCACCACGGGCCAGAACGGCCTCAGGCAGGCGAAGATGTTCCAGGAGGTAGCCGGGCTCACCGGCATTATCCTCACCAAGCTCGACGGCACGGCCAAGGGCGGCATCGCCCTCGCCATCGCGAACGAGGTGGGGGTTCCCATAAAGCTGGTCTCCGTGGGAGAGAAGGTCGAGGACTTGCACCCCTTCGACGCCAGGGAGTTCGCGGAAGCATTGTTTGGAGATCTCTAGATGTTCGATACCTTAGGCGACAGGCTCAACAAGGCGCTCGACGGGGTCCGCGGCAGCGGCAACCTGACCGAGGACCAGGTAAAGAAGGTGACGCGCGAGATCCGGCTCGCCCTGCTCGAGGCGGACGTGAACTACGGCGTCGTAAAGGAGTTCGTCTCGAACGTCAGGGAGCGGGCGACCGGGGCCGACGTCTCCAAGGCGCTCAGTCCCGGCCAGCAGGTGGTCAAGATCGTCAACGAGGAGCTGGCGAACCTGATGGGCGGGACCTCGCACAAGCTCTCCTTCGCGTCGCGCCCGCCCACGGTGGTCATGCTCGCCGGCCTCAACGGTCACGGCAAGACGACGACGGCGGGCAAGCTGGCGCTCTTCGTGCGGAAGCTCGGGAAGAACCCTTATCTCGTCGCCTGCGACACTTACCGTCCGGCCGCCATAGAGCAGTTGCAGCAGATCGGGCGCGAGTTGTCCGTTCCGGTCTACACGGAGGGGACGGGGCCTAAGCCGGAGGAGATCGCCGAGCGGGGCATCAAGGAGGCGAGGGAGGGCGGCTACGACTTCGTCATCGTGGACACGGCGGGCCGGCAGGTCGTCGACATGGACATGATGGAGGAGATCAAGCGCGTCCGCAGCGTCTCGAAGCCCCACTCCGTGCTCCTCGTTCTCGACGTGGTGACGGGCCAGAACGCCGTCGACGTGGCGCAGGCGTTCAAGGAGTACGCGGACTTCGACGGGATGGTGCTCACCAAGCTCGACGGCGACGCGCGCGGCGGGGCGGCGTTATCCGTCGTCTCGGTGACGGAGCGGCCGATAAGGTTCGCCTCCGAGGGCGAGAAAATGAGCGAGTTCGACTACTTCTATCCGGATCGGATGGCCGGGCGCATACTCGGGATGGGCGACGTCATGACGCTCATCGAGAAGGCCGAGCAGCAGATGGACCGGGAGGAGGCGCAGGCCGACGCCCAGCGGCTGATGAGCGGCAAGTTCACGTTCGAGGACTTCTTGAAGCAGATGCAGATGATCAAGAGGATGGGCCCGATCTCGGGCCTGCTCGGCATGATCCCGGGCCTCGGCAAGCAGCTAAAAGGCGTGGAGATAGACGACAACCAGCTCGCGAGGGTCGAGGCTATGGTAACCTCCATGACCGTCAAGGAGCGCCGCAACCCGAAATTGTTGCAGAACCCGAGCCGGGCGCGCAGGATCGCGCGCGGCTCCGGCGCCACGCAGCAGGACGTGCAGAAGCTCGTCAAGCAGTTCGGCGAGATGCAGAAGATGATGAAGCAGATGGGCAAGGGCGGCGGGATGCCGAAGTTGCCCGGGCTGTCCGGACGCAGGTAGAAAACCGAGAGGAGACAGGTATGGCGGTAAAGATCAGGCTCGCGAGGCACGGCTCGAAGGGGAACCCCTTCTACAGGATAGTGGTCGCCGACGCCCGCAGCCCGCGCGACGGCGCGTTCATAGACAGGATAGGCACCTACGACCCGCAGGCAGAGCCCTCGGCCATCACGGTCGACGAGGAGAAGGCGCGCGACTGGATCGGCAAGGGCGCCCAGCCCACGGACCAGGTCCGCAACCTCCTGAAGATCTCCGGCGTCCTGTAGAGGACGCCGTGGAACGACTGGAGAACCTCCTGCTTCTCCTCGTCCGGCCCATAGTGGACGAGCCGGACAGGGTCGAAGTATCCGCAACCGAATCCGACTCGCACGTGGACCTCGAGCTCACCGTCGCGCCAGACGACATCGGAAGGGTCATAGGACGCGGGGGGCGCACGATCCGGGCCATCCGTACGGTCGTGAAGGCCGCCTCGGTGAAGGTCGGCAAGCGCGCCAACGTGGAGGTCTCGGACTAGCCCCCGTGGCGGACCTCCCCGACCCGGTGACGATCGGCGTGATCGTCGGCCCCCACGGCGTGCGCGGCACGGTAAGGGTGCGGCCCTCGGGGTCGGGCGACCACCTCCGGGACGGCATCTCGCCCCAGGTGGCGGGCGTGCGACGCAAGATCCTGGCCTCCCGCCCCACCCCGAAGGGTTTTCTGTTGGAACTCGAAGGCGTCGGCGACCGACCCGGGGCGGCGAGCCTCAAGGGCGAGCCTCTCCTGCTCGACAGGTCCGAGCTCGATAGCCCGGAGGAGGGCGAGTTCTACGTCGGCGACCTGGTCGGCCTGACGGCGATGGACGAGGCGGGGGAGAGGATCGGCGAGGTGAAGGAGACCTTCGAGACGGCGGCGCACGAAGTGCTGGTGATCCGAACCGGCGGGGAAGAGTTGTTCGTACCCTTCACCATGGAGCACGTCCCCACCCTGGACCTCGCGGGCCGCAGCCTCGTCGTGCGCCCGCCGGAGTAGGA
This sequence comes from Rubrobacter tropicus, assembly GCF_011492945.1. Taxonomy (NCBI): domain Bacteria; kingdom Bacillati; phylum Actinomycetota; class Rubrobacteria; order Rubrobacterales; family Rubrobacteraceae; genus Rubrobacter; species Rubrobacter tropicus. The sequence continues at coordinate 2,056,461 of NZ_CP045119.1, forward strand.
TCTTGAACATCGACGTCTTTTGCGTTTTCCCCGAGGCGGTCGACGCCGCCCTGCGCGTCGGCGTCGTCGGACGCGCGATAGAGCGCGGCGTCGTAGGCTACAGGAGCTTCGATCTCAGGGACTTCTCCCCGAACGGCCGCATCGACGACATGCCCTACGGCGGCGGCGCCGGGATGGTGGTGCGCGTCGACGTCGTTGCCCGCGCCTTCGAGGAGGTCTACGGCGCGCCGGCCAGGGAGGTTCGGAACACTCGCCGTGTCGTGCTCACGGAGCCGGCGGGACGCCCGCTCGTGCAGGCGTACGTGGACGACATCGCCGCCGGACCCGACCTTACGGTCGTCTGCGGGAGGTATGGGGGAGTCGACGAGCGCGTCCGGACGGAGCTTTGCACCGAAGCCGTTTCGCTCGGGGATTTCGTGCTCTCGGGCGGGGAGATCGTGGCCTCCGCGCTCGCCGACGCGGTGGTCAGGCGCCTCGACGGGGTGCTAGGAAACGCGGAGAGCCTAATCGGGGAGTCCTTCTCCGGGGAGGGCGTGGTTGGGCCGCCGATGTACACGCGGCCGGCCGTCTGGGATGGAGAGGAGGTGCCCGGCGTGCTATTATCCGGCAATCATGCGGAGATCCGCGCCTGGCGCGAGCGGGAGTCTCGGACCAGGTCGGAGGCGAGGGGGACCGGCCGCCGGTCCCCGTGACCGTTCGTAGGAACACCCACGAGAGGAGCAAGACAAATGATAACGAGCGAGAATTTGCAGCAGAGGGACGTCGTCTTCAAGCCGGGCGACACGGTGAAGGTCCACTACCGCGTCATAGAGGGCAACCGCGAGAGGGTGCAGGTCTTCGAGGGCCTGTGTATCGCCCGCAAGGGCGGAGGTATCGACGAGACGTTCACCGTCAGGAAGAACTCCTTCGGGGTACACGTGGAGAGGATCTTCCCTCTACACTCGCCCAAGATCGCGCAGATAGAGGTCTCCCGCCGGGGCGCCGTGCGCCGCGCGAAGCTCTACTACATCCGCGACAAGGTAGGCAAGAAGGCCCGCGTCAAGAAGGCCCGCTAGAACCGCACGACCGTTGCGGGCCGCCCCCGGCACGGCACGCCGCCCGGACGCGGCCCCGCTCTACGCCTTCGACGCCGCCTGGACGCTCGACCGCGGCGGCCCGCTCGCGGGCGCCGACGAGGCGGGCCGCGGCGCCCTCGCCGGACCGCTCGTCGCCGCAGCCGTCGTTCTGGGCGAGACGCAGCTCTCCGAGGTGAACGATTCGAAGACGCTCCGGGCCGGCCGCCGCGAAGCGGTCTTCGCGGACGTTCTGCGCCGCGCCGAGGCCGTCTCAGTCGTCGCTTTTCCGGCGTGGTGGATCGACCGCCACGGCGTGGGCCGCGCGAACCGCGAGGCCCTCACGAGGGTTATCGAAGCCCTAAGATCCCGCGCCCGCTGCGCCCTCGCCGACGGAAACCTGAAGCTGGGGCCCGACGTGGAGTGCCTGCCGCGGGCGGATACCAGGAGCGCCGCCGTCGCCGCCGCGAGCGTCGTGGCGAAGGTCCTTCGTGACGGCGCCATGCGCGAGCTGGCCTCGACCCACTCCGCCTACGGCTTCGAGAGGCACGCCGGCTACGGGACCGAGCACCACAGGGCGGCCCTCGCCCGGTACGGCCCGTGCCGGGTCCACCGCCTGAGCTACGCCGGGGTCTTGGGCTGAACAACCGCCCGAGCGGGAAGCGCGGCGAGAGGCTCGCCCGCCGCTTCCTCGAAGAGCGGGGCTACACCGTCGTCGACCAGAACTACCGCACCCGCCACGGCGAGCTCGACCTCGTAGCAAGCAAGGACGGCACCCTCGTCGTGGTCGAGGTCAAGCTCCGGCGCGGCACGGGCTTCGGGGACCCGCTCGAGGCCATCACCCTCCGCAAGCAGCGGACTATACGCGCGATCACTGAAGAGTACCTCCTGGAAAAGTCCCCAACGTTCCACACCCTGCGCTTCGACGCCATCGGCATTCTTGCCCGCAGCGACGGGGTGCGGATCTCACACGTTACGGACGCCTTCTGATGCTTGTCGTATAAAATTTTAAACAACAGTATAAAATACTAGACAAAACTAGCCCGTTTGGGCTATACTGCCTGGGCTCTGTGGAGGAGTCTCTGGAGGTGAGGGATGAACGGGGCCGCGCTCGTTGGCGGGGTTGTTTTCTGATGTCCGTTTGCAGGGTTAGAAGTCTGAGCCTGTTCGGGATCGACGCGCTGCCGGTCGAGGTCGAGGTGGACGTGAGCGCGGGCCTGCCCGGGTTCTCGATAGTGGGTTTGCCCGATGCGGCGGTGCAGGAGGCCAGGGAGAGGGTGCGGGTTGCGATCTCCAATTCAGGATACAAGTTCCCGACCAAGAAGGTGATCGTCAACCTTGCCCCCGCCAACCTCCGCAAGGAGGGGGCCGCCTTCGACCTTCCGATGGCGCTCGGCATACTCGCCGCGTCGGGGAGCCTGCCCCCCTCCGGCCTGGAGGACGTGGGCGTGGTCGGGGAGCTCTCGCTAGACGGCGGGCTGCGGGCGGTGAGGGGCGCCCTGTCGATGGCCGAGGCCGCCAGGCTTGGCGGGCTGCGGCGTTTAGTGTTGCCAGAAAAGAACGCCGGGGAGGCGGCCGCTTCGGGCGGAATAGAGGTATACGGGGTCGGGGGACTGCGGGAGGCTGCGGCGTTTTTGGCTTCCGGAAACGGGGTCGAGCCGGCCGAGCCGTGGTCTGAGAACGGGGAGGAGCCAGCACCCGCGGAGGACTTCGCAGACGTGGCGGGCCAGGGGTACGCGAAGAGGGCGCTCGAGGTCGCGGCGGCCGGTGGGCATAACGTGGTGATGAGCGGGCCGCCGGGTTCGGGCAAGACCATGCTCGCCCGCAGGATGCCGGGGATTCTGCCGCCCTTAAGTCTCGGGGAGAGGATCGAGGTGACCAAGGTCCACAGCGCGGGTGGGGAGGCCAACGGGTCGCTGCTGCGGGTGAGACCGTTCAGGGCGCCGCACCACACGATATCGACCGCGGGGTTGGCTGGCGGGGGAAGCAACCCGCGTCCGGGCGAGGTCTCCCTGGCCCATCACGGGGTGCTGTTTCTGGACGAGTTCCCCGAGTTCGGGCGCAGGACGCTCGAGGTCTTGCGGCAGCCGCTCGAGGACGGGTACGTGACCATCTCGCGGGTTGCGGCGACCTTGAGTTACCCGGCCAGGGTAACGCTGTTGTGCTCGATGAATCCCTGTCCGTGCGGGTACGCCGGGGATGCTCGGCGGGCGTGCCGGTGCACGCCCGGCCAGATCGAACGCTACCAGGGCCGCATCTCTGGGCCCCTGATCGACCGCATGGACCTCTTCGTCGACGTGCCGCGCCTCTCGCGCGAAGAACTGAGGGGCGGTCCTCGGGCCGAGCCTTCGCGGGCCATAAGGGAGCGGGTGACCGCGGCCCGGCGGGCCCAGTTGGATCGGCAGGGGTCACCGAACTGCGCCCTCTCCGGCCGCGTCCTCAGGGCCGCGTGCGGCTTGCGGGGGGACGCCGAGGCGTTGTTCGCGCGGGCCATAGACCGGATGGGCCTCTCCGGGCGCGGTCACGACAGGGTGCTGCGCGTCGCGAGGACCGTGGCCGACCTCTCGGGCGAGGGGGACATAGCCGTCGAGCACCTCGCCGAAGCCCTCAACTACAGGAGGGCGTACGGTGCCGGAGGTTAGGGAGGGAGAAGCGTACCTGTTTCTGTCCCTCTTGCAGGCCAGGGTCGGCGGTAGTCTGGTCTCGCGCCTCGCGGGCGGGCGCGTAAAGGACGTTCTCGAGAAGCCCGCGGCCCGGATCTCGCGCGAGATGAACCTGACCGAGAGGGCCGCCCGCGCCCTTGCCGAGATGAGGCAGACCTTCGAGGCCCGAGCCCTCCTGGGACGGCTGGGACACGCGGGAGTCCAGACAATAACGCTGGCCGACGAGGCGTATCCGGCGCGCTTGAGGGTCGCCCCGGATCCGCCGCCGGCCCTCTTCGTTCGAGGCCGACTGGCGCCGGAGGCCCTGGTGGCGCTCGTGGGTTCGCGTAAGGCGACGCCGGCCGGGGTCGAGATGGCGCGCTCGCTCGGGCGGGAGCTCGCGGCTAGGGGCGTCTGCGTGGTGAGCGGGCTGGCGCTCGGGGTCGACGCGGCGGCCCACGAGGGCGCCCTTGAGGCAGGGGGCGAAACGATGGGCGTGCTCGGCTGCGGTATCGACGTCGTTTACCCGAGGGCCAACAGGGGTCTGTTCCGGCGCGTGGAGGAACGCGGGGCGCTCGTCTCCGAGTACGCTCCGGGGGAGGCGCCGCTCGCGTGGCGGTTCCCGGCACGTAACAGGATCATCGCCGGCCTCTCCGACGCGGTCGTGGTCGTCGAGGCGCCGGAGAAGAGCGGCGCCCTCATCACGGCGCGCCACGCGCTGGACGCCGGAAGGGACGTCTGGGCCGTGCCGGGGCCTCCCGGCGTGCCCGAGTGCCGCGGCTCGAACAGGCTGCTGGCCGACGGCGCGGGAGTGCTGTGGGACTTGCCGGAGTTCCTCGATGCCGTTGCGGGCCGGGCCGGGGATAAACCGCCGCCCGGCCCGGCACCCGAGGAGCCTGCCGCTCCAGAGCCCGCGCTACCCGACCCGCCGATAGGGTTGCCGGAGGAAGAGGCCGGGGTGTTGCGGGGGGTGGATTTTCGGTCCGTGGGGGCAGACGTGGTGGCAGGCCGGACGGGGGTGGAAATGAAAGTCGTGCTAAGCGCGCTCGCCATGCTGGAGATCAAGGGTTACGTGGCCCGCGACGCGGCGGGCAACTTCGCGCGGCGGTCGGCCTCGTGACGCGGCAGAACCTTGGGTCCCTGTGGGCGCGGTACCGAAGGGTAAGGGAGCGGGCGGCGGGGATTGCCTGTCCCACCGAGCGGCGGCTCGTGGACCGCGAGGCCACGATGCTGCGGGACAGGCTCGTCGTCAACTACTCGCCGCTCGCGCGGTACGTGGCCGGCAGGATCTTCGCCCGGTCACCCGGGCCCGTCGACCGGGAAGACCTCGTCTCGTGGGGGTTGTTCGGGCTGCTCGGGGCCGTCGAGACCTACGATCCGTCCAGGCCTGCCAAGTTCGAGACCTACGCCATATCCAAGATCCGGTGGTCCATCCTCGACGAGCTGCGAAAGACCGACCCGCTCCCACGCACTACCCGGCTGCGCGTCCAGCGGGTGGAGCGCGCCCGTTGCGAGCTCGCGCAATGCTACGGCAGGTCGCCGACGGAGTCCGAGGTCGCTGTGAGGTTGGGCGTATCGATAGCTGACCACCGGGCTTTTCTGGAGAAGGTCGCGAGGTCGAGGGTCGGGTCGCTGGAGGCGCGTTCCGGCTGTGATCCCGCCGAGGGCGGGCTGCACGAGCTCGTGGCCGACCAGTTCGGGGCCGACCCTGCGCAGTCCGTCGAGAGTTCGGAGCTCAGGTCCCTTCTCGTCCGCGCTATAGAGGGGCTGGGCGAGCAAGAGCGGGTGGTCACGACCTTCTACTACTACGAGGGCCTGACGCTGCGCGAGATCGGCGGCGCCCTCGGCCTGACGGAGGGCAGGATCTCCCAGATACTCCGGGCCTCCCGCCTGAGGCTCCGCGAGGCCCTCCTGGAGATGGCGAGTTTTCCGGAGAGCCTTTCGGTGGATTCGTAGCCACTGGTGCCTCTTCCCGGCGGTGTAGAATGCCGGGCATTCGGAAAGGGAGACAGGTTATACCCGCGCGGATTCTCAATTGATAGCGTTCCTTGCCGGGCTTCTGGGGCTCGTCGTCGGGAGCTTCTTGAACGTGGTGATCCACCGCGTACCACTCCGCCGGTCGATAGTATGGCCGGGTTCCCGGTGCCCGGACTGCGGCGCTCCGATCCGGGCGCCGGACAACGTGCCGGTCGTCTCGTACGCGCTCCTCGGGGGACGGTGCCGGAGTTGCAAGTCGCGCATCTCCCTCCGATACCCGCTCGTCGAGGCCCTTACAGGGGTGCTCTTCGCGGCGGCGGCCCTCAGGTTCGGGTTCGGCCTGCCTCTACTCTCGGCGCTGGTCCTGATCGGGACGCTAGTCGCGCTGGCCGGCATAGACCTGGAGCATCGCCTGCTCCCGAACGTAATAGTCGGCCCGGCGGCGGTGGCCGGATTGGCCCTCTCCATCCTGATCAACCCCGGGGCGTGGTGGGTGTATACCGTCTCCGCCCTCGCCGTTTCGGGCGGGTTGTTCGCGCTCGCCATCGCCTACCCCGGCGGCATGGGGATGGGGGACGTCAAGATGGGCGGGATGCTCGGGACGTTTCTGGGGCCGTACGCGGCCCTGGCGGTCTTCCTCGGCGCGCTCGTCGGCTCCGTCACCGCTGGGCTCCTCATGGCGGGTGGAAAGATAGACCGCCGCGCTGCGCTTCCCTTCGGGGTGTTTCTCGCCGTCGGGGGGATCTTGGTCCTCTTTGCGGGACCATACCTCTGGGGGTTCTACCTCGAATTCGCAGCAAGGCTCGTTGGTGGGCCGTGAACCCGGATCGGGGCGCGGTTCGTCTCTACTACGGCGGTTTGCGGAAGGACCGAACCTCGTTGTCTGTGAGGCACTTAGTGCGGTTTGCGGAAGCACCGGGCCCGTCTAAAACCCGGGCTTTCGGGTTCCAAGGTTCTTGGGTTCTCAGGTTCTAAGGCGGTTTGCGGAGGTATCGAGCCTACCGCGAGCAGCCATCCGGGTTCTCGGGTTCTCAGGGGAGGAAGGTCGGGGCCCGCCCGCGGCTTCGGGGCGCGCCCCTGAAAGCCTCGGTGCCCCGTGGGCGGCGAGGGTCAGTTTTTCCGCAAACCGCCGTAAGGGGTGGCGGGTCGGGGCTTGCTCGCGGGTTTCGTGGCCCACCCCTCGAAACCTCGAGAACACCGAAGGCCGGTCCTCGTGCAAACCGCTCTAGGTCTCTTGGGTTTTGAAGCGTGGGCCGGGAGACTGCAGGCAGGCTCCACCCCACCCCTTTAGAACCTGAAAACCTAAAGACCTAAAAGCCTATTCGTGATGGGCTTGAGTCTTCTGCGGTCCGTGCCAGGCACCCGAGCTTTACTGCTCGAAAGCAAGGTCGTTGACGACGATATTGACCTCCGTGACGTGCAGGCCGGTTAGGCTTTCGACGCGGGAGATCACGTTCCGGCGCAATTCCTGGGCGACGCTTGCGATGTTCTTGCCGTAGTCGACGTTGATGGTCAAATCGACGGCCGCCTGGCTCTCGCCGACCTCTACGGAGATGCCGCGCGGCCGGCCCGACCCGCCCGTGATGTTGCCCAGGAACTCGCCGACGGTCGGGGAGCTGTCGCCAGGGAGCCTGGTGCCCCCGTGGGAGAGGTGCGCGCCGCCGACCTCCCCGGCGGCGGCGTTCGCGATGGCGAGCACCACCCCGTCCCCGATCTTCGTGGTCCCGCGGTCTCCCTGCAGCGGGCTCGCGCCCGCGCGCTCCTGGCTCGTCTCCGTCACCATTCCTCCTTTTCGATCCCGGATGCAGTCGTAGCATACCCGCTGCGGTGTTTTCGTTCCCGCGTGGGGTTGTAAACGCGACCACATTCCCCATACGAATCGGAAAAACAGTCTATCGGCAGGATTGTTTCTTTCAGCCTGGCCGTATACAATGCTCCGGTTACGAAAAGGCAAACCCGCCGCGAGGCGGGGGCGCAAAGCCACGGGCCTCACGTAGGCAGCCGGGTTGCCGAAAAGGGAGATTCGATGCGGATTACTACTCGTCCGGCCGGTTACGCGAGTACCGGCCTTGCCCGTGCGGCGGTTCGTGCTGTGGCATGGGGTCGATGAGGATGGTGGCGGGCGCCGCGGAACGGGGTCGGCAAGACGCGGCGGCCCTGATCCGGACCCACAGAGAGACCGGGGACAGGAAGGCCATAGAAACGATACTAGATATGCACGGGGGGCTAGTCGCCCACCTTGCCGGGCGGCACGCAAGGGTTTCGGACGAGGCCTACGAGGACCTGATACAGGTCGCCCACGTGGGGCTCATGAAGGCCGTAAAGAACTACGAAGACGCCCCGGGCGCGGGGTTCGCGACCTACGCTTACGCCGTGGTGGACGGTGAGATCCGCCACCACCTCCGCGACACCCAGCTCGTAAAGAAACCCCGCTGGTCGCGCGGCCTCTACTCCAAAGTCACCTCGGCGGCGGCGCGGCTCGAAGCAGACCTCGGCCGCAGGCCCGAACTCGAAGAGATAGCCGAAGAGGTCAACGTCTCGCCAGACGGCATCGTCGAGTTGATGAAGCTCTACCACGACACGAGCGTCGTCTCGCTCGACGGCGCCGAGGAAGAGGGCATTGACCTCTCGGCCATCAGGAGCATCCACCACGAGAGTTTCTCTCTCCCGATAGAGGACCGCATCGTGCTGGAGCAGGCCATAGAGTCGTTGAGCGAGATCCAACGCAGAGTCGTCTACCTGTTCTTCTACAAGGACCTAACGCAGACGGAGGTCGGAAAACGGCTCGGGCTCTCGCAGCGAAAGGTGTCGCGGCTCGTCGCTTCTTCTGTGAAGTCGCTGAGAACGCTCTGAAGCGGTGGATTGATGGAGTCGAGCAGCTGGCGCCTTGATGACAGTGGCCGCCCGGTGGGCGAGTGGGGATTCACGCTGCCGGAGGTTGTAATCACCATCGTCGTCCTGGGTGTCCTTATGGGCATCGCCAGCTCTACCTGGTTCAGCGTGATAGAGAGCAGGGCCGTGGACTCCGCAGCCAACCAGTTGGCGTCTGATCTGCGGCTCGCCCATACCAGGTCCACCAACCAGTTGGCGAACTGGCGCGTCGTCCTCTCGCCCGAGAAAGCCAAGGAGAGCATGGGCCCCGACTACTATCTGGTAAAGATGACGAGCTCGGGCGGCGTTGCCGCGGGCACCGCCATAGATCGCACCCTGCCGGACAATACAAAGGTCGTGGGTGTGCCGGCGCTCCAGGACGATGCCGCCGTCACCACCTTATACTCGACCCTGGGATTATCCGGGCCCACCCGATCGCTGGAGTTCTCTCCGGACGGGTCGATGCGAAACGTGACGGTCGGCGCCGGATCCAACGAGATCCGGGTGACGGTAGATGGCAACCCTACGACTAGACTAGAGTTCGTAGATGTGACCTCGAGGATAAAGGTTGACTAGATTTCTCAAGGGCGAATCCGGCTACTCGCTGGTCGAGGTGATGGTGGCAATCATGATCCTCGCCGTCGCGATCATACCGATGGTTAGCATGTTCGACGCGGGCCTCAACGCGGCCGTCGCGGGGAGCAACTACGATCAGGCGCGGGCGCTCGCGAACGAGAAGCTGGAGGAAACCAAGGCTCTGACCCTTCCGGCCGCGCTTGCCCGTTACCCGGTGGGAAGCTCCACCGACTGCAACCCCGCGCCTCCCGCAGGCTCTCCTTTCGCGTCTCCGTCGGGTGGCTGCGAAGTGACGACCCAGTACATGCGCCTCGGTCCATCCGCCGTAGAGCCTGCCGGTTACCAGACGAACCTGATCCAGGTCAGCGTGACCGTGGATTGGGCGTCCGGTGGTAATTACGAGGTCACGGGGTTGGTCGCCAAGTGAAGTGCCTCAAGGTGAAGGTGCGGCGGTCACTCGCGGAGGAGGACGGATTCACCCTCACGGAGTTAATGGTAACGATCCTGTTGATGTCTGTTGCTATGGGTGCCCTCTACTCCGTCTTCGACATGAGCTTGCGGGTGTTCAGCTTCGGTAACGACAAGACCGAGGCGGTAGAAAACGCCCGGCTGGGGCTGGAGCGGATGGAGCGCGAGATCCGGACCGCCTACCCGTACAACAAGCTCGACGGGGTCAGCACCAACGACAATCTCCTCGGTGGTTACTCACCCTCGAGTGCGGTGACGCCGAACCCTTCACCCTCGATCACCTTCTTCAACGACCTGAACGGCAACCACGCAGAAGATCCTTCGGAGCGCGTGACTTATGGCTTGAACGGGGATTCTCCTCCAGCGCTCCTGCGCAATGGTAAGCCTCTGGTCGAGTTCGTCAGGCCCGGCGGGCTCAGCTTTACGTTCTGCGAGAGCGTGGATAGCTGCGATCCCGCGTCTCCTCCGTCCATAACCGAGGGACAGATGAAGCTGGTGCACATAGAACTCAGGGTCCAGGTGGACCGCGGGATCTCCGGGCCGGCCACTCAGACCCTTGCTACCGACGTAAAATTGAGGAACCGGCTCAGATGAAGGCGCGAAGTTTGAAGAGAGGCGAGGCCGGAATCGCCCTGCCCATGGCCATCTTCGTGATGGTGATAGTCGGAGTGATGGGAGCGGGGCTTCTGGTCTTCGTGCGCAACGACCTAGAGACCGTAGTGGAAGTGAACCGGGGGCAGCGCGCGCTGGAGATAGCGGAGGCCGGCGTAATGGCCGCGAAGCAGCAACAACTCTCCGACGTGGTGCGCCAACATTACGATAACGATTACACGAACGACTGCTCTCCGGGCCGGCGGATCGGGGCGGATTGGTCTCCTTCGGCGACCGTGTGGGCGGATCCGAGCACCTGTTCCGGTGCCACCGTAACGCGCCAGCCAGGGGTTAGCCGGGAGTTCGGAGGTGGACGATTCAACGTGACCATCCGGTGCTTCGATCAGCTCAACGATCCGGTCTCCGACCCGTGCGGCGGCGTGGATGAGGACGCTCCCGTTAGCGTCGAGGCCGGGAAGCGGTCTTACTTCAAGATAACCTCCACCGGCTATTACCCGGCCGACGGCACGGGAGCGGTCCGCACGGTGCAGGCGATATTCCATACGAACCGCCTAGACGTGCCGACGGCCTACTACACGCCACAAACGATACGGTTTAACGGCAACGTAGACCTGAGCGGTGTCAGCTTCTTCGCCGGAGAAGATATCGTTCTCGGGAATGCCGACCTTGCGAACGGGCCCGCCGATCCCGCGGCCTTGTATAGGGACTGGGATACCACCAACCCGCTCAACTTCACTCCGACTTCCAACCTCAACACCTCGCCGCGGCGCACGGCGCCAGATCCGGCCTCGCCCAGAGTAGACAAGGCCGGGCTTGGCGCAGAGGGACTTATCTGCAACAGCGCGGGTAATTGCGATGGTCCCTCCGACAGTGTCGCCGACGGAATAAACAACTACGACTCCACGACGGCGACCAGGGGCTCGCAGCAGAGGTTCGTCAGAAAGTTGCCGGACGACCTGGACGACCCCAACCCGGCAAAGACGATCTCCCATCCATTTGACCCGTACGCGGAGTTCGACCTGACCTCGCTGGAGCAGATCGCCCGAAGCCAGTGCGTCGGAGGCGCGTGCAACTACTACGAGGGTTCCGTGAATATCGACGACAGCCCGACTTCCGGTAGCGACGTGCAGTATCCCGAGAACTCGACCGATCAGACCGTGTTCTACGTGGACGCTAAAGGCGGAGACGTCACCTATACCGCGAGCTTTCCCTCCGGGCCTGGCAAGGGACTGATCGTTGTAGAAAACGGAGACCTCGATATCAGGAACAGCTCCAACGGGTTTGACGGCGTGATCATCGTAACGGGAAACGGCACGACGACCGGGAGCTACACCAACAGCGGCAACAGGACCGTCAAGGGTTTCGTCATCGCCGAGAACGAGATGACGATCGGCGGGACCGTAGACCCGTTCTCCGTAGTCGGCGAGTTCAGCCAGCGCGCCGGCTTCTACAACATGAGGCAGTGGAGCTGGCGCGAGTGCTACAGCGTAGGCTGCACCTAGAAAAGCCCGCTTACGCTTCCAACAGATCCCCCCAACCGAAAAATTTCCAGGAGGGCGTCTAGAAGATGCATAAGTGGGCTCAACTACGATAGGCAAGTTAGCAGCAACACACATCGTCGGAAAGGAGAACCGCATGCTGCGCTGGTTTGGCAAGAGGTTGCGAGAGATGCAGGAGGTGCCCCGTGACGAGCGCGGCTTTACCCTCATCGAGCTCCTAGTCGTGGTGATCATCATCGGTATACTGGCGGCCATCGCCATACCGGCCTTTCTCGCCCAGAGGGAGCGAGCCCAAGTAGCCAACCTCGAGAGTGATTTGCGGAATGCTGGTACTGCCTTCACCCAGTGCATAACGGAGACAAGTACCTTTGCCAGCTGTGACGAGCAGGATGAGCTTGAGGGCTACGGCTACAACAAGAGCGCGGACGTCACCTTTGGTGGCGTTACAGGGAACGCCGATGCTGGGGTGATCACCGCCAGCCACGTCGACAACACCGATGTCGACGGCAACTTCAACAGTGGCACCGGACAGGTTACCGTCAACAGCGACGCACCTACTCCGTAACTCCTGACCACCTCGATTCATCGGGCGCCCCTCCAGGGGCGCCTTCTCTGTGCCCTATTTGGCACATACGTGCCACGCGAGAATGGGCCATCTGGGGGATGCGTTCGCTCCGGTAGAAATCCACAATGCCCTGCATGGCTACGGCGCATCCTATAAAAGAGAAACGGAGTCGGACTGGGAACAAGGCTAGGCTGGGGTTGCCCTGGAACGTCGTCCTGCACAATGACTGGAACAACTCGATGCCGAGGGTCGTCGTGGTGCTCAAGAGGGCGATCCCCGGCATGACGTACAAGAGGGCAGCCGCGGTCATGTACGAGGCGCACAGGAATGGCCGGGCTGTGGTGAAGAGTTGCCACAAAGAGCTGGCGGAGCTTTACGAGGAACGCCTGCTCGGTAAGGGCCTGAGCGCGAGCATAGAGCCCGCCTGACGCGAGGCGTTTCTCTACAAGCTACGCGCCCGACATTCGCTGTGGATGTGCGGGGCGCATGACCCGCGGGGCGCGACACAGTCTGTCTTCGCGAGAGCCCCGATGCTTTTCGCGGCCTGATCCGACCGCGCGGTTCTACAAGTGCGCTCTTGTATCATTTCTCGTGGTGGGGGTACACTGGAAGCGGACAAAGGCAAACCTGCCGCGAGGCAGGGACGCAAAGCCACGGGTCTCGCGAGAGCAGATAGCCGGGTTGCCGACGATGTGGGCTGATTCGCCAGCGACTCTGATCACCCTCTCGCCTATCCGAATCGCAGTTTATGGTCTCCCGGGCCAAGGGTCGGGAGTAGCTAGACAGGAACGCTCCGGGATCTCGGGGCGGTTGCGCGCACGTCGGCCGATGGGTCGAGAAGGGTGGTCTCAACCGAAATGCCCAATACGGAACCCATCGAGATCCTGCTGGTCGAGGACAACCTGGGGGATGCGCGGCTGGCGCGGGAGGCGCTGAAGGAGAGCAAGGTCCGGAATAACCTGCACCACGTCGCTGACGGGGTGGAGGCAATGCGGTTCTTGCGGAGGCGGGAGGGGTATGCCGGCGTGTCTTTGCCGGACTTGATCCTGCTCGACCTGAACATGCCGCGCAAGGACGGCCGCGAGGTGCTCGCGGAGATCAAGGAGGACCCTCAGCTGCGTCTGATCCCGGTGGTGGTTCTGACTACGTCCGAGGCGGAGCGGGATCTTATCAAGAGCTACGACTTGCACGCCAACGCCTACGTCGTGAAGCCCATTGATCTGGACCGGTTTATCGAGATCGTGCGGGCCATAGAGCACTTCTGGTTCTCGGTCGTGAAGCTGCCGCAGGGGAACGGTGGCTAGCGAAACCAACGGGGCGCGGCGGGAGACCGTCGGCGTGCTGCTGGTCGAGGACAACCCCGGCGACGCGCGGCTGGTGGAGATTATGCTCTCCGAGCCCGGCCTGATGTGGGACTTCGAGATAAGCCACACGGCCCGGCTCGGGGACGCCGTCGAGGAGCTCGAACGGTCGGAGTTCGACGTGGTGCTGCTCGACCTCTCGCTGCCCGACTCCCAGGGGATGGAGACGGTGGAGAGGGTGCGGACGGTGGCGTCGCGGACGCCTGTAGTCGTGCTCAGCGGCCGGGACGACGAGGAGATAGCGCTTCTGGCCCTCCAGGGCGGGGCCGAGGACTATCTGGTGAAGGGGCGGGGGACGGGGAGCTCGTCGCCCGGTCGATCCGGTACGCGATCCAGCGCAAAAAGGCCGAGGAGAGGCTGGCCTACCTCGCCCAGTACGACCCGCTGACGGGCCTCGCCAACCGCGCCCTGTTCCAGGACCGCCTCCAGCAGGCCGTGGCCCGCGCGGAGAGGTCGGGGGTGCCGCTCGCGCTGGTGTTCGTGGACCTGGACCGCTTCAAGGCCGTCAACGACACTTTCGGGCACGACTGCGGGGACGCGTTGCTCCGGGAGGTGGCAAGGCGCATCAGGGACCGCGTCCGCGAGAGCGACACCGTGGCCCGCCTGGGCGGCGACGAGTTCGCCCTTATCCTCGAGAACCTCTCCGAAGCGGAGGACGCCGCGCGCGTGGCCCAGGACGTGCAGAGGCGCCTGCTGGAGCCGGTCCTCCTCGCCGGGGACCAGATACCGGTGTCGGCGAGCATGGGCATAGCGTTGTGGCCGGCTTCCGGGAGGGAGAGGTTGCTAAAGGACGCCGATGCCGCCATGTACCGGGCCAAGCGCCAGGGAGGCAACGGGCACCGGTTCTACACCGAGGAGATGAACGCCCAGGCGACGGCCCGCCTGACGCTGGAGAGGGACCTGCGACGGGCCCTCCAGGACGAACAGTTCGTACTGTACTACCAGCCCCAGGTAGACCTCTCGACGGGCAGGATAGTGGGTGCCGAGGCCCTCCTGCGCTGGCGGCACGTCGAACGGGGGCTCGTGTCGCCGGGCGAGTTTATCCCCATCCTGGAAGAGTCGCGCCTCATAAATTCCGTGGGCCGGTGGGTGCTCGGCTCGGCGTGCCGGCAGGGCAGGGCGTGGCGGGAGGCGGGGCTGCCGCCCCTGCGCGTCTCCGTCAACCTCTCCGCGCGCCAGTTCGGCCGCAGGGACCTCGCGGACGACATAGCCGGGGCGCTCGCCGAGGGCGGGATGGAGCAGGAGAACCTGGAGCTCGAGATAACCGAGAGCCTGCTCATGGAGGACCCGGAGACCGCGCTCGCGACCCTCGGGAGGCTCAGGACGGAGCTCGGGGGAGTCGGAATCTCGATAGACGACTTCGGCACCGGCTACTCCTCGCTCTACCGCCTCAAGGCGCTGCCCGTGCAGCGGATCAAGATCGACCGCTCCTTTATCCGGGGCGTACCGGAGGACCGCGAGGACGCGGCGATCACGGCCGCCGTGATCGGGCTGGCCCACGACCTCAGCCTCAGGGTGGTCGCGGAGGGCGTCGAGACGGCGGAGCAACTCGCCTTCTTGCGCGCCCACGGCTGCGACGAGGCCCAGGGCTTCTTTTTCGGGAGGCCGGTTCCGGCGGAAGAGTTCGCCGCGTTACTGGCAGGGAATGGCCCCGGCGCGAAGGACCGCCCACGATGACGGGTCCCGCGGTCGTCATGCTCGACCACGCGGGGAGAGTTACCGCCTGGAATGAGGGCGCTGAACTCCTCTACGGGTACGCGGCGCGGGAGATCGTGGGAGAGCATCTCGGGTTCTTGTACGACGATCCCGAACGGGCCGAGAAGGACCTGGGCGCGGCGGCGCGGAAGGGTTGGCTCGGGGTGGAGGGTCCGCGCTTGCGGGCGGACGGGACCAGGTTTCGCGCGGCCGTCGAGATCTCGGCCCAGCGGGACGCCCTGGGCGACCTGGTCGGTTTTACAGCCGTCGTCGGCAAGGAGGACGACGCGGGCGAGTCGCGCTTTTTGGCGGAGTCGGGCCGCGTCCTGTCCTCCTCGCTGGACTACAGGGAGACGCTGTCGAAGCTGGCCGGCCTGGCCGTCCCGCGTCTCGCGGACTGGTGCGTCGTGGACGTGCTCGACGAAGAAGGCGGCATCAACAACGTCGCCACGGCGCACCGGGATCCCGAGAAGGCGGCCCTGGCGCGGCGGTGGCGGGAGCGTTATCCGCCCGACCCGGAGGCGAAGCGGGGGGCCCCGCAAGTCCTCCGGACCGGCCGGCCCGAGCTCGTCCCCGAGATACCCCCGGGTTGCTTGAAGCGGCCGCCCGGGACGACGAGCATCGGCGGCTGCTGCAGACGCTGGACCTTTCTTCGTACATGGCGGTTCCCCTCCTGGCGCGGGGCCGGATTCTCGGCGTGATCACGCTCGTGGCCGAGTCTGGCCGCCGTTACGGGCCGGACGATCTCGAACTGGCTGAAGACCTCGCGGCCCGCGCCGCGCTCGCGGTGGACAACGCCAGGCTCTACGAGGGGGCGCAGCGTGAGATCTCCATCCGCGAGCGCGCCGAGGGCGAGCTGAAGAGGGCGGAGGCGCGCTACCGGGCTCTCGTCGAGCAGATGCCGGCGGTCACCTACATCGAGGCGCTCGATGAGGGAAAGCGCGGCACCGAAATCGTCTACGCGAGCCCCCAGATAGAGGGCCTCTTCGGGTACACGGCCGAGGAGTGGATGTCGGATCCCGGCCTGTTTGTCCGCCTCCTTCATCCGGACGACCGCGAGAGGGTGCTCGCCGAGGACGAGCGCACCGAGCGCACGGGCGAGCCGTTCCGGGAGGAATACCGCCAGTACACCAGGGACGGCCGGATCGTCTGGGTGAGGGACGAGGCGACCCTCGTGCCCGACGAGGAGGGGCATCCCCTCTACTGGCAGGGTGTGATCCTGGATGTCACGGAGCGGAAGCGGACCGAGGAGGCCCTGCGCCTCAGCGAGGAGCGCTACCGGGCCGTGATCGAACGCGCTGCCGAGGGTATCTACCTGTTGGACGCCAAGACCGCCCGCGTTGTCGACGCCAACCCCGCCTTCTGCCGCCTCCTGGGCTACACCCGGGACGAGGTCATCGGCATGTCCGTCTACGACCTACTCGACCACGACCGCGAGGAGATAGCGCACAACATCGACACGACACCTGCGGGGGCGAGTCGGGAGGTGGGCGAGCGGCGCTACCGCCGCCGCGACGGTTCGCTGCTGCACGTGGTCTCGAACGGCAGCGCGATGTTCCACGAGGGGCGCAGGGTCATCAGCATCCTGATGCACGACGTGACGGAGCGGAAACGCGCGGAGGAAGCCCTGAGGCGCAGCGAGGCCAGCCTCCGCGCGGCCCAGGCGATGGCGAGCATCGGGGACTGGGAGTACGACTTGATCCGGGACACCTCGCGCTGGTCCGAAGAGCTGTACCACATCTTCGGCCTCCCGGGTGGGGAGGCGGCACCGGATTTCCGGGCGTTCTTCGAGCTCGTCCATCCGGACGACCGGGCGGCCGTCCGGCGGGAGGTCTTCGGGGTCCTGCGCGGTGGGGAGGAGTCGAGCCGGGACTACCGGATCGTGCGTCCTCGGGGCGGAGTCCGCAACGTTCACACGGAGTATAGGGTGACGAGGGACGTTTCAGGACGGGCCCTGGGTATGGTCGGCACGATCCAGGACATCACGGACCGCAAGCGGGCCGAGGAGGCGGTGCGGGAGAGCGAGCGGCGCTTCAGGGCTCTCTTCGAGAACTCGGGCGACGCGCTGATCGTACACGACAGATCCGGCAAAGTGGTGGACTGCAACAGGGAGGCGTGCCGGTCTCTCGGTTACACCCGCGAGGAGTTTCTGACCCTCCGCGTCAGGGACTTCTCGGTGGACGTGCTCTCGGAGGAAGAGAAGGCGTCGCTGGGGGAAGACACGCCCTGGGGGCGGGCGATGCGGACGGCGCCCGGTGAGATCGTCGGTTTCCACGAGAACGTACACAGGCGCAAGGACGGCACAACCTTCCCCGTCGAGGTCGGCATCGGCTCCATCGACATCGGTGGCAGGCGCCTGATCTTCGCCTCGGCCCGCGACATAACAGAGCGCAAACGGGCAGAGGCCGAGCTCGACGCGCTGGTCGAGGAGCTGCGCCGGTCGAACGCCGAGCTCGAACAGTTCGCCTACGTGGCCTCGCACGACCTCCAGGAACCCCTGCGTATGGTCTCGAGCTTCACCCAACTGCTCCGCCGCCGCTACGGCGGGCAACTCGACGAGACCGCAGACGAGTTCATAGAATACGCCGTTGACGGGGCCAACCGCATGCAGACGCTCATCAACGCGCTGCTCGAGTACTCGCGCCTCGGGACCAGGGGTAGCCCCCACGCTCCCGTCGACACCGAAAAGGCCTTCGACGCGGCCATCGCCAACCTGAGGAACGCCGTCGAGGAGAGCGGGGCCGAGATCGTCTCGGGCGGGCTTCCGGTCGTAAACGGCGACGAGGTCCAACTCATGCAATTGTTCCAGAACCTTATAGCCAACGCCATCAAGTTCCGCGGGAGGAGCCCCCGCTAGTGCGCGTCTGTGCCAGCCGGCGGGCAGGGAGTGGGTCTTCTCCGTCGAGGACAACGGGATCGGGATCGCCCCCGAGTACCTGGAGAGGATCTTCGTCATCTTCCAGCGCCTCCACGGCCGGGAGGACTACTCCGGCACCGGCATAGGCCTCGCCCTCTGCAAAAAGATAGTCGAACGCCACGGAGGGAGGATCTGGGTGGACTCAGAACCCGGCCAGGGCAGCACCTTCTATTTCACCCTGCCTCCCGCAGGGTGAGCTCGTCAGCCCCTCAGCTTGATGCCCCGCAAATCCCGACCGGGCAACGCGATGCGGAGCCGTTGGGGTGTCGTGACGCGTATCGTATACAGACGACTGGCCGACGTGCTGAGAGGCGCGAAGCGCCGGGCTGAGAGCGCAGGGCGTAGCGCGCTGACAGACTTTACAACCCCAGCGATTGGACCATCAGCTTGAAGTCCTGGGGGCGGCTGGCGGCGGTCAGGCCGTCCTGGTAGGAGATGCGGTCTTCTTCCACGAGCTTCAGGAGGGCCTGGTCGAAGGTCTGCATCCCGTAGTACTCGCCCTCGGAGATTGCTTCCTGGATCTGGCCGGTCTGGAGCGGGTCCATTATGAAGTCCTGGATGCGCCCGGTCGTTACCATTACTTCGCACGCGGCGACCCTACCGCCGTTTTTGGTTCTGAGCAGGCGCTGGCCTATGATGCCCTTGAGGGTGCCGGCGAGCATGGTACGGACCTGGCCCCGCTCGTGGGGCGGGAAGAGGTCGATCATGCGGTTTATGGTCTCGGTCGCGTCGACCGTGTGGAGGGTGGAGAGGACGAGGTGGCCGGTCTCGGCTGCGGAGAGGGCGATCTGGGCCGTCTCGGCGTCCCGGATCTCGCCGATCTGGATGATGTCGGGGTCCTGGCGAAGCACCCGCCTGAGCGCCCTGGCGAAGGAGAGGGTGTCCGTGCCGACCTCCCGCTGGTTTATGATGCTCTTCTCGTCGCGGTGCATGAACTCTATCGGGTCCTCGATGGTGACGATGTGCTTGCGGGAGGAGCGGTTGACGAGGTCGATCATCGAGGCGAGGGTCGTCGACTTGCCGCTGCCGGTGGTGCCGGTTACGAGGATGATGCCGCGTTCCTCCATGGCGAGGCGCCGGATCACGTCCGGCAGATCCAGATCCTCGAACTTCGGGACCCCGAAGGGGATGAACCGCATTACTATCGAGACGGACCCGCGCTGCTTGAACGCGTTTACCCTGAACCTGCCGACACCGGGCACGGAGTAGGAGAAGTCCGCCTCCCCGTCCCGCTCGAACTCCTCGACGAGCCCGGGGGGGATGATGCTGTTGAGCATCTGGGCCGTGTCCTCGGGCCCGAGCCTCTCCTGGCCCTCGACGGGCGTTAGCAGGCCGCGCACCCGGACCATCGGCTCTATGCCGACCTTGAGGTGCAGGTCGCTGCCGCCCATCCCGGTCAACCGGCCTACGAGCGTGTCGACGCTTGCGCTGTCTATCATTCTCGGTGTCTCCTCGTACCCGTGTCTCCAAACACGAAGCCTCTCGGGCTCAAGTATGCCAGCGGAGGCGGGTCGATGCCCATACAGTTCGCGGCGCGTGGGGTGTTGTACACTTCCGGACGGAGGGGGCGCTCCCGGTCCGGACCCTCCGGCCTCCGCGATGGCCCGCATGAGTAGGAGAGATCGTGTTCGGTTGGAACACATCCACCAAGATCAATAAGAAGGGCGCGGAGGGCGCGACCCCGACGAAGGCGGCCGTGGCCGGCGGGGCGCTTCCCGTCTCCGACAAGATCGGAGAGATCCTCTTGTCCGAGGGCACCGTTACCCGCGAGCAGATCGACCTGGCGCTCACCATGCAGCGTAACGACCCCCGAAGACTCGGGGAGATACTTCTTTCGCTGGGTTACGTCACGGCGGAAGACCTCGGACGGGCGGTCGCGCGGGACCAGAAGCTCGAGTTCGTGGAGATCCGGGAGCTCCCCCCGGACGCAGTGGATCCCGACGCCATTAACCTCCTGGATGAAGGCATACTCCGCAAGCACAAGGCCCTGCCGTTGCGGTTCGAGAACGGGCACGTAGTCGTCGCCATGGCCGACCCTACCGACCTCTACGCCGTCGAGGACTTGAGGCTGCTCGCCGGCCACGCCGTTCGTCCCGTGGTCGTCACCGAGGAAGACCTGAACGGTGCCTTCCTCCACCTCTTCGGCGGTGTAGAGTCTCCGTCAGGTCCGGACGAGTACCCGGAGGACGAGGAGGGGCCGCTTGACGACCCTTACCCGGGCGCCGGGAACGGCGGAGCCGTCGAGGAGGCCGTCGTCGAAGCGCCAATGGAGCCTGTCGAACCGGAGCCGGCCGCGGAGATAGAGCCGGAAGAGCTCGTTCTGGGGCAAGAGGGGGAAATCGAAGAGGCGGCGAGGTCCGGTTCTCAGGTCCATGCGGGGACCGTCGGGGGTAGGATCGGCGACATCCTGGTTGCGGCGGGGGATATCATGCCGGAGCAGCTCGAGGAGGCGCTCGCGCTCCAGCGCGAAGACCGGAGGGAGATCGGGCAGATCCTGCTCTCTTTGGGCTACGTCGGCAAGGCCGTCCTCGCCCGGGCGCTGGCGGCGAGGTTGCGCCTGGAGTACGTCGAGATCACCGAGCGCGACGTGGACCGCGCGGCCACGAGCCTCGTCGACCCGCGGGTGCTTCGCAAGTACGGGGCGATGCCGATGAGGGTGGAGGGCGGCCGGCTGGTTGTCGCCATGAGCGAGCCCAACAACTTCTACGCGCTCGAGGACATCAGGATGATCTCGGGCTACCCCATCACCCCCGTCGTCGCCGTGGACGACGACATAAGACGGGTCCAGAACAAAGTGTTCGCGATGAGCGCCGAGGTCTCGGAACTGCTGGAAGAGGCGCCCGGAAGCCAGACCGCAGAGGACGTGGGCGAGCTCGAGCTCGGCAACGAAAGCGCCGAGAACGCGCCCATCGTGCGCCTCGTGAGTTCGATTCTGCAGCAGGCCGTCGGGGAGGAGGCCTCGGACATCCACATAGAGCCGCGCGCCAGGGCGCTAACGGTTAGGATGAGGGTGGACGGCGTGCTCCGCGAGGTGATGAGCGTGCCCCCGCGGCTCCAGAACGGCGTGGTCGCCCGCATCAAGATCCTCGCCAACCTCAACATCGCCGAGCGGAGGGTCCCCCAGGACGGCCGCTTCTCGGTGCGGCTAGGGGAGCAGAAGGTCGACCTCAGGGCAGCGTCCCTGCCTACCGTCTTCGGCGAGAAGATCGTGCTGCGACTGCTCAACACGTCGAGCATCGACGTTGACCTGAAAGCGCTGGGCTTCGCCCCCGGGGCGCTCGCGCAGTACCGCGAAATCTTCCAGAAACCGTACGGCACGATCCTGGTGACGGGACCTACCGGCAGCGGCAAGTCGACCACCCTCTACGCGACGCTCGGCGAGCTCAATTCTCCGGAGAAGAACATCATCACCGTCGAGGACCCGGTCGAGTACAGGATGCCAGG
The DNA here is from genome assembly GCF_011492945.1 of Rubrobacter tropicus. Classification (NCBI taxonomy): domain Bacteria; kingdom Bacillati; phylum Actinomycetota; class Rubrobacteria; order Rubrobacterales; family Rubrobacteraceae; genus Rubrobacter; species Rubrobacter tropicus. Next base: position 2,078,140 of record NZ_CP045119.1, read on the forward strand.
CGTGAACCAGATCCAGGTAAACCCCGGCGTCGGCCTGACCTTCGCCTCGGGCCTGCGTAGCATCCTCCGCTCGGACCCGGACGTGCTCATGATTGGTGAGATAAGGGACCGCGAGACGGCCAAGATCAGCGTAGAGGCGGCCCTCACCGGACACCTCGTCCTCGCCACCCTCCACACGAACGACGCGCCCGCCGCCGTCACCCGCCTTACGGACATGGGCGTCGAGCCGTTCCTGACGGCCTCGGCCGTCGACTGCGTCATCGCCCAGCGCCTCGCCCGCAGGCTCTGCGAGAGGTGCAAGCGGCCCACAGAGGTGGACGAGGAAACGCTCTCCCGGGTGCGGTTCCCATTCAAACACGCCCCCGAGGACGCCCTGGATTTCCACGAGGCAGTGGGGTGCGACCGTTGCGGTGGCACGGGGTACAGGGGGCGAATGGGCATCTACGAGATGCTGGTAATCACGGACGAGATTAAAGAGCTGGTGCTCGGGCGCGTCTCGACCGGGGAGGTCAGCCGGGTGGCCGAGGGTAAGGGCATGGTACGCCTGCGGGAGGACGGCCTGATCAAGGCCGCCAGGGGCGAGACCACCATCGAAGAGGTCCTGAGAACAGTGGTATAGGTGGCCTGCATACGCGTGACGACGGAGGACGGATGATACAGACGGGGCTCAACGACTACCTTTTCGACGCGATCCGGATGGGGGCGAGCGACCTCCATATAACTGCGGGTCTGCCCCCGATGGTGCGCCTGAGCGGCAAGGTGCAGGCGCTCGATTATGAGCCCTTCACCCCGAACGCGACCCGGGAGATGGTCTACGACATCCTCTCAAGCGACCAGCGCCAGCGCCTGGAGAACGAGTGGGAGCTGGACTTCTCCTACACGCTGCCGCGCACGGCCCGCTTCAGGGTGAACGTCTACTTCCAGAAGGGCGCCATCGGGGCCGCCTTCAGGACCATCCCGCACGAGATAAAGACCCTGGGAGAGCTCGGGCTGCCGAAGGCCGTCGAGGACATGACGGAGAGGCCGCGGGGGCTCGTCCTTGTAACGGGGCCGACGGGGAGCGGCAAATCGACGACGCTCGCGTCCATGATCGACAGGATCAACGAGACCAGAAGCGAGCACATAATGAGCGTGGAGGACCCGATAGAGTTCCTCCACGCCCACAAGAAGTGCATAGTCAACCAGCGCGAGGTAAACCAGGACACCAAGAGCTTCGCCCAGGCGCTCAAGCACGTCCTGCGCCAGGACCCCGACGTGATCCTCGTCGGCGAGATGCGCGACCTGGAGACGATCTCGCTCGCCGTAACCGCCGCCGAGACCGGCCACCTCGTCTTCGGTACTCTCCACACCCAGGACGCACCCCAGACGGTCGACCGCATCATAGACGTTTTCCCGTCCCACCAGCAGTCCCAGATCAGAACCCAGCTCGCAAACGCCCTGCAGGGCGTCATCACCCAGACGCTCGTGCCCCGGCGCGGGGGCGAGGGGAGGGTCGCCGCCTGCGAGGTGCTCGTCCCGACGCCGGGCGTCAGGAACCTCATAAGGGAGGGGAAGAACCACCAGATCTACTCGGCCATGCAGACCGGCGGCAAGTTCGGGATGCAGACGATGGACGCCGCCCTCGTCGACCTGTTGCGCCGGAACCTGATCTCCCGCGAAGAGGCCGAGAAGCGGGCCTCGAACCCCGAGGAGTTGCGCCGTCTGGCCGGCGGCAGCTCCCTGGGCGCGAACTCGAAATCGAGCGCCGGCGGCTACGCGGCGTTCAGGAAGTAGCGGCCCGTGGCCACGTTCGCCTACAAGGCGCGCAACCGCCAGGGAGAGGTCCTCCAGGACCAGATGGACGGGACCGACAAGATGTCCGTCGCTTCGCAGCTCAGGCAGCAGGGCCTGCTCGTCATAGACATCAAGGAGCAGGGCGTCGCCCAGAAGGACATCCTGGAGCCCTTCAAGAAGGTCAAGCCCGCCGACCTCGTCGTCTTCACCCGCCAGTTCGCCACCATGATCAACGCCGGACTGCCCATCGTCCGGTCGCTCTACGTCCTCTCCGAACAGACCGAGAACCCCAAACTTCAGGAGGTCATAGTCGCGGTTCGCAAGGATGTGGAGGCCGGGCTGGCGCTCTCCGAGGCCCTAGAGAAGCACCCAAAGGTCTTCTCGCGGCTCTACGTTGAGATGGTAAGGGCCGGCGAGATCGGGGGCATCCTCGACGGGGTACTTCTCCGCATCGCCGACCAGCTGGAGGACGACCAGGAACTCCGACGAAAGGTCAAGAGCGCGATGACCTACCCGGTCATAGTGCTCGTGCTCGCCGTGCTCGCGGCCTCGTTCATGCTCATCTTTATAGTGCCGATCTTCGCGAGGATGTTCGAGGACCTCGGCGGCACCCTGCCGCTCCCCACCCGAATCGCCATGGGCATCTCGGGCGTGCTGACCAGCATCTTCGGCGTCTTTATCTACGGGGCCCTGATCGGGGGCGTCGTCTTCTTTCTCCGCTGGAAGAACACCGAGAACGGCCGGAAATGGTGGGGCAAGGTCTCCCTGAAGCTGCCCGTGAAGATAGGCGACGTTATCCAGAAGGTCGCCCTCGCCCGCTTCGCCCGGACTCTAGGCACCCTGAGCGCGGCGGGTGTCCCGATCTTGCAGGCCATCGAGATCACGGCCGCCTCCTCGGGCAACTGGGTCGTCGAGAACGCGCTGCTCAAGACCCGCGAGGCGATCCGGGAGGGCATCCCCATCTACCGGCCGCTGGAGTCAGAGCCCGTCTTCCCGCCCATGGTGACGCGCATGATCGCCGTCGGAGAAGAGACCGGAGACCTCGACGGGATGCTCACCAAGATAGCGGAGTTTTACGAGTCGGAGGTGGATGCCACGGTAAAGGCCCTTACCTCCATCATCGAGCCGCTCATGATCGTCGTGGTGGGCGGCATCGTCGGGGGCATCATAGTCGCCATGTACCTCCCGATGTTCAAGATCTTCGAGCTCGTGGAGTGAGCTGTTTGTAGGTGCTCATCAAATTTTCCAGTTTCTCGGGACAGTTTCTAGTGGCGTTCTAGCAACGTCTCGCCGGGTCTTGGTTGGAGGCTTGTTTTGTACAGCGATACGCTGTACAGTGTGTTTCGCAGGTGGATAGAGTTTTGCTTACCGTCCCTTCGGACGCTTCGGAGATCTTGGAAGAGGAGAGGCCGGTGGTTGAGGTGAAGGATCAGAAGAGGCTCGATCTTAGGGTGTCGAGTACAGAGAAGGAGACGATCGCAAGAGCGGCCGCGCTCAGCGGGCACACGATCTCGGAGTTCATTCGTGGCACGATGCTCGCCGCGGCCAACAAGGAAATCCGGGAGCACGAGGTCATCCGGCTCACGAATGAGGGGAGCCGAGCATTCGTCGCGGCCCTTATGGAGCCGCCGGAGCCGAATGAGAATCTTCGTCGGCTTGCGCGGGAGTCCAGGCTCGCGCGACCTCCGAAGGATAGTGGGCGGACCGACGAGGCTTCTACCACGGAGACCCCCGTCCTTTAGCCGACGGGCAGCCGGAGATCGCGGGTGGCTTCAGATGAGGGGGCTGACGAGCGGCGCTACTGCTTCGAGGTACTCTCTGAGGAGCACAAGTCACTAAGAGGGGCATTCTGTTGCGGTGAGGACGCGCTCGACGGGTATCTGCAAAGGCAGGCCCGTCAGGACATGAAGAGAGGTCTGTCTGTCGCTCATGTCCTTCGCGACAAGGAGCAAGAGCGCATAGCTGGCTACTACACGCTCTCATCGGAGGTGATCGAGCGAGGGGAGTTGCCAGCAGCGCTCGAGCGGGGATTTGGAAGGAATCGGGTATTCCCCGCAATCCTCCTCGGCAGGCTTGCCGTGGATCTCGAATACCAAGGCGAAGGCTTGGGGCGTGAATTGCTGCTCGACGCGCTCTACCGGGCGCTCGAACTCTCTCGAACGTCCGTGGGTGCGATGGCCGTACTCGTCGACGCTCTACACGAAAAGGCGCAAGAGTTCTATACTCGCTATGGTTTCGAGCAGCTGGACATACTCGAACAGAATGAGGGCGCAGGGACTCGAACCTCTGGGGAGCCGGGTCCCGGCCATCCCAAGCGCCGGCTGTATCTCCCCATGAAGAGCATCACGCGATTGTGAGAACCCGCAGCTTACAGCGGTTTGCGGGATCATCGAGCCCGTTGGGGGTAGGTTTGCAGGTTCTTAGGCTTTGAGGTTCCGAGGGGTGGCGGGTCGGGGCCCGCCCGCGGCCTCGTGGCGCGCCCCTAAAAACCTCAAGGCCTCAAAACCCAAAAACCTCACCAACGATGAGGGTCGGTCTCTCCGCAAACCGCTGTAAGCCCGCCTTTCCAGAAAAATTTCAACTATCCTGAGGGAAATCACACCCGAGTGCGTGGGAAGCCCTCGTGAATCAGGCTGGTTACCTTCTTCAGCGCTCTCGACTACGACGAGAACCTGAACGTCGACCTTTTTCTAGATGCATTGTCCCCCCTGTGCTAGTATCTTCGAGGTTTAGGCGGCGGTAGAAAGCCGTCGCCGCTCAACACGCACGCCCGCCGGAGGTCTTCGAGACCCGGGTGGTGGTCCCTCGGCTAGAGAAGCGGGCGGATTGCGAGGCGCGGGCGGAGGACGTCAACCACCAAAGAGAGGTAAAGAGCATGGAAGGCACAACCGACCGGGTCGGCATCAGGGATCTGCTCGAGGCGGGGGTCCACTTCGGGCACCAGGCCAAGCGCTGGAACCCCAAGATGAAGCGCTACATCTTCGCGCAGCGCACCGGCGTTCACATAATAGATCTGGACCAGACGATCACGCTGCTAGAGCGGGCGCTCAAGTTCGTGCGCGGCGTGGCCGAGGCGAACCGCGAGGTCCTCTTCGTCGGGACGAAGAAGCAGGCCCAGATCCCGCTTGCCGAGCAGGCCATAAGAAGCGGGCAGCCGTACGTGGCCGAGCGTTACATCGGCGGGATGCTCACCAACTTCCAGACCATCCTGCCGCGCATCCAGTACTTCACGGAACTCGCCAGGAGGGTCGAGGAGACTCCCGAGGAGGAGAAGACCGGCAAGGACTGGTTCGCGCTGAACCGCGAGTACCAGAAGCTCAGGCGCAACTTCGCCGGGCTCACGGAGATGGAGAAGCTCCCGGGCGCCATCTTCGTCGTCGACCCGAAGCGGGAAGAGCTGATGGTCAAGGAGGCGAACCGGCTCAAAATACCGGTGGTCGCCCTCACGGACACCAACTGCGACCCCGAGGTCGTCGACTACGTAATCCCCGGCAACGACGACGCGATCCGGGCCATCGGCCTGATCTCGCGCCTGATGGCCGACGCCATCGTCGAGGGCCGCGGCGAGGAGGTCGCCGTCGAGGACCGCCCCGTGCCGCCGGTGATCGAAGAAGCCCTCGTAACCGAGGAGGAGCAGCTCTCGAAGGCCGCCGACGAGGCGAAGGTTTCGGAGCCCGCCGCGGAGCCCGCCCCCAACGGGAACGGCGCCGCGAGCGCCCAGGCGGAGCCTGAAGCGCCCGTTCCGGCCGAGGACGCGCCCGCGAACGGGGCGGAGCCCGTCGCGGAAGCCGCCGAAGAGCCGGTGGCGCAGGCCGCCGACGAGGCCGCTGCCGAGGAGCCTGCGGTCGAGGAGCCCGCGGTCGAGGAGCCTGCGGCTGATGAAGCCCCCGCCGACGAGGCCGAGGCCTCCGATGGTGGGCAGGAGAACGAAGAGAACGAGGAGAAGTAGGAGCTTTGGCTAGCACCATAGAGAAGATAAAGCAGCTTCGGGAAGAGACCGCGGCTGGCATGATGGACGTGAAGCGCGCCCTGGAGGAGTCCGAGGGCGACGTCGATGGGGCCCGCAAGGTCCTGCGCGAGCGGGGCCAGGCCATCGCGGCCAAGAAGAGCTCGCGGGAGGCGACGGAGGGTCTGATCGAGGCCTACGTCCACTTCAACGGGCGGGTCGGCGTGCTCGTCGAGGTCAACTGCGAGACGGACTTCGTGGCCCGTACGCCGGATTTCAAGGAGTTTGCCCGCAACGTGGCGCTCCACGTGGCTTCCATGAAGCCTATCTGCGTGGCGCCTGAGGACATCCCGGCTGATGCCCGCGAGGAAGAGAAGCAGATCGTGGACAAGCAGGTGGCCGAGATGGGCAAGCCCGAGAAGATACAGGCCCAGATCGTCGAGGGCAGGATGCGCAAGTGGGAGGCCGAGCAGGCCCTCCTCACCCAGCCCTACGTGAAGGAGACGGACAAGACGGTGGGCGACCTTTTGCAGGACACCATCCAGAAGCTCGGCGAGAACATCGTGGTCCGGCGCTTCGTCCGGTACGAGCTCTAGGCTTATCTTGGACGACTCCGCCAGAACGAGCGGCGAAACGAACGGGGCCGGGCTCTCTGAGCTTGGCCCCGTGAAGCGCATAGTCCTGAAGCTCTCCGGGGAGAGCCTGGCCGGGGAGAACGGGTACGGCATAGACCCCGCGAGCCTCGACTGGACCGCCAGCAGCGTCGTCGAGGCGGTCGAGGCTGGCGCCGAGATCGCCATAGTCGTGGGCGGCGGGAACATCTTCCGCGGCTCCCACGTCGCGGCGGAGCTTGGCATCGAGGGGGCCACGGCCGACTACATGTCGATGCTCGGGACGGTCATAAACGCGATGGCGCTCCAGGCCGCGCTCGAGAGCCGGGGCGTCGAGACCAGGGTCCAGACGGCGATCGAGATCAAGGAAGTCGCCGAGCCCTACATCCGCCGCCGCGCGATGCGCCACCTGGAGAAGGGCCGCGTCGTCATCTTCGGCGGCGGCACGGGCAACCCGTTCTTCACGACCGACACGGGCGGGGCCTTGCGCGCCTTAGAGATCGGGGCCGACGCCCTGCTCATGGCCAAGAACCGGGTGGACGGCGTCTACGACAGGGACCCGCGGCGGTACCCGGACGCCGTCAGGCTAGAGCGCCTGAACTACATGGACCTGCTCGCCAACGATCTGGCGGTGATGGACCACACGGCGGCGACGTTGTGCAGCGGGGAGAACCTGCCCATAGTCGTTTTCGATATACTGAAACCCGGGAACCTTCGCCGCGTCTTGCAAGGAGAGCGGGTCGGCTCCCTGGTGTGGGGCGCCCCGAACGGGGCGAACGGCGGGTCGGAGGAGGAGAGGCGTGTCTGACATTATCGACCTGACCGCTGCGGAGCGCCGGATGCAGGGCGCGATGGAGTCCGTCAGGAGCAACTTCGCGACGATCAGGACCGGGAGGGCGAACCCCTCGCTCCTGGACAGGATAGAGGTTGAGGCCTACGGGACCAAGATGGACTTACGGAGCGTGGCGAGCATCGGGGCGCCCGAGCCCAGGCTGCTCACCGTAACGCCGTTCGACCCGAACTCGCTCAAGGACATAGAGCGGGCCATAAGGGACGCGGACATCGGGCTCAACCCCCAGAACGACGGCAAGATGCTGCGCCTGCCGATCCCCGAGCTCACCGAGGAGCGGCGCCGGGAGTTGATCCGGATGGCCAGGAGCATGGCCGAGGAGGCAAGGGTCTCGGTGCGCAACGTCCGCCGGGACGAGATGCGCGACGTGCACGAGCTTCGGCGGGAGGGTGAGATCTCCCAGGACGACGAGCACCGCGCCGAGACGGAGCTCCAGCAGCTCACCGACAGCTACGTCAAGCGCGTGGACGCCGTCCTCGCGGACAAAGAAGCGGAGCTTCTGGAGGTCTAGCTTCTGGAACCCGCCGCGAAACCCGCCCCCGCCGGCTTCGACCCGAAGTCGGCGCCCCGCCACGTCGCCATCATCATGGACGGCAACGGCCGCTGGGCCCAGCGCCGCTGGCTGCCCCGCGCCGCCGGCCACCGCGAAGGCGTCGCGGTCTTGACCCCCCTCCTCGAAGCGGCCGGTAAGGCAGGCGTAAAGACCCTCACCCTCTACGCGTTCTCGACCGAGAACTGGAAGCGGCCCCCGAAAGAGGTCAAGACCCTCATGCGCCTGTTTTTGGAGACGGCCCGAAAGCAGGTGCCCACGCTCAACGAACGGGGCGCGCGCTTGCGCTTCCTCGGCCGCCGCGAGGGGCTTCCCGAAAGCGTCTTGGAAGCGTTGACGCAGGCCGAGGAGTTGACCGCCGAAAACGAGAAACTCGACGTCTACATAGCGCTCAACTACGGGGGGCGGGCCGAGATCGTTGACGCCGCGCGGCGGATAGTGGAGGACGGCCTCTCGCCGGAAGCGGTGGACGAGGAGACGTTCGCCAGTTACCTGTACGCGCCCGAGGCGCCGGAGGTCGACCTCGTGATCCGGACGAGCGGCGAGCTTCGCGTCTCCAACTTCTTGCTCTGGCAGATCGCCTACGCGGAGTTCTACGTCACCGAAACCCTCTGGCCCGACTTCTCGGCAGAAGAGTTCACGCGGGCCCTCGAAGACTTCGCCTCCCGGTCCCGGCGCCGGGGCGGCGCCTGAGGCCCCGTGCTCCGGTGGCGAACCGTCACCGCCCTGGTGCTGGCGCCCATCGCCCTGGCCGCCATCATGATCGGCGAGGCCGCCGTGCTCGCCTTGGTGCTCGTCGTGATCGCCGGGGCGGCCTACGAGCTCTCCAGGGCATTGAAGCCGCTCCCCTTCGTCGCCGCGTTCGGGGCCGGCGCTATTCCGGTCCTCCTATCTATACCGTACAAGCAGACCGGCATCCTGGCCGGCGCCGTGGCCGGACTCCCCTGGGCCCTGATGTGGCTCGCGGGCAAACCGGAGACGCGGACGCTGCGGGCCGTGCTCGCCGTGCTGCTGATGGCGATGTGGGTCGGGGTGCCGCTTGCCCACCTCGGGTTGTACCCGGGCAGTCCCAGGGAGGTCTTCGTGCTCACCATGATCGCGGTGGTGGGACCCTGGATCTCCGACTCGGGCGCCTACTTCGCCGGACGCTTCTACGGCCGTCACCCCCTCTTCCCGAAGCTCAGCCCGAAGAAGACCGTCGAGGGAAGCATCGGCGGCCTCCTGCTGACGGTCGTCGTGATCTCGCCCTTCGCCTACGCCTTTCTGGAATACACGATGGTAAAGGCGCTCGTGATGGGGGTGAGCGTCTCCCTCGCGAGTCAGGGCGGGGACCTCTTCGAGTCCGTCCTCAAACGCATCCTCGACGTGAAGGACCTCGGCCGCTTCCTGCCGGGCCACGGCGGCGTGCTCGACAGGATAGACAGCCTCCTCTTTACGGTTCCGGCGGTATACTACATCTCGTTGCTCGTATGAGATTTCTTCCCACACCCTCGTGAAGCGGCGCCTCACCATCCTGGGCTCCACAGGCAGCATCGGCCTCCAGGCCCTCGACGTCGTCCGCGCCCACCCCGACCGGTTCGAGGTTGTAGGCCTCTCCGCCGGCCGGAGCGCGGACGTGCTCCGAGAGCAGGCCGCCGAGTTCTCCCCGGACTTCGTGGCCCTCGAAAACGGGGACGCGACGGTCCTAAACGATCTGCCCTGCGAGGTCATCTCCGGGCCCGGCTCCGCCGAGCGCCTCTCCGAAGTCCCCGCGGAGGTCGTCTTGAACGGCATAGTCGGCTTCGCCGGCCTCGCCGCCACCGTGGGGGCGCTCGGGGCCGGCAACCGGGTGGCGCTCGCGAACAAGGAGTCCCTGATCGCCGGCGGCGAATGGGTGATGTCCCTCGCCAAAGACAACCCCCTGATCCCGGTAGACTCCGAGCACTCGGCGATCTTCCAGTGCCTGGCGGATCGAACCGATGAAGAAGTGCGGGGCATCCTGCTTACCGCCTCGGGCGGACCTTTCTTCTCGACGGACAAAGCGCGGCTCATGGAGGTCGGCCCCGAGGACGCCCTGGCGCACCCGACCTGGAAGATGGGGCCGAAGATCACCATAGACTCGGCGACGATGATGAACAAGGGCCTCGAAGTCATCGAGGCCCACCACCTCTTCGGCGCCGACTACGACGACGTACACGTGGTCGTACACCGCCAGTCGGTGGTCCACGGCGGCGTGATGTTCGTGGACGGCTCGGTCGTCCTCCACGCTGCCCTCCCCGACATGCGGCTCCCGATCTCCTACGGCGTCCTCTACCCCGACAGGGTGGACGTCGGCGCCGCCCCCGTCCCGTTCGACGGCGCCTCCTGGACCTTCGAAGAGCCGCGCAGCGACGTCTTCAGGTGCCTGCCGCTCGCCGTCGAGGCCGGCAAGGCCGGGGGGGCCTACCCCGTCGCGCTCAACGCGGCGAACGAGGTGGCGGTCGAGGCATTCCTGGACGGTCGGATACAATTCCTTTCTATAGCAGACGCGATCGAGGAGGTCCTCGCAACCGTGCCGGACTTCGGCAAGATGCAAAGCATGGAAGCAATAACCGCCGTGGACGCCTGGGCCAGAGACGAGGCCAGGCTCAAGATCGAGCGGGGCGTAAACGCGTGACCTTCGCCCTCGGCATCCTCGGCCTGATCTTCCTGATAGTCATCCACGAGCTCGGCCACATGCTCACCGCCAAGGCCGTCGGCGTGCGCGTCCCCGAGTTCGGCATCGGCTTCGGCCCGGCCCTCTTCAAAAAGAAGTTCGGCAAAACCGTCTATTCTTTCCGCATAATACTCCTGGGCGGGTTCGCTAAGATGGCGGGGATGGGGGATGGGGAGGAGGGGCCCGACACGTACAACGCGAAGTCGCCGTGGAGGCGGGCGGCGATCATCTTCGCCGGGCCGCTGGCGAACATCCTGGCGGCGATCATCATCTTCGCGGGTATCTACATGGCGGGCGTGCCCAGGGCGACCACGGAGATCGCCGAGGTAGTCCCCGACTCTCTGGCCTCCGAGGCCGGCATTCAGAGGGGCGACCGCATAGTCTCGGTGGACGGGGAGCGCTCCAGGAACTGGGAGGCTTTCGTCCAGGACGTGGGGCAGAAGGAGCCTGGGGACCGGGTGGAACTCGTGGTCAGGCGCGACGGCGAGGAGCGGACCGTCTCGGGCGAGCTCATAGCCGACCCCGAGAACCCCGACCGGGCGCTCGTGGGGGTCAGGCCGGTGGCTGTCGAGGACACCTACGGGCCCGTTGCGGCTCTCGGGCAGGCCGTGGCCCGGTGCGTGGAGATCACGGCGACGCTCGGCGGGTTTATCGTCGACCTCGTGACGGGGCAGAAATCCTTCTTCGACAACGTGAGCGGGCCGGTTGGGATCACGTCGGTGGCGAGCACGTCGGTGGCGCAGGGGTTCTTCCTGCCGCTGCTCGCTATCATTAGCCTCAACCTGGCGCTCTTCAACCTGCTCCCGTTCCTGCCGCTCGACGGGGGGCACCTGTTCTTCATTGCGGCCGAGAAGCTGCTCGGGAGGCCCGTGAGCCAGGAGACCATGGGCCGGTTCGCGGCGGTGGGTGTCGCGCTGGTGCTGATGCTCTTCGTCTTCGCAACCTACGCGGACCTTAGTAAAATCTTCACGGGACAGCCGTTCATCCCGGAGTAGGATCACAGCGACGTAGATTTTGGGAGTGAGATGACTGAGGCAGCGGTACGCGAACGTCCGGTGACGAGCAGGCAGATAAAGGTCGGGGACGTGCCGATCGGGGGCGGCGCCCCGGTGGTCGTCCAGTCGATGACCAACACCATGACCTACGACGTCGAGGAGACCGTCCAGCAGGTCTACGACCTGAACGCGGCCGGAGCAGAGTTGGTCCGCGTGTCCGTCAACGGCTCCAAGGCGCTCAAGGGGTTTCGCGAGGTCGTCTGGCGCTCTCCCGTGCCCCTGATCGCGGACATCCACTTCGACTACCGAATGGCCCTCGGCGCCGCCGACGCGGGCGCCGCCTGCGTGCGCATCAACCCGGGCAACGTCGGCAACGACGACCGCTACCGCCAGGTCATCGAGAAGTGCCAGGAGACCGGCGTCGCCATGCGCATCGGCGTCAACTCCGGCTCCGTCGAGAAGAAGTACTGGGACCTCCCCAAGCACGAGGCGCTCGTCGCGAGCGCGCTCCACAAGGTCGAGATCGCCGAGGAGATGGACTTCTTTAATTTCAAGGTATCCCTCAAGGCGAGCCACGTCCCCGAGATGGTAGAGGCGAACCGGCAATTCCGCGAGCACTCGGACGCTCCGCTGCATCTGGGCGTAACAGAAGCTGGAACCAAGCTCACCGGCGCCATAAAGACCGCGGCGGCGCTCGGCCAGCTACTCCCCTACGGCATAGGCGACACCATCCGCGTCTCGCTCGCCGAGGACCCGGTCGAGGAGATACCCGTGGCGTACCAGATCCTCTCTTCCCTGGACCTCCGTCACCGCGGCCCCAACGTCATAGCCTGCCCGAGCTGCGCGAGGACGCTGGGCTTCGACGTGATCGGCATGGCCGCCAAGGTCGAGAACAGGCTCAAGCACTTCGAGGACCACTTCACCGTGGCCGTTATGGGCTGCATCGTGAACGGTCCCGGCGAGGCGAGGGACGCAGATTACGGGGTGGCTGGGGGCAAGGACGACGGCGTGATCTTCTCCAAGGGAGAGCCCTTGCGCAAGGTCGGGCGCGACGAGATCTACGACGCCCTCTTCGAGGAGATAGAGAAGGACGGCCGCAAGTAACGGCCTGGAACCGGACTACGAAACTGCTTGCGGCAGGCGTTGCCGGAGTATCGGCGACGTTGTTGCTCTACTTCGTCCTGATGGTCGTGCAGATCGTCAACGCCGACGATGCCTGCGAGAGCTACCCGCAAACCGTCCCCGGGGCGGACTTCGAGGACGTTCGCGGTTTCGGCTTCGAAAACTCGTTTCTTAACCTGGGTGGCCGCTGCACCTATCATATGGACGACGGGTCGGTCGTGATTACCCGCGAGCCCGGGTGGGGGTTTTCGGGGACGATCGCCGGCTTTGCGGTGATGATCGCGGCCGCGGTCACCTTCCTGGTAAGGCGGAAGGGCCACCCCGGCGTGCTTTACGGTCTTACAGCGTTGGTCGCGCCGCCTTTAGGGCTTGCCCTGGCGCTCGCCGCGCCCCGCAGGGCCTGACGCGGGCGCCCTCGCAGAGCCGGGTTCCCTTGTAACCTACATACTCTGATGTAAAATTCTATCTGCTGTATTGGAGCAAGGGGTCCCCTGGGCCCGTTGCTTTTTTTATCGTTCGGAGAAGGTGAGAGAGACGGCGAGGCTGGAGAGATTGGCCGAGGTTGTGGAGGGCGCGTTGCCCGCGGGCAGCGAGCTCGTCGACGCCCGTTTTTCGGGCGGACCGCTGCTGACGCTGCTCGTGGACCGCGAGGATGGGCCGGTCGACCACGAGTTTTGCAGAAGGATCGCCACGGCCGTCGGGCCCGCGGTCGAGGGCGAGGGTTACGACGGCCCGGTAGAAGTCTCCTCGCCCGGAATAGACCGGCCGCTCACGAAGCCCGAGCACTTTCGGCGTTTCGTGGGGCACGAGGCCAGGGTCCGGCTCGGCGAGCCGCTGGACGGCCGGCGCAACTTCGCCGGGACCATCCAGGGCGCCGGCGACGAGGCCTTCACGCTAAAACTCTTGGAGGGGGGAGCTGAGGTGGAGCTGCCGTTTGGCGCCGTCACCCGCGCGAACCTCAAGGAGGACATATAACCAGATGAACACGGCACTGTTGTCGGCACTGCACGAGATAGAGAACGACAAGGGCATCCCCTTCGAGACCGTCAAAGGGGTGCTCGAAGAGTCCCTGCTCGCGGCCTACGAGGGTCGCGAGGGGGCCGTCGAGGATGCCCGCGTGGTCCTGGACGAGGAGACCGGCGACCTCAGGGTAATGAAGGAAGACGAGGACATAACGCCGCACGACTTCACCCGCATCGCCGCCCAGGTGATGCGCCAGACGTTCTACCAGCGGCTCAACGAGGTCCACAACGAGCAGCTCCTCGAAGAGTACGGGGAGCGCATGGGGGACATCGTCACCGGCATCGTCCAGCAGGCCCACAGGCGCATGACGCTGGTCGACCTCGGGCGGGTAGAGGCCATTCTGCCCGCCAGCGAGCAGGTGCCCCAGGAGCGTTACGAGAACGGCCAGCGCCTCAAGGTGTACCTGCTCGAGATCCGGGAAGGCGGGCGGGGCCCGAGCCTGACCGTCAGCCGCCGCAACGAGGGGCTCCTCAAAGAACTCTTCCGGCTGGAGGTGCCGGAGATATACGACGGGCTCGTGGAGATCCGGGCCGTCGCCCGCGAGGCGGGCCTTCGCTCGAAGGTGGCCGTCTGGTCCAACGAGCAGGGCGTGGACCCCGTCGGCGCGTGCGTCGGGCCGCGGGGGAGCCGGGTGCGGGCGGTCGTCTCCGAGCTTCGCAACGAGAAGATAGACATCATCCAGTGGGACCCCGAGCCCGCGCGGTTCATAGCGAAGGCCTTGAGCCCGGCGAGGGTGCGCGAGGTCTACCTGGACGAAGACGAGAAGCAGGCGGAGGTGATCGTGCCGGACGACCAGCTCTCGCTGGCGATCGGCCGCGAGGGCCAGAACGCCCGCCTAGCGGTGAAGTTGACCGACTGGAAGATAGACATAAAGCCCGAGAGCCAGGCGACGGAGTACGAGGACACGGAGGAAGAGGAGTGGGAGCCCGACACGGACTCCCAGATGCACCGCTGCCGCGCGGTCCTCTCCAACGGTCGCAGGTGCGCCAACATGGCGCTCCCAGGCTCGCTGTTCTGCGGCATCCCGTCGCACCAGGAGCAGGCCTCCGAGTTCGAGGGCATGGTAGAGGGTAGGGGATCTGATGAGTAAGCGCGTATACGAGATTGCCAGGGAACTGAACCTGGAGAACAAGGAAGTCATTGGCCGCCTGCAGGACGCCGGGGAGGACGTGAAGAGCCACTCCTCCTCCGTGGAGGATTCGGTCTACGAGCGGGTCTTCGGCTCCGGAACCAACGGCGCCGCCAACGGCCGCTCGGCCGCCCAGGAGGCCGAAGCGCAGGAGGCCCGCGAGGCCGCCGAGAAGTCCGGGCACGGGGCCACGATCCAGGAGGCCCCGGCCGAGAAGCCGGTCTCCGAACCGAAGAAGGGCCGCAGCCAGAAGAAGCGTCGCCGCGTCGTCATCGACGCGAGCGCCAGGAACCGCGGCGCCCGCCCGACCGCGGCCCCCGCCGCGCCGCGCGAGCAGGAGTCAGCACCCGTCGCCGAGAAAGAGGAGTCGGCGGACGCCGGGGTCCGCGTCGAGCCCGGGGCGACCGTCAAGGACCTCGGGGACGCTCTAGAGGTTCCGCCGACCAGGATCATCCAGGTCTTGATGGGCCTGGGGGAGATGAAGACGCTTACCCAGACGCTCTCCATCGAGGAGATCGAGCTGATAGCCGAAGAGCTCGGCGTGAAGGTCGAGATCGGGGCGGTCGAAGAGCCTGCCCCCGAAGAGGTACTCCCCGACGACGACCCGGCCGACCTCGAAGAGAAGCCCCCGGTCGTGACCGTCATGGGCCACGTCGACCACGGCAAGACGAGCCTGCTCGACCGTATCCGCCACGAGAACGTCCAGTCCGGCGAGGCGGGCGGCATAACCCAGCACATCGGCGCCTACCAGGTCGAGAGCGACGGCCGCAAGGTCACGTTTATCGACACCCCGGGCCACGAGGCGTTCACCGAGATGCGCGCCCGCGGGGCCAAGGTCACGGACGTGGTAGTCCTCGTGGTCGCCGCGGACGACGGGATCATGCCCCAGACCCAGGAGGCCATAGAGCACGCCCAGGCGGCCGGTGTCCCGATGGTCGTCGCCCTCAACAAGATCGACGTCCCGAACGCCAACCAGGATCGGGTCCTCGGGGAACTCTCCGAGCGTGGCCTGATGCCCGAGGCCTACGGCGGCGAGACCGTCACCGTTCCCGTCTCCGCCAAGACCGGCGAGGGGATAGACGAGCTGCTCGAGAACATCCTGGTCGTCGCCGAGCTCGAAGACCTCAAGGCGAACCCGCACGCACCCGCGAGCGGGTACGTCGTCGAGGGCGAGCGCGACCCCGGCCGCGGTCCGGTCGCGACGCTTCTACTCAGCCGCGGCACCTTGAACAAGGGTGACGTGGTGCTCGCAGGCACGGCGTATGGACGTGTCCGGGCGATGCTGGATTACACCGGCAAGCGCGTCAAGGACGCGGGCCCCGGGACCCCGGTCGAGATCCTTGGCCTCTCCGGCGTCCCCGAGGCGGGAACCCGCTTCGAGGTCGTCGACCACGAGAGGCTCGCCCGCGACAGGGCCCAGCAGGCAGAGGAGAAGCTCCGCCGCCAGGAGCTCGCCCAGGGCGGCTCGCGCCGCTCGTTGGAGGACCTGCTCGGCGAGGGCGGGATGCAGGACCTCAACCTCGTCATAAAGGCCGACGTCGCGGGTTCCGTGGAGGCCTTGAAGGAGGCGCTCGCCAAGCTCTCGACCGACGAGGTGCGCGTCAACATCGTGCGCAGCGGGGTCGGGGCGCTCACCGACTCGGACGTCATGCTCGGGTCCGCGAGCGACGGCATCCTGCTCGGGTTCAACGTGAGGCCTACCAACACGGCCAAGCAGGTAGCCGAGCGCGAGGGCGTCGAGATCCGGACCTACGACGTCATATACAAGGCCCTGGAGGAGATCGAGTCCGCCATGCGCGGCATGCTCGCCCCCGAGGAGCGCGAGCAGGAGACCGGCACGGCCGAGGTCCGCCAGACCTTCCGCGTCCCCAACGCGGGCGTGGTCGCCGGCTGCATGGTCACGAGCGGGGAGATCTTCCGCAACAACCGCGTCCGGCTGGTCCGCGACGGCACCGTCGTCTACGAGGGCAACATAGCCTCCCTGAGGCGCTTCAAGGACGACGCCCGCTCGGTGCGCGAGGGGTTCGAGTGCGGTATCGGCATCGAGAACTTCGACGACGTCAAGGAAGGCGACGTGCTCGAGTTCTTCGAGATCATAGAGGTCCCGAGGTAACCCCGTCCTTTGTTCTGCAACGTAAGGCTGGAGCTGGACCTTCCCTACGCCTCCAGCCTGAAGGACAAGCGCCAGACGGTCCGCTCTTTACGGGACCGTCTGCGCCGCAAGAACGTCTCCATCGTCGAGTCCGGAAACCAGGACTTCTGGCAAAGAGCGACGCTGGAGTTCGCGCTCGCGGCGGTCTCCAGGGGGGCCGCGGAGGAGAAGCGGGAAGAAGTCAGGCGCATGCTCCTCAACTACGACGAGGTCATGATCTCGGACTGGCGCGAGGAGTTCGTGAAACTTTGATAGGGGTGGCCGCATGAGCGACAGGACCCGCAAGGTCGAGTCCCAACTGAAGGAGATAGCGGGCGAGGAGCTCGCCGGCCTCTCGGACCCGCGCATCCAGGGCCTCGTCACGGTCACGGGCGTCAGGGTGAGCCCCGATCTGGCCCAGGCCACGGTCTTCTACAGCGTCCTCGAGGGCGAGGATGAGGAGGCCGCCCACGAGGGCCTGCAGAGCGCCGCCGGGCGCGTCCAGGCGGCCGTCGGCCGCCAGACCCGCCTCAGGCGCACGCCGAGGCTCCGCTTCGAGCCGGACCCCGTGGTCGACAGAGCAATGAGCATAGAGGCAGCCCTCAGGGAGGTTAGAAACAGTGACGACGCAAACGGCTAACAACTCGCTCCGCGAGGTCTCGGACTTCTTGAAGACGCTGGACCGGGTGGCGATCACGACGCACGTCGGCGCCGACGGCGACGCCATAGGCGCATCGGCCGCCCTCCTGCGCCTGATGCGCAGGCTCGGCGCCGAGGCCGTCTTCTGCCACGCAGAACCCGTGCCGGAGTACCTCAAGTGGCTCCTGCCGGACGAGGCCCTGACGGAGATACCGGCCGGCCACGACCTGCTCGTGGTAGACACCTCCCGCGCCGACCGGACGGGCGTCCCGATCCCCGATTCCGGCGCTCGCCTGAACCTGGATCACCACGAGGACAACCCGTTCTACGCCGGGCTGAACCTGGTCGACGCCAGGGCCGCCGCGAGCGCCGAGGTCGTCTCCCGCCTCTACAGGGAGCTCGGCGTCGGGTTCGACAAGGAGGCGGCCCAGGCCATCTATGTCGGCGTCAAGACCGACACGGGCGGCTTCAACTTCCGCAACATCTCGCCCACAGCCCACGAGCTCGTCGCCGATCTGCTCCGTGCGGGCGTGGTGCCCGCCGAGGTCTCCGAGCGGATCAACCGCCGCGGCAGCCTGGAGCAGCTCAGGATCGTCGGCGTCTCGCTCGCGAACGCCGTGCGTTACGGCGAGGTCCTGATCTCGACGGTGGACAACGACGATTACGCCCGAACCGGTGCCGGCGAGCTCGACTCGAAGGAGGCCATAGACCAGCTCCGCACCGTCGAGGGCATCGACATGGTCGCCCACCTGCGCGAGGTCCCGCAGGGGACCAAGGGTTCCCTGCGTTCGGAGACCATAGACGTCGGCGAGATCGCCCGCACCTTCGGGGGCGGCGGCCACAAGCTGGCCGCGGGCTACACCACGGCCAGCCGGCCGGCCGAAGCCAAAGAAGAACTGCTCGGCGTGCTGAGGGACGTCGTGGACCTCGGGGAAGCAAGATAGCCGACGGGCGGCCATCAGGCGCCCTGCTGCTCGACAAGCCGACCGGCCTCACGAGCGCCCGCGCCCTATCCAAAGTCAAGCGGCTACTCCCGAAGGGGACCAGGATCGGGCACACGGGCACCCTCGACCCGCTCGCCTCGGGCCTGCTGGTGCTCCTGATCGGGCGCGCCACCCGCCTCGCCCGCTACGTGACACCCCTCGACAAGTCCTACACGACGACGGCCCGCGTCGGCGTCGTCTCGACTACCCTGGACGCCGAGGGTGAGCTCTCACCGGTCGAGGGCCCGATCCCGGACGAGGTCGCCATCCGCGCCGAACTCCCGAACTTCACGGGCAACATCCTCCAGACCCCACCGATGACCTCGGCCCTCAAGGTCGGGGGAAAACGCCTCTACGACCTCCACCGCCGCGGCATCGAGGTCGAGCGGGAAGCCAGGCCGGTCGAGATCCACACCCTCGACCTCGTCTCCACCGACCCGGCCGAACGCACGGCCACCTTCGAGGTCTCCTGCAGCAGCGGCACCTACGTCCGGTCCCTGATCTCCGACCTCTTCCACGCCCTCGGCTCCGGCGCCTACCTCACGACCCTCCGCCGTACCCGCGTAGGCGACCTCCCCGTCTCCCACGCGATCCCCCACGACGACCTGACCGACGACAACATAAATAACCGCATAATACAGAATGATGCGGTGCTGGGGCGTTTGCCCCGGGTAGAGGTACCGGAAGAGGCGAGGGGGGCCGTCTGCAACGGGCGCAAGTTTCCTGCTTTCGGGGTTGAAGGGAGTTACCGGGTGGTTGCGGGCGGGGAGTTGCTCGCCGTTTACCGGGACGAGGGGGATCTGGCGAGGGCCGAGGTGGTGCTTTGCGCCCCGTAGTCGTGGCCCTCGGCAACTTCGACGGTGTCCACCTCGGGCATCAGGCCGTGCTCGGGCGCGCGGTCGAGGAGGCGAGGGGGTTGGATGGGATGGTCGTCGCGGCGACCTTCTGGCCGCATCCCCGGTCCGTGCTCGGGGCCGGAGCGTCGCCCGGCTTGCTCACCACCGTCGAGGGGCGCCGCGAGGCGTTGGCGGAGTACGGGGCCGACGAGGTCAGGACGATACGGTTCGACCTGGAGCTCTCCAGGAAGAGCCCGGAGGAGTTCGTGGCGGACGTTCTCGTCGGGGAGCTCGGGGCGCGGGCCGTGGTCGTCGGAGAGAACTTCCGGTTCGGCTACAAGGCGTCCGGGGATTTCGAGGAGTTGCGGCGTCTCATGCGCGAGCACGGGGGAGACGCTTACGCGGTCGAGGTACGGGGGGACGGGGGTGAGATCAGCTCCACGCGCATCCGTTCGCTGCTCCTGGAAGGCGATGTGACCGGCGCCGCAGAGCTGCTCGGGAGGCCCTACTCGGTCAGGGGCGAGGTCGAAGTCGGGGATAGGCGGGGGAGGACCATCGGGTTCCCGACGGCCAACGTGAGGCCCGATCCGGCCGTCATCGTGCCGGCGAGGGGGGTTTACGCGTGCTTCGTTCGGGTCGGGGGAAGATCCTATGCTGCCTGCACCAACGTCGGGGTCGCGCCGACCTTCGAGCGGGGCGAGAACAGGATCGAGGCCCACCTGTTAGATTTTGCGGGGGATCTGTACGGGCAGGTAGTCGACGTGTCGTTCCTTTCGCGCATACGCGGCGAGCGGCGGTTCTCCGGCGTAGAAGAGCTCAAGGCCCAGATCGGGCGCGACGTCGAGGAGGCACGCGGGATCACGCGGGAGGCATCTCGATGAGCGAACTTTATCCCGGAGATGCCATTAGGTACGTGTGGTAGCATAACGGGTCGAATAGAGTGAAATCACAAGAGAGTAAAGAACACAGAGGAGAAGGAAGAAGTTGGCTGTCGTAGAAGGCAAGCAAGAAATTATTCAGGAGCATCGGACGCACGAGGGCGACACGGGGTCGCCGGAGGTTCAGGTCGCGGTGCTCACCAAGCGCATCTCGCACCTGACGGACCACTTGCGCACCCACAAGCACGATTTCCATTCCCGCCGGGGTCTGCTCAAGCTGGTCGGCAAGCGCCGGCGTCTGCTCAAGTACCTTCAGAGTAAGGACGTCGAGCGCTACAGGTCGCTTATCGCCAGGCTCGGCCTGCGCCGATAGGTCCGGCCACCCCACCAGAAACAAGAGGAGACAACACATGCGTCTAGAGATACCAGTAGGCGAGCGCTCCGTCGTGCTCGAAACCGGCAAGCTTGCCAAACAGGCCGGCGGCTCGGTTACGGCCCAGCTCGGGGACACCGTCCTGCTCTCGACGGCCACCCGCTCGGCCAACCCGCGGCCCGGGGCGACGTTTTTGCCCTTGAGCGTGGACATAGAAGAGCGAATGACCGCGGCGGGCAAGATCCCGGGCGGTTTCCTCAAGCGCGAGGGGCGTCCTTCTGACAGGGCCGTCCTCACTTCGAGGCTCACCGACAGGCCCATCAGGCCGCTCTTCCCCAAGGGTTACCACCACGAGATCCAGGTAATAGGCACCGTGCTGGTCGCCGACCAGGACACCCCCTACGACACCGTCAGCATGGTCGGCGCTTCCGCGGCGCTCGCGCTCTCGGACCTACCGTTCGACGGCCCGATCGGCGCCGTGCGCGTCGGCCGTTCGCTCGACGGGGACTTCATCCTAAACCCGACCTACTCCCAGATAGCCGAGAGCGACCTCGACCTCGTGGTCGCCGGCACCAAAGAGGCCATCACTATGGTCGAGGCCGGCGCGAACGAGGTGCCCGAGGACGTAATGGTGGAGGCCCTGCAGCTCGCGCAGGAGACCGTGATGGCGCAGGCGCAGGCCATAGACGCCTGGGCCGCCGAGCACGGCAAGCCCAAGCAGCCCGTCGAGGAGCCGGAGGAGAACCCGTTTCTCGCGGACTTCCGGGCCCAGTACTTCGACAGGATCAAGGACGGCATCGTCCAGACCGACCGGAGGGCGCGCCGCGAGGCGCTATCCGACCTCAAGAACGAGCTCGTAGAGGGCCGCGACGAGGAGGAGATCCCGCAGATCTCCGCCGCCCTGTCGACGCTCGAAAAAGAGGCGTTCCGGGCGCTCTATTTGCAGGACCGCAAGCGGACCGACCTGAGGGCCTTTGACGAGATCCGTCCGACTACCGCCGAGGTCTCGGTGCTGCCGAGGGTCCACGGCACGGGGCTCTTTACGCGCGGTGAGACGCAGGTCTTGAGCTCTCTGGCGCTGGCCGACCTCGGCCTCTCGCAGCGGCTCGACACCATCGAGCCCCAGACGGGCAAGCGCTACATGCACCACTACAACTTTCCGCCCTACTCCACGGGCGAGACCGGCCGCGTCGGCAGCCCGAGGCGGCGTGAGATCGGGCACGGGGCGCTCGCCGAGCGCGCCCTGCTCCCGGTGGTCCCGGGCGAGGAAGAGTTCCCCTACGCCCTGCGCATCATCTCCGAGGTCCTGGAGTCGAACGGCTCCTCCTCGATGGCCAGCGTCTGCGGCTCGACGCTCGCGCTCATGGACGGCGGCGTGCCGATCAAGGCCCCCGTCGCGGGTGTTGCGATGGGCCTCGTCAAGGAGGGCGACGAATACGTCATCATGTCGGACATCCAGGGTCTCGAGGACCATCTGGGCGACATGGACTTCAAGGTCGCCGGCACGGCCGACGGCATCACGGCGCTGCAGATGGACATGAAGATCACGGGTGTGTCCGCCCGGCTCTTGCAGGAGGCACTCGGGCAGGCCAAAGAAGGCCGGTTGCAGATACTAGATATCCTGCGCGGCGCCATCTCCGAGCCCCGTTCGGAGGTCTCCGAGTTCGCGCCCAGGGTCGAGGTGCTGCGCATCCCGAAGGAGAAGATCGGGATGCTCATAGGCCCCGGCGGCAAGACCATCAACGCGCTCCAGGACCAGTTCGGCGTCAATATCTCCGTCGAGGACGACGGCATGGTCCACGTGGCCGGCGACGGCGCGGTGGCCAAGGAGGCCGCGGGCGCCATCAAGGGCATGATGAAGGACGTCGAGGCCGGCGACATCTACAACGGCAAGGTCGTCAAGACCACGAACTTCGGCGCTTTCGTCGAGCTCACCCCCGGCCGCGACGGCCTGGTCCACATCTCCAGGCTCGCCCCGGGCAAGCAGCGGGTCGAGCGGGTCGAGGACGTCGTCACCGAGGGCGACCTCGTCAAGGTGCGGGTGCTCGAGATCGACAAGCAGAACCGCATCTCGCTAGAGAAGCTGGAGGACTAGTGGCGGACAAGAACGTCAGAAGGCGGGAGCTTCCGGGGGGCCTCAGGGTCTTCTCGGAGCCCCTCTCGGAGGCCACCAGCGTCTCTCTTGGCGTCTGGATCCGGGCCGGCTCCCGCGACGAGCGGGACGACGTGGCCGGCATAACCCACCTCATGGAGCACATGCTCTTCAAGGGGACGCCCGAGCTCGACGCCCTCGGCATAGCCCAGGCCTTCGAGGGCATCGGCGCGCAGGAGAACGCGGCCACCGGCGAGGAGTACACCGTGCTCTACGCCCGCTTTCTTCCCGAGCACCTCGAAAGGGCGCTCGACGTGATGGGGGACATGGTGCTTCGTCCCACCTTCGCGGACCTGGAGCGGGAGCGGGAGGTGATAGTCGAGGAGATCAAGATGTACGAGGACCGTCCGGACCAGATGGCCGACGAGTACCTCTCCGGCTTGATCTTCCACGGCGACCCGCTGGGACGGCCCATTATCGGCTCCGCCGAGACGGTCCGCGGCGTCGACCACGAGACCCTGAAGTCTTTCCACCAGAACACCTACACGGCCGCCAACGTCTTCGTCGTGGGCGCCGGCAAACTAGACCCCGACGAGCTGGAGCGGATGGTCGAGGAGAAGCTCGGCGGCCTGCCAGCCGGGGACCCTTTTCCCCGCAACGCGCGTCCGGGCGAGCCCGAGAGCCGCGTCCACTACAAGTTCAAGGAGACCGAGCAGTACCACGTCTCCGTGGGCTCGTTGGGCATCCCCGCGAGCAGCGAGGACCGCTTCGCGATGGCCGCGCTCAACAACGTCTTCGGCGGTGGCATGAGCAGCCGGCTGTTCCAGGAGGTCCGCGAGAAGCGGGGCCTGGCCTACGCCGTCTACTCCTACCACCAGGCCTACTCCGACGCCGGCGCCATAAAGACCTACGTCGGCTCCACCACCGGAAACGTCGAAGAGGCCATAGAGACCATAGTCCGCGAGATGGGCAAGATGCGAAACGAGCCCGTGGACGCCGAGGAGCTGGAGCGAACAAAGCAGCAGCTAAAGAGCTCGACCCTCCTCGCCCTGGAGAGCACCGCGGCCAGGATGAACCGCGTGGGACGCAGCGTCATCCTCGACACCGAGCTGCTCTCCCCGGAAGAGATAGCAGAGCGCATAGAAGCCGTCACCGCAGACGCCATCATGCGCCTCGCAAACGAACACTTAGACACAAAGAAAATGTACCTCTCAGCCGTCGGCCCGAAAGAGCTCGACCTGGGGAGGTACCTGGGATAGGTTTCAGGCTACAGGCTTCAGGTCGCCTCCTTCGGAGGCTCTCAGGATTTTCCTGATGCCTGAAACCTGATGCCTGAAACCTCCAAAGGAGGTAATTCACGCTGAGAGATAAAAACGCCTTGCAGGTCGTGCCCTTGGGAGGATTGGGCGAGATCGGCAAGAATATGACCGCCGTTCGCCAGTCGAGCGGCATGATCCTCGTCGACGCCGGGATGTCTTTCCCGGACGAGGAGATGCCTGGTATCGACCTGGTGCTGCCGGACTTTACGTTCCTGCGCGAGCACGCCGACGAGCTAAAGGGGGTGGTTCTCACCCACGGGCACGAGGACCACGTGGGCTCGTTGCCCTACCTTTTGCGCGAGTTCAACGTTCCGGTGTACGGGACCAAGCTGACGCTCGGGCTCGTGCGGAGCAAGCTGCAGGAGTTCGGGATAAAGAAGGGGGACCTGCGCGAGATCAAGGCCGGGGACACCCAGAACCTGGGCGGCTTCGGCCTCGAGTTCATAAACGTCAACCACTCCATCCCGGACGCCATAGCCATCGCGATCCGCACGACCGCGGGTTTGATCCTGTTCTCCGGGGACTACAAGATCGACCTGACCCCGATCGAGGGCGACCCGATGGACCTCGGCCGCCTCGCGGAGCTCGGTAACGAGGGCGTGCTCGCGTACTTCGGCGACTCCACGAACTCCGAGCGGCCCGGTTTCGTGCCGTCCGAGAGGATCGTCGGGGAGACGCTCAACGACGTGTTCCAGAAGGCGAAGGGCAGGATCATCGTGGCCTCCTTCGCCTCCCACATCCACCGCGTGAGCCAGGTCGTCGAGGCCGCCAAAAAGCACAACAGGCTCGTGGGTGTTGCCGGACGGTCCATGGTCCGCAACGTCCAGATAGCGCGCGACCTCGGATACCTGGATCTTCCGGACAACATGTTCGTGGACCAGCAGCGGGACTTCGGCAGGATCCCGGACTCCGAGATCGTCGTGATGATGACGGGCTCGCAGGGCGAGCCGCTCGCCGCGCTCAGCCGGGTCGCCAACGGCACCCACCGCTCTATAGAGGCCGGTCCAGGCGACACCGTCGTCATAGCGGCCCACCCGATACCGGGCAACGAGCGGGGCGTCTCGCGCACTATCAACAACCTGATGAAGCGGGGGGCCGAGGTCTGCTACAGCCCCCTGATGCCCGTCCACGTCTCCGGCCACGCGGCCCAGGAGGAACAGAAGATAGTCCTCTCGCTGCTCAAGCCCCGCTACCTGGTGCCGGTCCACGGCGAGTTCCGCCACCTGCGCCACCACGCGAACACGGCGATGACGCTCGGAATACCCGAGGAGAACATCTTTATCCTGGAGAACGGCGACAGGCTCGAGTTCAAGAACGGCAAGGCCCGCCGCGACGAAAGCGTCTCCGCCGGCATGTTCCTGGTCGACGGCGGGGGCCTCGCAGAGGGCGCCTCCGGGGTGATGCGCGAGCGCCAGCAGCTCTCCGAGGACGGCATGTTCATAGTCGTCGCCAGGGTCAACGCCCAGAACGGCCAGCTTCTCGGACCCCCTGACCTGATCTCGCGCGGCTTCGTCAGCCCTCAGGGCTCGAACGGCCTCATGGAGCAGTCCACGGAAACCGTCCGTAAAACCCTCGAGCGGACCGCCAAGGGCCGCGTCACCGACCGCGGCGAGCTCAAAAACGCCGTGCGTAAGGACCTCTCCAGCTTTCTCTCCAACAAGACCGGGAAGCGCCCGATCATCCTTCCGCTAATAGTAGAGGTCTAGCCCTAGACCTCTACTATATGGTGCGGTTGAGGGTCCGGCCCGCTGGTTTAGGCTAGACTTCTACCGTGGCTACACACAGAAGCGCCCCGAAAAAGACGGCAAAGAAGGCGTCCCCGAACAAGGGTCGCGCCAAAGGGACCCGCAAGAAGGCCCAGCCCCCCTTGATGGAAGGCCTGCGGGAGGCCGTAAGCCGCGAGGCGGTCGGCATCGCGCTGCTCGCCCTGGGTCTGTTTTTCAGCGCCGCCTTCTTTACCGGGCGGGGGCTTTTCTGGGGAAGCCGGCCTCTTCGTGGCGCGCAACCTCCTGGGCGAGGCCGGCCTGGCGTTGGCGCCGCTCGCCGCGCTGGGCGGGCTGCTGCTTCTTCTAGACCGGTTGCCCGGAAGGGCTGTTATCGGTACGGCCCTGCTCCTTACGGGGGCCGCGACGACCTTCGGGGCCGCCATGCCCCGGCGCCTGCTTTTCGCGAGCGAGGCTTACCCCGACGCGGGCGGCGCCGTCGGCAGCGCCGTCTACTACGCCGTAGACCTCGTCGGCGGTACTATCGGGACCGTGCTCACCCTCGGGCTTCTCTACGCCCTCGGCCTCTCCCTGCTCACCGGCGTCGGCTTCGCGGCCGCGCTCACGGCCCTGCGCGACGGCGCGATCCACCTTGCCGACTACGCCCGAAGGTTTGGGGAGAGCCTTCGAGACGGCGGTAAGTCCCGAACGGACAAACCGGCCGCCGTGCGGGAGCGGCCGGCCGAGCCGCCGGCGGAGCCCGAGGTGCGCGACCTGCACGAGGAGTTGGCGCCCGAACCCCCGCGCCGCCCGAGGAGGAAGACGCGCCGACGCGGGAGTTCGAGGTGGTGTTGCCGGAGAGCTCCGGGGGGCTGCCGCTCGAGGAGGCCCGTCCGGTCGAGCCGGGGGAGTACACGCCGCCGTCCTTCGGCCTGCTGGAGGTCGGGCACGGGGTCCCGGAGCACGACGCGGAAGGGACCAGCGAACGCCTGACGCGGGCGCTCGCGGACCTCGGGGTCGAGGCGCGCGTGATCCGGGCCGTCGTAGGCCCCCGCGTTACCCGCTACGAGCTGCGGCTCGGCAGCGGGGTCAAGGTGGGCAAGGTCAGGAACCTGCAGCAAGACATAGCCTACGCCCTGGCCGCCACGGAGGTCAGGATACTCGCCCCGATCCCCGGCAAGAGCGCGGTCGGGGTCGAGGTGCCGAACACGAGACCGGCCAAGGTAACCTTGGGCGACGTCTTCAGGGAGTACCCCGAAGCGAACGACTGGACCCTGCCCGTGGCCCTCGGCAAGGACATCTCCGGCCGGGCCGTGTTCTTCGACCTGGCCGAGATGCCGCACCTGCTCGTCGCCGGCACCACGGGAAGCGGGAAAAGCGTGATGCTCAACGGGTTGCTCACCTCGCTTCTGCTGACCACCGATCCTCGCCAGGTCAAGATGGTCCTCATAGACCCCAAAAGGGTGGAGCTCTCGCCGTTCGGGCGGGTGCCGCACCTCATAACCCCCGTCGTCACGGACGTCAAGAAGGCCGCCAACGCGTTGCAGTGGGCCGTCGCCGAGATGGAGCGGCGCTACGAGGTTTTGGAGAGGATGGGGTCGCGGTCGCTGGAGGGCTACAACATAAGGGCCGAGACGCAGATGCCCTACGTGGTGATCGTCATAGACGAGCTCGCCGACCTCATGATGCAGGCAGGCGCCAAGGTCGAGGACTCCATAGTGAGGCTCGCCCAGAAGGCGAGGGCCGTGGGCATCCACCTCGTCGTCGCGACCCAGAGGCCGAGCGTCGACGTCATAACCGGCATGATCAAGGCTAACATCCCGAGCCGGATCGCCTTCGCCGTCTCGAGTCAGGTGGATTCGCGCGTGATCCTGGACGGCGGCGGCGCCGAGTTTTTGCTCGGCATGGGCGACATGCTCTTCAAGCCCGTCTCCGCCCTGAGAAGCTCCAGGGTGCAGGGCGCCTTTATCTCGGAGAACGAGGTCGAGCGGGTGGTGGGCGCCTCCGAGGACGCCGCCTCGGGCAGGGCCGAGCCCCACTTCGTCGAGGAGGTCACCCAGCAGCCGAAAAGCGACAAGGAGGAGACGGACGAGCCCGAGGACGACCTCTTGCCCGAGGCGGCGAGCTTCGTCGTGCAGACCCAGCAGGCCTCCGTGAGCGCCGTGCAGCGGCGCTTTCGGGTCGGGTATTCGCGGGCCGGCAGGATCATCGACGCGCTAGAGCGCAAGGGCATCGTCGGCCCGTACGAGGGCTCGAAGAGCCGCGCCGTCGTGGCGAGCGCGCTAGATATCGAGTCCATGTTCGAGGGCGGGGAACCGGGCGACAAACCCGAGGGCTGGTAGCGTCTATGGTAGGCTTTTAGGCTGCATGGAAGACGGCAATCACACACCCGGCTCGTCCAACGGCGAAGGCAAGATCGGGCGCGTTCTGGAGCGGGCCAGGCGGGACAGGGGCCTCTCATTAGAAGAGGCCGAGCGGGCTACCAAGATCCGCAAACGCTACCTCGTCGGCCTCGAAGAGGACGACTACACGGTCCTCCCCGACGCGGTCTACGCCCAGGGTTTCTTGAAGACGTACGCCAACTTCCTGGGCCTCGACGGCGCGGGGCTCTCCCAAGAGCTCAGGACCCGCAGAAAGCCGCGCCGGGAACGGGGGTTGAGCTACGCGCCCCCCGAGAGCGAGTTCGAGCGGCCGATCATCAACCCGGGCGGCGTCTCGGGCGCCCGCAAGCGCAAGATACCGCGCTCTACCATCATCGCCTTCGGCGTAGCCGCCCTCGTCATAGCCGCCCTTATCGGGGCCCTGTACTTCGTGGGCCTGAACGTCAGGGCCTCGACCGGGGACGACGTCCGGGCGGAGGCCCCGGCCAACGAGGAAGACCAGAGGGCGTCCGGCGGAGGGGCGGGGCAAGGCGGGGAACGGCCCGCGTCCGGGGAGCAGGTCGCCAACGAGGCAGCGCTCGACACGCTCAGGGTCGGGGTGAGCGTGGAGGGGTCGCCGGCCTGGATCCGGGTCCGCTCCGACTCCGAGACGGTCTTCGAGCGGGTGGCCGAGCCCGGGTACTCCAGGACTTTCGAGGCGCGGCGCGTGGTCGGCATCGAGGCGGGGAACGCCGGCGCCGTCTCCGTCGAGGTCAACGGCCAGGACGTGGGCCCCCTCGGAGACCCCGGACAGGTGCTCGACAAGAGCTACACCCTGAAGTCCGCGGGCTGAGAGGCCCCCACCCGGAAACCCTCTTGGGAGGCCCCCGGCGCTGCAGTATAATTTCCTGCGAGGAATACCGATCACGCAAGAGCCATCGACGCACGCGTTTCGTGGAGGATGCATTGGACAAGAGCAAAGCAATAGACGCCGCGGTATCCCAGATAGAGCGGCAGTTCGGCAAGGGCTCCATCATGAGGATGGGCGACGACGAGAGGCCAAAGGTCCCGGCCATCTCCACGGGCGCCCTCGCGCTCGATTTGGCGCTCGGTGTCGGGGGATTGCCGCGGGGCAGGATCGTCGAGATCTTCGGCCCCGAGTCCAGCGGTAAGACCACCCTCGCCCTGCACGTTATAGCGGAGGCCCAGAAGTCCGGCGGCCTGTGCGCCTTCGTCGACGCCGAGCACGCCATCGACCCGGACTACGCCCAGGCGATCGGGGTGAACCTGGAAGACCTCTACTTCTCCCAGCCGGACAACGGCGAGCAGGCCCTCGAGATAGCCGACACCCTCATCCGCTCCGGCGCCCTCGACGTCGTCGTTATCGACTCCGTCGCCGCCCTCGTGCCCCGCGCCGAGATAGAGGGCGAGATGGGCGACTCCCACGTGGGGCTTCAGGCCAGGCTCATGAGCCAGGCCTTGCGGAAGCTCTCGGGCTCCCTCAACCGCTCGGGGACGACGGCCATCTTCATAAACCAGCTTCGGGAGAAGATCGGGGTGATGTTCGGCTCCCCCGAGACGACGCCGGGCGGCCGCGCCCTGAAGTTCTACTCCAGCGTCAGGCTCGACATCCGGCGCATCGGCGCCCTGAAGGCCGGCAACGACACGGTCGGCAACCAGACGCGGGTCAAGGTCGTCAAGAACAAGGTGGCGCCGCCGTTCAAGGTCGTCGAGTTCGACGTCATGTACGGCGAGGGCATCTCCCGCGAGGGGAGCCTGCTCGACATCGGCATCGAGAACGGGGTGGTCCAGAAGTCCGGCGCCTGGTTCGCCTACGGCGACGAGCGGCTCGGGCAGGGCCGCGAGAACGCCAAGACGTTCCTCAAGGAGAACGAGGGCGTCCGCAACCGCGTCCTCGCCGACATCTACGACAAGCTCGGCTTCGACAACCCGAACGCCGGGGCGAACGCCGGGGCGAACGCCGGGGCGAACGCCGACGGCGCTAACGGGTCCGCAGAGAGGGCCAACGGCGTCGCGGACCAGGACCTCGTCGCGGAGGCCCCGGCGGGTCGGCCGGTCTAAGGGCGGTCCGGTTTGCCCGAGATCACGGGCGCGAAGGAGCGGCGGAACCGGGTCAGGATCTCCGTGGACGGGGAGTTCTGGGCCGAGCTGGACGCCGCAGTCGCACGAGAACGCGGCCTCCGTGAGGGGGCCGCGTTCTCGTGCGAGGAGCTCGAGGAAGCCAGGGTGGCGGGGGAGAGGCCGCTCGCCATGGGCCGGGCCCTGAACCTGCTCGGCTACCGCGCGCGGTCCGAGGGGGAGGTCCGAGAGAGGCTCGGGCGTTACGGGTACGCGTC
Source organism: Rubrobacter tropicus (assembly GCF_011492945.1). Classification (NCBI taxonomy): domain Bacteria; kingdom Bacillati; phylum Actinomycetota; class Rubrobacteria; order Rubrobacterales; family Rubrobacteraceae; genus Rubrobacter; species Rubrobacter tropicus. Next base: position 2,108,484 of record NZ_CP045119.1, read on the forward strand.
AGGGACCATCGAGGTCGTCGTTGCCCGCCTGTTCGAGCTCGGTTACCTGGACGACGAGGAGTTCGCCCGCCAGAAGGCGCGGGAGAAGGCGCAGCGATACGGGCCCAGGCGGGTCTCCGCCGACCTGCTCAAGAGCGGGGTCGGGCGGGAGGTGGCAGCGGTGGCTGTCGAAGAAGAGTTCGCCGGTCGGTCCGAGCTCGAGGACGCTAGAAGTGCTGTGGCGCGGCGGTATAATGGGGTGGGATCCGAGGCCGAGGCGCGCAGGGTCTACGGTTTTCTGGCGCGTCGCGGTTACTCGGCCGGGGTCTGCGCCGAGGTCGCCGGGGAGCATCGGGGACGGGCGTAGTCCCAACAAGGACTGTCCATTTAACTCGATGCCGGGCCTCGAAACAGGGGCCCGTTGAAGGAGACAACCCGTGAATGTTCTGTTACTGGTCCTCGGGCTTGCCGTTGGCGCGATCGCCGGAACGGCGGTCGGCTACTTCGTCTGCAGATCTCGCATGCAGGCCAGCCAGACCCAGGCCCGCTCCGACGCCCGCTCCATAGTAGAAGACGCCCGCCGCGAGGCCGAAGCCGCCCGTCGCGAGGCCGAGCTCGCCGCCAAGGAATCCGCGCTCAAGCTCAAAGACGACGCCGAGGCCGAGATCCGATCCCGCCGCGCCGAAGTCTCGCGCGTCGAGGAGCGCCTGGACAACCGCGACGCCGCCCTCGAACGCCGCGAGGGCGAGCTCGAAGCCCGCCGCAGGCGCCTGGGCGAAGACGAAGAGGCGCTCGCCCGCAGAAAGGAAGAGCTGCAGCAGAGAGAATCCGAGCAGCTCAGGATCCTCGAAGAGCTCTCCGGCCTCACGCGCGACGAGGCCGAGCGCCGCCTCTTCTCCGGCCTCGAATCCGAGCTCGAGACCGACCTCGGGAAGATGGTGAGGGACATGACCATCGAGGCCGAGGAGAAGGCCGACCAGGAGGCCCGCAGGCTCATCTCCACCACGATGGAGAGGGTTGCCTCGGACCTGACTTCGGAGTCGACGGTAAAGGCCGTCAGCCTTCCGTCGGACGACATGAAGGGCAGGGTCATAGGCCGCGAGGGCAGGAACATCCGGGCCTTCGAGGCCGCGACGGGCGTGGACGTCATAATCGACGACACGCCCGAGACGGTCGTGATCTCGTGCTTCGACCCCGTCCGCAGGGAGGTCGCCAGGGTTGCCATGGGCCGCCTGGTGCAGGACGGCCGCATCCACCCTGGGCGCATCGAGGGCATCGTCGCCAAGGCGAAGAAGGACGTCGAGAAGGAGATGAAGGCCGCCGGGCGCCAGGCGCTCTACGACGCCAAGATCACGGGCAACATGCACAACGACCTGACCCGCCTGCTCGGCGCCCTGAAGTACCGCACCTCTTACGGCCAGAACGTTCTCGCCCACTCCGTGGAGGTGGCCAACATCTGCGGCATGATGGCCCAGGAACTCGGCGCCAACGCCAAGCTCGCCCGCAGGGCCGCCCTCCTCCACGACGTCGGCAAGGCTATAGACCACGAGGTCGAGGGGACTCACGCCATCATCGGCGGGCGGTTCGCCAAGAAGTCCGGCGAGTCCGACGACGTGGTCAGGGCCATAAGCGCCCACCACCACGAGATCGAGATGGAGACGGTCGAGGACGTGCTCGTCGCGACCGCCGACGCCGTCTCGGCGGCCCGCCCCGGCGCCCGCCGGGAGACGACGGAGACCTACATCGAGCGCCTGCGCTCCCTGGAGGACATAGCGCAAGGGCACCGCGGCGTCGACAAGGCCTACGCGATCCAGGCCGGGCGCGAGATCCGGGTGATGGTCCAGCCCTCCGAAGTCGACGACCGTATAGCAGCCAAGCTCGCCTACGACATCTCCAAGCAGATAGAGACGGACCTCGAGTACCCGGGCCAGATCAAGGTGACCGTCATCCGCGAGAGCCGCGTCAGCGAGGTCGCGCGCTAGCGCGATGGAGGGACCCTACAGGGACCTCGGCTCCGGCTTCGCCCGCCTCACCGGCGTCGAAGGCGCCCGCCGGGGCCCCTCCCCGATAACCCACGTCGAGGACGCCCTCGTCGAACTCCTGCGCAACGCTCGCGACGCCGGCGCAGCCCGCGTCTTCGTCGCCTCGACCCTGACGGGCCGCCGCTTCCGCACCCTGACGGTAATTGACGACGGCACGGGCATCCCCGACGCCTACGCCCCGCTAATCTTCGAGCCCGGCGTTACCACCCGCCACCTTGCGCCAGTCCCGGACCCCGCCGCCCGCACGGGCTCCCACCACGGGGCGGGCCTCGCCCTCTACCACCTCAAACGGGCCGCGACCGCGGCCGAAGTCCTCTCCCCGTCACGGCCAACCGCCCTCAGGGCCACGTTCGACACCAGAACCCTCCCCGAACGCACCCTCCAGTCCGCCTCCCGCACCTCGAGAACGAACCTCCTCGCCATCGCCGAGTCCTTCGCCCGAGAATCGGCCAACGCCACCATCTACTACGATTCCCCCGCCAGCATCCTGGCAGCCCTGTTAAAAAACCACATAATACACACAGAAGAGAGCGTCGGTAGACTACGCGATAGGGCATCGGGTATCGGCCTTGACCTCTCGTCCCGGACGGTGCAGCGGGTGTTGAGGGGTGAGGTCCGGCCAGCCAGCGAGTTGACCGTAGACGAACCGGGAATTCGTCCGAAAGAGACGCGTCGAGGGAGAGGGACGGGGAGTGGGGGGGCCGTGTTGCCCTTCGGGGAGAAGGAAAAGGCCGAGATCGCGGCTATACTGGGACGGGCGGCCCGCGCCGGGTACGTGGAGGTGGACGACCTCAGGGTAGTGTCGCGCCCAGGTGAGATCCTCCTGAAAGCCCGCGTCTACGAACCGGAGGAAGAGTATGAGTGAGACCACCCCGTGCAACTCACCCGCAAGCCGAAGCCCGCCCCAAAACGGCACCAGGCGCGGGCAAGACGGCGTGCATAAGGACCTTCGGCTGCCAGATGAACGTGCACGACTCTGACAGGATGCGGCGCATGATCCTGGACGCAGGGTACGCCGAGGTCCCGCGCTACGAGGACGCGGACATAGTCATCCTCAACACCTGCTACGTGCGCGAGAACGCCGTGGACCGCGTCCGCGGACACTTGGGCGAACTCACCCGCCTCAAGAGGTCCGGCCGCCTCAAAAAAGTGGCCCTCACCGGCTGCATAGGAGCCGCCGAAGAATCCGAAACCCTCCGCCGCCAATTCGGTATAGACCTCGTTTTGGGTACTCATAATACGTACGAGTTGGCCGAGTTCGTGGGGTTACCCACGATGGAAGAGACGTACACTCCCGAACTACCGGGGACGGAAGGCGGACACTCAGCTTTCGTCACGATAATGACCGGCTGCAACTACCGGTGCAGCTACTGCATAGTCCCGACCGTGAGGGGAAGGATGGTGTGCAGGTCGAAAGAGAGCATCCTCTCTGAGGTGGATCGGCTAGTGGAGGGCGGCACCGGGTACGTGACGCTGCTCGGGCAGACGGTGGACGCCTGGAGGCAGGACGGCGAGAGGTTCTGTGATCTGCTGGAGGCGGTCTCGGAGCGGGCGCCGAGGGTGTGGTTCACCACCAGCCACCCGTCCAACATGGAAGACAGGACTCTGCGGGCCATCGGCGAGAGGGAGACGATAGTAAAGCGGCTGCATTTGCCGGTCCAGTCCGGTTCGGATCGGATGCTGAAGATCATGCACCGCGGTTACAAGGCAGAGAGGTACAGGCGAAAGATAGAAGTCTTCCGGGAGGCCGCGCCGGGCGGGACCCTGAGCACGGACATCATAGTCGGGCATCCGGGGGAGACGGAGGAAGACCACGAGGCGACCTTGAAGCTCGTCGAAGACTGCCAGTTCGACTCCGCGTACGTCTTCAAGTTCTCGCCGAGGGATGGGACCGAGGCGGCTAACATCGGGGGTGTCGTTTCGCAGGAGGTGGCGCAGAAGAGGTTCGTCGAGGTGTTGCGGGCCGTCGAGGGCAACGCTTTCAGGCGGAACAGGGCAAAGATAGGGGCCGTCGAGGACGTGTACGTCCGTCACGGGGCCAACGAGGAAGGGCGCGCCATAGGCGAGACCTGGAGCGGGCACGCCGTCCACCTAAAGACGGGAGCGGTGCCCGGGTCGTACGTGAGGGCAAGGGTGGGATCGGCCGGCCCTCACGTGCTCTACGCGGAACCGATCCGCTAAAGGGAGCGGTCGGCACGAAGAGGCAAAAAAAGAAGGTTCTCGCAGTCTGCGGTCCCACGGCCGCCGGCAAGAGTGACCTTTCGGACGCTCTCGCGGAACGTTTCTCCGGGGACTTTGGGGTCCACGTTCCGGTGATAGCCGTCGACTCGATGCAAGTCTATTCGGGGATAGAGAAGATCACGAACCAGTCGAGGAGAAGGCCGGCGGAGCTCGTCTGCGTGGTCCCCGTCACGGAGCGCTGGACGGTGGCCAGACACGCTGAGGAGGCGCTGGATATTATCTCGGGCTCAAAGAACGGGGTCGTGCTCGACGCCGGCACCGGGATGTACCTAAACGCCATCCTCCTGGACATACCGATGGCCCCGAAGGTGCCCGCGCTGGTTAGAGAAGCGGCGCAAAGGGCCACCGTAGACGATGCGAACCCCCGCAGGGCCTCAAGGTCGGCCGAGCTGGAGATGTCCGGGGCCGACAAAAGGGGCTCCATCTGGTCCGGGGACTTGAGGTACGAAACGACGATGCTCTACATAAGGCCGCAGAGGGACGTGCTGGATGCCTCGATCTCCGAAAGGTCGGAGAGGATCTGCGAAACCGGCCTGGGGGAGGCGCGGATGATCCAACGAATGCAGAAGGAGGGGCAGGAAATAAACCCCTCCGTCCTGGAAGCCGTCGGCGTCGCGGAGATGCTGCAACTGGCCGACGGGAGGATCACGGCGGAGCAGGCGAGAGACCGTATCTCCGCGAGAACGAGACGGCTCGCCAGAAAGCAGATGCGCTGGTTCGATAAGCTGGCGAGGACCATCGGGAATCGCGCGAGAATCGTCACCGTGGGCGACCCCCAAGGCGGGGAATTGAATACCATGCATGATACAATGTGGGAATGATGGATCTCACGGAAGAAGGGAACGCTCGGGCCGTTTTGGTTGGGGCCGGGGAGCCCCGTCACATGGGGGAGTTGCGGAGGCTTGCGACGACGCTCGGGATGGAGGTCGTTGGTGTCGTGGAGCAGGCGAGGCGGGACAACGCCGGCTACATTGGCCTCGGCAAGCGCGAGGAGTTGCGCGGGGTCGTCGAGGAGGCTGACGCCGGGTTCGTGGTGACGGATGACGAGTTGACGGCCTCCCAGGCTAGGACCCTGGAGCGGGGATCCGGCGCCAACGTGGTCGACAGGACGGAGTTGATCATACGCATCTTCGAGGTCCACGCCGGGGATGCCGCGAGCAGGCTTGAGGTCGAGCTGGCGGACCTCCAGTACCGGCTGCCCAGGGTCAAGGGCCGCAACCCCGAGCTCAGCCGCCTCGGCGGCGGCAGGGGCGGGTCCGGCGGAGGGGCCAGGCGGGGCAGCGGCGAGCAGCAACTGGAGTACGATCGCCGCGTCATAAGGGGCCGCATAGACACGATAAACAGGAAGCTTCGCCGGGAGAAGGTGGGCCGCGAGGTCCGCGGGGCAAGGCTCAAGGAGGGGGCCACGCCCACCGTCGCGCTCGTCGGCTACACCAACGCCGGAAAGACCACGATCCTGAACGCGATGAGCGGGGCCGGCAGATCCACCAAAGACCGGCTCTTCGAGACGCTCGAGACCACCACACGGACCGTACAGGGGACCGCCACGGCCAATGGCTCCGAAGGCGCGCACCCAGACTTCGTGGTAACGGACACCGTCGGCTTCATAAGGAAGCTGCCGACCCAGCTCGTACACTCGTTTGCCTCGACGCTCGAGGCCGCCATCGACGCGGACGTCCGCGTCCTGTGCGCGGACGCCTCCAGCCCCGAGCTCCCCGACGAGATAGCCACCGTCGGCCGCACGCTCAGGGAGGGCCTCGTCGGCGGCGATAACGAAGAGCCCTGGGATATCCTGTGCCTGAACAAGATGGACCTCGTGGGCGAGGAGAGGGCGTGGGATTTGCGCGCCGAGTACCCGGACGCCGTCTTCGTGAGCGCCACGGGGGGAGGCGTGGGGCCCCTGCTGGAGGCCGTGTACGGCGAGATCTCGGTCCGGCGGGAGAGGATCGAGGTCCTCATACCCCACGAGGATTACGCGCAGGCGAGCAGGCTTTACGGGCTGGCCGAGATCCACGACCAGAAGAGCACCGAAGAGGGCCTCTGGATGGACGTCAGCCTCCCGAGATCCGCCTCGGCCAGGTACTCCCGCTACAGGGTACCCGGTTAACGGGACCGCACCAATGGGCGACCAGACGCCCCCAGGCGTCTACGACGACCTGAGACTGCCCGCCCCCAAAGACCCCGCAAGGCCTTACGTCCTGGTGAACATGGTCTCCTCCGTTAACGGCGTGGCCTCCGTAGGCGGAAAAGCCGCCGGTATAGGGAAAAGCGCGGACCGGAAGGCAATGAGGGGGCTAAGGTCCGTCGTCGACGCCGTGATGGTCGGCGCCGGGACCCTCAGGGCGGAGAGGATGAGGCTCGGCCTGGATGACCCTTCCTTGCCGCAACCTTTGGCCGTTATCCTCTGCGGCCCCGAACCGCCGACCATCGGCGAGAGGCTGATCAGGGACCCCGCCCAGCGCGTGCTACTCGCGTTCCCCAAAGAAGCTTCTGGCGCGTACGAACACCCCACAAAAGGCATCGACCTGATGCCGACGCCGAGCCTTCCCGACGGCCGCGTGGACCTCAGAGCCGCCCTGCGCAAGCTTCGAACCGACCACGGCGTGGCGCGGCTCCTGGTCGAGGGCGGCCCGAAAACAAACGGCGCGCTCCTCGCGCAAGGCCTCGTGGACGAACTCTTCGTCACCATCTCGCCGCTACTACTCCCGACTACCGGCGGCCACATCGTCGACGTCGGCGCGGGCGCTTCGCGCGAACTGAGACTCCACTCCACCAAAACATCCGGCGACGAAATCTTCCTGAGATACACCGTGCCAGGGGGCCAACCAGGCCCCTGACGGACGCAAAATTCAACTTCCGAGAATTACCGTTATGCGAAGTTGGAGCGCGAGGGGGGCGAAGGGTAGTAAGCTGGGGCCTTCGATAACGTTTGGGAGACGCGAGTCAGGAGGCGGTGTTGTGGCTTTGGATCTTGAGGCCTTACCCCTTGGTGATGACGCCCCGCGGGTGGTCAACGCGGTCGTCGAGATACCGGTCGGAAGCCGCAACAAGTACGAGTGGTTCCCGGGGCTCGGGCTTATAGGTCGCGACAGGGTCTTGCCCGGGAACGTCCGTTACCCCGTCGAGTACGGCTTCCTTCCTTCGACGAATTATCAGGGAGATCCCTTCGACGTCCTGGTCGCCGCGTACGAGCCAACGTTCCCCGGCTGCGTCATCAAAGCCCGGCCCGTCGGCGCCATGCACCTGACGGATACCGAGGGCGAAGAGCACAAGATACTCGCGGTCCCGGACGACGATCCACGCTTCGACGCCATAGAAACCATCGACGACTTCCCCGAGCAGAACCTGCACGAGATAGAACAGTTCTTAGAAGTCTACAAACGACTCGAAGGCGACGAACGCGCCGAGGTGCACGGATGGCTCTCGCTCGAAGAGACGTACGACCTGATACGCAAACACGCCACATAGGTGTGCCCACCCACCGGGATCGCCTACATCGGCAATGTATTATATTGATATGCCTTGCTAGCGAGTTCTTCGGCTCGGCGGATGTAGCGCATGGTCGTCTTGGGGTCCGAGTGGCCGAGGAATTGCTGGATGACGAGTAGCGGGGCTTCGTTCACGGCCATGTTGGTGCCGACGGTGTGGCGGATGGAGTGCGGGCTTATGGGTTTCGTGATGCCGGCTGCGCGGACGTATTTCTTGACTATGTTCTGGACGGAGCGGGTCGTGAGGGGCTTGTCCTTGCCGACCCGGGAGCAAAAAAGCGGCTTGCGGGCGTCGGCGTGGGAGTTGAGGCTGCGGTCGGAGAGGAGGACGTAGCGCTGGATGAGGCGCCACAGCTCGGGAGATATCGGGACGTTGCGGATCTTGTCTCCTTTGCCGAGTACCCGTAGCAGGACCACGTCGTCTCCGGAGTCCTGGAAATCGGAGAGCTTGAGGCCAACGACCTCGGCCTCCCGCAAACCACACGCGGACATCACGGCCAGCATCACGTAGTTGCGGTAGTTGTCCGCCCGGGCGGCGTTCAACATCCGCCGCAGTTCGTCCTCCGTCAGCACGTTGTAGGCCGGGTCCTGGCGGACGCGCGGGCTCTTCGCGAAGAAGCGCAGGGCCTCGGGGTTGACGGTGGTCGCGCCGGTCATGAACGTGAAGATCAAAAACCGCCGCAGCACAGCCAGCTTTTTCGCCGCCGTCGCCGGGGCGTAGTCGTTTATCAGGCGCTCCCTGTAGATCGACACGTCCTCAGCCGTCAGAGACGCGAGGTCCTTTCCCATCTCCCCCGCCATGTAGACCACGAACAGCCGTATCTCTGTATTATAGGTTTTTATCGTCTGGGGCTCGTGAGGGTGCGGAGGTAGAGGGTGATGAGGCGGTCGGTATCGGGCGGGAGGTTTGGGGCGGGGGTTGGGTTGTGGGCTGGGACGGGGAGGTCAGTCATTTGGGGTGGCGTAGGTTATCAGGGAGACGACTTCGTAGGGTTTGAGGCGGGATCTCCCGTCCAGGTAGCCGAGTTCTATTAGAAAGGCGACGCCCGCCACGGTTCCTCCGGCGCTCTCGACGAGGTCGCACATGGCGCGGGCGGTGCCGCCGGTGGCGAGGAGGTCGTCGGCGACGAGGACCCTGGCGCCCTCCGAGACCGAGTCGGCGTGGGCTTCCAGGATATCGGTGCCATATTCGAGGTCGTAGGAGGCCGAGATCGTCTCGCGGGGGAGTTTATTCGGTTTGCGGGCCAGGATCAGGCCCTTCCGGGCCCGGTACGCGAGGGCCGTGCCGAAGACGAAGCCGCGGGCCTCGGCCGAGAGGATGCGGTCGTACTCCAGGTGCTTCGTGGCCCCGTGAAGGGCGTCCGTGGCGGCGTGGAGGGCGTCGCCATCCTCTATGAGGGGGGTTATGTCTTTGTAGGAGATGCCCGGCTTCGGGAAGTCTGGCACCGTGCGGATGCGGCGCTCGACACGATCGAGCGCGTTGTGGGGTCCCCGGTCAGCGTCACGGCGTCAGGGGGCGAAGGTGTCGATCACGTTCGCCATCATCAGCTCTTTCATGCGGGAGTCGACCGAGGCGAGGTGGCGGGCCTTGTTCATGGCCTCGGCGACCCTGCCGTCGTCCCTGCTGCGGAGCTCCGGGTTGACCACCTGCTTGAAGAGGGCGGCCTCGCGGTCGACGGCGGCCATGATGCCGCGCAGGTGGCGCGGTTGGATCGAGTACTTCGCCATCTCCTGGGCGAGGCGCGCGATCTCCGCGTCGCGCTGGGTGAGCTCGCCGCTGCGGCCTATCACGCCCACGGTCACGAGCTCGTCCACGAAGCGCGAATCGGTCTCTAAAGTGTCGGCGAGCTCCTCGCGGGTGTAGGTCCTGTCTTCGAGGACCCGCGAGAGGTCACCGGCCGCGTCCCCCCCGCCCGCCGGGAAACCGCCCCCGCCCTCGATGCGCTTCTTAATGACCTTGAGCGGCAGGTACTCCTTGTCCTGGAGGGTGAGGATGTACTTCAGAAGCTCGATGTCCTGGCCGGAGAAGAGCCTGTAACCTCCGCGGGTGCGGGTGAGGTTGATCAGACGCCTGCGCTCCAGGTACCGGATCTTGCTGACCGAGAGCGTCGGGAACTCGGGCCTCAGCCGCTCGACCACCTCGCCGATGGTGTAGCTGTCCTTGCCCCCACCGCGCCCCCGCGTCCCCTGGCCCAGCATGGGGTCTTCCCGGGAACGGTCCTGCGCGCCAGGATCCGGGTCCGGTGTCTCAGCCATCGGCGACTCAGCCAACGGCTGTTCCGCCAGGGGCTGTTCCCCGATCGGGTCCGCTTCGGGGCCGAGCACGTCTTCGCGCGCATCGTCGGCCCTGGGGTCTTCCCTCGGGGGGCTGGTCCACCTGCTCCTGTACGTGTCTCCGTTCTCCAAGAAGTTAGCTCCCATCCTCTACATCGGGTCTTCTTCGCGCCCGCCCCTGCTAGCTCCGCTAGGCGTACACGAACCTGAACCGGTACTTTCCTACCTGTATCTCGTCGCCGTTGCGCAGGTCGACCGAGTCGACCCTTACCCTGTTTACGTAGGTGCCGTTGAGGCTGCCGGCGTCCCGGATGAGGAAACCCCGGTCGCCGCGCACTATCTCCGCGTGCCTCCTCGAGACGGTGACGTCGTCGAGAAAGATGCTGCTGTCCTGGCCGCGGCCCACGGTCACCACCGAATCGTCTATGTCGTGCATCCTGCGCCCGGCCGTCCCCTCGACCTGGTCGAGCTCTATGAGAGACGCGCCGCCGGGCCCGCCGCCGGAGGGCGCGGGCGATTCGACCTCGTCGCCGAAGCTCGGGGCGAAGGAGACCGTGCTCTGGCCGGCGTCCAGCTTGGTCCCGCACTCGGCGCAGAACCTCATGCTGCGCGTGATCTCGGCCCCGCAGTTGGGGCAAACCATCACAGGTCCCCACCCCTCTCCCCCAAAAGAACCCTCGCCAGCTCCTCGGGCGGCAAAGACGCAACCCCCCGGTCCACGAGCTCGGCCCGGATCAAATCGACCCTGCCTCGCAAGACCTCGTGCCGGTAGGCCGCCGCCCGCTCCTCGACGGCGACCCGCGCCAACAGCTGGCGCAGTTCTCCTTCGGAGAGCGCCGTGAAGTCCTCGGCGGCCTCCCAGTCGAAGCCGCCGGACCGTGTGAACCCATCCTCAGACATGGACGCAGTATAGCGCGACCTCAACCTGAAGCGCAATCTCAGCTTGAGGCACCTGGACCCCTCAGGAAGGTTCGGCCGGGCCGTCTTCGATCAGGGACCGGACCAGTTCGACGTACTCGCCGGCGAGGGCGCGGGGGTCGGCGCCGTCTCCCGGCTCGGCGTAGACGTAGAAGACGGGGTTGTCGGGGTCGGGGAGCATGAGCACCCACCCGCCGTCCGCGTTCAGGCGCACGCCCTCCGTGAGGATGGCGTCGGGGTCGCCGCCGAACCGCTCCGCGAGGCCGCGCATGACGCGCCCCTTGGCGGTCCACGGGCATTCCAAACGCTCGCGGACCACGTTGCCGAACGAGTCGTCGAAGTTCTGGCGGACGGCCGAGAGCGGTTCGGCTCGGAAGGCCTCCAGGGCGCGGGCGAGCGTCATGAAGCAGTCGGGGGCCGGGAGGAAGGACGGGAAGATGTATCGGCCGTCGGCCAGGGAGGCGAGGTCCGCGCGGGCTTCCGCTGCTTTGATGGCGACGTTGCCTATGCCGGTGCGGCTGATCTCGACGGTCCCCCCGCCCTCTTCGGCGAGTTTTCTGTACCCGCTGCTCAGGTTTATCGGGAATACGGACCGGCGAGGACGGGTGGTCCGGATGAGGCACGCCAGCATCACGTCTGACGGGACGAGCCTGCCCTCGTCGTCGACGAACCGGACCTGCTCGGCCTCGGGCCCGACCACGGCCCCGAAGACGGCCCCGACCGTTGGGACGATGCGGGCGACCCGCTCGATGCTCTCTTCGAGGTCGACGCCGGGGCCGGACCCGACGACGTTGGCGTTCGTGAACCCCTCCATAACTACGGCGCCTATGCCGAGGCGCGAGAAGACCCGGCTGGCGACGAGGCCGGCGACGCCGCCGTAGAAGTCGACGACTATCGTGGCGCCGGCCGTCTTGTCCCTGTCCACGACGCGCTCCAGGCGTTCGACGAACTGCTCGACCACGCGCCCCGGGTAGATGAGCTCCCCTATGTCCTCCCCGTAGGCCCTGCGGTACTCCTCGCGCACGAAGGCCTTCTCCACGTCGCGCTGGTCGCCCTCGGTCATAGGGGTGGCGTCGGAGGAGAAAAAGAGGATCTCGACGTCGTCGGGGTCGGCGCCGGCCCTCACGTGCACGCCGGCGGACGAGCGGCCCGAGAGAACGTCGTGGCGCACCACGCCCGCGTGGGCCGCCCTCAGGTCCCTGATGTTTATGCCGGTCCCGAGGAGGGCCGCCGTCATGGCCCGCTTGGCGACCTGGGCGGAGCGCGAGGCGTCGCGGCCTAAAGTTACGACGGCGCCGGGGTCGAGCGTCGTGCCGAAGGAGGAGGCGAGGCGGGTGACGAACTCGGGGGTGAGGTTCACGTTGAACTTGCCCGTTACGACCCCGCCCTTGAAGACCGTGCGAAGGCCCATGGTCTCGTAGATCAAGGAGTGGGTGACGTTCGCGCCGGCCTCGATGGTCTTGTGCGGGTAGACCTTGACCTCGGGGGCTATCGTGGCGCCCTCGCCGACTATCACGTCGTCGCCGAGGGCGCTGCGCTCGAGGATCCTGGCCCTGGCCTGGACGTAGGAGTTGCGCCCGACGAGCGTGTCCTTGAGCTCGGCCCCGTCGCCTATGTAGGTCCCGTCCGCGATGACGCTCCGCTCGACGGAGGCGCCGGCGGAGACCACGACGTTGTCGGCTATGACACAGTAGGGGCCGATGGTGGCGGCCGGGTCTATGCGGGTGTTCTCCCCGATCACGACGGGCCCTTCGAGCTTCTCGTCTGCGACCTGGGCCCTGCGGCCGACGAAGATATTCTCCCGAAGCCGGGTTCCGGGAGGCCTGACGTCCCTGACCTTCCCGTCGAGCACGTCGCGCTGGGCCGAGGCGAACTGCTCTAGCGTCCCTATGTCCTCCCAGTAATCCTCCGTGACGTAACCGTACATGGGCCGGCCGGCTTCCAAGAGCTTCGGGAAGAGCTCCTTGGAGAAATCGTACTCGCCCTCTTCCGGTATCTCGTCCATCACCGAGGGTTCGAGCAGGTAGATGCCGGTGTTGACGGTGTCTGAGAAGACCTGGCCCCAGGCGGGCTTCTCCAGAAAACGCGAGACGCGCCCGTCCTCCTCCAGGATCACGATGCCGAAATCCAGGGGGTTCTCCACGCTTTTCAGGACCATCGTCGCCTCCGAGCCCTTCTCCTCGTGGAAGCGCAAAAGTCGCGTCAGGTCCGCGTCGGTGAGGGCGTCGCCGCTGATGATCAAAAGCCGCTCGCCCTCGAGGCCGAGTTGTTTTTCGGCCATCTTGACGGAGCCCGCGGTGCCGGCCGGGGCGTCCTCGACGGAGTAGCCGATGTTCACGCCCCAGTCAGAGCCGTCGCCGAAGTAGTCCCGGATCTCCTCGGGCATGAACTGCAGCGTCACGGCGATGTCCGTGAACCCGTGGCGTTTCAGGAGGCCGACTATGTGCTCCATGCAGGGCAGGTTGGCTATCGGGATCATCGGTTTGGGCTGGTCGCTCGTGAGCGGCCTCAGACGCGTGCCCTGGCCGCCGGCCATTATGACGGCCTTCATCGCAATGCCTCGCGGAGGCCCGAAGCCCCCACCAAAATCACAGGCCAAGCTCGACGCATTCTCTCTCCCCTTCTAACCCGCCGGTAGACTTCCTTATCGTACCCGCCGCGCCGGGTGGGCTAACGGCTGCTCCTGGCCTTTACGCCGACGGCGACGCCCCACAAATCGTAGCGCTCCCTGAGGGCGTTCTCGACGTAGCGGATGTAGTTGTCCGGCAGATCGTCCGGGCGGTTGGCGAAGAGCGTGAAGCGGGGCGGGGTGGTCCCCGTCTGCGTGGCGTACCGGATCTTGACGCCCCTCGGCGGGGCGTTGCGGTCGACCAGGGCGTTCACGAACTCCGCGATCTCGTGCGTGGGCACCCGCAGCCTGTATGCCGCCCTCACGCGGGATGCGAAGGGGAGCACGTCTTCCACACCGGCCCCGGTCAGGGCCGAGATCGGCAGCGAGTGGGGCTTGAGGTCGGTGAGACGGGCCGCGACGCCCTCCGCGACCTCGCGCAGACGGTCGGGCGAAACGAGGTCCCTCTTGTTGACGAGGACCCCGCAGGCCCGGCCCGACTCCTGGATCTCGCGCGCAACCCGCAAGTCCCCGGCAACGACGCCCTCGACCGCGTCGACCAGGAGCAGGGAGACGTCCGAGCGCCGGATCGCCCCCGAGGTCCGCAGGGAGGAGTAGTAGGGTACCCCGCTCGCCTTCCTGGCCGTCTTGCTCACCCCGGCCGTGTCCAGCAGGAGGTAACGCTCACGCCCGCCGGCCGTCTCGAACTCGACCTCGCCCGCGACGGCGTCGGTGGTGGTGCCGGCCACCTCTGAGACGACCGCCCGCTCGGCGCCGAGGAGCCGGTTCAGGAGCGTGCTCTTGCCGACGTTCGGCCTTCCCACTATGGCGAGCCGGGGGAGATCCGAGTCCTCCTCAGCCGGGGTCTCCGGCAGCAACGCGACGACGGCGTCCAGGAGATCGCCGACGCCGAGGCCATGTATGGCCGAGACGGCGTGGGGCTCTCCCTCGCCCAAAGAGTGGAAGCCGTGGCGTTCGGTGTCGTCGGCGGGGTTGTCCAGCTTGTTGACGGCGAGGACCACCTTGGCGGGGGAGCGGCGCAGTTCGCGGGCGATGGCCGCGTCGGCCTCCGTCGGGCCGAGCCTGGCGTCCGTGAGGTGCAGGATCACGTCCGCCTCCTCGACGGCGACCCGAGCCTGCAACGTAACGAGGGACTCGAGGCCGACCTTCGCCCTCGGCACCATGCCGCCCGTGTCCACAAGGTCGAACTCGGCGCCGGCCCAGTCGGCCCTGTTGTACGAGCGGTCGCGGGTCGTGCCCGGCTGGTCGGAGACGACGGCGTCCCTGCGGCGCAGGATCCTGTTTATAAGCGAGCTCTTGCCCACGTTCGGGGCGCCCACGACGGCAACAACGGGGAGACGGCTCACTTCTGTCCCTTCCGGTTCTGTTTCGGCAGCGAGTAGATGGTGCGCAACACGTCGTCAGCCGCCTCGCGGTACGCCTGGCCGCCGCGGAGTCCCGCGTCGAGCGTCATGGGATCCCCGACTATAAGGCGCAGGCGCCCGCCGCGCAGGCGTGCGCGGGGGCCGGGGATCTTGCCGACGAAGACGGGGAGCACCGGGGCCCCGCCCCTGATGGCGAGAAGAACGGCGCCGCTCTTTGCCTCCCTGGCCGTCCCGTCGTCCCTGTGCGTGCCCTCGGGGAAGATGCCGAGCGCCCACCCCTCTTTGAGGAAGGCGAGCGCGGCCCTGACACCCGCGCGTCCGCCGCCCTCGCGGTCGACAGGGAAGGAGCCGATGAACTCGAAGAACTTCTTGTACGGGGGTTCGAAGAGCTGCTTTTTCGCCATCCACTGCATCCTTCTCGGTACGGCCATGCAGACGAGGACGGGGTCCGGGTACTGGGTGTGGTTCGCCGCCACCACCAGGGGGCCGCCCTTTGGCACCTTCTCCATGCCTTCGATGGTCAGGCCGAAGAGGAGCCTGCAGAGGAGGATCATGAACCGCCTGAAGAGGTCGTAGCGGCGGGACATCCTGGTGGGCGTGCTCCGTCCCTCGAAGGCCGTCAAGGGTTCCTCACCCTCCGCGCCGCAGGCCGTCCGCGAGGTCGAGGACTTGGGAGACGACCTCTTCCAAAGAGAGCGAGGTGGTGTCGAGGACAACCGCGTCGTCGGCCGGCTTCAGGGGCGAGACCTCGCGCTCTGAGTCCTGACGGTCGCGGCGTGAGATCGCCTCCCGGATCCGGTCGAGCTCGCCCTCCCGCCCGGTCTGCTTCGCCCGCCTGCGCGCCCGCTCGTCCGGGTCCGCCTTCAGAAACACCTTGAGCTCCGCGTCAGGCAACACGACTGTCCCTATGTCCCTTCCCTCGACGACCGCCCCGCCACGTTCCCTCGCTTCCGACGCGGCGGCCCGCTGGACCGGCAAGAGGACCTCCCGCAGCCCCGCGTTGACGGAGACTTTGGAGGCGGCGGCCGAGACCTCGGGCGAGCGGAGGTCGGGCTCGTCCACCCGCTCCCCGTCTATGCTGGCCCCGTCCGGGTCGAGGGAGACCCTGGAGGCGAGGGCGGCGAGCCTGGGCCCGTCGGAGAGGTCGGCTTTCTCGCGCAGGGCGAGCAGGGCAGCGGCCCTGTAGGCCGCGCCCGTGTTGAGGTTGACGACGCCGAGCCGCCCGGCTACCTGCCGCGCGACCGAACTCTTCCCGCTGCCCGCGGGACCGTCTATGGTTACCAGAATGCCCTTCATCGACCCCGGAAGTATAGCCGAAAGACCGGCGGCTACCGCAGCGATTCGAGGGCGCCGAAGTACCCGGGGAAGGTCTTGGTGACGCAGCCGGGGTCCCTGATGGTCACGACGGGGTCGGGGGAGGCGAGACCTGCGACGGCGAAGGCCATCGCCACGCGGTGGTCGCCGTAGGTCTCGACGACGGCCGGACGCAAGGGGCCGGGTAAGATCTTTAGCCCGTCGGGCCGCTCCTCGACCGCGACCCCGAGCCGCCCGAGCTCCGCCGCCACGGCCGAGATCCTGTCCGTCTCCTGGTGCCTGGCGTGCCCGACGTTGGTGATGGTGGTCGGCGTGGAGGCGAACGGGGCTATCGCGGCGAGCGTCATCATGGTGTCGGAGAAGGCGTTCATGTCGACCTCGACACCCCGCAGTCGTTCCGTCCCCCGCACCTCTACGGCGTCCGCCTCGATCTCCACCTCACAACCCATCGTTTCGAGGACTTCGGCGAAACGGAGATCTCCCTGGGAGGAGCGGGATCCGAGCCCCGGCACCCGCACCCGTCCGCCCGTCACCGCGGCCAGCGCCATAAAGTAAGACGCGGCGGAGGCATCGGGCTCGACCTCGAAGGCCCGCGCCCGGTAGACGCCCGGCTCGACAGCGAGGCTCCTGAGGTCTTCGGATACGCCTACCTCGACGCCGAAACGGCGCATGACCTCTACCGTGATCCCAACGTAAGGCCACTTCTCCCTGCCCTGTACGTCGAGGTTCACGGTTCTCCTCGCGTAAGGGGCGGCCATCAGGAGCCCGCTGACGAACTGGCTGCTGCCGGCGCCTTGAACGGGGGTCGCGCCGCCCTCGAGGCCGCCGCCGCGGACGACCAGGGGGAAGCGGCCTTCATCTTCGGCGTAGTCGACGGCGGCGCCCAGCCGGCGCAGGGCGTCCACGAGGTCCCGGATCGGGCGCTCCCTCATCCTGGGCACGCCGTCTACGGTGTAGGGTCCCGGCCCGAGCGCGAGCGCGGGCGGCAGGAAGCGGGCCACAGTGCCGGCGTTTCCGACGAAGACTTCGACACCGCCCCGCGGTATCTCTCCGCCGAGCCCCCCGACCCGGACCTCGCCGGCCTCCCTGTCCGCCCCGACGTCGAAGCCGAGGCGGACCAGGGCGTCGAGCAGGTAGTAGGGATCGTCCGAGAAGAGCGGGTTGCGCACGACGGAGACGCCGTCGGCCAGCGCCGCGACCAGCAGGGCCCGGTTCGTCACGCTCTTCGAACCCGGAACCCGGACCTCGGCGTCCACGGGGCGGCCGAGCGGGGAGATCTCCAACTCCTCCGGGAAGTCGCCCCTGACCTCGCGGATGCCGAAATCGATTCCTGGCACGCCTCTTACGGGCTTCATCGCAAACCTTCGAGTTCGGCTCCGGTCAGCGGGCGATGCCGTCCCTCGCACAGGCTGCCGAGTCGTACCGGGCCAAGACGCAGCCTTTGCAGGGAGAGGAGGTGCAGGCCAACGGCGACGCACGCCCGTCGTATTATGCGGTTACGGCCCTCGTGGATGGTGAGGTGGACGGTTGTTTGGGCGCCCGATTTTTGGATGTGGGAGATGGTTGGCGGGGACATTCTGCCGTCTTCCAGGGTTGGGCCCGCGGCGAGGGCTTTGAGGGATCCCGGCGGGACGGGGTTTCTGAGGGTCAGGCGGTACTCCTTCTCTATCTCGGAGGAGGGGTGGGTGATGCGGTGGGCGAGCGGGCCGTCGTTGGTGAGGATGAGAAGGCCCGTCGTGTCGGCGTCGAGGCGGCCCGCCGGGACGAGGCCGGGGATGGCGGGCATCAGGTCGGCGACCGTGGGGCGGTTTCTGTCTGGTTCGTCTTTGAGGGTGGTGAGGTAGCCGGCGGGTTTGTTCAGGGCCAGGTAGGCGTGTTCGGCCGGAAGGAGGACCCTGCGCCCGTCGAGGAGGATGGTCTCGTCGCCCGTGACGGAGAGGCCGAGGGCGGCGGTCTCGCCGTCGACGGTGAGGCGGCCCGCTTCGATCAGGGCCTCCGCCTTGCGCCTGGAGGGGGCGGCGCCCGCGCGGGCGAGGAAAGCCTGCAGGCGCACTCAGGTAGCCTCGGGACCGGCCTGGGCCGGGATCTCTTCCCGAGAGGTGAGGCGTTCGCGGACCCTGTCGAGCTCTTCCTGCGAGACGAGCGAGTCGAGCGGGGGGAAGTCGTCGCGGGAGGCGGCGTCGGTGGCCGCGAGGAACTCGTCCGTGACGGCGAGGAGGGCGGGAGCGCCCGGGGCTTCGCGGTCGGCGCCCACCTCCGCGAGGAGGTCGCGTTCGAGGAGGTTGCGGACTACTGCGTCCGAGTTGACGCCCCGGACGCGGGAGATGGCGCCGCGGGTCAGGGGGCCGAGGTAGAGCGCGCAGGCGAGCACCTCGTGGGCCGCACCGGAGAGCGGGGTCGGCCTCGCCTCCTCGCGGAAGCGCTCGACGGCGGCCGAGCAGGCCGGGTTCGTCGAGAACAGGTAACCGCCGGCGACGGCGCGCAGGACCACGCCCGAGTTTTCGGGCGAGTAGCGCTCGGACAGGGTGGCGAGGGCCGCCTCGACCTCGCCGGGGGTGAGATCCGTGGCCGAAGAGAGGTCGTCCGGCCCGACCGGGCGGGCGCTAACGAGCAGGACGGACTCTATGAGGTGCTCGGGGGCGGGGACGTTCTCGGTCATCCGGGCGTCTCCAGGGGTTCCAGGGTCAGGGCGCCCAGGGGTTCGGGCTGGACGAGCTTGACCGAGCCCTCCTGGGCCAGGGAGAGGACGGCCGCGAAGGCGACGGCTGAGCGCAGGCGGTCCATGTTGCGGGTCAGTTCCTCGTAGGAGACCGGGCCGCGAAGGAGGGAGGTCCGGATCAGGCCCGCGAGCTCCTGAAGGGTCACGGTTATAGGGCCGAGGTGTCTTACGGGCGGCTCCAAAAGGCGGGAGAAGGCGCGCCTGGCCGCGAGCGTGACCCGGTCTTCGGCGACGCGCAGGCGACCCGGTTTCGGCGGCACGACGTGGGCCGACGGGTAGTGGCCCGCGGCGCGGGCGAACCTCGCGCGGAGGTCTTCCGAGGCGCGACGGATCTTGAGGTACTCCTGCAGGCGTTCGGCGAGTTCTTCCGGGGAGACGGCCACCGCGTCGTCGCCTTCGGCGTCAGGTTCTACCGCCGGCGATAGGGTGCGGCTCTTTAGCAGGATCAGGGCCGCCGCGGAGCCCGCGAAGTCCGTGTCGCGGTCGAGGGCGTTGGGGGCTTCCGGGTCGCGGGAGCCGGCGTAGAGGTCGACCAGCTCGCGCAGGGGGACCTCGAAGATCTCGAGCTCGTCCTTGAGTATCAGGGCGAGCAGCCACTCGTAGGGCCCCGAGTAGACGTCGAGCTCTACGGTGAAGTCCGCGAGCGAGCGCCCAGCAGACTCGAAGGTCACCTGGCCTCCCTGTGGAGCGGCAGGACGGAGGAGAGCTGGCTGTGGTCCGCGCCGGTCGCCCTCGCGAGGACCGGGTCGACGACCCTTCCCTCCGCTATGGCGACCCCGCGGCCGAGGCCCTCGTCGGCCTTGAGGGCGTCGGCGAGGCCGTGGCCGGCGAGGGCGCGGACGTACGGGAGCAGGGCGTTGCTCAGGGCGCGGGAGGCGGTCACGGGGACGGCGGCAGGCACGTTCTTCACGCAGTAGTGGATAACGCCTCCGTCCACGAAGACGGGGTCGTCGAGCGTTGTCGGACGGGAGGTCTCCACACAGCCGCCGTAGTCGACGTCGACGTCCACGATCACGGACCCGTCCTTCATCCCCTCGACCGTCTCCCGGTCGACGAGGGCCGGCGTGCGGGCGCCGACCACGTGGACGGCGCCTATGAGGAGGTCGGCCCGCAGCGCCGCGTCCTTGATGCCCAGGGCGCTCGCGGCCAGCGTCGTGACGCCGGGGATGCGGGCGAGTTCCAGGGTGCGCAGGCGGTCCACGTCGCGGTCGATCACGACCACCTGGGCACCGAGGCCGCTCGCCATCCTGGCCGCGCCCGAGCCGACGATGCCGCACCCGAGCACGACCACCCGGCCGGGCCTGACGCCCGTGGCGCCGCCGAGCAGGATGCCCGCCCGCCCGATTGGCGCAGGAGGTAGTGGGCGCCGATCTGGGGGGTGAGGCGGCCCGCGATCTCGCTCATCGGCGCCAGGATGGGCAGTCTTCCCGGGCCGTTCCTGACGGTCTCCATGGCGAACGCGATGCACCGGGAGTCGAGCAGCGCCCGCATGAGGCTCCGGTTCACGGGCAGGGAGAGGAACGAGAGCAGGATCAGGCCCTCCCGAAGGCGCGGCCATTCGTCTTCGATTGGCCCGTAGACCTTGACGACAAGCTCCGAGTCGTCCCACACCTTGCGGGCGTCGTCCACCACGCGGGCCCCGGCGTCCTTGTAGGCCTCGTCGGAGATTCCGGACGCCTCCCCCGCCCCGGCCTCCACGAGCACGCGGTGGCCGGCCCGGCTGAGCTCGTGCGCCGCGTGCGGGGCGAGCGCGACGCGCGTCTCGCAAGGCGTCCTTTCTTTGGGCACCCCGATCCTCAAAGCCCCGCTCCCCGGTCTGTCGTTGTACGCGCGTCCGTAGTCACATCCCCAAGACTAACCCGTAGCCGGTCGGCGATCCAGGCCGGCGTCACGACGGCTCCCAGAGCGCACTCTCCCGCAAAAAGCCCAGGAGCGCCTCCTCATCGCCGTGGACGCCGAGCGCGAGAACGTTCGAAGGGGCCGGCGTCCAGCAGGGCGAAAAGCGAACAGAAAAGCCGGCGCGCCAGAGGTCCAGGGCAAGCGCCTGCAAGGGCCCGGGCGGCGCGGGCCGCGGCCGGCGCTCCTTGAAGGACCGCATCTCGAGCACGGCCCCGGAGAGGGTCGCGGCGTTCGAGACCGAACGCATCACGCGCTCCAGCCCGGCGCCGAGCCCGCGGTCGGTCGGGGCCAGGATGGTGCCGGTGATGCGCAGCAGCGTGCCGGCCGGGTCCAGGACCTCCTCCAGGTCGTGTTTGAAGAAAGGTTCGGGCGCGGGGAGGCAGGATCCCGGCCCGGCAGGAGCCTCGTCCCATTCCAGCGTCGCGTGAAACCTGATGAGGCCCGCGGTCCGCGTGGCGAGGGTGCCGGCCGCATCGCCGGTCACCAGCACGCCGAACCGGCCGGTCTCTGGGAGCGCGGCCCTCAGCTGGCCGCCCGCTCCTCGGCCGTTGCCTCGGCCGTTGCCTGCTCGGGTTCCGTCGCGGCGGGCTTCTGCTGCGCGCCGCAGGCCTCGACGAAGCCGAAGAAGAGCGGGTGCGGGCGGAGGGGCCGGCTCTTGAACTCGGGGTGGAACTGGCTCCCTATATAGAACGGGTGGTCTTTGAGCTCGGCTATCTCGACGAGCCTCCCGTCGGGCGAGGTCCCGCTGAAGACCATTCCCGCCTCCTCCAGCGCCTCGCGGTAGGCGTTGTTTACCTCGTAGCGGTGGCGGTGGCGCTCGTGGACGAGGTCCGAGCCGTAGACCCTGGCTGCCAGGGTACCCGGGGCCACCTTGCAGGGCCAGCGGCCGAGGCGCATCGTGCCGCCCATGTCCACGCCCACCTGGTCCGGCATTATGTCTATGACGGGATGCGGGGTGTCCTGCTCGAACTCGGTCGAGTTCGCCATCTCGAGGCCGGCGGCGTTACGGGCGAACTCGATCACCTCGATCTGCATCCCAAGACAAAGCCCGAGATACGGCGTGTTCGTCTCCCTGGCGTAGCGGGCGGCCTCGATCTTGCCCTCCGCCCCCCGGTGCCCGAAGCCCGGCAGGACGAGCACCCCGTCCACCCCGGCCAGGCGTTTCTCGGTGGATGCCCTATCGTCGAGGATCTCCGAGTCGACCCAGTCGAGTTCCACTTTCAGCCCGTTCGAGCCGGCGGCGTGGCCGAGGGCCTCGACGACGGAGAGGTAGGCGTCCTGAAGCTTGATGTACTTGCCGATGATCGCGACCTTCACGCTCCGCTCGGCCTCCAGCGTGCGGGTAACGAGGCTGCGCCACTCGTCGAGCTCCGCCGGCGGAGCCTCCATCCCGAGCTTCTCGAGGACCAGATCGTCGAGGCCCTCGTCGTGGAGACTCAAGGGTATGGCGTAGAGGCTCGGGGCGTCCTCGGCCGGGATAACGGAGTCGAGCTCGGTGTCGGCGAAGAGGGCTATCTTCTTTCGGATGTCCTCGCTCATGGGGCGGTCGGCGCGGCAGACGAGCACGTCTGGGCTTATGCCGATCTCGCGCAGGCGCTGGGCCGAGTGCTGGGTCGGCTTGGTCTTGAGCTCGCCTGCGGCCTCGATGTAGGGAACGTAGGAGACGTGGACGTAGAGGACGTTCTTGCGCCCTACGTCGTTGCGGAACTGGCGGATCGCCTCGAGGAAAGGCAGGCTCTCGATGTCACCGACGGTGCCGCCGATCTCGGTGATTACGACGTCGTTGTCGTGCCCGAGGCGGCCTATCCTGTTCTTGATCTCGTTGGTTATGTGCGGGATGACCTGCACGGTGGCCCCGAGGTAGTCCCCACGCCGCTCCCGGCTTATGACCTCCCAGTACACGCTCCCCGTGGTAACGTTGGAGAGGCGGCCCAGGTTCTCGTCCAGAAAGCGCTCGTAGTGGCCGAGGTCGAGGTCCGTCTCGGCCCCGTCCTCGGTGACGAAGACCTCGCCGTGCTGGTACGGGTTCATGGTGCCCGGGTCGACGTTTATGTACGGGTCGAACTTCTGAAGCACCACCCTGTAGCCCCGGCTTTTCAGGAGCATCCCGAGCGCCGCGGCGCTCGTCCCCTTGCCTATGGACGACACGACCCCGCCCGTAACGAATATATACTTCGTCTCACTCATCCGCACCACGCTCCCGAGAAACAGAACACCGTAACGTCTCTACCTCCTGAACAACCCGAAAAATGAAGGGAAACCATCAACGCGCCGCCCGGCGCCGAGGAAAACCCGCAAATGCACGTTTCAACATCACGGAACACCATATTACCTCTCACGGGCCTGGAATGGAACAGGGAGGGCTTATCTTTGCAAAATCGTCTGTAGAAACCGGTGGGGCCGCGGGCTCTTCTTCGCGTGCCGAGCATCTTTTGCGGGCGTGCTCCTACCGGAAATGGGCCACGGATATTTCGTCTATACGGGCGATGTCAAGCACGACGGGCCAGGCGAACATGTCTTCAAGAAAACACCTACGAGGAGGTGGACCTGGAGAAAGAACGCCGAGAGAAATGCGCGGGTAGCTACGAAAGGAAATGAGCAGCATGGCTAAATTCACAAATATGGCCCCGGCCAGCAGGGACGGACGCGAAGACAGGAGGCGGAGGCGCAGGCGGCGTCACACCCACCGTCGCCGCCGCCACCGCCGCAACTCCCACGGCCCCAACCACCAGTAACAAGAGAAGACCGACGCTCGCGGCCCCGCCTGTGGGCGGGGCCGCGGGCGAACCTGCTCGGGATGGCGTTGACGGGTCGGGCTCCAGGCTCTGCCTGCTCCGACGGTTGTTCACGAAGCTCCTGCTGGCCGGATCGGGCCGGAGTGGCTAGGCTATGGGCCATGCCGGCCGATTCGAGATCCAACGGCCCACTCTTCGTCGTTTTGGCGTCGGCCCTGTGGGGAACGAGCGGCACGGCCCAGGCGTTCGCCCCGCAGTCCGCCGACCCGATCTCCGTCGGGGTCGTCAAGATCGGCGTGGGCGGGGCGGCCATGCTCCTGTTCGCGGCGCTTTCCGGAGCACTGGCGAAGGGTCCGGTGGCGTCGACGCGGTGGACGCCCCTGCCGGTGCTCGCGTGCGCGGTGCTGGTCGCCGCCTACCAGACGCTCTTCTTCACGGGCATCTCGCTCACGGGCGTGGCGCTCGGGACGATCTCGGCCATCGGCAGCCTCCCCGTGTGGGCGGGGCTCGCCGACCTCTTCTATGGAAAGCGTCCCGACGCCCGCTGGCTCGGCGCCACCGCCCTCGCGGTCGCCGGCTGCGCGCTTCTCGTCGGCTCCGGCGGCCCCCTGTCGGCAGATCCCCTCGGGGTGCTGCTCTGCGTCTTTTCGGGCGGCGGGCTGGTCGCCTTCACCACGATCGCGAAAGGCATGCTCGAGGACCGGCCGCACGCGGTCGTGATGGGCGTAACGTTCACCCTGGGGGCCGTCGTGCTCTCGCCGGCCCTGTTCTTCTCCGACCCGTCCTGGGTCCTGTCTACCGCGGGCATCGCCGTCACCCTCGAACTCGGCATCGGGGCGACGGCGCTGGCATACATCCTGTTCGCCAACGGCCTCTCGAAGGTCTCCGTCTCGACGGCGGCCACCCTCTCCCTCGCGGAACCTCTGACCGCCGGCCTGCTCGGCCTCATAATCCTGGGCGAGCGGATTTCCCCCATAGCCGTCTGGGGCATGGGCCTCCTCGTGCTAGGCCTTCTACTCGCCACCGTGAAACGCGGATAACGAACCCGGACATGGTTCAGCCCCCCATGCGGAAGACACCGGTCTACCATGCGGTTGGGGTTTCCTCTGGAGACGGCTTCTCGGAAAGGGGTTTCTCCTTACTTCGGGCGGTTAGGTTGGGCTAACTTCCTCGGACTACTCTGGCGAGGGGACGACGCCGAGTTGCTGCATCATCTCCAGGTCGTTGGATTGTGCCCAGCGTTCTACTATCCTGCCCTCAACGATGCGTAGCACGTCTATGCCCTTGATCGTGACCCCATTGCCGGTAGGCGCTATGCCCATCAGCTCGCCTTGGTGGGTGCCGCGTGCCGTCCAGCGGCTCACCACCTTATCCCCTTCCGAGAATATGTCCTCGGTGGTGACGTGCAGGTCGGGGAAGGCGTTGCGGAAGAGGGTGAGCTGATACTTGTGCCCCTCGCGACCGGACGGCTGGCCTGGGATGGCACCGTGGTCGACGACGTCCTCCGCGAACAACTCCTCCAGAGCGGCTTCGTCCCCTTTGTCCCAGACCTCCTCGTTGAAGCGCCGAGCGATGATCTTGTTCTCTTTTTCGGCCATCACGCTCCTCCTTCCCGTCCCGCTTGCCCGGCAGGGCTACCCTTTGCCCGCAATTATGATACTAAAGACACAATTTCGACGGGTTCCCGACGAAGGAACATTCCCCGAACTCCGCATACGGGATCTCGCATAGGCTGGCTCCCTGGAGACCTCCGGATCCCTGCCACGACGCCGTGGGGCATAGAAGGCGACACAACATCTTGTGGGTCCGCATGTAGATGCACCGAACCGGATGGAACGATACGGTTTTCCCGGAATGGTAGCGCTACGCGAGAACGGCTTCGCGGCATCTGTATTATGTGTGTAAATACTGAAGGGGCTCTTAAGCTATTTGCGTACGAGGAGTTCTGAGGCGTGGGCGAGGGAGGCGTCGTCGATGCGGCCCGAGAGCATGCGGGCCATCTCCTTGAGGCGGTCTTCGCCGGTGACGCGGGTTATGCGGGTTATGGTGCGGCCCCTGGTCTCTTCCTTGGCCACGACGATGTGGGAGGCGGCTTCGGAGGCTATCTGGGGGAGGTGGGTTATGGTGAGCACCTGGTTCTTTTCGCCGAGCTGGCGGAGCTTGGCGCCGACGGCCGTCGCGGTCTCGCCGCCGATGCCAGCGTCCACCTCGTCGAAGACGTAGGTCGCGCCGGGTTCGACGCGTTCCTGGGCGAGGCGGATGGCGAGCATAATTCTCGAGAGCTCGCCGCCCGAGGCGTAGCGCCTGACGGGGAGCTCGGGCTCGCCGGGGTTTGGCCGGATCTCGAACTCCACCCGCTCCCTGCCTTTCGGCCCGGGCTCCGCCGGGACGAGCCCCGCCCTGAACTCGGTCCTCCCGAGGTTGAGACCGGCCAGGTTTTCCTGGACCTTTTTGGCGAGCCGCTTCGCGGCCTTCCGGCGGCCCTTTGAGAGGGTGGCTGCCAGTTCTTCGAGGCGCAGCTCCCCTTCGGCGAGCCGGGCTTCGAGGCCGGCCGTCTCCTCGTCGAGGTTCTCGAGACGCGAGAGCCTGGCGCGGGCGTCTTCGAGGTAGCCCTCGACGTCGCCGTACTTGCGCTCCAGGGCGCGCAGGGCCGCCATACGGTCCTCCACGGTCTCCAGGCGGGCCGGGTCGGCCTCCAGCTCCTCGACGTAGGAGCGAAGCTCGTAGAGCACGTCTTCGAGCTCGGCCGAGAGGCCGGCCAGGCGTTCGAGCAGGCCCGAGAGGCCCGGGTCGAAGCGGAGGGCCGTTTCGAGCTCGCCCTGCGCGCGGGCTACGGAGTCCACGGCGCCCCCACCCTCCTCGGAGGCGAGCGCCGCGGTCGCTGCGGCGGCGGCCTGTTGCAGGTCGGTGACGTTGCGCAACCGGTCGCGTTCGCGGGCGAGGTTATCCGCCTCTTCGGTGCTGTAATCCGCCGCTTCGAGCTCGCCGATCTGGAACCGCAAAAAGTCCGCCTCGCGCAGGCGGGCCTCGCCGGAGGCCCGGACCTCGGCGAGCTCGCGGCGGTCCCTCTCGACCGAGCGCCACAGTTCTTCGTGGTCCAGGCGGGCCTCGAGGGCTTCGCCGGTGAGGAAGTCGTCCAGGATCTCCAACTGCTCGGCGGGCTCGGTCAGACGGGCCTGCTCCCTCTGGCTGTGGTACGAGACCAGGCGCTCTCCCAGGGCCCCGAGCGCCCTGACCGGCACGGAGACGCCGCCGACGTAGCAGCGGGAGCGGCCCTCACCCGTGAGCGTGCGGCGCAGTACGAGGCCGTCCTCGGCGTCCACCTCCTCGGCGAGGTCCCCCAGGGCGTCGGCGAGCATTTCGGGGCCCGCGGCCTCGGGCAGCAGGAAGGTGCCCTCCACGGTCGCCCTCTCGGCGCCGGCGCGGACGGCCTCCGAGCGGGCCCGGCCGCCCAGGAGGAGTTGGAGGGCGGTTGCGAGGAGGGTCTTGCCAGCGCCAGTCTCGCCCGTGATGGCGTTCAGGCCCGGGGAGAGTTCTAGGGTTGCTTCTTCGATCAGGGCGACGTTCTCGACGGAGATCTCGAGCAGCATTACAAGAACGTCCTCCTGACGGCCCGCCACCAGCTCCAGTCGTCGGTGCGCCCGATCCTGACGCTCCTGTCGGAGAGCCGGATCTCCACCTTCTCCCCCTGCGAAACCTCGCGCGGATCGTCCCCGTCCAGGGACAGAAGCGCCTCCCTGTCCACGATCTCGAGCTCCACCACCTGCTCCTCGCCGAGCACCAGCGGCCTGCTCACGAGCGCGTGGGGCGCTATGGGAACGAGCACGTAACACCCGGCGTCCCCGGAGATTATCGGCCCGCCGGCGGAGAGCGCGTAGGCCGTCGACCCGAGCGGCGTCGCCGCTATGAAACCGTCGCAACGGAACGCGAAGAGCTCCTCGCCGCCGACGGTAACGTCCACGGAGACGAGCTGGTGCGGCCTCTTCTTTATGAGGACGGCGTCGTTTGCCGCGAACTCGGGCTCCGCGCCCTCCCGCCGGACCTCGAGCATCCTGTACTCCTGCACGGTGAGGCCGCCTTCGAGCACCTTCTCGACGCCCGCCTCCATCTCCTCCGGCAGCATCCCCGACATGAAGCCGACCTTGCCGAGGTTCACGCCGAGCAGGACGCGCCCCGGGTACATCCTGGCCGCCTTGAGCATCGTCCCGTCTCCGCCGAGCACGAAGACCAGGTCGGGGTCGACCACCCCGTCGGGCTGGCCCTGAGGTCTGATCTCCCCTACCTCTACCCCGCCGCGCTCGAGCGCGGCCACGAGCCGCTCGGAGTGGCCGTCGTCCACCTTCGGGTTCGCGACGATCGCGACCCGCCGCACCTCCCCCGCCCCGTTCTTTTCAGGCACCGGCAACCACCTTTCGGACCAGCGCCTCGTCCAGGGTCCCGGGCTCGTCCCTGAGCAGGTGCAGCGGGTACTCTTGGTTGCCTGACCGGCGCCCGGTAACCGCCGCCCGCGCCACGCCCACGGCGCCGAAGTCAAGCGCGGCGAAGTCGGAGATCGTGCCCAGGATAACGCCGGCCCGCACTTCCGGGTCGCGTACCAGCCCACCACGGCCGACGAGCTCCGGCCCGGCCTGGAACTGGGGCTTCACGAGGACCACGGCCTCCCGGAGCGAGGGTGTAGTCGAGAGAAGCATTCTGAGGGCCACGGTTAGCGAGATGAACGAGAGGTCGGCGACGAGGAAGTCGGGGTCGAAAGGCAGGTCTTCGCCGCGCAGGTGCCTGACGTTCGTACGCTCCATGACCGTCACCCTCGGGTCGTTTCTCAAAGACCAGGCGAGTTGCCCGTAGCCCACGTCGGCCGAGATCACACGCCCGGCCCCCCGCTGCAGCAGGACGTCGGTGAACCCGCCCGTGGAGGCGCCCGCGTCCAGGCAGGACCGGCCCTGTAGGTCTATCCCGAAATCGTCCAGGGCGGCGTCGAGCTTCTCTCCGGCGCGGGAGACGAAGCGGTCGCCGCCGCTCACGGAGAGCGCCTGGTCGGAAAAGACGCGGGAGCCTGCTTTGGTGACCACTTCGTCGCCGACGCGGACGGCGCCCGACAGGATCAGGCCCTGCGCCCGGCTCCGGCTCTCGGCGAGGCCCCGCTCGACCATCAGGGCGTCCAACCGCTGCGGGGTCCCCTTCATGCCGCCCGGCTAGCTCCCCCGGTTGCGAACGAAGCGGGCCATCTCTTCGAGGCCGGAGGTGTCGCCGTCCACCCGGGCCAAAGCCGCGAGGGCCCGCTCCTCGGAGGCATCGGCCTGGCTTCTCGCGCCTTCGAGCCCGTAGACGCCGACGAAGGTGGCCTTGCCCTGCTCCGCGTCGCTGCCGGCGCTCTTGCCCAGCTCCTCTCGGGTGGCGGTCGCGTTCAGGACGTCGTCCACTATCTGGAAGCAGAGGCCGAGCTCGGCCGCGTACTCGCTCACGGCGGCCTGCTCCGCCTCGGAGGCGCCGGCAAGGATCGCGCCTATTCGGACGCTCGACTTGATCAGGGCGCCCGTCTTGTATTTGTGGATGAGGTTGAGGGTCTCGACGTCCGTCCCGTCACCCCTGCCGGTCTGCTCCATGTCGAGGATCTGCCCCCCGACCATCCCGTTTACCCCCGTCGAGCTGGCAAGCTCGCGCACGACCTCCAGGATCTGGCCGCACCCGGCTCTCTGGTGGACGGTGATCAGCGTCAAGGCCTCCCCGAAGAACGCGTCGCCGGAGAGTATCGCCATCGCCTCGCCGTACTTCTTGTGGGCGGTCGGCCTGCCCCGGCGGAAGTCGTCGTCGTCCATGGCCGGGAGGTCGTCGTGGATCAGGGAATACGTGTGGATGAGCTCTATTGCGGCCGCGGAAGGGAGCACGCGCTCAGGCTCCCCACCGAAGATCCAGGCAGATTCCATGCACAGCGTCGGCCTGACCCGCTTGCCGCCGGCGAGCATGGAGTACCTCATCGCCTCTTCGAGGCTCGCCAGGCGCGGCTCTTCGGTAAACCGCAGGCCCTTCAAGTACCCCTCGAACGTCCGCCGGTGGGACTCCCAGCGGAGCCCGGTCTTCAGCCTGCTAACCATGGGAGACCCCGCCGTGGACCCTTCCCTCCGCGCCGCGCAGGACGCCGCCGACGAAGGCGGGCGCCTCGTCGCCGGAGAAGCCCTTCGCGAGCTCGACGGCCTCACCGACGGCGACCTCCGGGGGAACGTCTTCCACGTGGAGCATCTCGTAGAGCCCGAGGCGCAGGATCGAGCGCTCCACCGCGCCCATCCTGTGGACCGGCCACCCCTCGGAGACTTCGGAGAGCAACCCGTCGAGCGACTCTTTCTCGGCCTCCACGCCGCGCAGAAGCCCGACGGCGTACTCGTCCATGCTCCCCCTGTACTCCCGCCACCGCGCCACGGTCGCCCCGAGGGGCCTCTCCGTCACGTCGCTCTGGTAGAGGGCCAGGAACGCCTGCTTGCGCGCGGTCCGCCGCCTCAAAGGTCTCTCGCTTTCATGGGCGCTAGACCCTCGTGAGGTACTCGTTGGAACGCGTGTCCACCCGAACCCTCTCGCCGGTGTTGACGAACAGGGGGACCTGCACGACGACGCCCGTCTCGAGCGTCGCGGGCTTGCTCCCGCCCGTCGCGGTGTCGCCCTTGAGCCCGGGGTCTGTCTGGGTGACTTCGAGGTCCACGTGAGGGGGCGGCTCGACGCTCACGACCTCCCCGTCGGCGGAGAGGACGCTTACCGTCCCGCCTTCGACGATGTAGCCCGCCGCGTCCCCAACGGCCTCGGCGGGCACCGCCACCTGGTCGTAGGTGTCCGAGTCCATGAAGTGGAGCAGGTCGCCGTCCTTGTACAGGTAGGTCATCGGGCGCGATTCGGTCCTCACGCTCTCCAGCTTCTCCCCGGCGCGGAAGGTCTTCTCGATCTGGGCGCCCGTGTCTATGTTTCTCAGACGCGTCCTGACGAAGGCCCCGCCCTTGCCCGGCTTGACGTGCTGGAAATACAGGATCGTAAACCGCTTGCCGTCGACGCGGATGGCGGCGCCGTTCCTGAACTGGTTGGTGGATATCATCCCCGAAGTCCCCTTCGAGACGCTTCGTCTTCGTGGTGTGACCAAGTGCCGCAAACCCGGCGCTCACGCCGCAATAGCGCCGCGATATTATCGCACAGATCCGGCCCGGGCTATCCCCGCCGGACCGCCCGAGCACGTACCCCACGGCGGCCCTGTACCCCCACCCACCCATGCCCGCGACTACCGCGTCAACCGCCGGCGAGACCACGGACCGCCGCCGCCACTCCTCCCTCGCGTGAACGTTCGAGAGGTGTACCTCTACTTTGGGTACATCTACGGCCTCCAGGGCGTCGTGCAGGGCGTACGAGTAGTGCGTCCATGCCCCGGGTTCACGACGAGCCCCGAGGATACGGCCGCCTCCCGCACCCAGCCCACCATCTCCCCTCGTAGTCGGTCTGCCTGAACTCGAAGTCGACCTTCGGGAAGGCTTCTCGCAAGCCCCTCTCTATGTCGTTCAGGGTTAGGGTGCCGTAAACCTCGGGACGGCGGGTCCCGAGGGAGCCGAGGTTGACGCCGTTCAGGACGTGGACGCTAGCCAACGAGGGCGCCTAGCTCGCGGCGGGCCTCGTCGTCGCTTACGGGGACGCCGTAGACCGGGTCTCCGATGTCCCGGAGAAGCACGAAGCGGTGGCCGGTCTTGATGGATCTCTTCTTATCGCGGGCCATGGCGGCGAGCGCGGCCTCCCCGTCCACGCCGGGGGCACCAAGGGGGAGGCCCGCGGAGCGGAGGAGGTCTTCGTGGAGTCCGGTAAGGTCGGTGGCGAAGCGCGAGCGCGAGAGGCGGGCGGCGGCGACCATGCCGGCCGAGATGGCCGAGCCGTGCGGGAGGGCGAAGGCTGCTGCGGCTTCGAGGGCGTGGCCGATGGTGTGGCCGTAGTTGAGGGTCGCGCGGCGGCCCCCTTCCAGCTCGTCCTCGCCGACGACGGCGGCCTTGAAGCCGACGGAGTGACGGATCAAGGCGCGGAGAGCTTCCGCATCGCCCGCGCGGGCCGCGGGATCAGGGATAGGTCCTCGAAGAAATCTCCCCGCAGAGCAGGCCCATCTTCACGACCTCGGCCAGGCCGTTGGAGATCTCGGCGTCCGGGAGTGTCGCGAGCCAGCGCGTATCCGCCAGGACGGCGCGCGGCCTGACGAAGGAGCCGACGAGGTTCTTGCCCTCCGGCAGATCCAGGCCCGTCTTGCCGCCGACGGCGCTGTCGACCATCGCGAGAAGCGACGTCGGCAGCATCACCAGGTCGACGCCGCGCATGAAGGTTGCGGCCACGAACCCGCCGAGGTCCCCGACGACGCCGCCGCCGAGGGCGAAGACGGTCCCGTCACGCGTAAGACCGAGCCTGGCGAGGCGGCCGACGGCGTCGGCGTACGTGCCGATGTCCTTGGATGACTCCCCGGCGGGCACCTCGACCGCGCCGAGGACCCGCCAGCCCGCCTCTTCGAGGGACCTTTGCAAAACCTCGGCGTGCAGGGGCCCGACGTTCGAGTCCGTCAGCACGACGCACGAACCCGGCCGCGACGCCTGCGAGATCGTCCCGGCGGGGTCGAGGTCGTCGCCGAGGAACACCGGGTAGGGAGAGGAAACCGGGACTTCTATAGTCTCGACAGGCACCGCTCTACCTCCTCGACTACTGCGGCGGCGCTGCGGCCGTCCGCGTCGACCTCGACGTCGGCGACTTCTTGATACAGGGGCAGTCTTTCGGCGTAGCGCCGGGCGAAGTCTTCCCTGGAGCCGCCCCTGAGGGGACGGTTGGCGCCGCGGGTGCGGGCGTAGAGGACGTCGATGTCCTCGCGCAGAAAGACCGTCGGCGTGCCGCGCAGGGCGGCGCGGTTCTCCGGACGCAAGACGGCGCCGCCGCCGCAGGAGACGACGCAATTCTCTTCCCTGGCGAGGGCTTCCAGGAGGGCTTCCCGTTCGATGTCTCTAAAGCGTTCCTCTCCGTGTTCGGCGAAGATCCCGGGTATCGAGACACCGGCCCTTCGCGAGACCTCCGCGTCGAGGTCGACGAAGGCGCGTCCGGTGTTTCGGGCGAGCAGGCGCCCCACGGTCGTCTTGCCGCTACCCATGTAGCCGACGATGGCCACGTGTCCCGGCAAGCCTCAGCGGGCCGCCACGCCCGCCTCTGCGAGGCGCCGGGCGTAGGAGTCGTGGGCGGCGCGGATGTCCGTCATGTTGTCCGCGCCGAACTTCTCGAGGAACGCCTCGGCGAGGACTACCGCCACCATCGACTCCCCGATAACGGCGGCGGCCGGCACGGCGCAGGAGTCGGCCCTCTCCTTGAAGGCCTTCGTCTCCTCGCCCGTGGAGATGTCCACCGTCCTGAGTTGTTTGGCTATCGTCGAGATCGGCTTCATGGCGGCCGAGACCACGACGGGCTCGCCGTTGGTCATGCCGCCCTCGATGCCGCCGAGGCGGTTGCTCGCGCGGGCGAGGTGGCCGTTCTCGGCCAGGATCTCGTCCTGCACCTCGCTGGACCGTTTCGCGGCGAGCCCGAAGCCCATCCCGAACTCGACGCCCTTCATGGCGTTTATGGAGAGGATCGCCGCCGCGAGCCGGGCGTCGACCTTGTCGCGCCAGTCCACGTAGGAGCCGAGCCCCGGCGGGCAACCGTGGGCGACGACGACGAACTCGCCGCCGAGCGCGTCCCTGGCGTAGCGGGCCGCGTCGATCTCCTCTTTCATTCTTTCGGAGACCTCCGGGTCCGGGCAACGGACCTCGGACTCGTCGGCGCGGGCGGCGTCAACGACGGCCCGTTCCTTGGGGTAGGCGACGGTACCTATGCGGTAGACGGCGCTGTGGATCTCGACCCCAAAGTCGGAGAGGAGCTTCTTGGCGACGCCGCCGGCGGCGACGCGGGCCGTCGTCTCGCGGGCGCTGGAGCGCTCCAGCACGTTGCGCAGGTCGTCGAAGGCGTACTTCTGCATACCGGCGAGGTCTGCGTGCCCGGGCCTCGGGAGGGTTATGGGATCCGGCGGGTCCTCGACCGGCGCCGGGGACATGCGGTGCTCCCAGTTGGCGTAGTCCCTGTTGCGCACGAGCATCGCCACGGGAGACCCGAGCGTGTAACCGTGGCGCACCCCGCCCAAAAACTCGACCTTGTCTTTCTCTATCTTCTGCCGACCGCCCCGGCCGTAGCCCTGCTGCCTGCGGGCGAGGTCGCGGTCCACGTCCTCCGCCAACAGCCCGAGCCCGGCCGGAACCCCATGCACCAGGGTAACCTCACCCGGACCGTGCGACTCACCCGCGGTCGAAAAACCGAACCTCAATCGTGCCCCCGAACTAGAAACGGTGTCCTACGCATCCCCGCTAATATAAACCACGCCGCCCGAGTCTTCCGCTACCCGGGGTAAAGTGTTCCCCCGCTGTCGAAGAGCTCGTCGTCGGCTCCGCTCCCGCCGCCGGCTCCGCCTCCCCTCCGCCGCCGTTGCCCCCGGCCCCGCCTCCACCGGCACCACCCCGCCGCCGCCGGCGTTGTTGCCGCCCTGGCCGTCGGGACGCCGTCGTCGTTCGAGTCGTCCGCGCCGTCCTGTATCCCGTCGCCGTCGGTGTCCGGGTCGCGCGGGTCCTGGCCGAGCCTCTCCTCCTGCCGGTTCGTCAGCCCGTCGCCGTCCGAATCCCTCCTGGAGCGCTGTCCATCGCCGTTTTCACCGGTCCCGCTACCGGTTCCGTCACCGGTTCCGCCGCCCCCGTTGCCCGTGGTGGTCTCGTTCGGGGTGGTGGTCTCATCGTTGGTAGTTTCGCCGGTGCCCGTCTGGTCCGTCGTGTTTTCCTGGGAGGTATCGTCGGTGGTCGACTCGGCCGGGGCGAAGAGCCGGCGGAAGGGGTCCTTGTTGCGGTACGCGGCGTAGGAGTCCGCGTCGCGGTCTTCGGCTTGCGGGGCGACGGGCGTGTCCCCTGACGGTTCCCTGGACTGCACCAGGTCGGCGTCGCCGGTCGAGTTGTTATCGCCGGACTCGTCCACGAAGACGCCAGCCACCACCCAGGCGAAGAGCAGGATGGCGAAGAGGGCGATCACGGGCGGCAGGACCCTGTTCTCCCGCACGAAGGCGTCGAAGAACGTACCCCAGAGTTCCCTTAGCCTATCCACCGTCGGTAGCCTCCGCCGGCGCGGAGCCCGTGGTCGACTCGGGGGCGCCGGGCGCCACGGGCGCGGTCCCGTCGGACACGCCGGTGGGCTGATAGTAGACCTCGGCCTCTATCTGTACGAGAAGGAGCTGTTCGATCTCAGGTGCCGCTGTCGTGCCTTCCTCCGCGATCTCGTAATTCACTTCGTTTATGGTCACCAGCCGGACCAGCGCATCGGCCCGGGTAAGGAAGTCCTGCAACTCCTCGTAGGTGCCTTCAAAAGACATTGTAATCGGTTGAACGGTAAAGTCGCCACCGCCCTCGGGCGGCTCGGGGTCGCCGCGCACCACCTCCGTCTGGGTTACTTCGGCGGCCTCCGCTATCTCCTCTATCTGGAAGGTCAGCGTATCGACCTCCGGTTGGCTCGGGATGCGTTTGCTGAGCTCGAGCAACTGGCGCTGGAGCTCAGGAGAATTACGCCGTACCTCCTCGAGCTGCGCCACCTCGGCTTCGAGTTGCTGGAGTTGCGCCTGGCGGTCCTCTCGCGCCTGGACCTGCTCCTCTAGGTTGGTGAGAAGCGGCCCGAGGAAGAGAAAGTAGAAGGCGACACCCAGGGCGATGATGCCGAGGACGCCGAGCAGGATCAGGTTCCGCTGACGGGTATCCATCAGGGAGACGCCTCCCCCGCGTACTGGTCTTCCGACACGGAGCCCGACCGCGCGACTTCGATGGGCTCGGGCGCCTCGGCCACCTCGGCCGGGCTGCCGCCCTCTATGCGGACCTCCGTGCCCCGCTCGCCCGAGACCGTCACGAGTTCGGAGGCGACCTCGAACGCTATGGCGGGCTCGGCAAAGCTCTCCCTGTCGAGCTCGGCGGAGTTGAGTTGCGCGTTGGAGAGGTGCTCTAGGTTGTTCATCCTGATGACGAAGTCCGCGACGTTCTCGTACTCGGGCAGGGCGACCCCCGTGAAGGTCACCGCGCCGGGGGGATCAAGGGGCTGCTCGGCCGGGGCCTCGACGTCCACCGGCGCGGCCTCGCCCGTGAGGGTCTGGAGCGCGGTCGTCTCGGGCACTACGAAGGCGAGGCCCTGAAAGAAGTCGTCCCAGGGGAAGCGGGTCCTGAAAATACCGTCGGCCACGGGGCGCTTCTCGTCCAGACGCTCGCGCAGGTCCCGATACGGGGAGAGCTCGGCCAGGCGGCTGTTTTGCTCTGAGATCCTGCCGTCCAGCTCCGCGACCTGGCTCTCTACGTTGTTGAGCCTGAGCAAGAAAACGAAGTAGATGCCGACAA
Organism: Rubrobacter tropicus; assembly: GCF_011492945.1. Lineage (NCBI taxonomy): Bacteria > Bacillati > Actinomycetota > Rubrobacteria > Rubrobacterales > Rubrobacteraceae > Rubrobacter > Rubrobacter tropicus. The sequence continues at coordinate 2,144,511 of NZ_CP045119.1, forward strand.
AGAGCAGTATTAACGCGGCCCCCGCGACGAGCAGCAGGCCCGCGGTGCCGCCCGGCAGCCCTTCCACCCGGCCCCTGCGGTCCTCCGGCGGGATGAGGTTGACGCGCCTCAAGCTTCCTCCATCGCGAGGCCCATCGCCACTGCGAGCACGGGTTCCATGGCGCTGAGTTGCTCGTCGGAGACGTTGGAGCGGTTGGCGGAGAGCCTCTCGGCCGGCCTGGCCCGCTCCGCCGGCAGGCCGAGACGCTCCCCGAGGAACGTGTCGAGGCCGGAGATCAGGGCCCCCTCGCCGGAGATCACGACGCGGGAGACTTCCCTGGCGCCGGGCTGGGCGTGGTGGTGGTCGACGGACCTCTGCACCTCCTCGGCCAGCTCCCCGGCCGCGGCCTCGAGCCCCCGCCGCGCGTCGTAGGCGAGCGCCGGGTCCCACGCCTCGTCCCCGACGACTTCGGTCTCGGGCTCCCCGTACTCCGGCTCGTCGCCGAGGCCGGTGCGGGGGTCGAGGGCCCGCCTCTCGGCCTCGTCGTCGGGCAGGTCGGCGGCCTCCGCGACGGCGGCGACGAAATCCGAGAGGCCGATGGGACGAAGCGAGCCATGACCGGCATCTCCCCCTCGGCGACGACGAGGTTCGAGATCTCACCCCCACGTCGAGCAGGACCGCGGCCCCCCATCCTCGAAGAAGGTGCTCGGCGCCGCGGAGCGGGTAAGCGCGAGCGCCTTGACGTCCACGCCCACGGGCCGCAGCCCGCCGGCCCGCACGGCGTCGGTGTAGCGCTTCACCATCTCCCTCTGGGCGGCCACGACCAGCACGCGGTCGCCCTCTCCCGGCTCCCCCCGCGGGCCGAGGACCACGTGGTCGAGCACGGCCTCGTCGGGCGGCATCGGTATGTGCTCGGCCGCCTCGAACTCTATGGCGCCCTTGAGGTCCTCGGCGGACATCGGCGGGAACTCCAGCATCCTGACCACGACCTTCTGGTTGGAGAGCCCGAGGAAGACGGACTTTCCGCCGAAAGCGTGGGCGTCCCAGAACTCGGTGAGCTCCTCGGCCAGCAGCTGGTCGTCGGCGACCTCCCCGTCCACGATGGTCCCGGGCGGCAGCCTGTGATACCCGACGTGCTTGAGGGTGTACGCCCCACCCCGGTAAGAGACCTGGACGGCTTTGATCGCCCCCCGGTCTATGTCCAAACCGATCGCCGCGGACTTTACCCTCGCCAAACTCTTTATGCGCTCCAAGCCGCTACCGCCCCCGAAAGACCGGCGGCAAACGCCCGCCCGAGAGGATATCGGGACCAGGTTCGAACACCCGGCTCAAGCCCCCTCCCTACCCACGTGCCGCTGCCCTTCGACCTCGGCCCCGGGCCCGACCTCCGCCTTGCGCCCGACGCTCGCGTTCGGCCCGAGCACCGCCCGCGCGCCGACCCGCGCCCCCGGACCGACCACGCAACCGGCGGAGACCCACACCCCGGCCCCGACCTCGGAGTCCCTGTCCACGGCGGCCCCCGGGCCGACGAAGCAGTGGCTGCCGACGGCGGCGTCTGGGTGGACGACGGCACCCGCCGCGAGCACGCACCCACCCCCGACGGTGGCCGCGTCCGAGACGTAGGCGAGGGGATGGACCGCCGTGAAGAACTGGCCGCCGAGGCGCCGCAGGGCGTTGGCGATGTTCAGCCGGGCCGCGTTGTCCGTAATCGCGACGACCACGTGCGCGGGCTCCACGGAGAGCATGCTCTTGAGCATCTCCACGTCCCCCAGCACGGGATACCCCCTGACCCTCGCGGCAAGCGCCGCGTGAGCGTCGTCGTAGAAACCGAGCACCCGCTCCCCAAAGCCGCCGGCCAGAAGCACGTCCAGGGCGATCCGCCCGAAGCCCCCCGCCCCGACGATCACAACCCTCATCTCTTCTTCGAGGCCTATTTCCTGCACCTCGACCTCCGGTTGAGGTGTGTTGATGGCGGTTTCGGGCTCTCTGATCTCGGCCTCCTCCCCGTAGCGTGGGCCCAGCGTAACCGTCGCAGTTTAGCACCGCCGCTGGCATCTTGCTCCGATCCCATCATCCTGACGGCGGCCCCCGCCACCCCGGCCAAGCCCCGGAAGTCTCAGGCCTCGAATGCCCCTTCCAGGCGACGACCGAGCAAGAAATCCCTTGCGCTGACACGTCTTCCTCCAGGCGTCTGCAACTGGAGCACTTCGAGCGCCCCGACCCCGCATTCCACGAGCATACGCTGGTTTTCCGCGTGTATGCGGCCCGGCTCCGTCCCAGAGCGCTCCCCATCCGCTACCGCGGAGCGCCAGATCTTCAGGGGTCCGTCGACATCCGGATGGAAGGCCCGCGCCCCGATCCCGGGCGCCAGCGCCCGCACGAGATCGTGCACCTCCCCCGCGCTCCTCTCCCACCTGATAGTCTTATCCTCGTCCGTAAGTTTAGAAGCGTACGTTGCAAAAAGACTGTCCTGCACGGTCAGGGTTAGCCCGCTGTCCTCGATGCTGGCCAGAACCTCGATCACAGCTTCAGCCCCTATGCTCGCGAGCGCGTCGGTAAGTTCGCCACCTGTTGTGTCGGGGCCTATGGGGGCGGGTCGTTGGAGGGCCACGGGTCCCGTGTCGAGGCCTTCGTCCATCTGCATGATGGAGACGCCGGTCTCCCTTTCGCCGGCCATGATCGCGCGTTCTATCGGGGCGGCGCCGCGGTATTTCGGGAGGAGGGACGCGTGGACGTTCCAGGCGCCATTGGGGCGGCGTTCAGGGTGCCGGCGCGCAGGATCTGGCCGTAGGCGGCCACCACGAGGGCGTCGTTCTCGGAGATCTCGGCGGCCGCGTCGCCTATTCGGGGGGGCTGCAGGAGCGGGAGTCCCCTCTCTCGGGCGAGGGCCGAGACGGGGGTCTGGGTAGTTTTGCGTCCGCGCCCGCGGCGGGGGTCGGGCTGGGAGATCACGAGCCCCACCTCGTGGGGTGAGGCGTCTAGGCCGCGGAGGATGGTCGCGGCGAACTCCGGGGTTCCGGCGAAGGCTACCTTCAAGCGGCCCTCAGGCGTTCTGGGCGAGCAGGCGTTCGCGCCACTCGCGCAGCGCGGCCTTGCGCGACTCGCGGTCCGTGCGGTCCAGGATCAGGACGCCGTCCAGGTGGTCTATCTCGTGCTGGATGACCCTGGCGAGGAGGTCGGTGGCCTCCAGCCTGATGGGGTTGCCCGAAGGGTCCTGGCCCGAGACCGTTACCGCGGTGGGCCGCTCGACGTCGACCATGATACCGGGAATGGAGAGGCACCCTTCGCCGCCGACCTCGGTCTCTTCCGAGGAGGACTCGATCTTCGGGTTCACGAGGGCGTACTCCTCGTCCTCCACGACGGCCACCAGCACGCGCCTGAGCCGCCCGACCTGGTTGGCGGCGAGGCCCACGCCCTCGTGCTCGCGCATCGTCTCCAGCATATCTTCCGTCAGGCGCTGGAGGGTCTCGTCGAACTCGCGGACAGGGGCGGCCCTGGTCTTGAGGACGGGATCTCCGAACGTCTTGATCTCCAAAGCCACGCTCTCTATACCTCCTCTGGGTCGACCTCAACGCGCACCCGCAGCCCGTGCGTCCCGGCCGCCAGCCTGGCCGCGCCGGCCGCGGCCCTGGCGACCGCGCCGAGTTCCCGTCCCCGGAGCAAGACCCGCCAGAAAGGCGGCCCACCGGCGCGCGAGACGACCACGGGCTCCGAGGCCTCGACCCCCGGCGCGAGGCCCGGACGCAACCGGGATTCTACCGCACCCAGCACCTTTTCCTCGGGCCCGTACAGGCTCACGACGGCCAGGTGGGCGAAGGGCGGGTAGCCCGACGCGCGCAGTCTTGGGACCTCCTCGGCCGCGAGGGCCTCGTAATCTCCGCGGGCCGCCGCGAGCAGCGCGCTGTGCTCGGGAACGCGGGTCTGGATCAGGAGTAGGTCGGTGGCGGTCTCCGCGGCGCGGTAGATCAGCCGAAACGAGCGCTCCGTGGCGCCGAGGCCGCTCGCCCGCAGCGAGGAATCTATGTCCGGGATCAGGACGGCGTCCCATTCCTCGCGCAAGACGCACCTGGCCGTTCCGACCACGACAGGCGAGTCGTCTTGCTCGCGGCGGCCGGCCGTGATCAGGCCCACCGGCTCCCCGAGCGCCCCCGAAATCTCGTCGCGAACCCTTTCCACCGCGAGGCCGGTCGGGCTCAGGCGATCCGACCCGCACTCCGCGCACCGCTCCCCACCCGGCCCGCGACGCCCGCACCGCGAGCAAGACGGCAGGCGCGACCCATCCCGTGAGGAGAGTGGAACGTCGCACCCGGGGCAACGCGCGACGGCCCCGCAATTGTTGCAGGTGACCACGGCCGCATAGCCCAACCGGTCGACTATGACCCCGACGCGTCGCTCGCCCGCGAACCGCCGGCAGGCGTCGAGCAGCACGGAGCTCAGTACGGAGCCGGAACCCCGCATGTCCACCACGCGCACAGAAGGCCAGCCCGCCGGCTGCCGGGGTGGCAGCTCCCTCACCCTCGACCGGCCCCTCCCACCCGCGGCGAACAGCCTGAGGGAGGGCACCGGCGAGAGGCAGACCACGGCGGCCCCTTCTGCCCGCCCACGGACGACGGCGACGTCCCTGGTGTGGACCGCCAGCCCCTCGTACCCGGCCTCGGCGCGGTGCGACCCGTCCGGCTCGTCCACTACGCAAAAGGCCCCGGGCCGGGCGAGCGGCAACAGCGCGGCGGCGCGGGTGCCGACCACGACGTCCACCTCGCCCGCCCGCGCCGCCGCGTGGACGGCGGCCCGGTCCCGTCCGAGGCCCCCATGGTAAGCGGCGACGGCGTGGCCTTCGGGGAGCGCGCGGCGAAGGCGGCGGACCAGGCCGTCCACCGTCTCCCGCTCGGGCGCGAGAAGCAGGGCTTGCTCCCCCTCGTCCACCACGGCCCGCGCCACGGCGGCGACCGCGTCGGCCTGCCCGGCCGTGGGCACCCGCCACACGAACGCGCCCCCGCGTCCGACGGCCCTTGCCGCGTCCCGGCGAAACGGCTCTACCCCGGCCTCATCGCCGCCGGACGTCCCGAAGAGCGGGGCGGGCTCGGGCCGCCGCGTTAGCGTGATGGCCCCGCGCCGCGCGAGCTCCCGCAGCACGTTCCGGCCCGCCCCCGTCCCGGACAAAAGGGCGACCGAAGGCAGTTCGCCGCCGCCCTCCTTCAGGGCCTCGAAGACCCCGCGCTGCCGCGGGGCGCGGGCGAGGTCCGGTTCGGCGCCCCCGCGGACCACCGACCACTCCACGGTCTTCCGTTCCGGCAGGGCGGGTGAGAGCGAGATCACGCCCCCGGCCTCCGCGGCGCGGAGCCCGTCCGCGCCCAGGGCTTTCTTGATCTCCGCGCGCGAAACGATGGTCCCGGGCTCCCAGGGTGATCCCCCGTCCGAACGGGCGACGAGGAAGCGGCCCGTGTCGAGCCCCGGGGGGAAGGTAGACCGCAAGACGGTTGGCAGCGGGATGGCGTAAGACTCAGAGATCCGCAAACACGTTTCGAGCAGGTCGGGCGGCAGGGACAACGCCTGCTGAACGGAGCAGACCTCCTCGCTCGCGCGCCCCGGCTCGGGGTCCGGCCCGAGAACGACGCCGAGCCGGGAACGGCCTGAGAGCGGCGCGACGACGACGGTTCCGGGAAGGACGGCGTCCCTCAGGCGGGCGGGGACGACGTAGCTCAACGGAGGAAGCGCGTGGGTCGGGATGAGCAGGGCCACCCTCACGCGCTCTTGCCCGCGGGCCGCGCGGCCGGTTCTCTGCCCGGTGGCGCGGACCAACTACAGCCCGGCGGAGCGGCGAAGCGCGTCGGCCCGGGTCGTCTCCTCCCAGGTAAAGCCGGGCTCGCGGCGGCCGAAGTGGCCGTAGGCGGCCGTCTGCCCGAAGACGGGGTTGCGAAGCTCGAGGTCCCGGATGATGGCGCCGGGCCTCAGGTCGAAGTGCTCCATCACGAGGCTGCCCAGGGTGGCCGGGTCGACCTTCGCCGTGCCGAAAGTCTCGACCATCACGCTAACCGGCTGCGCCACCCCGATGGCGTAGGCGACCTGGACCAGGCAACGGCCCGCGATGCCGGCCGCGACCAGGTTCTTGGCGACCCAGCGGGCCGCGTACGAGGCCGAGCGGTCGACCTTCGTCGCGTCCTTGCCGGAGAAGGCGCCGCCGCCGTGGGGGGCCGAACCGCCGTAGGTGTCCACTATGATCTTGCGCCCGGTAAGGCCCGTGTCGCCCTGCGGGCCGCCCGTCACGAAGCGCCCGGTCGGGTTCACGAGGACGTCTACCGTGTTCTCGTCAAAGAACTCCTCCGGCATCACCGGCCGTATAACGGCCTCCAGGAGATCCTCCTTGATGCGCTTCTCCACCCCGTCGCGGTGCTGGGCGGAGATCAGGACCTTCTCCACGCCTACCGGCGTATCGCCCTCGTAACGCACCGTTACCTGGCTCTTGCCGTCCGGGCGCAAATAGTCGAGCATCCCGGTCTTGCGGACCTCGGAGAGCCGGCGGGTCAGGGCGTGGGCGAGGGTGATCGGGAGCGGCATAAGCTCGGGGGTCTCCTCGCAGGCGTAGCCGAACATCATGCCCTGGTCGCCCGCGCCTATCTCGTCGAGGGCCTGCTCGTCTTCGCGGATCTCGAGCGCCCGGTCCACCCCTTGCGCGATGTCCGAGGACTGGGGGTCTATCGTGGTTATGATCCCGCAGGTCTCGGCGTCGAAGCCGAACTTGGCGCGCGTGTAGCCGATACCAGCGACCTTCTCCCTGACCAACGTCGGGATGTCGACGTAGGTCGTGGTCGTGATCTCTCCGGCCACGATGACCAGACCCGTCGTGACGAGCGTCTCGCACGCGACGCGGCTGGCCGGGTCGTCGGTTAGGGCGGCGTCGAGTATGGCGTCCGAGATCTGGTCGGCTATCTTGTCCGGGTGGCCCTCGGTGACGGATTCCGAGGTAAAAAGGTGCGAAGCCTTGAGCCTCTGATCGTCCGCAACGTTCATGGTGGTAGTTCCGGCCGTGCGCTCCGCCATCGCTATCTCTCCTCTTCCAACCCTGCCAGGACGTCTTTCAGGATCTCACGCGCGACCTCCGTCTTCGAGGTCTTTGGCACGAATCGTTCGCCCCCGCGCGTAACCACGTGTACTTCGTTATCCTCGGAACCGAACCCGAGACCCTCGCGCGAGATGTCGTTGCCGACCACGATATCGGCGCCTTTTTTCTGGAGCTTCTCGCGGGCGTCGGCGACGGGGTCCCCGTGCGTCGCCGCGAATCCTACCACAAAGAGGCCCGGATTCTGTTCCCTGACCGCCTCCAGGATGTCGGGCGTCGGCTTCAAATCTATGCTCCGAACCCCGTGGCTGCGCCGGATCTTCTCCCCCACCGGCGAGGCCGGCGTGAAGTCCGATACCGCGGCCGCCATGACGAGCGCGTCGACGCCCCCGGACCGCGCGAGCACCTCGTCGCGCAACTGCTCGACGGTCTCGACTTCCGACCACCCGACCCCCGGCTCCCGCGCGGCCACGTTCGCCGCGACCACGTGAACCCCGGCCCCGAGCCTCATCGCCTCCCGCGCCAGCGCGAGGCCCATTTTCCCCGACGACCTGTTCCCTATAAAGCGCACGCTGTCCAACGGTTCGTGCGTCCCGCCGGCCGTGACGAGCACCCGGAGCCCGGCCATCGGACCACCCATCCCCCCCAACACGCGCGAGGTTACCTCCCCGGCACCCGCCATCCCTCCCCCATCACCGACCACGACGCGCCTGCCGTCTTCGCGCAAAACCGCCAGGTTCACCTCGACGGCTGGATTCCGGGCGGTTTCGGGGTCGAGGTCTGGCGCCACGAAGACGGGAACCCCGCCACGGAGAACGCCGTCGGGCACGACGTCCAGGCCGCGGGCCAGGCGCGCCAGGGTACCGGCCGTGGCCGGCGCGAATAGGATCGCCTCGGGCACGTCGAAAGGCGCCTCCGCCACCCGTACCGGGGTGGCGAAGGCGCCTGGGCCAACGAAATGCTCGGTTCGCGGTTCGAGGATTACCCCGACCTCGTGGCCGGCCGCCGCCAGTTCGCGGGCTATGGCCGGGGCTAGAAGGGCGCCGGCCGTTGGGCCGACGGAAACCAGGATCAAGGCCGCCGTCTCTAGGCCGCGCCCGCGCCCTCCTGCTCGTCGTCGGCCGGGGCACCGGAGTCCACGGAAGTGGCCTCGGGCGAGCCGGCGCCGCCGGGGGGGCTCACGAAGTCGTCGCCGCCTGCGGCCCCGACCTGGTCCTCGACCTCCTCTGGCTGCTGCTTGAAGACCACGTCGAGCTTGTCCTGGCGGAGTTCCTCGATGGCGATCGTGAGCGGGTGCTGGGATCGGGTGTGGACCTGCGGGCCGGGGATGCCGAGGGCGTCGTTCAGGCCCAGGGTCGAGGTGTACTCGTTGATCTGGCGCGCCCGCTTGGCGCTGGAGACGACCAGGCCGTAGCGCGAGTCCACCTTGCTCAAAAGCTCGTCTATCTTAAGATCGTTCAGCATCGCTACCTCCACCGATTATGGTTTCCATCAGTTCTATCATGTCTTTGCGGGCCTGCTCCCTGTCCCCGTTTACGACCTCGAAGTCGAACTCGTCCCGCGCGGCGACCTCGCCGACGGCCGTGGCGAGCCGGGTCTCGACCGCCTCGGCCGTCTCCGTCGCCCTGCCGGAGAGCCTCCTGCGCGTCTCTTCCAGCGACGGGGCGCGGACGAAGACCATCACGGCGTCGGGCCTCTTACGCCGCACCTGGCGGGCGCCCTGGAGCTCTATCTCCAGGATCACGGACCGCCCCGCCTCCAATAGCTCCTCGACCTTCGCCTCGGGCGTCCCGTAGAGGTTTCCGGAGTACTCGGCGCATTCGAGGAACTCTCCCTCCCCGATCCAGCGCTCGAACTCCTCGCGGGAGAGAAAGACGTAGTGCTCGCCGTGGACCTCCCCGGGCCTCGGCGCCCTCGTCGTGGCCGAGACCGAGTATGCCAGTTCGGGCACCGCATCCAAAGCTTCCCGGATCAGGGTAGATTTGCCCGCTCCGGAGGGCCCGGAGACGACGATCAGGCGTCCTCGCACCCGAGCGCCCCGAGTAGCCGGTCCCGCTGCCCGTGCGTGAGGCCGACGAGGGTCTTCGAACGGCTTATCCCTGCCTCCCTCAGCACGCGCGTGACCTTGATCCTGCCCATACCTTTCATAGCGAGGAGCATCTCTTCGACTTTGGCGCCGCGCAGTTCCTCGGACGGGTCCATGAGCAGGTCGTAGATGTCCAGCTCCCCGCTCTTGAGGTCCCGTTTGGCGGCGGCCCTGGCGAACCGCACCCTGTTGGCCTCTTCGAGCGCGTTCTTGCGCTCGTCGACCGTCCGTTCTGGTGCCCGCCTCAGCATCAGCGCGCTAGTATACCATCGGCGCCTCCGCCCCGTCAGGGCCCCTCCCGTCCACGCCCGGAGAATACCAGCCTGCAATTTGCCGCCGTCGCAGTAGGCGAAGGCTGATAAGGATGTCTATACCGGGTTGCATGATGAATGAACCTGGAGGTTCGGGAGGTTTTGAGGTCTTGAGGCATAGAGGTTTTGAGGGGTGCGTCTCGGAACCCCGGGGAAGCCCCGACCCTCCGCCCCTGAAAGCCTAAAAGCCTTGGAACCTCGAAACCCCCGCAACTCGTGGCCCGTTCGCGATGGGCTACATCATTCCGCAAACCGCTGTAATTGGTCGTGAAGTCGGGCCTCTTTACGAGTCAAGGAGTACGGTCCGAGGGTCGGTAGGGGTGGGGATCACCGCCCTACTTCGAGATCCTTCAGCGTGCGTACTATCGTCTTGGAGCACTCCTCGGGGTCGCGAGCCTGCCGGGCGTCTAGCCTGACCTCGGCGGCGCGGATGCCGTCGGAGGAGAGTTCGCCGGAAAGCTCCGCGAGGATCGTGCTCACCGCGGACCGCCAGGCGCGCAAGAGCGGGTCCGGCACCCCACCGGCGTCGTCGGTGCCGACCACGACCACGCGTCCATCTCCTCGCTCGCGCATGGCGGGCAGGGCTGCGGCGAGACAGTAGATGAAGCCCCTGAGGTTCACGTCCAGGGAACGCTCCCAGGCGTCGACGTCGAGGCTGCTGAAGGGCGGGGCGGCGGCGGAAGCCATGAACAGTAGGGCGTCGAGACCGCCGAAAGCCTCCACCGCGGCCTCCACCAGGTGGGCCGGGTGGTGGCGCTTGGCGAGGTCCAGGCCGAGGACGAGCGCCTCGCCGCCGCGCGCCCGGACCTCCGCTTCCAGTTCCTCCAGCCTCTGCCGGTCTCGCCCCCCGAGGGCAACGTTGGCGCCCTCACGCCCGAGCGCCCTCGCCGCGGCGCCACCGTAGGCGCTGGAGCCGCCCAGCACCATCACGGTCTTGCCGGACAACGTCCCGCTCATCGCCCGCCCGCCGTCTCCCGGACGGGCGTACCCGTGTCGCGAAAGCGTAGGGCGCCGAGGGCGAGGCAGGCGACCACGATCCCGGCGTTCGCCACGCACCACTGGCAGACCGCCCGGATCACGAGGAACTCGAGGTAGGTGAGGTAGGCGCTGAAGAGGGTGCCGACCAGGGCGATAAAGAGACCGAGGAGTGCCGCGGTCTCGCCCTTGAACACGGCCGAAAGCAGCAACCCGGCGTAGGCGACCAGACCGAGGGCGGCGACGGGGACGCCAAGGATCTCGGAGTAGCGGCTTGCCTGGACCGCCTCGCAGCCGCCCGACCCGCCGACGCAGACCGGGGCCGTGCCGCCGAGGTGGGACCAGGTGAGGTAGGCGCTGATCGCGACCCCGCCGGCGGCGAGCAGGGCGAGCCCGACGCGAAGGCCCGGATGCCCCCCGCGGGCGCCCACTACCCTCCCACCTCTTCCACCGCCCGGTCGACTTCCTCTATCGGCACCGCGCCGCGCAGTATCGTCTCGCCTTCCGGTCCCGAGACCACCAGGGTAGGCGTGCTGTTCACGCCGGCCTCGTTTGCCCTCTGCCGGACGGCCCCGAGCTCTTCTTCGATGGACGCGTCGTCCCGCGCCTCCCGCCACCGCGCGACGTCGAGCCCCTCCGTCTCCTGCGCCAGGCCGATGAGGAACTCGTCGGTGACGTAGCCGCTGTTCTCGGCGCCCTGGTTCTCGAAGAGCAGGCCGGCGTACTGCCAGTAGAGGTCCTGCTCCCCGCGGCGAGGGCGGCCCGCGCGGCGGGGACCGAGTCCGGCCCCAGGAAGGCGAGCGTCTCGGAGACCAGCTTCGCATCCCCCGGTCTCACGTAGCGGTCCACGACCCCCGGCAGCGTCTCGCGGGCGAACTGGCCGCACGCCGGGCACTGGAAGTCCTCGTAGAGCCGTATCGTGACCGGGGCGTCAGCGTTGCCGAGCGTGGTCCCGTTCTGCGGTATGGCGCCGAGGTCCTCCTGTTGGCCCTCGCCGAGCGCGCTCAGCGCCACGAGGAGCCCGGCCACCAGGACCGCGCCGATCCCCAGCATGACGAGCAGCCGCGTGTTGTTCTGCCTTCCGCCTTCGTTCCCGGGCCTTCCGGGCCTCTTTCGGGCCCCGTCCTGTCGTTCTTTCCGCATGTCCCGTCCGCACCTTTCTCCCGTTCCTTGAGCCGTACCGGTCAGGCGGGGTCTGAAAGCCCCGCCCCTACGGGCGGGGAGGCTCAGGCTCGAGATCGGCGTAGACCTGGGCGGGCCTCCGGTCGGAGGCGGGCCGCGGGCCGAAGGACCGGACCAGGGGCGGCGCGGCGACCGCGGCGACCGCGGCGAGCGTGGCCGAGGGCAGCTCGGCGGAGGCCGGGGCGTGCGACTGGAGGAAGTGGGGGCAGCCGGCCTCGCCGCAGAGGCCGGCCGCGTCCAGGTAAGGGTAGAAGAGGGCGAAAGCAAGCAGGACCGCCGCCAGGATAAACGGTCGCGGGAGTGGGGTCGCGGGCCGCTGTCGCGTAACCGTGCAAGTTTGGATCAAGGTGGCCCATCCCCCATGCTCGTGCTCCTTCATTCTACTCCGCGGGGGTCCTCGTCGCGCCCCCGGAGGTGCCGACCGGCCCCCTCTCCCACTCGCCAAGCGCCCCGCCGAAAAAGCCCCCGATCAGGTTCAGAACGAGAAGCGCAAGGCTGGCGAGCAGGGCACCGCCGGCGAACCCGAGCGTCACGGAGGGGAGCGGTATCCCACCCTCTACAAGCACTATACCGGCGGTGGCGAGGAGGATGGCCGAGACCACCGCGACGGCGACGACCACGAAGACGAAGCCGAGTATCGCGACCATCGCGCCGTGCAGCCCGCCCGAGACCCGGGCTTTTCTGCCGGCCACGTACCCGCCGGCGAAGTGGGCCAGAAAGCCGGAGACGAGCGAGATCGCGACGACCCCCGTCGTGGGGCTCGCGGCGCTCAAAGCCTCTCCGCCGAACAGGAAGACGTGGGCCGCCTCGAACACGAGGTTGAGCGCGATGCCGGCCGCGATCGCGACGGCCCAGCCCACGACCACGGCCCTCCAGTTCGTCCTCTCCCGGATGCGTCGGAACACGCGCCTACCCCCGGGCCCTCACTCGACGCGCCGGCTCTGCTCGACGCCGGCGGGCTTCTTGCCCGACTTGTTGGCCCTCTCGCGCGCCAGGGTGGCCCGCGGGTTGGAGCTGCGGTACTGGACGTGGCCGCGGCGCAGGTAGCCCAGCGGCACGCTGAAGACGTGAACCAGGCTCGAGAACGGCCACAGCGCGAACAAAACGAAGGCCGAGATAGCGTGAAGCTGGAATATGAGGGGCACCCCGACCATGAGGCCGGCTTCGGGCCGGAACAAAAAGAGGTTGCGGAACCACGCGCCCACGGTGTCCCTGTACTCGAACTCCCCCTGCAGCTCGTACTGGCTGGCGTAGACGCGGTAGCCGATGGTCGCCGCGAGGCCGAGCAAGACCACCACCAGGAGCAACCCGTCCGTCACGAACCTCATCGTCTCGGTGTTGTTCCGGATGCGGGGTATGAACCAGCGGCGGATGTTCAACAGGAGGATGCCGGCCATCGCGACGATCCCGACCGGGGCGCCCACCCACAGGGAGAGCAGGTGGTAGTTGTGGTCCGAGACCCCGATCGCGCGGTAGACCCCGATCGGCACGAGCAGCCCCATCACGTGCCCCCCGAGGACGAACAGGAACCCCCAGTGAAAGAGCAAAACGCCCCACATGAGCAGCCTCCGCTCCAGTAGCTGGCTCGACTTCGGCGTCCAGCCGTACTGGTCGTAGACGTACCGGTAGACGTGCCCGAGTACGAACGTGACGAGGGCCAGGTAAGGGAAGATCACCCACAAGAACTGGCTCCAGAGGCTCATCGTTTCCTCCCGTGAAAGACGACGTTGCCGATCGGAGCAACGCCACCCAAAGCGCCGTCGTCGCCGAAGGGCTCTCCGGGCGCCGCGTCGGCCGAGTAGGGCTCGAGCCCCACGCTCTCCTGCGGCGGCCCTGCACTATGAGCTTCCTCATCTCCGCGACGGTCCCCTCGTCGAGCGCGGGCAGGAAGAAGTCGAGCGCGTCGGCGAGATGGGCGTAAGGGCTCCTGTCGTGGACGAGGGAGCGCCGGATGACCTCTATGGCCGCCCGGTTCCCGGCGAGCATCGCCAGCCCCTCCTCCGGGGCTTCCGAGGCAAACTCCAGCAGGAGCGGGAGGTAGTCCGGCAGCTCGGTCGTGTCGAGCGGGTACCCTGCCCGGGAGTACGCCTCTTTCATGTCGGCGAGGGCCCGGCCGCGGGAGCGGGCGTCGCCGTGACGGTAGTAGCTGAGGTACAGGCAGCCCCGTCGTTTGAAGTCGAAGACTTCGGCGTAGGTCGCCTGCAGGCGCGACGGGGGCTCTTCTTCCCAGTAGGCCAGGAACGGTAGGATGGCGTCCTTCGCGGGCGACGGCGGGAGGTCGTGGGCGGCGGCTGAGATCTCCTGGCGATAAGCCAGCACCTCGTCGTCCGGGTAGCGGAGCAGGATGGAGAGGAGCTTGAAGATCACGCGCCCGCCCCCTTCGGCCCGCGCCCCTTGAGGTGGAACGCCTCGAAGTCCTTCTTGCTCGTAAAGAGCCGCACGTTTGGCGCCCGCACCTTCCCGCCCAGCTCCCTGGCCTTCTTCTCCAGCTCGTCCTTCATGGCGTAGAAACCCTCGTTGCGCGTCCCGCCAAATGCGCCGGCTTCGGCCGAAGAGGAGCAGCTACCAGGTCCGCCGGCGAAGTCCAGGCTGCAGGAGGAGTAGGCGTCGTTGCGGTGTCCGCCGTCGGAGGCGGCGGCCGGGCCGCCGGCGAACTGGAGGCCGGCCGTGCCGCGCTGCTCGTAGAGCTCCGCGGCGAGCTCCTTGTGGGCGGGCGGGATGACGTAGCGGTCCTCGTACTTTGCGATGGCGAGCAGGCGGTACATGTCTTCGATCTCCTGCGGCCCCATCCCGACCGCCGATGCGACCTCGGCGTCCCCGAGACCGGAGAGGTTCTTCTCCCGCATGTAGCCCCGCATCGCCGCCAGGCGTTTCAGCACCCTCCTGACCACCTCCTCGTCGCCGGCCGAGAGGAGGTTGGCCAGGTACTGGATCGGTATCCTGAGCTCGTCTATGGCCGGAAAGACGTCGTCGGGGTCGGCCTCGGCGCCGTTCCCTTCCACAAAACCCATGACCGGCGAGAGCGGGGGAACGTACCAGACCATGGGCATCGTGCGGTACTCCGGGTGGAGCGGCAGGGCGATGCCCCACTCTATGGCGAGGCGGTAGATCGGGGACCGCTGCGCCGCCGCGACCCAGTCGTCCGGAATCCCGTCGAACCGCGCCTGCTCGACGACCCCGGGGTCGTTCGGGTCCAGAAACACGCCGCGCTGGGCCTCCAGCAGGTCCTTCTCGTCGGGCACCGAAGCGGCCCCCTCCACCGCGTCGGCGTCGTAGAGGACGAGACCTATGTAGCGCAGGCGACCGACGCAGGTCTCCGAGCAGATCGTCGGCTGCCCCGTCTCTATGCGCGGGTAGCAAAGCGTACATTTCTCCGCTTTGCCCGAATCCCAGTTGAAGTAGACCTTCTTGTAGGGGCAGCCGGAGACGCAGTAGCGCCAGCCGCGGCACTGCTCCTGGTCTACCAGCACGATCCCGTCCTCCTCGCGCTTGTACATCGCGCCGGAAGGGCACGACGCGACGCACGAGGGGTTCAGGCAGTGCTCGCAGATGCGCGGCAGGTACATCATGAAGACCTTCTCGTACTCGAAGCGCACCGACTCCTCAAGCTCGCCCCGGATGTTCGGGTCGAGCGAGGCGGTCTCGGGGGCGCCCGCGAGGTCGTCGTCCCAGTTCGGCCCCCACTCCAAGTCTATGGGATCGCCGGAGAGCTGCGAGATGGGCCTTGCCACGGGCTGATGCTCGCTCTGTTTCGCGTTCGTGAGCGTCTCGTAATCGTAGGTCCAGGGCTCGTAGAAGTCGTCTATGGACGGCATGTCCGGGTTGAAGAAGATGTTGGCGAGCTTGCGGAGCTTGCCGCCGGCCTTGAGCTCGAGCTTGCCGTTCTTGCCTAGAGTCCAGCCGCCCTTCCAGCGTTCCTGGTCCTCGTAGAGCTTCGGGTAGCCGACGCCCGGTTTGGTCTCGACGTTGTTCCACCACTGGTATTCCGTGCCCTCGCGGCTCGTCCAGACGTTCTTGCAGGTAACCGAGCAGGTGTGGCAGCCGATACATTTATCCAGGTTCATCACCATCGCCACCTGGGCTTTGACGCGCACTAGTAGACCACCTCGCTCTCGCGCTTGCGGATCACCGTCAGCTCGTCGCGCTGGGAGCCCGTCGGGCCGTAGTAGTTGAAGAAGTACGAGAGCTGGGCGTAGCCCCCGATCATGTGCGTCGGCTTGACGTAGATCTTGGTCAATGAGTTCTCCGTGCCGCCGCGGGTGCCGGAGACCTCGCTTATGGGCACGTTCAGGTGACGGTCCTGGGAGTGGTACATGATCGTGGTCCCCTCGGGGATGCGGTGGGAGACGACGGCCCGCGCCGCGACCACCCCGTTGCGGTTGTACGCCTCCACCCAGTCGTTGTCCTTCACGCCCATCTTCGCGGCGTCCCTGTCGCTGATCCACATCGTCGGCCCGCCCCGAAAGAGCGTGAGCATGGTCAGGTTGTCCTGGAACTCGGAGTGTATGGACCATTTGGAATGCGGCGTCAGGTACTTGAGCACGACCTCCGCCTTGCCGTTTCCCTCCCTGATGTCCCCCAGGTGTTTGGCCATCCGCATCGGTGGTCTGTAGGCGGGTAGGCCCTCGCCGTACTCGAGCATCCACTCGTGGTCGACGTAGAACTGCTGGCGGCCCGTGAGGGTTCGCCAGGGGATGGAGCGGTCGACGTTTATGGTGAAAGGCGAGTAGCGGCGGGTGCGGCTCTCGGTGCCGGACCATTCGGGGGAGACGATCACCTTGCGCGGCTGGGAGACTATGTCGGCGAAGGTTATGAGCTCCTCGCCCCGCTCCTCGGCCAGGTCCGCGAGCTTCATCCCCGTCCGTTCCTCCATCTGCCCGAAACCCTCTACCGCCATGCGGCCGTTCGTGGTGCCCGAGAGGGCGAGTATCGCCTCGCACACCTGGTCGGCCCTCTTGATCTCGGGCCTCCCTGCGCCGACGCCGCGGCGCACGGTCCCGTTGCGTCCCTTTAAATACTCGATCTCCTGGTGCGGCTTCCAGAGGTTGCCCTTGGCCCCGATCCCGACGTTCTCGACCGCGGGCCCTATTGCGGTCATCTTCTCCGCGACCGCACCATAATCCCGCTCGACTACGACGAGCTTGGGCATGGTCTTGCCCGGGATGGGCTCGCACTCGCCCTTCTTCCAGTCGAGGACCTTCCCTGACGGCTGGGCCAGCTCGTCCGGCGTGTCGTGGAGCAGGGGGGCGGCTATCAGGTCCCTTCTAATCCCCAGGTGCTTCTTGCCGAGTCTGGAGAACGCTTCGGCGACGTAGTTGAAGATGTCCCAATCGCTCTTCGCCTCCCACGGCGGCGTTATGGCCGGGTTGAACGGGTGAACGAACGGGTGCATGTCGGTCGAGGAGATGTCGTGCTTCTCGTACCAGGTCGCCGTCGGCAGCACGATGTCCGAGTACAGAGACGAGCCGTTCTTGCGGAAGTCTATGGTCGTCAGAAGGTCGATCTTACCCTCGGGCGAATCCCGCCAGACCACCTCCTCCGGGCGCATCTCCTGAGGCGTCTCCTCGCTCCGGACGGCCGCGTCTGGAACGCCGAGCAGGTGCTTCAAGAAGAACTCGTGGCCCTTGCTGGAAGAGCCGAACAGGTTGCAGCGCCACAGGGTAAGGACGCGCGGGAAATTCTCCGGCGCGTCGGGGTCCTCGGCGGCGAACCGGAGGCGCCCCTCCTTGAGCTCGCGCACCACGTACTCCTTCGGGTCCATGCCCTCGGCTTCGGCCTCGTCTACGAGATCGAGCGGGTTCCGGTTGAAGCTCGGGTAGGAGGGCAGCCAGCCGAGGCGGGCGGAGAGGGCGACGCAGTCGGCCATGTGCTTGCCGGCCAGCTTCCCCTTTCCGAGCGGGGTGGCGAACTCGTCGGCCTTGAAGGTGTCGTAGCGCCACTGGCTGCTCGCCAGGTACCAGAGGGCCGTGCCGGCCATGTGGCGCGTGGGCCTCGCCCAGTCGAAGGCGAAGGCGAGGGTCGACCAGCCCGTGATGGGGCGGACCTTCTCCTGGCCGACGTAGTGGGCCCAGCCGCCGCCGTTTCTGCCCTGGCAGCCGCACAGGACGACGAGGGCGAGCATGGAGCGGTAGATCTGGTCCGAGTGATACCAGTGGTTGGTGCCCGCGCCCATCAGGATCATGGACCGGCCCTCGCTCCTCTCGGCGTTGCGGGCGAACTCGCGGGCTATCCGGGCGCAGCGCCCGGCGTCAACGCCCGTGATCTCCTCCTGCCACGCCGGCGTGTAGGGCTCGGGATCGTCGTAGCCTTCCGGCCACTCACCCGGCAAACCCTCGCGCCCCACCCCGTACTGGGCCAGCAGCAAATCGTAGACGGTCGTGACCAGGTGCCCGCCGACGCGCCGGACCGGCACGCCGCGGCGCATCACGGTCCCGCCCTCGTCGTCGCCGGCGTCGAAGCGGGGCAGGTCTATCTCGACGAGTTCTTCGTGGCGGCCCAGAAGCGTGAGCGCGGGGTCGGCTTCGCCGAGCTCCAGGTTCCATTTGCCCATCCCCTCGGCGCCGTAGCGGTCACCCATCGAGCCGTTCGGCACCACGGGCTCCCCGTTCCTCGCGTCGACGAAGACGGTCTTCCACTCGGCGTTCTCCGAAGTCTCGCCCAGGTCTTTGGCGTGCAAGAAGCGGTCCGCGACGGGGGCGCCGCCCTCGCGCTCCCTGAGGGTCACGAGCATTGGGAGGTCGGTGTATTTCCTGGCGTAGTCCTGGAAGTACGGGACCTGGCGGTCCACGTAGAACTCCTTGAGCATCACGTGGCCCATCGCCATGGCGAGGGCGCCGTCGGTGCCGGGCTGGACGGGGAGCCAGTGGTCGGCGAACTTGGTGTGGTCGGAGTAGTCGGGGCTGACGACCACCGTCTTCTGGCCCTTGTAGCGGGCCTCGGTCATGAAGTGGGCGTCGGGGGCGCGGGTTATGGGGACGTTCGAGCCCCACATCATGAGGTAGGAGGCGTTCCACCAGTCGGCGGACTCCGGGACGTCCGTCTGGTCGCCCCAGATCTGGGGCGAGGAAGGCGGGAGGTCAGCGTACCAGTCGTAGAAGCTCGGGATGGTGCCCCCGATCAGGGACATGAACCGCGACCCGCCCGCGTAGGAGGCCATGCTCATGGCGGGTATCGGGGAGAAGCCGATGACCCTGTCGGGGCCGTACTTCTTTATCGTGTACACGTGCGCGGCGGCCATGATCTCCGCGACCTCGGGCCACGCGGAACGGACGAGCCCGCCCTTGCCCCTGGCCACCTTGTAAGCCCTGGCCTTCTCCGGGTCCTCGACGATCGAGGCCCAGGCCGCTACCGCGTCCCCGGTACGGGCTTTCGCCTCGCGGTACATCTCGACGAGAACGCCGCGGACGTAGGGGTACTTTATGCGGATCGGGGAGTAGGTGTACCAGGAGAAAGAGGCGCCCCTGGGGCAGCCGCGGGGCTCGTACTCGGGCATGTCTGGGCCATTCGAGGGATAGTCGGTCTGTTGACTCTCCCAGGTGATGATCCCGTCCTTGACGTAGACCTTCCAGGAGCACGAGCCGGTGCAGTTCACGCCGTGGGTGGAGCGCACGATCTTGTCGTGCTGCCACCGCTGGCGGTAGGCGTGCTCCCACTCCCGGTCCCGCGCGTTCAACTCGGAGTGCTCGCCCGGCCGCTTCTCGCCCCTCCTGAAATACTGCAGGTTCCTGAGCAGGGGGTTGGTGGTCTTCGCCACTACCTCACCCTTCCTTCCGTGGCCGCGCCGGCACCCGACGGACGTTTACGAACGAACATGGCGTTGACGATCAGGCACCCGATAGCGAAGATCGCCAGAAAGATGAACCCGAGGGTGTAAGCCCCGGTGGCGTCCCGCACGATGCCGAGCACGAGCGGCGGGAAGAACCCGCCGAGCCCGCCGGCCGCCCCGACGACGCCGGTCACGGCGCCCGTCTTGCCGGGGTAGTACTCGGCGACGAGCTTGAAGACCGCGCCGTTGCCGAGCCCGAAGAGCACCGCGCTCGCGAGGGCGCCTATGGTGAAGAGGAAGATCCCGGGCTCGAAGCTGAGGATGATCGCCGTTACCGGCAGCCCCGCGAAGACGAGCATGAGCGTCCCGCCCCCCCCTACCCGGTCCGCGAGCCAGCCTCCGATCGGGCGGGAGAGCGTCGCGAGCACCACGAACCCGGCCGCCCTGAGGCCAGCCCCGGTCTGCGTGAAGCCGAACAGGTCGACGAGCAGCTTGGGCAGGTAGATACCCAGGGCCACGAAACCGCCGAAGGTCAGGAAGTAGAAGAGGCTGAGGACCCAGGGCATTACCTCCTGGCGGAAGAGCGAGATCCCGGCCGTCACGGAAGGCCGCGGCCCGGTGCTCGGCGCGTCCCGCCCGAGGGCGTAGAAGATCACGGCCATCGCCACAAGCGGCACCACGAAGACCCAGAACGCCAGCCGCCAGCCGTAGAAAGCGGCGATGGCGGGGGCGGTGTAGGCGGCGATCGCCGTCCCGATGTTGCCCATGCCGTAGACGCCGAGGGCGAGCCCCTGCATGTGCGGCGGGAACCACTTGTTCACGAAGGGAACCCCGACGGCGAACGAGGCCCCAGCGAGCCCCAGGAAGAACCCCAGAAGAGCAAACCCCGAAAGAGCCCCGAGAAGCCCGATAAAGACCACGGGCACGATGAGGACGAGCATCAACGCGGAGAAGACGATCCTGCCGCCGAACCTGTCCGTGATCAGGCCGAGCGGGATCCGAAACAGCGAACCCAGAATAACCGGCGTCGCGATTACGACGCTGATCTGGAAGCTGGAGAGCCGGTACAGCTCCTGAAACTGCGGCGCGAGCGGCGCTATCAGCCCCCACACCGAGAAACACAACGCGAACGCCAGCGTCGCCAAAACCAACGCCCGGTACGCCCCGGCCTGCGGCCTGCCGGCCGAACTACCCGCGCTCATCCCCCACCTCCTCTAATGGGAAGAAGTCCTCCACAACCGAACCCCATGTTGGCCCCTCCCCCGAGCCGCGTCCTGAGAAGATTTGCCCAACCCTCTGGTCCAAACAGACCAATACCGACGGAGAGATCCCCCAACATCCAACCCAGACACCTCCTATACTATGACTAATATAGTGATAGTAAATGCGGCCGGGCCGCGGCGTCAAGAGCGGGAGTAAGGTTTTGGGTGGCGGCTGATAGCTCTACAAACAGTTCCACCCTCTTTGCAAGCCACACTAGTGGAAGTGCGGGGCCTGGGATGAGAAATCGGCGAGGGTCTTTGTGCCGAGTTCCTGGAGGATGGCGTTCTGGCCTTCGGTCCAGGCGTCGTGGAGGGCGCAGGGGCGGCCGTGGCCGCAGGGTCGTTGTTGCATGATGCAGTGGGTGATCTCGAACGGGCCCTCCACGGCCTCCACGGCGTCGCGGAGGCTGACCTTGTCGGGTGGCAGGGCGAGGTGCGACCCTCCCCCCCTCCCCTCGATGCTCTCCACCAGGCCGGCGCGCACGAGCTTCGCCATCACGCGGGCGAGCAGACGCCGGGGCACGACCGCCTCGGCCGAGATCCTGTCGGCCGTTACCAGATCTCCCCGGTCCGCAACTCGCGCCAGATACACCAGCGCCCGCAGCGCGTAGCGCCCCTCGCTCGATAACTCGAGCTTCATTAGCCCGGTTCTCCGCTTCCCATCTCCCAAAGATACACCGCCGCGCCACCCTCCACCCGGGTGAAAGCGTTCGCCCGCGCACCCTCCATACTGACACTTATTATGTCATAGTTAGGGGTGATCGCCGTAGACCGAGAGGAGATAAAGATGTCGAGCAGGCCGCAGCCCGGGTCCGGGCGTCCGTTGAGCGGGCCGTTGCAGAGCTTCGATTTGGGGGAGGAGGTCGCCAGGTTGCGCGGGGAGGAGGCTTTCAGGGAAGGAAGGCGGAACTCGATCACGCTTCGCAAGGGCGGCGGGATGAGCGTGGTGTTGCTGGTGATGAGGGCGGGGGACCATCTGGAAGAGCACGCGGCGCCGGGTCCGATCTCTCTGGCCGTGAGGGAGGGACGCGTCCGCTTCTCGACGCCCGGCGCCAAGGTAGAGGCCGGACCCGAGACGCTGCTCGCCTGCGACGCCGGCGAGCGGCACGCGGTCGAGGCTCTGGAAGACTCCGTCTGCGTGGTTACCATCGCGCGCGGCGGGGAGCGCTGATACCGTCCATCGCACCGCCGGACGGCTCCACCGACGTTCTTATTCGAGGGCTCCGGTCAGGTTTGCGGCGGCCGTTCCGGCTTCGCGCAGGTAGTCGGAGAACTCGGCAAGGATCTCGGCCGGATCGCGGACGAAGCTGGCGGTCCCGACCTGAACCACGGTCGCCCCAGCGAGCATGAACTCGGCCACGTCCACGCCGCTCGTAACCCCCCCGCCCCCGAGGATGGGCACTTCAACGGTCCTGGCCACGTCGTACACGGCCTTGAGCGCGACGGGCTTGACGGCCGGCCCAGAGAGGCCGCCCCGCACCAGAATCGACCGTTTCTTCGCGTCTATGGTGAGGGCGGGTATGGTGTTCATGACCGTCAGCGCGTCCGCGCCGGCACCTTCGGCCGCGCGGGCGTTCCCGACCACCCCCTCGTGGGTGAGCTTGGCGAAGAGCGGCTTCGTTGGCGCCGCGGCGCGGCAGGCGCCGACCACCTCCTCGACCGCGGCCGGTCCGGCGCAGAAGGTTAGCCCGCCGTGCTCCACGTTCGGGCAGGAGAGGTTCAGCTCGATGGCGGCGACTCGATCGTCCCCGGCTACCCGTTCGCAGAGGTCCGCGAAGTCGCGGACGGTCTCGCCCGCCACCGAGACGAAGATCGGGACGCCGAGGTCGAAGGCGTCGAGGTCCTCCATGAACCGCTCGACGCCCGGGTTTTGAAGCCCTATCGAGTTGACCATCCCGGCCGGCGTCTCGGCCACGCGCGGCGGCGGGTTGCCGGCCCTGGCACGAGGGGTCGTGGTCTTGGGCAGGATCGCGCCGTAGACACCCTCAGCCTCCCCGAGCGCCTCCTTCGCAAGCGTCCCCGAGGCGGGCACGAGGGGCGTGTTCAGGGTCATCCCGCAAAGCTCGACCGTGAGGTCCACTTCCGTCGCCCGCTCCCGAACTACCACGCCAGCACCTCCGCCCGGAAGACGGGACCTTCGACGCAAGACCTGACGTATCCCCCGTCGACGGGCACCACGCACCCGTTGCAAGACCCGTTCCCGCAACCCATCCGCTCCTCGACCGAGAGCTGCCGCAATCCATCCTGCCCCGCGGCACCCTTCACCGCCGCCAGCATGGCGTTTGGGCCGCAGGCGTAGACGGCGGGGTAACCCAGGAGATCCGGCGCGGCATCGAGAACCGTGCCACGGGTTCCGGCCGACCCGTCCATGGTGGCCACGGAAGCACCAGGGAAATCGTCGGCGACGGCGGCCGTCTTCGCGTCAAGGAACCCCAGAAACACGTCGTGGTCGATCCCACGGGACGCGAGCTCTCTGCCGAGTATCTTGAGTGGGGCGACGCCGATACCCCCGCCGAGCAGTGCGGCCCTGCCGGTCGACGCGTCGATCTCGAAGCCCTTGCCGAGCGGGGCCGTCACCTCTATCGTCTCCCTGGCCCGGTCGAGCAGCGCCGTTCCCCGGCCCCTGACCTCGAAGAGCAGGCTCGCCACCCCGCCCTCGAAATCGTAGAACGAGAAAGGACGGGCCAGAAAAGGGTCGAGGGTTACGGGGTAGCCGGCAGCCCGGGCCATCACGAAGCGACCCGCTTCGATCCCATCCCCGGGCCAGCGGTAGCTGAGGAGCGTATAGGCGCCGAGCCGGCGGCGCGCTTCTATCTCCACGGTGTAGAACTTCACGCGCGCGCCGCGTAGAGGCCCTGGAGGCTGTTCACGCGGCGGGTTCCGCCACGAATGCGGGCCTCGATCCCCTGGATGGCGGCGGCGGAGCCGGCCAGGGTGGTGATGCAGGGGACGCCGTGCATGAGCGCGCCGCGGCGGATCAGGTACCCGTCCGTCCTGGCCCCGCGGCCCCAGGGGGTGTTGACGATCAGGTCGACCCCACCCTCCTCTATTAGCGAGAGCACGTCTCCCCCGGCCTCGCCTATCTTCGGCACCACCACGACCGGCAGCCCGTTGCTCTTGAGAACCTCCGCGGTCCCCTCGCTCGCCGAGATCTCGAACCCAAGATCGGCGAAGGCCCGCGCTATGAGCACCACGGACCGCTTGTCCCTGTTGGAGACGGAGATGTAGACCCGCCCCGACACCGGCAGCGTTTGCCCGGCCGCGATCAACGCCTTCGCGAACGCCCCCCCAAACGTCCTGTCTATCCCCATCGCCTCCCCCGTAGAACGCATCTCGGGCCCCAGCAACGGGTCGACGTCCGCGAACCGGTCGAACGGGAAGACCGGGGCCTTTACGGAGAAGTGTCCGTTTGTGGACGAACGGGGTTGAATATCTCTCAGTTTCTCGCCGAGCGAGACCCTCGTGGCCAGCTTCGCCAGTGGCACGCCGGTCGCCTTGGAGATAAAGGGCACCGTGCGGGAGGCGCGGGGGTTGCACTCGATCACCATTATGTCCTCGCCCCGGACCACGAACTGGACGTTCATGAGGCCGACGACGCCGACGGCGAGGGCGAGGCGGCGGGTGTAGTCCTCTATCCTCTCGACGAGGGCGCTGTGGAGCGTGATCGGGGGCGTGACGCACGAAGAGTCGCCGGAGTGGACCCCCGCCTCCTCGATGTGCTCCATTATCCCGCCCACAAAGACATCCTCCCCGTCGCACACGGCGTCGACGTCGACCTCCACGTAATCTTCCATGAACTCGTCCACCAGGGTGGGGTGCGTCGGGCTCGCCCCCGCGCCCGTTCTCAAGTACAGATCCAGGTCGTCGTCGCTGTAAACGATCTCCATCCTGCGCCCGCCGAGCACGTAAGATGGCCGCACGACCACGGGGTATCCGAGTTCGCCCGCCACGGCGCGGGCTTCGGCCGGGGTCGTGGCCGTGCCGAACCGCGGGTGCGGAATGCCGAGGTCTTCGAGCAGCCGCCCGAAGCGGGAACGGTCCTCGGCCAGGTCTATGGCGTCCGGGGAAGTGCCGACTATGTGCACTCCCTCCTTCTCGAGCTCGCGGGCGAGCTTCAGGGGGCTCTGGCCGCCGAACTGGAGGATGACGCCGTGGGGGTTTTCGCGCCGGATCACCTCCAAGACGTGCTCCGCCGTGAGCGGCTCGAAGTACAGGCGCGTGGAGGCATCGTAGTCCGTCGAGACCGTCTCGGGGTTGGAGTTGACCATGACCGAGTCGTAGCCCGCGTCTTTCAGGGCGTAGCTCGCGTGGACGCAGGCGTAATCGAACTCCACACCCTGCCCGATCCTGTTCGGCCCGCTCCCGAGCACGACCACCGACGGGTTCTCCCCGCGTTCCACCTCGTCTTCGTCCTCGTAGGTCGAGTAGTAGTAAGGCGTCTGGGCGGGGAACTCCCCGGCGCAGGTGTCGACGGACTTGTAGGTGGGCGAGACGCCCAAAGCGCGGCGCACGCCGCGCACGACCTCCGTCGAAGTGCCCGAAGCGGAGGCGATGGTCTCGTCCGTCAGGCCGATCCGTTTAAGCTCCCGCAACTCCTCGGCGTCGAGGGGGACCGAGATCGCGCCTTCGGCGGCCACGATGCGGGCTATGGACGCAATAAAGAACGGGTCGATGCTGGTGCGGTGGTGGATCTCGCGTATGTCGAGCCCCGCCCGTAACGCGTCGAAGATGGCGAAGACCCTGTAAGGCCCAGGCTCGTCGAGCCCGGCCTTGATGTCCTGCGGATCCACCTCGAGCGACGCCATCGCCTTTCCCAGGCTCTCCGTGAACGTCCGGCCTATCGCCATGACCTCGCCCACCGAGTGCATCCTCGTCGTCAGCCGCGGGGATGCCCCCGGAAATTTCTCGAAGGCGAAGCGCGGGATCTTGGTAACCACGTAGTCGAGCGCGGGCTCGAACGAGGCCGGCGTCGCCCGCGTTATGTCGTTCGGGATCTCATCCAGCGAATACCCGACAGCGAGCTTCGCGGCTATCTTCGCGATAGGGAACCCCGTGGCCTTGCTCGCGAGCGCGCTCGACCGGCTCACCCGCGGGTTCATCTCGATCACGTAGAAGTCGTCGCTCTCGGGATCCACCGCGAACTGTATGTTCGACCCCCCGGTGCTCACGCCAATTTCACGTATTATGCGTAAAGAGGCGGAGCGGAGGGTCTGGTACTGGCGGTCTGAGAGGGTCTGGGCCGGGGCTACCGTGATCGAGTCTCCGGTGTGGACGCCCATGGGGTCCACGTTCTCAATGGAGCAGATGACCACCACGTTGTCGTCGAGGTCGCGCATGACTTCTAGCTCGAACTCTTTCCAGCCGGCTACGCTCTTTTCGACGAGGACGGAGCCTACGGGGCTCGCTTCGAGGCCGTCCGAGACGGCGCGGCGGAGTTCGGCGTGGTCGTTTGCCGTGGCGCCGCCCTTGCCGCCCAGGGTGAAGCTCGGGCGGATGATGAGGGGGTAGCCGATCCTGCCGGCCAGCTCCTCCGCCCCCGCGAAGCTCTTGACGGTGCGGCTCGGTGGAACCTTCATGCCGATCCTCGTCATGGCGTCGTGGAAGAGTTGGCGGTCTTCGGCCTTCTGGATGGAGTCGATGGAAGCGCCGAGAAGCTCGACGCCGAGGTCTTCGAGCACCCCCGCCTCGTGCAGCTCGATGGAGAGGTTCAGGGCGGTCTGCCCGCCGAGGGTCGGGAGCAGCGCGTCGGGGCGCTCCTTGCGCAGGACCTCCGCGACGGCCTCGACCGTGAGCGGCTCGACGTAGGTGACGTCCGCGACCTCTGGGTCCGTCATGATGGTCGCGGGGTTCGAGTTGACGAGGACCACGCGGTAGCCCTCGTCGCGCAAGGCGCGGCAGGCCTGGGTGCCCGAGTAGTCAAACTCGGCGGCCTGCCCGATCACGATCGGACCCGACCCGATTATGAGGACCTTCTCGATGTCGTCGCGCCTTGGCATCTAGCCGACCACCGCCTTCGGCGAGACCGTCTCGATAAACCCGTCGAAGAGGTAGCCGGAGTCGCGCGGCCCGGGGCTCGATTCAGGATGGTACTGGACGCTCCAGGCGCGGAGACCCGGCGCCGAGATACCCTCTACGGTTCCGTCGTAGAGGTTTCGGTGGGTAAGCTCTACCCCTTCTGGAAGCGAGCTTTCGAGGACGGCGAAGCCGTGGTTCTGGCTGGTTATCTCGATCCGGTTGTTCTCCAGGTTCCTCACCGGGTGGTTGGCCCCATGATGCCCGAACGGCATCTTGTAGGTCTGGCAACCGAGCGCGAGCCCGAGGAGTTGATGACCCAGGCAGATACCGAAGACCGGCACCTCCCCCAACGCGGGCCGCAGCGCGTTGACGGCCCGGTCCAGGGCCGCAGGGTCGCCCGGACCGTTGGAGAGAAAGAGCCCGTCGGGGTTCGAGTCGAGGATGGCCTCGGGCTCGGCCGAACCCGGCATCGCGAGCACGGTGGCGCCCCGGCTGCGGAGTTCTTTGTAGATCGAGCCCTTCACCCCGTAATCCAGCGCGACGATCCGGCACCGCTCCTCGCCGAATGCCGGCATGAGGGTCGGTTCGGCAAGGTCAGACCCCGAGGAAGCCAGGTCCCGGCCAACCATCGAAGGGTGGGCGTTCGCCTTCTCTTGCAGCACGTTCGGGTCTCTCTCTACAGTCGAGATGAAGCCCCGCATCGCGCCCCTGTCCCTTATTCGCCGGGTGAGGGCGCGGGTGTCCATGCCTTCGATGCCGAGGACGCCCGCCTCGTCGAGGGTCGCGGCGAGGGATTTCTCGCTGGCCCAGTTGCTGTGGTAGGGGGTGTACTCGCGGACGAGGACGGCGGCGGCCTGGACGTCGCGGGACTCCTCGTCGCCGGGGATCATGCCGTAGTTGCCGATAAGGGGGTAGGTGAAGAGCACGATCTGACCCCTGTAGGAGGGGTCCGTTATCGTCTCCTGGTAGCCGACCATGCTGGTCGTAAAGACGACCTCGCCCGCCACCTCGCCGTCCCCGGCGAAGCTCCAGCCCTCGAAGACGGACCCGTCCTCTAGCACCAGCGTCGCCCTGCTGCGTCCCTGACGCCGGCTACCCGCGTGTTCCAAGTTTCGCTCCCGTCCTGTCGTACACCATCTCTCCGCCAACTATAGTACCCACCACCCTGCCCGTCAGGGTCTTTCCGAGGTAGGGGGAGTTCGACGAGCGGCTGATCATGGTCCCCGCGTCCACGGTCCACTTCTCGGACAGGTCCACCAGCGCGAGATCTGCCGGTTCCCCAACGGTCACGCTCCCCCCCTCACCGACCCAACCCCCAGGCGCGCAACTCATCGCCTCCACAAGCCGGGGCAAGGTGAGCTTGCCGGTCATGACGAGCTCCGTGTATATAGCCGCGAAAGCCGTCTCGTGGCCTAGAAAGCCGGGGGCGGCCTCCTCCAGCGGCAACTCCTTCTCCTCGGAGGCGTGGGGCGCGTGGTCGGTCGCCACGAAATCCAGCACGCCCGTTCGCAGCGCGTCCCCCACGCCTTCCCTCTCCGCGTCCGGGCGGAGCGGCGGGTTGACCCGGTAGAGCCCTTCGAGGGTGGAGACCAGATCGTCCGTCAAGGTCAGGTGGTGCGGCGTCGTATCCGCCGTGACGTCTGCCCGGTCCTTGAAGAAGGCGACGAGCGCCGCCGACAGGGCCGTCGAGACGTGGGTAACGTGGGTCTTGGCGCCGGTCTCGGCGGCCAGGATCAGGGCCATCGCGGTCGCTACGTCCTCGGCGCTCGCGGGCGAACCCGGGATGCCGGCGAGCGAGGCGGCGACGCCGTCGTGGACCACGCCCGTCGCGAGCGTGTGGTCCTCGCAGTGAAGGATCAGGGGCAGCCCCGCCGACCGCGCGTAGGTCATCCCGTTGCGCAGCACGCCGGCCGAGGCCGTGCCGAGCCCGTCGTCGGAGACGCAGAAGGCGCCGGCTTCCTTTAACAGGCGCATCTCGGTGAGGCGCTCGCCCCTCAGGCCGACGTGGAGGGCCGCGGAGACGCGGGCCCTGACGCGGGATTCTTTTTCGATGCGGCGCATGAGGCCGCTGACGATCACGGGGCTGTCCACGATCGGGTCGGTGTTTGGCATCATTACGACGCCCGTAAAACCCCCGGCCGCGGCGGAGGCGGAGCCGCTCTCGATGGTCTCCTCGTCCTCCCGGCCCGGCGTGCGCCAGTGGGCGTGCACGTCCACGAAGCCGGGGAAGAGGTGCAGCCCGTCGGCGTCGAGCTTTCGCGTGCCGCGCAGGTTCTCTCCGACCTCTGAGACCCTGCCTTCGGTGAGGCGGACATCCATTACGCCGTCGAGGCCGGCGCGCGGGTCCAGGACGTGGGCGTGGCGGATCACGAGCTCGGCGTTTCCGGCTTTGTCGGGGATCAAGCGGCCACCCGGTCCACCGCGCCGGTCGCGACGGCCAGGACGGCGGAGCGCACGGCGACGCCCGCCGCGACCTGGTTCGGGACGAGGGAGGCGGCGTCCAGGACCACGTCGCCCGAGATCTCCACGCCCCGGTTCACGGGACCGGGGTGCATCACCAGCGCCCCGCCCCGCAAATGCCGGCCCGACACGCCGTAGTATCGGGCGTACTCGCCGACGGACGGAATTCTCGCCCCCGTCATCCGCTCCTTCTGCAGGCGCAGCGCGTAGAGGACCTCGGCCCCCCAGTCGAGGGCGTCGTCGACCGAGGGCAGGACCGGCAGGCCCCAGGCGCCGGCGTCGGATGGAAGCAGAGTGCGGGGAGCCACCAGCGAGATCTCCATGCCCGCCTTCTGGAAGGCCGGTATCACGCTCCGGGCCACCCGGCTGTGCAACACGTCCCCGACTACCGCGACCCTGCGATTGGCAAGCTCGTCGAAGCCGCCGACGGCCTCGCTCAGGGCGTAGAGGTCGAGGAGCGCCTGGGTGGGGTGCTGGCCGCAACCGTCGCCCGCGTTGATGACCGGGGCCGAGGTGTGGCGCGAGGCGAGGGCCGCGGCGCCCGCGGCCGGGTGGCGCAGGACCAGCGCGTCGGCGCCCAGGCTGTCGAGAGTTACGACCGTGTCCACCAGCGACTCGCCCTTGCAGATCGCCGAACCCTGCTCGGAGAGCGAGATCACGTCAGCCCCGCTCCTCCTGGCCGCGAGCTCGAACGAGACGGCCGTCCGCGTCGAGGCCTCGAAGAAGGCCAGGCAAACGGTCTTCCCGGCGAGCGTGCCCCCGACACGGCCCTCCGCGTGGGCCCTGGCAAGGTCCAGTATCTCCCTCAAGTCCTCGCGGCCCGCGTCTTCCAACGAGAGAAAGCTCCTAATCCCCAACGACGATCACCCCGTCCTCCCCATCCGTCTCCTCCAGGTTCACGAGCACCCGTTGTCCCCGCGCCGTCGGCACGTTCTTCCCGACGTGGTCGGCCCGGATCGGCAACTCGCGGTGCCCCCGGTCGACCAGCACCGCGAGCCGTATGGCCGCGGGCCTTCCCAGCTCCAGAAGCGCGTCCATCGCGGCCCGGGCCGTCCGGCCCGTGTAGAGGACGTCGTCCACGAGCACCACCGTCTTTCCCGTCACGTCGAACGGGATGCGGCTCCCTTTCACCTCGGGCTCGTCGCCCGAGAGGTCATCGCGGTGGAGCGTGATGTCCAGCGAACCCACGGGCGCGTCGAGGCCCTCGAAGCGTTGAAGGTTCGAGGAGATCCGGTGCGCCAGAGGGGCGCCGCGCGTCAGCACGCCGACGAGGGCCAAGGATTCCAGGGAAGTGGCGTTGCGTTCGAGGATCTCGTGCGAGACGCGCCGCAGCGAGCGGTCTATTCCGTCCTGGGTGAGCACCCGCGAACGCGCGTGCTCGTGGACGCTTGATCGGTCCAAGCCTTACTACCCCCTTCGCGCCTCACGGGACGCCGTTAAAGGTTGGTGTCGCTAACAGGGGAAGCTAACAGAGCATCGTATGGGCGTCAAGCGTCCGGACCATACCGGACGGATTATGGTAAGCCGATAGCAAGCGACGACCACCTTGCGGTTGGCGCTTGCGAATACTACGCATAGAACGTAGGTTTGGGTCGCGGCATGTGACGGCCACCGAAACCCCTCCCCCAACGCGAAAGGATGGCAGCAATGACCGACAACACCATGCAGGCGATCGTTCTCGACGCGCCCGGGCCCGTCGAAGCGCTCACCATCCGCGAGCTTCCGATCCCCACGCCACAGAATGGGTGGGTCCTCATCCGGGTGAAGGCTTTCGGGCTCAATCGTTCGGAACTCCACACCCGGCTCGGGCTGGCGGACGGTGTCACCTTCCCGCGGGTACTCGGGATCGAGGCGACCGGGGTCGTAGCAGAATGTCCGGGTGGGGAGTTCTCCGCCGGCCAGCAGGTCGTCGCCATGATGGGCGGCATGGGCCGCACGTTCGACGGCGGCTACGGCGAGTACACGTGCGTCCCCGTCAGCCAGGTCATCGCGTTCCAGAGCGAGCTCGATTGGGGCGTCCTCGGCGCGGTTCCGGAGATGCTCCAAACATCCCACGGCTCGTTAAGCGTCGGGATGAACGCGCAGCGCGGACAGTCGATCCTCATCCGCGGCGGCACCTCCTCTGTCGGCATGTGTACGGCCATCCTCGCCAAGCAAAGGGACATGACCGTACTCTCAACTACCCGCAGTGCCGGCAAGGCCGCGGCGCTCACCGCCCTGGGGGTCGATCATGTCCTCATCGACGACGGCGATGTTGCCGGCCAGGTCCGCGAGATCTTGTCCGGCGGGGTCGACACCGCACTGGAACTCGTTGGCACGCCAACGCTGCCCGACACGCTTCAGGCGACGCGCGTGCATGGGGTCGTGTGCTTCGCTGGCATGCTCTCCAACGAATGGACGGTCAAGGATTTCTACCCGATCGGCTACATCCCTCACGGAGTCCGACTCACCTCCTACGCGGGCGACGCTGGTGACCTGCCCGCAGGCGTGCTGCAGGATTTCCTCGAAGCCGTCGCCGCCGGCGATGCCACCGTTCCGATCGATCACGTCTACGGGTTTGATCAGATCGTCCAAGCGCACGCCGCCATGGAAGCCGGCCGCACGAAGGGGAAATTGGTCGTCACCACCTGAGCAACCGGGCGGTCAAAACCGGGAGGATGGTATCTCCGAAGAGCCTCGGAGTGTCCGGCGGGACCGAGCGACCGAGCGTTTCGGATCACCGACGCTTTGGCGTCGAGGACCGAGGGTCTGTCCATTTGGGGCATCCCCCTTCGTCGTACTAGTGTTGGACCCGATAGAGGAGGAGATATGCGCTACATGCTCTTGATCTGCGACGACCCGTCCGCCGAGGCGGTCCCCGGGGAAGGCCTGGGGGCCAGGACCGAGGCCTGGGTCGAGGAGATGGACGGTCGGGGCGTACGCAAGGCGGGCGACCGCCTGCGCCCCGCCAGCGACGCCACCACCGTGCGGGTGCGCGGGGACGAGGTGCTGCTCTCAGACGGCCCGTTCGCCGAGACGAAGGAGCAGATCGCCGGGTACGACCTGATCGAGTGCGCCGACCTCGACGAGGCGATCGAGGTCGCCTCCAAGCATCCGATGGCGAGGCACGGGAGGATCGAGGTGAGGCCGTTCTGGGAGGCGTGAGGCCCGAGGTAGGGGCGGCGGTCTCGAAAGCCTTCCGCGAGGAATGGGGCCGCATCGTGGCGACCCTGATCCGGACAACCGGTGACTGGGACCTCGCCGAGGAGTGCGCCCAGGAAGCCTTCGCGCGGGCTTTGGAGACCTGGCCGCGGGACGGCGTCCCGCGCCGCCCCGGCGCCTGGCTGACCACCACGGCGCGCAACCGGGCCCGGGACCGGCTACGGCGCAAGGCGACGGGGGCCGCCAAGCTCGAGGAGGTGGCGATGTTGTCCGGCCCGGATCAACCCGGCAGCGACGCGACCGAAGGGAGCGGCGTCCCCGACGACCGTCTGCGGCTGATCTTCACCTGCTGCCACCCGGCTTTGCCGCCCGAGGCGCGGGTAGCCCTCACCCTCAGGACCCTCGCCGGCCTGACCACCGCAGAGATCGCCCGCGCGTTTCTCGTCTCGGAGCCGACGATGGCGAAGCGACTGGTTCGCGCGAAGGCCAAGATCCGCAACGCCGCGATCCCCTACCGCGTGCCGCCGGACCACCTGCTGCCCGAACGCACGGGGGCCGTGCTGGTCGTCCTCTACCTGCTGTTCAACGAGGGCTACGCCGCCACCGCCGGCGCCGACCTGGTGCGGGAGGGCTTGAGCGCCGAGGCCATCCGCCTGGCCCGCACCCTCGCCGGGCTCATGCCCGACGAGCCCGAGGCGTTGGGGCTGCTGGCGCTAATGCTCCTGCAAGACGCCCGCCGCGACTCCCGGGTCGACGAGGCGGGTGACCTGGTCACGCTGGAGGACCAGGACCGCTCCCGCTGGGACCGGGAAGCCATCGCGGAGGGGGTTCGCCTGCTCGACGCGGCACTGCGGCTCGGGAGGACCGGCCCCTACCAGTTGCAGGCTGCCATCGCGGCGTGCCACGCCACCGCCGAGGCGTCAGACACCGATTGGGCCGAGATCGCCGCCCTCTACGGCCTGTTGACCCGGCTCACGCCTTCCCCGGTGGTGGAGCTGAACCGCGCGGTGGCCGTGGCGATGGCGGAGGGGCCGGCCGCGGGGCTCAAGCTTGTGGAGGAGCTGGAAGCGTCGGGGGAGCTGGCCGGCTACCGCCTGCTGCCCGCCACGCGCGCCGACCTGCTCCGCCGCATGGGACGTCCGAACGAAGCGGCCGACGCCTACCGGGAGGCGCTCGGGCTGGCGGCCACCGACGCCGAGCGCCGGTACCTCGCCCGGCGGCTGGCCGAGACCGACCGCGAAGGGAGCGACGTATGACCGACGACGCACGCGGGACCCGCAGGGCGGTTGCCGAGACCGATTTGGAGCTTGGCGACGGCCGCACGCTGCACGTGTACGACACGGGCGCGAACGATGGGGACGGTCGACTCGCCGTCTTCTGGCATCACGGCACGCCGAACATCGGCGCGCCTCCCGAGCCCCTTTTCCCGGTCGCAGACCAGCTCGGCATCCGCTGGGTGTCGTATGACCGGCCCGGATACGGTGGATCAACCCCTAACCCAGGCCGCAACGTGGCATCGGCGGCCCCTTACGTCTCCAGCATCGCAGATGCTTTGGGCATCGATCGGTTCGCGGTCATGGGCCATTCCGGCGGCGGTTCGCACGCCCTGGCATGTGGCGCGCTGCTGGGAGAACGCGTCCTTGGCGTGGTCAGCGTGGCCGGGCTGGCCCCGTTTGGTTCCGAGGAACTTGAATGGTTCGCGGGCATGACGCCCTCCGGGGTGGCGTCGCTGCGCGCCGCCGCGGAGGGACGCGCGGCAAAGGAGAGGTACGAGGCTTCGGCCGGCGAGCAGGACCCCGGGTTCCTCCCGGCGGACCGGGCCGCGCTGTCCGGCGAGTGGTCCTGGCTGGGCGACGTCGCAGGCCCGGCCGTGGAGGCCGGACCGGGCGGGCTCATAGACGACGACCTCGCCTACGTCTCCCCGTGGGGAGCCGACCCCGCGCGGGTGATCGCGCCGGTCCTCCTCCTGCACGGCGGCCGGGATCGGGTCGTGCCAGGCTCGCACGGCGAGTACCTCGCGCGCCGCTGTCCCTCGGCGGAACTGCGGCTATACCCAGTTGACGGACACATCTCGGTCCTCAACCACGCAGCGGCGGCCATGGCCTGGCTCCGGGAGCACGCCCAAGGGGGCTGAGCCCCGCTTGGCCGACCCGCCGGAACCGACCAGAGGCGGCCGTCCTCAAGGAGGCAGCCCGCAGGTCGTGACCCTCGGCGGCGGTCAGTCGGTCGCGCCGGGAGCCTGTCG
Organism: Rubrobacter tropicus; assembly: GCF_011492945.1. Classification (NCBI taxonomy): domain Bacteria; kingdom Bacillati; phylum Actinomycetota; class Rubrobacteria; order Rubrobacterales; family Rubrobacteraceae; genus Rubrobacter; species Rubrobacter tropicus. The sequence goes on from NZ_CP045119.1 coordinate 2,178,990, forward strand.
AAGGCGCGCCAGAATGGAGCCTCGATGCCCACCCGTAAATTGCTCTCCGAAAGATCGGCCGGTCCTTACGCAGGACTCGCAGCCTTTCGCCACGCCTTGCTACCGCTTGACGCTTCCCTTAGCGTACAGAATTCCCGGAATGGTTCCGCTACGCGTACTAGCCTGCCTCCGGCGACGCCGGCATTCCCAGCTGCGCTGCTGCGGCGGCGAGATCCCGCGGTACCGGAGCCTCGAACGCCAACGTATCGTGTGTCACGGGGTGACGAAAGGCGAGCCGTTCGGCGTGGAGCCAGAGGCGATGGTCGGGGACGGGCGTTCCGTAGAGAGGATCCGCGTAGACCGGGTATCGGATGGCCGAGAGGTGGACCCGGATCTGGTGCGTCCTCCCCGTCTCCAACCTCACCCGCAACATGGTGTGCCCATCGGTCTCCGCCAGCTTTTGGAAGTGCGTGACCGCGTGCCTGCCGACACCGGCCGTCATGAACGTCGGGTTGTCGGGGTCACGCCCGACAGGTGAGTCGATAGTCCCCGTCTCCGGCAATCCCGTGCCGACCACGACGGCGCGGTAGACCCTCTCCACCTCGCGCCTGGACATCATGCCGACGAGATCTGTGTAGGCAGACTCCCCCTTGGCGACCACCATCAGCCCCGAGGTATCCCTATCCAGGCGGTGCACCACTCCCGGCCTGTCCGGATCGTCCCCGCCAGCTATTCCTCTGGTCAGGAGCGCGTTCACGAGGGTGCCCGACGGGTTGCCCGCGCCGGGGTGCACGACGAGCCCCGCCGGTTTATCGACGACGACCAGATGTTCGTCCTCGTAGACGACGGGCACGGGTATATCCTCGGGCGAGAGGCCAGGCTCGGGAAGCTCGGCCGAGACTTCGTCCCCTTCCCGCGCCTTGTAGGATGGGCTCTCCCGCCTGCCCGCGACGAGCAGGAGGCCGTCTTCGATCAGGCGCCTGGCGGCGCTCCGGCTGATCCCAATCCGCCCGGCCGCGAGGCGGTCGAGCCTCTCACCCGTCTCCCCGGGCCCCACCCGGAAGTTCTCGGAGGACACCGGGCTAGGGGAGGCGCGAGGATATGGCTTCCCGCGCCCTCGCCGCGCTCACGCCGCCCACAAAGACGGTCTTGTCCCTGGCCGAGGCGCCCCTGACCACGCGCGCCTCCGAGGGCGCCGCGCCGACGAGGCCGGCCAGGAAACGCTCGGCCTCGGCGTTTGCCTTGCCGCCGACGGGCGGGGCGGCGACTTTGAGCTTCAACGCCTCGGCACCGTACGCGCCCCGCAACTCCGTGCTCTTCGCCCCGGGCGACACCCGGAGCACGATGAGCACGCCGCCGTCTTTCTGGACGACATAGCCGTTACTCACGCCTGCGCAGGAAACGGCTGGCCCGCGAGATGCGGCTGTCCCCGCCCTCCTTGCCGGAGGACTCCCGGTCGAAGAACTCGTGGGAGCTGCTCTCCTCGGCGAGCGTCGGCTCCTCCCGCTCGACCTCCTCGGACGCCCGGGGCTCCCCGACGGACGCGTCGTCGGTAGCACCTGCCGCGGAAGGTCCAGTCGCAGGCTCGTCCGCGACTGGACCTTCCGCCGCGGCCTCGTCCGGCCCAGCGGTCTCGGTGGACCACACGACCTCCGACTCGCTGCCTTCCGGCCGGTCGGCCTCCTGGTCGCCGGCGGCCGAATCGCCGGGCCTGAGCACCTGCGTCTCCTGCTCGTCGGCCGAAGCTTCTTCCGAAGGAGGCGGCCCGGCCAGGGGGCCGGTAGCCTGCGTCTCCTGCTCTTCCGGGGCGGCCGTGGGCTCGACCGCGGCGGCCGTCTCCGGTTCGATGCGCTGGGTCGAACCGGGATCTTCGAGGTCGGCCGCGTCCCCGGTAGTCCCGAAGGCCGGCTCATCCAGATCCGCAGCGGGCTCTTCCCTGGCGGCGGCCTCGCGGACCACGGCTATGGACTCGGTATCGAGCCGCTCACGTAGGGAGGCCTCTATCTCCCGCGCCGAGGAGACCTCCATGTTCTCCATCATTTCCATGTAGGTCTTCAAGAGGTGGCGGAAGTCGTTGGCGAAGCTCCTCTTCGCGTCCTGCAGCGCCTCGTAGGAGTCCTGGACCCTCTCTATCCGCGCGGAGGAGTCGGCGAGCATCTGGTGGGAGCGGTTCTGGGCGTCCTTGACCGTAAACTCGGCCTCCCGCCTCGCGCTCTGGCGGACGTCCTCGGCCTCCCGGTTAGCGCTGCGGCGCAGGTCGTTCGCCGCCTGCTCGGCGTGGACGAGCGCCGCCCGTATGGAACCTTCGAGGTCCTCGAACTGCTGCAGGCGTTCGCGCAGGCTGTTCGTCTCCTCGCGCATCCTTTGGTTCTCGTTGTAGGTGCGCTCGAACTCGTCGGCGACCGTGTCGAGGAAGTCGTCGACCTGGTTCGCGTCGTAGCCGCGGAACCCGTTCCTGAACTCCTTGCGGCGAATGTCTATCGGTCGTATCGGCATCTCACATCACCCCGTAACTGGTCCTATGAACTGAACAATGATGATCTTGAGCAAAGTCCGGGCTATCGAGAGCCCGAAGATGGCGATTATCGGCGAGAGGTCTATCCCGAACCCGCCGAGCTGTAGCATGGGCACCCGGCTGCGTATCGGCATCAGTATCGGGTTCGCGACGGCCCTCACGGCGTCGAAGACGGCCTGCATGAAGGAGCTCGACGGGTAACCGGGGAACCAGGAGAACAGGATCGACGCGATGATGAACCCGAAGAGGATGTAGAAAGCGTAGTCGACGAGCGTGGTGAGCAAACGCACGATGTCGTAGCCGAACGTCTGGAGCAGGGCCACCATCTACCCCCCGAGCCCCCGCGCCTGCTCTGTGGCGGCCTCGATGCCGTCGTGAACGGCGCCCACGAACCCCGCCTTCTCCATCGCCACGAACGCCGCGGCCGTCGTCCCCCCCGGCGTCATGACCTCGTCGCGCACCTGGTGGGCGCTCCGGTCCTTGAGCAGCACCGCCGTCCCCCCTATCGTCTCCACGACGAGCCTGCGGGCGACGTCGCGCGGGATGCCCTGGCGCACGCCCGCCTGTATCAGGGCGTCGGCGAAGAGGGCGACGTAGGCGGGCCCCGAGCCGTGCAGGGCGGTCGCAGCGTCGAAGAGGCGTTCGGGCAGCTCCATCACGTCCCCGACGTGGCGGAAGATCCCCATGACCTCCCCGAGCCTCTCCCTCCCGGCGTCGTTCGCCGTCACCACCGCGGACCCCAGCCCGACCGAGGCGCACACGTTGGGCATCACGCGCAACACCGCGGCACCCGCCGGCAGCCTGTCCGAGATGTTGGAGATGGTGACGCCGGCCGCGACGCTCGCCACGGCCTTGCCGCCTTCCGGGATCATCGCGGGTGAGATCTCCTCCATCACCATGCCCACGTCCCAGGGTTTGACGGCGACGAAGACCAGGTCGCTGCGCTCTGCTACTTCCAGGTTGGATGAGACGGTGTTGACGCCCGCCTTCTCGAAGGCGCCGAGTTGCTCTTTATGGATGTCGCTCGCGGAGAGTTCGAACTCGCCCGACTCGGCCAGCCTGAGGAGGAGGGAGCCCCCGATCTTGCCAACCCCGATGATGCCGACCTTCTGCAAATCCCCCCTCGGCCCTTAGAGCTGGTTGAAGAACGCCCGCTCGGCGATGCGCTTGCGCTCCTCGGCGCTGACCTCGACGTCGCGCGGCGTGAGCAGAAAGACCCTGTTGGCGACGGACTGGATGTTGCCGTCCATCGCGTACGTCAGCCCGGAGCAGAAATCCACCATCCGCCGGGAGAGGTCGCCGTCGACGTTCTGGAGGTTCAGGATGACGGGCTGCTGGCGCTTGTAGCGGTCGGCCAGGCTCTGGGCGTCGTTGAAGCTCGCCGGCTCGACCACGCTCACGCGGGTCGGACGCTGGTCGGGGACGGGACGCAGATGTGACGGCTGCTGGCTCTGGCCCGCGTAGCGGTCGCCGCCGCGGCCGGGTCCCTCGCTGCCGAAGAGGTCGCCGAGGGAGGTGCCGAAGGCGGACGAGCGCTCCGAGCGTCCGAGGCGCCTGACCGTAGGTCCCGGCTCACCGCCGCGCGACCCGTTCGCGTACGCCTCGTTCGCGTAGCGGCGGTCCTCTTCCTCTTCTTCCTCGTAGTAGTCGTCCTCGTCGACACCGAACCCGAACCAGGCTGCGATCCGGTCCAGTCGGTCCCTAACTCCCATCTTGCCTCCTAACGGGCCCATCCTCTTCTATTAGCATCCGCCCGATCCTGACCACAGTGGCGCCCTCTTCGACGGCCACCTCGTAGTCGCTGCTCATTCCCATGGAGAGCTCGGAGAGATCGAAGTGCGGGCTCCAGCTTCCGCGTAGCCTATCACGGATGGTCCTCAATTTCGCGAAAACATAACGCACCCGCTCGGGGTCTTCAACCAACGGCGCCAGCGTCATAAACCCCCGCGCCCGTACCCTCCCCCCCGTACCCGCCGCGGCCTCGAGCAGGCGTTCCACCTCGTCCTCCCCGACCCCGTACTTGGACTCCTCGCCTGAGACGTTGACCTGGAAGAGGACCTCGATCCCACCCTCGGGCGCCCTTCCTGCCAGCTCCTCCACGAGCCGCACCGAGTCGACCGAGTGGATCAGCCTAACCCTCGGCGCCACGATCTTCGCCTTACGCCGCTGCAGATGCCCTATAAAGTGCCACTCGAACGCGTCCCCGAACATCTCCTGCTTCTGGACCAAATCTTCCGCCCGGTTCTCACCCAAGAGGTCCGCGCCCACGGCCGCGAGCGCCCCTATCTGCTCCGGCGCGTAGTACTTGCTCGCGACGAGCACCCGCGTCTCGCCGGCCCCCCGTCCGGACCTTTCGAGCGCCCCGGCCAGGTTCTCGCGCACGCGGTCGAGCCTCTCCCGGATTCCGGCCTCCGTAACCGGCGTCGTCATCGCCCCACCTTCACGACCGCGGCCAGGCTCCGCCCGGTCGCGGGCTTCTGCTTGCGGTGGGAGAAGAACAGGTCGGGCCGGCAACCGGTGCAGAGCCCGAGATCGGTTACCTCCACCCCGGAGCGTTCGAGGTCCGTCCTGATCGCCCCCGGCAGAGACAGGTTCCGCCCCGACACCACACCGTCCCCGAACTCGGCCGCGAAGGCCCCGGCCAACTCTTCCGACACCTCGTAGCAGCAGCCCCGGATGCACGGCCCTATATATGCCCGCTTCGCTCCAACGGCCATCCTGCCAGCCGCCTTGCCGGAGATACCCGCCAGCGTCCCGCGCCAGCCGGAGTGGATCATAGCCACCTCGTCCTGACCGACCAGGGCCACGGGCACGCAGTCCGCGACGGCCACGTTGAGGGAGAGCCCCTCCGTGGAGGTAACGAGCGCGTCTGCCTCGCCGGCGAACCCGCCCTCGGTGACGCGAAGCACGCCGTCCCCGGCCACCTGCTTTACCCAGGCGGACGGCCCGCCGCCCAGGGCTTCGCGAATCGTTGAGATGTTCCCCGCGACGGCGTCAGGGTCGTCGCCGACTTTCACCGAGACGTTGAGCGAGTCGAACGGCGGCCGGGAGACGCCGCCGAGGCGGGTGAAGAAGAAGACCTTTGCCCCCTCGGGTCCGGGTTGCGGGGAGACGTAGACGGCGCCCCCGGCCGCCGTGTGGGTGGCGGCGGGGGCGCCGTCGTGCAGAAGGTTCGAGATGCGCGCGCGCACGCTCCCTGGGGCCGCGGCTACCTGCGCCGCAGGAAGGCCGGGATGTCCAGGACGTCCCCCTCGCCGGAGCCGCCGACGGGCTGCTCCTCCTCGCGCGGCTGCTGCGGCTCGGCGACCGCCCGCTCCGATCGGCGCTGGTTCGCCAGCCGCTGGTCGAAGCCTGTCGCGATCACCGTAACGCTCACCCGGTCGCCGTAGGCGTCGTCGATAACGGCGCCGAAGATCAGGTTCGCGTCCTGGTGCGCGGCGTTGTGCACGATCTCGGCCGCCTCGTTCACCTCGAACAGGCCCAACTCGGGCCCCCCGGTAATGTTCAAGATGATCCCGGTGGCCCCCTCTATGCTGGCCTCCAGCAAGGGGCTGGAGATCGCGGTCTTGGCGGCCTCGGAACCGCGGCTCTCGCTGGTCGACTCACCGATGCCCATGAGCGCGGAGCCTGAGTTGTGCATGATCGTGCGCACGTCCGCGAAGTCCAAATTGATGAGGCCCGGCACCGTGATGAGGTCCGTGATGCCCTGCACACCCTTCCTCAGGATGTCGTCGGCCATCTTGAACGCGTCCATCATGCTGGTCCGCTTCTCGGCGACCTGAAGGAGCCTGTCGTTCGGGATGATGATGAGCGAATCGACGTTCTCCTTGAGGCGCTTGATGCCCTCCTCGGCGTAAGTCGAACGGCGACGCCCCTCGAAGGCGAAGGGCCGCGTGACCACGCCCACGGTAAGCGCTCCGGAATCTCGTGCGATCTTGGCGACGACGGGAGCGGCGCCGGTGCCGGTGCCGCCGCCCTTGCCCGCGGTGACGAAGACCATGTCGGCGCCGCGGAGGGCCTCCTCGATCTCGGCCTTATTCTCCTCGGCCGCCTCCATCCCGATCTTCGGGTCGGCGCCGGCGCCGAGGCCGCGCGTGATCTTCTCGCCTATGTGGATCTTCTGGTCCGCGTCGCACATCTGCAGCGCCTGCGCGTCCGTGTTTACCGCTATGAACTCGACCCCCTGCAGACCGGAGTTGATCATGCGGTTCACGGCGTTTGTCCCGCCCCGCCGATGCCCACAACCTTTATGACCGCCAAGTAGTTCGTCGCCGCGTCCAGCACTTCTCTAACCCTCCATCGCACGCTCTCCGGGGGCTCGCCGGTCCATCATCCCCGGAACCAGCCCTTAACCGCCTCCACTATGCTACCAAAACTGGTAATTCCTGCACCTTTACCCTTCGGTGCAGGGTCACCGTCGCGGGCCGCGAAGTATAGCAGACCTACAGACGTCGAGTACTGAGGCTTCTGTACAGGTTTAATCTCGCCCCTGACGCGCAGGGGCGTCGCCCGCTGGACGCGCATCCCGAGGATATCCTCGGCCAGCTCCGGCATTCCGGCGAGCAGCGAGCCGCCGCCGGTGAGCGCGACGCCGCCCGGCAGGAGGTGGCGGGTGTTGGTCGCGTCCAGGGTATCGCGGACGTACTCGAGCACCTCGCGGGCCCTGTACTCCAGGATCTGGCTGACGAAATTCGCGTTGTAGTGGCGGTCTTCGAGCTTGACGGCGGCGACGGAATCCACGGTCGTCGAGAGGACCGTCCCGTAACGGAGCTTCAAGTCTTCGGCGGTGTGCTGCGGGACTTTCAACCCGTAAGCGACGTCGGAGGTGAAGCTCTCGCCGCCCAGGGGTATGACGGCCGTGTGCGTCAGCGCGCCGCGCATGAAGGTCGCGATGTCGGTGGTGCCGCCGCCGATGTCCACGAGCGCCACGCCCGCCTCACGGTCCGACTCGTGCAGGCAGGCCTCCGCGGAGGCGAGGGGCTCCAACGCGACGCGCGAGACCTTTACGCCGCAGTCCTCGACCGCGCGCAGGAGGTTCTGGATGCTGCTGACGGCCCCGCAGACGACGTGGGCGCGCATCGTCACCTTGCGGGCGGCGAGGCCTATGGGGTTCTTGACGCCCTCGGAGCCGTCGAGGACGTAACCGCGGGGGACGACGTGGATGATCCGCTCGTCCTCGTGCAGTTCTATTTGCCGCGCTTCCTGCTCAAGTTTCTTCAAGAACCGTTCGTTCACCGTGAGGTTCCGGCTCCGGTTGAGGAGGGTGACCTCGGTGTTGAACGACGAGATGTGGCTTCCGGCGATACCGACGCTCACCTGACCGCCGCGCACGCCGCAGGCCTCCATCGCTTCCGCGATCGACTCCGCCGCCGCCTGGCGGTCCACCACCACGCCCCGCTTGAGCCCGTAGCTCGGCGCCTCCCCTATGGAGAGGACCTCGGCCCACCCGCGACGCGCGTCCACGCGCCCCGCGACGGCGACGATCTTCGTGGTGCCGACGTCGATACCGTAAACGAGAGAGGGCGCCAAGATCCGCTACCCCTCCGTCCCGCCGCCGGCCCCGCTCGCGACCACGATTCTCTCCCGCGAGCGGAGGTCGAGGACGGATGTCCCGGGATGCCGTCCCATTACTTCCCGCAACGCGCGGGCCTGTTCGGCGGTGACCTCACCGGAGAAGACGACCCGGCGGCCCTCGACGGTCGCCTCGAAACCGGCGGCGCCGGCCTCTTCGAGCCCCTCCATCTCTAGGCCGTTCTCCCTCAAGACCCTCCCGAACCTCAAGACGTCCTCTACCTGGTCCCGATCCAACTCCACCCTGCTCAAAACCGCCCCCCGAGCCCAGGCAACTCCGTGCCGTCCAACGCCAGAACCTTACGCTCCCCGATACCTCGGCATCGAGCACGGCCCGCCGTTCCTCAACCTGAACGGTAACTATACCGGATTCGTAATTCTCGGTCACCTCGGCACCCTCGACCCAAGGGTTAGCTTCCACCTTGCGCTCCAGGCGCTCCTCGTTGAGGGTCAGCAGGCTTGCGTGCTCGGAGACGGCGTCCCAGGCGTCGGATTCCGAGTACATGTTGGCGCCTTGGACGCGGATTCCGGCAACGGGGGAGGCGAGGTAGGCCACGATCAGGACGAGCAGCGTCGTCGCCACCGCGACGACCACGGAGACGAGGATCGAGCGCAGGTGGGAGGTCACGGTCTCTATTGCGGGGCCTCCAGCAGTTCGAGCAGCTCCTCCCCGACCTGCGAGACGTCGCCGGCGCCGAGCGTCAGGACCAGGTCGCCCGGTTCGGAGACTTCGCGCAGGACGCGGGGGATGACGTCCTGCTGGGGGAGGTAGAAGACCTCGGGGTGGTTCGGGGTCTCGCAGATGGAGTCGACTATGAGCTTCCCGTTGACCCCCGGCTGGGGCATCTCCCCCGCCCCGTAGACCTCCGTTACGACGACCGCGTCGGCCGACCCGAACGACCCGCCGAACTCTCTGTGCAGGGCCCTGGTGCGAGAGTAGCGGTGGGGTTGGAAGACCGCGATCACACGCCCTTCGCCCACCGTCGAGCGCGCGGCGTCGAGTGTGGCCGAAAGCTCGGTCGGGTGGTGGGCGTAGTCGTCGACGACGCGAACCTCGGCCCGCTCCCCCTTGAGCTGGAACCGCCGCCTCACCCCGCCGAAACCGGACAGCGTGCGCGCGGCTTGTAGCGCGTCGTGCCCGAGCCAGCGGGCCGTCGCGGCGGCTGCCAGGGAATTGAGCACGTTGTGACGCCCGTAGACCCCGAGCTCGACCGTCCCCGTCTCCTCGCCGCTCTCGAAGAGCGTGTAGCTGTTCGGGCCGAGCACCTCGGCCCGCAGGTCGCCGCCCGAGATACCGTACGTGGTCGAAGGGCACGGGGCTTCAGACGCCAGTTGCAGGCAGACGGGGTCGTCCGCGCAGGTGACGAGGTGGCCGTCCGGCGGGAGGGCGGCGAGGAAGGCCGAGAAGGTCTCCACCACGTCTTCCAGGGAGGAGTAGAAGTCCGGGTGGTCGAACTCGACGTTCGTGACGACGGCAACCTGGGGGCGCAGGTAGAGGAAGGAGCGGTCGCTCTCGTCCGCCTCGGCGACGACGAGGTCCGAGCGGCCGAAGGCGACGTTGCTCCCTATGTCGTTCAGTTCGCCGCCGATTAGGGCCGTCGGGTTCTCGCCGAGGGACTTCAGGGCGTGGGCCGTCATGCTCGTCGTGGTCGTCTTGCCGTGGGTGCCCGCGACGGCGACGCTTCGGCCGCCTTCCAGGATAGAGGCAAGGGCCGCGGCGCGGGGGAGGATCGGGATCGAGCGCCGGCGGGCCTCCAGGAGCTCGGGGTTCGTCTTGGGGATGGCCGTCGAGATCACCACCTGATCCGCCTCCCCGACTTGCCCCGTGTCGTGCCCTATGTAGACGGTGACGCCGGCCTCCCGGAGCCTCCTCGTGTACGCGGACTCCTTGAGGTCCGACCCCGATACGTAGTGCCCCCGGCTCTTGAGGACCTCGGCTATGCCACTCATACCGGCCCCGCCGATGCCTATCATGTGGATTCTCAATTCTTCTCCTCTCCGGCAACGGCGAGCAACCGCCGGGCGACCCCGTCGGACGCATCCGGGGTGGCGAGCGCCGCCATCCGCCCCTCGAGCTCTTCGCGCCCCTCGTCGTCATCTAGTAGTCTCTCGACCCGCCGTCTCAAAGATTCCACCGTGACCTCGTCGTCCATCATGAGCTCGGCCGCCCCGCGCTCCGTGAAGTAGCGGGCGTTGTGAAGCTGGTGGCCGCCCGTGGCGAACGGGAACGGCACGAGGATCGCGGCGCGTCCCACGGCGGCGATGTCGAAGAGGGACCCGGCGCCCGCCCGGCTTACCACGAGGTCGGCGGCGGCCAGGTACCTCCAGATGTCGTCGACGTACTCCAGGATCCTGTGCCTGGGGTTCTGGGTCGAGAGCCGCGCGAAGTCCCTGCGGCCAGAGACCTGTACCACCGTGTACGGCGTCGTCCCGGCAAAAGCCCCGGCGGCCGCGAGGTTCAGCTTGAGGGCGCCGCCGCTCCCGCCGAAGACGACGACCACGGGCGGCTCCAGCCCGAGATCCTCCAGCGCCTTCTCCCTCGAAACTCCGAAAAACTCGGGCCGCGTGGGCATTCCCACCCTCACGGCGCCGGGCAGATGCTCCAACGCGGCGGGGAACGTAACGAGCGTCTCCCTCGTCAGCCGGCCGGCCAGCCGGTTCACCCGCCCGGGCACGGAGTTCTGCTCGTGCAGCAGCGTCGGCACCCCGAGCGTCCTCGCGGCCACCACCGCGGGCGCGCTCGCGTATCCTCCCACTCCCAGAACGGCGCCAGGCCCGAACCGTTGTATTATGCGTTTACAAGAGCGGATGGCTTTCAGGAAGAGGGTGGCGGCGCGGGCGCGGGCTATGGGGTTGCCCGCGAGGCCCGTGAGGGGGAGGGCGTGGAGGGGGAAGTCGGCTTTGGGGACCAGGGTCGATTCGATGCCCGATACGGAGCCTACGAACTCGACGTTTGCGTTCATGGATCTCAAGCTAGAGGCCACGCAGAGCGCGGGGATCGCGTGCCCGCCGGTCCCGCCGCCGGCTATCAAGATCCGCGGCGCGGGATTTGGGCTTTGGTTTGATCTCTCTGGCTCGTTCACTGTCCTCCGATATTCGGTACAGGATCCCGACGGCGGCGAAGCATACCAGGAGGCTGGACCCGCCGTAGCTCACGAAGGGGAGCGTCATCCCGGCGAGCGGCAGCACGACCATCGCGGCCCCCATGTTGAAGACCGCCTGCACCGTGAGCATCGTCGTCAGCCCGGCCGCCACGCAGCGGGCCATTACCGACGGGGCATCGAGCGCGATCTTCACGCCGCACAGCGCCAAAAAGCAGAACGCCGCTATGACGCAGACCATCCCGAGCAGGCCCAGCTCTTCGCCGATCAGGGCGAAGATCATGTCCGTGTTGATCTCCGGCACGATGGCCCCCCGTCCGCCGGACCCGGCCCCCGACCCGAAGACGCCGCCGGCCTTCATCGCGATCATGGCCTGCACGTTCTGGTAGCCGGAGGTGTCCGCGACCGCCAAAGGGTCCAGAAAAGTCAAAAACCTCTCCCGCCGGTAGGGTGCGAGCAGCATGACGACGGCGAGGGCCGCGACGGCGCCCACGCCCGTCAGCACGAGGTCCCTTGTCCGAACCTCAGACGCCCACAAAGACCCGGCCACCCCGGCGAGCAGGATCACCGACGTGCCAAAATCCGGCTCGATCAGCACCAGCCCGAACAGAACCCCGACGGCCGCCAGCGGTTTCAAGGGCAGACCGGAGCCGGGCTTCAACCGGGCCAGGGCGCAGCTCAAGAAGATCACGGCCGCGATCTTCGCGAACTCCGAGGGCTGAAGGCTCATAAAACCCACGTCGAGCCACCGGCGCGCGCCGTTTATCTCCTGCCCGATTCCCGGTACCAGCACCAGGACCAGTCCCACCAGGACGACGGCGTAAAGGGCTGCGGAGTATTTGCGCCAGACGGTATAGCGGACCCGGCTCACCGCCGCGAACACCGCGAGCCCGAGCGCCAGGTGTACGAGCCTGACCTCGAGGGCGTTCGTCCCCTGGAACCTGTACGTCGCCGAGTAGACCATCACGACCCCGAGCAACGAGAGGCCGAGCGAGACGTAGAACAGGTTCGCCCTCACCCCCGTCATCGTCCCGCCACCCCCTGCCGCCCGGCGAGCGCCCTGGCGAGATCGGCGAAGGCCTCGCCCCTCTCGGCGTACCCGGCGAACTGGTCGAAGCTCGCGCACCCGGGCGAGAGCAGCACGACGTCGCCGGCCCGCGCCACATCGGACGCCCGGGAAACGGCGGAGCCAAGGTCAGGCAAACGCTCGACGGCGTCGCCGTACCCCCGCCCTTCGAGAAAATCGGCGAGCCGCGGTCCCGCCTCCCCCTGGCAGAGCACGGCCCTGCACTTCCCGAGTTGGGGCAGGATCTCCGAGAAATCCGTGTTCTTCTCCGAACCGCCGAGGATCAGCACCACCGTCCGGTCGAGCCCCCCGAGGGCGGCCGCGACCGCCGCCGGGTTGGTGGCTTTGGAGTCATCCACGTAGACGACACCATCGTTGTCTGCCACCACCTCGAGCCGGTGTGGCTTGAGCCGGTACGCCAGAATGCCGTCCCGGATAGCCTCCGCCTCCACGCCAAGCCATTCCGCGGCAGCGGCCGCAAAGAGCGCGTTCTCGTAGTTGTGGGTGCCGGCAAACGGCAACTTGTCGGCACGCACGATGGGCCGGCCTCGTAGGGTCAACGCCCCGTCCAGAATCCCGGTGTCTCCTTCGCCGATGAGCAGCGGCCTGCCTGAAAGGCCCGGAACGGCTTCCCGCCCGACCGGGTCTCCGGCGCTGGCGAGGGCGAGGTCTTCACGACCCTGGCCGTCGAAGACGCGCAGCTTGTCGCGCCGGTATTCGTCGAAGGAGGCGTGCCAGTCCATGTGGTCCGGGCGGGTGTTCAACAGCGCGGCCACGTCGAAACCGGGCTCCGTCATGTAGTGGAGTTGAAACGACGATACCTCTAGCACCAGCAACCCGGCACTCCCGACCTCGTCGAGGCATCCCGTCAGAGCCCGCCAGGAGTTCCCGGCGACCGCGTGCGGCACCGCGGCCGCTTCGAGTACCCGATGAAGCATGTCAGCGACCGTCGTCTTGCCGTTGGTCCCGGTGATCGCGGCGACGCGTACCCCTGGCCCCAAAAGCTCCAGGCCGAGTGCAACCTCGGAGATGGTGGGAATACCGTGATCCTCCGCCGCCCCCAACACCGGGTCCGAAGGCCTGACGCCCGGGCTGACGACGACGCGGTCGACGCCATCGAGCACCTCGGGTCCCGCCGCGAGGGTTCCCTCCACGCCGAGCGAGGAGAGCGTCGCCCGCAGGCGTTCGCCGTCGTTGGCGTCCGCGGCGATCACGTCCTCGCCCGCTTCGAGGAGGGCGCGGGTCGCCGCGACGCCCGATTCGCCGAGCCCGTAGACCAGGGTCTTCATGGGTCAGCCGACCGTGTTGTAGAGGAACAGGTAGTAGAGAAAAAAGCCGAGGGCGGAGAAGGCGGCCTGGACGATCCAGAACCTGACCACCACCTTGTTCTCCTCCCAGCCGAGGAACTCGAAGTGGTGGTGGATCGGGCCATCTTGAAGACCCGCCTGCCCGTCAGCTTGAAGACGGCGACCTGGATCATCACCGAAAGGGCCTCGATCACGAAGAGCCCCCCTATCACGGGCAGCAACAACTCCGTCTTGGTGAGCACCGCGGCAGCGGCCAGAACGCCCCCGATGGCGAGCGAACCCGTATCCCCCATGAAGACATCGGCGGGGTGGGAGTTGTACCAGAGGAACCCGATGATCGCGCCGACCATCGCGCCGCAGATGATCGCGACGTCGTACTGCCGCTCCAAAAACGCTATGGCCGTGTACGCCAGCAACGCCAGAGCGCCCGCCCCGGCCGCGAGCCCATCGAGGCCATCGGTAAGGTTCACGGCGTTCGTGGTGCCGGCGATCACGAGCAGCAGGAACCCGCTGAAGAGCGCGAGCCCGACTATCCCGGGCCCGAGCACGAGGCTCAGGTCGAAGTAAGGCACCAGCACGGTCTGGGTGACGCCGACGTAGTAGAGGGAGAGCACGTCTGCCAATACGACGGCGAGCGTCAGCAGCCCGAACTTGTAGCGGGCGCTGAGGCCCTCCGGGCGCTTCTTGGAGATCTTCTGCCAGTCGTCGTAGAGCCCGATCCCGGCCACAACGGCCACGAGCAGCAGGGTGGCGAAGGTGGCGGCGTTCGGCCGGGCCACCACCAACAGCGCCGCCACGAGGCCCATCAGCATCACGACCCCGCCCATCGTGGGCGTGCCGGCTTTGATCAGGTGCGTCTGCGGCCCCTCTTCCCTGACGAACTGCCCGAACTTCCGCGACTGCAGGAAGACTATGAACGTGGACCCGAGCCCGACGGTCACCACGAAAGCCACGGCCGCCGCGAGTACAACGCTAAACAAGAGCTAGACTTTCCTTTAACTGACGGGTCAGGGTATCGAGCTGAACCCCCTCGAACCCTTGACTATGAGGTAATCCCGGGTTCGAGGGCGTTGCGTATCTCGGAGGCGGCGGCCGCGTCGGGGTAGAGGAGGGTCTTGCCGGAGAAGGTTTCCGCGTACCAGCGGGCCTCGTCGCCGACGCAGGCGAGCAGGTCCACGCCGAGGTCGTTCGCGAGCGCCCCGATCTCCCGGTGGTAGGTCCGGGCGCCCGGCCCGAGCTCGAACATCCCCCGAGCACGACGACGAGGCGACGCTCCTGCTTACGCGCCGTCTCGGCCGCGTACCTAAGCACCGCGGCCATCGAGGGCGGGGACGCGGCGTTGTAGGAGTCGTCGTAGACGAGCACGTCGTTGCGCAAACTGTAGACGTCGCCGCGCATCCCGGTCCGCTTGAGCCGTGAGATACCCCGCGCCGCCTCTTCCAGCTCCAGGCCGAGCGCCACGGCCCCGCCCATCGCCGCGAGCAACGGCTCGACCAGGTGCGTGCCGAAGACGGGCGAGCGGACCCCGGCCGAGAGCCCCCCTAAATGCGCCACGAACCGAAGACCGTTCTCGTCTTCCGCAAAATCCGAGGCCCACAGGTCGGCGCCCTCGGCCGCTTTCGGGGAGAAGACGAGGCGCCGGGCGAGGTCCTTGCCGGGGGCCACGGCGGCGTCGGGGACTCCCAGCGGCGAGACGAAGGAGCCGTTCGGGGGCAGGGAGGCGGCGAGCTCGCCCTTCGTCGCGGCGAGCGCCTCCAGGCTGCCGAAGGATTCGAGGTGGGCCGGGGCTATGGCCGTCAGGATGCCGTACCGCGGCGGGGCGGTGTCGCAGAGGTCGGCTATGTTGCCGACGTGGTCGGCGCCCATCTCGAGCACCAGCACTTCCGTGGCGGTTCCGGCGGCGAGGACGGTAAGCGGCAGCCCGATCTCATTATTCAGGTTGCCGACGGTCGCGGAGACCTTCAGGCCCGCGGCGCGCAACACGGCCGAGAGCGCGTCCTTGGTGGTCGTCTTGCCGACGCTGCCCGTGATCCCGACGACCGTGGGGGCCTCGACCCCGGGACGCCGCAGCGACCAGCGGGCGAGGCCCTGCAGGGCGGCCAGCGGGTCTTCCACAACGAGGGTCGGCCCGTCGAGGGGACGCGTGGCGACGGTCGCCACGGCCCCGCGCCCGAGCGCCTCGCCAGCGAACTCGGCCCCGTCGGTCCGGCCCCGCAGGGCGAAGAACAGGTCGCCCTCCCGCGCCTGCCTGGAGTCCGTGGCCGCTCCCCGTGCCTCCGCGTTCCCGTCGGCACCGTGGAGGACGCCTCCGAGTGCAAGAGCTACTTCCTGGAGGGTGGCCGGTCTCACCCGGTCTCCCCGGATTGCGAGGCCGGGTCGTCGGGCGGGACGTTGTAGTAGCCGAGGGCGAAGCTCATGACGTCCTGGAAGTAGGGGGCCGCGGCCAACTCGCCCCAGTAGGTGGTCTGCGGTTCGTCCACGGCGATGAGCATGACGAACTCCGGATCCGTCGCGGGCGCGAACCCCACGAAGGAAGAGACGTACTCGGTGGTGTAGGCGCCGGTCTCGGGATCGACTTTCTGGGAGGTGCCGGTCTTGCCGGCCACCGTGTAACCGGGGATCTGCGCCAGGTGGCCCGACCCGTCTTCGACTACGCCCTGCAACATCGTGCCTACTATATCCGAGGTCTCCTCGCTTATCACCCTGGGCCCCTTCGGCGCCGGGGCCCCGCGCTCCACGACGTGCGGCGTGACCCTCTGCCCCCCGTTGGCGAGCGCGGCGTAGCCGGCCACGAGCTGCAGCGGCGTCACGGTCAAACCCTGGCCTATGGGGATGTTGCCGATGGACGAGCCGCTCCAATCCTCGTAGGCCGGCACGATCCCGGGGTCCTCGCCCCACAGGTCCACGCCGGTCGGCTCGCCGAAACCGAAGCGCAGGATCGCGTCGTGCAACCTTTGTCCGCCGAGCGCCTGGGCGATCTGGATGGCCCCCACGTTGCTCGACTCCCGGATCACGTCGGCCGGCTCCATGACTTTCGTCTCGTGCGGCCGCGAGTCGTGTATTATGCGGTCAGCTACCGCGATGCTGTCGGGCACGACGAAGGTTGATCGGGTCGAGACGGCGCCCGCTTCGAGTGCCGAGGCCACGGTGAAGGCTTTAAAGGTCGACCCCGGCTCGTAGGGGTCTGTCAGGACCCTGTTGCGCTGGGCCTCGGGGGAGGCTTCGCCGAACTCGTTGTTGTCGAAGCCGGGCGAGTTGGCGAGGGCGACGATAGAGCCGTCCTCGACGCGCATCATCAGGCCGATCGCGCTCTTCGCCTCGTGCTTCTCGACCGTCGCCTCGAGCGCGTCCTCGAGCTCCTGCTGGACGGCTGTATCAATGGTGAGGTTCACGTCTTCGCCGGACGCGAGCCGTTGGTCCTGTCCGGACTCGACGCCGCCGAACGCCTCGCCGAAGTCCCCCTGGTGGCCGGTGAGCTGGCTCGCGAGGGCGCCTTCCGGGTAGACCCTTACCGTGTCAGGCTCGGTCTCGACGCCCCCGACTCCCAACTCCGCAACCTTCTCTTCGATCTTCCGCGCTGCTTCGGGGGGTACGTCGGCGGCTACTTCGCTATAGCCGGCGGGCTCGCCGGTCGGGCTGGTGGCGGAGAGCGACGCGAGTATCTCTTTCTCCGTGAGGCCGACGGCCGGGCCGAGAACGTCCGCCAGCAACTTCGCCGTCGATGCCGGGTCCTCGATGAGGTACGGGGTCGCGACGATCCGGGCCGCCTCAAGGGTCTTCGCGAGCTCGCGCCCGTCGGCGCTCAAGATGCTGCCGCGGGGGACGCCGGGCGAGGCCAACTGCTCGATCCCGACCTCCGACGCGAAGGCCCCGTAGCGCTCGTCGTCGACCAGGCCGATGTGGACGGCCCTCGCGCCCAGCAGGAGGCCGATCACGACGAACACCGCCGCCACGACCCGCAACCGCCCGTACCCGATGGGCGTCTTGTTGCCGACAGGGTCCCCCTCGAACTTCCTGTACCCGGTGTTTCTATTAGAGCGCGTGCTGCGACGGCCCGCGATCGGGACGACGCGAGGCCCGGCCTCTCTGCCCTTCCGGGATCTCCGGAGGGAGTTTTTTGGGGTGCCGACTCCGGCTCTTCTTGCTCTCCGGTCCTTCGCGCGCCTAGCGCGCCCGCGGCTCCCCTCCTCTCTGTTCTCCCTCATCGTAGGTCCCATCCTCCCGTTTTCCGTCTCCCAGCACTTGCAGATCGGCGCTTCCCGCGTCCCGCATCCCGAGCTTCTCCCGGGCTAACGACCGCACCCTCTCCGCCGCCGACAACTTCGCGACCTCGACCTCGAGCCTCTCCCCAGAAGCTCTGGCCCCGTCGAGCTCTTCTTGCAGCGCCGCCTCCCGGCTTTCGAGCCCGCCCGACACGGTGTGCAGGTAGACGCTGCCCAACATCAACAGCACGGGGACGAGCACCAGGACGGCCAACCGCCCCCTTCGCCCCCGCTCCTTGCGCCGGACCTTCCCGACCCGGGGTTTCCGCGGGGCCTGCTCCCACGGGGGCAGCGCCGGCTGCGTCGGCAGCGTCGAACGGTACCGCCGCTGCGGCGCGGCCATCAGTCATCCCCCGTGGGCTCTGCGGTCCTCGTGGCGGAGCGCAACCGGGCCGAGGCGCTGCGCGGGTTCTCCCTGACCTCGCTCTCAGACGGCCGGACCACCGCGCCCCGCCGGAAGACGGGGCTCGCGCCGCAGACGCAGACCGGCAACTCGGGCGGGCAGACGCACCGGCCCTCGCGCTCCGCGATAAAGCGCTTCACGATCCGGTCCTCCCCGGACTGGAAGGTGATGACCACGAGACGCCCGCCCGGCAAGAGCAGCCGCTCCGTCGCCCGCAACGCCCGCCGCAGACCCTCCAGCTCGTCGTTGACCCGCACGCGCACGGCCTGGAAGACCCGCTTGGCCGGGTTTCCGCCGCGCTCCTTCCACCCGACGGCGGCCCGCACGGCGTCGTGCAGGTCCGTCGTGGTCGCGAGCGGCCTGCGGCGCACGATCTCCCGCGCCACCCTTCTGGCTTCCCCGCGCGGCACGTCCCCGTAGCGGCCGAGCGTCTCGATCAGCTCCGCCACCTCGACGGTGTTCAAATACTCGGCCGCCGACACCCCGGACCCGGGGTCCATCCTCATGTCCAGCGGACCCTCGGAGACGTAAGAGAAGCCGCGCCCGGGCTCGTCGATCTGGAAGCTCGAAAGCCCGAGGTCGAAGAGCACCGCGTCGACACGCTCCCCCCTCTCGACCATCTCCCACAAGACCTCGTCGTAAGGACCGGCCAAAAAAGAGAACCGGTCGTCGCGCAAAAGGTCACTGGCCCTTTCTGCCGCGGCCGGATCCCGGTCTATCCCGATCACGCTCCCGGAACCGACCTCTTCCAGCACGCGACGCGCGTGGCCGCCGCCCCCAAAGGTGGCGTCCACTGCTACAGAGCCTTCTTCGAGCGCGAGGGCCGAGACGGCCTCTTCGAGCAGGACCGGTCTGTGCCCGGTCGCCATCAAGCCCCGAGCTCCCTGCCGGCGAACTCCTCGACGATCTCCGAGAAATCTTCGTCCGCGCCAGAGACGTAGCTATCCCACTCTTTGGTGTCCCAGATCTCCAACCTGTCGTCCACCCCGGTGACGGTCACGTCGCGCTGAAGGCCGGCGTAGCGGGCCAGCTTCGTCGGGATCAGGACGCGCCCCTGCCTGTCCAGCGTGGCTTCGAAGGCCATCGAGAAGAACATGCGAGAGAGCTGGCGGCCCCGCGCCGAGAGATCCGCGTTGGCTTTGATGTTGGCCTTGAACGTAGCCCACTCCTCAGGTGGAAAGGCGAACAAACAACGGTCCACCCCTTTGGTCACGACGATCCCACCCTCGAAATACGGACGGAGGCGGGATGGGAGGGTCAGGCGCCCTTTCTCGTCCAGCGTGTGCTCGTACTCGCCTAAAAGGGCCGTGGCCTGGACCTCCCACTCCGCTCCACTTTGACCCACAACTGGCGAAATTCTTGCATATGCACGGAAAATAAGCAACGTAGGCACCGGCAGAGCGGGTCAAAAGGGCCTCCAGGACCCGAAATCGGCCTCTATACCCACCCCCAAGGGGTATGGACCCCCTACAAAATATTCTATGCACGGTGGGTAACGGGCTTGGGGTGCGTCGGGGCGGATCGCGGGCGACGTGTGAGATGTGGGGGTAGCCAGGTTCGACGCACCCAAGATGTTGGGTGTTTGCAAAACGGTGGTTGAAAGGGGGCTGAGGCTGGGATGAGGAGCGGCGCGGCGGCGGTTATTAGTGGGCCCACCAGGACTCGAACCTGGGACCGTCCGATTATGAGTCGGATGCTCTAACCAACTGAGCTATGGGCCCTGGGCGGTATGCCCTGGGGGCACCGTCCGGCTCCCCCGGCTGGACTCGAACCAGCAACCCTTCGGTTAACAGCCGAATGCTCTGCCAATTGAGCTACAGGGGAAAGGTTGCAGCGGGGTGGATTATACGGTGTGGCCGTGGCCGCTTCAAGGCGTCGAGGAGGAGCCTCGCCGCGCTTCTTCGAGGGATCTTATCTCCTTGCGGAGCGTCTCTTTCTCGTCGTAGTCGTCGGTCTCGCGCTGGGTGCGGCGGCGGCTGAGGATCACGAGTCGCAACCAGAGCTCGCGTATGGAGGCCTTGGATGGGTAGAGGCCGTCCCGGCGTATCCTCGCCGCCTCGGCATCGAGGGTCATGAGAAGGTCCATCAGGGGACGGGCCCGCTCGTCGGAGAAGACGGCGCTCATGTTCGCCCCCGCGTGCTCTTTGAGCACGGCGAAGACGCGGGCCTGGGCCTCATCGCCGAAGTCCTCGGGCAACAGCATCAACGGCTCGGAAAGCGCGGGAACGCGAACCCCCTGTCTCAAAGGTTCCGCGCTGAGTTCGGGGCGGGCGAGGATCGCCGCCAGCGTCTCGCGCCCTGCCTCTAGCAGCGGGTTGCCAAAGTCGGGTGAGGGACTCGGGTTTCGGGCAGGGGGCCGCCGCGCGCGGACCGGCGTCTCGACGGGCGGCCGATTTCGCTTCACCTGCAGCGCCTCCTGGCTCACGCCCAGGGTCTCGGAAGCAAGACGGATGGCTTCTTCGTGGAAGACGGGGTCGTCGATCCGCTTGATGAGGGTCCTGATCTCCGGCAGTATACGGGACCTTTCGGTGGCGTCGGCGCCCCGCGCCCACTCGGCCTTGCGGCGAAAGATGTACTCGAGCAGGGGCATCGCCTGCGAAGTCAGCATGGACCTGAACTCTTCAGCGGAGTGCTCCAGAAGCCAGTCCGCCGGGTCCGCCGAGAGCCGCAATACACGCAGATCTAGCTTCAACCTCGTCGCCTCGACCGCCGCGTCTGCGTCGTCCGAATTGTTCGTTCGCTCCAGCTCCTGGACGGTCGCATCGGCGCGCTCCAGCGCCCTCTCCCCCGCCGCGTCCGGGTCGAAGAGCATGTAGATCCTGTCCACGTAGCCGCTCAGGGTCTTGAGGTGGCTCGGCGTAGTCGCCGTGCCGAGGGTCGCCACGGCGTTCTTTATCCCGGATTGGTAGAGCATCAAGACGTCCGTGTAGCCCTCGACTATCAGGGCCGCCCGCTCCCTGCTCACCGCCTGCGCGACCTGCGGAAAACCGTAGAGTAAGTCCCGCTTGTTGAAGATTTCCGTCTCCGGGGAGTTGAGGTACTTCGGCTGGGCGTCGCCCATGGCCCGCGCCCCAAACCCGACTATTCTGCCTCGCCGGTCGGAGATGGGGAACGTGATCCTCCCCCCAAACCTCTCCCCCCACGCGAAGACAACAACCCGGCAGCATCCAGACTCGACCTCTCTATACCGAGCTTCTTCACCGCCTGAGAGAACCCGGATCCCCCACGCGCGGCGTACCCCAAACGAAATTCTTCTATAGTAGAATGCTCCAATCCGCGGCCTTTGAGATAGTCGCGGGCCCCTTGCGCCTCGGGGCTCGAGGACTTCAGCAGGTACTTGTGGTAGTAGATGGCGGCGGCGGCGAGGGCCTTATAGATGGCACGTCTTCGGCCGGCGCGTTTCTTGGCGGCTTCGGCGTCTCCCCCGCCTTCGTACTCCAGCTCGACGCCGGAGCGTTCAGCCAGATAAGAGACGGCCTCGGCGAAGTCGAGGGACTTGAGGTCCATCAGCAGCTTGATGGCGTCGCCGCCCCGCTGACAGCCGAAACAGTAATAGAAGCCCCTGTCCGGGGAGACGCTGAAGGAGGGGGTTTTCTCCTGATGGTCGGGGTAGGGGCAGAGGCCGGAGAAGCGGGCGCCCTGGCGGCGCAGGGCCGTGAACTCGGAGGTTACTTCGACTATGTTGGCCGCCTCGCGGACGTCCTCGATGCTGCGCTGCGAGATCCTCAACCCAGGTCCCCCGTTGTACCGATGTACAAATATTTGCCCTCTCGTGCGGTCCCCATCGGGCGTAATGTTACTCTACGGAACGTGGCTGTCCGGCAGACATCATCCGAGGCGCCGAGGGCGGGGTACGCGGACCTCCCGCCGGGTGTCGAGTTCGAGCCCAAAGACGAGCCCTTGAGGCGGGACATCAACCTGCTGGGGCGGGTGCTCGGGCAGGTCTTGATCGAGCAGGAGGGCCGCCGGCTCTTCGAAGCGGAAGAGGAGATCCGGCTGCTCTGCAAGCGCCTACGCTTCGACTACGACCCCGCGCTCGACGAGAGGCTGCGCGCCCTGATAGACGGCCTCGGGCAGGAGGATCTGGAGAGGATAGTGCGCGCCTTCTCGGTCTACTTCCAGCTCGTCAACATCGCGGAACGCTACCACCGGGTGCGCCGGCGCCGACAGTACGAGTCGTCGCCGGAGAACCCGCCCCAGCGGGCCTCGGTGGCGAGCGCCCTCTCCCGGCTCAAGGACGAGGGGCTGGATGCCGGGAGTTTGCAGGAGGTGCTGGACGGGCTGAACGTGGGGCTCGTGCTCACTGCCCACCCGACGGAGGCTACGCGCAGGAGCGTCAGGCGCAAGCACGAGCGCATCGGGGAGATGCTGGCGAGCCTGGAATCGCCGTCGCTCACGTGGAGGGAACGCAGGCGCCTGGAGGAAGGCCTCGCGGAGGAGATCACGGTCCTCTGGCAGACGGACGAGCTCAGGGTCAGGCGTCCAGCGGTGGTCCAGGAGATAGAGAGGACCCTGCTCTTCTTCGAGCATCCCCTGATCTCCGCGACCCTCGAAGCCTACAGGGAGTTCGAGGACGAGCTCGCGATTCAGTTCCCTGACGGGACGCCGCGCCTCGGGCGCGTGCTGGAGTTCGGGTCCTGGGTCGGCGGGGACCAGGACGGGAACCCGTTCGTCGAACCGCGCATGATAAACACGGCTCTCGGCCTGCACAGGGCCCTGATCCTCAAGCGCCACATGAGCACCGTCTCGGAACTGGTGGACCACATGAGCCAGTCGGAGAGGCTGACGGGCGTCTCCGGCGAGCTGGGTGCGGCCATCGAGCAGTACGAGCGGCTGATGCCACAGGTGGCCGAACGATACAAGCCTATCGACCCGAACGAGCTGTACCGCAAGATGTTGCTCCTGATCGCCGAACGCCTGCGGGCCACCCTCGAAGAGCCCGAGTCCGCGGCCGCCTACGACGGGGTCTCGGGGTTCCTGGACGACCTCTTTCTCATCAGGGATAGCCTGGTCGCGCACGGCGGCAGGCGGACGGCCGCCGGGGGGCTGCGCGACCTGATCCGGCAGGCCCAGGTCTTCGGTTTTCACCTCGCCAAGCTCGATGTCCGCCAGGAGAGCTCGACGGTGGTGCAGGCGACCGCTGCCGTGGTCGCCCAGGCCACGGGCGAAGACCTCCTCGAGATGGACGAGCCCGAACGCGCCGAATGCTTGCGCAGACTGCTCTCCGGCCCGGACCTGCCAGATGAAACGCCCGACGACCTATCTGAAGAGTCCCGGAAGGTGCTCGACACGTTCGAGCGGATTCGCGCGGCGCGGGACGAATTCTCGGAGACGCCGGTCGAGACGTTCGTGTTGAGCATGGCCCACCACGCGAGCGACGTTCTCTGCGTTCAGTTGCTGGCCCGGCGGGCCGGCCTTCTGGAAGTGGACGAAGAGGGCAGATGCACGTCCAACCACCTGAGGGTATCCCCGCTCTTCGAGACGGTGGACGACCTGAAGCGGGCGCCGGACGCGCTGAGGAATCTGCTCGACGATCCCTTCTACCGTTCCTCCCTCTCGCACGGTGGCGACCTGCAGGAGATCATGCTCGGCTACAGCGACTCCGGGAAGGACGCGGGCTACGTCGCGAGCAACTGGACCCTGTACAAGGCGCAGGGCCACCTCGTCTCGGTGGCCGGCGAGCACGGCGTCAGGCTCAGGGTCTTCCACGGCCGCGGCGGCAGCGCGAGCAGGGGCGGCGGCCCGAGCTACCAGGCGATAATGGCCCAGCCGCCCGGAACGCTCGACGGCAGCATCAGGATCACGGAGCAGGGGGAGGTCATCTCCTTCAAGTACAGCATGCGCGGCCTCGCCCGCCGCAACCTCGACACGATCCTGGCCGCAGTCCTGGAGGCCACCGCGGACCACTCTCCCCCCGAGCCGGAACCCCACTGGGTCGAAGCCATGGAAGAACTCTCCGCCACCGCCAGGAAGGCCTACCGCCGCCTCGTCTACGAAGACGAACGTTTTCTCCCCTTCTTCTCCCAGGCCTCTCCCATCGGGGAGCTCTCGTCCCTGAACATGGGCAGTCGCCCGGCCAAACGGGTCCAGAACGCAGAGGTGGAGAGCCTGCGGGCCATCCCCTGGGTCTTCGCCTGGACCCAGAACCGCTTCCTGCTGCCTTCGTGGTACGGCTCCGGTACCGCCCTGCGTTTTTGCACGGAATCGGAAGAGAAATTGCGGAACACGAGAGAGATGTACAGAAGCTGGCCTTTTTTCCGGACACTTGTCGATTTCATGCAGATGACGCTCGCCAAGAGTGATTTGCGGATAGCGAAGACGTACACCTCGCTCGTTTCGGACGGCAAAGTCCGGGACGAGTTGTGGTCGAAGATCTCCGAAGAGCACGGAGCCTGCGTCGGGGCCCTGCTCCTGATCACGGACAACGAGAACCTGCTGGACGACAGCCCCGTGCTGCAGCGTTCCATCCGGCTCCGGAACCCCTACGTGGACCCGCTCTCGTACGTCCAGGTCAGCCTCCTGCGCCGGCTCCGGGACCTACCCGAAGACTCACCCGGGCGCGAAAGTGTCCTCAAGACCTTGCTTCTCACGGTCTCCGGGATCTCCTCCGGGCTGCTTAACACGGGCTAGAGTGCCACCCGCTGTGTCTCAGGTTTCGTGCCGCCTGCCCGCTTCCGCAGTTCCAAGTTCACTGTGTCCCTCCCTGAACGGGTGGAGGCGACCGAGGGTCCCCTTCATGGGCTCTATGACATGATCCGAAGAGGGTCCGGAGCGTTGAAACCCAATATCGGGCCGATAAGCGTTTCTGGAGGCTTCCGGACCGTTACGGGCGGCCCGCGCGACGCCATCCGAGCGGGCTGGCGCCGTGGGCGCGACGGAACACCCTCGCGAGGTAGCCCGCGTCCCCGTAACCTACCCTGCGGCCGACCTCCTCCGCGGGGAGATCGGTCTCGACCAGGAGGCGCCGCGCCTCGGCCATGCGGCGTTCGGTGATCCACTCCAGGACCGTCCGCCCCGTCTTGCGCCGAACCACCGTGGCGAGGTGCCCGGCCGAGAGTCCCACCGCCCTGGCCACGTCCTTGAGCGAGATCGGCTCGGCGTAGCGCTCCTCGACAAAGCCGAAGACCCCGGCGAGTAACGACTCGTCCTTGAGCCTGAGATCCCCCACCACGTCCGCCGCCAGCCTCGAGAGCTCGACGAGCAGGAGCGTCAGGTGCGCCAGCGCCGCTTCCCGGTAGCCGTCGCGCCTCCGGCCCAACTCCAGGTCCAAGGCCGAGAAGCGTTCGGACCACGAGGCCCGATCCTCGGGCGGCACCCTCAGGCGCTGGGCCCCCCGGCCGCGCTCCCCACGAACGGGTACAGCAAGGGGTGGGCGCGCCAGGAGAGGAAGGAGCCGGGCGCACGATCCCCGAGGACCTCGGGCGGGAAGAAGACCCTCCAGCCCCGCGCCCCTACCAGGCCGTCGTTGTCTCCGCCGATCCCCAGCACCTCGCCGGGGGCGATCACGTACGCGTCCCCGGCCTCCACGGGCCACTCCCGTCCCCCCAGGCGCAGCGAGCCGCCGCCCCGCTCGAAGTAGAAGAGCAGGAGGAAGTCGTGGGAGTGGGAGCGCCCTTGGGCGCGAGCGTCTCGCGGCCTCCCGTTCGGTGCCCCGGACTCCGATCCTTCCGGCGACCCCCGACCCAGCCTCGCGACGCTCACGGGGGGCACACCGGGCACCGCCTCGTAGGTGTAGACCGGCGGACCGTCCCCGCCCCTGCCCAGCATCCTCGTCGTGCCCAAGACTCGTTAACCGCCTTCCCTTTAGCCATGCCGCGCGACGCCGGCGACCGTTCGGCCATGATAAACCGAAAATCGTCCTACAAAGTCCGAAGATGTGCCCTTTGACGCTTCAAACCTACCTCCGATACTGGTTCTACAACGAAAGATGGTCCTGCACATCCGGCAAGCACGAAGGCGAGCACGATCGAGGGAGACCATCGGGACGTGGTGAACAGAGAGGCGAGGAGACAAGAGTGACACAGTCGGCAGAGAGGTTTGGGGCGAAAACTTTGGACGGGGATGGCCGGCCCCGCTACGACGTGGTCGTCGTGGGCGCCGGCGCCGCCGGACTATCAGCGGCGCTCGTCCTCGGACGGTCCGGAAGAAAGGTGCTCGTCCTGGACGGCGGCGAGCCCCGCAACGCCCCGGCGGAGGCCTCGCACGGGTTCTTCACGAGGGACGGCGTGCAACCCGGCGAGATGCTCAAGATAGGCCGCGAGCAGCTCGGACGGTACCCCAACGTGGAGTACAGGACCGGGCGGGCCACGCAAGCGTCCGGCGCCGACGGGGCCTTCGAGGTAACCCTGGAAGATGGAGAAGTGGTCTCCGCGCGCAAGCTGGTGCTCGCCACCGGAGTCTTCGACGAGCTGCCCGAGAGGCCGGGGTTTCGGGAGCTTTGGGGGAAGGGCGTCTACCACTGCCCCTACTGCCACGGTTGGGAAATGCGAGGGAGGCCGCTCGCCGTGCTCGCGAGTCCCGGGACAGCCTTCGATCGGGTCGCCCTGATCCGCAACTGGAGCCGGGACCTCGCGCTGCTGACCGACGGCGAGGGGGGACTGTCCGGAGCCGACCGCCGGAGGCTCGATGCGCTCTCGGTCCCGGTCTACGAGGAGCGGATCTCGCGCCTCGAAGGGGACCCGGCGCGGCCGGGAGGCGGCCTCGAACGGGTGGTCTTCGAGGGTGGGGCCGCGCTGGAGCGCGAGGGCGTGTTCCACGTTCCGCCCCAGCGCCAGCGCTCCGGTCTCGCCGGCTCTATAGGCTGCGAGCTCGCCGCCCCGGTGCCCACGGTGGAGTTCGTGAAGGCCGACCCCATGACGCGCGAGACGACCGTCGCCGGAGTGTACGCGGCGGGAGATGCCGTCAGGGCCCCGGGGCAGTCGGTCGTCCTCGCCTCCGCCTCGGGCGCCGCCGCGGCCTACGTTCTCAACCACGCGCTGGCAATACAGGACGCGAAGGACGAGGTCGCGGCGGCGCCCTCCGCAAAGGGCGACCTCGGGAGGGCCGCCGGATGAACGCCCGTACCAACGGGGGTCCATACGACTTTCCCCTCGGCGAGGCCGACGGCGGGGTCGGCGCCTTCGTCCGCTCGCGGTTGCCCGCCCCGCCGGCCCGGGTGCTGGAGGTCGGCTGCGGGGACGGGAGGCTGGCCCTGGCGCTGGCCGAGGAAGGCTGGCGGATGACGGCCGTGGACCCGGCCGCACCGGGAGGCGGGCCCTTTATCCGGGGCGCCGTCGAGGATCTCGACCCGTCGGAGCACGGGCCCTTCGACGCGGCGGTGGCGGTGCTCTCTCTGCACCACCTCCATGATTTGGGGGCGGCATTGGGTAAGGTGCGTTCGCTGTTGGCGCCCGGCGCGGTATTCATCGTCGACGAGTTCGGAAAGGAAGAACTCGAAGATGGGGCGACGGCCGCGTACGCCTTCTACCAGCGGCTCGCCCTGCTACACGGCGGTTATAAACCCGTCAAACCCGGCGCATGGGCGGTGTACGAGGGAGACTCGTTCGAGGGCTGGCGCTCGAGGATCAGCAGCCACTGGGAACACATCGACGAAGGCCGGACGGTCCTCTCCGCGCTGGAGGCGAGCTTCGAAAGGCGGGAGTTCGCATCCGGTCCGTTCCTCTTCCGCGACGGACTCGGCCCGGAACTCGAGCCGCTGGAAAGAATGCTCATAGGGGGAGGCGGGATACGACCGGTGGGGTTCCGTTGGGTCGGCGCCGCCTGAGAGGACTCCACGATGCTCTGTGGCGTCGGGCAGGAAGCGCGGGGTCGTTTCGGCCGGGCCCCCCTCGTGAACTGGCGTTTGCACCGTAGCGAGCGGCAGAAATAGCTTACAGGGAGGTCGGAGATGGAACCCGAGACCGTGCATCGCAGGAGGTGATGGACCCTTGCCGTGCCGTGTTCGAGCTTGTTTGTGGTCGGGTTAGATAACCTTGTGCTCAACCCGGCTCTGCCCACCATCCCCCAACCTAAGTTGAGCAACGGTGGCAAGAGTGGGAGAGATGGGACTCGAAACCGATCTCTGATCTCCCTGGGCGTGGCCCGGTCGCCTCTCGACCGCCGCGATGCCGCAACCGGCTTCTCGAAGCGTCGTCCCTGTCGCGCTCCGCTACAGGTTCTTGAAGTACCTGGCTATTGGAAGGAGGACGTAACCGGCCTTCTCGTACGTGCGGCGCGCCGCGGCGTGCCCGGGGTCGCCCCCCGTCTCGACCATAGCCACCTTCATCCCGACCTCTTTCAGCCTGTCGAGCGCGAACCCGGTCAGGGCGGTCCCGATGCCGCCGCCATGATGGTCGGGGTCGACGGCCAGCATGGAGATCTCGCCCATACTCCTCTCGGGATCGTAAACCCCAACCGACACGAAACCGACGACGCTCGCACCTACCTCGGCGACCCACACCCGGCCCTTTTGCGAAGCGCAGACGTCTTTGACCGCCCGGCGCTGATCTTCCCGCCAGTCCGGATGCAGCCGCCTGAAGATCTCGGAACCCAACACTCGCTCGAGAGATGCGAAGACCGGAGCCCACGCCCGCAGCGAGAGATCTACCACCGCTTCGGCGTCTCGATCGTCGAACGGTCGGATTCGCGGCTGGACAGAATCCATCTCCCGACACTAACAGAAACCGAACCGATCGGCCCGAAGATCCACCGCGATACGCCTCCGGACCAGCTTTTACGCGAAGATTTCGCCCCGCGGCATGAAGAGTCGCCTGTAGGTCGCGAGGGCGTATCGGTCGGTCATACCGGCCACAAAGTCCACGGTCTCCACGAGAGGATCCCGATCGCTGCCCGCCCGCTCTTCCGGATGCCGCAGGTAATACTCGAAGAGCGCCGCGACGACGCCGGAGGCCTTCTGGTTTTCGCGCGAGCGCCCGTCGCGGTAGACGTTCTCGAAGAGCCAACTCCGCAAACCCATCAGCGCCGCGTACCCGTCCTCCGACAAAGCAATCTCACCTTTAACTTTAGAGGTAGAGATCATGTCCCGTACGAGGGTATCGATCCTGACGCTCATCTGCTCGCCGAGGGCGGAGATCGGGCCAGGCGGAAGGTCTTCCGGGGCGATGATCCCGGCCCGTAGGGCGTCGTCCACGTCGTGGTTGACGTAGGCGATGCGGTCCGCAACCCGCACGATCTCCCCCTCCCGGCTCGACGGATGACCCTTTCCGGTATGGTTAAGTATCCCGTCTCTCACCTCCAACGTAAGGTTCAGACCCTTGCCGGCCTTTTCGAGGTGGTCGACGACGCGGAGGGAGTGTTCGTTGTGGCGGAAGGTGCGGCCGTGTTTGGAGAGGGCGTGGGAGAGGGCTGACTCGCCCGTGTGTCCGAAGGGGGTGTGGCCGAGGTCGTGGCCGAGGGAGATCGCCTCGGTGAGGTCCTCGTTGAGGCCGAGCGCGCGGGCGATGGTGCGAGAGACCTGCATCATCTCCAGCGTGTGCGTGAGGCGGGTCCGGAAGTGGTCGCCATCGGGGCTATGAAGACCTGCGTCTTGTGCATGAGACGGCGGAACGCCTTGGCGTGGATTATGCGATCCCTGTCCCGCTGGAACTCGTTGCGCACCCCATCGGGGGGTTCGTACCGGAGACGCCCCGCGCTCTGCTCGCAGGCCCAATCCCAGCGTCTAAGCTCCGGTTCGTGCGGCGGCGTCACGCGGGGCGTCGGGAGCGATAGGCGAGCTTCGCCCCGGCGAGGGTGTTGCCTGGGGCGTGTGCCAGGACGTGGGCGCGGACCACGCGCAGCACGCTCTGTTTGAGGTCCTCGCCCGTCGGGGCGTCGCGGACGGGGCGTTCTATCGTCTCCCGGAGCCTGTCCAGGGTGCCGGGCGCCATCGGGAAGGCGTCGGCCGTTGACGAACGGCATTCGGCGCAGAGCACGCCGCCGTGTTCGGGGGCGAAGTGGAGGGGTTCCGACGCCTCGTCGAGGGCCACCTCGCAGTTCAGGCAACGGTCGAGTTGCGGGGCGTAGCCGGCGAGGACGGAGAGCTTGAGGCCGAGGGCGGCCTCCACCGCCTCGAAGCCGGAATCGCGCGATTCGAGGGCGTCGAGGCCGTTGTAGAGGAGGTTGAAGACGCGGCGATCGGCCTCGTCCCCGCCCGAGAGGGCGCGCACGCTGCCTACCATGCCGGCCGCGGCCTCGAAGCGGGCGAGGTTCTCCCGGATGCCGTGGAAACTCCTCAGCGTCTCGGCCTGGGTGATCGTGTCCAGGGTCCTGCCGCCGTAGGCGACGAAATCCACGCAAGAGAGGGGCTCCAGGCGGGCGCCGAAGCGAGATTTCGTGCGCCGGATGCCCTTGGCGATGGCCGAGACGAGGCCGGCATCGCGGGTGTAGAGGTCGAGGATGCGGTCGGCTTCGCCGTAGCGGATGGACCGGAGCACGATCCCCTTACTCTTGTAGACCGCCACCCTCGGCCTCCTCCATCACCGCAACGCTCGAACTCATGCCCAGACGCGACGCGCCGGCGTTGAGAATATCCAGGGCGTCCTCCAGAGTCTTGATACCGCCAGACGCCTTGACCGCCAGGCCCTCCGGCGCCTCTTCCCGGAGAAGGGCGACGTCCTCCGGGGTGGCGCCGCCTGGGCCGAAGCCCGTCGAGGTCTTCACGAAATCCGCGCCGCTGGAGGCCACTATCTGGGTGGCGAGCCGCTTCATCTTGTTCGTCAGGTACGCGGTCTCGATGATCACCTTCATCACCGCGTCGTTCAGGCCGTTGTTCATAGCGACGACGCTCACCTCCTGGGTGAGGCTGGCTAGCTCGTCGGCCACGTAGTCGAACTCGCCGGAGAGAAACTTGGAGATGTTCATTACCACGTCTATCTCCGATGCGCCGCGGGTGATGGCCTCCCTGACCGCCGAGATCTTGACCGCCGTCGCGTCGTTGCCGAACGGAAAGGAGACGACCGTGGCGACCTTCACGTCGGTCCCCCGCAACTCCTTCGCGGCGGTCCTGACGTAGCAAGGGGGTACGCACACCGCGGCGAAGTGGTAGTTCGCGGCCTCCTTGCAGAGGGTTGTTATCTGATCTTCCGTGGCGTCCGGCTTCAAGAGGGTGTGGTCCACCGTCTTCGCGAACTCCCGCACCCTCATCGCCAATCTCGCTTCTCCCAGTTAGACGCCACGGCCGGGGCTAATTATAAACCCAACCGCTCGAGGAACTTCTTGTCGCTGCGCCAGCCCGGCGTGACCTTTACCTTCAGATCGAGGTAAATCTTGGTTCCCAGGAGGCGCTCGACGTCGCGGCGGGCCTCGGTGCCGATCTTCTTGATGGTCTTACCGCCCTTGCCGAGCACGATCATGCGCTGGGTGCCCCGCTCGACGTGGATGATGGCGTAGACGACCGTGACGTTCTCCTTGCGCTCTACCTCGTCCACCTCGACCATAACCGCGTGCGGGACCTCCTCCCGAAGCGCGTTTAGGGCCTTCTCCCTTATGTACTCGGCCAGGATCAGGGACTCCGGGTAGTCGGTCACCATCCCCTCGGGAAAGTACCGGGGTCCCGGCGGCAGGAGCCCGACGACGGACTCCATCAGGGCGTCCACGTTCGTTCCCTCCGAGGCGCTGATCTGGAAGATCTCCCGCCAGTCGCCGAGCTCTGAGAGGGCCTGGACGATGGGCAGGGCCCGGGTCGGTTTTTCGAGGAGGTCGATCTTGTTGAGGCAGACCATCGCGGGCGTCCCGCTGTCGGCGACGAGGCGGGCCACGTAGCGGTCGCCGGTGCCGAGGCCTTCGGCCGCCTGGGGCGCGTCCACCAGGAAGAGGACGATATCGGATTCGGAGAGGCTGTCTATCACCTGATCCTGCATGCGGGCGCGCAGGGTGTCTCTGGGCTTCTGCGAGCCCGGGGTGTCGACGAAGATCGCCTGGTAGTTCTTGCCGTTGCGGACGCCCCGGATCGGGCTGCGGGTGGTCTGCGGACGGGGGGAGGTGATCGAGACCTTCTCCCCGACCAGCCGGTTTACCAGCGTGCTCTTCCCCACGTTCGGCCTGCCAACGACCGCTATGAAACCGCTCTTGAGGCCGTTCCGGGAGGCCCCGTCCACGCCCTTCACAGGTGTTCCGGACCGAAGGAGTTGGGCAGGATCTCCTCGAACGGGTAACGCCGGAGGCCGGAGGCATTCTCCACCACTACTTCCTCGCAGCCGAACTCTCGCAGGAACTGGCGGCACGCGCCGCAGGGGAAGCAGGGGGCGACGTTGGGGCTGAATACCGCGACGGACTTTATGCGCCTGTCCTCACCATCGGCCGAGACCATGGTGGTGGCCGCGTTTCGCTCGGCGCAGATGGAGAGGCCGTAGGAGGCGTTCTCGACGTTGCAGCCCGCGTGCACGGCGCCGCCCTCCGTCAGGATCGCGGCGCCCACCAGGAAGCGGCTGTAGGGCGCGTAGGCCCGTTCGGCGGCCTCGCGGGCCGCGCGCATCAAAGAGTCCACGCTGGGGCTCCTCTCCGTCATAAGAATTGGAAGATGGACACGGTAAGGAGGGCGCCGATGGCCGCGCCCGCCACCACCTGGTAGAAGCTGTGGATGCCGCTCTCGACGCGGCTCTGGCAGACGAGGAGGGCCATCAGGAGCGAGATCAGGGACACCAGCCCCGCGTACCGCCCCCCGGCGGCTATGAAGCTGGCGGCGACCCACCCTGCGAAAGCGACGGCCGCGTGCCCCGACGGCATCCCCCCGTAGAACGAGTTGGGCGAGCGCGTCAGCGCCTTGCCGAGCACCACCACCAGGACCACGACGCCTAAAGAGACGAGGGTCAGATGCCCGGGCCAGCGCCGGATGCTGTTGAGCGTCTCCAGGGAGAGGGGCCCGAGGTCGTCGGCCAGGACCAGGTATCCCACCAGCAACGCACCGACGCTGGAGACGAGGACCGCCCCCGCGGAGACGTCCTTGGCGAGCTTGGCGAGCGGGTGGTACTCGGTCGTAACGAGGTCCACGACGAACTCCAGGGCGGTGTTGAACATCTCCGTTACGAAGACCACGAGGATGGTGAGAACGAGCACGGCGAGCTCCAGCTCGCTCACGCCGACCAGCAGGCTGAGGACCAGGACGCCCACCGCCGCGACCACGTGGAAGCGCATGTTGCGCTGGGTCCGAACCGCCGAGACGACCCCGCGATAGGCGTGCTCGAAGCTGCGGCCAACGCCCTGCTGTCCCTTGAGCGGCTTCCTGGCCTCCTTAACCACGAGTCTCGTCCATCACGGCCCGTTGCGTTCGGGCCATCTCGCTCCCGTCGAAATCCTCGCCGTGGTCCATCCCGGCGAGGTGCAGGGCACCGTGGACCACAAGTTCCTCGATATCCATGTCGGCGCAATCGGGGCAGATCACGACCTCCCCCGCCATCTCCCCGTATGGGCCGTCTACCTCGAAAGAGAGCACGTCGGTCTCCCTGTCCTTGCCCCTGAACCTGTGGTTGAGGTCCCGGATCGTCTCGGGTTCTACGAGGACCACGGAAGCCTCGCCCGCGCGTTCGAGGTTCAATCCCCTGCTCTCGAAGGCCGCCGCGAAGAGTTCTGTGGCTCGTGCGGCGGAGAGTCGGCCGTACCCCACCTCGTCGAGCAACTCGACGGTGAAGGGGGTGGGTCGCGCGCCGCTCAGGTGGTCTCCTTCCGGACGCCTTTTGCCCGGTCGGGCTTCTCTACTCCCTTGCGGGGGGTGGGCTTGCCGTTTGCGGCCTTGCCGTTACGGGAGTCCCCGTTTGCCCCGGGGTACTCGATGCGGGGTCCGAGAAAGCCGATGAGGGCTTCGAGGACCGCCTCTCCGACCTCGTGGATCTCGCGCATCGTCAGGTCGCACTCGTCGAACTGGCCGTCGTCGAGCTTGCGGTTGATGGTGTCGGTGACTATATCCTCGATGCGTTTGGGGGTCGGCTTCGCGAGGGACTTCACCGTCGCCTGCACGGAGTCGGCGAGCATCACGATGCCGGCCTCCTTGCTCTTGGGCAGGCCGCCCGAGTACCGGAAGTCGGCCTCGTTCACCTTGTCGCCGTCGATCTCTATGGCCTTGCGGTAGAAGTACTCGATGCGGGTCGAGCCGTGGTGCTGGGAAATGATGTCCAGGATCTCCTGCGGCAGGCCCCAGGCGCGGCCTATCTCCAGGCCGTCCTTGACGTGGCGCCGGATCACCTTCGCGGACAAGGTCGGCGATAGGGCGTCGTGGGGGTTGAGCTGGCCGATCTGGTTCTCGATAAAGTACGCCGGGTGCTCCATCTTCCCGATGTCGTGGTAGTAGGCGCCCACGCGGGCCAGAAGTGCGTTCGCGCCGATCCTCTCGGCCGCGTTCTCGGCGAGCGTACCGACCTCCATGGAGTGGGTGAACGTGCCGGGAGCTTTTTGCAGGAGCTTGTGAATGAGGGTGTTGCTCGTGTTAGAGAACTCGAGCAACTTCATGGGGGTCAATATGTTGAAAGCGTCTTCGAGCAGCGGCAGCAGCACCATGGCGAGCATGAGCGAGAGCAGCCCGCTCCCGAGGCCGAGCACGCCCTGCCAGGCCGCATCGGCGAAATTGGCGCCCCCGATCAGGCCGACGGCGAAGGTAACGACGCCCGTGACCAGCGCGATGACGAGCCCGGCCTTGAGCAAACGCTGGCGCGAGTCGACCCGCACGACCGTATAGATGGCGAAGCCGGACGAGAGGAGCAGCGAGATCGTGAGGAGAAAGTCGTTGCCCCCCATCACCCCTATGTTGATGGACGTAACGACCACCATCAGGAACATCAGGCGCGGGCCAAGGAGCAGGGTGCCTATGACCGAGAGGCCTGCCAGGGGGGTCAGGTACTCGTTGAAGTTCAACTCCGTGAAGAACCGGGCAAGCGCCGTGAAAAGAATGGTGAGTGAGGCGGCCAGTGCTATCCGGATCGCGGTGTTGGTCTTGAGGATGCGGCGTCCGAACCGCTCCAGGAAGTACCAGGCGATCCCGAGCTCTATCGCCACCACCATCGCCACGCCAAGCAGCACGGTCAACGGGTTGGGGTCCTGGAGCAGGCCCTCTATCCGCTCGAAGTTGCCGCTCTCTATGATGCCTTCGGGGACGCTCCGCTCGATAGGCTCGCTGGAGCCGAGCCCGATCAGGGCGGTCAGGGAGAGCCAGGTGACGAGCGTCAACCCGGCGTAGAGCCGCAGGGTCGGGAGCCGTTCCATCCACTCGCGGAGACGTTCGAAGCGCGTGGGAGGACGATGCAGGTCGTCCACACGAGAACCCAAAGCCGGGTTCGGTATGCCTTTTTTGAGCTTCATGCTCGCTCCCGCGCCGGCCTCTACGCCCCGTCGCCCTGTTCGGCCCCCTCGTAAGCGTCCACTATACGCATCACGAGGTCGCTGCGCACTATGTCGTCCCTCTGCAACCCCACGAAAGAGACGCCCTCGACCCCGGTCAAAGCCCTCCTCGCATCGTCCAAACCGCTAACGCGGCCCTTCGGGAGGTCCACCTGAGTCCGGTCGCCGGTAACCACCATCTTCGAGCCGAACCCGAGCCGCGTCAGGAACATCTTCATCTGCTGGGGTGAGGTGTTCTGTGCCTCGTCCAGGATTATGAACGCATCATTCAGAGTACGGCCCCTCATGAAAGCCAGCGGCGCGATCTCGATTATACCCCTCTCGAGATGGCCCTGGAACTGGGCCGGGTCGACCATCTCGTAGAGCGCGTCGTAGAGCGGGCGGAAGTACGGGTCGACCTTCGCCATCATGTCCCCCGGCAAGAACCCGAGCGACTCGCCCGCCTCGACCGCGGGCCTGGTCAGTATGATCCTGGAGACCTCTCCCCTGTTCAAAGCCTCGACCGCGAGCGCGACGGCCAGATACGTCTTGCCCGTCCCCGCAGGACCGATGCCGAATACGACCTGGTGGTTGCGGATCGCATCGGTATAAGCCTTCTGATTACGGGTCTTCGGCGCAACCCGGCGGCCCCGATGCGTCAGGATCACGTCCCCGAGCACCTCGCGCCCGCCCCCCCCATCGGCCATCTTGTAGAGCCTCTCTGCGGTCTCGGGCGTGGGGTTGTGCCCCTCCTCCGCGAGCCCCACGAGCCCGTCGAAGACGGCCTCGGCCCGCTCCACGGCCACTTCCCCTCCGCGCAGCAGGATCTCGTTCCCCCGCACGACGACCTCGCACTGCACGAGCTCCTCGACCCGCCTCAAAACGGAATCCCGCTCCCCGAAGACGTCGAGCATCCGCCCGGGCGGGATGACGAGCTTGGCTTCTACCTGGCTGCTTGTTCTCGTGTCCGTCGTGACTCCTTTTTAGCCATCAGCTTTCAGCGGTCAGCATTCAGCTAACCACCCTCCACGTGTTGCTCCGCACTCGGCCCGACAACGACTCTCGTCCCGCTCGATCTTCTCCGAATGGCGACCATCGTTGTGCTGAAGGCTGAAAGCTGACCGCTGAAAGCCCTCATTGCAACCTCTGCTTTACCAGCGCTGAGAGCTCCCGGCCCTCTGCCCGGCCCCCTGATAGCTGCGTCGCCTTTCCCATTACCTTGCCCATGTCGCGCATTCCCTTAGCACCCGTCTCCTGGATCGCCTCGTCCACTATGGCCTCTAGCTCTTCTTGGGAGAGGGGCTGGGGAAGGTAGGCGCGGACCACTTCGGCTTCGGCCGCTTCGGAGGCCGCCTGCTCTTCGCGTCCGGCCTTGCGGAAGGCCTCGGCCGACTCTTCCCTTTGTTTTAGCTGGCGTCTGAGGATCGTCTGTTCTTCCGCCTCTTCCAGGGGACGGCCGGCTTCGATCTGGCCGTTCTTGAGCGCGGCGCCCAGCATTCGAAGGGCGCCCAGGCGGGCCTTGTCCCGCTGCTTCATGGCGGTCTTGGTGTCCTGTTGGATGCTCTCCGCGATGCTCAAGGCATGCCCAGCTTTCTGCCGCCGAGGACGTGCAGGTGGAGGTGGAAGACCTCCTGCCCGGCGTCGGGGCCGTTGTTGATCCTGACGGCGTATCCGCTCTGGTCTACCCCGAGCTTGCCCGCGACCTCGCTCGATACCTCCAACAGCCGCTTCGCGACGCTGTCCGGCAAATCGGCCATCGCTTCCAGGTTAGGCACGTGGCTCCTCGGGATCACGAGGACGTGGGTCGGCGCCTGGCCGTTTATGTCTTTGAAAGCCACGATGTCTTCTTCCTCGTGGACCATCTCGGCGTCGATCTCCCCGCCGGCTATCTTGCAAAAGATGCAGTCCGGATCTACCAATATCACACCCCTCCTCTCACCCTGACTCGTCTCTCCAACGCCGCCCGCGCCCGCGAAACGGCCACGATTCCCGCCGTCTCGCTCCTGAGCCGCCGCGACCCGAGCCGCGCCACGGCCAGCCCCGCCCGCTTCGCGGCCTCCAACTCCGACCCGGCCCATCCACCCTCGGGACCCACGAAGAGCCTTACGCCCGGCTCCACCGCGTCTTCGACGTCTCCTATCCCGGGCACATTGTGCAACAAAACGCCACTCTCCCCCGCCTCCCGGACGGCAGCCTCGAAGGCCACGGGCTCAGACACCTCCGGCACGCCCGAACCGAGCGACTGCCTGGCGGCGGCCTCAGCGACCCGCCGCCACCGATTCACTTTACCCTCGCGCGGGCTGACGACCCCGCGCTCGGTGAGCAGCGGCACGATGCCCGTCGCCCCGACCTCGGTCGCCTTCTCCACGACGAGGTCCATCCTCCCCCCCTTTGGGACGGCCTGGTACAGGTACACCTCGACCTCGTCGCCCGCGACTTCCAACTCCTCGACGACCTCCGCCCTCCGCCCTCCCGCGAGCTCCGCCAGAAAGAGGCGCCCATCGGCGGAGATTTCGACGAGGTCGCCTTCGCGTCCCCGCAGCACTTTGAGGACGTGCCGCGCTTCGCCTTCGGGAAGTTCCAGCGTGGTGCCGACCGCCGGGGCGAGGGGGAGAAAGACGCGCGTGATGGGCGTTGGCGTGGTTGCCTCCCCTACCTGAAGACGCCCCTGAGGCGGTCGAAGAAGGACCCGCCACCACCGTTGTAGGTCTCCTCGCCGCTCGTCTCCTCGAACCTCTCCAGAAGATCCCGCTGCTCCGCGGTGAGCCGCGTGGGGACCATGACGTCGACGAGCACCTTGAGGTCCCCGCGCCCCCTGCCCCTTATCCGCGGCATCCCCTCGCCCCTGAGCTTCAGGGTCGCCCCCGGCTGCGTGCCGGCCTCGACCCTCACCGTCGTGGGGCCGTCCAGGGTCGGGACCTCGACCTCCGTGCCCAGGGCGGCGTGGACGAAGGAGACCTGGAGGCGGTGGATCAGATCCTCCCCGTCCCGCACGAGCTCAGGATCTTCCTTGACGTTGACCCTGACGTACAGGTCTCCCGGAGCGCCCCCGGGCTCACCCGCGTGGCCCCCGCCGGAGACGCGCAGGCGCATCCCGGTTTCGATTCCCTGGGGGATGCGCAGCCGGCGCGTCTGCAGGTCGGAGACGCGACCGCCGCCGCGGCAGTTTTCGCAGGTGACGTCGATGATCCTGCCCCGGCCCCCACACGCCGAACACGCCTGCGTGCTGACCATCTGCCCGAGGATGCTCTGGCGCACCGTCCTCACGGCCCCCGCCCCGCCGCACGTTCCGCACGTGTGGGACTCCGTCCCGCCAACCCCGTCGCAGACCTCGCAGTTCTTGACGATCTGAACGTTGACCTCACGGTCAGCTCCGTAGGCGGCCTCCCGCAGCGAGACCTCGACCTCGACCTCCGCGTCAGCGCCACGGCTCGGGGTTCTGGCGGACTGTCCGCCGAAGAAGGAGCCGCCCCCGAAGCTGTCGCCGAAAAAGGCCTCGAAGATGTCCTGGACGCCGCCGAAGGGGTCTCCCCCGCCGGGGTAGCCGTTCCCGCCGCGGGGGACCTGGTGGCCGTAGGTGTCGTAGGCCCGGCGGGCTTCGGCGTTTGAGAGGACCTCGTAGGCCTCGGTCAACTCCTTGAAGCGTTCCTCGGCGCCCGGGTCTTCCGGGTTGGCGTCGGGGTGGTGGGAGCGGGCGAGGCGGCGGTAGGCCTTCTTGACCTCCGTCTCAGACGCCTCCCGGGACACGCCCAGCACCTCGTAGTAGTCGCGCTTCGTCGGCAACTCTAAAAACCGTCGCTCAGGCGGTTGGTGAGGGTCTCAGCGGCGGAGCGGACCGTCGCGATGGCCGAGTCGTAGTCCATTCGCTTGGGCCCGATCAGGCTCACCACCCCGTAGGGTTTCTCGTGCTGACCGTAGGCGGCCGCGACGAGGCTCGTG
This sequence comes from Rubrobacter tropicus, assembly GCF_011492945.1. Lineage (NCBI taxonomy): Bacteria > Bacillati > Actinomycetota > Rubrobacteria > Rubrobacterales > Rubrobacteraceae > Rubrobacter > Rubrobacter tropicus. The sequence continues at coordinate 2,218,413 of NZ_CP045119.1, forward strand.
CCCACGAGGTTGTAAACGGCGTTCTCTGCCCCGATGGAGACCACGACGCCGCTGCTCGAGACCGAGCGGCGCAGGGCGTCTCCCATCAGGCCGAGCAGCCAGCGCCGGCGCTCGAAGATCTCGACGACGGCCGCGAGGCTCGCGGGGTCCATCTCGTCCAGCCTGGCCAGAAGCGTCGAAGCCCCGCGCACGAAGACGCCGCGCTCCGTGACCCGTCCGAGCCCCTCGACGGCCTGAAGCACGGCCTCGACGACGAGGGGGTTGTGGTCCGAGAGGGCCTTGCGGGCGGCCTTGGCGAGCTCGAAGTCGCCGCCGACGGGGCGGCCCCCGATCCAGGAGTTCAACGCCGAGAACATCTCCCGCAGCTCGCCCTCCTCGACCGGCCTCGGCAGCACGACGGTCGTGCTGGAGGAGGCGCCGCTGCCCATCGAGACGACGAGTAGAAGCGTCCCCCCGGGAAGCGCCACGTAGTCCGCCCGCGAGAGCGAGTCGCCGAGCGCGCTCGGACCGGCAACGACGGCCAGCAGCCTCGTAACCTCGCTCATGTCCTCCGAGACGCCGTTGAGCAACTCGTCCAGGTTCCCGAAACCCCGCCGCGTGAGAAACGAGACGGCCTCGCCCGGCTCCGCCGACGGGTCGGCGGCCATCAGGGCGTCGACGTAATAGCGGTAGCCGGCGTCGGTCGGGACGCGGCCGGCCGAGGTGTGAGGGTGGGTAAGAAGTCCCACGGACTCGAGGTAGGAGAGCTCGGACCTTATCGTGGAGCTGGAGGCTTCGACCTCATCGGCCAGCGAATGGCTGCCCACGGGTAGGCCCGTGGAGATGTAGAGCTCCAGGGTCTTGAGGAGTATTTCCCTCTGCCGGTCGGAGATTTCGGGATGCCTCATAACGGAGGAAATTTTAACACGGGCGCGGGCTCATCCCACGAAGAGCGGTCAGCCATCAGCTCTTTTCTTGGGTTGGCGAAATAGTCCGGGGGTTCGGTATCCATGCGTTGCGTTTCAAGATGGCGTGGAGAAGTTGTCCTGATCGGTCTCGCACGGCCGCCTCCGGATTTTGGCTGAAAGCTGACGGCTGATGGCTGACCGCTTCAAATACGCAGCGCGGCGAGGAATGCCTCTTGCGGAATCTCCACGCTGCCGACCTGCTTCATGCGGCGTTTGCCCTTCTTCTGCTGCTCGAGGAGCTTCTTTTTGCGCGAGATGTCACCGCCGTAGCACTTGGCGGTAACGTCCTTGCGGTAGGCGCGGACCGTCTCGCGGGCGATGATCCTGCGCCCGACCGCAGCCTGGACCGGGACCTCGAAGTTCTGGCGCGGGATGAGTTCCTTGAGCTTCTCTACGAGCGCCCTCCCGCGGTGGTAGGCCTTGTCGCGGTGGACGATGATCGAGAGCGCCTCGACCGGGTCACCGGAGACCAGCACCTCGACCTTGACCAGGTCCGCGGCCTCGTAGCCCAGACGGTCGTAGTCGTAGGAGGCGTAGCCCTTCGTGCGGCTCTTCAGGGCGTCGAAGAAGTCCGTTATGACCTCGCCGAGCGGCATGTCGTAGGTGAGCTGGACCCTTTTGGGGGAGAGGTACTCCATGCCGACCGACGTACCGCGCTTCTCGTGGCAGAGGCCCATCACGGCGCCGACGTGCTCCTTCGGGCAGATGATGGTGGCGCGGACCATGGGCTCCCGGATCTCGTCGAAGTCCTCGGGCAGGTCGCTCGGGTTCGTAACCTCGATCGTCTCGCCGTTCGTCTCGACCTCGTACTTCACGCTCGGGGAGGAGGCTATGAGGTCGAGCCCGAACTCCCGCTCCAGCCTCTCCTGCACGATCTCCATGTGAAGAAGCCCGAGGAACCCGGACCTGAACCCGAAACCCATGCGGGAGTTCTCGGGCTCGTAGAAGAGCGAGGCGTCGTTTAGCTGGAGCTTGGAGAGCGCGTCGCGCAGCCGCTCGAACTCGTCCCCCACCGTCGGGTAGAGGCCGCAGAAGACGGTCGGCAGGACCTCGGCGTAACCGGGCAGCGGCTCTTGAGCGGGGTCCTTGGTCCTCGTTACCGTGTCGCCGACTCGGAGGGCCTCTATGTCTTTCAAACCGGCGATTATGTAACCCACCTCGCCAGGCCTGAGCGTCGGCAGGGCCGTCGGCTTGGGCGAGTAGCAACCCACCTCGAGCAGTTCGAACTCCTCCTCGCTGCCCATAGCCTGGACCGTGTCGCCCTTGCTCAGCTCGCCGTCGAAGAGGCGGGCGAGGGAGACGACGCCCCTGTAGGGGTCGTAGTAGGAGTCGAAGACGAGGGCCCGGGTCTGCTCTCCGCTCGTGGCCGGCGGAGGGACCTTATCGACGATCGTGTTGAGGACTTCCAGGACGCCCTCGCCTGTCTTGGCCGAGATCTTCAGGATCTCGCCCTCGTCGACGCCGAGAAGCTCCACCAGCTCTTCTGTCGCGGCCGGCACGTCGGCGACGGGCAGGTCTATCTTGTTGAGGACCGGGATGATCTCCAGGTCCTGCTCCATCGCCAGGTACAGGTTCGCCAGCGTCTGGGCCTGTATGCCCTGGCTCGCGTCCACAACCAAGAGGGCGCCCTCGCAGGCGGCTATGGCCCGGGAGACCTCGTAGGTGAAGTCCACGTGACCAGGGGTGTCTATGAGGTTGAGCATCCAGTCGCCGTCTTCGCGCTTGTGGAGGAGGCGGACGGCCTGGGCCTTGATGGTTATGCCTCGTTCGCGTTCGAGCTCCATCGTGTCCAGGATCTGGTCCATACGATCCCGCTCGGCGACGGCCTCGGTTAGGTCGAGCATCCTGTCGGCGAGGGTGCTCTTGCCGTGGTCGATGTGCGCGATTATGCAGAAGTTTCGGGTGCGTTCGATGTTTTTCACCGCCAAAGTCTACCATGATTGCCCCCTTGCTCCGCGTGTGTTACATTCTCACGGTTAAGCTAGTTTCACACGGAGGAGCAGCGTGCCCGCACCATCCAAGCGCGACAAACAGAGCGTCAAGCGTTTCGAGCAGAAGCGCGGCGAGAGGACCCGTCTAAGGAACCTCTCCAAGAACTTCTACAAGGCCGTTGAGTCGGGCGACGCGGAGACCGCGCGGCGGTTGCGCGACGAGTCTCAAAAGGCCTTCTCCCGGGCGGCGACCAAGGGGATCATCCACCCCAACAAGGCGTCGCGCAAGATCGGGCGCTTCGACAGGGCGCTCGCCGGCCACGGCGAGTAACCGGCCGTCAGACCCCCCAAAGCTCGCGGAGGTGGTCCCCTGGGGCCGATCCCGCGCAGAGTACGTAAAGATGTTCGCCATCACGGCCCCGGACACCCGGGGCCGTATCCTCGACTGCGGCGCGGGCCCCGCCTCGTTCAACGCCGAGGCCACCGCGGAGGGCCACCGGGTCGTCTCCTGTGACCCGCTCTACCGCTTCTCAGCCGACCAGATCCGCACCAGCGTAGAAGAGGCTTCCGTCACCCTTCTCGCCAACGTCGAGGAGAACACGAACCGGTTCGTCTGGGACCGGATGGGATCTCTGGACAGGTTGCGGGAGATTCGGCTGGGCGCGATGGACCGTTTTCTCGAGGATCTCCCCACGGGGCTCGAACAGGGTCGCTACCGGGAGGACGCGCTTCCCCACCTCGACTTTGCCGACGGCGAGTTCGACCTTGCCCTCTGCTCCCACCTGCTGTTCCTGTATTCGGACACCTTTTCGACGGGTTTTCACCTGGCGGCGATAAGGGAGATGTGCCGCGTGTCCGGTGAGACGAGGGTCTTTCCGCTTCTCGGGGCCTACGGGGAGCCGTCCCCACACCTCGACCCCGTGATCCGGCACCTGCGAAAGCTCGGCTACCGGGTCGAGAGACGAAAAGTTCCCTACGAGTTCTTGCGCGGCGCAAACGAGATGCTGGCGGTGACCCGCCTCTGATGCTGGGAGAGTCCGTTCTGGCATGATCTACGCTGGCGGGGACGCCGCTGCCGGCACCAGAGGTCCGAAGTCCGCGGCCAGCTTTGGGCGCCGGGAAGATCTGAACTCGGTAACCTCGGCGTCAACCCACTCCGCCCCGTGGAAGCGGGCGACGCTCACGCGGTGGTGGCCGTCCTGGACGAAATAGTCCCCGTCGATGCCGTAGAGGCTGACCGGCGGCAACTCCTCGCCGCTGCGGTAGGCGCGGTCGATCCGCTTCCACCTGTCCGGCGAGGCCCCACGGAGCGGCATGAAAGTGTCGTCGAACTGCTCGTGCTTGCCGGCGCTGCCGACGATCCTGGAGACCTCTACCGTTCTCCTCCCCCGCCGAAAGCCGCCGGACGCCCGCGCCGATCGCCGCTCTTCGTCGAACGAAAGGAGCGTGCCCGGGCCGGGGAGGCCGCCCAGACGCCTCCACAGGCCGTGCAGGCGGGCCCTGCGCCTGGCCGTGGCGAACTCCCTGTCCACCTGCTCCGAAAGGCTCATCAACTCGACCATCGCCGCCACCCACCACGCACGATTCTTACCGCTTGTAGTCTACCGCACAACAGATTTCGGAGCCTTGAGGAATATCCCGGTCGGAGGTGAACTACCGGCCCAACCTCTTCACCATATTGACGCTCGTGATCTCGTATCCGACCTTCTCGTAGAGCGCCCGGGCGCCGGGGTTATGGCCGAAGACTTGCAGCCCGACCCTGTCGCCGCCTAATTTGGTCGCCCTGTCCTCGACCGCCCGCAGGGCTTGCGTGGCGTAGCCCTTGCGGCGGAAGCCCTCGTAAACTTCGATGTCGTAGATCCAGGCGGACCTGCCGACGCCAGAATCGAGGATGGCGATCCAGACGACCCCGACCTCCTGCCCCGCAAGATCATCCCACAGCAACAACAGGTAGTGACCTTCGGTCTCCGTTCCGTCGGGCAGCAGGCCGCCCACGTCGGCGGCCGACCGTCGCGGCGCCTCTTCGGGGGACCACGCCCCGGCCCTGACTTTGTCCCGCGCGTACTCGAGTACCAGCCGGTCTCGGTAAGCGGGGAAGCGCTCCGGGGGCATCTCCTTTAGCTCGATCACCCGCCCATCTCCTCGTGCCGGATCTAGGCCGGAGAACCGGAGAGCCTGAGTACGGCGAGCTCGACCTGAAGCGCTTCGCCGAGATTGCTTCCGCCCTTGAGCCCGCTCTCCAGCTCCAGCACCGTGGCGAGGGCGCGTTCGAGGTCTCGCTCGTCCAGCTTGCGGGATTGCTCCGAGAGCTTGCGGGCGACGAACGGGGGAACCTTGAGCTCGCGGGCGACCTCTGGCTGGGGCACGCCGCGCTCGAAGAGGGCTCGGGCCCGGGCCACCAGCCGGAACTGACGCCTGACCATGAACGTTAACCGGAGCGGCGGCTCACCCGTGCCGACGAGCGCCTCGAGTAGCTCCACGGCCCGGCCCCGCTGACCGGCGGCGAGCGCGTCGACGAAGGCGAAGATGTTCGACTGTACGTCGGGAGGGCAGAGCTTCTCGACGTCATCCAGGGTGGCCGTGCCGTCACCAACGTAGAGCGCGAGCTTCTCGGCCTCCCGCACCAGCCGCATCTTGTCCCCCGAAACGCGGTTGGTGAGTTCCTCGGCCACGTCCTCGGGCAGGTCCAGGCCGAGCTTCTTCGCGTGCCCCACGAGCCACTTGACGAGCGCCCTGCCGGTCGGCTGCTGAAAGTCGTGGACCTCGCCGCCCTTCTTGGCCGCCGAGAGCAGCCTCTCTCGCGCGCCGAGCTTCTTTCCGAGGAGGAGGAGATCCGAGCCCTCGGGCGGGTCTTGAAGGTAGTCCACGACCAACGCCTTCTGGGCGGCGTTCCAGGCGTCGAGGTTCTTGACCACCACGAAGGGCCCCTCGCCGAACAGATCGAACGAGTTGCAGGCGGAGATGACGGTTTGGGGGGAGGCGGAGGACGCGTCGAAGCCTTCGACCGCCCGACCCCGGCGCAGCTTCTCCACGCCGCGCGCCTTGCGCTCCTCATCGTCGCCGAGCAACAGGTACACGCCCACGGAAGGTATTGTAGCGGTCAGCCGTCAGCTTTCAGCCGTCAGCTCCTGGCGGCTCAGGAGAAGCCGGTTGGCGGTGTCGCGGGGTTTGGTTCATTTTGCGGACACATCAGCGCTCGGAGCGAAGGCTTTCAGGCGTCGGCGACCTTCTTTTGGCTGATGGCTGAGCGCTGAAAGCTGACAGCTATACGCTTCCCGACCCGACGAGCACGAGCCAGAGCGCCGTCCAGAGCAGTAGCAGGGACGCCCAAAGCGGCCGGCGCTCCTTGGGGAACAGCCGGTCCGCCGCGATCACGGGGATGCAGCCGATATAGAAGAGCCCGACGAGCAGGGTCGTCACGCCCGGGGTCGTGGTCGTGGCGAAGGGCATGGAGGCTGCGAAGCGGGCAACGGCTATCAGGATGGTAACGAGGAAGCCGTTGCAGGCGTTCAGCGGGTAGGCGAGGATGGGGGCTATGTTGCCGAGCGTGGAACCTAGAAGGCCGAGGGTCAGGATGGGGCCCGAGATCGGGACGGCCACGAGGTTCGTGAAGACGCCGACGGTCGAGACCTCCTCGAAGGTGGCAGCGACGATGGGCGCGGTCGCGACCTGGGCCGCTAAGGAGACCGAGAAGAGGTTTGTCAGGAAGCGGGGAGGCTCGCGGACCGGCCTGAGGACGGTCTTTTCGACGAGGGCGTTCAAGGGTTCCCTGATCAGCAGGATGCCGAGAACGGCCGCGACGGAGAGTTGGAATCCCGTGCTGTAGGCCAGAAGCGGGTTGAGGGCGAGGACGGCGGCCAGCATGGTCGTCGTGAAGTGGAGGGGCGAGACCTGGCGGCCGAGGGGTCCGGCCGCGAGCACGAACGTGGCTACCACCCCTGCCCTGATGGCGGAGGGCGGGGCGCCCGCGACGACTATGTAGAGCCAGGCGAGCGAGATCGTCACGCCGGCGCGGGCGTTCGGGGGCACGGCGGCCAGGCGCAGTCCGAAGAAGATCACGGCAGCGAGCACCGCCACGTGCTGGCCCGAGATGGCGAGCACGTGCGTAACGCCGCTGCGCTGAAAGTCCTCGTCCAGCTCCTCCGGTATGAGCGAGCGGTCCCCAAGCACCATGCCGCGCACGACAGCGGCCTCCTCCGGCCTCAGCCCGTGGCCGAGGGCGACGTCCGTACGACGGTGGACGCGTCCGATCCAGCCGGCCTCGCCCCCGACCGGGTAGACGCCGGTCGCCTCGACGACCGCGCCGATCCTTTTCGTGGAGAGGTAGCGGCCGTAATCGAAGCCGTCCTCGCCGACCTCGGGGAGTGAGATCTCCCCGTCCACCCTCACAAGGTCTCCTACCCCGACGCTCAGATCCGGGGCGAACACTTCGACGCCCCCGCCACGCAGCACCTCTCTCCCCTCGTGCCAGAGGTGATCCACGCGCACAGCCGTCCGGTACCCGAACCCGCTCTCCACGGGCGGCGAGGAGACCTTGCCGACAATAACCACCTCCCCGGGCTCCATTCCGGCGAGCTCGGCCAAGGGGTCGGACGCGCCGGCGTGCGCGAGGGCTATTGCTACTCCGCCCGCCGTGAAGACCGGCGCCATCAGGGCCATCAAGCGCCACTCCCGCGGCACGAGCTCCCGCCACACGACGGCCCCGACGCACACGATGACGCCGGCGAGCACGACCGCGAGCGCGAGCGCCGGCACGACCGTACCGACTACTATTCCTGCCGCCAGCGCCGTAGCCCAGAGGTCGAGACGGACGGGCGGCCTGAGGTCGAGGCCGAGCGGCCGTTCAGACGGTCGCAAAGGGTTCGATCTTCTCTATGGTCTTCGGCCCGATCCCCGGCACCTCTTCGAGCTCTTCGACGGCGGTGAAAGCCCCGTTCGCCCTCCTGTACTCTATGATCGCCTCGGCCGTGGAAGGCCCGACCTCGGGCAGCTCGTCGAGCTCCTCCACGTCCGCCCCGTTGATGTCGACTTTCAACGAGCTCTCCGACTCCGCCGCGACCTCCTCCAGCGACGCCGTGTAGACGACCTTCGGGGCGCCCTCCGAGACCCGCGACGCGTAGACCGCGCCCCCCGCGAGCACGACTACCACCACGAGCGAGACCAGCAGCCGCGCCCCGTTACGCCCGGTTAAAACGGCGACAGGACCGCCCGCGGAGTCCCCGCGTCGCGTGGCGGTCTCGAAGTTCGCGCCGTTCATACGTGGGTGTTCGGATGCTGGCTACCAGAGGTTTAGAGAAGAGCGCCGCCGCGCGACAAGAGAGGCAATATAAAGAGCTGAAAGCTGACCGCTGAAGGCTGACAGCTAATCGCTACAAATCGTGGAGCCGAGGGGGCTCGAACCCCTGACCTCCGCGCTGCCAGCGCGGCGCTCTCCCAGCTGAGCTACGGCCCCGGAAAATCCGTAAGAGTATATGCAGAGCGCCAAAGAGTGTCAACGTGGCGCGAGTTGTGGGCGGGCGTCGCCCCGGCGATGCCCTGGCGGTGCCCTGGCTAGGCCTCCCAGCGCTCCTGGGGGGCGCTGCGCCAGAGGGATTCCAGGCGGTAGTAGTCGCGGGCCTCGTCCGTGAAGACGTGGACCACGACGTCGAGGAAGTCGATGCTGATCCAGGCCGAGCCCTCGTCCACGCGCTTGGAGCGCGGGCGGTGTCCGGCTTCGATCATCCTATCGATCACCTCTTCCGCGACGCGCCGGGTCTGGCGGTCGGTCTCGGCGCTCGCCACCACGAAGTAGTCCGCGTAGGAGACGAGCTCGCGCAGGTCGATGATGGTGACGTCCTTGCCGAACATATCGGCCGCCGCCCGGGCCGAGACCTCGGCCATCTCGCGCGTGATCTCCTCGCCCTCAGTCCCGATGCCTTCCCGCCGGGCCACGGACTCGTCCCGCCTCACCGGATCTCCTCCCTCAATTGCTCCCCTTCCGCCCTTTTCGCGTCCCTTTCATAGAGCCTCCTCTCGATGATGATCTCCCGCACCGCCTCGGGCACGAGGTACCTTATGCTCTTCCCCTGCAACATCCTCCTCCGTATCCCGGTCGCCGAGATGTCCACCCTCGTACACTCGACGGGAAAGATCCGATCGAAGTTCCTGAGCCCCGCCTCCAGATGGTCCAGCTTGGAGAGATCGTACCCGGGCCTCGTCGCGGCCACCATGACGACCTCTTCGAGTAGCCGGTCGGGTTCCTTCCAGGAGAGCAGGTTGGATACCTCGTCGGCCCCGGTGACGAAGAACCACTCGTCTTCCGGCGCGCGCTCCTTGAGTATGCCCACGGTCTCAACGCTGTGCATCGCGCGCCCCGCGTCGACCTCGACCCGGTCGGCGGAGAAGCTCTCGTTGCCCATGACGGCGGCCTCGACCATCGCGTAGCGGTCCTCCGCGGTGGCGCGCACGCTCGATGCCTCCTTGTGCGGGGGTATGCCGCCCGGGACGAACATCACGTGGTCGAGGCGGAGTTCGACCATTACCTGCTCCGCTATGATCATGTGCCCCAGGTGCACGGGGTCGAAGGTGCCGCCGAAGATCCCAACCCTCACCGGAAGTCGAACACCGCCTCCCCTATCCGCACTTCGTCCCCCTGCTCGGCCCCCGCGCGCCTGAGCGCCCCGACGACCCCGCTCTTCTCCAACTCCCGCTGAAACCGCTCCACCCCTTCGGGGTTCTCCCAGTCGGTCTTCATCGCGAGCCGCTCCACCTCTTCGCCGGAGACCACGAACCCCCCGTTCTCCCGCCCGACCCTGAGTCCCCTCCAGGTTGGCTTGTAGACCCTGTGCTCGCGCTCCGTCCCCGCCGGCGCCGTCTTCCTGTCCATCCGGCTGACCATCCCCTCGACGTGGTCCCTGAACTCGACGACGCCTTCTCCCGTCGCAGCGGAGACCAGGAAGGCGCCGGGGAAAGCGTCGCGCAAGTAGCTCCGCAGTTCTTCGTCCAGGAGATCCACTTTGTTGAGGACGGTCACTGTTGGGCGTTCGGAGAGGCCCGCGGCGTGGAGCTCGGAGATCAGGGTCCCCTGCGCCCCCTCCGGGTCCTCGCTGGCGTCGAGCACGAGCGCGAGCAGCCGCGCCCGCGCCACGTGCCGCAGAAAACGGTTGCCGAGCCCCCGTCCCTCGCTGGCACCGGATATGAGACCGGGGATGTCCGCGACGACGAAGGGCCCCTTGTAGGCCTTCTGGTCGACCACGCCGAGTTGCGGCGAGAGCGTCGTGAACGGGTAGTCGCCGACCCTGGGCCTGGCGGCGCTCAGGGCGCGCAGCAGGGAGGACTTGCCCGCGTTCGGCAGGCCGACGAGGCCGACGTCGGAGAGGACCTTGAGCTCCAGCAGGATCTCCCTCTCCTCGCCGGGCATCCCCCGCTCCCTGAAGGCCGGCGCCTGCCTGGTCGAGGTCGCGAACGAGCCGTTGCCCCGCCCGCCCTCGCCCCCGCGTGCCACTACGAAAGAGGCACCGGGCTCTGAAAGGTCGGCGAGCAGGCCGTCGCCGTCGAAGACCTGGGTGCCGAGCGGCACTTCGAGGATCAAATCCTCGCCGCTCTCGCCCGCGCGGTTGTTGCCGGAGCCGTGTTTGCCGCGCTCGGCCTTTATGACCTGACGGCGGGCGTAGGGCTCCAGGGTGGAGAGGTCTTCCGTGGCGCGCAGGATTATGGAACCGCCGTCGCCCCCGCGGCCGCCGTCGGGCCCGCCGCGCGGCTTGTACTTCTCGCGGTTGAAAGAGACGCTGCCGTCGCCCCCGCGGCCTCCACGGACGGCGAAACGCGCTTCGTCGACGAACTGCAAAGGGGCTAGATACCCCCGGCGCTAGCGGTGGTCAGGCCGTGGCCTCCTCCAGGATGGGCTCCTCTATGACGCGCACGAGGCTCTTGCCGCGGGTGCGCCCGAAATCGACCCTACCGTCGACCTTGGCGAAGAGCGTGTCGTCCGAGCCCTTGCCGACGTTCTGCCCGGCCCGGACCTTCGAGCCGCGCTGGCGCACGATGATGCTGCCGGCCGTGACCGTCTGGCCGCCGTAGGCCTTGACGCCGAGCCGCCTGCCCGCGGAGTCGCGACCGTTGCGGGAAGAGCCGCCGCCTTTTTTATGAGCCATCCTGAACCTCCAGAACCTTCACCCGGGTCTGCGCCTGGCGATGCCCGGTCTTCTTTCTCGAATCCTTCTTCGCGCGGTACTTGTAGATGTGGATCTTCTCCCCGCGCAAATGCTCCAGGATCTCGACCCGCGCCGTCCTCGCGCCGAGGTCGAACCCCTCGTCGTCGACGAAGAAACCGACCGGAAGCTCGACCGAGTCCCCGACCTCGCCCTTGACGCGGTCCAGAATTAGCTCCTGGCCCTCTCTAACCCTGTACTGTTTCCCGCCGCTCTTTACAACCGCAAACATCCACCGCTCCTAGATTTCACAAACTTCCGCAAGGGATTACAAGTGCTTTACGACGGCTTAGTATACCCGTCCCGGTCCCCAGCGACCAGCCGGAATTACACCTTCGGGTGTTTAGAGACCTCCGAGCGGGAGCGCATGGCGATGCTCTGCAGGAGGCCGAGGGACATCACGCTCACGACCAGGCTGCTTCGCCCGTAGGAGATGAAGGGGAGCGGGATGCCGGTCACGGGCATGATCCCCATCGTCATGCCCACGTTCACGAGGACGTGGAAGAGGAACATGGTGCCTATGCCGACCGCGATCAGGACGCCGAAGCGGTCGCGGGAGGTCGTCGCGACGTGGAGTATGCGCCAGATCAGGAAAAAGAACAGGAAGATGAGCGCGATGCTCCCCACGAACCCGAACCTCTCCGCGAGGTTCGAGAAGATAAAGTCCGTGTGGTCCTCCGGCAGGAACCCGAGGTTCGCCAGCGTTGTCGCGTCGAAGCCCTTGCCCGTGATCCCGCCCGAGCCTATAGCCATCTTGGACTGGGCCACCTGGTAGCCGACGGTGTCCGTGTCGTTCTGGTTCATGAACGACGTGAGGCGGGCAACCTGGTACTCCTCCAGTATCCCGACCTTGACGGCGAACACGCCCGAAAGGATCGTGGCCAAAACGAGGCCCCGAGCTGTATCAGGCGGGCGCCGGCCACGTAGGCCATCACCAAAAAGACGGCCCGAAGACCGTCGCGGTGCCGAGGTCCGGTTGCACCAGCACCAGCAGGCCTGGGATCGAGATGATCCCGAGCGCCTTCAAGAAGACCCCGTGCTCTCCCACGGCCTTCTCGGCGAAAAAGCCGGCGAGCACCACGATCATGAGCGGCTTGGCGAACTCGGAGGGCTGCACCCTGATCGGGCCGACGTCGAGCCAGCTCGTGGCACCGTTGGCCGTGGCGCCCATCAGCGTCACGGCGAGCAGCATCACGATGGCGAGCCCGTAGATGGGCCGCAAGAACCTGCGCCAGACCCGGTAGTCGATGATGGCGAGCGGTATCGCCCCAAGGAACCCTGCGACGAAGCCGATGGCCTGGTTTGTGGCGTAGGCCTCCGTCGGGCTGGTGCCGGCCACGTACACGGCGAGGATGCCGAACGCGACGAGCGCCAGCGAGACGAGCACGAGCACGAAGTCCATGGACCGCCACAGGCGGAGGTTCTCTTTCTGGGCCTTCCGGTTCTCCCTGCGGAGAAAGTCCTCGCGGGTCAGGCTCACCTTGACTCCCACGCGGTTTTCTTGGTGTTGACGACCTTCAAGAGCCACCCTCCGACGAAGTATGCCAGCACGGCGTTGAGCAACGCGTCGGGGAGTATACCCGCGACCGCGTACTCGGCAAAAGGCGGCGACTCGAGGCCCGCCAGGCTCCGGGCCATCCAGCCGAGCAGGTCGTAGATCACGACGGACACGGCGACCACCTGCGCGAGGAGCACCCTTTCGGTGCCCCTTCGTTGCACGGCCCCCACCCGGAAGGCGAGCGTCGCCGCCGCGAGGCCCGAGAGCGCCCCGACGCCGAAGAGCCCGCTCCCCAAGGAGTCGAGCAGGATACCGCCGAAGAACCCGAGGAGGACCGCCTGAAGGTCGCGGAGGGGCGAGACGGCGAAGACCATCCCGATCAGGGCGAACTTCGGCGAGATGTACCCGAAGGTCAGGTAGGGTCCGAGGACGGCCTCAAGAAGCACGGCGACCGCAACCACGACGGAGGCCCGGACGACGGATGCCTGCTCCATCACCGCCTACCCCTCCTGGCCGGCCCAGCCGACGATGACCCTTACCTCTTCGAGATCGTCGGGGTCGATCGCCGGGTCGACCACGATCTTCTGGAACTGCTCGATGTCCTGTTCGGTCGCTGATTCGACCGTCCCGACGTAGAGGCCGGGCGGCTGCAGCAGCTCCCTCCCGCCGGACCTGCCGCTGGTGACCACGTAGTCGCCCTCCTCGGCCCTGGCGCTGAAGTCGACGTAGTCGACCCCGAAGTAGCCCTCGAGGCTCGTCTTGAGCATCCCCTGGCCGTAGGAGGCGTCCTCCGCGGTTACGGCCGGGGAGATCTCGCTAGAGCCCGGGTCGAACTCGGCGGGCGGCACGATCCTCACGCCTGCGGCGAACATGCGGTCTGTTAGCAGCACGACCTGCGCCGTGTTCCTCGAGACGTCCGTGGTGCGCCCGACGAGCGTGTTCTCCCCGACGACGACGGGCTGGTTGTCCTCTATCCCATCCTCGGTGCCGACGTCTATGACGATCCTCTCGGCGAACCGGTCGCCGACGGGGGCCACGACGCGCGCGAGCGGCCCGTACTCGTAGGCCGCCCTCTGGCCTTCGAGGAGCCCGGTCAGGCGCGCGTTCTCCCGTTCCAGGCGCGAGGCCTGGGCGGCGAGGGCCTGCGTGTCGCGCAGCTCGGCCCGCAGCCGCTCCTCCTCGCTGTTGTCGAAGGCGTGCCCGATCCTGTCGGCGGTCTCCCGGATGGGCGAGAACAACGCCCCGACGACGCCCCGCACGGGCTGCAGGACCTCGGCGGCGCCGAGCTGGACGGTGTGCAGGGGCCCGCACCGGCCCTGGGTCGAGCAATCCCCCTCTTTCACGTAAACGGTAAAGAGGACGAGGCTGACCACGCAAAGGGCACAGAGGGCCGCAAGACCGCTGGCTGCGCTGGACTTCCTCCGACCCACGACGCCTTAGGCGGAGTGGAGCGTGTTGCGGTAGAGGTCCATCTCCTCGAGCGAACGCCCACTGCCGATGGCGACGCACATAAGCGCGTCGTCGGCGACGTGCACCGGGATGCCGGTCTCGCGCCTGAGGCGCTCGTCGAGGTGCCTGAGCAGGGCCCCGCCGCCGGCGAGGACCATCCCCCGGTCCATGATGTCCGAGGCGAGCTCCGGCGGGGTACGGTCCAGCGTGTCGCGCACGGCGGCGACGATCGCGTCGACCGGCACGCTGATGGCCTCCCTTACCTCCTCGCTGGTTATGACGATGGTCTTCGGCAGCCCCGTCACAAGATCCCTGCCCCGGATCTCGGCGGACTCCTCATCCTCCAACCTGAAGGCGCTCCCGAGCTCTATCTTGAGCTGCTCGGCGGTCTGGGTGCCTATGGCGAGCTTGTATTCTTTCTGGATGTAGGTGCCTATGGCGTCGTCTATGTCGTCGCCGGCTATCCTGATGGAGGACTTGTTGACGATCCCGCCCAACGAGATCACGGCGACCTCGCTCGTACCGCCGCCGACGTCCACCACCATCGACCCCTGCGCCTCGTTGACCGGCATCCCGGCCCCGATGGCGGCGGCCAGCGGCTCCTCGATGGTAAACGCCTGCCTGGCGCCGGCCGACTCGGTGGCCTCCTTGACGGCCCGGAGCTCGACCCCGGTGACGCCGGAAGGCACGCACACGACGACGCGCGGTCCTATTAGGGAGCGGAAGATCCTGCGCTTGGCCTGGACCTTGCGGATAAAGTAGGCGAGCATCTTCTCGGTGACCTCGAAGTCCGCGATGACACCGTCCTTGAGCGGCCTCATCGCGACTATGTTGCCCGGCGTGCGCCCGAGCATGCGCTTGGCGGCCGAGCCAACGGCGACCACCTTGTCGGTCTTGGTGTCGATGGCGACGACCGAGGGCTCGGAGAGGACTATGCCCTGCCCCTTTACGAACACGAGGGTGTTCGCGGTGCCCAGATCTATCGCAACATCCCGCCCGAAGAGTCCTCCAAACATTCTCGCCCCATCCGTCCGTAGTTCAGCACCCCAACCGCGCATCAGGCGGCTAGAGCATTCCGTGTTCCTTCATACTAAAGTACCCGTCGCCCAAGATCACGTGATCGAGGACCTCAATCCCGATTATTTCCGCCGCCCCCACGAGCCTCCGGGTCACGTCCCGGTCCTCACGACTGGGCTCGACCTTGCCGCTCGGGTGGTTGTGGGCCAATACTATTCCCGCAGCACTCGCCCTGATGGCCGGTTTGAAGACCTCTCGGGGGTGGACCAGGGAAGAAGAGAGGGTTCCCACAGAGATCGTGGGGTATTCCAACACCTCGTTTTTGGTGTTCAAGAGCACCGCGACGAAGTTCTCCCGGTCAAGATTGGCGATCCGCCCCCTCAAAAGACTCTCAACGTCCGCCGGTGAGGATATCACGGGACGACCGGGGTTACGAACCCTACCCAACCGCTTCCCGAACTCCACGGCGGCCAGTATTATGCACGCCTTCGCCTCGCCGACGCCCTTGGTCTGGACGAGGTCGTGGACGGTCACGTTGTGGAGGCCGAAGAGGTCGCCGTGGGTAGATATCACCTCGCTGGCGAGCTCGACGGCGGTCTTCTCCCTGCTGCCGATGCCGAAGAGGATGCCGAGCAGCTCGGCGTTTGAGAGCGCGGCCGGGCCGGCCTCGAGCAGGCGCTCCCGAGGACGGAGCTCCGGGGGGAGCTGCTTTATGGTGTAGCGGCGTCCTTCCACGATTGGATTATCGGTATCTCGGGCTGCAGGCTTCAGGTCGCCTCCTTCGGAGGCTCTCAGGCGTCAGGGGTGCGGTGCGCAACCCCGACAGCTGAAGTCGCGCCCCGGGCAAATCGTGGGGACTCGGAACCGCGGCGACCTTGCTCCACCGCTCCTGAAGCCCGAAACCTGATGCCTGAAGCCTTCACTTCAGGGCCGCGGGACGCCGAAGCGGGCGAGCATGCGTCCGGTGAGGGCTAGCGGTAGGCCTACGACGTTGGTGTAGTCGCCCCCGATCCACTCCACGAAGGCCCCGGCCCTGCCCTGAATGGCGTAGCCGCCGGCCTTTCCGATCCCCTCACCGAGACGCGCGTACGACTCGACCTCGCGGTCGGCCACGCTGCGCATCCTGACCGTGGTCATCGCGTGGCCCCAGATGACGCGGTCACCCCGCGCGACGGCCACGCCGGAGTAGACCTCGTGAGGACGGCCGAGCAGGCTCTTCAGCATCCGTCTTACGTCTTCGGCGTCTTTTGCCTGGCCCAGGACGCGCTTCCCGGCTGGAAGGCCCGGCGCGTAGACGACCGTGTCGGCGGCTAGCACTACCGAGTCCGTCCCGCCGGCCACAGCGAGGGCCTTGCCGCGGGCGTTCGTCTCGGCGGTCTCTCTTGGATCTTCTAAAGAGACCTCGGGGAAGCCGCTGCGCGCGGCCACGAAGTCGTAGCCCGCCGCGCGGAGAAGGTCCACGCGGCGGGCCGATTCGGAGGCGAGGACGAAGCGCAAGCTCTCTCTACTGGCCGAAAAAGAGGCCCAGCTCCCTTTGCGCGCTCTCGGGGGAGTCCGAGCCGTGGACGAGGTTGTCCGGGAGGGAGAGGGCCAGGTCGCCCCTGATCGTGCCCGGGGCGGCCTCGGCGGGGTTCGTCGAGCCCATGAGGGTGCGCATCACCTTGATGGCGCCCTCGCCGCGCACCCGCATGGCGACGACCGGGGTCGAGGTTATGAACTCCACGAGCTCCTCGAAGAACGGCTTCTCGCGGTGCTCGGCGTAGTGCTCCTCGGCGAGCTCGCGGCTCACGTTCATCTTCTTCAGGGCGTCGATGTCCAGGCTCTTCGCCTCTATGCGCCGTATGATCTCACCGACGAGCCTGCGGCGGACGCCATCGCCCTTTACCAGTACGAGTGTCTCTTCCACGTCTATCTCCTATCCAGCGTTTGTTACCAGGTCATTTTCTTGCCGGAGCGTTGGTCCGTGCCGCAGTACGGGCACATCCCCCACTCCTGGTTGAGCGGCCTGTCGCAGTTGATGCAGGGCTTCTTGAGCTCCCAGGCGCAGGTAGGGCAGATCAGGTAATCCTTCTCCACCAGGTTGCGGCAGTTCGGGCAGAGAAGGATGCTGTTGCGCAACTCCCTTTCCAGGACCGCCGTCTCGAGCTCGCGCTCGCGGGACTCGTCCAGGTACTCGGGGGGGCGGACTATCAGGTAGATCAGGGTCCCTACGTAAGGGAAGATGACCGCCACGATGCCCCACAAGACCCGCGTGGCCCCGCGTCGCCCGGCGTCCGTGTAGGTCCAGTAGACGAGCGCGACCCACAGCACGACGAAGAGCAGCACGATGAGCTGGCCCGAGATCCTGAGGATCGGGCTGTCCAGAAAGTCGGAGATGATCTGGAACGGATCTGCGTCTTGCTGCAGCATCAGCAGCGCGCTTGCGGCCAAACTCATGAGATAAACCTTACCATTAGGACGTATCCGAGCACAAAAGCCGCCACGGCCACGACCAAAAGCAGGCCCACGAGGCGCCAGATCCCCCTACCCGTCACGCAACCACCGCAACACGGGCGCCGCCGTGGCGAAGGAACCCAAAACCAGCACGGCCCCTCCTTCCCCCGCGACACCCCGGACGGCGACGCGAACCGCCTCTACCGGGTCCTCCACAGTCAACGTCTCGTCCCCCTCCGCCTCTAGCCGCCCCGCCGAAACCTCCGCCGGCTCCGCGGCCCTCTCGCCCTCCGGGCGCGTCAACACGACCGTCCGGGCCCGATTACTCAAGGCGGTAAGCATACTGACAGCATCCTTGTCTCGCAAGACGCCGAAGACCACGGCGAGCGGCATCCCGCCATAGACCCCGTCCATCGCCTCCAGGGCGGCCTCCACCCCGGAGACGTTGTGCCCTCCATCCACGACGACAGGCACCCCGTCTACCCGATACTCCTCGAATCGCGCGGGCAATGCCCCCGCGACGGCTCTGAAGGCTCGGGATCTCGCCCCGTCATCCAGCTTCTCCCCCGCCAACTCCTCGGCAGCCCTCACCCCGAGCGACGCGTCCCGAACCGAGTAGGGCGGCATCGTTTTCGGGGCACGGTATCCCGGCCTCGAGGCTGCCCGGACGAGGCGGGCGCCGACCTCCGCGCACCGGTCGCGCGCCATGGAGAGGACGGTCGGGTCGTCGGTGCCGAGGATCAGGACCGAGCCGGAAGAGACGCTGGCGAGTTTCTCGGACGAGATCTCCCCTACCGTCTCCCCGAGGTACTCGGCGTGATCCAGCCCCACGTTGGTCAGCACCACCGCCTCAGGCCCGGCGGCCGTTGTCGCGTCATACCTGGCGCCGAGCCCGGCCTCGAGCACCGCCCACGCAAGCCCCTCGTCGGCGAAGAGCTTGACCGCCCCCGCCGTCAACAACTCGAACTGGGAAGCGGGAACGCCGTGCCGATCCGCGACCTTCATGGTCTCGCCCATCGCGGCGGCGAAGCGCTCTTCGGAGACAGACCTCCCGCCGACCATGACGCGTTCGGTATACGAGAGCACGTGCGGAGACAGGTACGTTCCCGCGGGGTGCCCCGCCCCCGACAGCGCGGCGGAGAGCGCGACCGCCGTCGTGCCCTTGCCGTTCGTCCCGACCACCTGGACTACCCGGACTTTTCGGTGAGGGTCTCCGAGAAGCGAGAGCAGGGCTTCTATGCGCTCGAGCCCCATCGTTACGCGGCGGCGGCGGTCCAACTCGCGGCACACCGAATCGAAAGAGGAGGTCAACGTGGGGCTAGAGGTAGCCTTCCAGGCGGACGTTGAGCGTTTCGAGCATCCGGGTATTGGTCTGGAGTTTCTCGCGCTCGGCCGAGACCACGGCGGCCGGGGCGCGCTCGACGAACTTCTCGTTCGAGAGCTTGCCTTCCGCCCGCTTCACTTCGCCTTCTACGCGCGAGATCTCCTTGCGCAGGCGTTCTATCTCACCCCGCCTCAACTCCTCGCTCAACGCCAACTCGACCACCGCGTCGCCCGCCGGCAACGTCGCCGTGGCATCGCTCCGGATCTCATCGACCAACCCGACCCCCGTCAGGCTTCCGAAGACCGCGCGATCTACCTCGCCAGACACCCGGCCTTCGAGCCGCCCGTCCACCCTGGATTCGGCCCTGAAGGACCTGACCGCGGAGACGGCGCGTTTGGTACGGCCCAGCAGAGCGTCGGCTTCCGCATCTTCTAGCGAGGAGTCGTAGGTCGGAAACTCACGTCGGGCGAGGGGTCCTTCTTCGCCCATGATGCCGGCCATCTCCTCCGTGGCGAACGGCATGACGGGGTGGAGCAGCTTCAGGGTGCCGACGAACACCTCCCTCAATACGCGTGGCGTCGCGGGAGACGGGCTGGCTTTTGCTATCTCGATGTACCAGTCGGCGAACTGATTCCAGGCGAAGCCGTAGATCAGACGCATCGCCTCGGAGAACTCGCACTCTTCGAGCAATCCGTCGTACTCGCGGGCCGTGCGGTTGAACTCGGAGAGGATCCAACGGTCCGAAACGGACATTTCTCCGTCTCCGTCGGGCTCGGGGTAGTTCAAGATAAAGCGGGTCGCGTTCCAGAGTTTGGTAACGAAGGCGCGGCCCATGGCGGCGCGTTCGTAGGAGTAGGCGAAGTCCTGGGTCGAGGACTGGTACAGGAGGCCGAAGCGGACGGCGTCCGTGCCGTACTCCTCGAAGAGGTCGAGGGGGTTGATGGTGTTGCCCTTCGACTTGCTCATCTTGGTGCCGTCCTCGGCCAGGACTATGGAGTGAACGTTCACCTTTTCGAACGGGACTTCGCCGCGGAAGCGGAGGCCCATCATGATCATACGCGCCACCCACAGGTACATGATCTCGCGGGCCGTCGAGAGCAGGCTCGTCGGGTAGAAGTACTCGAGGTCCTCGTTCTCTTCCGGCCATCCGAGCGTGGCGAACGGCCACAGGCCGCTCGAAAACCAGGTGTCGAGGATGTCCGGGTCTTGCTCCCAGCCCTCGCCCGGCGACTCCTTCGAGGCGACGGTCTCGCCGTCCGGTCCGTACCAGACGGGGATTCTGTGGCCCCACCAGAGTTGGCGGGAGACGTTCCAGTCGTGGATGTTCTCGAGCCAGCGGATAGTCTCCCGGCGCCAGGAGTCGGGGTAGACCGTGATCTCGCCCTTCTTCAGCGCCTCTATCGCGGGTTTGGCGAGCTCTTCCATCGCCACCCACCACTGCTCAGAGAGCCACGGCTCGATCACGGCCCCGCACCGGTCGCAATGCCCGACCCTGTGCCTGTAGTCCTTCACTTCGCCGAGAAGTCCCATCTCCCCCAACCGCTCGACCACGGCCTTGCGCGCCTCGAAGCGGTCAGTGCCGGCGAAGTCCGCGCCGTTCTCGTTGATCGTGCCGTCCGGGTTGAGGACGTTGACGGCTTCGAGGCCGAGCCTCTGGCCGATCTCGTAGTCGTTCGGGTCGTGGGCCGGCGTCACCTTCAGGATGCCGGTCCCGAACTCGGGCTCGACGTGGTCGTCGGCGAAGACCTCGATCTCACGCCCCACGAACGGGACCGTGACTCGCCTCCCGACGAGCGCTTTGTACCGTTCGTCTTCCGGGTTGACGACCAGCGCCACGTCGCCGAGCATCGTCTCGGGGCGGGTGGAGAAGACCTGCACGAAGTCATTGCCGTCGGGGCCGGGGCCCCTGCCGTCCGAGAACGGGTAGCGGAGGCCGTAGAGCCTGCCGTCCGTGTCCTCGTAGTTGACCTCCAGGTCCGAGATGGCCGAGCGGTCGCGGGGGCACCAGTTGACGATGCGCGTGCCGCGGTAGATGGATCCGTCGTTGTACAGCTCGATAAAGGCCGTGAGCACGGAGTCGACGTACTTCTCGTCCATCGTGTAGCGCAGGCGGCGCCAGTCCGCGGAGGCGCCGAGGCGCCTGAGCTGGCCGAGCATCGTGCCGCGGGCCTCCTCGGCGAACTCGCGGCACCGCTCGATAAACTCCTCGCGCCCGACCTCCCACTTCGTCTTGCCTTCTTCGCGAAGAATTTTGCGCTCGAGCACGTTCTGGAGCGCGATGGAGGCGTGGTCCACGCCGGGCAGCCAGAGGGCCTCGTAGCCCTTCATGCGGGCCCTGCGGGCGAGGGTGTCCTGGATGGAGCCGTTCAAAGCGTGGCCCATGTGGAGCGCCCCCGTCACGTTCGGCGGGGGCATCACAATGCAGTACGCGGGCTTGTCGGGGTTAGGGTCGGCCTCGAAGGCGCCCGTCCTCTCCCACTCCTCGTAGAGGCGCGCCTCCACGGCGCGGTGGTCGTATGTTTTTGGTATCCCGGTCTGGCTCAAGGAACCTTTAAGCCGTCTCTTCTTCGTCGTACGAGTATTTCTGCGCGCCCGTCACGAGCGAGGGCTGCACGCCCTCCTTAACCGTGTCCGCGTCGACCACGCACTTGTTCACGTCCGAGCGGCTCGGCAGGTCGTACATCGTCGGCAGTAGCGAACTCTCCAGGATGCTTCGCAGACCCCGGGCGCCCGTGCCGCGTTCGAGCGCCAGCTCCGCGACGGCCGCGAGGGCCTCGTCGGTGAAAGTGAGGTCCACCTTGTCGTAGCGGAAGAACTGGCGGAACTGTCGGACCAGGGCGTTCTTCGGCTCGGTCAGGATGCGGACCAGGTCCTCCTGCTCGAGCAGGCGGAGCGTCGAGATCACCGGCAGGCGGCCCACGAACTCGGGGATCAGGCCGTACTTCAAGAGGTCCTCGGGCTGGACGTGCTGCAAGAGGGCGTCGTCCTCCTGCTTGAGCCGCTGGTCCACGTCGGAGCCGAAGCCTATGCTTTTCTTGCCGATGCGCTGGCGGATGATCTCCTCCAGCCCCCCGAAGGCCCCGCCGCAGATGAACAGCACGTTCTTCGTGTCGATCTGCAAAAAGTCCTGGTGCGGGTGCTTGCGCCCGCCCTGCGGCGGGACGGATGCTACCGTACCCTCAAGGATCTTGAGCAGGGCCTGCTGGACGCCCTCGCCGGAGACATCGCGCGTTATAGACGGGTTGTCCGACTTGCGGGCGACCTTGTCTATTTCGTCGATGTAGATGATCCCGGTCTCCGCCTTCTTCACGTCGAAGTCGGCGGCCTGGATCAGCTTGAGCAGGATGTTCTCGACGTCCTCGCCGACGTAGCCGGCCTCGGTGAGCGCCGTCGCGTCGGCGATGGCGAAGGGTACGTTGAGGATGCGGGCGAGAGTCTGCGCCAGTAAGGTCTTCCCTGATCCGGTCGGGCCGAGCATCAGGATGTTGGATTTCTGGAGCTCGGTACCGTCGGTCGCTTCGGCGCCCATCTGGATACGCTTGTAGTGGTTGTAGACGGCGACGGCCAGGACCTTCTTGGCGTCCTCCTGGCCGATAACGTACTCGTTGAGGATGCGGTTGATCTCGCGGGGCTTCGGGAGGTCGTCGTCCTTGAGAAGCTCTGGTCCCGAGAACTCTTCGTCGATGATCTCGTTACAAAGCTCGATGCACTCGTCGCAGATGTAGACGCCGGGGCCTGCTATGAGCTTCCTGACCTGGCGTTGGCTCTTTCCGCAGAAAGAGCACTGCAGCTGATCCGACGGGTCCCTCATACCGTTAAGGCCTCCCCAAGAGCTTGCTGCCGTCTCTCACCAGGTCCCTTAGTGGTTCCTGATTATGTTGTCGATGACGCCGTACTCGATGCCCTCCTCGGGGCCCATTATGTAGTCGCGGTCGGTGTCGCGCTCGATCCTGTCGTAGTCCTGCCCGGTGTTCTCGGCCAAAATCTCGTTCAGGCGCCGCTTGGTGTGCACGAGCTCCTTGGCGTGGATCTCCACGTCCGAAGCCTGCCCGGCGAGCCCACCGACGCTCGGCTGGTGAAGGAGGATCCGCGTGTTCGGGAGCGCGCTCCTCTTGCCCTTGGCGCCGGCCGCGAGCAAGAAGGCCCCCATCGAGGCCGCCATACCCAAGGCGGTCGTGACGATGTCGGGCTTGACGAAGCGCATCGTGTCGTAGATCGCGAGCCCTGCCGTGACGGAACCGCCCGGGGAGTTTATGTACAGGTTGATGTCCTGCTCCGGATCCTCGCTCTCGAGGTGGAGGAGCTGGGCCATTATGGCGTTCGCGACCTGGTCGTCCACGGGGGTGCCGAGGAAGATGATCCTGTCCTTCAACAGCCGCGAGTAGATGTCCATGGCCCGTTCGCCGCGCGGGCTCTGCTCGATTACGTAGGGTATGACGCCCTGGGGATCTTGGTAGCTCATTCTTTCTCCTTTTGATCGTCGTCTGCTGTTCCGGCCTCGACGGTCGCCTCGACCGCGGCCTCGCCGCCCTCGGGCTCCTCCTCGGCGCCCGGCGTCTCCCCGCCTGCCTCCATGCCCTCGTCTGAGGCATCCTCCTCCGGCATCTCGACCGGGGTGGCGTTCTCGGCGAGAAAGTCGAGTGCTTTCTGGCGGGAGATCTCCTCCTGCAGGAGCGAGTAGGTCCCGTTCGCCTTCATGGTCTCGGCTATCTCTTCCGGGGCCCGGTCGGATTCTTCGGCGAGGTGCCCGATCTCGTGCATCACCGCCTCGTCGTCGGCGGTTATGTTCTCGGCCACGGCCACGGCGTCGAGCACGAGCTCCTTCTTGACCGTGTCCTCGGCCTCGGGCCTGACGCGCTGCTCGAACTCGTGGTGGTTGGAGCCGGCGAGCTGGTAGTACTGCTGGGGGTCCATCCCCTGCGCCCGCACGCTCCGCTCGAAGCTCTCTACCATCTCGTGCGCCTTCTCGTGAGCCATCACGTCGGGCACCTCGACCTCGGCGTTGCTCGCGACCACGTCGAGCACCCGCGCCCTGAACTCGCCGGAGACGCGTTGCTCCGCGGCCTGCTCCAACTGCTCCCGGATGGCCGCCCGCAGCTCGTCCAGCGTCTCGAACTCGCTCGCCTCCTGGACGAACTCGTCGTCGAGCTCGGGGAGGTCGCGCTCCTTGATCTCCTT
Organism: Rubrobacter tropicus; assembly: GCF_011492945.1. Taxonomy (NCBI): domain Bacteria; kingdom Bacillati; phylum Actinomycetota; class Rubrobacteria; order Rubrobacterales; family Rubrobacteraceae; genus Rubrobacter; species Rubrobacter tropicus. Next base: position 2,242,379 of record NZ_CP045119.1, read on the forward strand.
GAGGTGAACGTTGAAGAGCACGGACTGGCCCTGCAACGAAGCCTCCGCGTAATCTGCGGGGAACGTTACGCCGAACCGCTTGCGCTCGTCCGGCTTCATCCCGACCACGTTGTTCTCGAAGTCTTCGAGAAGCTCGCCGCGCCCGATCTCCAGCATGTAGTCCTCGGCCTGGCCGCCTTCGAGCGGCTCGCCGGTCGTCATGTTCTCGCCGGCAAAGTCGATGATGGCGAAGTCGCCCTCCGCCGCCGGCCTGTCCTCGACCGCCGCAAGCGTCGCGAACTGCCCGCGCAACTCCTCGAGTTGGGCGTCGACCTCTTCGTCGGAGACCTCGACCTCGCGCTTCGGGACCTCGACGCCCTTGTAGTCGCCGAGTTTGGCCTGGGGGCGCACCTCGACGGTCGCGGAGAACTTGAAGCCGCTCTCCTCGCTCAAGGGGTCGTCGAAGTTGATCTCGGGCCGGTCGATGGGCCTCAGGTCGGTCTCGACCACGGCCTCCGAGTACCAGCTGGGGAGGGCCTCCTGGAGGGCCTCCATCATGATGTAGTCGCGCCCGAGGCGGTTCTCGATCACACGCCGCGGCGCCTTGCCCGGCCTGAAGCCGGGGACCCGCACCTGGCGGCCGAGCTCCCTGACCTTCGCCTCGACGCCCTTGCGGACGGCGTCGGGGGGCACCTCGACGTCCAGACGCACCTTGTTCTCCTCGAGCTTCGTAACGTTAGCCGTCATACCCTCCAGTTCCTCCTAAACGACCCGGACCCGGCGTGCCACACCCGCCGACCCGGCGAAGTGCGAGAGGCGGGACTTGAACCCGCACGCCCGAAGGCACTAGATCCTAAATCTAGCGTGTCTACCGTTCCACCACTCTCGCCCGCCGTAGAACCTGGGCAGAAGTATAACAGCCACCATTGTCGCGCCGGCCTGTTGCGCTGAGAGCGCAGGCCAAGCCAGCGCGGCCGGCGCGGCACGCTCCGGCTGTCGCCTCCGCTTGTCAGCACGCTACGCCCTAAGGGCTCCGCTCTCGGCACGCGTCGGCCTGCTTCGCAGTCCTCGCTCTCAGCCCGCTCCGGCTTCGCCTCCGCTTTCAGCTTCTTGTTGCGCACGGGCCGGGCGGGCAGCGCGGGACGGTTTGGGTACCGGGAGGCGTAACGCGCACAGACGACCGGCTGAAAGCCTCCCGCAGGGAGGCGTGCTGAGAGCGGAAGCCGAAGGCTGCAGCGGGCTGAAAGGCGCGCGGCGCCGGGCTGACAAGCGGAGGCGACAGCCGGAGCGTGCTGCTCGCAGCCAAAGGCTGCGAGCTAGTAGCGGAACTGGTCCAGGATTGGTTCGTTGGCTTCGTTGTCCGGGACGAGGACCTGGTTACCGTTTTCCAGGGTCTCCGGGTCTCCCTGGAGTTGTTCTGAGGTCATCTGGGCGTTGGGGCCGCGGCGGATCAGGATCTTGCCCAGGGAGATGCCGTCTGTCAGGCCGAGGTCGGTCTGGACGTTGCGGTTGGCTACTTTGAGGATTTTGGGTAGCTGTTTTACGGTGCTCCAGTCGAAGGCCTGGCTGCGCAGGGCGGCTACCAGCTGCTGCTGGTGTTTGATGCGGTCGAGGTCGCCTTCCGGGGTGCCGCGGTAGCGGGCGTAGAAGAGGGCCTGCTGGCCGTTGAGGGTCTGGAGGCCGTCTTCGATCTTGTATTTTGGCGGGATCTCATCCTGCACGTCGACCTCGACGCCGCCCATGGCGTTTATTACGTCCTTGAAGCCCTCGAAGTCGACGATGGCGTAGTGGTCGATGCCGATGCCAGAGTACTCCTCGAAAGCCGTGATCGTCTGCTCTATGCCGCCGTAGTTGTAGGCGGCGTTGATCCTGTCCTCCCGGCCGGGCTCGACCTCGACGAGCAGGTCCCTCGGGACGGAGAGGAGCTTCACGTCGCCGCTGTCCGGGACCACGCGCACCAGCATTATGGTGTCGGTCCGGCTCCCCTCTTCCTCGCTATCCGGCCGCTCGTCGACGCCGAGCACGAGCACGTTGAAGGGTCCCTCGGTGAGCTGCCCGGTCCCGCCGAACATGCGTTGGATCCAGCTGGTAGGAGAGGCGTTTACCCGCTCCGGCTCCCCGGCCTCACCGCCACCGGGCTCGTAGGCGAGAGCCACCCCCCCGACCACCACCGCGACCAGAACGACCGGCAGCGACCACACCCACCACCGGCGGCGCGCAGCACCGGGCTCCTTGGTGTAATTCTGGAAGTCCCTCATCCCGGGCAAGTCTAATCTCGCACAAAGGCCAAATCAAACCGGATTTCGGACGCTATGATCCTGAAGGAGGGTCAGGGAACCAGGCGGCGTTGGCCTACGGCGGCCTGCAAGATGATTGATCCTCGATGCAGGCGAGGTTCCGAGGTTTCTAGGAGTGGGAGGTCGGCACCCGGCCCCGCGAAGCACACACAAGAACCTGAAAGCCTCGGGACCTATCCACCGGCCCGGTCTTTCTGCAGACCGCTTCAGGCGCCGGCCCGGGGTAGCGGGAAGTCGCGGAGCGCCCGTCCTGGTTTTGTCGGGCCGGGGTTGTCGAGGGCGTCGAGCATGAACTCCTGGGCGATAGGGTCGTCGTAGATGTTCTGGTGGGTGACGATCAGGTCCGGCTCGTAGTAGTCCTGGAGGGTGAGGTTGGCCGTGCGCAGCTCGCCCTTCAAGAAGCAACGGGTGTAGGGGATGATGATCTCGTCGTCATCCGTGGCGATCTGGGTGTAGGACGCGGAGCCGAGCGTGTCGTCTCCCCCGTTGAGCCTCTTGAGGAACGGGGACCCGGCGCTCTGCTGGTCGCACGCCCGGCACGGGCCGGAGGTGCCGGAGACCGGGAGACCGAAGTCCTCGGCCGTTGAATCCTCGCTCGTCGCGCTGTTGAGCTCCGTGCCGTAGTTCGAAGGGGCGAACCCGACAAGATCGTCCACCCTGTTGCCGGCGTTTTGGCTCTTGATCCAACGCCTGGGCATCATCCCGCCCTGGCTGTGCCCGACGAGCGAGACTTTCTGCGCCCCCGTAAACCTCATCACGTTGCCAACGAACCGGCCGAGCTCCTTCGCGGAGTCCCCGATCGGGCCCAGCCCACGGTTTCCGTAGTTGAGCGCGAAGACGCAGTAGCCCTCCCGCTTGAGCCTCGGCGAAACGACCGCCCAGTTCTGCTCCATGGTCTCGAAGGTCCCGTGCACGAGCACCACGGGATAGGGATGCGCCCTGGTCGGCCTGCACCGGACGTTGGCGCCGGGAGGCGGCGTTCCCTCCCTCGCAAGGAACGCCCCGTCGCCGGCCTGGGCCTCGGATTTCCCCCCGAACGCCAGCATCCCCACGGCAACGGCAACCACCACGGAAACCGCCACCAGACCTACCCTGAAGCGCCCCCGAACACCGGAGCATCCCCGAAAGATCCCCCCACACAAGCGCCTTTCCCGTAACGAACTCTGGCCTGGATACCAGAAGGGATTCTCTTCCCCCACCGACCCCGTGTCAACAGCGGCGAGGACAGGAACGCGGCGGCCGGCGTCGAAAGACGGAGGGTAACGACGGAGATTGCACTAAACGGCACTACGTGAGACGCTTCTTGAGAACGACGCGGGTTCTTTAGGAGGAAGATCGTGGCGAAAGACAAGTCGAAGAGTAAGAAGTCTGGGAGGGCCAACGGCAACGCCGGCGGTCGGATGGCGCAGGGCATGGCGGAGGCGGACGGGAAAGTCGGTAAGCTCAAGAAGCGGGATTACGAGTCGGAGCTGAAGAGGCTGCAGGTGGAGTTGGTCAAGCTCCAGGAGTACATCAGGGAGAAAGGGCTGCGGGTGGTGGTCGTGTTCGAGGGCAGGGACGCGGCCGGCAAGGGCGGGACCATCAAACGCATCAACGACGCCATGAACCCGCGCGTGTGCCGCATCGCCGCGCTTCCGGCACCGAGCGACAGGGAGCGCACCCAGTGGTACTTCCAGCGTTACGTGGCCGAGCTGCCGGCCGCCGGCGAGATGGTCCTGTTCGACCGCTCCTGGTACAACCGGGCGGGCGTCGAGCGCGTCATGGGCTTCTGCAACGAGGAGGAGTACCAGGAGTTCCTGCGTTCGACCCCCCTCTTCGAAGAGATGCTCCTCCGCTCGAACATAAAGCTCATCAAGTACTGGTTCTCCGTCTCCGACGACGAGCAGGAGCGCCGCTTCCAGGACCGCCTCTCCGACCCCAGCAAGCACTGGAAGCTGAGCCCCATGGACCTCGAATCCCGCAGGCGCTGGGTCGACTACTCCCGCGCAAAGGACGTAATGTTCGCCCGCACGGACACGGATCTATCCCCCTGGTGGGTCGTCGAGGCGGACAACAAAAGGCGGGCGCGCCTCAACACCATCTCCCACCTCCTCTCCAGCATCCCCTACGAATACGAGCCGAAGCCGCCACTCGAACTGCCCGAACGCCAGGACGATCCCGACTACGTCCGCCCACCCCGCGAGACCCAGCGCTTCATTCCGCAGGTCTACTAGCGGGAGCGCACGCCCGGATCAAGGGGTCCCGCAGAACACCCTGGAACCTCGCAGGCCACTTGCAGTAGACGTGGCCCAGCTTCTTGGTCTGGCATCACATTTTCCCTGCGATGAAAGGGTGACCGACGGGACCCGAAACTCGCAGCCTTCGGAGCCACAAAACCAACCGGAGATTCCGGAGTGTTTCGTCGGGTCCTGCGGGGTCCAGCAATCTGGTTTCCGAGGATTTGGTGTAGGGTGCTCGGCCATTGATCATCCCCGCCTTTTTCACCTCTACGAAGCGTCTGCTCGTGTGGCAACTGCGGGGTTCTGGACGTACCAACCTCGGTGCTCGCGAGACGGCGTTCTTGTTCAACGGGGAGTTTCGGCCCGGAGGCGCCGCGTGTATCGGTATCAGGTCCGGGGGCGTCGTGAAGCGCTTCTGGCATGGAACGCCAGAGCGTCCAGCAAGATGCGCACGGCTGTGGTGGTTGTTGTATTCGTGGGATCGAGGGTGGGTGCGACCTCGACGAGGTCCATCCCAAGCAGTCCTCGGGCGGAGACCCGGCGGACTATCGCAAGGATCTCCCTTGTGGTCATTCCTCCTGTGCCCGGCACGCCCGTGCCGGGTGCGTACGCGCCGTCGAGGGCGTCGATGTCTACACTGAGGTAGACGCCATCCGTGCCACGACCCACCGCATGCAGCACGCGATCTAGCGCCCTCTTCAGACCGTTCTCGAGGATGTCTTCGAGCCAGACGATCTCTATGCCGTTTTGGCGGCAGTACTCCAGCTCACTGCGAGGGTTGAGCCAGCCGGTCGCCCCGATTATGGCGATGTTTTGCGGAGGAAACCCGGCCTCTACGGCGCGCGTGATCGGGCAACAGTGGTTGAGGGTCTCTCCGCCGACGTCCGACGCCGTGTCGAGGTGCGCGTCGACCAGGACCAGGGAGGGATTCGTGTGGCGCTCGGCCACGGCCCTCACGGCTGGGATGGTAACGGAATGATCTCCCCCCAACGTGACGGGCAGCGCGCCGGCGGCGAGGATGCTACCGATGTCCTTCTGGGCGCTCCCAAACGTCTTCTCCGCGTTGGCGAGCGTGGTGGCGGCGTCGCCACAGTCGACGGGGTTCAGGGCATCGACGAGGTCGATATTTAGGGTTGCGTTGTAGCTCAGAGCCTGCAAGGAAGCTTCCCGGATGCCACGCGGGCCGTAGTTCGCGCCGGAGCGGCTGATGACCGTGGAATCCCACGGGATGCCGTAGATCGCAGCTCCGGCCCCGGCGGCTCTCAGTTGCTCCGCGTCGGGCGGTACGTGGGGGAGCCTCAGGAAGGAGCTGGCCAACCCGGAGTGGAGAAGGCTCGTCCACATGGTTGAGTCGGTGTTGTTCTGCTCAGGGGTGCTCACTCTATGCTCCTTCTTCGGAATCCTGAAGCACTGCGTCCGCCAGCCGGTCTGTCTCAGAGAATCGGACGTCACCGCACTCTCTGGCGAAGCTTATGAAGCCTTCTGTGGCCCGGATAAGGGAAGGTCGCTCGCCCGGAAAAGGATGGCACGTCAGCACACAGAGGGCTCCCGTCTGCCGCATCAGGTCAAGTTCGCCCTTCCAAGTTAGCCACGAAGTCGAGGTTGCGAGGCACACCGACCTTCGGGCCGTGGGCCCGGCGGGACATGGTCCAGAGGTCCTCGGCGAGGATCGGCGCCTCGGCGTCGAAGTCGAAGGTCGACATTGCCACGGCCCTGGCGCTTTTACGCCGATCGCCCGTTCTGCGCTTGGTCCCGCTCATGCCCAACTCCTCGTGGTGCCGCCGTTGGGCTGTAGGACCTGGCCTACGAAGGCGGCTGAATCGGCGGCGGCGAGAAACGCGACCGTGGCGGCTATCTCCTCCGGGCTTCCGATCCTTCCGACGGGTGTCTGTGAAGCGTAGCGGGCCTTTATCTCGCCCATCGAGACGCCAGCGTCCCTGGCGTCCTGCTCGAGTTGAGGGGTGTCTACGACGCCGGGGGCGACCACGTTGGTGATGATGTTCTCGGGGGCGAGTTCCCTGCCGAGGGTCTTGCCCAGGGAGATCAGGCCAGCCTTGGACGCGGCGTAGGCGGTGGCGTTCGGCCACCCGCTGACGCCCCACTCGGAGCTCACGATGACGATGCGTCCGCCGCCGAGGCGTCTCATGTGAGGCAGGACCGACCGGACCAGGTAGAAGGTTCCCGAGAGGTTGGTGTCGATCTGACGCCACCAGTCGGCCGGGTCCTGTTCGAGGAAGGGTCCCATGGACATGTACGCGGCGTTGGCGACGAGCACGCCGATCGGGCCCGCGCTCTGTTCGACGGCCGAGACCATCTCTTCGACGGCGGCCGGGTCCGACACGTCCGCTATCGCCGGCACCCCGCCGCAAGCGTCTACCACTTCGTCTATCTTCCCTGCTGGTTCGCGGCCGTTTACCGCGACCACGGCGCCTTCGGCGGCGAGGTGCAGGGCCGTCGCGCGGCCTATCCCCCCTCCGGCTCCGGTAACCAGGGCCACGGTTCCTTCCAGGCGGCCGCCAATTTTCTCCATCAGATCACCGCCCCGGCGTTCGGGGAGAGGACCTGCCCGCAGAAGAAGCCGCCCTCATCGACCAGGAACAGCACGGCCTCCGCGACCTCGTCGGTGCGCACCAGACGGCGTAGCGGTAAGGTCTCCAGGAAGGCTTTGTCCCGCCAGGGCGAGGTCGGTTCGAGCAAGGGGGTGTCTGTTGGTCCGGGGGCCACGCAGTTGACGCGGACGCCCCTGTCTGCCACCTCGACGGCCAGGCTTTTCGTGAACCCAAGGATGGCGCCCTTCGCCGCGGCGTAGTGCGCGTCTTCCGCGCCGCCGCCAAGGGCTAGCTCGGACGAGACCGTGATTATGGTGCCGCCCCCCGCCTCCAGCATGCCAGGCAGCACGGCGGCGCAGGCGTTGCAGGTTCCGCCGAGGTGGACCTCCAGCATCCGCCGCCATTTCTCGGGGGTGATCTCCTGGGCGGGAAGCATCTCGTAGTAGCCGGCCACGGTCACGAGTACGGAGACCGGGCCGAGTTCGTCCTGTACCCGGCCCAGCGCGTTCAGGACTGCGCCACGGTCGGAGACGTCGGCGACGAGCGAGAGGTCCGTATCGGATTCCTGGAGGTCGAGGCCCGCGACCCTCCGGCCGGTCGCGGAGAGCCGGGCCGAGATGCTGGCGCCGATGCCGCTCGCCGCCCCGGTGACGACGGCCGCGCCGCCGCCGCTGCCGGAGGTAGTCATGCTACGGTCTCTCCGTTCCCGGGCGTTCAGCAGTCGCGGCGACGCCATCTCGCTCGTTGTGTGGGGTCAGGGCGATATTGCCCCGGAGCGGCAAGAAGGAGGCCGCGCCGAGGACGCCAAGCGCCACGATCATGATCAGGACGCCATAGTTCTGGTACCAGGGCAAGTCCGGGGTGCGCGGCCAGGCTATGTTGGTTATCTGGAAGGCAACCCATATCACGGCCAGCACGTTGACGACCAGACCCAGGCCGCCGATGGAGAACCTTCCCGGGCGCCAGCGTCCGGAGAGACGGGCTATCAGGGCGGCGAGCAGGGGAAACAGGAAGGCTACGTAGAAGCCGCCGGTGGTGAAGCTGACGAGGGTGCCGTAGATGTCCGAGTTGGCTAGCAGGAAGAGCGCCGTCGTGACGACGGAGGTGAGGAGGATGGCGTTTATGGGGAGGCGGTCTTCGGTCGCGAGCCGTCCCAGAAAGCCCGAGGCAGGCAGCGCGCGGTCGCGGGCGAAGGCGAAGATCACGCGAGAGACGGAGGCCTGCAGGGCCATGAAGCTGGCGAGGAACCCGACGACGATCACGGCGAAGAGGGGTTTCGAGATGCCCGCGCCGAGCTTCGCGGCCAGGGTATCTGTTATCGGGTCGCCGACGGTGCCCGCGACGACATCGCCTATGTTCGGTATGGCGAGGATAATTGCGAGCCCGGCGTACATGACGATGAGGGCGACGCAGATCAACGACAGCAGCACGGCCTTTGGCACGTCGCGGTTCGGGTCTTCGACTTCCTCGGCCATCGCCCCGGCGCTCTCGAATCCCACGAATGCCCAGCCTATAAAGGCCACGGCGGCGAGGAAGGGACCCAAGAGGTAGGAGCCCTCGCCGGCCGTACCGAACGCGTCGAAGAGGACCGAGAAGGAATTCTCGCGGTAGAAGAGGAGCAGGACCGTCCCAATAATTATGCTGCCCAGGATCTCGGCGGCTATGCTCAGGTAGACCATGAGCTTCAAAACCCTGCGTCCGACCGTGTTCGCCAGCGTACCGACTATCGTGACGCCGAGCGCGAACAACACCAGGGTCAGCGGGCTCGGGTCCTGCACGTCGAAGATCGCGGCCAGGAAGCCCGCGGCGCCGTAGGCCACGGCGGACATGGCGATCACGAGGGTCCACATGTACGCCCAGCCGGCGAACCAGCCGAAACCGTTGCCCATGATCTGGCGCGACCACTGGTAGACGCCGCCGGCGAGCGGCCAGATGGAGGCCAGCTCGGCGAAGATCAGGGCGACGAGCATCTGGCCGGCCAGCACCACGAGAAAACCCCACCAGAAGGCCGGCCCGCCGGCCGCGAAGGAGAGCGCGAAGATGCCGTACAACGCGACGATGGGCGAGATGAAGGCGAAGGCCAGCGCGAAGACAGACCAGAGGTTGAAGCCGCGTTTGAGCGTCTGCTCGTAGCCGTAGCGGGCGAGCTCCTGCGCCGCGCTCGTGTTGTCTCTTGCTCTTTGCTCCTCCATCCCAGCCCCTTTCCTCGGAAACGTTACACGGATTCTTCGTTCACGGTGCCGGCTCGATGCTTCTGGTCCCGGCGAGCAGGCTCAAGAACTCGAAGGCGACGTTCGCCGCGAGGAGCGACGTGATCTGGCCCGGACCGTCGTACTGCGGGTAGACCTCGACCACGTCGCAGCCGACGATGCGCAGTCCGGCAAGCCCGCGCACGAACTCCTGCGCCTCGCGGCCGGAGAAGCCTCCGATCTCCGGCGTGCCGGTGCCCGGCGCGTGGGCAGGATCCACGAAGTCCACGTCGAACGAGACGTAGGTCTTCGCGTCGCCGACCCTCTCGCGAATAAGTCCGATCGTCTCGGGAATTCCCCGCTTCCTGACGTCGTCGGTGGTTACGAGATCCAGGCCCAGGCTCCGCGAGGCGTCGAGATCCCCGGCGTCGTAGAGCGAACCGCGCATCCCTACCTGGATGGACCGGTCGGCACGAAGCAGGCCTTCTTCCGCCGCCCTGCGGAATACCGTCCCGTGGTTGTACTTCTTGCCGAAGTACTCGTCCCAGGTGTCGGCGTGGGAGTCGAACTGCACGAGGGCCAGAGGCCCGTGGACGGAGGCCGCCGCGCGGAGCTCCGGCAGGGCTATGGAGTGGTCGCCACCGAGGACTATGGGAACTACGCCGGCGCGGTGTATCTCCTCGAGGCCTCCCTTGATGGTCTCGTAGCTCTCCTCTATGAAGCCAGGAACCACGGGCACGTCGCCAAAGTCTATGACGGACAGGTGATCGAAGATGGAGATACGCTGGGATGGGTTGTAGGGCCTCAGGAGGTGGGAGATGCTGCGGATGCTCTCCGGCCCGAAGCGGGCGCCGGCCCGAAAAGAAGCGCCGGTATCGAAGGGGACCCCGACGACTGCGGCGTCGGCGTTCTCGAGGTCGCGCACGTTCGGAAGCCGCATGAACGTGCGCACGCCCGAGAAGCGCGGGATCGCGAAGGAATCGGCGGGTTCGTAGCGGGTCGTGCTCATCTTCCTCCCCGATCCGGCAAACCGACGACGGCGCCACAAGGGTCCGTCCGTCTCAATCTTTCTGTTGCTCCGGATATACCGGCAAGGGCCCGGGTTCCGGCCACAGGTCTCACCCCAAGTCTTCTTGCCGCATTCTGTCCCCGAGGGCTCTGCGACGCAATACTCCGGGTGTATAAATTTGAACAATTGTCTCATACGGTAGTATGAAAGGGTCATGACCGTTACGGTGTCAGAGTTGCTGGAGATGCCAGATCTGAGGACGCGGGTTTTCGCGGGTGAGTCCGGGCTCGGGCGGCCCGTAAGCTGGGCGCACGTCTGCGAGTTACCTGATCCGACGGAGTATCTCGCTTCAGGCGAGTTGCTCATGACGGTGGGTTACACCGTCCCTGAGGGTGGCGGGGCGCAGGTCTCGTACGTGGAGCGCCTGGTGGATGCGGGGCTCAGCGGGCTTCTGATCGCGGAGAAGATGCACGCGCCGGCGTTATCGGAGGAGATGTCCGAAGCGGCGGATCGCCTCTCGTTTCCGGTGCTGCTCACGGCCTACGACGTTCCTTTCACCGCGATCTCGCGGGCCGTGGCGGAGGCGAACCGGGGTGGTGAGCACGCGAGGCTCGTGCAGGCGGTGAGGGTCTACGAGACGGCGCGCCTGGCGGTGAGTGGAAGCTCTTTCGGCAAGAGCCTGATGGCGCGCCTCGGCGAGGTTACGCGCTGCGAGCTTTTCGTGCTCGACCCGGAACGGGGACGCTCGCTGTTGCCCGACGTACCCGGGGCGCCCCTCGGCGTCACCGAAGCGCTCACGCAAGAGGTCAGGAGCAGGTCCCAGCCCATGCCCGCCGTGCTGCGCCTGGGCGTGGGTCCCCGACAGGCCATTGCGCTGCACGTTCCGGCCTCCAGGCCGGCGGCGCTGGTCGCGATCTCCGGGGCAGATGTCTCCCCGGACCTGTCTGTACTGCGTCACGTGGCGACCGTTGCGGCCCTGGAGGTCGAGAAGAGGATCGCGGACAGCGAGCGAAGGCGACGTCTGGGAGCGGAGCTTCTGGCCGGGCTTGTGGACGGCCGTATTGGCACCGAGACGGCATCTCATCTGCTCTCCGAATGGGGGCTGGCCGAGGAGCCGCGAGTCCTGGCAACGTGCGACGGAGAAGGCGGGTCGGACGGAAGGGCAGATCTACACGTGCGGCTGGAGGACAGGGGCATCCCCCACCTGCTATTGCGCCGCGCCCTTCTGACGGCGTTACTTCCGGCCACGACCGGGGCGATCGATGCATTCCGCGAAGAAGTGGACGAAGTGTACCCGGTAGGATTGAGCGATCCCCTGTTGAGCCCATCGCGCGTTCCGGACGCCTATCGCGAGGCCCGTTGGGCCCTGGAGAGCGTGAGGGCCTCCGGTGGACGGGTGGCCAGGTACGGCGACGCCACGTTCTCGCCGTTCCTGCCAAGAGACCTCGACGAGTCGGGGCGGGTGGTACAGCACGTGCTCGGGACAATTCTGGCCTACGACGCGTCGCACGGCTCCCAGCTCGTGGCGTCGTTGGCCACCTTTCTCCGGCGGAATCGTTCCTGGAGGCGGGCGGCGGAGGAACTGCACGTACACAAACAGACGCTCGTTTACAGGATGCGCCGCGTCGAGGAGTTGACGGGCCGACGGCTGGACCGGACGGAGGACGTCGCTGAGTTATGGTTCGCGCTCAAGGCCGCGCAGGCCTCGGGAATGCTCAACACCGCTGGCGAACGTGGATGAAAACGCAGGGTTCTTCGAGGCCGCGCGGCGTATCGGATACGGGTCCCAGGCTTACGGGCGAGTGCTAGCCGCGCAGGTGGGCCAGCACCGCCAGCACGCGGCGGTGGTCGGCCTCGCCCTGGGGAAGCCCGAGCTTGCCGAAGATGCTCTTCACGTGCTTCTCCACGGCGCCCCCGGTGATGAAGAGCGCCTTCGCTATCGCCTGGTTGGTACGTCCCTCGGCCACGAGGGCCAAGACCTCGCCCTCGCGCGGGGTGAGGGAGGCGAGGCCTTCGTTGTGCTTCCTTCGGGCCAGGAGCTGGCCCACCACCTCCGGATCGAGCACGGTCCCACCGGCGCCCACGGTCTCGAGCGCCGAGACGAACTCGGCGACGTCGGCCACGCGGTCCTTGAGCAGGTAGCCCGTGCCCTCCATCCCGGACTCGAGCAGTTCCCTGCCGTAGCGTTCCTCGACGTACTGGGAGAGCACCAGCACCGGGAGGCCGGGCCTGCGCCTCCTCGCCTCCAGGGCGGCCTTGAGGCCCTCGTCTTTGAAGCCCGGCGGCATGCGCACGTCCACGACGGCCACGTCGGGGGGTTGCTCCTCGATGATCCTCAAGAGGCCCGGCCCGTCGCCCGCCTCGGCGATGACCCGGTGACCGGCGTCGGTTATGAGGCGCGCGATGCCCGCCCGCAAGAGCCCCGAGTCCTCGGCGATCGCGACCCTCAGGGATGCTTTCCTCGCGGCGTCCTCAGCCATCGCCTCGTTCCTCCCACGGCAGCTCCGCGCGCACCCTGGTTGGGCCGCCGGCGGGGCTCTCGACCGTCAGGCGGCCGTCGAGGACCACCGCGCGGTCAGCCAGCCCCTTGAGGCCTGCGCCCGCGGGGTCTGCCCCCCCGACGCCGTCGTCCCCGACCTCCACCACCAGGAGGTCCCGCCGGTCCTCTCCGCCCACCGCGCCCCTCTCCCGCCGTGCCAGGACGCGGGCCTCGGAGGCGCCCGAGTGCTTGGCGACGTTCGCCAGGGCCTCAGCGATCACGAAGTAGGCCGTGATCTCGGCCGCCTCCGGCGGACGTTCGTCGAGGTCCACCACCACCGAGGTGGGCACAGGGGAGCGGTGCGCCAGCGCGGAGACCGCCGCGTCGAGGCCCCTGTCGGTGAGGACCGCCGGGTGGATGCCCCGGATGAGGTCCCGGATCTCGGCCAGGGCGCGCTTGGCCTCCTCGTGCGCCTCCCCCACGAGCTCCGTCGCCCGCTCGACCTCGGGGTCCCCCCCGGGACTTCCCTCCAGCTTCTGACGGGCCATGCCGAGCGCCATCGCCAACGAGACGAGGCGCTGCTGGGCCCCGTCGTGCAGGTCGCGCTCTATTCTGCGCCGCTCTGCGATGGCGGCCTCCACGGCCTTCGAGCGGCCCTCCGTGAGCGCCTCTACCCGCCTGTCCAGCGCCTCGCGCCTGCGGGGTCCGAGCAAGGCCCGGCCCAGCGAGACGTGCGCCCGGCAGGCCTGCGGGACGAAGGCCGCTGCGGCCGCCATGACCACGAGGCCGACGAACGTGACCACCAACGCCTTGGGCACGGTGTCCGCCACGAAGGCGTTCGTCGCGACTATGGCCACGCCTTCGGGGAGCGCCCAGAACCACAGCGGGTAGCTGACCAGAACCGCCGAAAAGGCCAGGACCAGGACGACGACGGTCTCGACCAGGCCGATGGGGAGCAGCAGGAGCAGGTAGAGCAGGCCGCGCCACAGCGCGGGGTCCGCCGCCCGGGCCCGCGCGCGGGCGAGGAACGAGCCGCGGGGCAGGGGACGATGGGGGGAGGAGATGCAGGCGCCCAGCAGCGCTGACAGGCGCCGCCGCTCGACGTCCGTGCCCAGGATGCACGCCAGCGTGGCGAGGGCGAGGATGGGCAGCCCTACCCAGACGACCGCCAGCGGAAGGCCGGCCAACAGCGCCACGGCCACCACGAAGAACCAGAAGAGACCGAGGGGGAGGCTGGAAAGCAAGAAGAGCGTCGAGAGCAAGGCCCGGACGAGGGGCCGTCCGCGGGGCGTACCCTCCCGGCCGAAACCTTCGTCTGCCGCCGCGGCTTCTTCAGTATGGTACATGGGATCCCTCCTCTCCCCGTAGTTTACGCGGCTCGCCGCCCAAGGTTCTCCGCCCCAGAGGTTTGCCGTCACGCCTCCCGCGTCCCTGGGTGATCGACGCGTTGGCCGGCCACCACACGGGCGACGGGAACACCGCCAGGCTCCTTGCCGGCCCCTCCTTGGGTTGGTCCTCGAGGGGCCGCCGTAGCCGAGCCTCCCGCGGGTCGCAAGGGTGAGCACCAGGGCCAGGGCGCCGTAGCCGATCACGGCCCCGTGAGCACGTCCCTCGAGGGTCGAGGGTGGTGAACGTGGCGGCGAGCAGCAGCGACGCGAAGGTGTTGTTGGACGCGTGGATCACGATGGCCAGCGGCAGGCTCTCCCGCGTCCTGTTGAAGACCCAGGTGATGACGACGCTGAGCGTTACGCAAAGGAGGAAGAACAGCAGGACGGTGCGCGGGTTGGCCCGCCGATCCCCGCCCCCACTCGGTCAGGAACAAAGGGGCGTGCCACCCAGCCCACAGCAGCGACAGGATCAGGGTTCCCACGAGGGGGCCGTGCTGCCGCTGGTGGCGCACCAGGGCGAAATCGCGCCATCCCGGCTCCTCCGCCAGCCCCGTGGTCACCATCTGGAGCGCGAAGAACGGCACGTAAACGAGGAACAGCTCCAGCGGTGGGAGGCGCAACCCCGCGGCCGCCCCGGGCATCAGCAGGGTGCCGGCCACGATGACCGTTGGGACGGCGATCATGGCGAAGGCGTACCACCTCCAGCCGACGCCCCACCGGAACAGCCTCCCCGCCAGCGCCTGAGGCCCGGCCTCCCCTCGGCCAGGGCAGTGACGATGAACGCCGCCCCAAAGGCCCGAGGTAGGCGCCGAGGAGGATACCGGCCAGTTGCCCGACAAGCTCCTCTGGCCCCACGAACGGGGGCAAGGAAATGTGCACGACACCCAGGCCGTACTGGGAGAGCACGTAGGGCAGCCAGGCCAACCAGCTCAGGCCGTACGCCAGGGCGTAGAAGCTGACCAAACCGTGGCGGCGCGCGAACGCCCCCGGGCCGCGGGCACGGTCCGTCGAACCGTGCCCGGGTTCCTCTTTACTCGTGTTCCGCATGGTTGCTCCTCTCGTTCGTTGTCGGCCATAAGCGTAGGTCCCGGAGAGCCGCCGGCCAATGGGGATGCCGGGAGACTTTGGGGTAGGGATAACCCCACCCCGCATCGGCGGAGTCGGTCCCCAGCGTCGTCGTAGGACAACGCGCCGGGTCGACGGAGCACCAGGGCCAACCGCGGGGCGCCGGGCCACGGCCGTACACGGCCCGCTACACCGTCCACACGCCGGACGGCCCAAAGCGCAGGACCATCTACGGCAAAAAGCACCGAGAGGTCGAAAGCAAGCTAAACGAGGCGCGTGCCAACGCAGATAAGGGGATCTTCTTCGACGCCGACGACTTCAAGGTGGCCGAGTGGCTCGATTCGTGGCTCCGCGATTGCCTCAAGCCGCTCGTCGACGCCGGCAAGATGACGCACAGCACCTTCATCCGCTACGAGGGCATCGCGAACAACCATCTCAAGCCGGCGCTCGGTCCCCGCAAGCTCAAGGATCTCACGCGCGCCGAAGTCCGGTGGCTCTACAACGAGAAGGGCAAGACGCTCTCCGCGCGATCCGTCGACTACGTCCACGTCACCTTGCAGAAGGCTCTCTCGCAAGCCGTGCGCGACGACCTGATCTACCGCAATGTCGCGGAAGGCGAGCGGCCCCGTAGCAGCCGCGAGAGACGGTCGGACGGCGTTAAGGCGCTCTCCCCCGTCCAGGTACGCGTCCTGCTCGACGCCGCGCGGGGCACGCGTAACGAGGCGCTGTACGTCGTCGCCCTGCACACCGGCTTGCGTCAGGGCGAGTTGTTGGGGCTCAAGTGGTCCGACGTGGACCTCGACGCGGGCAAACTGTCCGTGCGCCGTGCCCTCAAGGTCACCGACCACGGCCTAGATTTCGGCCCCACGAAGAACAAGGCGAGCCGCCGGCGTGCCCCTCAACAAGACCGCGGCGGCTGCTCTGCGGGCTCACAGGGCGCGTCAGAACGAAGAGCGCATCGCAGCGCGGATCTGGCGCGACGCCGATCTAGTCTTCCCGAACCGCGTAGGCGGCCCGATGGACCACAACAACCTGTACTACCGAGACTACAAGACGCTCCTAAAGCGCGTCGGGCTCGACGGCTACACGTTCCACGCGCTGCGTCACACGTTCGCCACGGCGCTATTCAACCAGGGCAAGCACCCCAAGCGCGTCCAATCGCTGCTAGGTCACTCGTCGATCACGCAGACGATGGACACCTACTCGCACCTGATAGACGACATAGGCGGCGACGCGGTAGACGGGCTCGATGAGATGTTCGGAGGCTGAACGAAGGCTAGGAATGATACTTTAGTGCTCGATCCATCAGCCAGCGCCTTCTACGCAATATCGACATATCTGCAAGGGGAAGTTGCATCATCTCGGCGACTTCCCCGATGCTGGCGAAGTCGGGAGCACTGAAAACGTGGAAGAGTAGTACGCGTTCCACGTAGCGCTTCAGTTGGTAGAGCGACGTTTCTATGTCTTCGGGCGCAAAACCGGCATGAACGGTTCTGTTTCGATACTTCATCAGATGCTTGAGCACTTGTCGGTGAAAATCGCGCTCGTCTCGATGCCAGAAGAACAACGCTCGCTTAACGGTAGTATCGTTGGGCGCGTTCGTGGTATCTGTAAGATATTCGAGTAGGCTCCACAATTGTACGAAGGCGCTATTCCACTCGCGACTATCCAGAATCCTTGTGTATCGCGTTATGGCGCCTTCTATATCTTGCCTATATTGGCTCTTAGACAAGTATTTACGGACAAGTTTCTCGAAATCGCGTAGCTCATCTTGTGCGTTGTGCAGGTTCAAATTCTTAAGCGGCTCGACGTATCCGGGGTCATACCAGTAGCTCTCAGTGGCGAGCCTGCCGTCAGGCTCGTGCAGGGAGTGTATGGGTCCCAGGTGCAGCACGTTTACCGGCTTGCGCTTCCCCATTGACGTTCGCGCAGCTTTGTTGAGACGCAAATTCCAGATACCTCGAAGAAGGTCTAGCGCCCCAATTGACTGTTCGTACGCGGCGCTTATGGAGCGAGCGCGGACGGAGACTCGGACCGGCGAGTACCCGTTGAACATCGACCACCACTTAGGAGGCTCTCCGAAAATATCGCGTCTACCAAGCTCCCTGGCTTTCTCGTGCTCTGTAGCAAAACGCTTTGGAAGATATCTGCCGAACGTGATCCGATGCCCCGAGACACTGGTGTTTCTGAGTGGGTTAGGCGGCCTAATCGAAATGCTGGTAGCCAGCACGAACCGACGTTCATCGAGTTCCTGGAAAGCACCTTCGCGCCTGTTTATCTCGGCAATAAGCGCGTCAGAGGTCATGTCATCGACGCGCCCCAGCGCGAGGACCGACCTATAGATGATTCGGCTCCGATCAGTTTCGGTCATGTCGTGCGCAAACTTGACGCAAGAATGCAGAACGGCGGTAACGTCTTCAAACGGGTTCCATCCCTCGAAGCCCTCGAACTCCCCCGTATCCTCGTTGCGCTTTCGGCTAACTTCTAGCTCTTGAAGCAACAGTTTGACATCGTATTCCCCAGCCCACTTAGCGCACATTGGCTTGGCTCTCCCCAGTGGTTCCCGGCCCGGTGATGTACAGGTGATGTATTTCGTCGCCCGGCAACTCGACCACACTTACTACTCATCCGCGTATTCGGCTTATGTATGCGGGATTAGAGGGGGTGACCGACGGGGCTCGAACCCGCGACCTTCGGAGCCACAATCCGATGCTCTACCTGACTGAGCTACGGCCACCAAGCGCAGGGCGATTCTACCAGGAAAAGGGGCGGCGCAAAGCTAGTCGCCCCAGCCGAGGAACTCCATCTTCTGGTCGTCTTTTTTGCGCTCGTCTACTATGCGGAAGAGCCGGGAGGGGGTCGGGTTGTTGATCATCTCCATGTTGCCGTCGGTGTCGTAGGCCTGGATGGCGGTGCAGAGGTACTCGCCTGGGGTGTGGCCGTCTGCGACTTTGAGGGAGACTTCCACGGTCGCCTTTTTCTGGCCCTCGCCGTTGCCGCGGAGCTCAAGGATGTCGTTCGGGTCGAGGCCTCTGGGTCCGATCTCACTCGCCGTCCTCAGCCGGCGGAAGATGGCCCTGACGTGGGCCACGCCGTCCGCGTCGCTGAGCAGGATCGGAACCTTTATCTCGTCGTCTATGGTGTAGGTCTCTGGTTCTGGGCGTTCTGCCGGCACGATCTACCTCCTCTAAGAGCCACCCACACGGAAATATCCCCCAAACTCTAGCGGACGAAAACCGATGCTGCCTGGGAAGGAGCTAGTCAGCCGGTCAGCATTTCAGCCTGTCTGCTTTTCCTTTTGCTGACCGGCTGAGAGCCGCGAAGCGGCGTGCTGACCGGCTGACTAGCTCGCTTGAAACCTCACCCCGAGTTTGACGGCGCGTTCGGGGTTGCGGTCCACGTACCGCTCGTAGGCTCCGGGGGCCTCGTCGAAGGGGACGACGGGGTCTATTATGCCCTCGCAATCCACGGCCCCGGACGCGAGCATCTCCCAGCAAACCGAGGCGATGCGCCCCCGGTCCCAGCGCGGGTGGTCCCTGTTGGGCTCGCTGCCGGCCCTCGAAAACACCAGGTTGGCGTTGTTGAAGTGGGCCTCCCTGCTGAGGTCCAGCTTCCCGCCGAAGGCCCTCGCCCAGCCGACGAAGGCGATGGTGCCGCCGTAGGCAAGCCCCCTGAGCGCCTGCTGCAGGGCCTGCTCGTTGCCGCTCGTCTCGACCACGCAGTCCACGCCGAGCCTGCCCGTGGCCCGCTTGAGCTCGAGCCCGACGTCCTGATGGAGCGGGTCGAGGGCCGCGTCGGCACCGGCCCTGACCGCCGCCTCCCGGCGCTTGGGTATCGGGTCCACGGCGGCGACGAACGAGGCCCCGGCTATTCTGGCCATCTGGGCGGCGACGGCCCCGATGGCGCCGAGGCCGAAGACGGCGACCGTGTCCCCGATCCTGACCCCGCCGTCCCGCACGCCGCACAGGGCGTACTGCGCCGGATCGAAGCAAAGGGCGCTCTTCCACGACATCCCATCTGGCACCCCGAACAGGTAGGGCGCGCTCCGCACGTCCACCACGTGATACTCCTGGATGCCGCCGTACCCGCACACCCTCTCCCCCGCCCGAAAACCCTCCGCGCCTCCGCCGGACTCCTCGACCACGCCGACCCACTGGTTGCCGAGCACGGGCCTCCCGGCGTCGGGTGTGGCCCCGCCGCCGTCCTCTGCGCGCCCCAGGAACAGGCGCCAGTTCTCGTCGAACACGTCGGCCACGAAAGGGTCCTCCCCCGGAAGACCGCGAGCTCGGTGCCGTGCTTGGGCGAGGCGTACTCGACCCGGACCCCGATCTCCCCTGGCCCCACGGAAGGCTTCTCGTACGGTTCCAACGCGGCCCGCCGCGGCCCGGCGGCCACCAGCCTGCGCGGCGCGGCGCCCCGACCGCCCCCCACCTCGCGGCTCGCGGTCCCCTCCGCCGAGCTCACGAAGAGACCCCCGCCCGCTCCGAAGCCCGAGAGTGCCGAATGGCCTGCCCCGCGACCTCGTCGAGAGTGGGCTCGTCGAGCCCGGCGTCTACTCCGAGCCGGTTCGGGAGGCCCGGCAAGAGTTCGAACGCCAGATAGCCCCCGTAGCCAATCTCTTCGAGGCCCCCGATAAAGCCGGCGAAGTCCACGTGCCCGAGGCCGGGCGCGAGGCGGTTGGAGTCCGAGAGGTGGACGTGGTTGAGCAGGCCGCCGAGGCCGCGCACGGCTTCGGTCAGGGATGCCTCTTCCACGTTCATGTGGAAGGTGTCGGCCATGACGCCCCCGTTCGAGAGACCCGTCTCGCGCCACATGCGGGCGCCCTCTTCGAGGCGGTTGAGCATGTACGTGCCGTAGCGGTTCCAACACTCGAGCGAGAGGTCCACGCCGGCCGAGGCGGCGTACTCGCCGGCCTCGCGCACGCCCTCGACGGCCCACAGCCATTCTTCGCGCGCCTCGGCGGCGGGTTGGACGCGCCCGTAGGCCGTCGGGGCTACTATGAAGAGCGGGGCGCCCGCTTCGGCGGCGAAGTCCGCCAGGGAGCGGAGGTAGCGTTGGGCCCCGGAGCGTCTTTCGGGGTCCGGGTGGGAGAGGTCGCGGCCGGGGGTGAAGTTCGGGCAGACGGAGCTGATCTCAAGGCCCGCATCGTCGGCGGCCTTTTTGATCTCCTTCGGGTCGTGCTTCTCGGGCTCGCCCACTACCTCCATCGCGTCGTAGCCGAGGCGGGCCAGCCTGTCGGCGGAACGGGAGATCTCTTCGCCGCCGAAACCTATTACGTTGTACGAGTAGCGGTAGCCGATCATCCCTTGAGTCCGCCGGAGGTCAGGCCGCTGATGAAGCGGCGCTGGAGAGCGAGGAAGAGTGCCACGACGGGCAGGATGATGATGATTCCGGCCGCGCTCGTCAGTCCCCAGTCGCGGCTGAAGTTGCTCTGGAAGGCGTCGAAACTCGTCGTCACGGGCTTGAGAGAGTCGTCCTGGATGAACGTCAGGGCGAAGAAGTACTCGTTCCAGGCACCGAGCCCGGAGACGAGCGCGATGGTCAGGAAGCCGGGCCAGGAGAGCGGCAGGATGACGCGCAGGAGTATCTGAAGCTCCGTCGCCCCATCGACCCTCGCCGCGTCCTCGAACCCCCGCGGCAAGGCGACGAGGTACGAGCGCAGCAGCAAGGTGGCGAACGGAGAGAAGATCGCCCAGTAGATGATTATGAGGCCGAAGAGCGTGTTCGTCAGGTTAAGGCCGCTCCACAGGAAGAAGAGCGGTACCAGGAAAAGCTGGAACGGGAGCGCGCTCGCCACGAAAAGGTAGAGCAGGACGGCGTCCGTGCCGGGGAGGTCGAGGCGGGCCATCGCGTAGGCGGCCATGCCGGCGATGACGCAAACCCCGGTCACGGTACCTGCCGTCAGGATCGCGCTGTTCACCATCGTCGTCGCGAACCCGCCCTGAGACCACGCGGCCTGGAAGTTCTCGAAGACCGGTGAGAGGGGCGGACCCAACGGGTTGCGTCCGATCTCGGCGTTCGTCTTGAGCGAGTTGAACGCCAGCACCACGAAGGGCCCGATGGCGAAGAGCGCCAGCAGGACCAGTACCACGTAGTAGGGCGCCTTCGACGGTTCGCGCCGGGTCTTCCGCCCTCCGACGACGGTGCTCAAATCTCCCACCCCCTGCGTCTGAGGTAGACGAAGATCAGGACGATAAGCCCGCTCATGAAACTCATCCCGAGCCCCAACGCCGCCGCGTACCCGGCCTCGAACCTACCGAACGCCTCCTTGTACATCAGCGTCCCAACGACCTCGCTGGCCCCCGCCGGCCCGCCCTGCGTGATGATGTAGACGTAGTCGAAGACGAGCAAAGACCCGATGATGGTCATCAGAACCACGAAGACCAACGTCGCCCGGATGCCGGGAATCGTGACGTTGACGAACTGCTGCCAGCGCCCGGCCCCGTCCATCTTCGCCGCCTCGTAAAGCTCCCTGTCCACGGACTGCAACGCCGTCAGGAAGAGGAGCACCACGAAGCCCCACCAGTGCCAGTTGTCCACGAACGCGACCGCCGGCAGCGCCAGGCGCTCGCTGCCGAAGAACGAGACGCCCTCCAACCAGGGGATGCCGAAGTTCGCAAGGGTGGAGCCGATGCCGCGATCCGGGTCCAGAATGTTCTGCCAGAGGGCCGCGTTAACCACGCTCGCCATCACGTACGGGATGAAGTACAGGACGCGGAAGATCATCTGGAAGCGCGTGATCTGGGAGAGCAAGAACGCCCCGCCGAGCCCCATCGCTATGGGCACGGTAAGGAAGATAGCCGTCCAGAGAAGGTTGTTCCCGAGCGCGGACCAGAAATCCGTATCACGGAGGATATCCGTGTAGTTCTGCAGGCCCACCCACTCGGCCGGCCCGATCCCCGACCACTCCGTGAACGAGTAGTACACGGTCGCGACCGACGGACCCAGGATCACGAGCACGTTGACCAGGATCAGGGGCAGCATGAACAGCCACGCGGATAGCAGCCGCCTCCGCCTCAGCGCCCGCCCGGAGCTCTGTTTGGCGCCCGGCCTGATGGCGCTCCGAATGGCCTGCTCGTTTACCTCCATCAGGCGCCGGGCTTGATGATCTTGGGCACCAGCCCCTCTTTGCGCTCCTCGTCGAAGACCCCGGCGAGCCCCTCGCAGTACTCGGCGGCCGTCATCTTGCCCGTAAGGACTTTCTGGATCTCCTCCTGTATGTACACGGTCGACTTGGAGGGCCAGAAGGTCCAGTTCGTGTACCCGAAGTTCCCCTTGTCGGTCGCCTGGCTTAAAGAGACGAGCTGCCTCCGAACCCGCTCGTCCATGCTCCCCGGGAAGTCGCCGTCCTCGAACGGCAGCGGCGAGTTGAACGCGGACGGTATGGCCGCCATGTACTCCGCCGCCCGCTCTTTGTCTGCGACGAGGTAGTCGATAAAAGAGGCGGCCCCGTCTGTGTTTGCGGAGCGGGCGTTGACGGAGATGGTCGAGCCGATCCCGAGCGCGTACAACTCCTGCGGCACCCCGCTCTGCATCGGCGGCAAGGGCGCCCAGTCCCACTCGTTCTCGTTGCCGGCCTTCTGCCCGAAAAAGTCCACGGCCGAGGCCATGAACCACGACCCCTCGATGTTCATGGCCGCCTTGCCGTCCCCGAAGTCCGCGTGCAGCGCGTCGAACCCGTTCGAGAAGAACTTCTCCCGGCTCCCCCCGAACCACCCCTTCTGCACGTAGCCGTTGAAGAGCTCGATGGCGTCCACGAAGACGGCGTCGGAGAACGGCGTCTCCCCGGAGAGCGCCTCGTAGAGGGCCTGCGGCCCGGAGAAGTGGTTCCAGAAGACGGTTGGGAACCACTCGACCGCCGCCGGCTCGTCCCCGATGCCGGCGGCGAAAGGCACGATCCCCTGCCCGTTCAACTCTTCCGCCAGCCCTTCGAGCTCGTCCCGATCCTTCGGGGCCCGCAGCCCCATCTCTTCGAAGAGGGTCCTGTTGAAGTACAGCAGCATCGTCTGGAGCTGGTACGGGATGGCGTAGAGCTTGCCCTCGGAGCGACCGAGGTCGAGCGCCCACCCGAGCAGCTTGTCGTCCCATTTGTACCGGCCCACGTAATCGTCGAGCTCGGCGAAGAGGTTGGCGTCTATGTACTCGCCGGCGTAAGCGGGGCCCGGGGTCGGGATGATGTCCGGTCCCTCCCCGCCCTGAAGGGCGGTACGGACGAGGCGGTCGATCTCGGCCGGCGGCTGGAACGTGACGTCGAGCTTGGTCCCCTCGTTCGCCTTCTCGAAGGGCTTCTCGATATTGTTGGTGAAGTAGTTTTGGGCCTCGGCGCCTTCGAGGTTGCTCCACATGGTGACGGGGCCGCCGCCCTCGGACCCCCCGCCACAACCTGCGAGCAGGGAGCCGGCCAGCCCGGCCCCGACCGCCGCCTGCCCTCCCCGGACGAGAAACCGCCTGCGCGTCAAAGGTCTGTACATGATCCTCGTCCTCCCGAACACCCGCTCAGCCGCACGAACCCGCCAGCCGCGGGGTTGTTCATTTCCGGCCGGCCCTCGCGGGCCCGCGTTCCCTTGTTCACCCTGCTCCCACCCGATCTCTTCGCAATAATAGGCTTCTTCTGCGCTTGATTCATTGCTTACAGGCACTGTATTGTTGTCAAAAACGATCATACAGGAGATGGAATCGAGGCCTGGGATGGAAGGTCGGGCGGCGTGCGGGCCCATAGTTCCCTACGTGCGGGACGCCAGTTTCCCTGTGCGAAGCGCGTGGCGGACGGCGCCCCGGCGCCTGCTCGACTACCTGCTGATGTACGTGCAGGAGGGCGAGATGGTAGCGCGTGTCGAGGACCGGGAATTCGTCTTCCGGCCTGGAGAGTTCTGCCTCATACAGCCGGGCGAGTTGCACGCGCTAGAGGGGCCGTCGGACACCATTACGCCGTACGTCCACCTCGACGTCTTCTACAACCCCGGGCGCGAGCGGAGTTTCGTCGTGAGGTCCGGGAGGGTCGACGTTTCGGGGGTGGAGGAGTTGATGCAACCCCGGCTCGAAGCGGCGACGGGGGTGCGGGTGCCGACCAGGTTCGTGCCCGCGCATCCTGCGCGGTTCAGGGATACGATGCTAAAGACCATAGGCATCTGGCAGAGGCGGGATTTTCTCGGGCAGTTAGAGTCGCACCATTTGGCGAGCGGGCTCGTGTTAGAGATCCTGCAGGCCTACACGCCGGGCGGGGTGGACTCGCCCGACAGGCCCGAGTTTCTTAACTGGATCACGTCCCACATGTCCCTGCACCTCTCGGAACCGCTCTCCGTGGCGGACATGGCGGATCGCGCGGGCCTCTCCCCGTCCCGCTTCTCCCAGGTTTTCCGCGACCGCTTCGGCAGCCCGCCCCACAAATTCTTGCTGCACCTGCGCGTTCAGCGGGCGCAGGACTTACTCCAGCACACCGGTCTGAGCATGCGCCAGATCTCGGCCCAGTGCGGCTTCTCGGACGTCCACCACTTCGCCAAGACCTTCAAGAGAATCTCGGGCCAGACTCCGGG
This sequence comes from Rubrobacter tropicus, assembly GCF_011492945.1. Lineage (NCBI taxonomy): Bacteria > Bacillati > Actinomycetota > Rubrobacteria > Rubrobacterales > Rubrobacteraceae > Rubrobacter > Rubrobacter tropicus. The sequence goes on from NZ_CP045119.1 coordinate 2,267,086, forward strand.
TTCCTGGCGCCGCCTGATCAACTAGCGGTAGCTTGAGGCAGCCCCCTCGGAGGATGCGCGAATAAGCCGACGGACGACGCTGGTGGTACGGTCTCTTCGTTCAGCAGTGCTACGGCCACCGGGGGCGGGATAGTGAGGGTCCCGGCCCGAAGGTCCGTGCCAGGATCGCCGACACGGACGCTCCTGGCGAATCCGTCGAGATCCCTACTCGTCCCAGGCCTCGACGTTGGTCTGCTTGACTACCTTGCCGCCGCGCACCTCGAGCGTCGCGGCGCACAGGACTTTCGTCCCGTCCGGGTACTCGCACGCCTCGTTGAAGGCCACCCGGTCCTCCCCGACGACCTCGTTCTCTACGCGGTGGGTCATCGCCCGGCCGCAGACGTCGCGCAGGTGCTCGGAGATCTCCGCCTTGCCCCGCAGCACTTTGGGCGAGCTCGGGGTGGAGTAGCGGTTGACGGTGCGCATCTCGGCGTCGTCGGCGTAGAGGGCAACTAGCGCTTCGGCATCTAGCCCCTCGATGGCCCGGCGCATCTCCTCGAAGTCTAGGCCCGCTCTTTGTTGGGTCATGGCTTCCCTTTCCATTCCGTACTTCGCCACCGCGCAGACGAGAACGAGCACCCACCGGCAGCCCGGCGAACGTCACGGAGACCCGCCGGTCTTTGAAACCTGGAATACGAGAGACCATCCCTTTGGGCGCTGGCTTGACGGGCATCCCGGCGTGGTCCCGGCCCGGCGTACCCGGCGAGGCTCGAACTCGCGACCTTCACCCCCATGGGTCTTAGGGGATGGCGCTCTTCCTGCTGAGCTACGGGCACGAAACACGGCGCCAACGATAGCGCCGCCCCCCGAACGGACGCATCGCCCGATGGTGTCGAAATGGTGCTACGGGGTCTCGCGCTCCAGAGTCGCGCCGGGTCCGGCAGAAGGGAGCCCCCGGAGCAGCGCGCAACCGGGCACCCACCGGTATGACCGCGCGTTCCTGGCAGGCGGACCTGTTCGCCCACCGGTCGGCGCGGGTTGCTCTCTTGAGGCCACCGCCCCGGCAACTTCCGGATTTAACAGGGATGACACATAAATACCCCAAACGAGCGATGCGTCCGGCCATGCCCGACGATATCTTAGAGGAGTCAAGCCGTGGGGTAAAGACGTGAGGAAGAGCCGACAGTGGGGCCGAACGACCGTGAAAACCCGGGTTTCCATGGCTCGGGCATCGGCTTGCTGCTACGTAGTGTGAGAGAGGCAGCCGTAGTCGTCGAGGTCGCAACGGGCAGAATCGTGCTCTGGAGTCAGGCCGCCTCGGAACTCTTCGGCTACCCACCCGCGGAGGCGCTCGGTTCGAACGTCGAGGTACTCGTTCCCGCCCGTCTCAGGGAACGTTACCAGAGCAGGTTGGCACGCTACCGGGAGACGGGCCGGGACCCGCACGTGGATTCCGGCACGGCCCTGAAACTGCCCGTCGTGACGAAGGATAGCGGGGAGATCCGCGTGGAGTTGACGCTCTCCCGGCTGGAGAGGGTCTCTGATGCCGAGCCGCACGGGCACCTCGTGCTGGCCGTCGTCCGGGACGCGGCCGGGCGGGAGCGTCCCGGGGATGCGACGCGCGAGGCCGGGCTCTTCGCCCGCTCCGCCCTCGACGGGCTCTCCGCGCACGTGGCCGTCCTTGACGAGACGGGCGTCATCGTCGCCACCAACAGGGCCTGGCGGGAGTTCGCCGCGGCCAACGCGACCGTGGACCTCGAGAACCTGATGGAAGGCGCCAACTACCTGGAGGTTTGCGACTCGGCTTCCGGGCCGAGCGCGGACGAAGCCCCCCGGGTCGCGGAGGCCATACGCGCGATCATCTCCGGGGATCTGGATTCCTTCGAGTTGGAGTACCCTTGCCACTCGCCCGACGAGCGCCGCTGGTTCGTAGAGCGCGTGACCCGCTTCCCCGACGGCGAGCCTCCGCGCGTGATCGTCGCGCACGAGAACGTCACCGAGCGCAAGCTGGCGCAGGAGGAGACGGAGACGCGCACCCGCCAGCAGGCCGTCGTCGCGGAGCTCGGCCTGCGGGCGCTGGCGAGCGCCAACCTCCAACCGCTAATGGACGAAGCCGTCTTGGCGGTCCGCCGAACCCTTGGGGTCGATTTCTGCAAGATCGTGGAGCTTTTGCCCGGCGGAGAAGAACTGCTGCTGCGGGCCGGGGTGGGATGGGAAGAAGGGGCCGTCGGAAACGCGACGGAGGGGTCGGACTTCGACCCTCACGCCGGCTTCACCCTGCGTTCGGAAGAGCCGGTGGTCGTCGAAGACCTGCGCACCGAGACCCGCTTCGAGTCGTCCCGGTTTATGCTGGAGCAAGGGGCGGTAAGCGGCATGACAGTTCCGATCCCCGGCAGGGATGGCCCCTTTGGGGTCCTGGGGGCGCACACGAAGAGCCCCCGGGCCTTCTCGGGGAACGACGTGAACTTCCTGCAGGCCGTGGCAAACGTGCTCGCCACGGCGGTAGAGCGTCACGCGTCGGAGAAGAAACTGCGCGAGGTAAGGGAAGCCGAGCGCGACCGGTTGGCCAGGGACCTGCACGACGAGGCGCTCCAGGATCTCACCCGCGCCCTGGTGGAGACCCGCCTCATGCAGGGGACCACGGACGACCCCGAAACGAACTACCGGCTCGAACGGCTGGCCGAGGCGCTCAAGCGGGCGGGACAGGGAACGCGCAACGCGATCTACAACCTGCGCCTGGAGCACGAATCCCGGGGCCGGACGCTCGTCGAGATGCTCGAGTGGGTCGTCGCGAGAAACCGTCGGAACGCACCCGGCAGCGAGATAGAGCTCTCGATCGAGGAGGACCTGGGACGGCCGCTCCCGGAGGCCGAACAGGTCGAGCTCTTGCGCATCCTCCAGGAGGCGCTGCTAAACGCGTTGCGGCACTCGGGTGCCGGCCGCATCCGTGTCTCGGCCGGAGTCCGCGGTGGCAGGCTCTGGGTCCAGGTAGAAGACGACGGACGGGGCTTCGACCTGGCCCGGACGGGCGCCGGGATGGGCATAAGGGGCATGCGGGAGAGGGCCCACGCGGTGGGCGGAGAGTTGGAGATCTTCAGCGGCCCCGGCAGGGGGACGACCGTGCGCATCACCCTGGACCTCGGGGATGACGGGGGAGGATCGGGGGAATCGGAAGAGGTGCGTATCCTGCTCGTCGAGGACCACGCCTCCGTCCGGCAGGCCACGGCCTCCGTGCTCGACCAGGAGCCGGGGTTCAGGGTAGTGGGCCAGGCGGGCTCCCTCTCGGAGGCGCGGGGCAAGCTCGAAGGGATCAACGTGGCGATCATCGACCTCGGACTGCCGGACGGTTACGGGGGAGACCTGATCCGGGACCTCATGGAGGCCAGCCCGGGGGCGCAGGCGCTCGTCCTGAGCGCCATGCTCGACCACGCCGAGATCGCGCGGGCCGTCGAGTCCGGGGCCGCCGGGGTCCTGGACAAGCTCTCCGAGATGGACGCGGTCGTGGACGCGATCAGGCGTCTTCGGGCGGGAGAGACCCTGATGCCCCTGGAGGAGGTCGTGGAGCTGCTGCGCTTCGCCGGCTCCCAGAGGGAGGAGGAGTACGAGGTCCGCCAGACGATCGCGCAGCTGACCTCCAGGGAGATAGAGGTGCTGCAGGCGCTCGCCGATGGCCTCGACAGCAACCAGGTCGCCGAGCGACTGAACATCAGCATCAAGACGGAGACCAACCACATGACGAGCATCCTGAACAAGCTCGGTATGCACTCGCGCCTGCAGGCCCTGGTCTTCGCCATCCGCCACGGCGTGGTACAGGTCCGCTGAACGCCCCACCGCCCGACGCGGCGCCCGTATAGGAGAAATCTCCCCCCCGAAAGTCGGCGGTTCCCCCCAAAGAAAGATAAGGCACTTAGACGAGGTCCGGTGTCGGGGGGGCCTGCTAGGCTCAGCACCTAGGTAGTCAAATGGGTGTTACACGGCGGGTAGGGAGAGCGGCACCGGCCGAGTAAGACCGGGGAAGCATGGTAGGGCGAAGGGAGAGATGCGGGTCGTAGGGGCCAGTTGGATCGAATGGCTGCGAAAGGCATAGGACTGCGAAAGGCAGAGGCCGAGGCGCGCGGGGCAGGCGAAGGCAACCGGATGGGAAGGAGCGGTGAAAGGCGATGAACGCGATGAGCACTAGTTTGGTGCGGCGGTCCCCCGAATACGAGGAGGCGCGGGCCTGGATCTGGCTCAAGTGCGACTACCCGGTCGTGGCGAGGGGGTTGGCAAGCGTCCTGGGGGGCGTGTCCGAGGTGCGCGGCGACTTTATCGAGGAGCTGGACCTCCCGTCGTGCGTGGTGATCTGCTCCAACGGCGAGGGGGTCGCCCAGGAGGTCGTCAAAGCGCTCCAGGCGGCGCCGACGGCTCCGGTGCTGGTCGTGGGCCTGCTCAACGACGTCAGGTGCGCCAGGGCCGCGCTCAGGGCCGGGGCGACCGGATTCATTCACGTCGGAATGGAGGCCTCGCAGGTCCGGCGGGCGCTTTGCGTGGTCCGCAAGGGCGAGACCGTGGTCCCGAGGAACCTCGTCGCCGAGCTGGTAAAGGACGAAGAGGTGATAGACCCCTTCATCCTCACCTCCCGCCAGAGGGAGATCCTGAACCTCGTGGCAGAAGGGTTGACCAACGCCCAGATCGCCAAGCAGTTGTTCCTCTCCGAGTACACCATCAAGCAGCACCTGCGCGCCGCCTACAAGCTCCTCGAGGTGCGCAACCGCGTGGAGGCGACGAGGGTCTTCAAGCGCTCCCAAGAACTGCATTGATCGGGGCCGCTACGCCCAACGCCGGGTGCCTGGCGCGCCCCCGGTACTTGGGTGCGCTTATGGTGCGTCTGGTCGATTCGTTGGCCGAAAGACGCCGCTCCTACGCTACACCCACCCTCGCGCGCCGCGGGGCGCGGCCGCCGGATAGGCCAGGAGGCAGCGCATAAAGGCGACGAAGCTACTGGAGTCTTTCTCCTCCCGGTTCGTGTCGGGAGCCCCCAGACCGGGAATCGGCGCCACCCTCCGCAAGAAGATGCGCGAAAACCGCCGCGAGCCGGCGCCCGAGAACTTCCGGGACCTCGTCCAGAACGCGCCGGAGGTGGTGATGCTCACGGACGCCGATGCCTCGGTGCTCTACGTCAACGGCGCGGTCACCGGGGTGCTCGGGTACGAGCCGGAGGATATGGTCGGCGACGACCTCGCGGGCTATGTGCACCCTTCGGAGAAGGCCAGGCTGTTTGCGCCCGCGGCGGAGAAGCCCCGGGTTCGCCTCCCCGCCGGGGGCGCCCTGGAGTTTCGGATGCGCCACGCCGACGGCTCCTGGCGCCGGGTCGAGGCCGTGGCCGCGTGCCCGTCCGACGACGGGGGCCACGAGAAGGCCCTCTACATACGTGACGCCTCGGGCCGGGACGACAGGGCGGAACTGGAGCGCCGGGCCTCAGAGGACCCGCTGACCGGCCTGGCGAACCGGGGCCTGTTCATGGTGCGGCTGGAGCACGCCATGGCCCGCAACGCCCGCCAGCAGACGCCGGTCGCGGTCCTCTTTCTGGACGTGGACGACCTCAAGGCGGTAAACGATACGTTGGGCCACAAGGCCGGCGACCGTCTGCTCGTCGCGATAGGCCGCCGCCTGCGGGCCTGCACCAGGCCGGGGGACACCGCCGCGCGGCTCGGCGGCGACGAATTCACCGTGCTTGTTGAGGACGCGTCCGGCAGGGCCAACCCGGTCCGTCTGGCGGAGCGTCTCCTGGGCACCCTGACGGAGCCCATCGCCCTGGGAGATCACACGGTATTCGTGTCCGTCAGCATAGGCGTCGCCATGAGCAGCCCCGGCCTGCACGAAGCCGAGAGCCTGCTGCACGCCGCCGATACGGCCATGTATCGCGCGAAGCGGGCAGGCAAGGGACGGTACGAGGTCTTCGACGACGAAACATCCGGGCCGCTAGTCTCGCCTCTGGGGCTGGAGACGGAGCTCCGGCGGGCCCTGGATCGCTCGGAGTTCGAACTTCATTACCGGCCCGTGGTCTCCCTCGAGACGGGCGAGGTCGTGGCCATGGAAGCCGCGGCGCGGTGGAACCATTCCGAGTTGGGCTTGCTCCCGCCCGACGTCTTCGTCCCCGTTGCGGAAAAAAACGACCTCGTGGTCCCGATCGGGCGGTGGCTCCTCGAAACGGCCTGCGCGCAGGCGAAAGAGTGGCGCGCCGCCGGTTTGGGGTCCCGGACGTCCGTCGGCGTCAACCTGTCGGCCGCGCAGCTCGCGCAGCCCGACCTTACCGAGGTGGTGGCCGACACCCTGCGCAAGACCGGATACGCGGCCTCGGGTCTCGTGCTACAGATCAGCGAGAGCACTATCGAGGACACGCGCCGCGTGGAAGAGACGCTCGGGGCGCTCGAAGCCCTGGGCGTCAGGCTGGCGATAGACGGCTTCGGCACGGGCTTCTCCTCGCTCTCGAACCTCGCCAACCTGCCCGTCCACGCCCTCAAGGTCGACCGCTCGTTCGTGGGCCTGCTGGACGGCCGCCGGGACAAGACGCTGCCGATAGTCTCGGCGACCCTCGGCATCGCCCGGGCTCTTGGCATAGCGACGGTGGCCGACGGCGTCGAGACGCGCGAGCAGGCTTCTATGCTGCGCGAGATCGGCTGCGACGCCGGCCAGGGTTCTTACTTCTCCGCGCCGCTGCCGTTTGGCGCGGCCTGCGAATTTCTGGGCGCGCGGGGACGCGGCGGGGACCCCAGAACAGGCAGACGGTACGCCGACCCTGTCCCCACCGCAGCGCCGCAGAGAAGATTCGCGGAGGGATGGACCGACGGCGAGGGACGCGAACACCCAGGGGAGAAACACCGCGACCCAGGACGTCCTCGCTAGGAGACAGGGTCAGATGAGAAACGTGCGCGTCCTGATCGCCAACGAACCGCGGACCTACCGGGAAGCGTTCGCGGAGGCCCTGCGGTTTATCCGTCCCGGCGCCGAGATAGTCGAGGCCGAGGCCGAGGACCTGGATCGCGAGGTGGAAAGGTTCAGGCCCGACGTTGTGCTGTGCAGCACCGTCTCCCCCACCGTGCAGAACATGGTGGAGAATTGGGTACTGCTCTACCCCGAAAACGAGCCCCTGGTGATGGTCAGCACGGCGGGCGAGTTGTCCACGGTGAGCGACGTGGACCTCGATGACATAATCGCGCTGGTGGACAGGACGGCCGGCCTGATCAACAACAACCACGCCCCATCACTGTAGGTCGGCGCCCTCCCCGGGCTGGCAGAAGGCGGCTCCTCGCGCCGCCCACAGTCCTCGCGGACCAGTCCTCAACCGTTTCGGGCCGTTCGGGCCCCGACCCGTTCGTCCCCGTGGCGCTCATGCGTCACGATCTCCACCCACTCCGCCCGGGAGACGGGGTCTTTCACGAAAAAGGAATCGGGGTCTATTGGGAACACGAGGTTCACTTCGCCCCGCGAGCAATGTTCTTCGGCCAACTCGAGCGCCCGGCAAACGCTGCCTGCCCGAACCTCCACCACGAACCGGCTTACGCTATCGCTTGCTTCCACCAGGACTCTTATCATCCTTCCGCCACCTACGGTCGGCGCGACCTCTAGCGAATACGACGTTAACCCGGTGTTAAATGTGGCACGGCCGACCGCGAAAAAGTAGAGGCCGGCACGCAAAGCACCCAACGAGCGTACCACCGTGCGGGGTCGTGCTAGCCCGCGGAACGCACGAACAGATCAGGACCCGCATGGGGGCCGCCTCAAAGCGGATTGCGTGAGGGTGAACCTCACCGCAATCGCTGTCAGCGTTTCAGCTTGTCGGCGTTTCAGCTCTCCGTTCTGTGGACGACAGCTGATGACGTGGGTTGCGGTGGTATCGAACCACCGCAACCCGCCTTTAGTAACAAGACTCCGCCCAATGAGACGGTAACGCCGTTGCTTCTCCGCCGGCCGGCGCGGCCGAGGGGGGCGGGCATTGCGGCTTGGGTCCTCGGTGGCAAGACCACCCCGCTTTGCCGGGGATGACGAGCGCATGCCGGGAACGGTTGCGAGGGGCGCGGCCTTTGCGCTATCTGTTCTAGGCCCTGTCCCTGAACGAGATCACGACCGCGAGGCCGATCAGCGCCAGGGCTGCGGCTGCGGGTAGGAGGAGGACGGTGAAGCGCGTTCCGCCGGTATCGGGCATGACTTCCACGGGGGCCTGCTCGTCCGCGGCGATCCCGGCCCCGGGCGTTCGGCCGGCTGACCAGACGAGGTCGGCGCAGGCGATGCCGGGCGGGATGCCCTCGCCCTTCTTCGCCTCCTCGTGCACGAGCACGTAGCGTTCCTTGTCGGTGGCGAACAGCTGGTCCACCGTTATGTCCCCGAGGCTCGTGGCGGCCTCCCCGTCCCCGTTCTCCTTCGCCACGAGGGTCTTGAGCGGGATCGTCGCCGGGGCGCCCCGGCCGGCCCGTTCGTCCGCGCACATCGCCCCGCCGTGGACGTGGTTGATGTGTTTTACCCCGGCCTCGGGCAGGCCTCGCACGCTCAGCCCGACCTCCACGCCGCCCTGCGAATCCTGGAAGATCGCGGTTCCGCTGACGCCGGAATCGTGGATCGGGACGAGCTCGACGCTCCTGGTCTGGGCCTGACCGGCCGCGGCGTTGGCCGACAGCAAAACGGCCCCCACGGCGAAGACCAGAACCGTCCCGACGGTAACCCGCATCTTGCGGTCCATAAAGCTTCCTCCTTACGCGGTTGCTTTCCGTGCGTCCCGGGCTTTCGGGACGGTCTATCCGACGGTGGGCATCCGGACGCCCTCGATAGTCTCGAACTCGCGGCCCAGGACCTCGTTGGAGCGGCGCAGGTGCTCCCCGGCCCTGTCGACGTGGAGCGCGTAGGCGTCGAAGTCGGCCTGGGTCGCGGAGATGGGGTCGGCGGCCAGCCGGTAGGCGAGCTCGGCGGCGTAGTGCAGATCTCCGAGGGCGAAGTCGAAAGACTCGTACTGGCCCTCGTACTTTTCGGGCGGCGAGAGCTCGTCCGCTTGCCTCCGGTAGTCTTTCAGGGCGAGGTAATTTGCCTCCAACTCATCGACGTCTTCGGCGGTCAGGTTGTCGTAACGGAGCAGCCTGGCGTTGCTGTCGAGAAAGGCGTCCACTGAACCTGCCTGTATCTCGCCGATCCGGTCCAGGTATTCCGCTTGATCTCTTCCGGCGCCGCCGTCGCGGTTTGGGATCTGGTGCGACACCTGGTTCGACACCTTCACGGCCCTCGCCTCGGGGATCGCCCGGTCCTCCTGGTAGAACCCGTACAGCAGGTACGCGTCGAGGCAGAGAACCAGGACGGCAAGAAGCGTCGTTACCCGTACGAAGGTTTTCACGACGCGCCCCCGTTACCCAAGACAGTTGCGAAGCCAGACGACCAAACCGTCCTCCTTCGACGGGCGGTGGCGACCACGATGGCGACCTATCCCGTCGTGGGATCGATGGTACACACCGCGGGGTGGGCCGGGAACCGGTCCGGGCTCCCGGACCGAGGAAACTCACCTAAAGCAGCAGAAAGTGCCGCAAGGAGGTGGCACCATCGGGTAGTCAACAACGGCACTTTGCGCCGTTGCCCGCCCGCCGGGCGCCGTCCTACACTGGAAGCCAGCGCAACGTGAGACGCGATGGAGGCTGTAGAAGCATGACCCTGATACCCCGCACGGGTGTGAACGGAAAAGGGATCGCCAACCCAACGGGCGCCGGGACGGGTTCGGCCGGGTCGGATCGCCACGAGGACGTCCTCTCTTTCAAGGAGTTGCTCCAGGTGGTGCGCAGGCGGCTGTGGCTGGTCGTGCTGCTGGCGCTCTTGATGTCGGGGGCGGCGATGGCCTACTCGCTGCTGCTGCAGACGCCCAAGTACGAGGCCACCATAAAGATCCTGGTCGGCCAGGCCTCGGGCAACCCGGAGACGAGGTCGAGCCTCGGGGACGAGGTCCAGGGCCTGCTGCAACTGACGGGGACCATGGCGGAGGCGGTGGACACCCGCTCGGTCGCGGACAGGGTAATAACGGAGCTAAACCTGGCGACGACGCCCCAGGAGTTCTCGCTCAACCTGAGCGCCCAGCAGATCCCCGAGACGCAGTTCATCGAGGTCACCTACGCCGACCCGAACCCGGCTCAGGCGCAACAGATCGCCAACACGACCGGCGACGAGTTCTCTCAGAAGGTCTCCGAGGTGAGCCCCAGCGCCAACGCCGTGACGGCGACGGTGTGGGAGCGGGCACAGCTCCCGGAGACCCCGTCTAGCCCCCAGCCGCTGCTCTACGGGCTGCTTGCGCTCTCTTTCGGGGCGATGCTCGGGGTGAGCCTGGCCTTCTTGCTTGAGTACCTCGACGACAGCTGGCGCTCCGCGGAAGAGGTGGAGAAGGTCTCCGGGCTGTTCGTGCTGGGCGCCATCCCGCAGTTCGGGGCGCCTAGTGGCAAGCCTAGAGGCAAGTACGAGGATCGGGGTTAGAATGGCTCGTCCCAAGGTCAAACGTCCGGCGCGGAAGGGCAACGCCGAAGGGGGTCCCTCGGCATCCCTGGTAACGGTGACCGACCCAACGGGGGCCGCGTCGGAGGCCTACAGGGGGCTGAGGACGAACCTCCTGTACGCACAGGTCGACGCCCCGCCGAAGGTGATCCTGCTGACCAGCCCGGGCAGCAGGGAGGGCAAGAGCACCATCTGCGCCAACCTCGGGGTGGCGCTGGCCCAGGCGGATCGCGCAACGCTCGTTATCGACTGCGACCTTCGCGGGCCCACGCTGCACGGGATCTTTGGCCTGCGCGACTCGCCGAACCTCCTGGACGTCCTGGCGCGGGAGGACGGGCTCGGGGAGGCCTGGCAGGAGGCCGCGCCGAGGTTGAAGGTGGTGGCCGGCGGGCCCACCCCGCCAAACCCGGCGGAGCTTCTGGGTTCGAGGCGCTTCTCCGAGCTGCTTGGCCGGGCGAGCCGCGAGTTCGACTACGTCCTGCTCGACGCCCCCCCGCTGGAGCTCGTCTCCGACGCCGCCATCCTCGCCACCCAGGCGGACGGGGTCTTGCTGGCGATGGACGCGCAGAAGACCCGCAAGATCGCCCTGCGCCGGGCGGTGCGCGGCCTGCAGCTCGTCGGGGCCAACGTGCTAGGCGTGGTTGTAAACAACGTCGAGGACTCGGGCGAAGGCTACCCCCTGGCCGGCTACGCGAGCGGTTAGAGCGGTTTGCAAAGAGTACGAACCTCTTTGCAAAGCTATCAGCTCTCAGCTCTCAGCTTTCAGCAAGAACAGAAAAGCCGATGGCTGAGAGCGCAGGCCGCCAGGCCGGAGCGGGCTGATTGCCGACGGCGCGGTTTTTAGAAGCAATGAGCTTCTAAAAACCGCTCTAGACCCGTCTCAATGGCACCCGTCCTCGCCGGAGTCGGAGAACGCCTCGCCCGAGACCGGGACGAACTCCCAGGCGTAGCGCCCCGGTTCGAGGGTCAACTTCAGGACGCCGTAGGCGCCGTCGCCGTAGGCCTCGCTGTTTTCCACGGGGTCTTCGATCTCGTAGCGGTCGCCGCCGCCGGTGCCAACCACGAACTGGCGGATGCCGCGCGCGGGGTCCCGCTTCCCGTTGGGGTCCTGCGGCGCGAAGCGCTGGTAGTTGTGGTCGTGGGCCGAGAGAACCACGTCGGCGCCGTGGTCGTGGAGGACCTCCCAGATCGGCTCCGTCCTCCTCTCGTACTCGCCGTGCTTGCCGGAGTTGAAGAGCGGGTGGTGGAAGTACGCCAGGGTGCATTCTCCGTCCCCGTTGGCGACGAGGTCCGACTCGAGCCAGCGGATCTGGGGCGAGCCGCCGTCGCACCCGCCGACTTCGTCGCACATGCTGTTGAGCGCGACGACGTGCCACCCGCCGAGGTCGTAGCTGTAGTAACCCTTGCCCGGCTCCCCGGCGGCGGAGCCGAAGTAGTCGAAGTACGGCGCGGCCTCGGGGTGCTCCTCGTACTCGTGGTTTCCGGGGACGGGCTTGGTGCGGGCCTTGTAACGCCCCCAGGTCGGGTCGTAGCAGTCCGCGAAATCCTCCGCGGAGCCGTCCGGGTAGGCGTGGTCGCCGAGGGTGAGGACGGTCCCGCCGAAGTCGTCGAGCAGGTTCGCCGTTGCCTCGTCCCCTCCCTCCTCGCAGCGGGCTATGTCGCCGGCCGCGAGGACGACGGCGCCACGCTCGCGGGTGTAGAGAAAGAGGGCGAGGCCGGCGACCACGAGCACCAGGACCAGTCCGCCCCCGATGAGTACCCAGCGCCTCATCACCGGCGTCCTCCCGCGGAGGCCGCGCTCCGCACCTCTCTACCGCCCGGGGTCGTCTTCACGCCCAGATCCCCTGCCTTCGCCGACTGTTGCCCGCGCCTGCTTACGGTCGTTAGCCCCCCAATATAATAATCCCCGGTGCCCCGGCCAGGGTTCGCGGGACCCGGCGGTCAAGCTTTGCACTTTGGTGGCAGGGCGGGGACGACACCAGATTACACTTTGGACCGTCTTAGGGTCCCTTCCGGGCCGCTCCGCCCCCGAACCCTTGCCGCCGGGTACCCCTCGGCTATTTGTGGACCGCCAGGGGAATCGAGTCTCCTGGGGAAGATCCGAGAAGGAGGCGAATCATGTCCGGGGTTTCGGCCAGGGTCCACGAACGGCGGTCGGTCTCCCCCGCCCGTGGGCGTGCACCGGCATGAGGGTCCTGCTCTCGATCTCGCCGCTGTTCGCGAGAAAGGTCGCCCTTCTCCTGACCCTCGTGGTGCTGGGGTTCGTGTTCCTGAGCGTCGGCGGGCTGCTCGCCGTTCGCGCCCTGGAAGGATCTCCGTTGCAGGGCGCCGCGACGGAGTTTTACAACGCGTTCAACGCCAACAGGGAGAAGAGCTTTCCCAACCTGTACTCGGCCTACGCGCTGCTGCTCTGCTCGTTCCTTCTCGGCCTTATCTCGCTGGCCAGGAGGACGGACGGGGCCCGTTACGTGGCCCACTGGGCTCTGCTTGGCGTCGTCTTTCTATACCTGTCGGTCGACGAGGCGCTCGTCATACACGAGAAGCTGATCTCGCCGCTCCAATCCGCCCTGGGCACCGACGGGTTCCTCCGAAACGCCTGGGTTATACCCGGTGCCGTGGCGGTCCTGGTCCTCGGGCTGGCCTACCTGAGGTTCGTCCTCGACCTGCCGGCCGGGATCAGGAGCCTGTTCGTGATAGCCGGCGCCGTCTACGTCGGTGGCGCCCTCGGCATGGAGATGGTAGACGGGTACTATCAGAGCGTCTTCGGAGACACGCTGGGCCAGGAGCTGCTGACGAACACGGAGGAGGCCCTGGAGATGCTCGGCGTGGTCGTCTTCGTCTACGCGCTGCTCATGTACCTCAGCCTCCGCGCGGAGAAGATAGAGGTGATGCCCGACCCGCCCGCCGGGGGCCCCCGTGGTGGCAGCGGGACCGGGTAAGGCCGGCCCGGCGCCGGGCCGCGGATCATGAGCCCGCGCCGGCTGGTACCCGGGGCCCTGCTCCTGGCGAGCCTCCTTGGCGCGTTCGGTTTCCTGAGCTTCTACGAGGCCCTGCACGCCAAGGAGCTCGGGGAGTTCTGCGCCCTGGTCCTGTTTTCGTGGCTCGCGCTCGCCACCCGGGCCGATTCGAGGTGGGCCGTGTACGTGCTCCTCCCCGCCCTGCTGGTGGCGCTCTTCTCGTTGCTCTACGCCTTCGTCTTCACCCTCAGGACGGGCGCCGACCTGTTTCCGAGCCTGTGGGCCCAGAGGTACTACGCCTACGTCCTGCTCGGGCCGGTCGTCTACATGCTCTACAGGCGGGGGTGGGGTCTGGCCGATTTTCGGCGGGTCTTCGTCACGACGATGGTCCTGATCGTGGCCGGCCGCATCGTCGGCGACCTGACGGTGTCGTCCACCCCCCTGCTGCTCTCGGGACGCCTCTTCGTGCTGCAGCTTGGCCCCTACTACGACGACCAGACCTACCTGTTCCGGCGCATGGACTTCAGCGCCCTGTTCGTGGCCCTGTACTTCGGACGGCGGCTCTTCTCGTCCCCAAACCCGGCCGCGTTCGCGTTCCGGTCGTCGGTGGCGGCCCTGTCTACCGCCGTGCTGCTCGTCAGCCTGCCGCGCACGCTGGCGACGGGGACCGTCGTGGCGCTGGTCCTCTACGGCCTGTTCCTCTCGCGGCCCGAGCGGGCCAGGGTATCGGCCCTCGTGCTGCCGCTGTGCCTCTCCACCCTCGTCCTGGCCGCCCCCCTGCTCGGCGGCTTCCTGCTCTCGCTCTTCCGGCACGACCTGTCCTTTTTGACCAGGTCGCAGAGCACCGGGATCGCCCTAAAGTCGTTCGCGGAGTACCCGATCTTCGGTTTCGGGCAGGACAGCTCCCGCTCGTTGTCCTACCAGGACCTTTTCGGGGAGAGCTTCTACCCTTCCGACACGGGCCTCACGGGGGTGGCTTTCCAGTTCGGGATTATCGGGGTGCTCCTTTACCTCGCCTTTTGCGCGTGGCTCGTCCCGAACATGCTCGGGCTGATTTGGGCCGCCAGGGGCAGGGTCGGATCGGCGGAGACGACCTTCTTGTGGGTCTTGCTCGTCGCGTGCCTGACCTTCGTCATCATCTCCCCCATTCAGGCCAGGTTCATATACAGTGAAGGGCTGCCCCTGGCGGCGTTCTGCTGGGGTCTGCTCATGGCCCACAGGCACGTCCCGGAGCCGACGCCCCGCGCGCCGGTGATGGCCCGGCGCCCCACGGACCGCCCACGGACCCCAACGGAGGTTTCCCCATGACGCTCTCCGGCCCGTCGAAGCTGCTCGTCACCGTCGCCGTCCTCTACCTGGTGAACGTCGGGGGTGGGGCCTGTTTCGCCGGGGAGGTGAAGAGGTCCGCAACGCCCAAGACCTCCGCGCTGCCGGCCATCAACGTCGCCTCGCCGGGCGCGGCGAGGGCGCCCGTCACCGGAATGAACACCAACTTCTTCGAGCCGCAGGGGGTCTTCGACAACGCCGGCGTCTGGAACGCCGCGGAGGCCGCGGACGTGCCGATGATGCGTTTTCCCGGTGGGACGCGCAGCAATTTCTACGACTGGGAGACCGGGCGCATCCGGGACACGGGGGGGCTGGAGCCGGGACTCGAGGGCGGCGACGTCGTTCCGATGGACGACTTCATGACCCGCGCCAAAAGGTCCGGCATCCAGGTTTCCTACGTCGTCAACGTAACCGACCCGCCGGCGAAGATCGAGGCCCTCGCCCGCCGCTGGCAGCAGACCAACGCGCCCGTCCGCTGGGTCGAGCTCGGGAACGAACACTACCTGCCGGATTACATAGACAGGATCGGCGGCCCCGCAGGATACCTCGAGAAGGCCCGGCGGGCGCTGGCGGCGCTTCGGGCCGGCGGCTACGGGGGTCCCGCCGGCCTCGTCGTCGCCCCGGAGATAGACGTCGGCCAGAACGACACGCCGGACCAGGAATCCCGCGCCTGGAACAGGGCGCTGGCGGCGGCGGAGAACTCCGCCTTCGACGCCGTCGTCGTTCACGTCTATCCTTCCCTCGAGAGGGTCGGCTTCAAGAGGGCCTACGCCCACGCCCCGTCGGCTTTGACCGCGGAAGTCTCCAACCTCAGGCGGATGTTTCCGGGAAAGCAGGTCTGGCTCACCGAGTGGAACCTCGGCAAGCCCTCCGGGACCCCCCAGGTCAACACGCTGTGGAACGCGCTGTTCGACCTCAGGATGCTCAAGGCCATGCTCCGCAACGGGGTCGAGCTGGGCTGCTACCACGTCCTGACGGGCCACGGCTGGGAGCTGGTGCACCTGTCGGACGACGCGGGCCCGAACGCGGCCATAGAGCGGGAGGTGCCGTACTTCGCCTTCCAGATGGTCAACGAGGCCAGGGGCGGCGGGGCCGCTTACGCCGCGAACCCGAAGGGGCGCGTGCTCCTGCCCGAGGGCGCCGAGCACGTGGCCTTCCGCACGCAGGACCAGCTTCGCGTGGTGGCGTGGACTTCCGCCGCGAGGACCGGGGTCGTGCGGGTCGAGGCGGACGGGAGGCCGCTGGAGTTCGTCGGGGGCAGGAGGCTGCACGGCGACCTGAACGCCACGAACGAGAGCAAGATCCCGGACGAGGAGATCAAAGCCGTCCCCGCGGAGTGGCCCCGGTTGGTCGGCCCGGGGGCCGTGGTGTTGAGGTTCTCGCTCGGGTCCGGCCGAGGCGATAGCCCGGGCGAAGGCTAGATGCCGCCCGCCACCCCGGGCGACCCGGGGGAGGAGAGGTACGGCGCCTACGTGGGCCGGATAGCCCGGGGGGCCGGCATGAGCCTCTCCGGGCAGGGGGTGGGCCGAATCCTGAACTACGCCACCCAGATCTCCCTCGCCTGGATGTACGGGCCGGCCCAACTCGGCCTGTACGCGCTCGGGCTGACGCTGGTCCAGATGTCGAACATCCTCTCCCAGTTCGGGATGGACAACGGGGTGGTGCGCTTCGTCGCCTACCACCAGGCAGAGGGGGACGTCCCGCGCGTTCGGGGGACCATCTTGCTCTCCCTGGGGGCGACGTTCGCCGCGAGCGTGGCGCTCGCCGCCGCGATGTACCTCGGCGCGGGCTTCTTGAGCGCCGGGGTCTTCGGCAAGCCCTCGCTGCGGACGACCGTGGAGGTCTTCTCGCTCGCCCTGCCCTTCCTGACGCTCATGAACATGGCTCTCTACGCCACGGTCGGCTTTCAGACCGTCCGGTACATGACCTACGTGCAGCAGGTCCTGCAACCCCTGGCGAACTTCGCGCTGATAATCGTCTTGTACCTGGTGGGGATGGGGATTCTCGGCGGCGCCGTCGCCTACGTCGCCTCCACGCTGCTCGGCGCCCTGGTGGCCCTCTATTTCCTCAGGCGCGTCTTCCCCGGGCTCCTGGCCCGCGGGGAGCCCGCCAGGTACGAGGCGCTGGCCCTCTTCGACCACTCCTGGCCGCTGACGCTCTCCAACTTTACCCAGCGCATAAACAGCTGGACGGCGGTGCTCGTGCTCGGCGTCTTCGGCACCGCGAGCGCCGTGGGCATCTACAACGCCGCCGCTCGGACGGCGATGCTCTCCGCCCTGGTGCTCTTCGCCTTTAACGGGATCTTCTCCCCCATCATCTCCAGCCTCTACCGCAGGGGGCTGATGGAAGAGCTTGGTCGCCTCTACGGGACGTCTCCCGGTGGGTCTTCGCGGGGGGCTGGCGATCTTCCTGCTCACGGTCCTCCTGAGCAAGGACATTATGGCGGTCCTCGGCCCCGAGTTCGTGCCCGGCTGGGTGGTGCTCATCGTCGTGGCCGCGGCCCAACTGTTCAACTCTTCGGTCGGGCCCACGCAGCGCGTCCTGGCCATGACGCGCCACCAGAAGGTGCTCATGGCGGCCACGGCGGGCTCGGCGCTGGTCGGCGTGGCGGCGAGCTTCGCCCTGGTCCCCGGCTACGGCATCCTGGGCGCCGCGGCGGCGACGGCGACGGCGATAGTCCTCATGAACGCGATCACGCTCCTCTCCGTCCGGCGGCTCCTGGACTTCTGGCCCTACGACCGGCGGTACGCGAAGCCCGTCTCCGCCGGCGCGCTCGCCGCCGCGGCGGTCTACCTCGTCGGGCTGGCCGCCCCCGTCCCCCAAGGCGTACAGGCCCTGCTCGTCTTCGCCCCGCTCTTCCTCGTCTTCTACGCCGGCCTCCTCATCGTCCTGGGCCTCGGAAAGAGCGACAGGCAACTACTCGCCGCGCTGTGGGCCCCGGCCCGGCGCGCGATGCGGCGCGTCGCGCGCCGTTAGTCCGGGGCGCGTTTAACGGCGCCTTAACACTTTGGTGCGTGCCACCGGCCGGTCGCGCGGCGTACTTCAGATCGTTCCGGGTGCGCTTTGCGCGAAGCGGCCTGTTTCCGGCCGTTACCCCCGTTATAGAGTGAAAACGCGGCAAGGACGGGAGGCCGAACCCTGGCCTCACGCAAGCGACGAGTAAGGACGTTTACGTGTCCCGGTGGAGATCTTTGGTGCATCCAGACGAGGCGTTGCTGGTCCTCGGTTCCCTGCACGCTTTCGCGCAGGACCGGAGGCTCGACCGCTCGGAGGTGCGGTCACTTCAGGTGGTCCTTGACGGGGAGGTGGGCCACGCGCCCTTCTTCGACGCGTGGGGCGAGTGGGGCGTCGTCTCGTTCGCCTGGGCCCCAGAGCGGCCCGGGACGGCCTACGTCGCCACCGGCACCGAGCTGCTGGAGGTCGACCTCATAGAACGGCGCGTGAGGGACCTCGGGGTTTTAGACCTGCACGACGTGCACGAGTTGACCCTGATGGGACGGGTGCTCTGGATCGCCAACACCGGCCGGGACGAGGTCGTGGCCTTCGACGTTGCCCGGGAACGCGTCGCGGGACGCGTTCAACTCTCCGCGTACGGCTCGACGCCGAAGATCGTCCCCCGGCCCGTCGAGGACGACGTCCCGGACCGGCGGTTGGCGACCGACGTGCGGGAGGAGTCGGAGAGGTTCCACTGCAATCAGGTGCTCAAGGGCTTCGACGGACATTACTACGCGCTGGTC
Organism: Rubrobacter tropicus; assembly: GCF_011492945.1. Classification (NCBI taxonomy): domain Bacteria; kingdom Bacillati; phylum Actinomycetota; class Rubrobacteria; order Rubrobacterales; family Rubrobacteraceae; genus Rubrobacter; species Rubrobacter tropicus. The sequence goes on from NZ_CP045119.1 coordinate 2,285,579, forward strand.
CACTACGCGTTGGGCGAATCGCAGCTGATCCGGCGCGCCGCGCGGCGCCTGATGGGACGCCAGGGCAACGGCGGCGTCATCGACCTCAACGACGGCCGGGTCGTGCCCCTGGGGCTCATGGGCCCGCACACCTTGAGGAAGGTGGACGGCCATTACCGGGTCTGCGACAGCGGCCGTTCGGCCATAAACGTCTACGACGGAGACTGGACCCTGATGGAGAAGATCCCCTCGCAGGGATGGGTGAGGGGCGCGGACGCCTCCGAGAGGCTCGGCATCTACTACGTGGGCATCTCCCAGTTCCGCCGGCGCTACATGGCCCTGAACCCCACGGCCCGCCAGACGCCCAACATGGTGCAGGCAATCTCCATAGAGACCGGGGAGCCCGTGGGCGAGATGGTCCTCTCGGGCGTCGAGAGGGTGACGAACGTCTACGTGATACCCAGAGAGATTGCCGCATCCATACTGGAGATGCGGTAGTGGCCCGGGTGCGGGGTGACCTTTTCGAGAAAGGTCAAGACGCGAAGAGCGCGGCTTCCCGCCGGCCTTCCGGGCACGCTGACGAGGTGGGTTGCCCCATCTTCGTCGTCGGGAACAGCCGCAGCGGCACGACGATGATGGGCCGCGCTCTCGGCCGGCACCCGCACGTTTTTACGATGGGCGAGATCCACTTCTTCGAGCAACTGCGGTCGGCCGGCGGGATGGACGACCGAATGCCGGAGGCGGAGGCCGTCAGGCTGGCCGCCCGGCTGCTCTGCATCCAGCGCGACGGCTACCTGAGGCAGGGAGACCCGGCGCGTTTCGGCGCGGAAGCCCGTGAAATCCTGAGCCGGATGCCACGGTCCACGCCGCGGCGGGCCCATACCGCGGCGGAGGTGTTCGAGGGCTTTCTTCTGCACGAGGCCGCGAGGGGCGGCAAGGAGGTGCCCTGCGACCACACGCCGCGCAACGTCTTCTACATCGGGGAGATACTCCGGCTCTACCCGCGGGCGAGGGTGATCAACCTGGTCCGCGACCCCCGCGACGTCCTGCTCTCCCAGAAGCGAAAGTGGAAGCGGCGCTCCCTGGGCGCGAAGGGCATCCCCCCCCGCGAGACCCTGCGGGCGTGGGCCAACTACCACCCGGTAACGACGAGCAAGCTGTGGAACGCCTCCGTCCGGGCGGCCGACCGGTTCGCCGGCCACGGGCGGGTGCTCTCCCTCCGGTTCGAAGACCTTCTCGCCGACCCCGAGGGAGAGCTTCGCGCGGTCTGCGAATTCATCGGCATCTCGTTCGAGGATGGCCTGCTGGAGGTGCCGCAGGTCGGCTCGTCCAGCGGGCGCGACCGCCCGGACCGCAAGGGAATAGACCCGGGCAGGGCCGGGAGCTGGAAGAAGGGCGGCCTGGGCGAGGCCGAGCTGTTCCTGTGCCAGAGGGTGACGGCCCCCCTCATGCGGCGCCACGGCTACTTCGTGGAGCCGGTCGCCCCGAACCCCCTGCGGGTGGCGGGCAGCGTGCTCGCGTTGGGGCCCAAGCTGGCGCTGGCCCTGGCCGCGAACCTCGGCAGGATAAAGAACCTTCGGGAGGCGCTCGGGAGGCGCCTGTCGTGATAGCCCAGCTCGACCCCCTCTACATCAAGACGCGCCCGACAAAGGCCGTCTCGCGCCTCGTCAGCTACGCGCTCTTCGAGGGGCGCCCGCTCACGACCAGGGGGCAGTGGATCAACCCGCTCGTCTTCGCCCACTTCGCCGTAGAGACGCGCCTGCCGCAGCTGACGGAGGTTGAGAAGCCCGTCTTTATCGTAGGCACCGGCAGGAGCGGCTCGACGGTGCTCGGGGTGCTCATGTCCATGCACCGCGACGTGGGCTTCCTGAACGAGCCGAAGGCCCTGTGGCACGCCGTCTGCCCCGATGGGGACGTCTTCGGCCAATATCCTTCGGATGGGACGCCGCGTTACTCCCTCGGTGCGGCGGACGCCACGCAGGACGTGCGCCGCAGGGCGCGGCGCCTGTTCGGGGCTTACCTCAAGGCCACCCGTAGCAGGCGGGTGGTGGACAAGTACCCGGAGTTGGTCTTCCGGGTTCCTTTCGTGCGCGGGATCTTCCCCGACGCCCGGTTCGTCTTCCTCGTCCGCGACGGGCGGGACACGTGCCGGTCCATAGAGGACTGGTCCGGAAGAAAAGGCGTAAGAAACGCCGGAGAGGTCCACGACTGGTGGGGCGCCGACAACCTCAAGTGGCGCCTGATGCTCGATCAACTCGTCCCCAAAGAGGAAGACCTCTCAGGCTCCATCGACGAGATACGCGGCTTCGACCGCCACGTCGACCTGGCGGCGGTGGAGTGGGTGATCACCATGCGCGAGGGCCTACGCAACGCTGGACGTTACCCGAACAGCTTCCACACCGTCCGCTACGAGTCGCTCGTGGCGAACCCCCGAAAAGAGCTGTCCGGGTTGATCGACTTCTGCGAGCTGCCGCAAGACGAAACCTTCCTCTCGTTCGCCGAGCAGAAGCTCGTCCCGGCCCCGCCGAAGGACGGAGCCCTGAGGTTGCACCCGGCGATCCGGGGTCCTTTCGAAGAGACAGCCGGAGCCCTGGGCTATTTGGGGGCGAACAGTGGGTGAAAGTAAAGGCTTGAGGGCCGCGATCGTGGAGCCCGTCGGCGGCCACGGCGGCATGGACTACTACGACTTCGGCCTGTGCGAAGCCCTTTCGAAGGCCGGGATCGAGGCCACCCTGTACACCTGCGACGAAACCTCCTGGAGGTCTCGCGCATTTGGCGTGGAAATTCCTTACCGGGGCGTCTTCGGGGCTGCCCCGGCCTGGCTCCGGGGACTCCGTCACCTCAGGGGCACCGTCCGGGCGTTGGTGGGCGCGAGGCTCAAGGGGGCGAGGATCTCGCACTTCCACTTCTTCCACGTGGGTCCTCTTGAGCTGTTCGGCGTGCTGCTCGCGAGATCGCTGGGCATGAGGGTGGTCGTCACCGCCCACGACGTTCAGCCTTTCGTCGAACGCCTCTCGGTGCCCTGGATGGCCGCGCGCGCCTACCGGATGGCCGCCCGGGTTATCGCCCAGGGCAGGACTGCCGAGAAGGAACTCGGAGCGCTGCTCGATGTGCCCGCGTCCAGGATCGACGTGGTACCCCACGGCAGCTACCTGCCCTTCGTCGGCGAAGCCCCGGCGCGGGGGGCGGCGAGGGCCCGGCTCGGGCTGCCGGAGGAGGCCAGGGTGCTGCTCTTTTTCGGGCAGATCAAGGCGGTCAAGGGGCTCGACCTCCTGATCCGGGCCATGCCGCGGGTTCTACGGGAACATCCCGATACGGTCCTGCTGGTGGCCGGTAAGGCTTGGAAGGACGACCTCAGGCGCTACCGCGCGCAGATCGAGGCTTTGGGCATCGCCGAGAGTTGCGTCTTACACACCCGCTACATCCCAGACGAGGACGTGGCTGCGTACTACGCCGCCGCGGACGTGGTCGTCCTGCCTTACCGCAGGATCTACCAGAGCGGCGTCCTCTTGATGGCGATGAGCCACGGGAGGCCGGTCGTTGCCTCGGACCTCCCCGGCATGACGGAGGTCGTCTCAGACGGCGTCACCGGTTATTTGTTCGCCGCCGGAAACGCGCAGGCCCTCGCCGCGAGGCTCGCCGGCGTGCTGGGCGAAGACGGGGAGCTACGCCGGACCGCCCAGAGGGCCCTGCGGTACGTGGAGGAGCACCACGACTGGGAAAGGATCGGCGCGATGACGGCGGCGTGTTACCGATCGGCCCTGAAAGGTTAGCCCATCATGGAGATTCACGGAGACAAAGCGGTTGCCTTCTGCGGGACGCGCGGCGTGCCGGCCAACTACGGCGGCTTCGAGACCGCCGTGGACGAGATCAGCCACCGCTTCGTAGAGCGCGGGCGCGACTGCGTGGTGTTCTGCCGAAAGTCGGCCGGGGGCAAGGTCCTCGAGGTCCACGGGGGTCGCAGGTTGATCTACGTGACGGGCAGCTCCGCGCGCGCCCTCGACACGTTCGTGTCGGCGTTCCAGACGGGGTGGCACCTGCTGCGCCACCGCGAACGGTACGGCCACGTCTTCTGGTTCAACAACGCCAACCTCCCGGGCATACTGCTGACGCTGCTCGCCGGCCTGCCCGTGTCGGTGAACACCGACGGCATGGAGTGGCGCAGGGCCAAATGGAGCTGGCCCTTCAAGGCCTACTACTTCCTTTCGTCTTTCCTCATCTCGCGGCTGTGCGGGTCCCTAATCTCCGACTCCAGGGCCATCCAGGATTACTACAGGAAGGTCTTCTTCAAGAAGACGCAGTTCGTCCCGTACGGCATACCGGGGACGCCGCCGGTCGCCCGGGAGAAGCGGCGGGAGGTGCTCCGCGAGTACGGCCTGCGGCCCGGGCGCTATTTCCTGCAGATCACACGCTTCGAGCCGGACAACCTGGTGCTCGAAGCGGCGCACGCATTCCGGGCGTCGCGGCTCTGCGAAGACGGGTTTGCGTTCTTGCTGATCGGATACCAGCACGACACGCCTTACGCCCGGCGGGTTAAGGAGCTCCAAGGCCGCGATGGAGTTCGGGTGGCGAGCGCCGTCTACGACGCCGGGGTCCTGGCGGTTCTAAGGGAGAACTGCTTCTGCTACGTCCACGGCAACACCGTGGGCGGCACCAACCCCGCCCTGCTGGAGGCGATGGAAGGCTGCCCGAGGGTGCTCGCCGTCGACGGGCCTTTCAGCCGGGAGGTCGTGGGAGAAGACGGCCTCTTCTTCACCCCGGACGGCATGGTGAACGCCTTCCGCGACGTTCTCGCCAGACCGGCCGGCCCGGCCCTGCGGGAGCGGGCGCGGTCTCTGTACCAGTGGGACGCGGTCGCGGAAGGCTACGTCCGGCTGACCGAGGGCAAGCCCGCGAACTACCGTCCCGAGAAACCCGGCCCGGCCCGGGAGCGCCCGCAGAGGCTGGCGACAAAGGAGCGCGGGGCGTGACCGAAGATGGAGCGCCCCGCGAGGCTTCGGGAAGGGCCGGGGTGACGTCCACCCGAACCTCCGTCGAAGGCGAGATCCTGCGCGGCGCCGTCCGCGCCTTCGAACGGGCGGGCCTCGGGTTCTGCGTGCTGAACTCCTACGCGGACTACCCGGAGCGCATAGGCTCGGACGTCGACGCCGTCGCGGAAGACCCGGCCCGTCTCCCCCGCCTCCTGTCCGAAAGCCGAAACGCCACGCTGGTGCAGGCCGCGCGCACCAGGGCGGCGGCCGCGACCTACTACGTCCTGTGCCGGTGGCACGAAGGCAGGCCCCGGTTCCTCACCCTCCACGTCGGCGCGGATTGCCGGCGCCACGGCCGGGTGTTTTTGCGGGCGGAGGAGTTCCTGGAAGATTCGCGGCCCTTCGAGTTCTTCAGGGTGCCCTCCCCCGCCCCCGAGTTCGCCGCCTACCTGGTGAAGAAGGTTCACCAGGGCTCCCTGGAGGAGTCCCGGGCCCGGCGGCTGGGCGAGCTCTACCGAGAGGACCCTGCGGGATGCGGGCGGTACCTGCGCCGCCTCCTTCCGGCGGCGGAAGCGTGCCTGGTCGCGGAGGCCGCGGAGGGCGGGGACTGGGGGCCCGTGCGGGCGCGGATGGCGCGCCTGCGAGGGGCGATGTCCGGCAGGGTGGACTGGGAACGGCCTCTGGAGGTCCTGCTAAACAGCCTGGGAGATCACTGGAAGCGCCTGCAAAACGCCGTCAGGCCGCCCGGCCTCATGGTGGCCGTCCTCGGCGTGGACGGGGCCGGCAAGAGCACGGTGATGGCCGCGCTCGAGCGGGACCTCGGCCCGGCCTTCTGGTCGACAAAGCAGTACCACGGGCGGGCCCTCGAATCGCCCCTGCGGTGGACGAAGAGGGTCCGCGAACAACGCCGGCGGCGGGACGCCGAGATAGAGGCCGAGGCCGGAAGATCCCAGAAGAAGCCGCGCGACCCGCACGCGAAATCCCTGCGGGGGCTCGGCCTCTCCCTGGTCAAGCTCGGCGCCTGGTGGGCAGACTTCACCTTCCTCGGGTACGTCCTGGACGTGCACCCGCGCCTGCGACGCTCGGGGCTCGTGCTCTTCGACCGCTACTACCAGGATCTCCTCGTGGACCCGAGGCGCCACCGCTACGGGGGACCGCTGTGGCTGGCCCGGTTCGCCGGGCGCTTCTTTCCGAGGCCCGATCTCGTGATCCTCCTCGACGCCGCGCCCGAGGTCCTCTACGCCCGCAAACGGGAGGTGTCCCTCCGGGAGACGACCCGGCAACGGGAAGCCTACCTGGATCTGGTGCGAAAGATTCCCAACGGCCGCGTGGTGGACGCGTCGAGATCCCCCCGAGAAGTCGCGGCGCAGGTCGAGAAGCTCATCCTGGACCACATGTCCGAACGCACGGCCCGACGGCTGGGGCTCTGACGACCCATAACCCGTCTTTCGCGCGTCGTGCGGGCCGCCCGCCGCCACGGCGGCCTGCAGGCTCCTTGCCGGTGAGGTGGGAGGATTTTCCTATAGCTCCCCGGCGCCTCTCGCGGTAGCCTGCCACTGCGACGAGACCCGTTGGGCCCGGTGGGAAAGACGAACCGTACTCGGGCCGTCGGGCCCATCGCTATAGGTCTCGCGACACGACATCCTGCGGCCGCGAGCGGGAAGGAGAGGAGAGCATGGAACCCAACGCTGAGGGCGTCTCCTCGTGGCGGGTCGAGGGAGACTGGTTCGACGTCTGCAGGTGCGACATCCCGTGCCCCTGCGAGTTCGCCCAGGCCCCGACCGACAACTGGTGCCAGGGTGTCCTCGCCTGGCACGTCCGCGAAGGGCACTACGGCGACGTTCGGTTGGACGGGTTGAACCTCGTCGGGGTCGCCGCCTTCGAGGGGAACGTCTGGGCCGGGGAGGGGAAGGTCACCATGGGCCTGTACATCGACGAGCGGGCCGACGAGGGGCAGCGTGAGGCGCTGCAGCGGATCTTCGGCGGCCAGGGCGGCGGTTTCCCCGCGGAGTTCGCCGAGCTGGTCGGGGAGATGCGCGGCGTCGAGTTCGCGCCCATAGAGTTCGAGGTCGCAGACGACCTGGCCTACTGGCGGGCGGAGGTACCGGGTAGGGTCCAGGCCAGCGCCGAAGCCCTGACCGGGCCGACGACGCCACCCGGCGCACGGGTGCAGTTGCTCAACCCGCCGGGCAGCGAGGTGGGCCCGAACCAGGGGGCGGCCACCTGGGGCAGGGCCGTAACCGACCGGGTGGAGGGCTTCGGGTTCGAGTGGGAGTGGGACGGCAAGTCGAGCAAGCATATCCCCTTCGACTGGAGCGGCCCTTAGCCTTGACCGGTCTAGAGCGGTCAAGCGCGTTCTCGCCCCCGGTCTTCGGGAGGTGGCGCAGGTCCGAGAACCTCGTCCCGGCGCTGGTCCTGCTCGCCCTGGCGGCGGCGGGATGGGCTTACGCCATCCGTCAGGCAGGCGCCGCGCACGGAATGGACCCGGCGATGGATGGCCTGTCGTCGGGCGGGGCCTGGGGTCCGGCATCCTTCCTTTTCGGTTGGACGGCGATGATGGCGGCCATGATGATCCCCGCCACGCTTCCCCTGATCCTGCTCTACCGCGTCTTCGCCCGCAACCGGCTGGACAAGGGCCGGGCCGGGGTGGCGGCGCTGCTCGCTGGTTACGTCGCGGTCTGGGCCGCCGCAGGGCTGCCGGTCTACGCCTACTCGCTCTTCGGTGGATGGGCCGGTCCCCCGGCGGCGGCGTTGCCGGCGTTGCTACTGATCGTCGGGGGCGCCTACCAGTTTACGCCGCTCAAGAGGGGCTGCCACGTCCGGTGCAGCAGCCCCCTGTTCTTTCTGGTGCGGAGGTGGAGGCCGGGACCAACGGGTGCCCTGAGGCTGGGCGCGATCCACGGCGTCGACTGCGTGGGCTGCTGCGCCGGGCTGATGGCGGGGCTGGTGGCGCTCGGCACGATGAACCCCGCCTGGATGCTCACGGTCGCCGTCGTCGTCTTCGTCGAGAAGACGATCCCGGGCGGCCACCGCGTCGCCCATCCCCTCGGCGCCCTCATGATCCTGGGCGGCGTGCTGCTGGGGGCGTCCTTGATAGACGGGACCTCACCAGGCATGGAACCATAGACCCCTCCCGGGCGCGGACAGCCCGGACAACCTTGCACGGCGGCCCCCGCGGCATGCATGCAAACACTTTGGTGCGTGGCAACGCTTGACACCCGCCGATGCCTAATGCCGGTTAAAGTGCGTTTGTTTCCGCCATCCCGCCTTTTGTACAGAAGTTCGCCGTAAATTTGCGTCAAGATTCGTCGTCACGAATTGGGTGAGGGAAGCGGAGATCCGGAACAGGCAGGGGTGGCGTTCCCCCAACCCGATGGAAGCAGAGACATTTGGGCCCACGAACCACACCAACCCGCGGCGCCGCGTTTCATCGCCCTGGCCCACGCCTTCACGGGCTTTGCACGGGGCCGTGCGTCGCGACCCGGAGGGCTGACGGGTGATCGGAAACAAGGCGATCAAGCCGCGCGCGGCCCGATCGTGGTCGATCCCGGGCAAGCGCCCGCGGCCGGCGGGCGGCCGGCTCGCGTCCACCGCCGCCCTGGTTATGGTCCTGTTGCTGGGCGTCTGGATGGGCGGCTCTTACGGCGGCTACTTCGTCGAGACGTGGGCGCCGGTCGCCCTTGTGCTCTGCGCGCTGGGGATCGCGCTGGCGTCGGCGGGCGTGCCCGACGCCCGGCCGTCCCGTTGGGGCGTTTTCGCGCTGGCCCTGTTCTCCGGCTATACGGCGTGGACTTTCGCCTCTATCCTCTGGTCCCCCAACAAGGGCGACGCCTGGGCCGGCGCGGGCCAGACATCCTTGTACTTGGTCGCCTTCGCGCTCGCCGTTTGCCTGGACGCTGCGGGGGCGTCGCGCCGCGTGGTGCTGGCGGCCTGGGTGCTCGGCACGTCGTTCGTGGCCGGGCTCACGCTGCTCGACCTCGCCTCGGATCCCGAGGGAATGTTTCGGCGCCAACGCCTGATCGGCACGGTCGGGTATTACAACGCCAAGGCGGCCTTCCTGCTGATGCCTTTCTGGGCGGCGATCTACCTGTCCGCCTCCAGGCGCGCGCACCCCGCCCTGCGCGGGGCGGCGCTGGGTGGCGCGGTGCTCTGCGCGGCGGTCGCCGTCATGGCCCAATCCCGCGGCGCGCTGGCGGCGATGGCCCTGTCGCTGCCGGTCTTCTTCCTGTTCTCCGGCGCCCGGCTCCGAGGCCTTCTGGCCCTTGCCCCGGTCGCAGCCGTCCTGCTTGTCCTGCTTCGGGACCTCAACCACGTCTACGTCGCGCTCTCGGACGGCGCCGCGCCGTCGGAGGCCGTCCGCGGTGTCCCGGCCGCGGTGTGGTCGGCCTCGGGGGCGGCCGCACTCTACGGCGTGGCGTGGGGGATCGTGGATCTCCGGTGGAGGCCCCCGGCGGTCCGGGCCGGCGGCCGGCTGGCGGTGGCCTGCGCGCTGCTGCTCCTGATCCCCGGCGCGCTCGCGTTTTACGAGCGGGCGGGCGACCCCGTCGCATGGACCGGTAAGAAGTTGGAGGCGTTCAAGACAGACGACCGGACGGGAGAGGCCGGGAGCCGGTACCTGAGCGCGTCGGGTTCGGGCCGGTACGTGCTTTGGGAGGTGGCCTGGAGGGACTTCACCGAACATCCGTTGCTCGGCGTGGGCACCCAGAATTACGAAGCGACCGTCTACCGGCTGCGCCAGGAGGCGACGGTGCGGGCCCGCCAGCCCCACGCGCTGCCGCTCGAGATCCTCGCCGAGCGCGGCGCGGTCGGGGGGGTCCTCTTCGCCGGCTTTCTGTTCGCCTGCCTGCGGGGCGGCCTGGGCCGCCGGCGGGCCGACCCCGACGCGACGATGCGGGCGGGCGCCCTGGCCTCCACCGTCTGTTACTGGTTCGTTCATTCCGGCGTGGAGTGGTTCTGGCAAATGCCCGCCGTGACCCTGCCGGCGATCGTCGCCCTGGCGATGCTTGTGGCGCCGGAGCGCCCGCGACGCGCCCCGCGGGCGGGCGGGCCTCCGCGCCTCGCGATCGTCGGCATCGCCCTGTTCACGATCTGCGCCGTCTCCCCCCTCTACGCCGCCGACGCGTACCTGCGCCAGAGCTACGCCGCTGGCGGCGCGGGCGGAGCACTCACCGCGGTGGAGAGGTCGGCGGCTCTCAATCCCCTGGATCCGCGAACCCCACGGCGCGAGGCTGAGGTGGCGGCCCGGGCCGGCTACGACCTCCGGGCCGAGGATGCGTACCGGCGGCTGATCCGGGCAAACCCCAACCACTTCGCGCCCTATGTCCTGTTCGGCGACTACCGCCTCGCCCGCGGTGACAGGGCAGGCGCGCTTGACCTTTACGAGAAGGCCCTCGAACGCAACCCGCTGGACAAGGGCCTCATCCGTTCCGCCGACCGGCTCCGAAACGCCGGGCCCCGTTAGCAGGTACGCTCCCGTTCGACGGTCCACCCTCCGCGAACGCGCCCGCCCGAGTGCGCGACCTCCCTTGGTCCTTTGGACCAACCGGCGGTTTGCGCCGTCGCGGCACGTTGGGATTCGGTAAGTGTAGTTCAGTGCTTCGCCCCCTTCCCGTAGTCGTATTCAGGATGCTATACGTTACGCGACCGGTGTTACGAACATCACCACGAGGAGGTACCTTGTCGCGTCGAACGTCTCTGTACAAGCATGTTTTGGAAAGGAGGTGTGAATTATGAGGGGTGCGACGAGTTCCGGTTTTCGTTTGGCCTGGATCGCCGTTTTCGTTATCCTGACGGTGCTCATGATCTCGGTCCCTTCGGTGGCGGACGCGCAGACGCCTTTCGACCACCAGTACGGATCCTCGGTCGTGTCGCCCGAGATCGGCGAAAAGGGCAAGGAGGTGGCCGCCGCGTTTACCGGGGTCTTGCCGGAGACCGGCGGGGTACCGTTCCTCGTCCTGGGGGCACTGCTGATGTCCGCGGGAACGGGCCTGTTCGCCCTGCGGCGCCTGGGTCGCCGAACGGGCCGCCGGGGCCGGTAGCCGGACGAACAAACCGTAACGGACAAGAAGGGGGGCGGACTCTCGGACCCGCCCCCTTCGTGCGCATGATCCACGCCTCGGAGCCCTAGAGCGGTTTGCGGAGGTATCGGGCCTACCGTGAGCAGGCATCCAGGTTCTCACGTTCATAGGTGTAAAAGGTCGGGGCCCGCCCGCGGCCTCGGGGCGCACCCCTCAAAACCTCGGTGTCTCAAAGCCTCACGGCCGACGAGGGTCGATCCTTATGCGAACCGCTGTGAGGGGAACCACCGGTTGCGGACCCTTGAGGGTTTTCCGGTCGCCCGGTACTTCGGTGCACGGCCCTGCCCGCAAACCGCGAAGACAACCGATGGTGTTACCCCATTGAGTGCCCCGGAGGCCTACCCGTAAACGACCCGGACAGGCTATATACATCACAAAGTTGCATTGTTACATTCGAGTTTCTATGGACAGAATGTGCCCAACCGCAGGCTGCGCCTCTCAGATCGGGTCCTGCGACGAGCCGGGAGAGGGTGAGGCATGAACGGATGCGTCGCGGAACGGTTCGCGGTGTCCGCGGCGGAGGAACGGTCCCGACGGCTCCGGGCTAATCGGATGCGTTACAGGCACCAGGCATCAACGCGGGGAGGTCGTCAGCAATGATTCGTTCGATCATCCGGTCAAGCCTGCGGTTCCGGCTCCTGATCGTCGGCCTCGCGGTGGGTCTGGTGGCCGTCGGGGTCGTGCAGTTGCGCGCGGCGTCCGTGGACGTCCTCCCCGAGTTCACGCCGCCGTACGTGGAGGTTCAGACCGAGGCTTTGGGGCTCTCCGCGAACGAGGTCGAGCAGATGATCACCGTCCCGCTGGAGGCCGACCTGCTCAACGGCGTCGAGGGCGTCGACACGATCCGCTCGGAGTCGGTTTCGGGGCTCTCCGACATCGTGATGGTCTTCGAGCCCGGCACCGATATCTACCAGGCACGGCAGCTGGTGCAAGAGCGGCTCACGGGGGCCACCGGGGCGGCCGGGATTGCCGCCGCATACTCCAAACCGCCCACGATGATCAATCCTCTGTCGTCCGCGAGCCGGGTGATGATGATCGGAATCGACCCGAACGAGCTGTCGCCGATGGAGGCGGGGGTTCTCTCCCACTGGGTGATCAGGCCTCGTTTGATGGGCGTTCCCGGCGTGGCGAACGTCGCGATCTGGGGCCTGCGCGACCAGCAGCTTCAGGTGCAGGTCGACCCGGAGAGGCTTCAGGACCAGGGCGTCACACTGAACCAGGTGGTCGAGACGACGGGCAACGCGCAACTGGTGTCGCCGCTCACCTTCCTCGAGGCCTCGACGCCGGGCACCGGCGGGTTCATCGAGACTCCCAACCAGAGGCTCCAGGTCCGGCACATCTTCGAGAACCTCGGGACGCCGGAAGCCCTCAGCAAGGTGACGGTAGAGGACACCAACGGCCAACTGAGCGTCGGCGACGTGGCCAACGTGGTGGAGGAGCACCAGCCGCTTATCGGTGACGCCGTGGTCAGCGGCAACGACGACCGTCTGATGCTCGTCGTGGAGAAGTACCCGGGCGCCGACACCGCGGAGGTGACCGGCGGGGTCGAAGAGGCGCTCGAAAACCTGCAGCCCGGCCTCTCGGGCATGAGGTTCGACCCGAACGTCTTCCGGCCGGCGACCTACATCTCGGACGCGATCGGCAACCTGACGCTCGCGCTCATGGTCGCGGGCGCCCTCCTCGTCCTCGCGCTGGCCGCGTTCCTGTTCGAGTGGCGCACCGTGTTGATCGGCGTCGTGACGATCCCGTTGTCCCTGCTGGCGGCGGCGCTCGTGCTCTACTTGCTCGGGGAGACGTTCAACCCGATCGCGCTCGCGGGGCTCGCCGTGGCGGTCGTGCTCATCATCAACGATGCCGTCGTGGGCGCCCACAACGCCGTCCGGCGCCTGAGGGAGCAGCGCCGGGCGGGCGTCGGCGGATCGACCGCGGATACGGTCGTCGAGGCCCTGGCCGAGGTGCGGGGGCCCCTCACGTACGCCGCGCTCATAGGGCTGCTCGCGATCGTGCCGGTCGTCGTCATGGAGGGCAGGCCCGGCGCGTTCTTCGAGCCGCTCGCGCTCGCCTACGGGCTCGCGGTGCTGGCGTCGATGGTCGTCGCGTTGACGGTCGCGCCGGCGTTGAGCCTGCTGTTGTTCTCCAGGGGCTCGGTGACGCGCCGCGAGTCCCCCATCCTGCGGCGGCTGAGACCAGGCTACGACGGCGCCCTCTCGCGGCTCGTCCGCGCGCCGCGCGCGATCCTCATCGCCGCCGGGGTCCTCGTGGTGCTCGGTCTCGCCGCGCTTCCGCTTCTCGGCACGTCGCTCATTCCGTCGTTCGAGGACAGGGACGTGCTGATCCGCCTCGAAGGGCAGCCCGGCACCTCGGAGCCGAGGATGAGCGGTCTGACGGCAGATCTCAGCCGGGATCTCGAGGGTATCCCGGGCGTCACGGGCGTCGGCGCCCACGTCGGGCGCGCCCTGACCGGGGACCAGATCGTCGACGTCAACTCCAGCACCATCTCCGTCAAGGTCGGCGCCGACGCGGACTACGACGCTACGGTGGCGTCTATCGGGGACGTCGTAGGTCGCCTCGACGAGAACGTGAGCAGCGAGGTCGCGACTTACTCGCAGCAGGCGGTCCGCAACGTCGGTACGCTCATCGACGCGGAGGCGCCGAGTTCCGGCGACGGCCTCGACGTCCTGACGGGGGCGGACAAGCCCCTCGTGGTGCGTCTCTACGGCCAGAACCTCGACACCTTACGCCACGAGGCGGACAAGGTGCGGGGCATCGTGGGCGGGATCGAAGGCGTCGACAGCCCGAGCGTCGAATCCGTGCCCGAGGAGCAGGTCCTCGCGATCGAGACGGACCTCGCCAGGGCCCAACCCCACGAGGTCAAGCCGGGCGACGTCCGCCGGGCGGCGGCCATGTTGTTGCAGGGCGTCGTGGTCGGCAACATCTTCGGCGAACAGAAGGTGTTCGAGGTCGTCGTGAAGGGCACGCCGGACGTGCGCCAGAGCGTGGAGAGCGTCCGCAACCTGCTCATCGACACGCCCGGCGGCGGTCACGTGCGGCTGGAGCAGGTGGCCGACGTGCAGACCCGGCCGTCGCCGTCCGTCATCAATCGCGATGCGGCCCAGCGTTACCTCGACGTCGAGGCCGACGTCAGCGGCCGTAGCCTCGGCGCGGTGGCGGCCGACGTCGAGAATCGCCTCGGCGACTCCTCGTTCCCGCTCGAATACCACGCCGAGGTGCTCGGGCAGACCACGACGGGCCAGGAGGCCAACCTGGGGCGCGTTCTGGGCTTCACTCTCGCCGTCGTGGTCGCCGTCTTCCTCCTGATCCAGGCTGCGGTCGGCAGTTGGCGGCTGGCGGTGCTCGCCTTCCTCACCCTGCCGGTGGCCCTCGTCGGCGGCGTCCTGGCGGCGCTCATCGATGGCGCCACGCTCTCGCTCGGCTCGCTGGTCGCCTTCCTCGCGCTGCTGGGCCTCGCCGCCAGCAACGCCATCATGCTGATCCAGCACTCTCAGCGACTCCAGGTCGAGGAGAGCCGGACCTTCGGTGACGAACTCGTCCGGCGCGGGGCGGGGGATATGCTCGCGCCGGTGTTGAGCGTCATGGTGGCGACGGCCGTGGTGGTGCTGCCGTTCGTGATCATGGGCGACGTCGCCGGCCTCGAGATCCTCAACCCGATGGGGATAGTCATCCTGGGCGGTCTGATCACCACGGCCCTGCTCAGCCTCTTCGTGCTGCCGGTCCTCTACCTGCGTTTCGGCGCCGACGCGCGGCCCGAACCGGTAGTTGAAGCGACCGCGCCGCCCGCTGTCGGGGTCGAGCCGGCGGATCGCGGCAGGGAGGTGACCACCGAGCGCTCCCGCCGGTTCGGAAGGGTGCCCGGGCGACGGAGCGGGGTGTCCCATCAGGACGACGGAGATGGCAACTCCCCGGAAAGGCGCGGCGAACGATGATCCTGTCGCGCATCGACCTCAGGTGCGGGCGGCTGCGTACCGCCCGCACCGGGCTCTTGCTGATCACCGCCGGCGTAGTATCGCTTTCCGGATGTGGTGGCTCGTCGAGTTCGAGCTATTCGTCGGAAACGGCGAGCCATCACGAACCCGCCAGGATCGAGCCCATCAAGGGAACGGACGTCATGCGCGTGATCTTCTCCGCCGAAGGGGCGGAGCGGGTCGGCCTCGAGACGGACGCGGTTCGCCAGGAAGGTCAGGAACTGGTCGTGCCCGATGGCGCCGTTATCTACGACGCGGAAGGCAACGCGTACGCCTACACGGCCCCCAAGCCGCTCACCTTCGTGCGCCAGGAGATCGAGATAGATCGCTCCGAAGGCAACAGCGTCATGCTCTCCGACGGTCCGCCCGCCGGTACCGAGGTCGTGACGGTCGGGACCGCCGAGGTGTACGGCACCGAGTTCGAGGTGGCACATTGAAAGGTGGGGATAACTGATGCGTTGGATCGTCGGATCCAGCCTGCGGTTCCGGTGGCTGGTTATCTTTGCCGCGGCGGTGCTGATGATCTTCGGCATCGGCGAGACCCGCAACGCGGACGTGGACGTCTTCCCCGAGTTCGCCCCGCCGCAGGTCGAGATCCAGACCATCGCGGTCGGCAACTCCTCGCAGCAGGTCGAGGAGCTGATCACGATCCCGCTGGAAGACCAGCTCAACGGTATTCCCGGCCTCGAGGAGATGCGCTCGAAATCGGTTATCGACCTCTCGCAGATCCAGCTGATCTTCAGCAGGGACACCGACCTATACGAGGCCCGGCAGCTGGTGCAGGAGCGCCTGACGGCGGCGTCGCCCGACCTGCCGACCTGGGCCAGCCCACCCTTCATGATGCCTCCCCTGTCGTCGACGAGCCGGGTGATGAAGATCGGGATCTCCTCGGACGAGCTGAACATGAGAGAGATGTCCGTGGTCGCCTACTGGAAGATCCGGCAAGAGCTCCTGCGCGTGGACGGCGTGGCGAACGTGATGATCTACGGCGAGCAACTCCAGCAGCAGCACGTGTACGTCGACCCGAAGAAGCTCGCCGACAACGGCGTCTCGGTGGAGCAGGTGATGAAGAGCACGGGAGATGCCCTGGACGCGGGACTGCTGCGCTACTCCGAGGGCGCGGTGATCGGAACCGGCGGTTTCGTCGAGTCGAACGGCCAGAGGCTCGACGTGCGCAACGTGCTGCCGATCGTCCGGCCGGACGACCTCGCCAGGGTGCCGCTCGAGGGGAGCGACGGCACGAGCTTGCGCCTCGAGGACGTGGCGACCGTGGACTGGGGTCACCAGCCGCTGAGCGGCGACGCCGTCATCAACGACGGCCACGGCCTCATGCTGATCGTCCAGAAGTTCCCGAACGCCAACACGGTGGAGGTGACGCGGGGTATCGAAGAGGCGATCGACGACATGCGCCCCGGCCTCCCCGCCATGCAGATCGACACTACGATCTTCCGGCCGGCCACCTTTATCGAGCTGGCGATCAACAACCTCACGAGGGCGTTGCTGCTCGGCGTCGTGCTGGTGATCCTGATCCTGGCCGCGTTCCTTTTCGAGTGGCGCACCGCGTTGATCAGCCTGATCGCGATTCCGCTGTCGCTACTGGCGGCCGTGCTCGTGCTCCAGGAGCTCGGCGCCATCATAAACGTGATGATCCTCGCGGGGCTCGTCGTCTCCATCGGCGTCGTCGTCGACGACGCGATCATCGACGTCGAGAACATCGTGCGAAGATTGCGCCAGAACCGGAGCGAGGGCACGGGAAGGACGTTGATCTCCATCGTGCTCGACGCGTCGGTGGAGGTGCGCACGGCGATTACCTACGCGACCCTGATCAACGTCGTCGCGGTGATCCCGGTCTTCTTCCTACCAGGCCTCTCGGGCGCGTTCTTCAAGCCGCTCGTCCTCTCCTACGGGCTGGCGGTGCTCGTGTCGATGGTCGTGGCGCTGACCGTCACGCCGGCGCTGTGCCTGATCCTCCTCTCGAGGGGGCACAGGCACCATGAGTCCCCCCTGCTGCGGGTGCTGAAGCGCGGCTACGGCGCGTTTCTTGCCCGCATCATCCGCACGCCGCGGCCGGCCATGGGCGTCGCCACCACCTGCCTGCTTGCGGGCGTCCTGGTGGTGCCGACGCTCGGGACGATCCTGCTCCCGGACTTCAAGGAGAGGGACTTCCTCATGCACTGGTTGACGAAGCCGGGCACTTCGCAACAGGAAGAGTACCGGATCTCGGTGCGGGGCTGTCAGGACCTTCGGGAGATCCCCGGCGTGCGCAACTGCGGATCGCACATAGGTCAGGCCTACCTCTCCGACGAGCCCTACGGCGTGGACTTCGGCGAGAACTGGATCAGCGTCAGCCCCAGGGTCGACTACGACAAGACCCTGGCGGCCGTCCAGGAGACGGTAGACAGCTACCCGGGGATCTACAGGGACGTGCAGACGTACTTGAGGGAGAGGGTCAAGGAGGTGCTGACGGGCACGAGCGAGGCCATCGTCGTGCGCATTTACGGCCCCGACCTCGACGTGCTTCGCGCCAAGGCGGACGAGATAACGGAGCAGATCGCACCCATCGACGGCGTCATCGACGCGCACCCCGACTTCGCGGAGGATCTGCCCCACGCGGAGATCGAGGTGGACCTCGCCGCGGCGGAAGAACACGGGCTCAAGCCCGGCGACGTGCGCCGGCAGGCGGCCACGTTGGTGGCGAGCGAAGAGGTCGGCGACATCTTCCGCGGCGGCAAGGCCTACGACGTGCACGTGTGGAGCACGCCCGAGACCCGCCACGACTTCACCAGCCTGCGCGAGCTCCCGATCGACACCCCGGGGGGCGAACAGATACGCCTGGAGCAGGTGGCGGACGTCCGCCTCGGGCCGATCCCGAACGCCATCGAGCGCACGCAGCAGTCGCGCCGGATCGACGTCGGCGCCAACGTGGAGGGGCGAGACCTCGGCGCCGTCGTGGCCGACGTCGAGGAACAACTCGCGGGTGTCGGGCTGCCGCGCGAGTACCACCTGGAGGTCCTTGGAGAGTCAAACGAGCTGGCCGAAGCGCAGAAGAACCTGCTGATCTACGGCGTGGCAGCGGCGCTCGCGATCTTCTTCCTATTGCAGGCATCCTTCGGGAGCGTGCGCCTGGCAGTCTTGCTCTTCCTCACCCTGCCGATGGCGCTGGTGGGAGGGGTGCTCGCGGTGTGGATGGGCGACGGCATACTCTCGCTCGGCTCGCTGATAGGGTTCCTGACGGTCTTCGGCATCGCGGCGCGGAACGGGATCCTGATGATCAGCCACTTCCAGCACCTCGAGCGCGAAGAGGGCGAGGCGTTCGGGCCCGCGCTCGTCCTGCGCGGTGCCAAGGAGCGCCTCGCGCCGATCCTGATGACCGCCTCTGCGACGGGTCTTGCGCTCGTGCCGCTGGCGGTCGCTGGCAGCATCGCCGGCCACGAGATCGAGCACCCGATGGCGATAGTCATCCTCGGCGGCCTCATCACCTCGACGTTGCTGAACCTGTTCGTCCTGCCGTCCCTCTACTTGCGTTTCGGGAAGAGCAGGAGAGAGCTTGCGCGCATGAGTTAGCGGACGCTGGCGACCAGCCGTCCTTGCGGCGAGGAGTCTTTCTCCTCGCCGCCGACGTAAAGGAGACAAGGGATGAAAATCCTTATCGCCATTGTTTTTGTCCCCCTGACGGCGCTTCTGGCCGCCTGCGGCGCGCAACAGGGCGCCAATCAGGAGAGCGCCAACCGGGACGCCCAGACGAGCGCCGAGAGCACGCAGGCGGAGCACCTGACGGGAACCGCCGAGGAGTTCGACCGAGCGCAGTTCGACAACCCCACGCAGATCGACAACGAGTACCAGCCCTTCGAGCCGGGGACGCAGTGGGTGTACGAGGGGGCCATCACCAACGAGGAGACCGGCGTTCGGGAGAAGCATCGCCTCGTCGTCACCGCCACCGACCTGACCAAGGTCGTCGACGGCGTGCGGACCCTGGTGGTCCACGACAAGGAGACCACCCAGGCGGGCCAGATGCTCGAGCCTGAGGTCCGCTTCCACGCGCAGGACAACGAGGGGAACGTCTGGTACTTCGGCGAGTACCGCGAGGAGTTCGAAGACGGCAAGCTGGTCGAGCCCCGCGCCTGGGTCCCCGGCCAGAAGGGGGCCAGGGAGGGGATCTCCATGCAGGCAGATCCCCGGCCCGGCACGCCAAGCTACGCGCAGGGGTACGCGCCGAAGCCCGTAGTCTGGGTCGATCGGGGCAAGGTCTACGACGTGAACCGGAAGACCTGCGTCCCCGTCGGTTGCTACGACGACGTAGTGGTGATCGACGAGTTCGAGCGGACCAAGCCGGGCGCCTTCCAGCAGAAGTACTTCGCGCCGGGCGTCGGGGAGGTCAGGGTCGGCTGGAGGGGCGAGAAGGAGAAAGAGCGGGAGACGATGGTCCTGGTGGAGCGGCGGCACCTCGACCCCGAGGCCCTGGCGAAGGTAAGGCAGGACGCGATCGAGCTGGACCGCCGCGGCTACGAGCAGCCGAACAAGGTCGGACCCTTCTGGAAGTACACCAAGGAGGTCTACCGTCACACCCAACCGGTAGAGCGTACCTTCCAGGCGGAATGATGCCGGGGCGCAGCTTGTGCCGGGGCAAGGGAGCGTAGGCGAAGAAAGGGAGAGCGTCAGCAGCGGCGTCGGCCGCAATTGACCACGGCGTCGCCGACGAGCCGGGCGACGCCGACAAACCGGACGGTACCGAAGACCGGGCCCGGAAGTTGTTCTCGTATCGTATGGAGCGCGAACTGTGGCAAGAAGCAGCGATCATCTAGCGGTTTCGGACAGAACTTCAGAGGAGGAATCGCATCTGCTGGTAGCCGAGGATCTACGGAAGTCCTACGGCGACAACCCGGCCCTGAAGGGCCTCTCTTTCTCGCTAAGGCCAGGCAGAATCCTGGGCTTTCTGGGCCCCAACGGCGCCGGCAAGACGACCGCCATCCGGATCCTGACCACCGTCTTAAAGCCCTCCGCGGGAGGTTTCTCCGTCAACGGCATCGGCCACGACGACCCGACCAGGATCCGCAAGATCATCGGCGTCTTGCCCGAAAGCCAGGGCCTCATCGAGGGCATGACGGGCGCCGAAACCCTGACGTATTTCGGCAGGCTCTACGGCCAGAGGGCATCCGAGGCCAGGAGGCGCGCCGCGGGCCTACTGAGGGAGGTCGGCCTGGAGAACAGGGCAAACTCCCTGGTGTCTACTTACAGCCGTGGGATGAGGCAGAGGTTGGGTATCGCCCGGGCGCTCATAAACGAGCCTGCGCTCCTGTTCCTGGACGAGCCCACCCTGGGGTTGGACCCGAAGGGCCAGCGGGGGCTGCTCCTGCTGCTGAAGGACATCGCCCGCCGTCATGGCACGGGCATAATCCTGTGCAGCCACCTCCTTTCAGAGATCGAGGAGGTTTGCGACGACGTGGTCATACTGAGGTCTGGCGGGATCGTCGCCTCGGGCACGGTCTCCGAGGTGCTGCAAAACGCCCGCCACAACAACGTGCAACTGCGCATCCCGGCGGACTTTGTAGAGCGGGCCACGGAGACGCTCGGGGCCTTGCCCGGCGTCCGGCAAATCTCCCGGAGGGGAACAGGCGAATCGCTCTACCGGCTTGACGTCGAGCTCGAGGACGTGGCGGGGCGGCAGGCAAAGGCGGACCTGAGAAACGGGATGTTGTCGGCCTTGATAGAGGCCCGGATACCGATACTCAACTACGATGCCGCGGGCGTCAGCCTCCAGGACGTCTTCCTTCAGCTTACCGACGAGGAGCAGGTAGAAACATGACGACTACAGCGGAACGCGTCGAGCGCAGGTCTTCGGGTCCGGCGGCGCCGGGGTGGGTCGTGATCGCGTTGCGGGAGCTCTCGGCCCTGTGGCGGGGAGGAAGGATTCTGGTCCTGATCATCCCGTTCAGCATGGTGCTGAGCGCCATATCCTACCTTCTGGCGACCAACAACGAGCTGAACCTGATCCCCCCGAAAGAGATGGTCCTCCTGGTCCTGCAGGTCAGCCTGGCGGTCAGCATCCTTATCACCCTGATCCTCGGCGCCAACGCGATCAGCGGCATGCGGGAGAACGGGACGCTTGAGAGCCTGCTGGTAACGCCTGTAAGTCGCCAACAGATCGTTCTGGGCAAGTTCCTGGCGGCCCTCTCCCCTGGCCCGTCATGCTTGCCGTCGCCGCCCCTACGCGGCGATACTCTCCCCCGACGCCCGCTTCTTCTGGCTCTCGTTGTCGGTGTTCGCCCTCGTGGGCAGCCTGCTCGTGATCCTCTCCGCGGGCTTCGGCCTGCTCGTCAGCATCTACTCGAACTCCAACAAGTCGAGCCTGTCGGTGAGCCTGGTAGTCCTTCTCCTGTCCATGTCGTTCACCCAGTTGCCGGGCACCACGCAGACGGGCAACATCGCGCGGTTGTTCAAGCGCATCAACCCGATGGAGTCGACGTGGCACTTCACCGAGAAGGTGCTCGTCAACAACAGGACGATCTCCGAGATGACCAGCATTACGGGGCCGGAAGGCAACTGGCTCTTGTCGCCGCTCTTGCTGACGGGGCTGGTACTGGGCCTGCTCTTCGTCTACAGGCCAAAGCTAAACCTCGAAGGAAAGCTGGACCTCGACGAGATCCTGGGCCTGTTTCGCAGAAGGCAGTCGGCAGCCCCGGTGGTCTTCTTGCTGGTCCTGGCAGGCTCCCTCTTGTTCACGCCGGGCGCCCTCGCCCAGAACGTGGTGAAGCAGGACGTCGGGATCTCGATCGACAGGTCCTACGAGACGCGAAGGACCGGAGACATATTCAACTTCACCACCAGGGTAAAGAACAACGAACCCAGCCAGCAATCCGCGCCACTGGTGGTTGCCATGAACATAGTAAACCTCGGAAGCGGAGAGCCGGTCGACCCGGAGGATTGGTCCCCGGAGCGACTGCAGGCCCTGGACCCGCTCGCGCCCGGGCAGGCTTCCGAGTTGCACTGGGAGGTGGACCCGATCCTTGAGGGCGACTACCTCGTCTACATGGTGCTTGCTCCCAAACCGGGCGGCAAGACGTCGACCAGCCAACCGGTAACGACACCGGCCATCCACCTGACTGTCACGCGATACACCTGGCTAAACCCGGGGAACGTCGTGCCGCTGGCGATCGGCATGCCCCTCGCTTTGACGGCGATGTGGATAGGCCTGAGAGCCCTGCGGCGCAGGGAGATCGGACGCGTCTCCCCCACCCCGGGGTAGACACAGATCCAGGACCTCGAAGCGGTTTTGCAAAGTGGGTGGACCCGCTTGCAAAGCTTCAGCGGTCAACTTTCAGCTGAGGACAAGAAGCTGATAGCTGACCGCGCGGGCTGCGGAGGCATTGAGCCTCCGCAGCCCGCATCAGAGACCCGGTTCCCGCGGGCCGGGGGACTTCTTCGGTAGGCGTAGCGTGAAAGTGGAGCCCTCGCCTGGCTTGCTGCTCACCTCGACGGTACCGCCGTGGGCCTCGGCGATCTGGCGCGCGATGGAGAGTCCCAACCCCGCGCCGCCCTTCGTACGGGACGGGTCGGCCCGGTAGAAGCGCTCGAAGACGAAGGGCATCTGGGAATCGGGGATGCCGATTCCCGTATCGGAGACCTCGAGCTCCGCCCGGCCGTCCCTCTCGCGCACCCGCACCGTCGCCTTGCCCCCCTCGGGCGTGTACTTCACGGCGTTGTCCAGGAGTATGCCCGCCAGCCGCAGGATGCTGTCGCGGTCGAAGGTTGCCATGACCGCGCGCGCGGGACGGGCGTACTCGACGGACGTTCTCCCGTCGGCCGTGGCCCTGGCCGTTTGGACCGCCTCTTCGGCGACGGCGGCGAGGTCGTGGCGCCCGAACTCCAGGCCGCCTCCTTCGTCGCCGCGGGTGAGGGCCAGGAGGGATTCGACGAGGTCGCCCATCCTCGCGGCCTCCCGCCGGATGGCGCCGACGCTCCGTCTTGCCCTCTGCGGGTCCTCTTCGAGCGCCCACTCGTCCAGCATCCTGGCGTGACCGCTGATGGAGGTGAGCGGCGTGCGCAACTCGTGGCTGGCATCGGCGGCGAAGCGGCGCTGGCGCTCCAGGGCCTCCTCCCTGCGAGCGAGGGCGGCTTCGAGGCGCGAGAGAAGACCGTTTATGGTGATGGTGAGACGCCCGACCTCGTCTTTGGGGTTCGCCACGGGCAGCCGTTTGGAGAGGTCGCCCTCGCCCATCTCCCGGGCCGCGCTCGTCACCGCCCCGACGGGCCTCAAGGCCGCCCGCGCCAGGAAGTACGCGCCGCCGATGGACAAAAACAGGGCCGCGCCGATGCCGGTCGCCAGCACGGTCGCGAAGACCTCGAGCGTCTCCTGGGCGGGCTCGTAGGACTTGCCGGCTTCAAGCACCCGCGCGGGACCGTCCTCCGGGTCTACCGGCACGGCGTAGACGTAGTCGGGCTCCTCGGAGGAGAGCTCCGCCGTGCCGCCCTCGGGTTCCCCGGAGCCGAGCGCCCGTTTCCAGACGGAGTCCCTGGCCTCTTCGTTCTCCGAAAGGTTCGGTGTCTGGTTGAGGATCCTGCCCTCCCCATCCCTGACGATGAGGAAGACGCCGTCCGCCGTGAGCTGCCCCGCGTCGTCGTCCAGGGGATCTTCGCCGTCCTCGAGTGCCCTGGCGGCCGCGACGGCGCGGACGCGGGCGGTGTCCTCGACACCCGAGACCAGGGCCTCACGCAACAGCAGGTAGAGCGAGAGGCCGAGCGCCAGGAGGATGGCGCCGATGATAAGCGCGTTGAAGAGCGTCAGGCGCCGCCGGATCGACAAGGACCCTCTACGCCCCTTTCAGGGCGTACCCCGCGCCCCTGACGGTGTGGATCAGCTTCTGCTCCCCGGCCACGTCCACCTTCTTCCTGAGGTACGCGACGTAGACCTCCACGGCGTTGGTGGTGACCCCGAAGTTCTGGTCCCACACCTGGCTGAGAAGGAGCTCCCGCGAGAGAACCCGCCTGGGGTTGCGGGCCATGAACTGCAGCAGGTCGTACTCGCGGGCGGTAAGCTCGATCTCGCGCTCGCCGCGCCTGACCTCGCGCGTGGCCGTGTTCACCTCCAGGTCTGCGACCACGAGCACCTCCTCCCCCTCCGCGCGCCTCAGCAGGGCCCGGATGCGGGCGAGAAGCTCGTCCATGTCGAACGGCTTGGTGACGTAGTCGTCGGCGCCGAGGTCGAGGCTGTGGACCTTGTCTAGCGTGGCGTCGCGGGCGGTGAGCATGATGACCGGCACCCGGTTGCCCTCGTGCCTGAGCTCCTTCAAGACCCCCACCCCGTCCAGTTTCGGCAGCATGATGTCCAGAAGCACGAGCTCGGGCCTGAACCGCCGGGCCTCCTCGAGGCCGGAGGGACCGTCGTAGGCGCAGCGTACGCGGAAGCCGAGGCGCCCTAGCTCGGGCTCGACGAAGTCGGCGATCGAGCGGTCGTCTTCCACCAGGAGTATGCGAGTGCCTGACCTCATCTGCTCCTCGTCACCTTCCCAACCGGTATTGTACTTCCTGGTCCTCCTCGTGATGACCGCCCGTCTTGCCCGGAGGTCCAGGTCTCCCCGTCCGGCTCGCGAGGCCCGCCACGCACCGGGCACCTATCCAGCCGCAGGCGATCCCGAGGCCCGCCCCCGCCAGCACGTCCGTCGGGTAGTGGACGCCGACGTAGACGCGCGAGTAGGAGATGGCGGCGGCGAGGGCGAGCATGCCCCATCCCCAAAACGGCACCCGCTTCAGGGACCACCTGGCAACCAGCACGACGCCGGTGGCGGCGGAGAAGGCGCTGGCGGCGTGCCCGGACGGGAACGCGTAGGAGCTCGGCCTGGGGACGAGCAGCCGCGCATCCAGCGCGGAGGCCAACGGTCTCGGCCGCACGGTGAGCTCCTTGAGGACATCCGAGGCCCCGTGACCCAGGATGAGCGCGAACAGACCGGCCAGGGCCACGACGCGTCCCGTCCGCCCGCCGAAGACGGCGATGGCCCCGAGCAACGCCAGCCAGACCGCGCCGGAGTTCCCGGCCCGGCTCAGGGTCGTCATCAGCCAGTCGAGCGCCGGGGCCGTCCACGACCCGTTGATCGAGTGGAAGAGGGCCTGATCCCAACCGGCCATATAGGGATCCGGGTCCCTACTCTTACCTCTGGCCCCGCGGGGCGCGGGCCGGTTCGTTTGTCCGAGACCGCGTTCCCAGCGGTTCCCGGGGGTCGAAACCTTCGCGCCCGGCAAGCCACCCGCCCCCTTCCGGCGAGACGCCGCGGGCGGCGAGAGCGGCGAATACCCCCGCGATTACCGTGAACGCCGCCAGCCCCCCGACGTGCGGAAGCTGTAGCAAAAAAGCCTCCTTGCCCACGATAACGTTCTCGAGCGCGAGCCTCGCTTGCGCGACGGGACTCAAGGCGTTGTAGGCGCTGGCGAGCCAGCTCTTCTGCAGCGCGGCGCCGAGCAGGGCCGGGGTCACCATCACGAGCAGCACGGCCATGGAGGCGAGCATCACCCCACGCCCGGAGCGCGAGAGGGCGCTTATGCCCACGGTCAGGGTCGCGAAGCCCGCCACGCAGAAGGTGCCCAGGACGAAGGTGTAGATCAACACCGCCCACGGGACGCTTGCGCCGATGCCGGCCACAAGGACGTAGGGGACGGAGATGGCGAAGACGAGAAACCACGTCGCCAAGGCTCCCCAGACCTTGCCCAGGAGCGGCGCCCCACGCTTCGCAGGGGTGAGCAGCCCGCCCTCCAGCGTCGCCCGCTCCTTCTTGCCGGACACGGGGTCCGCCGCAAAGACGCCGGCCACGAGGAGGCCCAGACCTATAGCGAGGCTCGCCACCGTGTAGAGGACTTCGTCCTGCCCCGAGGACGAAAGCTCTTTGTCCGTGAGCAGGAGATCCGAGCTCACCAGGTTCAGGACGACCGCGGTGAGCACGGCCCACATCGACCCTCTGACGCCGTAGAGGTTCCGTCGCGCCTCCCCGGCACCGATACGGGCGGAGTCCTTCAGGAAGGAACCTCCCACAACAGCGGCCGACGCGTCCATCGCGACACCTCCTCTCCCCCCTCCAGCCCCGTGCGGCCGGTGGAGACCTCCTCCGCTAAAGGGGCGAGCCGTTACGCGCCGCGAACCCCGATGGCTTCTGTAACCGGCGACACGGGCAGGCCCAACACGGACCGATTCGGCCAGGCATCTCTGGTAGGAGCGCTCTCGCAGAGGGCCGTTGAGGGCCAGGCCCGCCCACAAGAGGCCCGCCACGACAAGTTGCTGGGCCAACGCCGGGGTCCGGACTGTCGCGAAGGCCGAATCCCAGGAGAATAGAAACGCCCCCGTCAGGACCAGGAGAAGTGCCCCCGCGTAGTTCATCCAGCTGCGCACCACGTGCTCCTTCCCCTCTGAGGCCAGGCACCTCACCAACTCACTTTTCACGACCATCCGGTCACGCACGGACAGTCTAATCATCGTTTCTGAGAGGGAGATGAGAACTTCCCGGGTCAGGCGCATACGGTCCGCCGACGGTGGATGTTCACCCCCGTTCCCCGGGAAGGGCCCACGTTTCTCAGCGGATTCTTAGGATCGGGTCGCATACTCGGCAGAGAAGCTGTTTCGGGCTCGGGCGCTGGTTGCGCTGAACGCGCGGGCCGAGCCCAGGGAGAAGGCGGTGAACAGCATGGCACGGGGAACGGTATTGGGAGTAATCATCGGGGTGGCGGTCTTGCTCGCGGCAGGGTGCGGCGGCTCCTCCGGGGAGACCGGCGACGCCACCGGGAGTACCCGGAAAGCCTACGCGCCCCGAGTCGATCCCGCCGATTTCACCACCACCATCGACAACGAGTACTTCCCGCTAGAGCCCGGCACCACCTTCGTCTACGAGAAGCGCGGGGAGAAGGCGGAGCGCGATGAGGTGGCCGTCACCCACGACACCCGGCGGGTCATGGGCGTGGAATGCGTCGTCGTCAGGGACACGGCCACGGAGGGCGGCGAGCTGATCGAACGGACCTTCGACTGGTACGCCCAGGACGAGAAGGGCACCGTCTGGTACTTCGGGGAGGACACCAAGGAGTACAGGAACGGGAAGGTGGTCAGCACCGGCGGTTCGTGGGAGGCAGGGGTGGACGGGGCCAGGCCCGGCATCATCATGCAGGCCGACCCGAAGCCTGGCCTCTCCTACCGCCAGGAGTACTACGAGGGCGAGGCCGAGGACAAGGCCGAGGTCGTCAGCGTAAACGAATCGGCCACGGTGCCATACGGTTCGTTCGACCACGTGCTGATCACAAAGGAATGGACGCCACTTGAGCCCGGCCTCGTGGAGCACAAGTACTACGCCCCCGGGGTGGGCCAGGTGGGCGCCTCAGAGGGCCTGAACCTGGTCGACGTCAAGACCGGGTGAGGGCCTCCGGCGCGGGAGGCGCGGACGAGACCCCGGCGGCGGCGGGTACGGTTTCGCGGCCGTTTGCGGTGCCCGGTGCTTGCCCCGTCCGGCTTGCACTTTGGTACGAGCCCACGGTCGGCGCCGGGTTGCACCTTGGGTTGTATTAGGGTCCCTTCCGGCCCGCATCGACGCCCGAACCCTTGTCGCCCCCTTCCCGTTCGGCTATCTGTGGGTCCACGGAGTTAAATCCGCGTTACACGGCGGGTAAGGAAATCGGCGTCGGTCCTCACGGGAAATCGGCGCCCCGGGATACAGGGGAGTGTCGCTTGGCACGGTCGGCAACGACGCCGGTCCTCGATAAGCAAATGGGTTTGCCTATCCTGCAGGGCCCGAAGACGCTGCGTAAGCAGCGGCTCGTAGTCCTGGTGCTGGTGCTCTCGGATATCCTGCTCGCCCTTTTCGTCTGGGAGGCCGCGCGCCTGGTTCAGGTAATTTGGGGGCGCGGGCCTCTCTCGGAGATCACGCAGGCAGCCGTGGTGCCGAACGTCGGGATCTGGGTAGGGCTGCGGGCCCTGTTCGGGCTCTACCCCGGCTACGGCCTCGACGCCGCCGAGGAGTTGCGCCGGCAGACGTACGCGACGTTCGCCACGCTGGCGATAACCCTGCTCTTCGCCGTCACGCTCCAGGCGGAGGACATACTCTCCCGCCTCCTGGTGTTCTCGGGCTTTCTGGGGCTCCTCGCGCTCGCGCCGCTGGCGCGTCATTTCGTCAAGCTCGCCCTGATAAGGGTCGGGTCGTGGGGCAAGCCGGTCATGATCATGGGCTCCGGGGAGACCGGCGCCACGATCGTGAGGCTCCTCAAGCGGGAGCGCGAGATGGGCCTCACCCCCGTCGCCGTCTTCGACAACCGGCTGGTCCCGGCGGGTCGAACCCTCGAGGGCGTGCCCTACGGGGGGACGCTGCCGGACGCGATGTCGCTGGCGCGGGAGCACGGGGTGGACACGGCCATCTTCGCCATGCCGCACATCCGCCGCGAGCACCTGGCGAGGTTCGTGGGCCAGGCGAGCCGCTGCTTCTCCCGGGTCGTCGTCATCCCGAACCTCGGCGGGGTGACCAACTCCGCCGCGACGGCAAGGAACCTGGGGGGAACCTTCGGCGTGGAGATCACTCACAACCTCCTCAACCCGTGGGCGCTGCGCTCCAAGCGCGTGCTCGACCTCGTCGCAACCATCTGCGGGGGGGGCCTGATCCTGCCGCTCATCCTGGTCCTCTCGGCGTTCGTGTGGCTCGAGTCCGGCGGACCCGTCTTCTACAGGGACCAGCGCCTGGGCCAGGACGAGCGGCTCTTCGCGTGCCTGAAGTTCAGGACCATGCTGCCCGACGCCGAGGCCATGCTGCAGCGGCTGCTGGAGGAGGACGCCGAGATGCGGGAGCAGTACCTGATCTACCACAAGCTCCACGACGACCCCCGCGTCACCCGGGTGGGGCGCTTCCTGCGCCGGACCAGCCTGGACGAGCTGCCGCAGCTCTGGAACGTGCTGCGCGGCGAGATGAGCCTGGTCGGCCCGAGGCCCTACCTGCCCCGCGAGTCCGCGGACATAGGCAAGACGCAGGCCGAGATCCTGCGCGTCCCCCCCGGAATGACCGGCCCGTGGCAGGTCTCCGGGCGCAACCGCACCTCCTTCGAGGGGCGGGTGCGGATGGACGCCTACTACGTGCGTGACTGGTCGGTGTGGCTCGACCTCGTCCTGCTGGCCCGCACCGTCAAGGTCGTTCTGTCCAAGGGAGGAGCCTACTAGCATGCAGCGACAGCCCAAACCCCGCAGGCAGGCCGCGGCCTGGATCTTCTCCGTCCTGCTCGCCCTCGCGATGCTGGGCGGCTTCGGTCGCCTGGGCGACATTTCGGCGTTCGCTGTCCCGACGGACGTGGGCTTCAGGGACTTCTCCTTCGGCACCGCCGTGGGCTCACCCACGGGCAACAAGGCGCAGAGCAAGCTCTGGTTCAACGACGGCACCTGGTGGGGAAGCCTCTTCGACCCGTCCGCCAACGACTACCACATCTACCGTTTCGACAAGGCGAACCACAGCTGGACGGGAACGGGCACCCTCATCGACCGCCGGAACAACTCGAAGGCCGACACCCTGTGGGACGGCAACAAACTGTACGTCGCCTCCGCCGTCGTGAGCGCCACCGGCACGGACCAGTCCGCCAAGGTCCTGCGCTACAGCTACGACGAGTCGGCACAGACCTACACCCTCGACACAGGCTTCCCCGTCACCGTCGGCAGCGGCCCGATGGAGGCGATCACGCTGGACAAGGACACCACGGGCAAGCTCTGGGTGACCTTCACCCAGGGCGGCCGCGTCCTCGTGAACCGCTCCCAGGGGAGCGACACGAGCTGGGGCCAGCCCTTCGTCCCGCCCGTCGCGGGCACCAACGTCGACCCCGACGACATCTCGGCCGTGGCCGCCTACGACCTGCGCACGGCGGCGCCCAAGATGGGCCTGATGTGGAGCAACCAGCTCGACGACAAGGTCTACTTCACGGCCCACACGGACGGGGCCGCGGACGACGCGTGGCAGCCGACCCGGACGGTCATAGAGGGTCCCAAGAGCGCCGACGACCACATCAGCCTAAAGTCGCTGCAGACGGATCCCGAGGGCAGGATCTTCACCGTTCACAAGACCTCCTTCGGCGACACGGGCACCCCGGATCCCAACGCGCCCCTGATCCTGCTGACCGTCCTGCGCCAGGACGGCAGCTTCACCCGCCACGTCTTCGGCCGGGTCGCCGACGACCACACAAGGCCCGCGCTTATAACCGACGAGGAGAACCACAACCTCTACGTCTTCGCCACCGCCCCGGTCTCCCCCGGCGGCACGATCTACTACAAGAAGACGTCCCTCGACGCCCCGAACTTCCCGGAGGGCCGCGGCACGCCGTTTATCAAGAGCAGCACAGACACCTCCATCAACAACGTGACCTCCACCAAGCAGAACGCCACGAGCGCCAGCGGGATACTGATGCTGGCCTCGGACGACGCCAGCAACTTCTACCTCCACAACACCATAGACATCGAGGCCGACACCGCCCCGCCG
Organism: Rubrobacter tropicus; assembly: GCF_011492945.1. NCBI lineage: Bacteria > Bacillati > Actinomycetota > Rubrobacteria > Rubrobacterales > Rubrobacteraceae > Rubrobacter > Rubrobacter tropicus. Next base: position 2,316,052 of record NZ_CP045119.1, read on the forward strand.
ACCATAAACCTGCAGACGCCCCCCGAGGGCGCGACCTACGCCCTCAACCAGACAGTGAACACGGCCTACACCTGCGCCGACGCCGGTTCCGGCGTGCAATCCTGCACCGGCACCGCGCCGAACGGGGCCGCCATCGACACGGCCTCGCCCGGGCAGAAGAACTTCACGGTGACGGCGACGGACAACGCCGGCAACACGTCCTCGACCAGCCACGCCTACACCGTCGAGGACGCTCCCCCCGCCGCCCAGTGCTCCGACGGTATCGACAACGACGGAGACGGCAAGATCGACTTCGGAACCGGGCCCAGCAACGACCCTGGCTGCCAGTCGGCGACCGACAACGACGAGGCCGACGCGCCGACGCCGAAGTGCACGATCAACGGCACGGCGGCCAACAACACGATCAACGGCACCTCGCGCAACGACGTGATCTGCGGCTTCGGCGGCGACGACACCCTGAAGGGTCTGGGCGGCAACGACACGCTTCTCGGCCATGGCGGCAACGACACCCTCCAGGGCGGCTCGGGCAACGACACCAACCGCGGCTCCATCGGCGCCGACACCGTCGCGGGCGGCGCGGGGGCCGACAGGCTCTTCGGGGACGAGGACAACGACAAGCTCAACTCGAAGGACACCGTGAGCGGCAACGACGAAGTCAACGGCGGGACCGGCACGGATCGCTGCACCACGGACGCCACGGAGGCTTCCATAACCGGTTGCCCGTAGCATCCCAAACCCCAGGCAAGCGCGAAGCCGCGAGCGGCACTCCCCGCCCACCCCCGGGGAGTGCCGCAATTCCGCCACCGCGGTCTCCTGACAGCGGTTTGCGGAAGGATGGGGCCCATGACGAACGGGCCACGAGTCATGGAGGTTTTGGGGCTTTCAGGTTCTTGGGCTATTAGGCTTTTAGGGGTGTAGGGTCGGAGCTTGCCCGGGGTTTCGAGACGCACCCCTCAAGACCTCGGTGCCTCAAAACCTCACCAACACCAGAGTTCAGTACTTATGCAACCCGCTATGAGATCCTGACGGCCAGATCGCTTCGCCTCCCCCAAACGGATAGGGTATAGCCCTCATCGAAGAAGTGGGCAAAACTCCCGCTGGAACCGGACCTCCTTTCGTCTCCTGATGCGAACTTCGGAAACTACCGCGCACCCGGGTGGGCAAGGGCATGAAGAGGGGCCGCGCGTATGGCGCCCGGCCCTTTGCCGCTACGGGTCCGACCGCCGCGCAGAACGTCCCAACAGAATTTGAAGCCATCGCCCCATGTTCAGCATCCCCTTCTTTGCGACCATGGCCTCGTGGCGTTTGGCGGAAGAAACACGGGGGGCACCTCGGGCCATAAAAACCGTAGTTCGGAGGCGCGATCCTGGCGTTTCTGCTCGCGGTGGGGTTCGCGGCTTTGGTGCCCATCGGCGAGGACGCGCACCTCGCCAGGCCCTGCGGGCGCCACGCCGCACCTCGTGGTTGCGGCCAGGAACGGAGCGCATCGGGTGGGGCGGTCGGGCCCCTCCGAAGCGTCGTGGGTACGCGAAGCGAAAGAGGGGTGGTTGGCAGGAACGGACGCGGGTGTAGAAAGGATAAGAGTCCAGCAAGAGTCTATTGCGCTTTATGCGTGAACGGAGGGACGCAAGAAGGTGGGCGTAGAGACGAGGAGAGCGGTGGCGGTCCTTCTGGTGTCGATGCTGCTGGTGGCGCTGGCCGCGGGGGCGGCGCTGGCGGCCAACATCAACGGCACGGCAAACGCCGACTTGATAGGACCAGGGCCATACAACGGGGTTTCTCTGACGGCCAACGACGTGATCCGGGCGCTAGGTGGTGACGACAGGGTCGACCCCTACCTCGGCAACGACACGGTATTTGGTGGCGAGGGCAACGACACGTTGCTAGGAGCGGAGGGCAACGACAACGTCAAGGGCGAGAACGGCGACGACACCATCGACCTCGCGGCGTTTGACACCCAGGGCTCGGTGGACAGAGGCTTCGGAGGAGGAGGCGACGAAGTCTTCCTTGCCGAGGACGGCAACAAGGACTTCATCAACTGCGGACCCGGCGACGACATCGTCGAAAGCTTCGACAACGGTCTCGACGTAGTCCACGCAACCTGCGAGTAGTCGCAGAATCTCTGGCCGACCTCAGAGACCAAACGGGCCGGGGCCCTACGAGACCCCGGCCCCCTTCGTACTTGAATTCGGCACGATGCACCGCACGGAACAACGCAAGTGAGCTTCGAGCTTTCGGCGCGAGTGCGCTGCCCGCCGCGGTTCTTGCGCGCCAGGGACTACCCGAGGCCTGAATACTGCGCGTTGTATCGACCAGGCAAAGCGGCACCATGTCCAGTGTGGCGTAGCTCCTCAGGGCAGATGATCCAAATTGCGGCCTTCGGGTCTCCCGAGATGTTCGCCCAGACCACCTCGCCCGGCGGAACGTCGCCGCGCCCCACCAATTCTGTGGTCAAGGCGGCGAATCGGGCCGCGCAGGCTGTCGCGGCCGGCGGGTTGTTGGCTTACCTATCGGAACCTGAGGGGCGCGCCCGGCAGGACTCGAACCTGCAACCTGCGGATTAGAAGTCCGCTGCTCTGTCCAGTTGAGCTACGGGCGCATCTGGCTTGCGCGCGGGGAGCATTATAGCCGAAGCGTGCCTGATGTTGAGTGTAACGGGGCTAGTGGTTATGCCACAATACGGGCTACTGATCCTCGAGGTCGGGGAGGGATGTCGGTGAGATCCGAAAACGGTGAGGCTTCTGGGCGTAGCGGTGAGCTGCTGCGCGAGAGCGAGGAGCGATTCCGGCTCCTGGTCGAGGGCGTAAAGGACTACGCGATCTTCATGCTCGACCCCGAGGGACGCATCGTCACCTGGAACCGGGGCGCCGAACGCATCAAGGGCTACAAGTCCGGGGAGATCCTGGGCCGGCACTTCTCGGTCTTCTACACCGAGGAGGACGTCGAGCGCGGGCACCCCGCCTGGGAGTTGCGCCTCGCGGCGGCGGAGGGCAGCTACGAGGAGACGGGCCTGAGGGTGCGCAAGGACGGCTCACGGTTCTGGGCCAGCGTCGTCATCACCGCCCTGAGGAGCGAGGAGGGGGACATCCGCGGCTTCGCCAAGGTCACGCGGGACATAACCGAACGCGTGGAGGCGGAAGAACGCGAGCGTTTGCTGCTCCGAGAACAGGTGGCGCGGGAGCAATTTTCGCGCATCCTGGAGAGCATAACCGACGCCTTCTTCGCGGTCGACGACGGGTGGCGGTTCACCTACCTCAACCACAGGGCGGAGGAGCTCTGGGGCCGCTCCCGCGAGGAGCTGCTCGGGTCGACCATCTGGGAGGAGTTTCCGAGGCTGGCGGACTCCGAGCTCTACCGGCGGATGATGCTCGCGGCGGAGCGCCGCGTTACGACCGAGTTCGAGACGGTAGTCCCCGTCCTCGGCTTTTGGGCGGCCGGGCAGATCTACCCCTCCGAAGACGGCCTCTCGGTCTACTTCAGGGACGTGACCGGGCGCAAGCGGACCGAGGAGGAGCTGAGGCGGAGCACGGAGCGCTACCGGGGCTTCGTCGAGCACTCAACCGAGGGCATCTGGCGCTTCGAACTCGAGGAGCCCGTGCCGACGGACCTGCCCGTAGAGGAGCAGATCGAGAGGTTCTACAGCCACGGTTACCTTGCCGAGTGCAACGACGCGATGGCGGCCATGTACGGGTTTTCGCGGGCAGAGGAGATCCTGGGCGCGCGACTCGGCGATCTCTTGCCCCGCCCGGTACCGGAGAACCTGCAATACCTCGAGGCTTTCGTGAGGTCCGGCTACCGGATCGCCGACGCCGAGTCGGTCGAGGTGGACCGGGATGGCAGGCCCAAGCACTTCCTGAACAACCTCGCCGGCATAGTGGAAGAAGGCCGCCTGGTAAGGGCCTGGGGGACGCAGCGGGACGTAACCGAACGCCACCTGGCCGAAGAGGCGCAACGCCTTTTGGCCGAGGCGAGCGACGTGCTCGCCTCCTCGCTCGACTACCGGGCGACGCTCTCCAACGTCGCCCGCCTGGCGGTGCCCGCCCTGGCCGACTGGTGCGCCGTGGACGTCTTTGGGGAAGACGGCGCGCTTGAGCGGCTCGCCGTCGAGCACCCGGACCCCGAGAAGGTGGCGCTCGCCTACGAGTTGCAGGAACGCTACCCTCCCGACCCGGATGCCCCGAGGGGCGTGCACCGGGTCCTGAGGACCGGTGAGCCGGAGATGATGCCCGAGATACCCCCCGAGGTGATCGAAGGTGTCGCCCGCGACGAGGAGCACCGCGAGATCCTCAGGAAACTGGGTCTGAGGTCGTACATGGTGGTCCCGCTCCTCGCGCGGGGCCGGACGCTCGGCGCGATCTCCCTGGTCGCGGCGGAGTCGGGCCGGCGCTACGGGGAGCCCGACCTGGAGTTCGCCAGGGAGCTGGCCCGGCGCGCGGCCCTCGCCGTGGACAACGCCAAGCTCTTCGAGGAGGCCCGGCGGGAGCTCTCCGAGCGCAGGCGGGCGCAGGAAGAGTTGCGGGCGTCCAGGGACCAGCTGGAGGTAGTTTTGCGCGGGGTGGCGGACGGCATTACCGCCCAGGACCCGACGGGACGCATCATCTACGCCAACGAGACGGCGGCTAGGTTGGTTGGGTACCCCTCGGCCCGCGAGTTCATCGGGGCCCCCGTGCGGGAGGTGATGGCGAGGTTCGAAGTCTTCGACGAAGAGGGGCTGCCGTTCCCCGTCGAGGAGTTGCCGGGACGCAGGGCGCTCGCCGGCGAGGAGGGGGGCGAGAAGGTCCTGCGCTTCCGCGTCCGGGCGACGGACGAGGACCGGTGGGCGCTCGTCAGATCGGAGCCCGTTTTCGACGAGCAGCACGGGGTACGCATGGCGGTAAACATCTTCAGGGATATAACCGAGAGGCGGCGGGCGGGTGAGGCCCTGCGAAAGGTGCGGGAGGCCGAGCGAAACCGGATGGCCCGCGACCTGCACGACAGCGTACTGCAGGACCTCTCCTACACCGCCGCGGCGATGGGGGTGGTGATGCTACAAGCCGAAGGAACAGAACTGGAGAAGCAACTTCAGGGGGCAATCGACGCCATCCGTCGGGCCGCCCAGGGGCTGCGGGACGCGGTTCACGACCTTCGCATCGAAGACGAGCTGAACCGGCCCTTCCCCGACCTCGTGAACGACCTCGTAGACCGTAACCGGTCTATGGCCGCAGGCTACGAGATCGACCTGGAAATCGAAGATGGATTCCCGTCGTATCCTTTGGGGGAGACCGGGACGCAACTCTGGCGCGTGCTCCAGGAGGCGCTAACCAACGCCAGGCGTCATTCGCAGGCAAGCAAAGTGACGGTCGTGCTCAAGACCGAGGGGGAGGACATGATCGCGGAGGTCTCGGACGACGGGCGGGGCTTCGGCCCCGAAACCGTCCCCGGCGTGGGCCAGAACAGCATGCGCGAGCGGGCGGCGGCCGTCGGCGGCTCACTGCAAGTCGAGAGCGAACCGGGGCGGGGAACCAGGGTGCTCTTGCGGGCCCCCTTGCCGAAGGAGGTAAGGAATTGAAGGGGGAAGGGCTCGCAACGCTAACCCGTATCATGCTGGTCGACGATCACCTCGAATTCAGGAACCTCATGGTCGAACTGCTCGAAGGCCAGCCCGACCTCGAGGTCACGGCCCAGGCCGGCTCCCTCACCGAGGCCCGTAGCCAGGTGGCGACGGCGAAGTTCGACGTGGTAGTCCTCGACCTCGGCCTCCCAGACGGCAACGGGGCCGACCTGATCGGCGAGCTGCACGAGGCGAACCCCGAGGGTTCCGTCCTGATAATGAGCGCCAGCCTCCACCCGACCAACATCGAGAGGGCCATGCGCGCGGGCGCTGCAGAGGTCCTCGATAAACTCTCCTCCCCCAAAGAGGTAATCTGCACCGTGCGACGGCTCGGAAACGCCTGACAGCCGATGGCTGACAGCGGAGGCGGGGCCGCAGCGGGCTGACGGCTGACGGCGCGGATCGCAGTGGCTCAATGCCACTGCGATCCGCTTTAGGCCACCCGGGATCGGCCGGGCTCCATGCCGCACACCCCACCCATGAGAGAGCGGGTGAGGGGGATCGAACCCCCATCGCCAGCTTGGAAGGCTGGAGCTCTACCATTGAGCTACACCCGCTTGTGCGTAGGTCTTCCGGGCTCTGCTGTCGGGGCGAGAGGATTCGAACCTCCGACCCCCTGCTCCCAAAGCAGGTGCGCTACCAGGCTGCGCCACGCCCCGCGGAGACCAGGGGTGAGTATAACAAAGGGCGCGCGGCTTTAAATGACGGCCGCGGGCGTCACGGCCACTATCTCCTCGTCGAGAAAGCGGCTACCCAGAGTCGCGAACTCTTCGGGATCTGCGCTGCAGACGTACGTGGCGTTCCCCTCGTCCTCGACGTTTAGGGGGCGTCGCAGGTTACCGCGGCGCGAGAGCATCCGGCCGACCTCAAGAGCGGTCTGGCCGGCGGAGGAGATCAGGCGCACCTCGGGCCCAAGGATCCGGTTTATGGGCGCGGAGATGAGCGGGTAGTGGGTGCACCCGAGCACCACGGCGTCCACCCGCCGCCGCATGAGCGGCTCCAGATATCCCGCCGCCACGGACTCGAGCTCGGGCCCGTCCACGATGCCCTTCTCGATCAGGGGCACGAACTCGGGGCACGCCTGCTCGTAGACCTCTATACCGGCGTCCAGAGAGTGAACCGCCCGCCTGTAAGCCGCGCTCCTGGCGGTCAGCTGCGTCGCCAGGACACCGACGCGGCGATTGCGCGTCTCCTCGACGGCTGCCCTGGCTCCGGGCTCCACGACGCCTATGATCGGGACCTCGAAGGAGCGCTGCAGGGTGCGCAGGGCGGCGGCGGCGGCCGTGTTGCAGGCGATCACGACCATCTTCACGTCCTGCTCGACCAGGTAGCGCACGATCTCGAACGCGAACCATCTGACCTCGGCGGGGTCCCGCGGCCCGTAGGGGACCCGCGCCGTGTCCCCGAAGTACAAGGTGTGCTCGTAGGGCAGCCGATCCCGAATCTCCGCCAGAACCGTCAGCCCCCCGACACCCGAATCGAAAACCCCTATAGGCCGTGGATCGCTCACGGGGCTCTATTATATCCGTTCAACAGACTTTCCAATGAACTCACCCGGACCATGATCTCCTTCGGCCGTCAGGGCAGACGCTTCGAGCACCGCGTAGCCGGCCTCTGCACCCACAACGGATACGTCCTCCTGACGAGGGCGGATCAAGACGATTACCGGCTTCTACCCGGAGGGAGGGTCGAACTTTCGGAAGACACCCGCACCACCCTGAGCCGCGAATTGATCTAGGAGACAGGGTACGAGGCGGAGATCAAAGACCTGCTCCGGAAAGTCGAGAACTTCTGCAACCTGGACAAAACCGACTACCACGAACCGGCCTTCATCTACGCCGTCTCTCCCACAGACCCGGCCATCCTGGATAGGAGCTGGACCCGTCGCACGTTGAACGGAGACATCGAAATCGAGCTCCGGTGGTTCCAGCTAGACCAGATCAAAGCCCTCGACTTCAAGCCATCTCTCCTTGCCTCCGGCTTAAAAGCCCCGCCCCAAACACCACAGCACGTAACAGCAATAGAGCCACTCCAGAAAGAAGCTGACCGCTGAAAGCCTCCGAAGGAGGCGTGCTGACAAGGCGCGAAGCGCCGGGCTGAAAGCGTAGGCCGAAGGCCGAAGCGTGCGGGCCCCGGAGGGGAACCGTCCGGGGCCCTTCAGTGGAGGCGGCGGGACTCGAACCCGCGTCCGCGAGCGCGCCGTCCGTGAGATTCTACGAGCGTAGCTCCCGGTTTAGTTTCGCCTTCCGCGCCGGACCGGGGCGCCGCCGCGGGGCTAGCCCTTCAAGTGTCCCCCAGAAGCTCCGGGCCGGAACCCCTGAGGTAGAGCCCACTAAATGACACCGGACCCCGGGCCGTGGGCCGCCCGGACCGATGGGCTACCTAGTTTAGTTAGGCTGCCATCGCAACATTGTCGTTGGCGAGTATCTTTGTCGCCGGCGTTTTACGAGTCTCCAGCAAACTCGGCTCGTCTCACTGGACGCTGACCACTCCCGTCGAAGCCAAAACGCCCCCTGTGTAGGCAGTGATTTTATCACTGCCGCCGTCAGCCGTCAGCTATCAGCTTTCAGCCACCGATAGACCAGGCGAGATGGCCTGCGCCCCACGGGCGGTTTGCAGCACCGTGAACACTTAAAGCCGCTCGCATCGCTGGCTCCCATTCGAGACAACAAAGCTGACGGCTGAAAGCTGATAGCTAATAGCTGACCACTCTACCGGCGCAGGCTCTCCTTGACGGCGCGTTGCATCTCGCGTTCCGCCGTCTTGCGGGCGATGTCGCGGCGCTTGTCGTACTCGCGCTTGCGGCTGGCTACTCCGATCTGGAGCTTGACGTTGCCGTTTTTGGAGTAGAGCTTGAGCGGGACGAGGGTGTTGCCCTCGGTCAGGGTTTTGCCGATGAGGCGGTCTATCTCCTTGCGGTGCAGGAGCAGCTTCCGGTCGCGGGTCGGGCGCTGGTCGCGCTGGGTGGCGTTCTCGTAGGGGGAGACGTGCATCCCGATCAGGAACACCTCGCCGTCGCGCACCCGCGCGTAGCTCTCCTTGAGGTTGGCCCGGCCTTCGCGGATGGACTTGACCTCGGGGCCCGTCAGCGAGATCCCGGCCTCGTAGGTCTCTTCTATGTTGAAGTCGTGCAAAGCTTTCTTGTTGCGCGCAAAGTCGGTCATAGCCGTTTCACCACTCTTAACTCGGCCCGCCGCATGAGCGGGAGTACGTCGATCAATTCTACCAGCACCCTGTCCCCCACCCTGTAGGAAGCCCCGATGGTGTTGTTGGACAGCACCACGCCGCTCTCCTCTAGCTCCCACCAGCCAGGGAGCTTGCTGACGTGGACGAGCCCGGTTGCGCCCGTCTCCAGTTGGACGAAGAGGCCGAAGGAGGCGGTGCTCACGACCGTCCCTTCCAGGTCCTCACCGACGCGGTCGCGCATCAGCCACATCAGGGTGTAGTCGTCAGCAGTGCGCTCGCAGATCGCGGAGCGGTACTCCCGCTCGGAGATCTCGGCCGCGACGGTCGGAAGGTCGGCCGGGGCCTCGTCGCCCAGCAGAGCCCGGTGAACGAGGACGTCGGCGTAGCGCCGGATCGGGGAGGTGAAATGCGTGTAGTGCTCCAGCGCGAGCCCGTAGTGCCCGTCGTCTTGGGGCGAGTAGAGCGCGCGCGGGATGGAGCGCAGTATCAGATAGTTTACGGCGTCGGACTTCGCCATCTGGGAGATGGTCCCGAGGTTCTCGGGCGTCGGCTCGACCTGCATCCCGACCGCCGCTAACCTCTGGCCCAAGGTCTCCAAGGATTCCTCGTCCGGCCTCTCGTGTACCCGGAAAACGCCGCCGTTGCTGCCAGATAGCATCCTCGCCACGGCCTCGTTGGCGAGGACCATGAGCTCCTCTATAAGCTCCCGCGCCGGCGTCGAGCGCCGCGTCGTAGAGCCCACGGGGACCCCGTCTTCGTCCAGCTCGTACTCGGGCTCCCTCCCGCCAAGCTCCAGCTTGCCCCGCCTGGCCGCCCCCGTCTTCAGGCGCCGGGATAGGTCGTAGGCGGCCCTTACCAGGTCGGACTGCTCCGTCTCTCCCCCACCGTCCAGAAATGCGTCTACGCCGGCGTAGGTGAGCCTCGCGTCGCTGACTATAAGGCTCCTGTAGGCCACGGCGCTTTTCGTCTCACCGCCCCCCGAAACCTCCACCTCTGCCGTCACCGTGGCCCGCTCCACGTTCGGCTTCAGCGAGCAGACGTCGTTCGAGAGCCGCTCGGGCAGCATGGGCGCTACGGTGCCGGGCAGGTAGACCGAGTTCCCCCGGAACTCCGCCTGCCTGTCGAGCGCGGAGCCGGGCTCTACGAAGTGGCTAACGTCCGCGATGTGCACCCACACCCTGTAGCCGTCGGCCAGGCGCTCGACGGAGATGGCGTCGTCGAAGTCCTTCGCGTCGTCGCCGTCGATCGTGACCGTCGGCAGGTGCCTGAGGTCCCGGCGCTCACCGATCGGCTTCCCGGCGACGGCCTCCGCCCCCGCCTCGACCTTCGGGGGAAACGTCCGTCCGGTTCCGATAGAGGCAAACAGGGCTTCGTAGACGTTGCGGGGGTCGTCCGAGGGTCCGATCACGCGCGTGACCTCGCCCCGCAGCGAGCGGTTCATCTCCCTCGCGTTCACCAGCACGATGTCCCCAACCTCGGCCCCACGCCGAACCTTGCGTCCGACCAGCACAGGACGACGCTCCTCCACGAACAGAGGATCGGCGACGGAATACTTGCCCCTTCGGACCAGCACAGCGGGAATAATCAAAGCCTGACCCCGGTCTGGAAAGTCGAGAAAAACACCGAGGAGATTCTAGCACGCCGCCTGCGGCGGCTTTCAGCCCGCTACGCCCTAAGGGCTCCGCTATCAGCACGCATCGGCCTGCTCCGCAGTCCTCGCTCTCAGCTGTCAGCTTTCAGCCGCGTGGGGCGCGACCGGGCGGCGCCATACCCGACGGTTCCGTTGCCGAAGAGCGCAACGCTTACAGACGACTCGCTAACGTGCTGAAAGCCCGCGAAGCGGGCGTGCTGAAGATCTAGGCGCCTTTGGCGCCTAGATCTTCCTGAGGAACCTTGTTACGGAGAGGAAGCTGCCGCCCACTCCGATCGCGACGCCCACGAAGACTAGGATCACGAGTATGGAGGCCGTGTTTACGGCGTCGGAGACTATCGGGACGAAGGTCAGTTCCTGGCGGGTCCAGTCGACGAAGAGGTAGTTGAGCCAGACCACCGTCAGGGCGGCCAGGCCGGCTCCGAGGAGGCCCTGCATCAGGCCCTCCAGCACGAAAGGCGTTCGGACGAAGCCGTCCGAGGCGCCGACCAGCTTCATGACCTCTATCTCCTTGCGGCGGGCGAAGATCGAGAGCCGGATGGCGTTCGAGATCAAGAGCACGCTCGCGACAAGGAACAGGATCGTCGCCGCGTAGAGGCCCCAGATCATGTACGAGGTAACGGAGTTGAGCCGTTCGATGGTCTGCTGCGGATAGCTCAGGTTCTCCTCGTCGTACCCTTCGGCCTTGAGCTTGTCCGCCACGCTGTTGGCGAAGTCCGGGTCGGTGAGCTGTATCTGCAACGAGGCGGGCAACACGCCGGGGTCGAGGTTCTCGTAGAGCTCGGGCTGCTCCTCGAAGGTGTCCTTGAACGCCGCGAGCGCCTCGTCCTCGGAGACCCGGTTTACGCTTGCGACCTCTTCCCAGCCCTGCGCCTTCTCCTCCAGAGCCGCCATCTCCTCCTCGCCGCGTCCCGGCATGAAGACCTCGACGCTGACGTCCTCGCGCACGGAGCCTATCACCCCCTCGACGTGCGAGCTCACGAGCAGGCCGACGCCGAGGACCAGGATGCAGATGAACGTGGTGGTAACGGCGGTTATGCTCATCAGCAGGTTCAGGCGGATGTTCTTGAACGCCTCGCCCAGAAAGAAGCCCAGGTTAAACCTCATCAGCGTAAGCCCCCTTGACCTTGTCGCGGACGATGCGGCCCTCTTCGAGGGCCACTACCCGCTTGCGCATCACGTCCACCATCTCCCTGTCGTGCGTGGCGACGACGACGGTGGTGCCGGTGCGGTTGATCCTGTGCAAGAGCTGCATGATGCCGACGCTGGTGTTCGGGTCCAAATTGCCCGTAGGCTCGTCAGCCACCAGTATCGGCGGCTGGGAGACGAACGCGCGCGCTATCGAGACGCGCTGCTGTTCGCCGCCCGAGAGCATCTCGGGGAACTTGTCCATCTTGCCCGAGAGGCCCACGAGGTCCAGGATCTGGGGCACCTTGGTCCTTATGACCCGCCGCCTCTGCCCCGTTACCTCCATGGCGTAGGCGACGTTCTCGGCGGCAGTCTTGTTCGGCAGCAGCTTGAAGTCCTGGAAGACGCACCCGATGTCCCGCCTCAGACGCGGGATGCGGCGCCTGGGGACCGACGAGAGCCTCGTGCCGTTGACGAATATGGCACCAGCGGAGGGCTCCATCTCCTTGAGCATGAGGCGCACCATGGTGGACTTGCCGGAACCGCTGGCCCCGACCAGGAACACGAACTCCCCGGCGTCTATCTCCAGGTTGAGCCGCTCCAGGGCGACCGTGTCTTTGCCGTAGACCTTCGTGACGTTGCTGAATCGGATCATGGACCTCTCCGGATGTGGCTTACACCCCGCCGCGCGAGGCGGGGCCCGGCCCGAGGTTCCCCCTCCAGGAACTTTTTCGGCCACGGGAGACCTTAGCAACAAAAAGTGGCATTATCAACCGCCGCCCCCGATCTCGACCCCGGACACCCTCCCCGTCAGCACGACGGCCCCCTCCCTCGTCCTGGCGTCGGTAATGGTCGCCCCGTAGGGCAAACCCTTCACCGGATACCGGAACGCCGTGCCGGCCAGCAGCGAGTCTGCCAGGTACCCTGGCACCGTCATGCCCGCGGCCCGCACGGTGCCGGGACGAAATACGAGCGCGTTCCCCTCGACGCCGACGTCTCCCTCCACCGCCACCGGGAAGGTCGTCCCGAGCACCGAAGCCTCGGAGTCGATGGTGGCGCCTTCTTCCCGCAACCCCACGCCGTTGACGGGCACACCGGCGTTCTCCCGCGCCAGCCGCGAGACTTCTCGTTCCGAGATCGTGAGCCGGACCCGGCCGGAGAGCGGCTCCTCCACGACGGCCGTCCTGCCGCTGACGCTCTCCCCCACACTCACGCTGAACGGCTCGAGGTCCATCGCCACGCCCTCGGCCCGCACGCCCCCGAGGTCCGTCCCCCCGACGGAGATCCTGCCACCGGAGAACTCGCCGAGGAGCATCTCCCACTGGGGATCGCTCTCCAACTCCACACCGGGACGTTCGGCCAAACCGAGCCGGTCCTGCACGTCGCGGGCGACGAGACCCTCCAGTACCGCCGGCAGGACGAAGTACGGGACGACCACAAAGACGAGGGCGCCGAGCATGACTACGAACAGGAGGAATCTTCGCACTGAAGACTAGGCGGCCGTCCGGGACTTCAGGAAAGCGTAGACGAGGTCGTCGAGCTCGCCGTCGAGGACCCGGTCGACGTTCGCCGTCTCCTCGTTCGTGCGGTGGTCTTTCACGAGCTTATAGGGATGAAGGACGTAGGAGCGGATCTGGCTCCCCCACTCGTTCTCGGCCTTCTCGCCGCTCTGGGCCGCGATCTCCTGCTCCCGCTTCTCCCGCTCCAGCTCGAAGAGCCTCGCCCGGAGGACCCGCATGGCGACCTCGCGGTTCTGGTGCTGGCTCCGCTCGTTCTGGCACTGGGCCACGATCCCCGTCGGCAGGTGGGTTATGCGAACGGCGGAGTCGGTCTTGTTCACGTGCTGGCCGCCCGCGCCCGAGGCCCTGTAGGTGTCTACCTTGAGGTCCTTCTCCTCGACCTCGACCTCGACCGCCTCCCCCACGACGGGCGCGACCGCGACGGAGGCGAAGCTCGTGTGCCGGCGGCCTCCGGCGTCGAAGGGGCTGATCCTGACGAGCCTGTGAATCCCCCTCTCCGCCGAGAGAAGCCCGAAGGCGTACTCGCCCTTGACGGTAAAGGTGGCGCTCTTGATGCCGGCCTCCTCGCCCTCGGTGTACTCGATGACCTCGAGCGCGAAGCCGCGCCTCTCGGCCCACCTCCTGTACATCCTGGCGAGCATCTCCGCCCAGTCCTGCGAGTCGACGCCGCCCGCGCCAGGGTTGATGGTCAGTATGGCGTCGCCCTCGTCGTACTCGCCCGAGAAGAGCCGCGCAATCTCCTGCTCCTCCAGCGACCCCTCGACCCGGCGCAGCTCTTCTTCGACCTCCCGCAGCAGGCCCGCGTCTTCCCCGGATAGCTCCAACAGCTCGCCGGAGTCCGAGAGGCGTTCGCGCAAATCGTGGAGGAGGCGCATCCTGCCCTGCACCCGCGAGAAGCGGCCCGAGACCTCCCGCGCGGTCTCCGGGTCGTCCCAGAAGCCGGGCCGGCTCATCTCCTCCCCGAGCTCCTCCGCCTCGGCCTCGAGGCTCGCCACGTCGAAGAACGCCTCGAGCTCCGCGAGGCGCCCTTCGAGCTCGGCCGTCTTCTCCCTGAGCTCGGTCAATTAGCCCGTCCGGAGGTCGGGGGCGTCGGTCGAGCTTATCGGGACGTTGAGGGGCGGGGCGCCGGGTTGCCCGTGGCACTTCTTGAACTTCTTGCCGGATCCGCACGGGCAGGGATCGTTGCGCCCGACCTTGGCGTCGGCGCGGCGCGGGCTCTTGGGCCGCTCGTTCGGCTCCTCGGTCCCGCCGCTGTAGGAGTACTGCTGCATCTCTTCCTCGCGCAGCTTGACGTTCTCGATGCGGTATATGTACGTGACGTAGTCCTCTTTCAGGCCCCGCTCCATCTCCTGGAAGATGTCGAAGCCCTCGCGCTTGTACTCGACGAGCGGGTCGCGCTGGGAGAGGCCGCGCCACCCGATGCCCTCGCGCAGGTAATCCATCTCGTACAGGTGCTCCCGCCAGCGGGAGTCCACGACCGAGAGCAGCGTCCGGCGCTCGGCCTCCTCGAAAGAGGCGACGCCGTCGGTGCGGGCCAGGCCGCGCCTCTCGAGCTCCGCCATCCTCTCGTCCCACTCGGCTTTGCGGTCCTCCAGACGCGCGCGGGCGTCTTTGAGGACCAGCTCCCGGACCTGCTCGCCGGTGAGCGTCTCGACGTCGAGGGACTTCAGGTCCACCGTGGCGGGGTAGAAGCGGTTGATCTCGGCCTGCAGCGAGTCGAGGTCCCACTCCTCCGGATACACGTCGGCCGAGGCGTACTCGGAGACCACCTGCGTGAGCACGTCCTCGACGTACTCTATCGTGTCCACGTTCTCGCCCATCAGGATGTCGCGGCGGATACCGTAGATGACCTCGCGCTGCTTGTTGAGGACGTCGTCGTACTCGAGAATCCTCTTGCGCATCTGGAAGTTGCGGCTCTCGACCTGCTCCTGGGCCCGTCGGACGGAACTCGAGATCATGCCCGCCTCGATCGGCACGTCTTCTTCGAGACCGATCCTCTCGATGAGCCCCTGCATCCTCTGACCCCCGAAGAGCCGGAGCAGATCGTCCTCGAACGAGAGGTAGAACCGCGACTCGCCAGGGTCCCCCTGACGCCCGGAACGGCCGCGGAGCTGGTTGTCTATGCGGCGCGACTCGTGGCGCTCGGTGCCGAGCACGTAGAGCCCTCCGAGTTCCTCGACGCCCTCGCCGAGCTTGATGTCCGTCCCTCGGCCCGCCATGTTGGTGGCTATGGTGACCGCGCCCTTCTCGCCGGCCTCGAGTATCGTCTCGGCCTCCCGCTCGTGCTGCTTGGCGTTCAGGACGTTGTGCTTGATCCCGCGCCGCTTGAGCATCCCCGACAGGTGCTCCGAGACGTCGACGGAGACGGTGCCGACGAGGACCGGCTGGCCCTTCTTGTGGCGCTCGACGATGTCCTCGACGACGGCCTTGTGCTTGAAGGCCTTCGTCTTGTAGACGAGGTCGTCTTCGTCGAGCCGGATCATCTCCCTGTGGGTCGGGATGGAGACTACTTCCATCTTGTACGTGTGCATGAACTCGTCGGCCTCCGTGGCCGCGGTACCCGTCATGCCGGAGAGCTTGTCGTACATCCTGAAGAAGTTCTGGATGGTCACCGTGGCGACCGTCTGGTTCTCCTCCCGTATCTGGACCCCTTCTTTGGCCTCGATGGCCTGGTGGAGCCCCTCGGAGTAACGCCGACCCTCCAGCACGCGCCCGGTGAACTCGTCGACGATGTACACCTGCCCGTCCCTGACTATGTACTCCTTGTCTTTGTGAAAGAGCGTCTGCGCCCTGAGGGCCTGGTTGAGGTGGTTGACGAGGTTGGTGTTGACGTCGTCGTAGAGGTTCTCGACGCCCAGAGCCTTCTCGACCTTCTCGACGCCGCTCTCGGTCGGGGCCACCTGGCGCTTCTTCTCGTCCGTCTCGTAGTCCTCGCCGGCCTTGAGGCGCGGCATGATGGCGGCGAAGCGGTAGTAGATGTCCGCGGCGCTCTCGGGCATCCCGCTTATGATGAGCGGGGTGCGGGCCTCGTCTATGAGGATCGAGTCGACCTCGTCCACTATGGCGTAGCTCAAGGGCCGCTGGACGAGCTGCTCCGTCGAGGTGGCGATGTTGTCGCGCAGGTAGTCGAAGCCGAACTGGGCGTTGGTGCCGTAGGTGATGTCCGCGGAATACGCCTCTTTGCGCTGGTCGAAGTCCATGCTCTCCTGGACGAGGCCGACGGTGAGGCCGAGAAAGGAGTAGACCTCGCCCATCCAGCCGGCGTCGCGGCGGGCCAGGTAGTCGTTGACGGTGACGACGTGGACGCCCTTGCCCGAGAGGGCGTTCAGGTAGACGGGCATGGTGGCCGCGAGCGTCTTGCCCTCGCCGGTCTTCATCTCGGAGATCTTGCCCTCGTGCAGCGCTATGCCGCCCATGACCTGCACGTCGAAGGGCCGCATCCCCAAAGTACGCCTGGACGCCTCCCGAACGACGGCGAAGGCCTCGGGCAGGAGGTCGTCCAGGGCCTCGCCTTCGGCGATGCGTTTCCTGAACTCGTCGGTCTTGGCCCGCAGCTCGTCGTCGGAGAGCTTCTCGATCTCCGGTTCGAGGGCCGTCACGGCCCCGACGCGTTGCTGCAGGACCTTTACCTTGCGGCCCTCGCCCATCCTCAATATCTTTGTCAGCAGATTAGCCACTCGCGAACACCAGCCTAGATCAGAAACAGTATGCGGCGGCCCGCCGCCGGGCGGGCCTCTCCGCACGATAGTTTAAGGCATCGAGCCCTATTTTGCGGGCTCTATCAGCCCGTAGTTGCCGTCTCGCCGACGGTATACCACGTTGATGTCCCCGCTCTCGGCGCTCGTGAACACGAAGAAGTCGTGGTCGAGAAGGTCCATCTGGAGCACGGCCTCCTCGGCCCCCATCGGCTTCATCTGGAACTGCTTGGTGCGCACGATCCGGGCCCCGATCTCTTCCTCGTCCGGGATCTCGGGCTCCTCGGGCGGTGGCGGGGCGTTCTTCGCCTGGCCCTGCCAGCGGTCGATCTGGCGCCCCCTGTACCGACGAACCTGCCGCTCCAACTTGTCGGCCATCTTGTCTATCGAGGCGTACATGTCCTCCGAGGCTTCCCTGGCCTTGAGAACGGTCCCGTTTATGAACAGGGTGGTCTCGGCGACCTCCGCGTCAGTCACGGAAGGGTTGCGCTCGTGGATCAACTCGACCTCCGCCCGCGAGTGGCTCTTCTCGTCGTCGAAGAACTTGCTGACCCGCTCCACCTTCTCCAGCGCGTACTCCTCCAAAGCCGGCGTCACGAAGATGTTTCGTCCCTTGACCAGTACGTCCATTGGCCTCCTTTCGGTCGGCGCTATCAGCCGTCAGCTATCAGCAAAAGCGTGCAACTCGGTACTCCAGAGCGGACCCGACTAGCTGTTGAGATCGTCCCTCCGACCGGAACCGTCCTATCGCGCAGCCGAGGCGCGCAGCGAACGGCAAAAAGCTGAAAGCTGACGGCTGACCGCTGATAGCTAACACGTTCTGCACAGCGTTAGGGAGTGGACTTCTGCGGCCCCGGCTTCTATGAGCGTGTCGGCGCAGGCGCTCAGGGTGGCGCCGGTGGTGAGGACGTCGTCCACCAGGAGTAGCCTGCCCCGCAGGGGGGCCTTCGCCGCAAAGGCGCCGGCGACGTTCGCGCGCCTCTCGGCGGCCGAGAGCTCGACCTGATCCCGGGTGCTCCGCACGACTTGTAGTGTATCCGAAACGGGCGTGTTCATCCGGCCCGCGACGCCCCGGGCCAGCAAGGCAGCCTGGTTGAAGCCGCGCTTCCTCTTCCGCGCCCGGTGAAGCGGTACGGGAACTACCGCGTCGAACGGACCGGGCACGCCGAGCGCTTCGGCCATTAGCGGGGCGGCCAGCTTCTCTACTACGCGGGTGTAGCCGCGGTATTTGAGGGCATGGACGATCTCCTTCCCTACCCCCTCGTAACGCAGCGGCGCACGCGCGCTCTCGAAGCCGAAGTCCACGGTCTTGCACGCCTCGCAAACCCGCATCTCGAAGGCGGCGGGGATGCCGCATCGGCCGCAGGAGGGACGCCCGATCCGCGGCAGGGCCTCGAAGCAGACGCGGCACACGACGTCGCTCGCCCGTCGATCGCAAGAAAGGCACCACTGGGGATAGAAAAGGTCCGCCAGCGCTTCGACGTAGGCCTGCAAGCGTTACCGGAACACGCCGGCCACGGGAAGCGTCCAGCCGGAGACCAGGTCGCCGCCGTCGAGGACCTCCTCTTCCGAGAAGGTTCGGGCTACTTTCTCCGAGGTTCGGACCGTCACGGTCGTGGCGCACGGGTTCACTACCAGGACCATGCGGGTACCGGCGGCGAGCCAGTCGGCAACCTTCTCTTCCACTTCTGCGAAACGGTCGTTCGGGAAACTACCTCGACAGCGAGGTTCGGGGCCCCGGGCCAGTACCCCTCGATTTCGCCGGCAGCCTCCACGCGTTCGCGCCGCACGAAAGCTACGTCGGTAGCGCGCACGGTGTCCGGGTTGCCACCCATTTTGAAGCCGGTTTTGGCCGCGAAGACCACGCCAAGATCGTGTGCCCTGACGAACCGATCCAGCGGCGTGCTGACGTTCATAGTCATCCGTCCAGGCACGTTCCCCACCGGGGCCATCGTGCGCACCTCCCCGCGTACCAACTCGCGCCGAAGACCATCATCGGGCGGGCTGAGCAACTCCTCCGCGGTAACCGGCTTGCGCGTGACGGCCATAACACCTCACCCTGGATCGCGTACCGCAATTCTAGCCTCCCGGACTGCCCGGGGCAGAGTATCGGCAGCCCGAACCGAACCCTTGAATCGGAAGCCTGAAATGCTGACAGGCTGAAAGCGGAGGCGAAAGCCGGAGCGGGTTGCGAGCCGCGAAGCGGCCCGCTAAAACCTCAAGCTGCGGGGGGGCAGTACGACGCCCGGGTTCACGCGGATTCCCTGATCGAGCACGTTGCCCTCGCCGACCACGCACCCGGCGCCGAGGACGGAGAGGCCGCGTACGATGGCGCCCCGGCCGACCCTGGCGTCGCGGCCGATGATGGAGCCCCGGATCACGGCACCCGCGTCTACCCGCGCGCCGTCGAGCAGGATGCTCCCCTCGACCACGGCGCCCCGTCCGATGCGGCAGTTTCTTCCGAGGGCCGAGCGACCCCCGATGGTGGCGAGGTCGGAGATCTCGCACCCTTCGGCCACGGAGAGCGGCGGGAGAAGCTTGACGTTCTTGCCGCAGCTGGCGTCTTCTTTCACGTCCATGTACTCGAAGTTCGTCCGGTCCGTGCCGACGGCGCCCGAGAGCACGTCGTGGGAGGCGGCCAGGTAGCTGCGCGGAGTTCCTATATCCCGCCAGTACGAGCTGGAGACGTGGGCCATGAGGCGGCCCCGGGCCTGAAGCTCGGGGAAGATCTCACGCTCTATGGAGACCTCGCGGCCGGCGGGTATCATGCCGAGCACCTCCGGTTCCAGAACGTAGACGCCGGCGTTCACCAGGTTCGTCGTCACCTCGTCCGCCGCGGGCTTCTCTATGAAACGCTGGACCACCATGTCGTGGTCGACCTCGACCAGGCCGTAGGCCGTCGGGTCCTCGACGCTCGTCAGGGTGATGGTCGCCAGAGCGTCCGAGGCTTTGTGGATCCTGATGGCTTCTGCGAGGTCCATCCCCGTGAGCACGTCGCCGTTGACGACCACGAACGGGTCGCCGTCCAGGTACTCCTCCGCGTTCTTGATACCGCCGGCCGTGCCGAGCGCGTGCTCCTCCACGGCGTAATCGACGTCGAAGCCGCGCAGGTCGTGCCAGTTCGCGAGGTAGTCCTGGATCGGGTCGGGCAAATACCCCAAGGAGAGAACGGCCCCGTCCAGCCCGCCGCCCCGCAGGAAGTCGAGCATGTACCCCATAAAAGGCCGGTTGCGCAGCGGCACGAGCGCCTTCGGGGTGTCGAAGGTGATCGGCCTGAGGCGGGTCCCCTGCCCGCCCACCAGAACCACGGCTTTCATCGACTTCCCGCCCTGCTAGTCTCCGCCCGCAGTTGCGGCCTAGCCCAGGCCCGATCCGCCGGCAAGGGCGGAGATCGGGACGATGAGGAGGAAGAACAGCGCCGTCAGCAGCGCCAGCGCGTACACGGAGAACTTTACCGCGCCGCCCCCGGGCGGCTCGGCGGCGTCGAGCGTCGGCTTCTCGAAGAACATGTTGCGGATAATGCCGAAGTAGTAAGGAACCGAGATGACGCTGTTCACGACCAGCGCGCCAACCACGACGTAGACCAGCACCGATCCGGACTGGGCGCCGGAGAAGATGATCCAGGCCTTCCCCCAGAACCCGCTGAAGGGCGGGATTCCGACGAGCGAGGCCATAAAGACGCCCATGCTGGCCGCCAGCGCGGGCCTGGTGCGGAACAGCCCGTTGAAGCTCTTCGCTTCCTCTCCGACGAGATCTATTACGAGGAACGCGCCGATGTTCATGAACGCGTAGGCGGCGGAGTAGATCAAGACGGCCTCGACCGCCCGCCCCGTTCCCTGCCCCTGCAACGCCGCGAACGCGGCCAGGATGTACCCCGAATGCGCCACCGAGCTGTAAGCAAGCATCCGGCGCACGTTGCGCTGCCTGAGCGCCGCCAGGTTGCCGACGAACATCGTAAGTATCGCGAGGAACGCCATCACCGCCGTCCACGTCGGCGCGGCCTCGGGCATTCCTTCCAAAAGGATCCTGAGCAGTATCGCGAAGGTCGCCGCCTTGGGCGCGACCGAGAGGAACGCGGCGGCGCTCGTAGGTGCGCCCTGGTAGGCGTCCGGGGTCCAGAAGTGGAAGGGCGCGGCCGAGACCTTGAAGGCGAAGCCGGAGAGGAGGAGCACGAGGCCGAGGAGGGCGACGGGCGTAAGGCCGCCGGAGAAGGTCCGGGCCACGTCGTCGAGTTGGGCGGAGCCGGAGACGCCGTAGATAAGTACTATGCCGTAGAGCAGCACCGACGAGGCGACGACGCCGGTTATCAGGTACTTCATCCCGCCCTCGGCGCTCTCCCGGCGCCTCCGGTCGAAGGCGACCATCGCGTAAGAAGGTATCGTCGCGAGCTCTATCGCGAGGAAGACGCCGAAAAGGTCGCGCATGGAGACGAGCAGGATGGAGCCGAGGACTACGGCGAGGATGAGCGTCAGGTATTCCGGGGCGTCGCCCGTGTTGCCGGACCAGCGGGCGGCGGCGAGCACGGCGAAGAAGGCGCTGCCGGCCACGATCAGCTTGAAGTACAACGCGAAGTTGTCCACCACGAAACCGCCGCCGAAGTACTCTCCCTCGAACCCGGCCGCGAGCAGACCGGCCGCGCTGCCGAAGACGGCGAGCGTACCGAGGGCCGCGAGGCCGGCGACGAGCCCGATGCTGTTCTGGAAGAAGACCCCTACCATGAGGACCCCTATCAGGAACCCTATTGCCACCAGCTCCGGCAGGAGCGCGACGAAAGTCTGCCCGGTAACCACTAGCCACCCCCTATCGCGCTAAGAACGGCCTCGACACCCGGACGCTGCACGCTCACCAGGAGCGCCGGGAAGACCCCGAACAGGACGAGCAACACCGCGAGCGGCACCGCCGCAGCCATCTCCATCGGACCTGCGTCCTCGATAGCCTCGTAGGCGGGCCTCTCTATCGGCCCGAAGACGACGCGGGCCAGCATGTAGAGCAGGTACATCGCCGAGAGCACGATGCCGAGGGCGGCAAGTACTCCCTGCACCGGGAAGGCCTCGTACCCGCCCATTATGCTCATGAACTCCGAGACGAAGACGGCGAGCCCCGGCAACCCCATCGCCGCCATGGCCCCGAGCGCCAGCAGGCCGCCGGCCCACGGCATCCTGGCCGCAAGGCCGCCGAGCTCCCGAATCCGCCGCGTCCCGGTCCTCGCCGCGATCACGCCGACGAGCACGAACAGCAGCGCCGAGTACAACCCGTGCGTTACCTGCTGCAAGACCGCCCCGTTCAGGCCGACCGCGTTACCGGACGCCGCCCCGAGCAGGATGAAGCCAAGGGTCCCGATGGACGAGTACGCGACGAGCGCCTTCAGGTCGGGCTGCAAGAAGGCCACGAACGCGCCGTAGACGATGTTTATGACCCCGAACGCCGCCAGGTATGGCAGAAAGGGCTCGACACCCTCTGGCAGGAGCGGTATGGCAACCTTGATCAGGCCGTAAGTTCCGAGCTTGGGCAGGATGCCGGAGAGAACTACGTTCGTGGAGATCGGGCTCGAGACGTAGACGTCGAGCAGCCAGCCGTGCAGCGGGACCGCCGGGACCTTTATAAGCAGGCCGAAGAGAATCGGCGCGGCTATCGCGATCTGGGCCGTCCGTCCCAGGCCTCCGCCCGCCGTCAGCGAATCCATGGCGTAGGTGCCGGCGAGGATGCCGAAGGCGAGGAAGCCCGCGAGCATCACGGTGCTCCCGAGGAACGTGTAGACGAAGAACTTTATGGCAGCCTGGCGGCGGTTCTGGTCGCCCCAGATGCCGACGAGGAGGTACATGGGTATTAGCGTGATCTCGAAGAAGATGTAGAAGAGGATCAGGTCTTCGGACGCGAACACGCCTAACATCCCGACCTCGGCGATGAACAGGATCGCGAAGTACTGCTTGAGGTTCTCCCGCACGTCGTAAGACGCGACGACGGCGATGAGCGTCAGGAGCGCCGTCAGGAAGAACATCCCGAACCCGAGGCCGTCGAGCCCGACCCTGTAGCCCATGTTGAGCGACGGGATCCAGTCGAAGTCCTGGGTGAGCGACGGTACGCCAAGACCGCTCCCGTAGGCGAAGTAGATGTAGAGCGTTAGCAGCAGCGGTACGGCCGCCACCGCGAGCGCCGCGTAGCGCAAGGGTCGCTCTTGCTCGGGGAGCAGGAGCATCAGGATGGCGCCGATCAGCGGGATAAAGATGGTTATCGTGGTGATCACAGCTTCACCCCCACCGCGAAGGCGGCTATCGTTATCACCGCGATCAACGCAACCACCATGAACGCGTACTGCGCCCCGACGATCACACCTATAACGAGCACGGCGAGCAGGATGAACAGCGCGTAGTTCTGAACGCCGCCGGTCTGAAAACGCTGAAGCAGACCGCCGACGCCCATCGCCGCCCTCCCGATCCCACCGACGAGACCGCCGACGGCGACCCTCCGGTCGAAACCGTTGGTCGCCCGCCCGAGCCACCTGGCCGCACGGACGAAGGTCGCCCCATAGAGCGCGTCAAAGTACCAACCCTTATCGAGAAACGTGTGTACCGGCGCGAACCTGCGCGCCAGCGCCCCTGATCGCTCGGGTTTCTGGACGTAGAGCGCGTAGGCGAGGCCTATGCCCAGCAACGCCACGAGGACCGACACCCCGCCGAGGGCGAAGCTGAAGGAGTGCTCTTCGAGGTCGAGGGTCCGCGTCGCGAACTCGCTCGGCGTGACGAAGGCGGAGAAGTAGTCCCGGATCGGGAGCCCGAAGCCCTCCGGAATACCGACCCAGCCGCTCACTACGGAGAGGAAGGCCAGGATCAGCATCGGGCCCGTCATGATGCCGGGCGACTCGGTGGCGTTTCGCGCGGCCTCCGTCCGGGGTTCCCCGGTGAAGGCCACGAAGATCGCGCGGAAGATGTAGAACGCCGTAAGGAAGACGGTCAACAATGCCATGGCGAAGAGGACGTAGAGGTGCTCCTCATAAGCTGAAGCGACTATGGCGTCCTTGGACCAGAAGCCCGCGAACGGGAAGATCCCCGAGAGCGAGAGCCCTGCCAGGATCATCGCCCAGAACGTGATCGGCATCCTGCGCCTCAACCCGCCCATCTCGAACATGTTGTACGAGTCCATCGCGTAGATGATGCTGCCCGCGCACAGGAAGAGCAGCGCCTTGAAGAAGGCGTGGTTGTAGAGGTGGAAGACGCCCGCCGTGTACGAGCCGATCCCGAGCCCGAGCATCATGTACCCGAGCTGGGAGACGGTCGAGTAGGCGATGACCCGCTTGATGTCCTTCTTGACCAGCGCCATCGTCCCGGCCATCAAGGCCGTGAACCCACCGATGTACGCCACGACGAGCATCGCCGCCGGGCTCTGCACGAAGATGTCGAAGGTCCGGGCCACCAGGTAGACCCCGGCCGCGACCATCGTCGCCGCGTGGATGAGCGCGGAGACCGGCGTCGGGCCCTCCATGGCGTCGGGCAACCAGACGTGAAGCGGGAACTGGGCGCTCTTGCCGATGGCCCCCACAAAGACCATCACCACGGCCGCCGTGAACAGCGAGCCTCCGATAAAGCCCGCCTGGGCCGCCTGCGAGATGTCCTCGAAGCCGACCGACCCGGTCGTTGCCCAGAAGATGATTATGCCAACGAAAAGCGCAGCATCCCCGACCCTCGTCACAATGAAAGCCTTCTGCGCCGCGTCGCGGGCCGAGGGCTTCTCGTACCAGTGGCCGACCAAAAGGTACGAGCAGACGCCGACAAGCTCCCAGAAGATGTAGAGCTGGATAAAGTTGGGCGCCAAGACCAGGCCGAGCATCGAGGCCGTGAAAAGGTTGAGGACGGCGTAGAACCAGGCGAAGCGCTTGTCGCCCTCCATAAAGGCGCCTGAGTAGAGCTGGATCATGAGGCTGACCAGGCACACCACCACGAGCATCACGGCCGCCAGGCCGTCGATGTAGACACCCATCGAGAACGAGCCGCCCGCGCCCAGGTCTATCCAGGGCTTGGAGAACGCGATGGGGTCGCCGTCGGCGCCACCGGGGAGCCACCCGGCCACCCACGCGAGCGCGAAGGCCGAGAAGACGAGCGAGATCGTCACCCCGAGGATCGCGACGTACTGGGCGTTCTCCTTCAGGACGCGCCCGAAGAGCACGAGCACCAGAAAGACCAGCGCCGGAAGCGCGGGAATCGCGGTGATTATCAGTTGTTGGCCTACCGTCTCCACTAACCTGTCACCTTTCTAACCCCTCATCGAGGTGACTTCGTCCACGTTCACGGTCCTTCTGGACCGAAACACGGCCAGCACTATAGCAAGCCCCACCGCTATTTCCGCCGCGGCGATGGCTATGACGAGAACCGCGTAGCTGACCCCGAGACCTCCGGCGTTCGGCAGAAAATCCGCGAAGGCGACGAGCGTGAGGTTGACGCCGTTTATCATCAACTCGACGCACATGAAGATGACCACGGCGTTCCTGCGCACCAGCGCCCCCCACGCCCCGATGGCGAACATGATCGCCCCGACGATGAGGTAGGCCTCGAGCGCGGGGGAAGCCAGAAGCGCGTCGAGCACGGCCTGGACCTGCGGCGGCACCTGCGGCATTACTCCTCCACCCCCCGGTCAACACCCGTGCCGACCTTCCTGCGGCTCACCACGATGGCGGCGACGATGGCGACCAGCAGCAGCACCGAGACTACCTGGAAGAGCAGCGTGAAGATCTCCGACCCCGGCGCGACCCCGAGAAGCTGACGCCCGAGCTGGCCCACCTGCCGCGGCCCGTTCCCCGGCGCCACTGAACCCCAGTCCTCGATAAACAGCACGTAAGACAGGAACGCCCCGACACCGGCGGCCACGCACAAACCGGCCCAGAACTGGCGGTTGATGATCGTGCGGTAGCGCTTCACCTGCGGCCTCTGGGTGAACATGATGCCGAACAGGATCACCACGGTAACCGCGCCGACGTAGATCAAGACCTGAAACGCCGCGAGCGCCGGCGCGTTCAACATGACGAAGAACCCCGAAACCCCGAGGAAAGACCCCGACATGAACAGCGCCGAGTGGACCACGTTCCGGCTGACGACGACCCCGAAGGCGGAGACGAGCACCATCCCCGCCAAAAACCCGAACGCGATGGTCAAGCCGCCGCCTCTTTCTTCGGCGCCTTCTTCGCGACCTTGGGCTTCTTTTTGACCGCGGGCTTGGGGTCTATCGTCGGGTCCACGGGGCGCTCGCCGAACTGGCGGGCGAGTTCCAGGCGGTTGTAAGCCTGCGCCTCGAACTCCTCTGTGTGGTAGATGCAGTTGACCGGGCAGACCTCGACGCACAGGGAGCAGTACATGCAGCGGGAGTCGTCAATGACGAAGCCGACCGCGTAGGGTTTCGCCTTGCCTGAGCCGTCGGCGTCGCGTTTCTCCTGTTCGATGGAGATGCAGTGGTCCGGGCAGATGCGCATGCACTGGAGGCAGGCTATGCAGCGGTCCATGTCCACCGTGAGCATCCCGCGGCTCCGCTCCGGGAGGTCGCGCTTGTACTCGGGGTACTGGCGGGTGATCTTGTTCTGAAAGAGGTGGCGGATGGTTACCCCCATCCCCTTCAGGATTCCCTGTCCTACCTGCGGCATACCATCACTCCTAGTTGCCCGGGATCACGAGCATCGCGCCGGCCGTGACGAACAGCCAGACGAGGGTTATAGGGACGAGCACCTTCCAGCCGAGGTCCATGAGCTGGTCCATCCTGAGGCGCGGCAGGCTCCAACGGATCCACTGGAACGTGAACATTATGAGCGCCGTCTTGAGCCCGAACCACAACCAGTTGAAGGCCCCGAGGTCGAGGAACGGCAGCGGCGGCTGCCAGCCGCCGAGGAAGAGCGTCACGTTGATGGCGGACATCAGGCCCATCGAGGCGAACTCGGCGGCCTGGATCAGCGCCCACGTCATCCCCGAGTACTCGACCATGAAGCCGCCGACGATCTCGCTCTCGCCCTCCGGCAAGTCGAACGGCACGCGCTTCACCTCGGCGAGCCCTGCGATGTAGAAGGTGAGGAACATCGGCAACTGCGGCAGGAAGTACCACGTCCAGAACGTGCTCCCCTGGGAGTTCACGACGTCCACGAACGAGAGGCTCCCGGTGAGCATGATGACCCCGAGGAGGCTCAGGATCAGGGGCACCTCGTAAGAGATCATCTGCGCGGCACCCCTCAACGCCCCGAGCAACGAGAACGTCGAGCGGCTCCCGTACCCGGCCATAACGACGCCCAAAGCTCCTATCGAGGTGACCGCCACGAAGAAGAGTATCCCTACGTTCAGGTTCGCCACAACCGCGTCGGGCGCGAACGGTACGACCATCCACACGAGCGCTGCGGGCAGGAACATCGCGATCGGCGCCCCGAGAAAGACCCACAAATCGGACCGTCCCGGATGGACGTTTTCCTTCGTGAACAGCTTGAACACGTCCGCCGCCGGCTGCAAGAGCCCGCGCGGCCCAACCCTGTTCGGCCCGTACCTCAGATGAATGTAAGCGGACGCCTTCCGCTCTGCCATCGTCAGGATCGCAGCCAGGTTCAACACCAGGAAGAGCACCGCCCCGAAGGAGACGAAGAGCCGGATCGGCTCCGTTTCGAGCAGGTTCAGAACGGTCTGCATCTACTTGTCCCAGCCGCCGGAGACCGGGTCGACGAGGCCCATGATCGGCATGATGTCGGGCAAATAATGCCCCGGGATGACCTCCTGCAACAACTGCATGTTGCAGAAGCTCGGGTCCCTGTAATGGACCCTGTAAGGGGTGTCCGACCCGTCGGAGACGATGTGGACGGCGAACTCCCCGCGCGGGCTCTCCACCCGCCCGAACCCGTCGCCCTCCTTCGGCCGCAGCCTGCGCCCAAGATCCCCCATCACGGCGCCCTCTGGCATCTTCTCCAGGCACTGCTTTATGAGCCTGATGCTCTGCAGGCACTCCGCGATGCGCACCCGGTACGAGGCCTCGACGTCGCCCGCGGTGTCGGTGATGACGTCGAACTCGAGTTCGGGGTAGATGCTGTACGGGTAGTCGCGGCGGAGGTCGAAGTCGACGCCGGTGCAGCGGAGGGGCGGGCCCGTCAGGCCCATCTCGACGGCCTTCTCCGGGGTCATCTTGCCGACCCCGCGGGTGCGGGAGATAAAGATCTCGTTGCCCTGAATCAGGTCGACGAAGTCGTTCTTAAACCTCGACTCCAGGCCCTCGATGTAGTCCCAGATCTTCTGAGGGATGTCCGGCGGAAGGTCGGCCTTCACACCGCCTATCCTGATGTAGTGGAACATCATCCTGGCCCCGGTTACGGCCTCGAAGATGGTCTGTATCCGCTCCCGCTCCCTGAAGGCGTACAGTATCGGGGTGAAAGCCCCGAGCTCCAGCATCAAAAAACCGATGGAAGGGATGTGGCTCGCCAGGCGCATCAGCTCGCACATCAAAACCCGGATGTACTCGGCCCGGGGTGGGATCTCCACGTCCAGCAAGTCTTCCACCGCCAGGACGTAGCCGTGCTCGTTGTGCATGTTGGCGAAGTAGTCGAGGCGATCCGTCAGTGGAATGACAGCCGGGTACATGCGGTTCTCGGCGATCTTCTCCTGACAGCGGTGCAAATATCCCATCACGGGGTCGCACCTGACGACGGTCTCGCCGTCGAGCTCCAGGATGAGCCGCAGAAGGCCGTGCATGGCCGGGTGCTGCGGGCCCATGTTCATGTCTATGGTTTCGAGGCCGAACTCGTCGCGGACGTCGGGGGTCGCCAGACGGCCGGTTGGCGGCTCTGAGAGCGCGCTCTGCTGCTCGGCGCGGCGTTCTTCGCTAATCATCCTCTACCTCAGTCCCTCGAAGGTGCGCCTGGTCGAGATCTCGAAGCTCTTCAGGAGCGGGTGGTGGTCGAAGTGGTCCTGCCACATGTAAAGCCGCCTCAGGTCCGGATGCCCGGCGAACGCGACCCCGAACATGTCGTAGGCCTCCCGCTCGTGCCAGTTGGCCGTCGGGTAGATCGCCGTGGCCGTCCCTATGACCGGCTCGTCCCCCTCGACGGTGGTCTTCAGGTTCACCCGCGCCCCGCGAAAGTCTATCAGCGCGTAGGTGATCTCGAACGACCCGACCCTGTCCACCACCGTGATGAACGAAAGGTGAGGTATCCCGAGCACCTCCTTCGCGGTGGCGAGCACAGCCGGAACGTCCCCGGGCGCGGCGACGACCCTGACGGCATCCCCAACGATCTCGGACTCCAGCAACCCGTGCCGGCTCCCGAAGCCGTCCAGATAACGCTTGAGCCGGTCTTCCAGCGTCCCCTCCGGCATCGTGAAAGCCATCCTCAGGCCTTCCCGCCGCCGGTCTCGCCGTCGGCCGAGCCCGCCTTTTCCGCCTCGGCCTTCGCGGCGGCCTCCTTCTCGGCGGCCTTGCGGGCCCGCTCTTCTTCCTTCAGTTTCTTCTTGACCTCGTCCGGGACCCAGCCGACGTCCGTCTGGGAGGCGGGCGGCATCCCCTCGCGCTCGAAGACGTAGGTGCGCTTGAGCGGCCTTATGCCCTCCAGGCGCGGGGCCTTGCCCTCGCTGATGCCGGAGTACTCGCGCTCGGGGAGGTACTCGTTGATCGAACCGTCCTCGTTCACCAGCGCCGGACGGACCTTCTCGATACCGACCTGCTGGTCGCGCTCTATCTTCTTCTGGAGCGTCATGATGCCGAAGATAAGGGCTTCGGGTCTTGGCGGACAACCCGGGACGTAGACGTCGACCGGGATAACCCTGTCCGCCCCCATCAGGACGGAGTAGCCGTCCAGAAACGGGCCGCCGGAGATGGCGCAGGCGCCCATCGCTATCACCCACTTGGGCTCGGGCATCTGCTCGTAGAGGCGGGTCATGCGCTCGGCCATCTTGGTCGAGACGGTGCCCGAGACGATCATGACGTCGGCCTGGCGCGGGGAGGCCGTGAAGAACCCCGCCCCGAAGCGGTCGAGGTCGTTGTGGGCCATACCCGTGCTCATCATCTCGATGGCGCAACAGGCGAGGCCGAACTGGAGCGGCCACAGCGAGTTCTTGCGCGCCCAGTTGAAGAGTTTGTCCGTGCTCGTCGTGACGATGTTCGGCTCTTTGAACTGCTGCATTACACCCATTTAAGGGCCCCCTTCTTCCAGGCGTAGGCGAGGCCGACGGTCAGGATGGAGACGAAGATCACCATCTCCACGAAACCGTAGAGCCCGAGGTCCTGGTAGACCACGGCCCACGGATACAAAAACGCCGCCTCCACATCGAAGATGAGGAAGAGCAGCGCGAAGACGTAGTAGCGAACCGGGAAAGGGCGCCAGGGGTCCGTGACGGTGGACTCCCCCGTCTCGTAAGTCTGGGCCTTCGTCCAGGACTTGCGGCTTGGGGAGATCAGGCGCGCCAGGACCAGGACCGTGGCTATAAAACCGGAGATCAAGAGCATAAAGATCCCCACGTACAGGTAGAGCATCCCGTAAGAAGTTCCCTCCTGCAACAGACCTAGACTCAAACCGACCCTTTCTACCCGAGAACTGCCCGCAATATACTCGTGTCGGAAAAAACTTTCAAGGAGGCACTAACGGTAGCAAGCGGATGTTAAAGACCCGGGGCCGCCGCCCGCGCGAACCGGACGAGGATCGCCGTCGCCCTTCTCCGGCGGCGCCCTCTTCTATTGACAGGGTTTCCGCATTGGTTAGACTGCCTGTCGGGGAAGCTGGAGTCAAAAAGGGGAGCCGCCTTGGCCTACGTCATAACCGAAGCGTGTATCGGCACGAAGAACACGGCTTGCGTGGGGGCATGCCCGGTCGACTGCATCTACGATGCCGATGACCACTTCGTGATCAACCCGGCCGAGTGCATCGACTGCTCCATGTGCATGCCGGAATGCCCGGTCGAGGCGATCTACCCCGGCGACGAGGTCCCCGAAGACATGCAGCGTTACGTCACGAGGGCGGCCGAGTTCGACTACTCGACGACCGCGCCGGGCGTCGAGGTCAACTAGCCGATCATGGCCGAGATAAAGCAGCGCAGCCTCGAAGAAGTAAAAGCATTGAGCGTCGAGGAGGCCGTGGAGATCATGCGCCAGGCCGGCATCGTCGGCGCGGGCGGCGGCGGTTTTCCGACCTACTTCAAGTACAAATCCCCGCTGCCGCACCTGATCGTGAACGCCACGGAGAGCGAGCCGGGCTACTGGGGCGACAAGCTCCTACACAAGCAGTACCTCGAGGAGTTCCTCTCGCTCTTCGAGGCGATGAAGGCGATCTTCGGGTTCGAGCAGATCTCGATGGGCGTCCACGAGAAGGACCGGGAATGGTTCGCCGACTACGCCGAGCACGCGGACGACGGCGTCTTCGATATCCGCTACGTGCCGAACACCTACGCCCTGGGCGAGGAGAAGACCCTCGTCAAGCACGCCACCGAAGCGAGGGTGCCCCGGTTCGTGGACACCCCGGACGGCATGAGGCGCCCGGGGATGCCGCCAGACGTCGGCAAGGTCATCAACAACACGGAGACCCTTCTCAACGTCTACAACGCGCTCTTCCTCGGCAGACCCCTGACCACCAAGTTCTTCACGCTCTACGGCGAGGAGATCGAGACGAAGGTTTACGAGACGCCGATAGGCGCGTCGGTGGGCGAGGTGCTCGGGATTGCGGGTCTCGACGTCGAGAACTCGGGCCACCTCTCGGTCCTGGACGGCGGGCCTTACCTGCACGACGTGAGCATCGAGGAGGTGGGAAACGGCGACGCCTACGTGCGCCGGATGACCAACGCGCTCTTCGTTATCCGTCGTGGCAGGAAGGGCAAGGAGTACGCCGGGATAGCGACGGAGGTTCCCGAGGAGGGAACCGTCTCCCTGGTCGGCAAGATCTCGGGCGTCAACCTGCCCCTCGGCGGCGGCCTGTTGAAGCCGGCGACGCCGCTCGTCTCGGAGGGCGAGGAGGTCGAGTACGGGCAGAAGATAGGAGAACCCGTCGACGAGGGCTTCTCCATCGGCGTCTGGGCGAGCGTTGGCGGTGAGATCTCCTCCATAGAGAACGACGTAGTCGCCATCTCCGGCGGCGCGATCCCGCAGGAGGAGGCCGAAGCCGAGGCCGAGCCAACCATGGCCGGCGGCGACTCGCCGAGGGGCGAGGCCGAGCCCTTCTCGGAGGCCGATTCGAGCAGGTAGGAGTAAGGCATCAGGTTTCAGGCTTCAGGGGTGCGGTACACAGCTTAGAGCCCGACATCGCCACCATGATTGGCTTCGGAGAAGGCAGCTTGTGCGCGGCGGCCTCGCCCTACGACCCTTCAAAACCTGATGCCTGTAGCCTGAAACCTGATGCCTCACTCTTGGCGGCTCTTGCCGTTGCGGCCGATTATCTGGACGAACTGCACGATCATCTGCCTGTAGGCTTCTAGGGTCTCGGTGACTACGTACTCGTTCGGGCCGTGATGTCCGCCTCCGACCGGCCCGAACTCGACCCCAGCCACGCCGGCGCGCTGGAAGTAAACGATATCGCTGGCCCCGTGGCGGCCGACGCCGACGGGGTTTCCCCGGAAATGGCGGGCGGCGACCTCGCGGAGGGTCTTGACGTAAGGATTCCTGCGGGAGACGTAGGTCGGTTCGCGGCCGAAGAGGATCTCGACCTCGGCCGGCATGTCTACTGACCGGATCTGACGCGCTATCTCCTTCGGGTCCTGGCCCGGCAGGTAGCGGATGTCCAGGTCGTAGGTGCAGCGGTCGGGGACGCGGTTGAGCACGTCGCCGCCGATGATCCTGGCGAGGTTCACGCTCGGGTACGGGAAGAGGTCCGACCTCTCGGTGGCGAACGGCAGTTCCAAAACCCGCCGGTAGTGCTCGTAGGCCAGGAGCGCCGCGTTCTTGCCGAGCCAGGGCTGGGAGCCGTGGGCGCTCTTGCCCTTGAGCGTGATCCGAAGGTCGAGCACGCCCTTCGCCTGCGTGCCGATGTGGAAGTCCGTGGGCTCGCCCGTGATCAGAAAGTCCCCGACGTGTCCGTGGCCGATCAGGACCTCCGCCCCGTTCGGCCCCCCGTGCTCCTGCTCCTCGTCAGGAACTATTAGGAGCTCGACGGTGGCCTCGCATCCGAGCGACCTCAAATCCTCGACGGCGTACATCATCGCGGCGAGGGCGCCCTTCATGTCGTAGACGCCGCGGCCGTAGAGCTCCTCCTGCTCCTCCCTGGCCTCGAACTGCCCCTCTTCCCCCGGGACGACGTCGACGTGGCCGTGCAGCAGGATCTTCGGCTCCCCCGACCCGACGCGCACGACGAGCGACGTCAGCTCACCCTGGGCACCCGCCCCGCCGTAGCGCATCGTCTCCAGCCCCCGCGCCCCGAACCACCCGTTTATGAAGTCCATGGCGGACTGGGCGACCCCAGGCGTATACGACCTGTAGCGAACGAGCTGCCGCGTCAGCGCGAGCACCTCCGTCTTGTTCTCGACTAGCGCCAGATCCCGCCTCCAAAGTGCCCAGGCCGTTGACAGCGAGAGTCTACACGCTCCGGCTCCTCCCTGCGGTCGTCGCGCACGCTCGCTTCGCGAGCTTGTCAGCCCGCTCCGCGGGCTTCGCTCTCAGCTTGTCAGCTTCTTGCCACGCAATGCCTGACCGGGCAGCGCTTTACGAAGCGGTTCGAGTACCTGGAAGCGTAACTTGTACAGACGACTAGCTGACGGGCTGAAAGTCCCCGAAGGGGACGTGCTGACGAGGCGCGGAGCGCCGGGCTGACAAGCGGAGCCCGTTAGGGCGTGGCGTGCTGCGAGGAGCGAAGCGACGAGCCGGCTTCGAAGGCCACGGTCGCGCCGAGGTGCGTGAGCTTCTCTTCGAAGAGTTCGTAGCCACGCAGGATGTGGTTCGCCCCGTCTACTACGGTGGTGCCGTCGGCGGTGAGGCCCGCCATCACGAGGGCGGCGCCTCCGCGGAGGTCGGGCGCCTGGACGATGGTGCCGGAGAGGCGCCGCGGGCCACGAACCAGCGCCCGGTGGCCGCCGAAGAGGTCTATACCGGCGTCCATCCGGTTGAGCTCTTCGGCGACCTGGAGGCGGTTCTCGTAGACGTTTTCGGTGAGGATTGAGGTCCCTGAGACCTGGGTCAGGAGCACGAGCATCTGGGCCTGGAGGTCCGTGGCGAAGCCGGGGAACGGCAGCGTGGAGAGGTCGACGCCGGAGAGCATCGTCGTATCGCCGACCCGCGCCCGGATGCCGGGTGTGCCGGGAGAGGCCTCTATCTCCACCCCCATCGCGCGGAGCTTGTCGAGCTCCATCTTGAGGTGCTCGGGCATCGCGTTCCTGACGAGCACGTCGCCGCCGGTCGCCGCGGCGGCCATCAGGAAGGTGCCCGCCTCGATCCGGTCGGGCATGACGGTCCATTCGGTCGGGGCCAGCTCGTCGACGCCCTCGACGACGACGCGGCCCGTGCCGGCGCCCATCACGTTCGCGCCCATCGAGTTGAGCATGTCCGCTATGGCCACGATCTCGGGCTCCCTGGCGGCGTTCTCGATGATCGTGATGCCGTCGGCGAGCACGGAGGCCATCATGACGTTCTCCGTCGCCCCCACGCTCGGGTACTCGAAGATGATCTCGGTTCCCCTCAGGCCCCCGTGCGCGGTCGCCTTGATGAAGCCGTGATCCAGCTCCACCTCGGCCCCGAGCTTCCTCAGCCCGTCCACGTGGAAGTTGAACTTCCTGAAGCCCAGGTTGCAGCCGCCCGGCGCCGAGACCTCGGCCTCCCCGAACCTCGCCACGAGCGGCCCGAGCACGACCAGGCTCGCCCGCATCTGGCGCACGAGCTCGTAGGGGGCCGTGTAAGAGTCGAGGCTGGTCGCGTCTATCTCCAGCGTGTGCCCGGAGAACGAGGTCTTGACCCCGAGCTCGTCGAGCAGCGAGATCATGGTCCAGATGTCCTTGATGCGCGGCACGCCGTGGAGCACCGTCTTGCCCGGCGCAAGAAGCGCCGCCGCAACGAACTTCAGGGCCGCGTTCTTGGCCCCCGAGACCTCGACCTCGCCCTCGAGCCGCGCCCCGCCCTCGACGTAAAACCTCTCGGACACTGGTCCCCCCTTGGTGTCTCCCAAACTCGCGGCCCGCAAGGGGCCCTCATCTCGTCACACTATGCCCGCGGAATGTCACAAAACGGCTACAACCGCGTTAAGTCTCTTTAGATGGGCGTTCTAGCCCTGGCCGTACCTGCCGGACACGCGCAGGAGGTTCTCCCCCATCTTGCGTTTGCGGTCGATCTCGGCGCGGACCCTGTCGGCGTCCTCCTCGTCTTCCGGCACTTCGGAGTACTCGCGTTCGGCCTCCTCGACCTGGTTGCCGGCCGCGTCGGTGTCGATCTCCTCCGCCGCCACCGCCTCCTCGACCAGAACCTGGACCAGGTTCTCTGAGACCTTGAAGAAGCCGTCGGAGGTGGCGAAGACGTGCAGCTCCTCGCCCTCCCTGATGCGGACGTCCCCGATCTCGGCCGTCGAGACGAGCGGGGCGTGGTCGACCATCACCCCGACGTCGCCGTCCGCTATGCGAGCGACTACCAGGTCGGCCTCGCCGTCGTAGACCATCTTCTCGGGCGTGATGATCCGGCAAAAAAGCTGCCGGCCCCCGTCCCCCTGCTGGCGCTCTTCCGACACCTAGCTCTCCTCGCCGGACTCGTCGGCCTCCCCCTGGCCATTCTCGGACTCCTCCTCGCCTTCCTCCGAGTCCTCGTCGGAGAGCGTCTTCGCCTTCTCGACGGCCTCGTCGATGCCGCCCACGAGGTAGAAGGCCTGTTCGGGCAACTCGTCGTGGCGGCCCTCGACGACCTCCTTGAACGAGCGCACCGTCTCGTCCAGCTCAACGAACTTGCCCTCCTGGCCCGTGAACTGCTCGGCCACGAAGAACGGCTGGGAGAGGAAGCGCTGCAGGCGCCTCGCCCGGCCCACGATCACCTTGTCCTCCTCGGAGAGCTCGTCGATGCCGAGGATGGCGATGATGTCCTGGAGCTCCTTGTAGCGCTGCAGGATGTTCTGCACCTGCTGGGCCACCTGGTAGTGCTCGTCACCCACGATGGAGGGGTCGAGGATCGTCGAGGAGCTGGTCAGCGGGTCGACCGCAGGATAGATGCCCTGGGCGGCGAGGGACCTCGAGAGCTCCACCGTCGAGTCGAGGTGGGCGAACACCGTGAAGGGGGCCGGGTCGGTGAAGTCGTCGGCGGGGACGTAGACGGCCTGGAAAGAGGTGATCGAGCCCTGCTTGGTCGAGGTGATCCTCTCCTGCAAGGCGCCCATCTCGGTACCCAGGGTGGGCTGGTAGCCGACCTCGGAGGGCATCCTGCCCATCAGCGCCGAGACCTCGTTGCCAGACTGGACGAAGCGGAAGATGTTGTCCACGAAAAAGAGCACGTCCTGGCCGAGCTCCTCGCGGAAGTACTCGGCGAGGGTCACGCCGGTCAGGGCGACCCTGAAGCGGGCGCCGGGCGGCTCGTTCATCTGGCCGAAGACGAGGCCCACGTTCGGGAGGATGCCGGCCTCCTGGAACTCGCCGTAGAGGTCGTTCCCCTCGCGCGTGCGCTCGCCGACGCCCGCGAAGACCGAGGTGCCCTCGTACTGAAGCGCGATGTTGTTGATCAGCTCCTGGATGACGACCGTCTTGCCGACGCCGGCGCCGCCGAACAGGCCGGCCTTGCCGCCGCGGCGGACCGGGCAGAGAAGGTCTATGACCTTGATGCCGGTGACGAACTGCTCCGTCTGGGTCGCGAGGTCCTCGAAGCGGGGCGAAGGGCGGTGGATCGGCCACTGCGCGTCCGGCTCCTCGATTGGGCCCTGCTCGTCCACCGGCTCGCCGAGGACGTCGATCACGCGCCCGAGAACGTTCTTGCCGACGGGTATGGCTATGGGCTGGCCGGTGTCGGTAACGTCGAGGCCCCGCTTGAGGCCGTCGGTCGAGGACATGGCGACCGTGCGGACCATGTCGTCGCCGAGGAGCTGCTGGACCTCGAGGGTGAGCTTGGTCTCCTCGCCGTTCACGTCCAGGGGTACGGTGAGGGCGTTGTAGATCTCGGGTATCGTCTCGGCCGGGAACCGGACGTCGACGACCGGCCCCTTTACCTCGACGACCGTCCCGACGCCGGCCCCGGCTTCACCGCCGCCGTTCCGCTCCTGCCTCTCGGCGGGCCGGCCGTCGGGGGCTCCGTTGCCGGTCTCGCCGGCCTCGACGGCGCCCTCACGGTTTCCGAAGGTTGTGCGGTTGAACTCCTGGCCGCTCTCGCTCATCTTTGCTGCGTCCTCTCTCTAGCCTGCGGCGAGGGCGTCCGCGCCCGCCGCGATCTCGATGATCTCGCCCGTGATCTGGGCCTGCCGCGCCTTGTTCATCTGGAGCGTCAAACTCTTGGCGAGGTCGTTGGCGTTGTCGGTTGCGTTCTTCATGGCCGTCATGCGCGCCCCGTGCTCGCCCGCCGCCCCTTCGAGCAGCGCCTGCCACACCATCGTCTCCACGTAGCGCGGCACGAGCTTCTTGAGCACCGTCTCGGGGTCGGGCACGTACTCCATGTAGGCGAGGTTGTCGTCGCGCTCCTCGTCCTCGCCGTTCTCCTCTTCCTCGGCGACCGGGATCAGGCGCTTGAGCACCGGACGCTGGGAGAGGGCGCTCTCGAAGCGGTTGTAGATCAGGTAGATCTCGTCGGCCTTCTCGTCCTCGAAGAGCCCGGTCAGGGCCCGCCCGATCTCGCGCGCCTGCTCGTAGGTAGGGCTGTCGGTGTAGCCGGTGTACACGTGGTCGAGCTCGACGTTGCGGAACCGGAAGAAGGCGACGGACTTGCGCCCGCTTGCGACCTGCCCGAGCTCCGCCTCCCGCCCCTTTTCGGCCCGAAACTGTGCCGTGCGTCGTAGAACTTGCGCGTTGAAGCCGCCGGCGAGCCCCCGGTCGGCGGTAAGGGTGGCGACGACGATGCGGCGGACCTCCCTGCCGGCGAGCAGCGGGCTGTCCCCGCTCGCGCTGCGGGCGACGTCGCGCATCATCTGCTCGACATTGTCCGCGTAGGGACGGGCCTTCTTCACACGCGCCTCGGCCTTGCGGAACTTCACCGCGGAGACCGTCTGAAGAGCCTCCGTGACCTTGGCTATGTTCTTGACCGAGCCAATCTGCCGTTTGAGATCCCGGAGGCTAGCCAAACCCTAGCTCCCCTCGTCCTCGGAGTCGTCCGACCCGTCGCCCGAAGAGCCGTTCGCGCTCGCGTCGACGATGCTGCTCGTCTGGGGCTCATAGTTCTCGTTGAAACGCTTGGTCGCCTCTTCGAGACCCTCGCGCGTCTCGTCGGTGACCTGCTGCTCGTCGCGGATGGACTGCAGGATCTCGGCGTGGCTGTCGCGCAGGTAGTCGCGGTACTGGCCCTCCCAGTCCGGGACGTCGTTCGAGTCCACGTCGTCGAGGTAGCCGTTGGCGGCGGCGAAGATCACGGCGACCTGCTCCTCCACCGGTATCGGCTCGCGCTCGTCCTGCTTGAGCATGGCCGTGAGGCGCTCGCCGCGGTTGAGGGTCTGCTGGGTCGCCCGGTCGAGGTCGCTCCCGAACTGGGCAAAGCTCGCCAGCTCCTGGTACTGATTCAGGTCGAGGCGCAGGGTCCCGGCGACGCTCTTCATTGCCTTGATCTGGGCCGAAGAACCAACCCGGCTCACCGAGTTGCCCGTGTCGATGGCGGGCCGCTGGCCCGCGTTGAACAGGTCGGAGTCCAGGAAGATCTGGCCGTCCGTGATCGAGATGACGTTGGTCGGGATGTACGCCGAGATGTCCCCCGCTTTGGTCTCGATGACCGGCAGCGCCGTAAGCGAACCTCCACCCGCGTCGTCCGAGAGCTTGGCCGCCCGCTCCAGGAGGCGCGAGTGCAGGTAGAACACGTCCCCCGGGTACGCCTCGCGGCCCGGCGGGCGCCTCAAGAGCAACATCATCTGCCGGTAGGCGACGGCGTGCTTGGAGAGGTCGTCGTAGATCACCAGCGCGTCCTCGCCCCGGTTCATGAAGTACTCGCCGATGGCGCATCCCGCGTACGGGGCCAAATACTGCAGCGTCGCCGACTGGGAAGCGGAGGCGTTGACGACCGTGGTGTAGTCCATGGCGCCCGCCTCTTCGAGCGAGGCGACGATGCCGGCGACCGTCGAGTCCTTCTGGCCGACGGCGACGTAGATGCACTTCACGTCCTGGTCGGCCTGGTTGATGATGGTGTCGACCAGAATCGAGGTCTTGCCCGTCTTGCGGTCCCCGATCACCAGCTCCCGCTGCCCGCGGCCTATCGGGATCATCGAGTCTATCGCCTTCACGCCGGTCTGTAGCGGCTGCTTGACCGGCTGGCGCTTGATGATGCCGGGCGCCACGACCTCGACCGGGACCTGCTCCTCGGCCTCGATCTCGCCCTTCCCGTCCATCGGACGGCCGAGCGCGTCTATGACCCGTCCCAAGACACCCTGGCCGACGGGCACGCTCGCCAGGCGCTCCGTGCGCCGGACCGTGTTGCCCTCCTGGATGTGGGTGTCGTCGCCGGCGATGATGACGCCGACGTTGTCCTCTTCCAGGTTGAGGGCGAGGCCCGTGATCTTGTTCCCGCGGGCATCCTCGAACTCGAGCATCTCCTGGTACATGACGTTGGTCAGGCCGTGGACGCGCGCGATGCCGTCCCCCACCTCCAGGACCTGCCCTACCTCCTCGGTGCGGACCCGGTTCTCGTAATCGGTAATAGCGCCTTTGAGTATGGAGGAGATCTCCTCCGGCCTGAGCCTACCCACTAAACAACACTCCTCTCGAGCATGCCCTCCCGGAGGCTCTCTAGCCGCCCCCGTATGCTTCCATCCATCATCTGTCCGCCGAACCGGAAGACCGCGCCGCCCAACAGATGCGGGTCGACCCGCGTCTCCAGGATGACCTCCCGGCCCTCCAACACCTTGCCCAGCCTCTCCCTCAGGTTGTTCATCGCGTCGTCCGAAAGCTCGACGGCGGTGGTTACCTCCACCTCGACGCGGCCCATGTGCTCCTTGACGAGGTCCTCGTAGCGCCGCGTGACGTCCTCGAAGATCCCCTCCCGCCCGTTGTCCACGAGCACCTTGAGGAAGTTGCGGGTGGAGAGCTGCATACCCTCCGTGAGCGCGTCTATGGCCCGGCGCTTCTCGCGTTCTGGGACCTGCCCGCCGTAGAAGAAGAGCCTGAGCTCCTCGCTACCTTCCAGCGCCTCGGAGAACTCGTTCATGTTCTCGAGGACCTGCTCCAGCTCTTCGCGTTCGCGGGCGGCCTCGAAGAGGGCTTCGGCGTAGGTGGAGGCGGCGCTCAAGCGGTGCTTCTCCCGTTGCCCGTCGAAGAAGCGGCGACCTCGGCTTCGAGGTCGTCGAGGGCCTGGGCGACGAGGCGCTCGTGCTCGTCGTGGTCGACCGTTCGGCCGAGGACCTGCTCAGAGGCCTGGATCACCATCCCGGCGACCTCGCTGCGGACCTCGCGTATGGCGCTCTCGCGCTCGCGGCCGATCTCGTCGCGGGCCCTTTGTATGATCTTGTCGCCCTCCTCGCGGGCCTCCCTCTTCGTCCGCTCGCGCTGGGCGTCGGCCTGCTTGCGGGCGTCTTCCAGGATGCGGCGGCCCTCGCCGCGGGCCTCCTCGATCTGGCGCCGGTACTCGGCCAGGAGTTCCCTGGCCTCCTCGCGCGTCTTCTGGGCCTCGTCGATGGCGCCCTCGATCTCCTTCTGGCGCCTGTCGATCTGCTCCCGGATCGGCGGGTAGACGTAGCGTATGACCAGCACCAGCAAGATCGCGAAAGTGACGATCTCCCAGAAGAGCAGGCTCGTCTTGATCAGGTCAAAGATGCCCGTTGGGTCAAGCATGTGTTCTCCTTACCTAGCCTCGGGCGCCCCGGCCATTAAGCCGGAAGGATCCCGAGCCCGATGAGCAGGGCGAAGGCGAGGCCGAAGAGCGCCTGCGCCTCGACCAGGCCGATGCCGACGAACAGCCACGTCCTCGAAAGCTCGAACGCCTCCGGCTGGCGGTGGATCGACGCGATGGTCTGCCCGAACAGGTAGCCCATCCCGATTCCCGAACCGATCACCGCGGTTCCAGCGGCCACTCCGAACCCTATTGCTTCCATGTTACCTCTCCTCTCTGTTTGTTTTCTTCCTCATCCTGCCGCCGCTAGTGTTCCGTGCGGTACAGGGCGATCTCGATATAAACCTGCGTCAGGATAGCGAAAATGTAGGCCTGCAACACGGCGACGAAGATTTCGAAAGCATACAGCACTATCGCCATCGGAACGGAGACGGCGGCCATGAAGGTTCCGAAGTACAGGATAAAGCTCAGAAAGATGAAGATGAGCAGGTGCCCGGCCAGGATGTTGGCGTAGAGCCGCATGGCGAGCGTCAGCGGCTTGGACAGCTCAGAAATCCACTCGATCACGAACATGAACGGTACGAAGACGATCTTTAGCGGCAGCCCCGGCGGCACGAACGCCGCGACATACCCGCCGAGCCCGTTGCGCCGGATGCCGACGTACTGGGTGATGATGAACGTAAGCAGCGCCAACGCCAGCGTGAACGTGATGCTGGCGGTGACGGGGTAACTGTTCGGGACGAGACCTATAAGGTTGAGCACGAGCAGGAAGACGAAGAGCGTGAGGGTGTATGGGAAGAACTTTCTGCCCTCCTCGCCCATCTGCCCGCCGAGGCTGTTCCGGCCGAAGCCGTAGATCTCCTCGACCAGCACCTGATACGCCCCCGGACGGTTCTTGAGCAACCTGCTCCCGACGAACATGATGAGGAACGTGACCGCGGCCCCGATCCACAAGAACACCACGGCCTTGGTTATGGAGATGTCGATCCCGAAGAGCGACAGCTCGACGAACACGTGCTGCCCCGCCTCGAAGGTGTGGATGATCTCCTTCCGCACCTCTTCCGCGCTTACCTGCGCCAACGTGAGCGTATTGCTCAAACCTCTGTCCTCCGTTCTACTCCCCCGTGCCCGGATCGGACAGCGGAATTCTCGCCGGCCATCTTAGCGGGCGCGCCCACCAAAAGCACGACGTTCTCTATCACGTAAACCCCCGCGAACCCGCAAAGCAGCGGCACCGCGGGCAATGAACCGAGGTATATCGGGACCCCGAGTGCCACCGCCGCAAACGCGAGCCGCCCGAAGTACACGGCGAGCCCGAGCACTATCCTGTCCCCCGAAAGCCCCCCGCCAAGCAGCGCGGCCGTCACGGCTATGGACGTGAAACACACCACGCCGACGCCGACGCCATACAGGTAAGCACCCGCGTGTAATCCACCGAAGTAGTACCAGATCGTCCCGGTTGCGAAAAGCGAGAGCACACCCGCCACTGCCGCCCCCCCGGCGGCCAATCGCCAGTGTGTACTCAACCGCCTCCCACCTGCTTCAAGGCCGTGAAGAGGTAGTAAAGCGCCGCCCCGAAACCGACCAGCATCCCAAGCAGCAAGAAGAGCGGCAACGTCCCAACCAGCCAGTCCAGCCCGTACCCGCCCGCCGTGAAGACCGCGATGATGAACATGAAAGCGAACCCGATATGGAAGAAGCGGGCGTAGTTTTGGTTCGAGTCGTTCCGTTGGGAATCGGTGTTCGGCATCGCCGGAATCATACCCTACGGCCGAAATCGTTGCAAAGAGTTTCAAGCTTTCCGGCACGCGCCCGCCCCCACACCCTTCACCCTCGCCATCGGGACCCGGAAAGGCGAGGAAATCCGCGGTTCCGTCGTCCCATCATCCATCCCAGTCACCCCGATCTCCCTCCAAAACCTGAAGTTGTAACAACATGATACTCCCTTATTGACATTGCGTCAATAGACACTGTGTCAATAAGGGAGTAGATTGTCCATCGTGAGAGGAGAAGGCGAAAGACGGGGCGGGGTTCAGAGAAGGCGGAGGAGTCCCGAGGAGGCCGAGCGGGCCATCCTGGCGGCGGCGAGGTCTTTTCTGTCCGAGCGCCCTTTTCGGGAGATGAAGGTGGAGGACGTCATGGCGCGCACGGGGTTGTCGCGGCCGGCGTTCTACGCGTACTTCAAGGACCGTTACGAGTTGGTGACGCGGCTGTTGGAAGGCATCGGCGGGTTGTTGTTCGCGGTAGACCGGCGGTGGCTGGTCGGCGATCCGGGCGTGGGACGGGAAGAGTCGCGCGAGATCCTGCGGGACGCGTTACGGGGAGGAGCGGAGACCTTCGGGCGTTACGGGCCGGTGTTGCGGGCCATCTCGGAGGCGGCGAGTTACGACGGGCGGGTCGAAGAGATGTACAGGTTCGGGTTGATCCAACGCCTCACCGAGGCGGTCGCGGCCAGGATCTCGCGCGACGTCGAGGCGGGCATCTCGCCGGAGGGCCTCGTCCCGGAGGAGACCGCCAGGGCGCTGGTGCTCATGACCGAGCGGTACCTGATCGACGCTTATGGGCGGCCTTCGGACCGGGACCGCGTCCCCGACGCCACGGTCATCAGGACGCTGGAGACGATCTGGCTCAGCACGCTCTACGGTCCGGAGATGACGCGGCCGTGATGACGAAGATCCGCCTTTCGTCCGGACAAACCCTCGCCCCACTCGAGGGCGGATTGCCGTGAGCCACTACCTTTTCGTCGCCGGTTTTTGCCTGCTGCTGGTCCACGAGATGGACGCGGTACGGCTCGAAGAGTGGAAGATCTTCCCGCTCCTCTGCGGGATGCGGGAGGAGTCGGGTTACGTCACGTTCGCCGCCCTGCACGTCCCTATCTACGCGCTCTTGTTGCTAGGGCTTCTCACAGCGGCTTGCGTAAGGATTGATCCTTCCACAAGCCGGGCTTCAGGCTACAGGTTTCAGGCATCAGGAAGGATTTAGTGGACGGACGGTGGTCGCCAACCGGGGACCTTCGGACGAGGTGGATCAATACTCATGAACTCCGCTATCAGAGATGACGGCGCGAACGATGCCTTGATCCTCGGGCTCGACGCGTTCTTCGTAGTCCACGTCGTCCTACACATGGTCTTTCGCAACCACCCGGAGAACCGGTCCGGGTCGCCCTTTTCGTGGGCCCTCATTTTGGGCGCCGGTGCCTGCGGAACGGCCGATCTGCTCGTCTCACTCGCCATTTGGAGCGGGTTTCGGAAGTTAAAACTTCCGAAACCCGCGCCATCAGCTATCAGGCCGCTCCGGCTTCGCCTCCGCTTTCAGCGGTCGGCTTCTTGCTCCTGTTGATTGGCTGAAAGCTGATGGCTGACCGCTAATAGCTTTCCACGTTGTGGTTCCCCCTAT
Source organism: Rubrobacter tropicus (assembly GCF_011492945.1). Classification (NCBI taxonomy): domain Bacteria; kingdom Bacillati; phylum Actinomycetota; class Rubrobacteria; order Rubrobacterales; family Rubrobacteraceae; genus Rubrobacter; species Rubrobacter tropicus. The sequence goes on from NZ_CP045119.1 coordinate 2,360,041, forward strand.
TGGTCGGCGCCTGCCCAAGCCAGGGCGTCCTCCAACCGGTCGTTGCCCCAGAAGAGCTCGCCGCCAACCACGAAGCTCGGCGCCCCGAAGATACCGAGTTCCGAGGCCCTTCGAGTTTGCTCGCGCAGGCGTTGCCTGTTGGCGGGAGCATGGGCTTCATCGAAGATGCGCGCGCCCGGCAACCCCAGCGAGTCGAGTATCGAACGGACCTCGTCGGCCTCCCCGATCTCGCGGTCATCGGCGAAGTTGGCCCGGAAGACCGCCCGCGCGAAGTCGGGAAGCCAGGGTTCCTTCGTCTTCCCCGCGAAGCAGGCGACCCTGGCGGCGGCCACGCCGCTGCGGGGGAAGCGCGAGGGCCTCGCGAACGGTATGCCGTATTTCGAGCACAGGCGCTCCATGTCCCGCCACATGTAGCGGCCCTTTGCGGGATAGACGTTGAACGGCGAGTCGTCCCACCCCTGCTCAGCGAAGATGGGGCCCAGTAGAAACGGCTCCCAGACGACCGGCACGCCTGCGCGGGCGGCTGCCGCCCCGATCCTGGCGGCAGAAACGTACGAGTACGTGCTACCGAACTCGAACCAGAAGTTCAGCTCAACCGCGTCCACGCATCCCCCGACGGGCTCGGACTTCGCTGTCCCGCTAGGACGTGGTCCGGGACTCGAACCTGACCATCCGCAAACCGCCCTCCGCGGCGAGTTCCATCGCGAGTGGGTCGGGGTATCCGCCGGCGTAGCGGACCTCCTCGATGCCGGCGTTCATGATCATCTTCACGCACATCAGGCAGGGCTGGTGGGTGCAGTAGATGGAGGCTCCGGTCACGGAGACGCCGTGGTATGCGGCCTGGATGATGGCGTTCTGCTCGGCGTGGAGGGTGCGCTGGCAGCTCTCGCGGCCGTCCACGATGCGGATGAGGCACCCGACGTCGTCGCAGTGGGGCATTCCGGACGGGGAGCCGTTGTAGCCGGTGGTGAGGATGCGTTTGTCGCGCACGATCACGGCGCCCACGGCGAGCCGCGGGCACGTCGAACGGGTCGCCACCTCATGCGAGATCCTCATGAAGTACTCGTCCCACGACGGACGCGCCCTCTTCAGCGCCTCGTGCTCGTGGGAGGTGTCCACCCGCGGGTCCCTAAAGCGTTCCATAAAGCCTGTCCCCCGCGTCGCCGAGACCGGGAACTATAAAGGAGCGTTCGTCGAGTTCCGGGTCCACGGCCGCGGCGTAGAAGTTGACGTCCGGGTGCTCGCGGGTCACGCGTTCGACGCCCGGTTCGGCGGCGACGGCGTGGAGGCAGGAAATCCAGGCCGCCCCCTCCTCCTTGAGCTTGTCGATGGTCGCCGACAGGCTGCCGCCCGTGGCGAGCATCGGGTCGAGGACGAGGACCAGGTAGTCCTCAAGGTTTCTCGGCAGGTTGACGTAGTACTCGACGGGAAGCGCCGTCTCCTCGTCGCGCCGGAGGCCCATGAAGCCGACGGTCGCGCGCGGCAGCAGGGCCAGGGCGCCGTCGAGCATCCCGAGGCCCGCGCGCAGTACCGGCACGAGGCACACGGGGCCGGAGATCTGCTCGACCTCCGTCTCGACGAGCGGGGTCCTGATCCTCTCCGGGCGGGTCGGCATCCTCCTCGTCGCCTCCGCGACCATTATGAGGGCGAGCTCGCGCATCGCCTGCCTGAAGTCCGTCGTGGGCGTCCGCTCGTCGCGCAGGACGGCGAGCTTGTGGCGGCTTAGAGGACCGTCTACGACGAAGAGGTTCTTGGCTTCACTCATAGAGCGGGAAGGCGTCGGTGAGCTGCGCGACCCGGTCGCGGAGGCCGTCCGTCTCGCCGCGGGCGGTGGCGCAGACTACGGCCGAGATCTCGCGCATCTCATCGGGCCCCATCCCCCGCGTGGTCATGGCGGGGGTCCCGAGCCTGATGCCGCTCGTTACGGTCGGGGGCTCCGGGTCGTTGGGGACCATGTTCTTGTTGCACGTGACCCCAACGGCCTCCAGCGACTGCTCGAGCTCGTGCCCGTTGACCCCGGCGTCCCGGAGGTCCACCAGCACCAGGTGGTTGTCCGTGCCGCCGGAGACGAGGTTCAGGCCGCCTTCGAGGAGGCCCTCCGCCAGCGCGCGGGCGTTCTCGACGACGCGGGCAGAATATTCTTTGAACTCCGGCTGAAGGGCCTCGCCGAAGGCGACGGCCTTGCCGGCGACCGCGTGCATCAGGGGGCCGCCCTGCATTCCCGGGAAGACGCGGCTGTTCACCTTTTTGGCGAACTCTTCGCGGCACAGGATCATGCCTCCCCTCGCGCCCCTCAAGGTCTTGTGCGTGGTCGTGGTGACTATCTCGCAGTGCGGCACGGGAGAAGGGTGGACGCCGGCCGCCACGAGCCCCGCGATGTGGGCCATGTCCGTCAGGAAGTAGGCGCCCACCTCGTCTGCGATGGCGCGGAACTTCTCGAAATCTATGATCCGCGGGTAGGCGCTGGCGCCGGCGAGGACCATTTTGGGCCTCTCCCTGAGCGCGATCTGACGCACCTCGTCGTAGTCTATGTAGCCGTCCTCGCCCACGCCGTAGTGGGAAAAGTCGTAGGTCCTGCCGCTGAAGTTGATCTTCATCCCGTGCGTCAGGTGCCCCCCGTGCGCGAGGTCCATAGAAAGGACCTTGTCGCCGGGATCTATCAGGGCCGCGTAGGCCGCCTCGTTGGCCTGGCTGCCGGAGTGGGGCTGCACGTTGGCGTGCTCGGCCCCGAAGAGCTCCTTCGCCCGCTCTATCGCGAGGACCTCGACCTTGTCGACCTGCTCGCAGCCGCCGTAGTAGCGCTTGCCGGGGTAGCCCTCCGCGTACTTGTTCGTGAGCACGGAACCCTGGGCCGCGAGCACGGCCGGGGAGGCAAAGTTCTCGCTCGCTATAAGCTCTATCGTCGTCCGCTGGCGTTCGAGTTCCCCGTCTAGCGCCTCCTGGACCTGCCGGTCCACGACCTCCGTGTAAGGTCCTGTCATGGTCTACCTCCGCTCGGGGTTGGGGACGTCGAACGCTTCTCGCGGGCTTCGTTCCCCCGGAGTATAGAGGCTGCCCGCTACGCCCTCAAACGGCCGCGGCGGGGCCCGGAGCAAACGGTGGGAACCCCAGGCCCGGCCGAAGAGAGGTTAGCCCGGGACGTAGGCGAACGTGTCGGGGTTCGGGCCGGTTCGGCCGTCCTCACCCCTGTCGAGCGCCGTGATGGCCCCCATGTCGTCGGGGTCGAGCTCGAAGTCGAAGAGCTCGAAGTTCTCCTTCATGCGCGAGGGCGTCACGGATTTCGGGAACACGATGTCGCCCCGCTGGACGTGCCAGCGCAAGACGGCCTGCGCGGGCGTCTTGTCGGCCTTCTCGGCGATCCGGGTGATGGTCGGGTCTTCGAGCACCCCGCCCTGCGCGATCGGGGACCACGCCTCCGTGGCGATCCCGTGCTCCCGACCGTAACCGCGCACCGCGTCGTTGGCAAGGTACGGGTGGACCTCTATCTGGTTCACTGCCGGCACGGTCTCGGTCTCGGCGGCCAGCCGCTCCAGGTGCTCGACCTGGAAGTTGGAGACGCCGATCGAGCGCGCCCGGCCGTCGCCCTTGAACTCCTCCAGGGTCTTCCAGGTAGAGACGTAGTCGCCGTCGTAGAGCGTCGGCAGGGGCCAGTGGATGAGGAACAGGTCCACGTAGTCGAAGCCGAGCTCCGAGAGCGTCCTGTCGAACGCCTCGCGGGCGTCACCGGGCTCGTGGAAGGAGTTGTTCAGCTTGCTGGTTACGAAGACGTCGCCACGGTCGAGGCCCGAGGCCCGGACAGCCTCACCGACTTCCTTCTCGTTGCCGTACATCTCGGCTGTATCGATGTGCCTGTAGCCGATATCGAGCGCCTCGCCGACCGCCCGCGCGGTGTCCTTCGGCTCGATCTGGAAGACCCCGAAACCGAGCTGCGGGATGGTGTTGCCGTCGTTGAGAGTGATGGTGGGAACAGGGTTCACGGTCGTCTAGCTCCTTTGTTGATGATATGTAGCTGTAAACCGAAACGACACAGATTACCCCCATCGGCCCGTCATCAAACGCGGCGGCTCCCGCCTGGGACCATCCAGTCACGCTAACCTGGCAGGCCGCTGATCGCCCCTCGAAGCGTCTCGTCGGTGAACCCCTCCGACGCGCGCAGGAGTCGAGCCCCGCCGCCCGTCAGGTCCACGACGGCCGACGCCTCGCCGCTTCCGGGGCTGCCTTGCAACACGAAATCTACGGCAGCGAGCACCCGCGCGTCCACATCGCCGAGAGAGCGCGGAGCCGGACCACCCGACGGGTTCGCGCTCGTCGCGTGGAGGGGCTCGCCATACGCGCGCAACACGTCAACCACGGCGCCGGCCGGGACCCGGACCCCCACGGCCCCCCCTCCGCGCCGGTCTAGCACCAGCGTGAGCGGGCCGGGCCAGTAACGTTCGGCGAGCGACCGGGCCAGCGGGGGCACGTTCGCCGCGAGCGAGAACGCCTCCCCGGCCGACCCGCAGAGCAGGGCGAGCGGTTTGCCGGGGTCGCTGCCCTTGATCTCGTTCAGCCGCCACGCCTCCGCCGCCACCAGCCCGACCACGGTCTCGGTCGGCGCCAGGACCACCCCGCCGTCACGCAGAACCCGCGCCGCCTCCCCGGCCGAACCCGTCTTCACCCTTCCCACCTCAAGAGCGCCACCCGCGGCGTCCCCGCGAGGTCTTCGCGTAAACCCAGCGGCACGAAACCCGCGTCCCCACCAAGCTCCAGAACGGCTTTTCCCTGCCCGTCCCCCACCTCCAGCACCACGTCAGCACCGTTTCTTAGCAGCGGCGGCGCCTCATCGAAGATGCGCCGGTAGAAGAGAAGGCCGTCCGGCCCGCCATCGAGGGCCACACCGGGGTCCCATTCCCGCACCTCGGGGGCGAGCTCCTCGATGCCGCCCGCCTCGACGTAGGGCGGGTTGGAGACGAGGAGGTCCACCCCGTCCTGCAAGAATTCGAGCCCGTCGAAGAGGTCCGCGCGGTGGAAACTGACGGAGGCGCCGTTTTGATCGGCGTTCCTTCTGGCCGCCTCCAGAGCCTGCGCCGAGAGGTCGGTGGCGTATACGGTCGTCCGCGGCCTCTCCTGAGCTATGGAGATCGCGATGGCGCCGGTGCCCGTGCCGACGTCGAGGACGGCGCCGGCCCCGCCGCGGCCATCGAGGCATTCGAGGGCGACATCCACCACGCTCTCGGTGTCGGGGCGTGGGATCAGGGTCTCTTCGTTCAGTTGGAGTACGAGGTTTCGGAAGTACGCGCGCCCGAGTATCCGCTGAACGGGCTCCCGGTTGGCGCGGCGTTCGATCCAGGCCGCGTAAAGCCGCGCCTGCTCGTCTGTAAGCGGCGGGTCGTGAAAAGGGATCTCACCACGCCGGACGCCGAGTAGCTCAGAGAGCAGAACCTCGGCGGAAGCCCCGGGCTCGGGGACGCCGGCCCGCCGGAGTTCCAGAGCTGCTTCGCGCGAGGCGTCCCTGGCACGGAGGCCGGTCGGCATGGTTCAGCCGGGCGTTCCGGCGGCCTCGGCGGCGAGCTTCTCGGAGCGCTCCTTGGCTGCCAAAGCCCGGGTGAACTCCTCGAGATCCCCGCCCAGGGTGGCCTCCAGGTTGTGGGAGGTTACGCCGACGCGGTGGTCCGTGATGCGCCCCTGCGGGAAGTTGTAGGTTCGGACCTTCGCCGAGCGGTCTCCCGTGCCGACCTGCGCCTGGCGGAGGGCGCCCTCCTGCTGGGCCCGCTCCTGCATCTCCCGTTCGAGCAGACGGCTCTTCAGGATCTTCATCGCCTGCTCCTTGTTCTGGAGCTGGCTCTTCTCGTTCTGGCACGTCACGACGAGCCCCGTGGGCTTGTGCGTGATCCGCACCGCCGAGTCCGTCGTGTTCACGCTCTGGCCGCCGGGCCCGCTGGAGCGGTAGACGTCTATCTCGAGGTCGCCCGAGTTGATCTGAACGTCCACGTCCTCGGCCTCGGGAAGAACCGCCACCGTCGCCGTGGACGTGTGTATTCGTCCCTGGCTCTCGGTCTTGGGGACGCGCTGGACCCGGTGCGTGCCGCCCTCGTGCTTGAAGACGGAGAAGGCCCCGTCGCCCTGGACCTCGAGGGAGACCTCCCGGTAGCCACCGACTTCGGCGGGGCTTGAGGAGAGGGTGTCGTGCTTAAAGCGCAGACGCTCGGCGTAGCGGGAGTACATCTCCATAAGCTCGCCCGCGAAGAGGGCCGCCTCGTCGCCGCCGGCGCCGGCCCGGATCTCGATGATCACGTCCTTATCGTCGTTCGGGTCGCGGTCGATGAGCTCCGTCCGGATCTTCTCGGAGAGCTCCGCTATCTTCTCCTCCGCCTCCCGCGCCTCGGCCGCGTAGAACTCCCGCTCCTCGGCGTCCTCGGCCTGCGGAACCAGCTCCCTGGCCTCCCGCTCGGCCTCGACGGCGTCGAGCAGCTCCTGGCTCATCTCGGCCCCGCGGCGCATCTTCGAGTGCTCCTTGGCGACCTCGGCGTAGTGGCGCTGGTCGTTGAAGATGTTCGGGTCGGAGAGCTCTTTGGTCAGCGCCTCGTAGCGGCCGAGGGTCTCCTCGGCCAGCTTGACGACTTGACCGTCCATCAGATCACCAGCTTGTTCGTCGCCTCGTTCGGCTCTATCTTCGACTGTTCTTCCATCGAAAGCACCTTCTTCAAAGACGCCATCGCCACCTCGACCATGTCGTCCGATGGCTCACGCGTCGTAAGCTTCTGCATCTGCAGCCCCGGCCAGACCAGTATCTTCACCAGCGGGCTCTTCTCGTTGCGCGCGCTCCACATGATGAACTCGAAGGCGATACCCGCCACGAGCGGGATGACCACCACCCGGCTCGCGATCATGTAGAGCCAGCCCTCCACGCCGAGCAGGGAGAACGCCAGGATCGAGAGGACGAGCACGTACAAGACGAAGCTCGTGCCGCAGCGGACGTGGCTCGTGTCGTACTTGTGCGAGTTTTCGGGCACCAGTTCCTCGCCGTTCTCGTAGACCTTTATGGCCTTGTGCTCGGCGCCGTGGTAGGCGAAGAAGCGTTTTATGTCTTTGCTGATCCAGGTGATCCCGACGATGTACAGGATAAAGATCCCGATCCTGATAACGCCCTCGATCAGGTTGAAGACGACCGGGTTCTGAATGTTGGTCCCGAGCAGCGCCCCGAGGCCTTTGGTTCCGAAGACGGGCGCCACGAGGAACAGTCCGAACCCGAGCACGAGCGCGAAGAGCATGGTCCCCGCGATCTCCTTCTTCGAGAGCTCCTCTTCTTCCCCGAGCGCGATGTTCGTGGAGAGCGTCAACGCCTTCATCCCGAGCCAGAGCGTCTCCCCGAGGGAGAGCGCGCCCCGCACTATGGGAAGCCTGAACAGCTTGCTCTTGCGGGTGACGGAGCGGAAGGGTTCGGCCCGAAGCTCCACGTTGCCCTCGGGCGCGCGGACGGCCATCCCCCAGAAGTTGGGGGAGCGCATCAGCACGCCCTCCATTATGGCCTGGCCGCCGACCCTCAAAGGGCCTCCCTACTGATTGCTCTGGCGGGCCCTGCGACGGTTCTCGAACCGCTGCACCCGGCCGCCGGTGTCCACTATGCGCTGCTTGCCGGTGTAAAAGGGGTGGCTGGCGCTGGAGATGTCCAGCTCGACCAGCGGGTACTCGTTGCCGTCCTCCCAGGTGATCGTGCGGCTCGTCTCGATGGTCGAGCGGCTGAGGATCGAGAAGTCGGCGCTGTTGTCGCGGAAGACGACCGGCCTGTACTCCGGGTGGATACCTTTTTTCATGGCAGTTTCCTTTTCTCTTCTTCGTCTCTACGGTCCTACAGTTTAACCACGAAAAAGGGAGAGGTCCGAAAAACCCCGGACCCTCCCCTTGATGCCCCTAGCCGCGGACGCGCTGGATCTCGCGCAGGAACTCGGCGTTGGAGCGGGTCTCCTTGAGCTTCTGGATCAGAAGCTCTATCTTCTGCGCCCCGTCGAGGGCGTTGAGGATGCCCCGCACCTGCCAGACCCGCTGGGCCTCGGCCGGCTCCATGAGCAGCTCTTCCTTACGCGTAGAAGAGTCCTCGATGTTGATGGCCGGGTAGATCCTGCGGTTCGCCAGCCTGCGCTCCAGGTGGATCTCCATGTTGCCCGTGCCCTTGAACTCCTCGTAGATCACCTCGTCCATCCGGCTCCCGGTCTCGACGAGCGCGCTCGCGAGTATCGTCAAAGACCCGCCGTCCTCGATGTTCCGCGCGGCCCCGAAGAACCGCTTGGGCGGATACAGCGCCGCGGAGTCCACGCCACCGGACAGGATGCGTCCGCTAGCCGGGGCGGCCAGGTTGTAGGCCCTGGCGAGCCGGGTGATGGAGTCCAGGATCACGACGACGTCCTCGCCCTCCTCGACCAATCGCCTCACCCGCTCCAGCAGGAGCTCGGCCACGGCTATGTGGTTGTCGGCGGGCTGGTCGAAGGTAGAGGCGACGACGGTCGCCTCCTTGACGCTGCGCTGCCAGTCGGTTACCTCCTCGGGCCGCTCGTCGGCGAGCAGGACGAAAAGCTTCGCCTCCGGGTAGTTGGCGGCGATGGACTGGGCGATCTGCTTGAGGATCGTCGTCTTGCCGGCCTTGGGCGGGGAGACGATAAGCCCGCGCTGTCCCTTGCCTATCGGGGTGATGAGGTCCATGACGCGCGGGGCTATGTCGTTGGGCTTCCACTCCAGGCGCAGGCGCTCCTGCGGGAAGAGCGGGGTCAGGTCGTCGAAGTTCTGGCGGCGGCGTCCCTTCTGGGGCTCCTCGCCGTTTACCGTCTCGATGCGGACCATCGCCGGGTACTTCTCGCCCTCGCGCGCCGGCCGGATCTGGCCGACTACGTGGTCGCCGCGGCGGAGGTTGAAGCGCTTGATCTGGCTGGTCGAGACGTAGACGTCGCCCCTGCTCTGGCTGTACCCGCCGGTCCTGAGGAAACCGAACCCGTCGGGCAACACGTCGAGGATGCCGCTCTGGACGTTCTCCTCGCCGCCGCGCTTCTCCTGCTGGCCGTCCCGGCCCTGCTGCTGCTTCTGCTCGGGGCGCTTGCGGTCCTCCCGGCGCTCCTCGCGCCGGCCTTCCTGACGCTGCGGGCGTCGCTGCTCGGGGGCCGGCTGGGCCTCGTCGGCCGTCTCCTCGGCGGGGGCGAGGGGCGCCTGGGGCTCGGGGAGCGTGGCGGTGGCGGTGTTCCCGTTGCCGGCCGGCGCCTCTGCCACCTCGGGGGCGCCGCCGTTGGTCGTCTCCGTCGTTTGCTGGCCGGCCTGCTCGGTGGCGACCTGGTAGATCATCTCGGCGAGCTCGGGCTTGCGGTACTTGCGGTACTGCTTGATACCGAGCTGGGAGGCGATCTGGTGCAGATCACTCAGGCGCTTGCGCTCCAGGGTTGCTTTTTCGGTCATGCTGATGCTCCACCCTTCTTGTTTTGCGATGCGGGTACGGCTGTTGCGGAATCGGTGCTCGTCTTTTTCAAAGCTGGAATCCCTTGCGCCCGGCTACGGGCTCCAGGGCGTGAATGGTGTCCATAAATCTTACCACACTGGGCTCCGTGGACATCACCACCGTGTGCGTCCTCGCCCCGCCCCGGAAGTACCTGACCCCGTTCAGGATCTCGCCCGAGGTGATGCCCGTGGCGGCGAAGACCACGTCGTCTTCCCGGATCAGGTCGTCGAGGGTGAGCTTTTTCTCCGGGTCGTCGAAGCCGTACTCCCTGAGCTTGTCCACCTGCGAGCGCTGCGTCGGCCACATCCTCGCCTGCATCTCGCCGCCCAGGCACTTCATTATAGCCGCGGCCAGGATGCCTTCCGGTGCGCCGCCTATACCGACTATGGCGTGGACCTCGGCGCCCCTCATTCCTACCGCTATGGCCGGCGTCAGATCCCCTTCGGGCCGGATCTGGATTCTGGCCCCGGTCTCCCGGATCTCGCCGATCAGGTTCTCGTGCCTGTCGCGGTCGAGCACGGCGACCGTGGTCTCCTCGGGCCGGCGGCCGATCGCCTCCGCTACGGCCCTCACGTTCTCGGCGACGGGCGCGTCTATGTCTATGGCCCCCTTCGCCCCCGGCCCCACTATGAGCTTGCTCATGTACATGTCCGGCGTCCTCAGGATGCCGCCCCTCGGGGCCGCCGCGACGGCGGAGATCGAACCCTCCTGTCCCCGGATGAGCAACTGCAGCCCCTCCACGGGCTCGACCGCGAGGTCGACCGGCAAACCGCCGGCCCCCAGCACGTCGCCCACGTTCAGGGCCCCCGGCCCGCTCCGCGGGGCGCTGACCCTGCCCTTCTCGTCCAGGCGCTCCTCGCGCAGGCTCGCGACCTCGCCTTCGTTCGAGACGCCGCTCAAGCCCTCGCCGAAGGTCTCCATGGCGAGGGTGTAAGCGCCCTCCGGATCGCCGGAACCTTCGAGGCGGGCCACCTGCAAGGCCACCATCTCGGTAACGGCCGCGTACTCGACGGCCACGGATGCTATGGACCCCTGGCGGGGATCGACCTCTCTAATGGGTTCTCACCAGACCTCCCGTGCCGGCCAAGGTGTCCCGCCTAAAACGGGCGCCTTTGATGGCAGGATCTGCTCGGAAACGTCGCGGAGCGGCTCTTTACCTCTCGGGGATCGGAACCAGCGTATCGGACTTCAAAAGTATACACGGTCCTTTGCGGTAAGACCACCGGGGCCTTCCCATCATCCCACCGCCCCGCGCGCCAGCCGCAACAACTCCCCGTCGAGCCCCTCCCCGACGGGATCGTTGTCGCAGTACAGCACCGGCCTGCCCTCCTCCGCGCCGCGCCGGGTGATCACGTCGATGGCCGCCGCCTTTATTTCCGTGAGATACGCGTCGACGGGCGGCATGCCGTCGAGGTCCGCGGCGAGCCGCCTCCTGTCCGAGAGGTTGCCCGACGCGGCCGCCACCTCGCACCCGTACCGGGTCTCCAGGTGACGCGCGAGCTTGTTCAGCACGGATTCCGGGGCCGTCGAGACGTAGGCGAGGCGCAACCCCGAAACGTCGCCCACGGGCCTGGGCCTGAAGACCGTCGGAACGACGGGAAGGTCGGGCCGGATCTCCCGCACCCGCTCGATAAGGTCCCGCACCTTCTCCTCGCCCGCCATGGGCTCCTCGCTCATCGTCAAGAGCAGGAGGTCGGAGATCATGAGCCGGTAGGCGCCGAGGTAGCCCGCTACGTACTCGGGGTCCTGGTGGGCTCCCGCGACGAGTATCCTTGCGTCTACCCGGACCGGGGGCATCGCAGCGCCCGATCCGTCGAAGAGAGTAACGCCGGTCCGGAGGTCGTTGGCGATACCGGCTCCTTCTAGCACGTTGGAGACGAACGGCTCCCCGGCGAGCCCGCCGCCGCATCTGCGGCACCCGACGGTCGTAACCCGGCTCAGCGCCGCCGTCTCGTAGTAGTCGCTCGCCGCGTGCGCCCCCCGCTCCAGCGCTTCGAGAAGATAGGCGCTCCCGACCTCCAGCTTGTGGCCTTCGATCACCTCGGGCCGCGGCGGTCCCCCGCGCCCCATCGAGACCACCCCAGGATCGAAGCCCTCCCGCGCCAGAAGGCGCGCCAGATACCCGGAGACGGCGGTCTTCCCTACCCGCTTGCCCGTGCCGACCACGGCAAGAGAGGGTTTCGTCGATACGTCGCGCAGTTTCGGCGGCCTGAGCTCGAAGTCGCTGCCGACGTAGCGGGCGCCCTCCGCCAGGGAGAGGGAGGCTATCCGCATCCTTTCGCGGTAGCCGATGACGGGCTCGTCGGAGAGGTCCACCACGACGTCCACCGCGTGTTCGGAGAGCGCCCGGGCGACGGCGGAGACCGGATCGTCCCCGTGGACGAGGGGCAGGCCGTAGTCCGTGCCCTCTTTCAGCTTCTCCGTGCCGCCGAGAAAGGCCGCCGCCACACCCACAGCACCCATCGATCCTTCGACGCTGCGCATGGCATCCAACACGACGGGCGGGTAGTGCTCGCCGTCGATCAAAAAGAGCGCCCGCACGTAAGAGGCCGGGGCTTACTCGCCGAGGGCGACTTCGGGGTCGGCGCCGACGTCCGCGTCGATCCTGTCTTCGTAGCGGACGTACTCGTGGGTGACCGAGTCGAAGTCGACCGTCAGCTCCCGCTGCTTGAACGGGTACTTGCGAAAGACCTTCACCCGCCCGTCCTCGATCTCGATGATGTTGTAGCAGGGCCGCGTGTTGCCCCGCAGGCGCGTCGTGGAGGCCGTGCCGGCGTTGACTATAAAGAAGTCCTCAAGCTTCCAGGAGTAAGGGACGTGCTTGTGGCCCGAGAGGACCAGGTCGACGCCCACATCGTCCAGAAGTTCGAGCACGTCGCCCGCGTCGAAGATGATGTTCCGTTCGCGGCCGGTGCCGGGGATCGGGATGAGGTGGTGGTGGATCACGAAGATCTTGAGCCGGCCTTCCGCGTTCGCGAACGACTCGTGGATGAACCCGTAATGCTCCCGCCCAACCCGCCCATCGTTCAGATCGGGCTCGGACGAGTCTATGCCCACCATCACCGCGTTGTCGAACTCGATGCAGGAGTACCGCTCCCCGAAGAGCCGCTCGAAGTGCACGTACCCGACGTTGCGCGAGTCGTGGTTGCCCGGGATGACCATCACGTTCGGGCAGTCGAAGCGCTGGATGTACTCGGCCGCGATCTCGAACTCCTGCCTGTAACCCGCGTTCGTCAGGTCGCCAGAGACCACGACGGCCGCCGGTTCGAGGTCGTTTATCTCCAGGATCGAGCGCTCCAGAAGGTCCGGGATAAAATACGGGCTTCCGCAGTGGATGTCGCTGATCTGGCAGATCGTCAACCGGCCGCCTGTGCTCATGGTCTCCCCGTCGCTAGTATTTCCTGGTAACGCCCAAAAAAGTATACAGCTATCAGCAGCCAGCTATCAGCCACCTCGCGAAACTCGTCGCCCGACCTCGCGACCGCCAGTTCCACCAAGGACGGCGCCGGTCGCTGCCGACAACCGCCTCCCCCACACTAGCTGATAGCTGAGGGCTGACAGCTACTAGCTACATCTTCTCCGGGGCCGCGACGCCGACGAGGTCGAGCCCCGTGCGCAGCACGGTCTTCGTCGCGGCGCACAGGGCGAGCCGTCGGGCGCGCAGGTCGGCGTCGTCGACGAGGACTCGATGCACCGTGTAGAACTGGTGGAAGCGGTTGGCTAGCGTCTCCAGGTAGGTCGGGATCGGGTGAACCTCCCGCCGAGCCGCCGCGTTCTCCACCACCCGGGGAAAGTCGAGGAGCTCCAGCACGAGTTGGCGCTCCTCGGGGGCGAGCTCGCCGGCCGGGAAGTCCTCCACGTCTGTCGGGCTTGCCCCGGCCCGCTCGAAGATGCTGGCTATGCGGGCGTGGGCGTACTGGACGTAGAAGACCGGGTTCTCGTCTGACTGGTTCACGGCGAGCTCGAGGTCGAAGTTGATCTCGCTCTTGTGCGAAGACCGGACGTAGAAGTAGCGCGCAACGTCCTCCCCGACTTCGTCGAGCAGCTCGTCCAGCGTCACGACGTTGCCGGCCCGTCGGCTGAACTTGACCTGCCCCCCCTCGCGCACGAGCTTTACGAGCCGGACGAGCTCGACCTCGTAGAAGTCCTCCGGGAGCCCGAGCGCGAGCAGCCCTGCCCTTATGCGGGGCGGGTAGCCAGCGTGGTCCGCGCCAAGCACGTCGACGGCCGTGGCGAAGCCGCGCTCGTGCTTGTTGCGGTGGTAGGCGACGTCCGGGGCCATATAGGTGTAGGAGCCGTCCTGTTTGCGGAGGACCCTGTCCTTGTCGTCCCCGAGCTTGGAGGAGTCGAGCCAGAGGGCGCCTTCGCTCTCGTAGACGTGGCCGGACTTCTCAAGCTCGGAGATCAGGTCCTCTATCTCCCCGGACTCGTAGAGGTCCTTCTCGTTGAAGTAATTGTCGAACCGCACGCGCACCCTGGCGAGGGTACGCTCGATGTCGTCCATGCACCAGCGGGTCGCGAACGCCTGTATCTCAGGCAGCGCCTTCTCCGGCGGCATATCCAGGTAGACCTCGCCCCGCTCGTCCGCGAGGGCCCGGGCTATCTCGCGCACGTACTCGCCGGGGTACAGCGCGTCCGGGTCGGCGACGGACCACTCCCTGCCGTGGATGTCGGCGTACTGGGAGGCCACGGACTCTCCGAGGACGCGGATCTGGTTCCCACCGTCGTTGAAGTAGTACTCCCTGTAAACCGGTCTTCCCGCTGCCTCGAGTATCCTGGCGAGCGAGTCCCCGTAAGCGGCCTGCCGCCCGTGCCCGACGTGCATGGGCCCCGTCGGGTTGGCGCTGACGTACTCCAGCATGAAGGGCCTCCCCTCGGGCTCCCTCCGGCCGTAGCGCTCCCCCGCCGCGAGCAACGCCCCGACCTCCCCGCAGAGGACCTCGTCCGCGAGCCGGAAGTTCACGAACCCGGGCCCCGCGACCCCGGCCTCCCGCACGTAAGGCGCGTCGAGCGCCCCGACCAGGTTCTCCGCGACTTCCCTGGGATTACGCCTGAACACCCTGGCGTTGGCGAGCGCCACGTTGGTCGCGAAGTCTCCGTGCTCGGGGTCGTTCGGCCGCTCGACGTGGACGGTCTCTAAGTCAAGGTCGTAGACCTTCTTCACGGCCGCCCGCACGTCTCCCGCCAGACGCCCCTCGAAACTCACCGGCCGCCCCCGGGAAATCCGTCAACCAACTCGTCTATCTGCAAACGCATATAGGTGATTCTAGCAGTCAGCACGGCGCCTTTGGCGCCTTTCAGCACGCTTCGGCCTTCGGCCTCGCTCTCGGCCCGTCAGCTTCTTGCCGCGCGGGGCGTTACCAGGATGCGCCGTACGCAACGTTTCGGACGACTCGGAGGCGTGACGGATCGAGACGACTTGGCTGAAAGCCGCGAAGCGGCGTGCTGATAGCGACGCCGGAGGCGCCTCACCAATGGTATCTCTCGCCGCGCTCTATCTTGACGGCGCGGTAGAGCTGTTCCAGGAGCACGACCCTTGCGAGGGCGTGGGGGAGCGTGATCTCCCCGAACGACCACACCTCGTCGGCCCCGCCGATTATCCCCTGCGAGAGGCCCAGGGGGCCTCCTACCAGCAACGTCAGGTCGCTTCGGCCCGCGACGCCGAGGGAGGCGAGCCTCTGGGACACCTTCTCGGAGGAGAGGCTCTTGCCGCGTTCGCGGTCGAGCGCGACGACGTGGGACCCGGCCGGGATGCGCCGAAAGATGCGTTCCGCTTCGGTGGCCAGCACCTCGGTTGGCGAGCGGCGGTTCATGTCTTCTTCGGGGACTTCGATCGTTTCGACGGCGAAGTGGCGGCGCAGGCGTTTGGCGTAGTCGGCGCAGCCGTCGGCGGGCCAGCCCTTGAGTTTGCCCACGGCGACGATGGTGGCGCGACGGATCACTCGAAGCCGAAGAGCCGGCCGGCGCCATCTCCGCGCGCGTAGCGGTAGGTGTACTCGGGGATCTCGATCGGTGCTCCTACCTCGATCCAGGGCGTCGGGTGGTTCGCGATGGCGGCCCGCACCCGCACGCCGCCGTAGCCCCCCTCCCTGAGTGCGCCGTGTACGGTCCCGCACGCCCTGGCCGGGGAGTTGTTCGTCTTCGACAGGTGCGCGAGGACCAGGTCTTTTAGCCCGTGCGGGGCGAGCGCCAGGGCGGCCTGGGCCGACTGGCGGTTGGAGAGGTGCCCGTTGGGGGAGGAGATCCTGCGCTTCAGGTGCGCCGAGTACGGACCCCGCGCGAGCCACTCGGGGTCGTGGTTCGCTTCGAGGACGACGGCTTCTGCCCCTCGCAGCCAGCCGAGCGTCTCCGGCCCGACCTCGCCGAGATCCGTCGCCACGGCGAGGTCGCGGCCGTCGCCGGAGATACGGACGCCACAGGTGGTCGAGTCGTGCGGCACGTCGAAGAAGGTGACCGTCATCCCGCCGACCTCGAACGGCTCTCCGGGTCCGACCGGCGCGACGGTCATGGGACCCAGTTTCGAACCCGTCCGTACTTCAGAGGCCGCGAAGACTGGAACGCCGAAGTCCCTCGAAAGCGCCGGCGCGCCGCAGGTGTGGTCCGAATGGTCGTGCGTGAGCAGGACGGCGTCCACGTCGTGGAGCGTCCTGCCGACGCGGGCGAGAAGTTTCTCCAGGCGCCGCCGCGAGAGGCCGGCATCGACCAGCAGGCCGCCCTCTCCGCATTCGACGTACGCGGCGTTGCCGGAGCTACCGCTGGAAAGGACGCTCAACCGCAAGCCCGCACCATGCCCTCCGTCGGGATCAGGACGGACGAAATCTTAGCACGGGCGTGCGGAGGTTCAGGTCTGCGACTCTACCAGCTCGCCCTGCACTATCAGGCGGTCTTCGTAGTCCGGCAGGGTGCAGGTCTGAAGCGTTACGAGAGATTTGCCTTCTACGGCGTTCATCACCCCGACGTCGTTCGGGCCGACTACCGTTCGCTTCGTCACGCGGTAGAGGAACTCCCTGCCTGCGGCGTCGGTCAGCCGGATCTCGTCCCCCTCCTCCAACTCGTCCAGCCGGAAGAAGACGTAATCCGAAGGGGTCCCCGGGTACCCGATTCGGTGCCCCGCGATGAACACGTTCGCCCCGTCCTGCCAGGGATACCCCGAGGCAGGTATGTGCACGGTCCCGTCCCTGAGCTTCTCCTCGGAGACGGTGTCGAAGGCGGGCACGCCCTCCAACCCTATCTTCGGGATGTCGATGGAGAGGGTCTTGTCCTTCGGCCCTCCGGGGTTCCGTCCGAAGTTGAACGGCGTAACCACGGGGATGGCGCCTGCGGATGAGTCGGACGAGATCAGCTTCGGCGGCTTCGGGTCTCCCTCGGAGTAGAAGTCCCTGTATTCGGGCGCCTCGACGCCGTCTGCACCGGCCGTCTCCACGTTCACCGCCGAAGCGACCTTCAAGACGCCCACGTTGAAGGACGCGCCCTCGGGTATCGCCGAGCCATCTTCGTTGTAGATCTCCCACGCTTCGCGCTCCTTGTCGTAGCGGAAGCCCACTTCCCTATCGTTGTAGACGCCTCCCCCGCCGCCGGGGTTCCAGTTCTGGGTGACGGAGAGCCTCGCGTCCGGTTTGCCGTTCACGAGGGGGTCATCGAGGTAGGTTCCGCTCTCCGAGGTGTTGTCGGGCGTGGAGCGGTGGACGAAACGCTCGGGCTCGGGCGGGATGACCACCTGGAACGTCGCCCCGCCGGGCACCGGCGCCAGGTCCTGGTTGAAGATCGCCCACTTCCGGGCTCCGGGCTCGAACCACACGCCGATGTTATGACCGTACTCTTCCCCACCCCCGCGGGCCCCGGTCGGCGTGGCGAAGACGACGGCGTTCGGGTCGCCGTTGAGGGCCGGATCGTCCAGGTACGTGTAGTCGCCCTTGCTGTTCTCTTGCGTGGCGCTGTGTACGAACCTCGTGCTCTCCGAAGGCTTCGAGGCCGCGGTCTCGGTCGTCCCCTTGGCCCCGGTCTCGCCGCTTGCCGCCTTCTCGATCTGCTCCGGGCTCCCGCCCGCGGCGGCCTTCTTCTCCGGCTTCGCGGCCGTGTCCCGCGCCCGGCGGGATCGTCCCCCCGCCGCCGGATGCTTCCGGGCCGCAGGACTGCGCGAGGAGCAGCACGAAGAGGAGCAGGGCGATAGTCGCCCTGCTCCCCCGGTCGGAACGACGGTTCACGAACACCGTGTTCCTTTGCGGCGTCGGGTTAGACCCGGCCGAAGCTGTTCCTGTCACGGTACTCTTCGCCGCCGGTCTCCATCATGCCGCCCATTATGAACGGGGAGACGGCCGCGAGGACCTCGTCCATGGTGAGCGCGGCCGGGAACGCCTCGACGGCGGCCGGAAGACCGCTTATGAGGTTGGTCACGGCGACCACGTGCTCGCCCTCGACGCCCGCGATGCTGCCGGCGGCGGCCAGCAGCTCACCCTCCTGGATCAGCGGGGCGGCGCCAAGGTAGGCGCCGACGCCGACGGGCTCCAGCGTGGCGGCCGTCTCCAGAACGGCGGCCTGGCTGACGAGCGACTCGTCCGGGAAGACGAACTCCGGCTTCGCGACCGGGGTGGCCCCCCGCTCCTCCAGCGCGGCGATTATGGCGTCGACGTGCTGAACCTCGTGGTCGTAGAGCGCCTCGACGACGGCCAAAGCGTCGCCGGAGAGCACGCCGGCGTCCAGCGCCAGGCCGTAGTACTCGGCCTCCAGGTACTCAAGCGTGAGGGCGAAGTTGAAGATCTCCACGTCGCCACCGCCGCCGGCGGAAGCGCTGGCGCTCGCCGAAGCGCTGGCGCTCGCGGAAGCGCTGGCGCTAGAGTAGTCCTGGGCTGACGCTGTGCGCGAAAGGAGCAACGAGCCACCCGCCGCGCCCGCGCCGGCCGCCGCGAGGGTCTTGAAGAAGTCCCTCCGGCTCTTGGGCCGCGACGCGAACTCCTCCGCGCCCGGCACCTTTACAGTATGCTTCTGCATCTTTAGCTATCCTCCCTTAAATCCCGAACGGTGCCACGGCGTCCTGAACGGCGGCCAGAGGCAGCGCCTCTTCGAAGGCGACGTCGTTCGGCGGCACGACCAGGTTCATTATGTTGATAGCGCAGCGGTGCTGGCACTCGGCGTTGTGGATGGAGATCGCCGCGGCAAGTATGTCCTTGCTCTCGAGCGCGACGGCGGCCGACTGGTATGCCCCGATTCCCACAGGCTCGAGCGTCGCCGCGTAGCCCAGGAACGTGGCCGCATCGGCGGTGGCGTCCTCCGGGAACGTGAAGGCGGGCTCGGCTGGCACCTCGGCACCGAGGTCGCCGAGGGTAGCCGCTATGGCCTCCGCGTGGGCGAACTCGTGGTCCCTGATGACCGCGATCTGGTCGAGGAAGGTGTCCACGAACAGGCCCGAGTCGGCGCCTATCGCGTAGAAGTTGCCCTCCAAGAGCTCTAGCTGGTAGGCGAACTGCAGAATCCCCGCGTCCCCCAGGGGCACGTAGCCCTCGTGCGTGGCCTGAGCCTGCCGCACGGCGACACCGAAGCCGCCGATCCCGGCCGCCGACAGCGCGGCACCCGCCCACGCCGCGGTCTTCAAGAAGTTACGCCGCGATGTCTCCCGATCAAGGGCGATCAGGCCGCGACTCTCTACTTCACTCATCTTCCTCCCTTTCCGTCTTCCCTGGCTTGCATCTCTTGCAACTCTCTTTGCGTCGTACGCCCCCTTCTACGGAAGCCTCCGGGCGACGGATCACCGCACCGCAATGTTTTTGCAAGCTTCCCGCAACACTTCTCAATCGAGACCTGTAAGAGCTCTTCCTGGTAATGTGTCGAATTATGCAGCGACGCTACACAATTCGACACATCGGCGCGTGCCCGTTCGTGATCCGTTCGGGCGACAGTCTCGTAGCTCTCGTACAATGTTTTTCGTGGCGAACCAGAACAGGCAGTACACGGTCCTCGCGGACGAGGACCTCATGTCGCTCCTCGAAGACGGGGACGCGGGCGCGTTTGCCGCGCTCTACGACCGCCACAGCCGGGCGGCCTACTCCCTCTCTTACAGGATGATGGGCGACAGGCAGGCGGCAGAGGACCTGACGCAGGACGCCTTTCTCAAGGTGTGGCGGTCTGCGGGCGGTTACAGGTCCGAGCGCGGGAGCGTGCGGACCTGGATCCTCTCCATCGTCCACAACCGCGGCATAGACCAGCTGCGCTCTCTGGCGAGCCGCCGCAGGACCCAGGATAGGGTGGAGCAGTCAGCCCCGAGGTCCCAGCCGAGCGAGGCCTTCGCCGAGACCTGGCGCAATCGCCAGCGCGAGCAGATCCGGGAGGCTCTCGACACGCTCCCGGCCGAACAACTAAAGATCCTGGAGCTGGCGTACTTCTCCGGCTACACGCACGTGGAGATCTCCAACCTCCTGGACATACCGCTCGGAACGGTCAAGGGCCGGATGCGCCTGGGGCTGAAGAAGATAAGGGACTACTTCGGACAGAAAGACATGGCGGTGCCCAGGTGAGCCCCATGGACGACAGGAGCTTCGACGACCTCAAGGAGGCCTACGTTCTCGGCGCGTTGCCGGAAGGTGAGCGGGCGACCGTGGAGGCGTATCTCGCCCTGCACCCAGAGCGCCAGGCGGAGGTCGAGGACCTGATGGGGGTGGCCGGCTTGCTTGCTTTGTCCGCGCCCGAGCACGATCCTCCCGCCGACCTTCGCAGCAGAGTTATGAGCGTGGTCGAATCCGAGGCCACCCCGCGCCGCGCCGACCGGGACCGTCCCGCCTCCTCCTGGCTCGGCCGGTTCGCCGACCTCCGCAACGTCGCCCTCGGGGCGGCGGCCGTGCTGCTGGTGGGCCTGCTGTCCTGGAACGTGCTGCTGCAGGGAGACGTACGCGACTTGCGCGGGGAGGTCGAGGAGGCGCGCAGCGCGGGCCAGGCGCAGGAGGCAAGAGAGATAGAGCTGGGGGAGCCTGGGCCGAGCAGGGTTCGCGCGCCGAGGTTACGGCGCTCAAAGACGACCGGGCCATCCTCGTCGTCGAGGACATGCCCCCATGCCCGAAGGCCGGACGGGACAGGTCTGGGTAATCCACGACGAGGTGCCGGAGCCGGGCGGCCTGCTCGAGCCGTCGGGCAACATGGCGGCGACCGCCATCACGGCCCCCCTCGAAGGTGCCGACGCCATCGCGGTAACCGTCGAGCCCGCCGGCGGCTCCGACGAGCCGACCACGGACCCGGTTCTGATCAAAGAACTGTAAGGCGTTTGCAAAGAGGTTGGGCTTCTTTGCAAGGCTATCAGCTATCAGCTTTCAGCTATCAGCAAGAGCAAGAAAGGCTGATAGCCGAGAGCGGAGGCGAAGCCGGAGCGGGCCGATCGCTGACGGCGCGGATCGCGGTGGCATTGAGCCACCGCGATCCGCTTTAAAACCGCTGGGTCATCGCTTTTCGCAGGACTCTCTGCGGGAGTTTATTTTTGGGCGAGCCGGGTAGACACAGACGTAGGGAGAGAGAGAACAGGTGAAAGGAGCAAAATGTCCGTAGCACGCATAACCGAGCTAAGCGCGACCTCGCAGACCAGCTTTGAGGACGCCATCCAGCAGGCCATCAGCCGCGCCACTTCGACGCTTCGCGGTGTCGAGGGGGCCTGGATCAAGGACCAGAACGTTCTTATCCAGGACGGCAACATAACCGGCTACAAGGTGAACCTCGAGGTCACCTTCGTTCTGGAGGATGGCTCCTAAAGAAGACGCGAGACTGAACCTTCGCCCCGGCCTGGCGGCCGGGGCTTTTTACTGCCCGCCAGAGGATGGGCACGGGGGGTGATCCGGGACGCCGGACGCGGGGATGGTTTTCGCGGCGCCGCTCGCGGCGGTCCTTGGCGCTTACGTCGGCCATCGCCTGCGCTTTCCGGCCGGCTCGTTCACGGGCGCGATGGCCGGTGTCGGGCTCCTGCTCGCCCTTCTCGGGTTCCCTGAGGTCGAGACCCCGCCCCCGCTCAACCAGATGCTGCAGGTTCTGGTCGGCGTCCTGGTCGGGTTGAGGATCTCCCGCGATTCGCTGGCAGCCGGCGCGAGGACGCTCTTCCCGGCGGCCGTCCTGGCCGCGGTCTTCCTGCTCTCCGGCGTGGCCGCGGCGGCCGCCGCGGTCGGCCTGACGGGGATGTCGCCCGTAACGGCGCTCTTCGCCGCCGCCCCGGGCGGCCTCACGGAGATGGCGACCATCGGCGTCGGCCTCGGCGCCGACGGCCCCGCGGTCGCCGCCATCCACCTCTCGCGCCTGCTGCTCGTGATCTTCGCCGCGAACCTGCTCCTCGCCCGCGCAAGGCCCAACCCGGACGAACCGGCGGGGAAAGAAGACGGGCGCGCGCCGGGTCCGCGAACCGGAGGCGCTCTATTCCGGCTCGGCCTGATCGCCGGCGCGGGCCTTACCGGGGGAATTCTCGGCCTCGCGCTGACGCCGTTGCCGGCTGGCGGCGTGCTCGGGGCGCTGCTTGGTTCCGGGCTGGCGCGCGTCTCCGTCCGGGGTTCGTCCCGGAGCGGGGGTATAACCTGCTGGTCCAGGTCTCGGGCGGGGCATCATAGGCCTCGGGTTCTCCGCCGAGTTCTTCGGCACGCTCGTCCAGCTCGCGGGCGTGGCCCTGATCGTGAACGCCGCGCAGATGCTCGTCTGGGCGTTGGCCGCGTACATCCTGGTCAGGGCCTTCCGATTCGACCCCGATACCGCCACCTTCGCGGCGGCCCCGGGCGGCATGGGCACGCTGCTCTCCATAACCGGCGAAACGGACGCGGACCTCGTCAGTGTGGCTTTTACGCACCTCTTCCGCCTCAGCGCGACCATCGTGGTCGTACCGCTC
This sequence comes from Rubrobacter tropicus, assembly GCF_011492945.1. Taxonomy (NCBI): domain Bacteria; kingdom Bacillati; phylum Actinomycetota; class Rubrobacteria; order Rubrobacterales; family Rubrobacteraceae; genus Rubrobacter; species Rubrobacter tropicus. The sequence continues at coordinate 2,382,336 of NZ_CP045119.1, forward strand.
CTGGTCGCGACGATGTTGGCATAGAGACCGCGTCGTCAGCGGCTGCAAGACCGTACGGGATCAGCGCGCGGACGCCATGCGGAGGGCGAGTGCCCGCATGTGGCGGTCGTCGGTTCCGCAGCATCCTCCGAGAACCCGCAGGCCGAATTCTTCGTGGATCTCCCACATCCCGTCGGCGAAGCTCTCCGGGTCGTCGCCTTCGGGGTGATCGAGTCGGACGAGTTCCTGGGTGCTCAGGGGGGAGGCGTTTGCCTTGAACTCGTTGAGCCGGCGGGACACGAGATCCGAGAACACGGCCTCCTCCCGCAAGGCCCCGGCGGCTATGGAAGGGTGAACGCAGCTGATCGAGTAGAAGAGCGGCGCCGGCGAAGCCGCCGCGTCTATCCGCTCGATGGCCGAGTGGAGCGGCGTGCCGTCGAGCACTCTTCCGTCCCGTTCGAGCACGAAGCTGACCACGTAAGGCAGCCCCGTGTCGCCCATCGCCTGGCCGGCGCCGAGGGCCTCCTCGACCTCGGGGAAGGTCGGCGCGTACAGGAAGTCCACGCCGGCGCGGGCCAGCTCGTCGGCCTGAAGGCCATGATATTCGCGGGCTTCCGCTGCGGACAATGACTCCTCGGGACGGTAGGCATCCCCGCTCGGACCTATCACCCCGGCGACGAATACGGGCCGGTATTTCGAGTCGGCCCGGATCCCACGGTGCATCGCGGCGGCGTCGCGGTTGAGGCGGCGGACCGCCTCGGCGCCGCCGAGGCCGGCCCGGCGCGCGAAGTTGAGGCTTGCCCTGAAAGTCGGGGTGCCGATGATGACGGGCAGGCCGCAAGAGCGGGCGGCGTCGACGTAGCCCTCGAAGATCCGGCGCAGCACCGGGCCGCCGGCCGGGTCGTCGACGAGGGCGGCCACCTGGACGTGCGGAGGCAGCTGGATGCCGGTCTCGAACATCACGCGCGTCTCGATCCCACCGTCGGTCAGCATCAGGGCGCCTCTCCGAACCGCCCTCTCGAAATCGCCCATGGCCCGAAATCTACACGCTTCGGGCGCCCGAGGCGACCCGCCTCTTGTTTATCGGCAGCAAAACAGAGTCCGGTGTCACGTCATTGCGTCGGAACGCGGACGGCTCTGTCGGCGCCCGCCTTCGATGTGGGGTTTGATGTCGAGGATGGGCGTGCCGTCCAGCATGTCGAGCCTCCTGACGTCGATGTTCGCGCCCCTGACCCCGAGCACCTCCAGTACCGACATCCCGACCGGGTTGGGCCTGATCGGAGAACAGAGGCTGAACACGCCCATCTCCCTGCCGTCCTGGCCGGACTTCTGCCGGAGAAACCTGGGAGAGAATCCAGGGCTACGGTGGAAGCCGAAGATCACGACTATGCGCTGGCCCGGCTCGACATCTCGAAGCCCCTCAGAATACTCGTCCTCGATAACCAGCGTCCCCTCCACGTCGGAGACGCTCCAGTGGCGGGGGATCTCTTCTGCATCCGTACGGACGAAGCCGATGGGCCTGAATTCGATGCTCATACCACGTCCCTTCGCGTTCGCTTCGACGCTGACCCGCTTTAGCTCAAGGTACAGCACGCGGCAGGATCGTCCAGCCCCGATGCGATCCTCCCGCGCCGGCGTGGTGGCAGACGAGGACGTCGAGACCCCGCCGATAACCTGGCGGAACGCTTTGCTAAGGTCGAGGTCCTTCGGTAACAGGCAAGGTCTCGAACCGGGTAGTTAGCTGGCTACTCGGTTGCGAGCCAGTCCAGCACGACGGCGGCGGTCCAGGACTGGTCGTCGGAGCCGAGGGGTTCGCCGGTGAAGGGCTCGTAGTATTCGGCGAAGTGGCCGGCGGAGAACTCGTCCAGCGCGGTGCTTCTGAGGTCCTCGGCCCGTTCGTGCTCGCCGGCGCGCAGGAGCGACCACCAGATCAACCACACAGCGACGGGCCACACGGGCCCCCGCCAGTAGCTGCGCGGGTGGAAGCCCGGCTGGTTGGGGCTGGTAGAGGGCGGCAGCGCACGCCGCAAGGCAGGATGACCGAGAAAGTCGGGCGAGTAGAGGGTCTCCATCGTCCCGGCCAGCCGTTTTGGGGGCAGGGAGCCGGCTATCAGGGGGGCGAAGCCCGCCACCGTGCGGGCATGAATCGGCGTTCCCGCCAGCACGTCGTGGTCCAGGCACAGGTTCGTCCCGGGGTCCAGGCGGGACTCCAGACCCTTCCGGCCGCGTTCGATCCAGGCCGAAACCTCGTCCCGTTCCGTTACGCATTCTCCAAGGACCTCGCAGATCTCGAGCAGGGCCTCGTTGGCGGCGACGAGGATGGCGCTGAAGAGCACGTCCTTGACCAGGAAGGGGTGGGAACCGTAGATTTTGGCCTCGTCGCAGCGGGTCTCCTTGATCTTCTCGACCAGCCAGATGTAGCGGGCGTACTCGCGGTCCGTGGGACGCTCCGAAGGGTCGTCCACGTGCCCGAGGTCCCTGCGCCTGTACGGCGGAAGGTCGCCGACCTCAACTGCCCTAAGCGGCGCGTCCCAGCGGGGGGAGTTGTCCGTCCCGCTCTCCCAGGGGTGGTAGATCGTGACGAGGCCCGAGCCTTCCGGGTCGCGGGCCGTCGCCAGGTAACGGTGCCAGCGCAGGAGCTTCGGGTAGATCTCGCGCAGAAAAGAGTGCGCCGCGTCCCTATCCCCCCTCGGGGCGGTCTTCCAGATCCTGATCGCCCCGAGGGCCTGGGTCGGGGGCTGGCACAGGGCGCTCGTGTAAGGGGGCGCGGGCGGCGCGTCGGGAAAGAGCCCGGCGCTTACCCAGTGCTCTGGCCCCGGGAAGTAACTCTCCGCCGGGGCGTGCGGGTTGAAGACGATGTGCGGCACCTTGCCGTTCTTCCACTGGTGCTCGAAGAGCCCGAGTAGCTCCCGGGCGGCCCTGCCGGTGTCCAGGTGCGCGAGGCCGACGGCTATAAATCCGGCGTCCCAACTCCACTGGTGCGGGTATAACTGGGGCGCCGCCCGCGTCCACCCACCCATGTCGTTCAGGCGCAACACGTCTGCGGCTTTCCGGAACAGGTTGAGGGAAGCCGCGGCTCGCATGAAGTCTCAATGCTAACAGAACCGCCCCAAAATGGGCGTTCGGATACGGCGAACCGGGTCCAGGCGTTGTATCTTCTTTGCATGATCCGAGTCGGATACCCGGCCCAGAACCTGACGCTCCCGGCGACCACGAACCGCACGCTGCGGCTGGCCGGCCTCGAGGACGCTGAGAAGGTCCGCGCCCTCGTCTGGGAGAACCTGCTCGGGCTCGAAACCATCATCCGCTGGAACGCGGAGCGGGGCTTGCGGTTGTTCAGGATCGGGCAGGGCCTGATCCCCTTCGCCTCCCACCCGGCCTTCCCCTACGACTGGGCGAGGGAGCACGGCGACGACCTGCGCGAACTCGGCGGCCTCGCCCGCACTCTAGGCGTCCGCCTGAGCATGCACCCGGCCCAGTTCATCAACCCCGGCAGCCCGAACCCCCAGACCGCCGAACGCAGCCTGGAAGAGCTGCGCTACGCCTCCCGGGTCTTCGACCTGCTCGGGAGCGAAGACGCCGTGGTGGTGCTGCACCTCGGCGGCGCGTACGATGACAGGCCAGCGGCCGTCAGCAGGTTCGTCGAGGCGCTGCGGCCGGAGCCGGAGATCCTGCGCTACCTGGCACTCGAGAACGACGAGAGGATCTGGACGGTCGCCGAGATCCTGCAGGCGTCCGGACCTCTCGGTATTCCGGCGATCGTGGACAACCTCCACCACCGCTTGAACCCCGGCGGCCTGACGCTCGGGGAGGCCCTGGACCTCGCGCTGCCAACCTGGGAGGCGAGGGGGTCCAGGCCCAAGATACACCTCTCCAGTCAGGACCCGAAGAAACGCCCCGGAGCCCACGCCTACTCTATCGAACCGGATGACTGGGAGACCGTGGTCGGAGCGTTGGACGGAAGGGAGACGGACGTGATGGTGGAGGCCAAGGGCAAGGAGCTCGCCGCTTTGGGCGTCGCGGCGGGCCAGGAGAGGAGAACCGTTGCATCAGAACCCTGACAGCGATGAGATCCGGGACATCCTGTCCACGTCGAGGACGGTCGCGGTCGTCGGGCTCTCGGACAGGCCCTACCGGACGAGCCACGCAATCGCCCGCGCCCTGCAGGCTTTCGGGTTCGAGATCTTCCCGGTGAACCCCCACCTTTCGGGCCCGGTTCTCGGCGAGACGCCGTTCTCGAAGGTGCAGGAGATCCCGGAGAGGGTGGACATCGTCGACGTGTTCCGCAGGAGCGAGGAGGTAATGCCTGTGGCCAGGGACGCCGTGGCCGCGGGCGCCAGGGTCCTCTGGATGCAATCGGGTATCGTCAACGAAGAGGCCGCCGCCTACGCCCGGCAACAAGGCCTGACGGTCGTCATGGACCGCTGCATAAAGGTGGATTACGCCTCGCTGGTAGGACGTTAGCCCCGATTACGCATCGGCCGATCCGGGTAGGTCTACGATGCCGTGCGCGGGCTAGCGCGTCTGATTCGGGAGGAGAGGGTACATGGCCAGTATCTGCGTTTTTGACGTCAACGAGACGCTGCTAGACCTCGGGGCGCTAGACCCGCGCTTCGAGCGGGTCTTCGGCGACGCCGCGGTCCGGCGGGAGTGGTTCCAGCAGGTACTCCAGTCGGCATTCGTCGCGACGATAACGGGGGCGTACTCGGACTTTGGAACCATCGGCGGCGCCGCGCTCCAGATGACGGCCGCGCGGCGCGGAGTGAAGGTTTCGGAGGAGGACCAACAACACATCCTCGCCGGCATGCGCGAGCTGCCGCCCCACCCCGAGGCGCCAGACGCGCTCGACCGCCTGCGCGACGCCGGCATCAGGCTCGCCGCGCTCACCAACTCGACGGAGGAGGTCGCGAACACCCAGCTCTCCAACGCCGGCCTCGCCGACCGCTTCGAGCAGATACTCTCCGCCGACACCGTACAGCGCCTGAAACCCGCGCCCGAACCCTACCGCGCCGCCGCAGAGAGCCTGGGCGTCGGCGTGGAGGACGTCAGACTAGTCGCGGCCCACGCCTGGGACGTGGCCGGCGCCATGAGGGCCGGCTGCGCCGCCGCCTTCGTCGCCAGGCCCGGCATGGTGCTCGACCCGCTCGCCCCGGCGCCAGAGGTCGTGGGATCCGACCTGAACGAGGTCGCCTCCCTCATTATCGCGGCCGACGCGTAAGGGCCAACAGCCGAAGCTCCGGGTATGGATTGCCCCCCTTTCGATATGTTCTTCTACGGCACGCTCATGCGCGGACAACGCAACCACGCTTACTGCCACGGCGCCTTGCGGGCGCGAAACGCGACCGTGCGGGGCTCCCTCTACGACCTGCCCGAGGGATACCCTGCCCTGGTGGTGCTCGAAGAAGACGTCCTGGCCGTCGGAACCGCAAACCCCATACGCGATGCCAGTGAGGCCCGCTTCAGGACGCGGCCGGACGGCATACCGGCCCTCGAACAACCCACCGTCTCCGGGGAGCTGTACACCTTCGACGACGCGGGGGAGCGTCTACGGGCCCTCGACCGGCTAGAAGGGTTCGTGCCGGGGGACCCCACCAGCCCCTACGAACGCGTCCTCATACCCGCCCATGCGGAAGACGGGACGCTCACCTTCGCATGGTCTTACGTCGTGCGGCATCCGACCGGCAGGCACCTACCCGGGGGCCACTGGCCCGCCTGACGAAGCAGGGCGAGCTATCAGCAATTAGCCCTCTTCGGCCTGCTCCGCAGGCCTCCGCTTTCAGCGGTCAGCTTTTTGCCCTCGCTGAAAGCTCTAAGAACTCGTTCCCTGGTCGTCGGCGTCCACCACCTCTTCGCGGATGATGCGGCGTCGGATTTTGGTTCGACCGCCCTCCTGAAAGGTCTCGGTCTCCTCGGTCTGGCGGGTGGTCGATGGCGTCGACCCGGACGAGCTTTCCGACGACGAACCGCCCGTAGCGCCGGACGAACCCGTGTCTCCGTACCGGCTCTCGGTCCCTTCCGAGCTTCCGCGCTCCTCGGTATACCCTTCGGACCTTGAGGAAGATTCACTGGAACCCTGATACGCGGCGGTCCCTGCGCTCCCCGCGGATGCCGCGTCCGAGTCCCGGCGTTCACCGTACTCTGTATCCACGCCGGAAGAACCGCTCGCGTCGTCCCGGGTGTCGTAGTTCGACGACTCGCGGTCCCTATCGCCAGAATCGTACGACGACGAGCCCTGATCCGAGTACCCCCGGTCGCCCTCGTCGCGGTCCGAGGTCCCGGAAGCCGCGCCGCCGTAAGGGCCGCGCTCGGACCCGCTTCCGAGGGATTCGAGGCCGAAATGGCTGCGGATGCGCTCCTCGTATTCCCTGGTCACTTCGTCGTCGTCGCTAAAGTTTGGGGCGTCCTTGACGTGGTCCTTCGACTCGGAGACCTCTATGGTCCTGTCGTTCTCGTTGATTCGGATGATCTCGGTTGGGATCAGGGTGGACTTGGTCCCGAAGAAGCCCATCTTGACGCCGATGTACTCCTCGTTGTCCGACTCGTCCACGAAAAGGTCGTCTACCTTCCCGATCTTGCTTCCCGCGTTGTCGTAGACGGTGTAACCTTCGTACTTCTCCTCGAGCTCCCGCAGACGCTCTTCGCTGGCCACTTTGCTCCTCCTCTATAAACCTCTATCCACCATGTCTTGCGTACCCGCGGCGAGTCCGTGGCTAAACATCTCAAACTCGCCCACCCGGCACCCTTGCTAGACTTTGGCCGGGAGCTCTTCCGGGGGTGTGAACGTGGCTTTTGACGGATCGGAGAACGCGAGGGTCTTGTCGGTTGACGTTGGCTCGTCCTCGGTGCGCGCCGCCCTGCACGACGCCAGGGGCGACGCAATCGAAGAATCGGCCGTCAAGTTCGACCACGAGTTCGACTACACCCCCGACGGCGGCGCCACCGCGGACGCCGACGAACTCCTCGACCTGGTGGCCCGCGCGATAGACGGCGCCCTCTCCCGCGCCGGCGACGCCAGCATCTTGTGCGTGGCAACCGGCACTTTCTGGCACTCGGTGCTCGGCGTCGGCGGAGACGGGGGCCCGACCACCCCCATCCTGACCTGGGCCGACCGCCGGGCGGCCGGCGCCGCCGGAGGCCTGCGCGAACGGCTCGACGAGACCGCCGTGCACCGGCGGACCGGCGCCCCCCTCCACTCCAGTTACTGGCCCGCCAAGCTCCTCTGGCTCCGCCAGGCGGACCCGGCCGCGTTCCGCAGGACGAGGCGGTGGGTCTCCCCCGCCGACTACTTCTACGCGCGCCTCTTCGGCAGATCCCCCACCATCGGCACCTCGATGGCCTCGGCCACGGGCCTTTTCGACCAGAACGCGAAGCGCTGGGATGCCGAGACCCTGGAAGCCCTCCCCGTGTACGAGGCGCAACTCCCCGACCTTTCGGACGAGCCGCTGACAGGGCTCAAAGGCGAATGGGCCGAGCGCTGGCCCGCGCTAAAGGATGTGCCGTGGTTCCAGGCCGCGGGGGACGGCGCTTGCTCGAACATTGGAAGTGGCTGCACCGGCGGCGACCGGCTCGCGTTGATGGTCGGCACGAGCGGCGCTATGAGGGTGCTGTGGCGGGCTGACAGGGTCGAGATACCGCCCGGCCCGTGGTGCTACAGGGCGGACGCGAGCCGCTTCGTCATGGGCGGGGCGCTCTCTGACGGGGGCAACCTCGTCGGCTGGCTCAGGGACACCCTCCGCCTGCCGGATCCCGACGAGACGGAGAAGCTGCTGGCCGAGATGGAACCGGACGCCCACGGCCTAACTTTCCTCCCGATCCTGAACGGCGAACGCGGCCCCTCCTGGGCCGACAAGGCCAACGGGACCATCTCGGGCCTCTCCATGAGCAACACGCCGCTGGAGATCCTGCGCGCCGCCATGGAAGCCGTCGCCCACCGCTTCGCCCTCATAGCCGAGATCCTCCAAGAAGCCTCCCCCACCGACAAACGGGTGATAGCCACGGGAGGCGGCCTCCTCAACTCCCCGACCTGGACCCAGATAATGGCCGACGCCCTGGGCCGCCCCGTGACCATCTCGGCCGTCGAAGAGGCCTCCAGCCGCGGCGCCACCCTTCTCGCCCTCGAAGCCCTCGGCGGTCCCCGCATAGAAGAAACAGAAGCCCCCCTGGGTGAGACCTTCGAGCCGGACCCGGCGAGGCACGAAACCTACAGCAACGCCCTCGAACGCCAACGCCGCCTGTACGAAGCAGTGTTGTCTTAGCTTTCAGCCGTCAGCTTTCAGCGGTCAGCCAGTCGTCTGCGGCGGAGGTCAGCCTGTGACCACGAAGGACAAAGTCAAGCGCATAGAGAGGGCGGTCATCCCTCGGAGAAAGCTGAGGGCTGACCGCTGAAAGCGCGAACGCGCCAGCGTTCGCTAGCGCTCGCCCATCGGCACGTAATCGGTCTGGCGGGGGCCGGTGTAGATCTGACGCGGGCGGGCGATCCTGAACTCCTCGTCGTTCATGAGCTCCATCCACTGGGCCGTCCAGCCGGGGGTCCGTCCGATGGCGAACATGACGGTGAAAGCGTCGGTCGGGATGCCCATCGCCTCGTAGATGATCCCGGACCAGTAGTCCACGTTCGGGTAGAGCTTGCGGTCGGTGAAGTACTCGTCGTCGAGCGCCCGCTTCTCGAGCTCTATGGCGACGTCGAGGAGCGGGCTGCTCTTGCCGGTCGCCTCCAAAACCTCGTCGACGTGGCCGCGGATGATGCGGGCGCGCGGGTCGTAGTTCTTGTAGACCCTGTGCCCGAAGCCCATCAGCCGCTCGTTGCCGTCCTTGACGCTCTGCAGGAAGTCGGGGATGTTGTCCGCGGACTTGATGCGCTCGAGCATCTTTAGGACCGCCACGTTGGCCCCGCCGTGCGAGGGTCCGTAGAGCCCGGCCACGCCCGCGGCTACGGAGGTGAAGGGGTCGTTTATCGCGCTGCCCACCACCCTCACGGCCGCGGCCGAGCAGTTCTGCTCGTGGTCGGCGTGGAGGATGAAGAGGACGTCCAGAGCCTTCTCTATCCTGGGGTCGGGCTCGTAGCGGGGCTCGGCCATCTTGAAGAGCATGGAGAGGAAGTTGCCCGTGTACGTCAGGTCGTTGTCCGGGTAAACGTAGGGCAGGCCGAGGCTGTGGCGGTAGGCGAAGGCGGCGAGGGTGGGCATCTTGGCGATCAGGCGCACGGCCGAGACGTAGCGCTGGAACTCGTCGGAGGTGTCCCTCGCCTCCGGGTAGAAGGTCGAGAGCGCGCCGACGCTCGCGAGCAGCATGCCCATGGGGTTCGCGTCGTGGCGAAAGCCGTCCATGAAGCGCTTGATCATCTCGTGAACGTAGGTGTGGTGGGTGATGTCGTAGACCCACTCGTCGTACTCTTTCTGCGTTGGCAGGTGCCCGTGAAGCACCAGGTACGAGACCTCCAGGAAGTTGGAGTGCTCGGTGAGCTGCTCGATCGGGATGCCCCTGTGCTCCAGGATGCCCTTCTCGCCGTCGATGTAGGTGACCGCACTCCGGCAACTCGCCGTGTTGGTGAAGCCGGGGTCGTAGGTCATCAGGCCGAAGTCCTCGTCGTCGGTCTTGATCTGGCGCAGGTCCATCGCCTTGACGGTCCCGTCCTTGATCTCGACGTCGTAACTCTTGCCCGTCCTGTTGTCCGTGATCGACAGGCTCTCAACACCCGAAGCCGTGCCCGCCCGACCGTTCCCCGTGCTCTGCGACTCTTCGCTCAAGTGAGCCCCTTTCTAAATACCAAGGCCAGATTATATATGTTTACTTCGCATATATGTATGCGCGACCGTTGCCCCTCGCTCCCCGGCATTATCCCCCAACGCGGGGCAAAGGAAAAGGTTGCGCCGCCCGCGGGCCGAAACCCGCCATCGTCCCCGTCGTATACGTGGGTGGCGTTCCGAGAGAAGGAGTAGGCGTGGACAGGGACAACTACGGGATCCAGGAGGAGAGGGACCTTCGCGTCCCCCACTCCCCCGGACTGACGAGCCCGGCCGACGAGCGCTCGTGGTCGGCGCTGGCGCATCTGAGCGCGTACCTGAACATCTTCACCGGTTTTCTGGGTCCGGTGGCGGCGTTCGTGGTGTGGCTCGTCTACAGGGAACGTTCGTCTGTGATCGCCCACCACGCGATGCGGGCCGTGATCTACCAGTCCGTCTGGATCGGCGGCCTCTTCATAGGGTGGTCCGTCACCTTCTTCCTTACGGCATTCGTTATAGGCCTCGTGTTCTGGCCCGTCATGATCCTGCTGACCCTCGGCTTCTTTGCCCACGCGTCCTACGAGGCTTACCGGGCTTACACGGACGTTCGTTCCTACCACTGAAACGGTTCGCAAAGAGGTCGGGCCTCTTTGCGAGCTGTCAGCTTTCAGCAAGAGCAAAAAAGCTGATGGCTGAAAGCGGAGGCGAAGCCGGAGCGCGCTGATAGCTGACCGCGCGGATCGCGGTGGCTCAAGGCCACCGCGATCCGCTTTAGACCCGGCGTTTTCAGGCAGCGGGTGGTGATGCGGCCCTCCGCGGGGTTTAATTGTGGCCGGTCCACGACCCCACGGAGAGCGGCCAGCATGGGCGAGATGCACGAGTACGTCGAAAACCCGGAAGACCAGAAGCGGGAGGACCCGCCCGCGACGGGCGTGGCCTCGCGCCGGGTCGAGCCGGGCAGGGAGGAGGAGTTCGAGGCCTGGATCTCCGGCATCCTCGCCGCGGTCAAGGAGTTCCCCGGCTACCTCGGCTCCGACGTCCTGCGCCCGAGCAACTCCGAGGACGACGAGTACAGCATCATCTACCGCTTCGACCACGCCAGCAACCTCGAACGGTGGGAGGCCTCCGACGAGCGCCGCCGCTGGCTGGACAAGGCCGAGCCCCTGGTGCGGGAGCAGACGGTCCGCAGGCTCACCGGGCTCGAGACCTGGTTCACCCTGCCGTCCAAAGAGGGCCAGCCGGCCCCGCCGCGCTACAAGATGGCCGTCGTTACGTGGCTCGCCGTCTTTCCGACGGTCCTCATCATCTTCACCCTCTTCGGCCCGCTCCTGAACCTGCTGCCGACGGTGCTGCGGACGCTCCTCTTCACGCTAACCATGGTCAGCCTCATGACCTACGTTATCATGCCGCGCATGACCCGCCTCTTCTCGTTCTGGCTCTATCCGAAAGAGTAGCGGCCGTCAGCCTAGAGCGGTCAGCGATCAGCCCGCTCCGGCTTCGCCTCCGCTCTCAGAAGTCAGCTGTTTTGCTCTTGGCTGAGAGCTGATGGCTTTGCAAAGATGTTCATACTCTTTGCAAAGCCACTTTGAATCCGTCAGAACGCGGCGCGACACGGCGGTAAGTACTGCGGCCGGATCGACGCCAGAGCTGGCGTCGATCCGGCGGTTACCTATTCTCTTGCGCTAATCGTTCCCAGACGTGAGCGGGCCGGGGACGGCTAGGGGTTTGATCGCGCCTATGGTGTGGGTGCTGGAGCTGAACCCGGGATCCCTGCCCGGGTAGATCTGGAGCTGGCAGGAGATGGCCTCGACGGGGTACTTGTTCTTGAGTAGGGTGCAGACGCCCCGGCTGAGGGTCTCCCAGTAGACGCCTTCCCTGGCGTTGTCGTGCATGTAGTTTATGGCGTCGGTCCTGAGGCTCCGGAAGTCGGGGATCTCGTCCGTCGCTATCCCCGGGTCGTAGCGGTAGTGAAAGAACATGTTTAGCGTCTGCCCTTCGGCCTCGAACCCGTTGACCTGGAACATAAAATCTCGCTTGACCTGGACGACGGCCGGCGGGGCCTGTTCCCGACCGGAAGGGCCGTCCGTCCCCCCCAGGAAAGCAGGTTCCACAAACCGCACCGTCAGGAGCGCCAGCGCTGCGACGGCCACCAACACTACGACGTTCCGTTCCTTCATAAGGCGCATTCTAATCGTCCAACGAAATTCCCGCCTCCCCGGGGAGTTGCTGCTTCGAGCTCCACCAACGTGTCTGTGGCGCCGGGAGCGAGGCGGCGGCCGGAGCCGCCACGTCCGCCGAAGCCTTCGATGTGGGCGTCCGTCACACCTTGCCGTTTCTGGCGGCGCCGAGCTCACCGGAGAGCCACTCATTGAACTCGCGGCGCGTCTCGGCTATGGCGTGGCGCTGCTCTTCGAGCGGGGGCAGGTCGCCGTGGTCGAAGCCGAGGAGTTCGCCGCGTCCGGCCCGGATCTCCCCCCGCTTCGATTCGGTCGCCGCAGCGTCGACGGAGCCATCGTCCCCGACGACCACGCCGTATTCACGCTCGGCTGATTCGGCACTGACGAGGTCCCAGCGCAGGTCCTTGGCAACGGCATCGGGGTCGCGTTCGAGGGGATCGCCGACCCCGCCCGCGCCGGCCGTCTCGAAGACGAGGCGGTCGCCCTCGTAGACTGGCACGTCGCGCACCTTGGACGGCATCTCTACAGTCTCTCCGCTCGATCGGATCAGGGTCTTCCTGGAAGACGCGCCGGGTTTGCCGCCGGCGACGCCGTAGGGGAAGGTGGCCGCCCGGTCGTCCTGGTAGGTGATCGCACCGTCGGCGAGGAAACGATAGACCTTCTTGATCCCGCACCCGCCCCGGAACTGGCCGGCCCCGCAGGAATCCGGTCGCACCGAGTACTCGTCCACGAGCATCGGGTAGTAGGTCTCCATGTACTCTGCGGGGACTGCCATGAACTCGGGCCACCACGAATGCCCGTCCAGCCCGTCCTTGCCCGGTATAGCGGGTATTCCCCCGTACAGAATCTCCATGGTCTGAAACGGCTCGCCGTCTTTCTTGACACCGGAGTAGACGAAGTTCGGGCTCGTGCCGTAGGAGCCGGAGACGTTGAACCCGATGGCCTTCGCGTAGACCGCCCCGAGCACGTCGAAGAGGCGGGCCATTACAACGAGGCGATTAGAGAGCGGAGCCGGCGCCTTGGGGCGGAGGACGGAGCCTTCGGGGATGTTCACGTGGATCACGTCGGCGTAGCCGTCGTTGAAGAGGATGGTCGGGTCGACGGCGGAGATCAGGAAGACCCCGGCGAACATCTGGAACATCTCCTTGTTGAGGAGGAAGTTCACGGGCCCCGGGACCTGATCGTCGGTGCCCGCCCAGTCGAGGTGCAGGCTGTCTCCCTCGCGCCACATCGCGAGCTTGAGCTTTATGGGACCGTTGCCGAGGCCGTCGTCGTCGGTGAAGTCCTCGAACTCGAAGCGCCGTCCTTCCGGGATTAGCTGCCGGATCAGGCCGATAATGCTCGTCCGAGTCCGCGCCAACAACGCGTCGCACGCCTCGAGGTACGTGCCCTTTCCGAACCGGTCGCAGATGTCCTTTACTCTTTGCGCGCCCGCCGCCGTTCCTGCCGCTATGGCCATGACGTCGGCGCGGGTCTCTCGGGGGTGCGGGAGTTGTGGCAGAAGAAGCGGAGGACCTCCTCGTTGAGCTTGCCGCCGTCGTAGAGCTTGACGGGGGCATGCGGACGCCCTCCTCGAAGATCGAACGCGCGTCGATGGGGATGGAGCCCGCGGTGGACCCCCCAACGTCCATCAGGTTGCCCCACTGCAGGGCGTATCCGATGTGATCGCCCGTGTGGAAGATCGGGCGCACAAGCAGGATGTCGGGCAGGTGCGAGGTGCTCCCCTCCATCATGTACGGATCGTTAAGGGCTATGACATCCCCGTCTTTGAGGTCTTCGGCTTTATACGGAGAATTGTCCAGAACGGTGTCGACGGGGCTGCCGAACTGGCCGACGATCATGCGCCCCTTCTTGTCCGCTATGAGGGGGAACTCGTCGGCCTGTTCCCGGATGACGGGGCTAACCGCGGTGGTTACGAGGACGCGGTCCATCTCGTGGCGGATGTTCTTGAGGGCGTTCTCTATGATGTCGAGCGTTACGTGGTCTATATCGTGGTCGCGGACGAAGTCCGGGAGGGTTCCCTCATGCAGCACCATCTCTTTAAGCCTCCTCGATCAGGATGTTCCCGAAACGGTCCACTTCGCCCTTGTAGCCCGGCTCGATGACGGTCGTCGTGTCGTCCTGCACCACGACGGCGGGGCCGGAGATCTCATGCCCCGGCCTGAGTTTGTTCCGGTCGAGAATGGGCGTGTCGACCCAACCGCCGAAATACCCTTGCTCCGTCCGCATCAGTGCGTCCGAAACGTCGCTACCGGCCCCGTTCTTGCTCTCGGAGAGCGTCACGCCCTTTATGGTGCCCCGCCCGATGACCCGCACGGTGGCTATCTCCAGCGGCGAGTCGGGCAGCTCGAAGTTGTAGCGCTGGGTGTGGGCCTCCTCGAAGCGCGTCCGCAGGAACGTCGAGTCTTCGCCGGAGAGCTCGTCGAGCTCGAAGCGGCAGGGGATCTGGATGTTCTGCAGGTAGTAGCGGCAGTCCGCGTACAGGTCGAAGCGCTTCTGGTCTTCGGGGACGCCCTCGCCGTCTAGCCACTCGTTCGCCTGGGAGACGAGCCCCTCCACGGTGGTCTTCAGCTCTCGGGCCGGCGTCTCTTCCGCGGTGCGCAGGTAGGTCTCGGGGAACTCGTTCTGGATGTCCGAGGAGAGGAAGCCGAAGGCGCTCATGACGCCGGGGGTAGGCGGGACGACGACTGGGTGGGACCGGATCAGGCGCCCCAGCGCGCACGCGTGCATCGGACCGGCACCGCCGAACGCGACGAGCCCGAACTCGCGAGGGTCGTGCCCCCGCTCGACGCTGACGACCCGGAGCGCCGCGTGCATGTTCTCGTTGACGATCTCGAGGATCGCCTCCGCGGCCTCCTCCACGCTCATCTTCAGCGGCTTTGCGACCGTCTGCACGGCCTTCCTGGCCGCCTCCTCGTCCAGCTCCAGCGTTCCTCCGAGGGCGACGCCCGGCGGGATGCGGTGAAGCACCACGTTCGCGTCGGTAACCGTCGGGGCCTCGCCGCCGCGGCCGTAGGCGGCAGGGCCGGGGTCCGCGCCTGCGCTCGCCGGTCCCACCTGCAGGGCGCCGCTCGCGGAGAGGAAGGCTATCGAGCCGCCGCCGGCGCCGACGCTGTGGACGTCCGCCGAGGGGACCTTGAAGCGGAAGTAGCCGAGGGAGATCTCGCGCTGCAGCGGCGTCTGGCCGTCCAGGCACAAGGCCACATCCGTGCTCGTCCCGCCCATGTCCAGGGTGAGGATGTCCGGGACCCCGATCTCACGCGCCAGGTACGCCGAGCCCGTAACGCCACCGGAAGGTCCGGACAGGGCGATCTGTATGGGCCGCTCGGCCACGGCCTCCGTGCTCATCGACCCGCCGTCTGAGCGGACTATGGAGAGCCGTCCCCCGAATCGTTTCTCTTTCATGGACGACTCGAACCCGCGCATGTACGTGATCGTGCGCGGCTGCACGGCCGTGTTGACCACCGTCGTCAGCGTCCGCTCGTACTCACCGTACTCCTGCCCGATGTCCGCCGAGATGGAGACCGGCAGGTCCGGGTACGCTTTTCGGGCGACGTCGCGGGCCTTCCGCTCGTGGGCCGGGTTCACGTAAGAGTTGAGAAAGCCGATGGCGAGCGACTCCACGCCACCGTCCACGAGCCTCTCGACGGCCTCGCGCACCTCGTCCTCGTCGAGTTCTGAGATGGCGGAGCCGTCGGCGGTCATCCGTTCGGAGATGCCGATCGTGTCGGTCGGATCGGCGGGCGGGTCGGGTTTCTGGAGGGCCATCCAGCCGTAGAGGGGCCCCGGCGTCCAGGCGCGGGCGAGGTACAGGATCTGCTCGTGCCCCTTCGTCGTCAGGAGCCCCACACGGGAACCAGTGTTCGTCAGGATCATGTTCGTCACCACGGTCGTCCCATGAAAGAGCAACCGCAGGTCCGAAAACCCTATACCGACCTTCTCGCAAGCCCGCTCCATCCCCTCGACGACCCCCCGCGAAGGGTCGTCCGGCGTCGAGAGGACCTTGCCTTCGGTTAGTTCACCCGTTCCCTCATCGAAGACCAGCACGTCCGTGAAAGTTCCCCCGACGTCTACCGCGACGTTGTACATGATCGCTCCCTTCGGTCGCTTAGCGGTCAGCTATCAGCGCTGATAGCTGACCGCTCAAAAATTCCCCGCTTTGTAGACCTGTCCCGGCAGTTCCTTCCCGAGTCGCTCCGCCAACCACTCGGCCACGCCGATCAACGACTCTAGATCGATCCCCGTCTCGTGCCCCATCCCGTGCAGCAGGTAGACGAGGTCTTCGGTGGCAATGTTGCCCGTCGCGCGTGGGGCGAATGGGCAGCCGCCGGTTCCGCCGACGGAGGCGTCGAGGACCCTCGCCCCGCTCTCGACGGCCGCCGCCGCGTTAGCGATACCCGTGTTGCGGGTGTCGTGGAAGTGGCAGCCGGCGGTTACGCCCATCTGCGCGACCCCGGCGACGAGATCCCGCACCTGGGTCGGAACGCCGACCCCGATGGTGTCGGCCAGGACTACTTCGTCGGGGTGCGCTTCGGAGACCTTTTCGGCTATCTTCAGGACGTGAGCGGGCTCGACCTTTCCCTCGAACGGGTCGCCGAAGGCGGCGGAGAGCGTTATGGAGACCCGGACGCCGTCGAGCCGCGCCCGCTCCACGAGCCTACCCGCGAGGGCCGTGGCTTCTTCCACGGTGGTGTTCTGGTTCTTTCTGGCGAAGGTCTCCGTGACCGGGAAGGCGTAGCGGACCTCGTCAACCCCGGCCTCCACAGCACGCTCGTATCCCCTCTCGTTCAGCACCAGCCCCGCGTAGACGGTGCCCTCGTGGCGGTCGAGGCCGTTCATGACCTCTTCCGCGCCGGCCATCTGCGGGACGCGCTTCGGGTTTACGAAGCTCGCGGCCTCGACGCGCGGGAGGCCTGCGGCGGAGAGCCGGTCGCAGAGTTCGGCCCGGGTCTCGGGCGTCAGGATCTTCTTCTCGTTCTGGAGGCCGTCTCGGGGGCCGACGTCCACGATCTCGACGTACACTAGACGACGCCTCCGGCGCGCAACTTCTCGCGTTCTTCGTCGTTTAGCCCGAGCAGCCCGCCGTAGATTTCGTCGTTGTGCTGGCCGAGGGCCGGGCCCGTCCAGCGGACCTCGCCGGGGGTCTCCGTGAGGCGCGGGACGACGTTCTGCATCGGGAACGGCCCGATCTCGGGGTCCTCCACCTCGACGATGTTCTCCCGCGCGGCGTAGTGCGGGTCCTCGACCATGTCCGCCGCCGTGAAGACCTTGCCCGCCGGAACACCGGCCTCGGCCATCGCTTCCAGGACCTGGTCTCCGCTGCGCTCCTTCGTCCAGGTGGAGATCCTGGCATCCAGCTCCTCCATGTTCTCGCCCCTGGCGTGGTGAGTCGCGTACTTCTCGTCCTCGGCCCACTCGGGATGGCCGACGGCTTTCGCGAGCCGCCTGAAGACGTTGTCCGCGTTGCCGGCTATGAGGACGTAGTCCTCGTCCTTTGTGGGGTAGATGTTCGACGGCGCCACGAAGGGCAGGACGGTGCCGGTGCGACCCCTCGTGTGGCCCGTCAGGACGTGCTCGGGGATGGTGCTCTCCATGAGGGCGAGCACGGCCTCGTAGATCCCGACGTCGACCACCTGCCCCCGCCCCGAATGCGCCTCGCGGTGGTAGAGGGCGGTCAGAGCGCCCAGGGCGCCGAAGGTGGCGGCCAGGGAGTCGCCCAACGACACGCCGGTTCGGGGTGGGCCTGATCCGGGAAACCCGTAACGTGCCGGATCCCCCCATGGCCTCCCCGATAGACCCGAACCCCGCCTGCTCCCTGTACGGCCCCGTCTGCCCGAACCCGGAGACCCTGACCATGACGAGGCCCGGGTTCGTAGCCGCCAGATCTCCGTACCCGAGCCCCCACTTCTCCATGGTGCCCGGCCTGAAGTTCTCGACGAGCACGTCCGCCTCGGCGATTAGCCTGCGCGCGAGCTCCTGCCCCTCTTCTTCCCTGAGGTTCAGCGTGACGCTCTTCTTGTTGCGGGCGATGATGGGCCACCAGAGGGTCCGCCCCTCCTTCCGATGGCGGCCCCACTCGCGCATCGGGTCGCCCTTGCCCGGCGCCTCGACTTTGATCACCTCGGCGCCGAAGTCTCCCAGAAGCTGGCCGCAGAAGGGTCCGGCGAGAAGGCTGCCCATCTCGACGACGCGCAGCCCTTCGAGCGGGCGCCCGCCGTTTGACCCCTCATCCATCCGCGTCCTCCTCCAGCGCCCTTATGACGAAGTCCCGGCCCTCGTAGACGTGCTCGCGCATGACGATCTCGGCCCGCTCGGCGTCGCCGGCCTCCAAAGCGCCCGCGATCTGGCGGTGGTAGTGGTTTGAGATCACGTGCTCGTGGGGCGTGTACCAGTAGAAGGCCTTGAAGACGAGCGGCACCTGAACCGTGCGCTGGATGAGCTGCTCCAGGCGCGGGTTGCGGCCCGCGGCGGCGATGATCCCGTGAAACTCCCCGTTCGCCCCGACGAGCCACCGGATCTCCTCCTCGTGGCTCAGGAACTGCCCGCGATCCTGCCGCTCCATTTGCCCGGCAAGATCCCAGAGTCTGTCTAGCTCTTCCCTGTTTATGCGGCTGGCCGCCCGCCGCGCCGCGTGCCCTTCGAGAACGGCGCGCAGATCGTAGATCTCCCACACGTCCTGCACGCTGAACGAACGGACCGCAGCCCCCTTGTTCGGCTCGATCTCGACGAGCCCCTCCGCCTCCAACATGGTCAAGGCCTGCCGGATGGGCGTCCTGCTTACCCTCAACCTCTCCGCGAGCTGCTCCTCGACCAACCGCTCGTTCGGAGCGTACTCCCCCTCCAGAATAGAACGCCGCAGAGTCTCGAAGACCCGCGAGGGCCCCGAACTCCTCTGGCTCTTCCTCACCACCCCGAAAGCACCATGATCGTCTCGCTCCCTTTTGTATACAATCTAGTGACCTCCGGCTTTTGTGTCAAGTGTTGTTTTCGGAATCTCTGGCATAGTCATTCTTCAAGCCCGACGAGAACGGCGCCGCCCGGCGCGAGCGAGCCCTCTTTGTAGGGGAGGGATTTGACCCGCCCGGCGTGCGGGGCGGTGAAGGGTTGCTCCATCTTCATGGCTTCGAGGACCAGCAGGAGTTGCCCCTCCTCGACCTCGTCGCCGACCGAGACCAGAACCCGTACCACCGTGCCTGGCATGGGGGCGACGAGGCCGGCGGCGGTAGTCCCAGAGGCCGAGTCCTCCACGCCCGGAGGCCCGGGCTTCCCGAAAGGATAGGTCTCTCCGCCGTACGAAACGAAGATCATCCCATCCTCAGCGGAAACGCGGGCGGAGACGGGCGAATCATCGATCACCACGCGCAGGTCCGGCGGCCCGGCGTGACGTACGTCCACGACGGTTTCGTTGCCGTCGAGGCGCAGCAGGAGCCGTTTGCCACCGGCCCGTTCGGCGAGGACTTCGTGGGTGTGTGGTCCCGCCGCGTAGCGCAGGCGGGTCGCGCCGAGGAGGCGCCAGGGTCCGGCCGAGAAGGGATCTGTGGAGGTGGGCGGGCGCGAGAGTTCCGCGGCGGCGGCCAGAAGTAGGGCTTCGCGGGGAATGGGTTTATTGGCCGGCGGTTCTGATAGGCGGTGCCTCTCCAGAAAGCCGGTCGTCGTCTCGCCGGCGGCGAAGGCCGGGTGGGCTGCGATGCGGCGCAGGAGCGGGAGGTTGGTGGTGGGACCGGAGACCTCGTAGTCGGCCAGGGATGAGCGGAGGCGGCGGACGGCCGTGGGACGGTCGGGGGCCCAGACGATCAGCTTCGCGAGCATCGGGTCGTAGTCGAGGGGGACCTCGTCGCCGGGCGCGACGCCCGCGTCGTTGCGGACGCCGGGGCCTTGGGGCGGGTTGAAATCCAGCAGCCGGCCGCCCGACGGGAGGCCGTTCTCGTCTTCGGCGTAGAGGCGGACCTCGATGGCGCTGCCGCGGGGGGAGATCTCCGCCTGCGGGATCGGGAGCTTCTCTCCGGCGGCGACCGCCAGCTGGAGGTGGACGAGATCGAGGCCCGTCACCAGTTCCGTTACCGGGTGCTCCACCTGCAGGCGGGCGTTCATCTCCAGGAAGTAGAAGTCGTCGCCGGCTTCGCCCCTCTGGAGCAGGAACTCGACCGTGCCCGCGTTGCGGTAGCCGGCCTCCCGGGCCAGGCGGACGGCGGCCGCGCAGATCTCGGCCCTGAGTTCCGGGTCGAGGGCCGGGGACGGGGCCTCCTCGACCACCTTCTGATGGCGGCGTTGGATCGAGCACTCCCTCTCGCCGAGGTGGAGGACGTTGCCGTACCCGTCCCCGACCACCTGCACCTCGACGTGCCTGGGGTCCTGTATGAGCTTCTCCAGGAACACTGACCCATCGCCGAAGGCTGCTTCGGCCTCCCTGCTCGCCCCCCGGACGGCCTCCGCGAAGTCCTCCGGCCGGGAGACGGCCCGCATCCCGCGCCCGCCGCCGCCCGCGCTCGCCTTTACGAGGACCGGGTAGCCGATGTTTTCGGCCTCCTCCGCGAGCCTCTGCTCGTCAGCCCCTTCCCCATCGAACCCCGGCACCGTCGGGACGTCGGCCCGGCGCGCGAGCTCCTTTGCCCGAACCTTGTCCCCTACGAGGTCCATCGCCTCCGGAGAGGGCCCGACCCATACGGCGCCCGCCCCCTCTGCGGCCCGCGCGAAGGCGGCGCTCTCGGCGAGAAACCCGTACCCCGGGTGGACGGCCTCGGCCCCGCATTCGCGGATAACGGAGACCATGCTATCGACGTTCAGGTAGCTCTCCGCGGCCGGGGCGGGGCCGACGTGGTGCGCCTCGTCGGCCAGGCGGCGGTGCAGGGCCTCGGCGTCGGCGGTAGAGTAGACGGCCACGCTCCTGACGCCGAGCTCGCGGCAGGCCCGGATTATGCGGACGGCTATCTCGCCCCGGTTGGCGATGAGGAGCTTTCCGAAGCTCACGGCGTCCCTCTCCAGCGTGGTTCGCGCTTCTCCAGGAAGGCGGACAATCCCTCCTGCCCCTCCTCGCCGGTACGAAGTTCGGAGATCACGCGCGACATCAGGCCGGGCGCGTCCATCGGCTCCAGGCTCTCCAGTTGCCGCAAAAGGGCCTTTACGGACGCCTGGGCGTGGGGGCCTCCCGCCAGCAGTTCTCCGACCTTCCCCTCGACGGCGGCGTCGAGCTCTTGTGGTGCGACCGACTCGTGGACGAGCCCGATCTCGCGCGCCCGCGCCGCGTCGAAGCGTTCCCCGGTCAGGAAAAGGGAGCGGGCGTGGGAGGCTCCTATCTTGCGCGCCACGAACGGGGCTATGGTGGCGGGCGCGATCCCAAGCCTCACCTCCGAGAACGCGAACCGCGTCCGCTCCTCGGCCACCACGACGTCGGCGGCCGCCACAAGCCCCGCCCCGCCGCCCATCGCCGCGCCCCGGACCTTCGCGATCACCGGCTTCGGACACTCGTCCACGGCCCGAAACATTGCCCCGAGCATTCGGGCGTCCTCCAGGTTCTCCTCGTATGAGAGGCCGGCCGTGTCCCGCATGTACCCGATATCCGCCCCGGCGCAGAACGAGCGCCCCTCTCCCGACAGGACCACCACGCGCGCTCGCTCGCTCTCGGAGAGGTCATCGAAGCAGCGTGTAAGTTCCCGGATCAGGCCCTTGTTCAGCGCGTTGTGCGAGTCCGGCCTGTTCAGGGATACGGTCGTGACGGCCCCCGCGCTAGTTACCTTCAAGTGCTCGTACTCTCGCATCGTCTCCTCCCTACCAGCTACTCCGTCTGGCGACGTATGTCCGGTTTCACGCGGTCGCCTGGACCTCTCTGATGTAGCGGTGCCAGGGCGTCAGGACCTCGCACCCGCCGGCGGTCACGGCGACCGTGTGCTCGTACTGGGCAGAGAGCGACCCGTCGGCGGTGGCGACGGTCCAGCCGTCTCCGAGGAACCTTATCTCCGGGGACCCTTCGTTCAGCATCGGCTCGATAGTAAAGGTCATGCCTTCCCGCAGGCGAAGGCCGCGCCCGCGGCGCCCGAAATGGTTTACGTGCGGCTCCTCGTGCAGCTTTCTCCCAACGCCGTGCCCGCCGAGTTCCCTCACCACCCCGTACCCGTGCCGCTCCGCCAGCTCTTGAATAGCCGCCCCGACGTCCCCGAGCCGCGCGCCGGGCCTCACCTCGGCGACACCCGCCTCCAGGCACTCCCTGGCGACGCCAAGCAGCCTTCCCGCCCGCGGCGACGCTTCACCGACGGCGTACGTGTAGCAGGCGTCGCCCATCCAGCCGTCGAGCAGGGCCCCGACGTCGATGCCGACGACGTCCCCGTTACGCAGCCGCCTGGGGGACGGGATACCGTGCACCACCTGCTCGTTCACCGAGGCGCAGACGGTACCGGGAAAGGGCGGAACCGAAGGAGACGGCCGGTAGCCCTCGTACGGCGACACGGCGCCGTGCGAAGCCAGGAACTCCCCCACGACCCGGTCGAGTTCATCCAGCCGGACGCCCGTACGGACGAGAGGCCGCAGCATCCCGAGAGCCCGGGCGACCAGGTCCCCCGCGCGCCTCATGCCCTCGATCTCCCGCCCACTACGCAGAGTCACCATATCTTCCGGGCACCTTCCTGAAGCCTGTAGCCTGAAACCTGAAGCCTAAAAACTCACATCCTGAAAATGCCGAACCTGGTCACTTCGGGCGGCGCGTTCGCGGCGGCGGAGAGGCCGAGGGCGAGGACCATGCGGGTGTCGAGCGGGTCAACGACGCCGTCGTCCCAGAGGCGGGCGGTGGAGTGGTAGGGGTTGCCTTCCAGTTCGTACTTTTCGAGGATCGGACGCCGGAACTCGTCGCGCTCCTCATCGGTCATCTCCTTGCCCTCGCGTCTGAAGTTGTCTTCCTGAACCGTAAGGAGCACGTTCGCCGCCTGCTGGCCGCCCATGACGCTGATGCGGGCGTTCGGCCACATCCAGAGGAAGCGGGGCCCGTAGGCCCGGCCGCACATGCCGTAGTTGCCGGCGCCGAAAGAGCCGCCTATCACGACCGTGAACTTCGGGACGCCCGCGTTGGCGACCGCCATAACCAGTTTCGCCCCGTCCTTGGCGATGCCGCCCGCCTCGTACTCCTTACCGACCATGAACCCCGTGATGTTCTGCAAAAAGACGAGCGGTATGCCCCTGGAGCAGCACAGCTCCACAAAGTGTGCGCCTTTCAGCGCGCTCTCGGAGAACAGGATGCCGTTGTTTGCGACGATACCCACCGGGTGGCCCATGATCCTGGCGAAGCCGCAGACGAGCGTCTCGCCGTAGAGCGGCTTGAACTCGTGCAGGCGGCTGCCGTCCACGACGCGGCCTATGACTTCCCGAACGTCGTACCCGCGGCGGTAGTCGACGGGAACCACGCCGTAGAGCTCGGAAGGGTCGTGGGCCGGCTCCTCCGGCTCTTCGACCGTCCAGGGGGTCCTTTTCTCCCGGTTCAGGTTCTCGACGATCTGGCGCACGATGGCTACGGCGTGCTCGTCGTTCTCCGCGAAGTGGTCCGCCACGCCAGAACTTCTGGTGTGCACGTCCGCCCCGCCCAGCTCTTCGGCCGTCACCTCCTCGCCGGTGGCCGCCTTCACGAGCGGGGGTCCGCCCAGGAAGATCGTACCCGTCCCCTTCACTATGACGACCTCGTCGCTCATCGCCGGCACGTAGGCCCCGCCGGCGGTACAGGAGCCCATGACCGCCGAGATCTGGGGTATCCCGGCGGCGCTCATCCTCGCCTGGTTGTAGAAGATGCGCCCGAAGTGGTCCCTGTCGGGGAAGACCTCGTCCTGCAGCGGCAGGAAGGCCCCGCCCGAGTCGACCAGGTACACGCAAGGCAGGTGGTTCTGTTCGGCGACCTCCTGCGCCCTGAGGTGCTTTTTTACCGTGATCGGATAGTACGTCCCGCCCTTCACCGTCGCGTCGTTCGCCACGACGACGACCTCCCGCCCCGAAACGCGCCCCACGCCGGTCACCAGGCCGGCGGCCGGCACCCGGCCGTCGTACATCCCGTGGGCGGCGAGCGGGGAGAGTTCCAGGAAGGCGGTCCCGGGGTCCAGAAGGAGGTCCACGCGATCGCGCACCGGCAGCTTGCCCCGGTCTTCGTGGCGCGACCGGGCTTTCTCTCCGCCTCCTCGGCGAGCTTCGGCGGAACGGTTACGAAGGTCTTCCAGGAGTCCTTCAAAGGCTTCGGCGTTCTCGCGGTAGGCGTCGCCGCGCGGGTCCACGTGAGTCCCGAGCTTCGTCATGCTCCACTTTGCGCGCGGGCGAGGTGCATCCGTCCATGGTATCCGCGCCGGATACCGGGCGCCACCGCGTCTACTGCGCCGTCAGCTTCGTCTTGACCTCTTCGGGGCTCTCGGTCAGGAGGGAGCGGGCTATGATCTGGCGGTTGATCTCGCTGGTTCCCTCACCTATCTCGTTGATCTTGACCTGCCGCCAGTACCTCGCCACCGCGCTCCCCTCCATGAACCCCTCCCCGCCCCAGATCTGCACGGCCTGATCCGCGGCCCGCTTCGCGGTCTCCGAGGCAAAGACCTTCGCCATGCTCGCCTCACGCCCGAAGGGTCTTCCCTGATCCTTCATCCACGCGGCCTTGAGAACCATGTTCCTGGCGATCTCGACCTCCATCGCCATGTCGGCCAGCTTGAACTGGATCGCCTGGAACTCGGCTATCGCCCTGCCGAACTGATGCCGCTCCTTCGCCCGCGACAGCGCCTCGTCGAGGCAAGCCTGCGCCAACCCCACGGACAACGCTCCGACCGCCACCCGGCCCGCGTCGAGGGTCTGGAGAAACTGGGAGAAGCCGCGTCCGCGTTCGCCGAGGGTGTTCTCTTCCGGCACGCGGCAGCCCTCGAAGTAGAGCTGGCGCTGGTCCGAGGCCCGCCAGCCGAGCTTCTCGTAGCCGGGGCCGCGGGAGAAACCGGGGGTGCTTTGGGGGAGGATGATGGCGGTGAGCTCGGGCTTGCCGTTCTCGCGCAGGCCCGTTCTGGCGATGGCCGTGACGCCCGCCGTGATGTCCGTACCGCCGTTCGTGATCCACTTCTTCGACCCGTTCACGACCCACTCGCCGCCCTCGATCTCGGCCGTCGTCTCCGTCCCGCCGGCGTCCGTCCCGGCGTTCTCCTCCGTCAAGCCGAACGCCCAGAGGCTCTCGCCCGAGGCGCAAGGGGCGAGGTACCTCTCCTTCTGCTCGGGCGTTCCGTAGGCCGCGAGCGGGGCGCAGCCCAGGGAGATGTGGGCCTCCATGGTGATGCCGACGGAAGTGTCGGCCCGGGAGATCTCCTCCAGCGCCAGGTTGTACCCCACGAAGTCCCCTCCGGAGCCGCCGTACTCCTCCGGCAGCGTCAGGCCCATGAGGCCGAGCCGGGCCATCTCGGCGACGATGTCGTATGGAAATTTCTGCTCGCGGTCGAGCTGGGCGGCGCGGGGCGCTATCTCGGTCCGGGCGAAATCCCTCGCCAGGTCTCGCCAGCGAAGCTGCCCTTCTGTGGGATCGAAGTTCATGGTCCTCCTCTTCCCTGGTGCGCACCGAATAATAGCAGCGGCTCCTGCGGACCGGCGTAACCAAACGTTAGTCCAGCCGTACTAAAGGGTAGTAACGTCCTGGACCGCAAGTAGTCAAGATACAGGAGGTAGAAGACAATGGGCGCAATCCTAGGCGCTATCATCATAGGCGGCATCGCTGGCGCGCTGGCAAAACTAATTATGCCCGGCGACGATCCGGGTGGCATCATAGTGACCATTTTGATCGGGATAGCGGGGGCATTCGTCGGGAGCTTCATCACGGTCAACCTTCTTGGTATGGGCGGCGGTGGGTTCATCTGGTCGATCATCGTGGCCACCATTGGCGCGATCATTCTCCTAGCGATCTACCGTCTGATCGTGGGCCGCAGAACCGCGAGGTAGTTAAACCGCAGCACTATCTGGGGGCCGGAGCCGAATGGTTCCGGCCCTTGCTGTGCCTGAGACACTTCCGCGCGGCGGACGCTGGTCGCGCTATCTTGACGCTGGGAAGATCGGTCGCGAGAGGGACTGGTGCCGGATGGCTTCGGCTCGTGAGGCCACGTTCGGGTTGCTCCTGTCGCCCGGCATGACCAGGGTCTTCCGCAACCCGGCTCAAGAGTGCCCCTGCGGACGGAAGCCCGTCCCTGGTGAACGTGGTAGTGACTTCGGCGGGTTGAGCCTGCTCGAGTAAGTCGAACGCGCCTCGCGGTTCAGCCTCCTGCCGTCCGGCTCAGAGCATGCTTTTCCACCGCGGCCTCCCGGAGCTTGTATTTCTGGATCTTGCCGCTTGCGGTCATGGGGTAGGCTTCGACGAAGTCTATGTAGCGCGGGATCTTGTGGCGCGAGATCTTACCCTCACAAAACTCCTGCACCCCTTCTACCGTAAGGTCCGAACCGGAACGTTTCTTCACGGCGGCGGCGACCTGCTCGCCGTACTTCTCGTCGGGGACGCCGTAGACCTGGACGTCGCTTATCTCGGGGTGGGTGTAGAGATATTCCTCGACCTCGCGCGGGTAGATGTTCTCGCCGCCGCGGATGATCATGTCCTTCGCCCGGCCCGTGATCTTGACGTACCCGCCCTCGTCCATCTCCGCGAGGTCGCCCGTCCTCAGCCAGCCGTCCTCGTCCAGGACCTCGGCCGTCTTGTCTTCCATCTTGTAGTAGCCGCGCATCACGTGGTACCCGCGCGTCCAGAGCTCGCCCTGCTCGCCTGGCCCGGCGTCTTCGTCGGTCTCTATGCTGACGATGCGGACCTCCACGTCGGGGAGGGCGCGGCCCACGGTGGATACCCGGATCTCGAGCGGGTCGTCGGTGCGGGTCTGGGTGATGACGGGGCTCGACTCGGTCTGGCCGTAGGCTATGGTGATCTCGTCGGCCCCCATCACGTCCACGACCTTCTTCATGACCTCCATCGGACACGGGGACCCGGCCATG
Source organism: Rubrobacter tropicus (assembly GCF_011492945.1). Classification (NCBI taxonomy): domain Bacteria; kingdom Bacillati; phylum Actinomycetota; class Rubrobacteria; order Rubrobacterales; family Rubrobacteraceae; genus Rubrobacter; species Rubrobacter tropicus. The sequence goes on from NZ_CP045119.1 coordinate 2,409,166, forward strand.
ATCCCGGTCCGCAACGAGGAGGTCTCGTACTTTTCGAAGTTCGGGTGATCCAGCTCCGCGATGAACATCGTCGGAACACCCAGGAGCGCCGTGCACCGCTCTTCGTGGACCGCCTGCAGGACGGTCTCCGGGTCGAAGCTCTCGACGGGCACCATCGTCCCCTCGTGGGTGACGGTGTTTAGCGTGCCGAGCACGCACCCGAAGCAGTGGAAGAACGGCACGGGTATGCAGACCCTGTCCTCCGGCCCGAGCCTCATGCACTCCCCGATGTAAAAGGCGTTCTTGACTATGTTCGCGTGGGTGAGCTGCACGCCCTTCGGGAAGCCGGTGGTCCCAGAGGTGTACTGCATGTTGATCACCTCGTCCGCCGAAAGCGTCCCCTGCCTCTCCCGCACCTCCTCCACGCCCACAGCCCCCCGCAAAAAGTCCCCGAAACCCATAACGGCCCCCGAGGTCTCCCCGCCCATGAGCACCACGTGCTTCAGAAAGGGCAGCCTCTCCGATGAGACCTCCCCGTCCGCCGCGTCACCCAGCTCGGGCACGGCCTCCCGCAAGACCTGCAGGAAGTCCGCGTCCTTTACGCCCGGGGTCAGGAAGAGAGCGGCGGCGTCGGATTGCTTCAGTACGTACTCGAGCTCCGTCGAACGGTAGGCCGGGTTCACGGTGACGAGGACGGCGCCTATCTTGCCCGTCGCGAACTGGAGCGTCACCCACTCGGGGACGTTCTGCCCCCACACGGCGACGTGGTCTCCCTTGCGGATGCCCAGCGCCATCAAGGCCCCCGCGCACCGCTCCACGGCCTCCCCGAACTCCGCGTAGGAGAGGCGCAAACCCCGGTCGGCGTAGACGAGGGCGTCGTGGTCCGGACGCCTTCCCCTCACAAGGTCGAGCAACCCCCCGACGGTCAAGCCCTCGATCTCCTCCGGCCGCACGCGCCGCTCCTCTCCTCGGTCCCCACCGACACCCCGCAGTGTAGCAACCGCGCGAACAGCCAGTCAGCCCGGCGCTCCGCGCCTCGTCAGCACGCTTTAGCCTTCGGCTTCCGCTTTCAGCCTGTCAGCTAGTCGTCTGTGTACAAGCGCCACACGGCATTCGAACCGTTGCGCAAGGCGCTGCCAGGTAGGACTTTGGGAGGCCGAAAGCTGACCGCTGAAAGCGAGGGCTGCGCAGCAGGCCGAAGCGTGCTGAGAGCGGAGCCCGACAGGGCGGAGCGGGCTGACTGGCTGACATGCTACTCGTGGTCGCGCCTGGCGGCGGTGGAGCTTTGCGGGACTATGACCTTCAGGGCGTTTCCCGCCACCGAGAAGTCCTGTGGGGTCCTGGCTACGAGCTCGCCGTCTATGTTGACGGAGAGTTCGGGGTCAGTCTCGAGGCGCACGCGGGTCGTTCGGTACTGGCTCACGCTCTCGTTGCGGATAAAGTCCCCGCTCTTGAGGTAGCGGGCCACGCCGAACATGTCGCGGTGGCGTCCGAGCTGGATCGCGTACACGTCCAGGCTCTTGTCGTCTATGCCCGAGCCCGGCGCGACGACCATCCCCCCACCGTAAAACTTGCCGTTGCCGACGGCCACCTGCAGGAGCCTGTCGTGCTCGACGGTCTCGTGGTCCCCGTCGGGGAAGACGAGCCTCGCCGAGAAAGGCTCGTGGGTCATGAAGGCCTTTATGGCCGCCACCGGGTACGCCAGCGCCCCGATGGTCTTCTTCGCCCACGGCGTAAGCGCCTGCGTCGCCCCCACGCCGAGGCCCACGGAGGCGACGTTCACGAAATAGTTGTCCCCCGCCAGGCCGAGGTCCACGTCGACGACCTTGCCGTTCGCGACCGTGTCGCAGGCCCCGTCCACCTCCGAGGGTATATCCAGCGTGCGCGCGAAGTCGTTGGCCGTGCCGAGCGGGAGTAGTCCCAGGGTTACGTGGTGGTGGGCCAGAAAGTCCACGACAGAGCTGACCGACCCGTCGCCGCCGCCCAGGATCAGGGTCTCGTAACCCGACCCGTCGCTCAAGACCTCGCGCACCGTCTCGGGCAACCTCACGGGGTCCCTGATCGGGTAGGTCGCCCCGAGCGGCACGTTCAACTCCTGCAGCCGGTCGAGCGCCCGGAAGAAAACCCGCTCCCCACTACGCGACCGGGTATTGACGATGAGGGCGGCCCGCCCGTGCCCCCGCTGTTGCGTAGAACGATCCATAAAACCATCATACGCACCATCATCCACGACGTTTCCGTCGCGGAGCCGGTCAGCCCGCTCCGGCTTCGCCTCCGCTCGTCAGCACGCTTCGGCCTGCTTCGCAGCCCTCGCTCTCAGCCTGTCAGCTTCTTGCTGACTAGCTGAAGTGCTGACCGGCTGACAAGCTCTAAATCCCCGAAACTACTTGCTTTGCGCGTGGGATAGCCGGTGCGCCCATGCTCAGTTCCGTGACCCCGAGCTCGACGAGGCGCGGGATCATGGCGGGCTCGCCAGCGGCCTCCCCGCAAACACCCACCGGGATGCCGGCGGTGCCCGCGGCGTCGCACGTCATCTTTATGAGCTTCAGGACGGCGGGATGGTCGGCGCTCTGGAGGTGGCGGAGCTTTTCGTTGCCGCGGTCGGCGGCCAGGGTGTACTGGACCAGGTCGTTGGTGCCGATGGAGAAGAAGGCGGCCTCGCGGGCGAGCTCCGCGGCGCCGAGGGCGGCCGCGGGCGTCTCGATCATGACCCCCACCTCGACGGGCCCTGTCGGCACGCCTTCCGCTTCGAGTTCCTCCTGGCACGTGCCCAGTATCCTTTTGGCGGCCCGGAACTCCGTCGCGTCGACGACCATCGGGAACATCACCTTCAGGTTGCCGTGGGCGGCGGACCGCAGCGCCGCGCGCAGTTGCGGCCCGAAGAGCTCGGGGACTTCCAGGCTCATGCGGATGCCACGCCAGCCGAGGAAAGGGTTCTCCTCCTCGGGCTGATCTACGCCGGGCAGGCTCTTGTCCCCGCCGACGTCGAGGGTGCGCAGGATCACGGGCCGGTCCCCGAAGGCCCGCGCCACGGCCGAATACGCCTCGTACTGCTCCTCCTCGGAAGGCAACTCGTCCCGCTCCATGAACAGGAACTCCGTCCGAAAGAGCCCGACGCCCTCGGCCCCCCATTCGAGCGCCCCTTCCGCCTCCGACGCGGACCCGAGGTTCGCCGCCACCTCGATGCGCCGGCCGTCGGCCGTGCGGGCCTCGACGTGCCGATACTCGTAGAGCGTGGCCTGCTCTTCCTCTCTTCGCGACCGGAGCTCCTCGAACGCGGCGAGCGTCTCTGGGTCCGGGTTCGCGACGGCGACTCCCGCGCCGCCGTCCACGGCCACCGTCCCGGCGTTTAAAGCCGCTTCCAAAGCGTCGCCGACGCCCACGACGGCGGGGATGCCCATGGAGCGGGCCATGATCGAGACGTGCGAGGTCCGAGACCCGCCGGCGGTTACGAAAGCGAGGGCCATGCCCCTGGGTATTCTCGCGGTATCCGAGGGCGCCAGGTTGCGGGCGAGGATCACGCTCGGCGTCCTCAGCGCTTCCAGGCCCATCGCGCCGCCCCCCATGATCTCGACCGCTATCTGGCGGGCCACGTCGCGCACGTCGTCGGCCCTGGCGGCCAGGTACTCGTCTTCCAGGGCCGCGAGCCCGCCCGCGTACTCCTCGCCGACCGCCAGGACGGCGGCCTCGGGGCTCTCCAGGTTGCGGAGCCTCTCCTCGACGCCTTCCAGGAGCTCGGGGTCGTCGGCCATCTCGGCGTGGACCTCGAAGATGGCGGCCTCTTCCTCACCGATATCGCCCTTCAGGTTCTCGCCCGTCTCCCTGAGCCTCCCTGCCACGGCCTCGACCGCGGCCCGGAAACGGGCGAGTTCTTCGTCAAAAGAACCTTCGGGTATGCGCGTGCGCTCCGGCTCGACCTCGCCTCCAAGGTGCACGTAGGCCGGGCCGAAGGCAACCCCCTCGGACGCTCCCACGCCGGCAAACTCGACGGCCAATCAGTGTCCTTCCGTCGCTATGAGGTTCGCCACCGCTTCCGCGGCCTCGTCGGCGTCATCGCCCTCGGCCCGGACGGTCACCCGCTCCCCCTTCCGGGCGAACCCCGTGACCTTCATTATGCTCTTCGCGTTGACCTCGCGGGTTCCCTTAACCAGTTCTATGCGCGACGAGAACTGCTTGGCGGCCTTCACCAACTGCGCCGCCGGCCTCCCGTGGATACCCGCATCGGCGCCAACCGTGGTCTCTCTTTCGGCCATGCAACCGCTCCTCTCGCCTCCCGAACGTCCGAAGCATCATAACCCACGGCCGGAAGGAGGCGTAAGTAACGCGGCCGGATTCCGGTGTGGCGTTCGTGCTTTACTTCGCGCGAAGCGGCGAGAGGAGATCGGATGCAGAGGGGTACGCACGAAGCGGTGCCGGATAAACGCAACGAGGGCGTGCTCGTGTACATAAACGGCGAGTTCTTCCCGAGGGCGGAGGCCAGGATCTCCGTCTTTGACTCCGGTTTTCTCGTGGGCGACGGCGTCTGGGAGGGCATCCGGCTGCACGAAGGGGACTTCGCCTTTCTGGATCAGCACCTCGACCGACTCTTTCAGGGCGCCAAAGCCATCGGGATCGAGATCGGGCTGACCCGCCAGCAACTGGCCGACGCGCTTCGCGAAACGGTCCGGCGCAACGGCATGACGAACGACGTCCACATACGCCTCATGGTGACCCGCGGGGACAAGAAGACCCCCTCGCAGGACCCGCGCCTGGTGGTCGGCGGCCCGAACGTGGTGATCATCGCGGAGCACAAAAAGGCCGACCCCGAGGTCAAGGAGCAGGGCGTCAGCCTCTTTACTTCGACCGTAAGGCGTCCCCCGCCCGACACCCTCGACCAGAGGCTCAACTGCCACAGCAAGCTGCACGAGGTGGTCGCGCTGCTCCAGGCGCTCGAAGCCGGCGCGGACGAGGCGCTCATGCTCGACCCGACGGGTGCGGTCGCGACCTGCAACGCTACCAACTTCTTCATCGTTCGCCGCGGGGAGGTCTGGACCTCGACGGGCCAATACTCCCTGAACGGCATCACCCGGCGCATGATCGTCGAGCTCTGCAAGGAAGACGAAATCCCCGTCTCGGAGCGCCCCTTCTCCCTGACCGAGGTCTACGACGCCGACGAGGCCTTCGTAACGGGCACCTTCGGCGGCCTCACACCCGTAATAAAGGTGGACGGAAGGACGATAGGCGAGGGAGGACCGGGACCGATGACCCGGCGCCTGCACGGGCTCTACGCCGAAGCCGTCTCCCGCTCGGTCTCGCGGGGTTAGCCCGTGCCGGACTGCCTGAAATTGAGCGTCTGGTCGGGGCCCCGCAACGTCTCTACCGCCCTCATGTACTCGTTCCGGCAAAGACCGGACACGCTGGTGGTGGACGAGCCACTCTACGGGCACTACTTGAAGGTCACACGCGCCGACCATCCCGGAGACGAAGAGGTCCTTGCGGTCATGGATCAAGACGGCGACCGCGTGGTCCAAGAGGTGATCCTCGGTCCCTGCGAGATGTCCGTTCACTTCTTCAAGAACATGGCCCACCACCTGACCGACCTGGACCGCGGGTTTCTTAATAGCACCACGAACGTCCTCCTTACCCGCGACCCGGCCGAGATGCTCCCCTCCCTGGCCCGGCAACTCCCGAACCCGACCATGCGCGACACCGGGTTGCTGCAGCAAGTGGAGATCCTGGACCACGCCTTACGCCACGACGATGTCCCGGTCGTCCTGGACGCGAAGCAGCTCCTACTCGACCCGCCGGGCGTCCTGCGCCGGGTTTGCGGGAGGCTGGGCATACCCTTCTACGAGGAGATGCTCCGCTGGCCCGCCGGCCCCAAGCCCGAGGACGGCGTCTGGGCCAAACACTGGTACGCTAACGTCCACGCCTCGACCGGCTTCTCGTCCTACCAGCCCAAATCGGACGCCTTCCCGCAGAGGCTCGTGCCCCTACTCGAAGAATGCATTCCCCTCTACGAGCGGTTGAGCCGATACGCTGTCCCGGCCGAGACCAGCGTCTAGAGCGGTCAGCTATCAGCCCGCTCCGGCCTTACGGCCTGCGCTCTCAGCCATCGGCTTTTTGTCCCCGGCTGAAAGCTGACCGCTGATAGCTGATAGCTTCGCAAGCAGGTTCACCCTCTCTGCAAACCGCTTCAGGCCAGAACAACCCGGCCTACAGAACCCCCGGCGTATTTTTCCCGGGGTACATCCCCTTCTCCGTGATCACGAGGTCGACCGGCACGTCGTGCCGGTCGACGGGGACTTTCTCCACGACCTGGACCTCGAACGCCACCGAGACGCGCGGGGCTCTCCGCGGCAGCCCGCCCGCGAGCAGACGGTCGTAGAAGCCGCCGCCGTACCCCAGTCGCCCACCCATCCGGTCGAAGGCGACGCCGGGGATCAGGGCAAAATCGACGGAGCCGGCATCTGCAAACGGACAACGCTCCGGCACCGGCTCGCGTATACCCCAAGGTCCGGGTGACAGGTCCCGCGCGGTGTCGCGCACCTGGTAGAGGCCGAGGTCGCCGCGCTCGACCCTGGGGAGCAGCAGGGTCTTTCCGTCGTCGAGGACGCGCCCGAGGAACTCGTCGGTCCCGAGTTCGGTTCCGAAGGAAGCGTAGGCAAGGACGACGCCGGAGCGTTCGTAGGCCGGGAGATCCCGGACGTTCGAAAGGATCGTCCTGCCGAACGCGGCGCGTTCTCTCTCGCACAGAGCCTCGCGGCGGCGCAGGACCGACTGCCTCAGGGCGGCTTTGGCCTCGGTGGTCGCGTGGTTACGCAAGCGTTGCGCGGGCGGCCTGGAGAGCGTTGTGGAGCAACATCGCCCGCGTCATCGGCCCCACGCCGCCCGGGACGGGGGTTATGGCGGAGGCTTTCGGCTCCACCTCGTCGAAGCGCACGTCTCCGGCGAGGCCGCCCTCTTGCTTTCTGTGGATGCCGACGTCGACCACGACCGCGCCTTCCTTGACGTGCTCGGCCCCCACCATCTCTCGTTGGCCCGAGGCTACGATGAGTATGTCAGCCCTCGAAGCTACTTCGGCCAGACCCCGGGTGCGCGAGTGGCAGACGGTCACCGTCGCGTTCTCGCGCAGGAGGAGTTGGGCCATGGGTTTGCCGACGAGGTTGGAGCGGCCCAGCACCACCGCTTCGCGGCCTTCGAGCGGGAGGTCGTGGCGGCGGAGGAGCTGGATGATCCCGTGCGGCGTGCAGGGCATGAGGGATGGCAAGCCCATGGAGAGCCTTCCGGCGCTCTCCGGGTTCAGGCCGTCGACGTCCTTTTCGGGCCTTATCCGGGAGATCAGGGGCAGCGGGTCGAGCCCTTCCGGCAGCGGCAACTGGACTATAAAGCCCGAGACCGCGGGGTCGTGGTTGAGTTCGTCGACCAGGTCGGTGAGCCTCTGCTGGGTGACGCCGGCCGGGAACCTGTGGACCCTGGAGGCCATGCCGACCTGCGAGGCATCGGCCTCCTTGCCGCCCACGTAGGTGGCGGAGGCGGGGTCGTCGCCCACCAGCACGACATCGAGCCGCACCGACCGGCCGGCGGCCTCTAGCTCTTCGATCCCTGCGGCGACCTCGGCCTTTATCTCCGCGGCGGTCGCCTTACCGTCAAGAATCCGGGCCATCATCCTCCGAAATAGTCTCGTATGCCCTGTCCGTTCTGGCCGCCATAACGAAGTCGTTGCGGTGCAGGCCGCCGATCGCGTGCGTCCACCACGCTACCGTCACCCTCCCCCACTCCGTCAGGAGGGCGGGATGATGCCCCGCCTCCTCGGCCAACGCGCCGACCCTGTTCGTGAAGGCGAGCGCGGAGGCGAAATCCGCAAACCGGAACTCCCGCTTCAGGGAGTCGACGCCGCCGCGGTCCACCACGCACCAGCCGGGGACTTCGAGGAGGAGTCGTTCCACTTCTTTTACGTCCAGGGCGGGTACGCCGCCCCGGCACGGGACGCACCTCTCGCCCGCGAGCCCGCCCACGGTTCTTCCTCCGTCGTCGCGATTACGGTCACGTCGAATCTTACAGGTTCGCCCCCCACCCGTTCGGCGGCACGACCGGGCGCGGACCCGGTAGACTATCCGGAAGGACGAAAGTGGGTGGGACGGGATGGCGACGAATGGCCACGGGGAACGTCCGGGTCGCCGCAGGCTCGATAGGGCGCTAGCGCGGGTCAGCGATGCGCCGCTGCGCGAGGGAAACGGGCTTCACCTGCTCAAGAACGGTCCCGACACCTACGAGGACTGGCTCGCGGCCATCGCGCGGGCAGAGCGGTGGGTTCACCTGGACAACTACATCTTCCAGGCCGATGAGATCGGGCACAGGTTCGCCGCGGCGCTCGGGTCCAAAGCGGAATCGGGCGTTCGGGTGCGCGTGCTCTACGACTGGTTCGGCTGCCTGGACGTACCGCGCTCCTTCTGGAAAGGTCTGCGGAGGGCCGGCGCCGAGGTGCGCCCGGTCAACCCGCCCGCCTTCGGGTACCCGCTCGGCGTCATCAGGCGCGACCACCGCAAGCTTCTGGTGGTCGACGGCGAGTACGCCTCGACCGGAGGGGTGTGCATAGCCGACGGCTGGATGGTCCGCTCACCGGAGAACGGCCTGCCCTACAGGGACACCGCCGTGAGCGTCAGGGGGCCTGCCGTGGCCGACCTCGACCTCGCCTTCGCAGGCCTCTGGGACGAGAGCGGCGCGGCACCGCTGCCGGAGGAAGAGAGGCCCGGGGCCGGGGGCATAGCCAGGTCCGGCGACGGGGCGGCGCGGGTGGTCATCCAGGAGCCGCAGAAGCTGCGGACGCTCCGTTTTCTCCAGCTCCTGACCGCGGGTGTCGAGGAGAGGTTGTGGATCACGGACCCCTACTTCCTCTCCATGCCGATCCTCACCCAGTCCCTGATGGCCGCGGCCGGCGACGGGGTGGACGTGCGCGTCCTCACGCCCGCCACGAACGACCTGCCCTGGATCGGCGCCCTCTCCCGGACCGGCTACAGGCAGTTCCTCGAAGCGGGGGTACGCATCTTTGAGTACGCCGGGCCCATGATCCACGCCAAAACCGTCGTAGCCGACGGTTGGTACTCCAAGGTCGGCTCGACCAACCTCAACTTCAGCAGCCTCTCGGCCAACTGGGAGATAGACCTCGTCGTCGAAGACGCGGGCTTCGCGGCCCAGATGGAGGCGCTCTTCGAGCAGGACCTCGCCAACGCCAGGGAGGTCAACCTCGTCCGCTCGGGCCGCACCCGGGAAGTGCAGCCCGAGCGGCCGATGCGGGCCTCGGACCGCCGCGCCCGCCGCGGCGTGGCCGGGACCGGCTCCGGCGCGGGCGCGACCGCCTTCCGCGTCGGCAATGCCGCCCTCAGAAAAGGCAGCGTCCCGCTCCAGACCCACGAACGGACCCTGGCGGGCGCCATCAGCGGCGCCGTCCTGCTCTCCTCCCTCCTCACCCTCCGCTTCCCCCGCATCCTCGCCTGGCCCCTGGCCCTCCTCGGCTCGGTCTTCGGAGGCCTCGGCGTAATACGAGCCCTTCGCGCCAGCCTCTCCCGCGACGGGCGCGAGTAAGCGCTGGACTCAGAGAAGCGCGTGGTGTACGAGATCCCTCAAGGAAGAGTGCCAACCGGACTGCGCCGGTAACCTCCGGCGGGCGTCCCCGAGGTTTTCGGCCAACGGCCTGCAAACCGCGCTGTCAGCCATCAGCACGCTCCGGCCCGCCGCCATCAACGGTCAGCTTTTTTGTTCTGGCTGAAAGCTGGCCGCTGATGGCTGAATGCTCTAATTGACCTCGATAAATCCGTCGGGGCAGATCACGGCGGCGCCGTTCCCGCGCTCGTAGCACCGGGTCCAGTCGCGGGTGGTCGCGTCCGGGGCCGATCCCTCGGCCAGCGCGTCGCCGAGCTCGGGGGTTACTCGCGCGTAGCCGCGCGAACGCGCCCAGGCGCCGAGGTCCGCCGCGGGGCGCAGTCGGCCCGCGCTGGTCAACACGGAGCCGCGGGGCACCAGCTGCAGGCCGGCCTCGAGGCGGGCGAGGGAGGGTGAGATCTGCCCGGCCGCTGAGATGAGGCGGGCGACCGCCGGCCGCTTCCCGGTTGCCGAGGCGGCGTCGGTGGGCGCCACGAGGCCAACGGATACGACGAGCAGGATCAGCAGAGCCAAAACGGCAGCGAGGTGCCTGGTGCGGGTGGTCATAGTTTGCGGTGCTCCTTTCCAGACGCGGACCGTGAAGTTCGTAAGGACGGCCATCTGTCATCCGAAGGACCGTGCCGTCCTTCCCGACACACTTGTCGACGCTTCCGGCCGCGCCCTTAAGCCCCCGACTCACATGTGACGCAGTGGGACAACGCCACGCCGCACCCCGCTTTAGGCACGCCCCGACTTCGCCTCCGCACTCAGCCATCGGCCCTTTTGCTCTTGGCTGAAAGCCGATGGCTCTACAAAGTATCCTTCGTCCCGAGCCCGGCCTCGCGGGCCCGGACGATTGCCTGGGGGCGGTCGGTAACCTGGAGCTTGGTGAAGATGCTCGATACGTAGTTGCGCACGGTCTTTGGGCTCAGGTAGAGGCGGGTGGCTATGGCCGTATTGGTGTAGCCCCCCGCCATGAGAGAGAGGATCTCGCGCTCCCGCTCGGTAAGGTTCGGGAAAGCGTGCGAGGGACCGGTTTTGCGGCCCCTTTCGGGGCTGGCGAAGTATTCCGTCAGGCGGCTTGTGATCGTGGGCCCGAAGATGGCCTCCCCGTCCGCGACTGCGTGGATCGCGCGCAGCGTCTGGGCACCGTCGGAGCCCTTGAGCAGGTAGCCGTGGGCCCCGGCGCGCATGGCGGCCAAGACCGAGTCGTCGTCCTCGAACATCGTGAGCATGAGGATGGCGGTGCCGGGGCTCGTTTCCAAGATGCGGCGCGTCGCCTCTATGCCCGTCGTGTTGGGCATGTTGAGGTCCATCAGGATCACGTCAGGCCGTAACTCCAGCGCCCGAGCGATCGCCTCATCACCATCCGTCGCCTCCCCGACGAGCTCGGTTTCGGGGTCGGCCCCGAGTATGGCGCGCATCCCCCGGCGGAAGACCGGGTGGTCGTCGGCGACGAGAACACGGATGCGTTTGTTTGGTCTATCCATCATCCCTCCTCGGGCAGCGGGAGCCTGGCCCGTACCCTGGTGCCACCCTCGGGGAGCTCCTCCACGTCCAGGCTCCCGCCGAGCTCGGTCGCCCGCTCGCGCATGGACGTCAGGCCCACCCCGGCGTGCCCGGAAGGACCGGCATGCGGGTCGGGCATCCCGACACCGTCGTCGCTGACTTCCACGCGCAGTGCGCCGTCCCCGTCGAGCGCGAGGGAGACGGTGCTCGACCGGGCCCCGGCGTGGCGGGCGACGTTGGTCAGGGCTTCCTGGGCTATGCGGTAGGCGGCGACCTCGACGGCCGCAGACAGGGAGGGTAGTCTCTCCGGCGCCTCTACCGCGACACGCAAGCCCTTCGCGTCGTACTGGGCCGCGGTCTCGCGCAGGGCGCCGAGGAGGCCGAGGTCGTCGAGGGCGGGGGGCCTGAGCCCGTAGACCAGCCGCCTGATGTCCGTGACCGCGTTCTGGGCGTCCGACTTCAGGTCGAGCAGGAGTTCCTCGGCGGCGTCGGGGTCCCGCCTCATGAGCGCCCGGACGGCGTCCACGGTTAGCGCCTGGCTGGAGAGCTGGGGGCCGAGGCCGTCGTGCAGGTCGCGCCTGAGGCGGCGGCGCTCCTCCTCGCGCGCCTCGACGAGCCGCTCGCGCGAGCGCTGGAGGTCGGCGGAGAGGCGCAGCGCCTCGTCGGTCATGATGGCGGCGTGGGCCGGGGCCCCGATCTGGTGCGCCAGGTCCTCCAGAAGCCGGCGCTCCGCGTCGGGGAACCCCTCCTGCCCGGCCCGCGGCCCGAGCACCAGCCGGCCGACCGTCTCTCCCCCGTAGACGAGCGGCAGGCGGAGCGGGTTTTCCACCGGACTACCGGCGACCGCCGCGGTCTCGAACCTGTCTTCTCGCCTGAGTTGTATCTCGGCATACGGAAGCTTCAGGGCATCCCGCACCGTCCGGGTGACGGCGGGCAGCACGGCGTCGGGGGCGAGCCTCGATTCGAGGCGAGATCCCAGTCGCGAGAGTACCGCGTAGGGGTCGTCCCGGTCGCCGTAGAGCAGCCTGTTGACGTCCCGCTGAAGCCGCTCGCGCAACGGCTGGAAGAGCACGGCGACGAGCCCCGCCGCGAGGATAGAGACCAGGAGGTTGCCCCTCACCTGCAGCATCACGCCGAGCCCACCGACCACCAGGACGTAGAGGCCGACCACGCTCGCGGTCAGGGCCCCGTAGACCAGCGTGCGCCTGATGATGAGGTCTATATCGAAGAGGTGGTGGCGCAAGATGGCGATGCCGATGGAGAGCGGGATGAGGAGCAGGGCAGCGTAGATGAAAAGGTACCCGGTCAGGAACGCAGCAAGCGTCCCCGGCGACGTGGGAACAGAGGCGAACGCGCTCACACCCAGGTTCGTGCCTATGAATATGGCAAGCGCCACCGAGATGCCGAAGACAACCCACTTGATCTGCTGCCGCTGCTTCGCGTCGGAGACGCGCCGGTAGCGGTAGGCCTGGGAGTAGAGCGCGGTGCCAAGCGCGGCCGGCCACACCACGGCCTGTGCCCAGAGATACCAGGCGCCCGGGTCCAGGTGCCAGCCGGGGAAGAAATACGGGGGCAACTGCCAGGCGATCCAGGCGAGCGCCACCCAGCGGGTCCATCTGGGCACGAACCGCCCGTCCGGGAAGAGGTACAAAAACAGGCCGAAGGAGGCAGACCCGAAGAAGTGGAGAAAGGCAACAGGTATCCCCCAGGCGGGGTGGCGGACCACAAGCGCCCCCAGGGTGAAGGCGAAGGTCGCCGTCCCGAACGTGAGCAGCGTAAGGGAGACGAACAGCCCCATGCGGCTGTCGGACCTGCGCCAGAAGATGAGGGCCGCGACCGCGAACCACGCCATGGCGAAGACGACGTCCAGCGCGACGAAGTAGGCCGCGAACGAGCCGGGCGAGAGGCCGAGATCCTCCAGGGCGTCAAGACCGGCGGGCGGGAGCTGCCCCGTGGTGCATCGGGCGGTCGGGCACGGCTCGTGCAGCAGCGCGAACTCGACCGGCAAGCCCGCGACGAAGAGCGAGACGGCCAGGGCGGCCACGATCCCCCACGTCGCGCGGGCAAGGACCAGAGAACGCCCGCCGAGGGGCCTGGCCGTGGAGGAGTCGGGGGGCAGAGGACTCGCCCCGGCTCTGCCGGGATGCACGCCCGTCAGCTTCATTCTCCTGTTCATTCCGCCTTCATGGTGCCACGCGGGCCCTCTCCACACCACGTCCCCGCGACGATTCCACGGCACGTTCTCCATAGGTAGCCTTGTAAGAGAGCCGGCCCCGGGTGAAGGTGAGGATCACCACCGCGAGCACCACGAGTACCGCCACCGGGACCAGCATCGCCGCGGGCCCTGAGACCAGCTCGGAGGTAAACCTCGCGTCCCCCGAGCCGGTCGCCGAGTTGAAGGAGCTGTGGAAGAGCGCCACGATGAGCACGCTGCGCCGGGCGCGGTTGTAGATCCACATGATGACCACCCGGAAGAACACCGCGATTATCGTGAGCAACGCCACCTGAACTGCGATGCCAACGACGAAGGGCACGAACCCGCCGCGAGGAACATCCAGCAAGACGAGGGGCAGGTGCATCAGGGCGAAGGCGGGCGCCACCAGCAGGCTCGCAAGCAAAGGTCCGCGGCGCTCTTGCAGCGCGTTCTGCATAAAGCCCGTCCAGCCGGCCTCCTCGAAGAGTTGGATCAGCACCAGCGGTACCAGTATCTCCGGCAGGAACACGGAGACCAGGAGCGGCCACTTCCGCACGAGCGCCTCAAGCGGCGACAGGCCGAGGAACGCGCTCGACACGAGCAGCGTGGCGGCCAGGGGGCCGAGCAGCGCGAGCAAGTACCAGCGGATACCTACCCGCCACCTGAGACACCGGGCCAGCAGGTCCCGCACACCATCCCTACCGCCCGTGGCGACCGTCACCAGGAGAGCCGGCAGGGCGAGCGCCAGGACCGAGGCAGCGGAAGTAACCATCATCAGCGACGGTTCTACCGGTATAGAGATAAGGCCCATCTCCGAAAGGATTACGGGAGAGAAGACGGTCCATCCGATAGCGTAAGCCATGAGCAGGAAGGTCGTCACCGGGTGGCGGGCAACCACGCGCCGGAGCGGAGAGGGTGCGGCGGAAGGTTGGTTGGCGGTGGTCGTGGACATAGTGCGCTGCCTCCCTCGGTCCGGGGGCTGGCTATCGAGCCCTCGGTTGGGTCTTGCCCGTTGTGTCTGCCAGCACTTGCCTGGGTCGGCGCGAGAGGTTGCGCGTCCCGTAGACGAGTACCGCGGCGACGGCGGCAACCCACAGTGCGATGGCTCCCACCAGGTAGACGTGCGTGTTTCGGGCCAAGGCCTCAGCCAGGCTCGCGGGCTCGGCCGAATACTCGGGTATGGTCTTCCACAGCTCCCCAGAGGCGTTCATGACGGCGTGGAAGAAGATGGCCATGAGCACGCTTCCCCCCGTGGAGTTGAACACTCAGGTGATGAGGACCGCGAACGGGACTATGTAGGCCAGGAATAGGACGAAGGGCAGGTTGCTGTAGTGAGTGTCGGGGTTAAAGAACACCGGAAGGTGCCACAGGGTCCACATCACCCCCAGTATCACGCTCGAGATAAGGGCGTTGTAGCGTGCCTGCAGCGCGGGAAGGGCGTAGCCCCTCCAGCCCACCTCCTCGCCCAGCGCGACGGTGATCAGCATGTACACGGACACAAAAAGCACCGTGGGCAGCGCCCCGATCAGCAACCCGAGACTCGGCGGCTGCCCACCCAGGGCCACCTGCAACGCGATCGCGCCCAGCGTGATCACGAGCGGGCCCAGGATGGCGACGCCGTACCAGACGGGCGCCACGCGCCAGCGCACGACCCGGCCGAGCAGGGACCGCAATCCGGCCCGTCCGCCCTCCTGGGCGGTAACCACTATGGCCGCGACCATGGGGCCGAAGGCGCCGAGGAAGGTTGCCGGTACGGGGAGTGACGAGATCAGGCCCCGCGCTTCGAGCGCCGCTGGCACCCACAAGACCCAGGTGCACGCGAAGGCCAACACGAAGTACTTCAGCGGGAAGGCCCTCGTTGCAGCCGCGGCGCGGGCCGGTGTTGCGGTGGTGGTCGCCATCGCTGTCACTCCTTTCCTTCTCGGTTTTCTGATCCAGGATCGCCGCGCCCGGGTTGGATCGCGCGGCGATCCGGAGGAGGTTGGTTATTGCACTCTGGGTTGGGCTCGGACGCCTACCTTCTCAGTCGAGAGTCCGCGCAGGACGCTGTAGGCCATCCACGCCCCGCCCATCACCAGAAGCACCGCCCCCGTGGGCACCGTTGGCGGGGTGCTGTCGGCGCCGATAGGCAGGATTATGTACACCTGTCCCAGCAGGGGAAGGGCGGAGCCAGCGACCCAGAGGGCTCCTGCCCACTTGGGCAGCGTCCTAGAGCGCCAGACCGCCGCGCCCAGCAGCACGTTGCCCACCAACATCAGCAGTACACCCACCCCCATGGTTGGCAGAAGTGCGGTATCTGCGAGGATGTCGGGCAGCTTCTCATACTCCTCTATGCCCGACAGGATCGCCTGCCCCTGCTTCGGCGCGGCGAAGATAGAGACCCCGCCGACCATCAGGAACAAGAGGGTGCCCAGGACAGTGATGACCATCCCCACCAACCCCATGCTTCCGGCGCGGCTTCTGATGAGGTAGGCGCCCAAGGCAAACGTGCCGAAAATCACCAAGATCAGGCCAAGCCCGCTGGCGAAGAGGTGCTTCAGCAAGTAGAAGTCGGTGGTGACGTAGCGAGCCCAGGCCGCGGGGTGGGTGTTGGGGTCGGGCTGGGGGTTCAGGCTCGAAAAGAAGGTAAGCGCCCCGTAGAGGGGCAAGCCAAGCAATCCTACGCCAATCCACCTGGTCGTGTTCGGTGCGCTCATCTGTGGCTCCCTTCCGTGGCTGCCGGCTCTTCGTTTGAGATGCTGGCAGCTTACGGCGAGGAGAGTCCCACCGTCACGAGGCAGGTGTCACAACCAGGGGGACATATTGTCACAACGGCGCCTTGCGCGTGCTTCGAACGCTGGCATCATACCCATGGCGCGCTAACGACGGCGTCCAGGATGGATTCGTGGTCGTAGCCGGTGGTGTTGCCCATCATCACCACGCCGAGCGACTCGCCGGGGTGGATACGCATCACGTTCCAGAACCCGGCCCCGCCGCCCAAGTGCTCGACGTAGAAGGGACGCCGCTCCCCGGCCTCGTGCGCCCGGTACCAGCCAAGCCCGAAGTCCCGCTTGCCTCCCCTGGGCGTGACCCTTTGCATCTCGGCGACCGCGCCCGTTGACAGCAGCCGCGTGCCGCCCACCTCGCCGCCGTTCAGGTGAAGCCGGACGAACCGGGCGGCCTCGGCTACGCCGCCCACCAGCCCGCCGTAGGCCGGTCCCTTGACGTAAAAGGGGTTAAAGGAGACGTATCTTCCCTGCCGGGCTCCCACAATGCCCCCAGGCAGCGCCGCCCTGAAGAGCGGGGTTAGCGGTTTCCAGAGGGGGTGGTAGCCGGTGGCGGCATCACTGGCCGGTTCGGGGTAGGTGAAGCCGGTGCGGTCCATCCCGAGGGGGGTGAGTACCTCCTCCCGCACGTATCTCTCGTAGCCCGCGCCCGAGACCGCGGAGATTACCTCCCCAAGCACCAGATATCCGAGGTTGGAGTAGCCGGCCCGCTCGCCGGGGGCGAACTTCAGCCTGCGGTGCCCGGCGAGAAGGCGGTTGACGAAGGCGCCGTTGTCTGAGGCCGGAGCATCGGCCGGCCTGACCCACCTGATCGGCAGCGGGTTGGCGAGCCCGGAGCTGTGGTTCAGGAGGTGGCGGACGGTCACGGGGACGGGCTGCGACACCACCTTGAAACCCCGGAAGTACTCGTCGGCCGGGGCGTCGAGGTCGAGGTCGCCCGCGTCGGCGAGCCGCATCACCGCCGTCGCGGTCACGATCTTCGTCATCGAGAACCACAGGTAGCTCGTCGATGGGCCGGCCGGGGCCAACGTGGCGAGGTCCGCGAGCCCGAAACCCCTCGCCCAGACGACCCGCCCTGCCTTCACCACCGCGATCGACAATCCCGGCACGCCCTCCGCGCGGATCTTCTCTTCGATAAACGCCTCGAGCGCACCCGTCTCTGCCGGAGATTCGGCTCCTTGTGGTCCATTCTCGGCCATAAGCTCCCACCTCCTCGGGCAACGGGTGCCCGGCTGGCTGGCGTCTGGTAGCGGACCCGAGCTTCATCACTTTACCCCGACCCGGGCGGCCCGTAGCCGGCGGCGACCAGGGGCCGCCCGACCCGTGCGTATCTACCGGGCCGGTTGCGCGTGGCGTTCGGTCGGGGGAAGATTGGAACCGCCGGCGACGGGCCGGCGTCAGACGACGAAAGGATCTCCATGCCCGGAACCGTTGGACCAGGGCGGCAGAACGATTCCTCCGACGCGCGTCGGGAGGAGATCGTGGGCGTGCTCGTCGACGCTTTTTCGGAGCTGATGGACGCCGACCCGGACGCGTTCCGGCAGAAGTTCCGGAAGATGGCGGCAGGTCCTTTCGCGTTCTATCGCGGGAGCGCTTGCCTGTTTTACGCGGACGTGGGGCGCGAGGAGGACCGCTGGGCGGGCGAGCGAACCAGCAGGGTCTGGATCCAGGGCGATCTGCACGCCGAGAACTTCGGCACCTACATGGACGGCGACGGCGTCTTCGTCTTCGACGTCAACGACTTCGACGAGGCATACCTCGGCCACTTCACCTGGGACATCAAGCGCATGGCCGCAAGCGTCGCCCTGCTCGCGTGGATGAAGGCCATCTCCGACGAAGACATCGCGCGGCTCATCGAGACCTACGTCCGGGCCTACGTCGAGCAGGTGCGTTACTTTGTGGACTCCGACCGGGATCACGAGTACTCGCTTAGGCTGGAGACCACGGACGGCGAGGTCAAGGAGATACTGCTAGAGACCCGCCTCAACACCCGCGTGGATTTGCTCGACAAAACAACCCTGATCGACGGCAACTTCGAACGGAAGTTCCGGCGCGGCCCCGGCGTGCGCGACCTCGACGACGCCGAACGGGCCAGAGTGCAGGCCGCCTACGAGGCGTACCTGGAGACGATCCCGGACGCCAAGCGGTTCCGCAGCCTCACTTACGAAGTAAAGGACATCGTCGGCCGCAAGGGCTTCGGCATCGGCTCCGCCGGCCTCCCCGCGTACAACATCCTGGTCGAAGGCCCGACCCAGGCCCTGGAGAACGACGTGGTCCTCTCGATGAAGCAGGGCAACGTCGCGGCGCCGAGCAGGATCGTCGACGACGAACGCACAAGGGGATACTTCAAGCACCACGGCCACCGCACGGCCGTCTCCCAGCGCGCGCTTCAGGCCCACGCCGACCCCTGGCTCGGCTACACCGAGATAGACGGGGTAGGCTTCGTCGTCTCTGAGCTCTCCCCCTACGTCGAGGACCTCGACTGGGCCGACCTCACCGAGCCCGAGCAGATGTCCCCGGTGCTCGACTACCTCGGCCGGGCGACGGCCAAGGTCCACTGCGTCGCGGACAAGGACTCCGACCCCGCCATCGTAGATTTCCAGACCGAGGACGAGATCGTCGAGGCCATCGCCGGCAAGGAGGACGAGTTCGTCAAAGAGATGGTCGACTTCGGCGCCCGCTACTCCGAGACCGCCCGCGACGACCACCGCCTCTTCGTAGACGCCTTCCGCAACGGCCGGATCCCGGGCCTGTAGGGCCGGTGACGCGCCGCGTGGGAAACGAGACGGGCTGGTCCTGAACGCGGTCCACCCTTTGACGCGACTCGGCGAGGTTGCCGGCCACCTTCTCTTCCAGACTCCGGGTCAAGTCCTTATGCAACCCGCTATGACTGTTAAGCGCGACGGTCCATCCCGCTACAGGACGAGGTCGATCAGGTAAGGACCCTGCGAGCGCAGCCCGGCATCGAGCTGGCGGCTGAACTCCTCCGCCGTCGCGGCGCGTCCCGCCTCCACGCCCATGCCGCGGGCCATGGCGACCCAGTCGAGCGCCGGACGGTCGAGCTCCATCATGTCGTGGGCCTTTCGGCCGGCGTCTCCGGCGCCCACGTTCGCGAGCTCCCCCTTGAGGATCGCGTACGATCGGTTGTCGAGGATGACGTTGGTGACGTCGAGCCCTTCGCGAGCCTGGGTCCACAGGGCCTGCACCGTGTACATCGCGCTGCCGTCTGCCTGCAGGCAGACCACCTTCCTGTCCGGGCACGCGATGGCCGCCCCGGTGGCGAGCGGCGGGCCTATCCCGATCGCGCCGCCGGTGACCTGCAGGTAGTCGTGGGGGGCCGCGCCCCGCGTCCCCGAGATGAACGCCGACGCGCCCGTGAGCGCCTCGTCCACCACGACAGCGCTCTCCGGCAACAGGGCCGCCACCGCGGCGGCGGCCGTGTGGAAGTTGACCGGGCCGCCGGGCGAAGGTGTCTCCGGCGCCTGGGGGGGCGTCTCTTTTCGGGCGTCGAGCTCGTCGGCGAGGGCTTCGAGCGCCCCTACCACGTCCTCGGCTGGGGTGGCGAGCGTGCCGACGTCGCACTGCCGCGGGCTCAACTCGCTCGGCTTATCCGGGTAGGCGAAGAACGCCACAGGCGCCGTGGCCCCGACGAGCAGCAGATTACTCGTACCGGCGAGGGTCGCGAGGGCTTCGTCCACGGGGTAGGGCAGGAAATCGACGGCGACGCGTCCCGCGCCGCGCTCGACCCGCGCGTTGAGCGTCTGGGCGACGAGCCGCGCGCCCGTGCCCGCCGCGATCCTCCCCGCCAGCGTCAAGCCCGGCTCGCGCAACGCGGGACCGCCCAAAAAAAGGACCGTGGGCTCGCCGGAACGCAGGGCCCGCGCGGCGGCGGAGATCTTCTCGGGCGCCACCGCGGCGCGCGCCTCGACGGGTGGCAGCGGCGCCGGCCCGTCGGCCTGTTCCCAGGAGACGTCGGCGGGGAGTATTAGCGTCGAGATCCTACCCGGCGGCGTCAAGGCCGCCGCCACGGCAGCCGCCCCGTCACCGGCGACCGAGCGGCTGTCGGTCGAGGTCCGTACCCAGTGCGAGAAGGGCCGCGCCACGCCCTCGACGTCGGAGGTGAGGGGCGCGTCGAACTTTTTGTGGTAGGTCGCGTGGTCGCCGACGATGTTGACCATCGGGGTGTCGGCGCGTCGCGCGTTGTGAACGTTGGCCAGACCGTTGGCGAGCCCCGGACCCAGATGCAGCAGGGTCGAGGCGGGTTTATCCGCCATCCGCGCGTAGCCGTCGGCGGCACCCGTCACCACGCCCTCGAACAGCCCGAGCACGCACCGCAGGCCCCCGACCCGGTCGAGGGCCGCCACGAAGTGCATCTCAGAGGTACCCGGGTTGGCGAAGCACACCTCTACCCCGGCGCCGGTCAACGTCCTTGCCAGGCTCTCAGCACCGTTCATCCCTTTGCTCCTCCCTCGCGTATCTCGGAGGGAAGCATACCAACCTCCGCGGGACTCATAGAAGCCGGCAAAAATCCGCGAGGCGCTCCTCGGCCCAGAAGCGTCCCCCTTCTCGGCCGAGACGAAGGCGACGTGCCCGCCGTGCGCCGGCGTCGCCTTCACGACAAAGGGATTATCCGCGGCCCCCGGACGCAGCAGGAGGCCGCAGGGCACGAGGGGATCGTCCCTGGCGTGGATGATGAGGGCGGGCAACCGTATCTGAGGGACGAGGGGCAGGGCGCTCGCCCGGGCGTAGTAATCATCGGCATCGGCGAAGCCGCCGTGCGGGGCGGTGTACAGCTCGTCGAAGTCGCGGACCGTGCGCAGCCGCTCAAGCCCCCGGGTATCGTAGAGTGCCGGGTACAACATCTTCTTGCGCTCGACGAGCCGGCGCAGGCCGCGCACGAAAGCCCACTGGTACGGGCGATTCTGGGTCCTCCCCAGGTTCTCTACGGTAGCCTTCAAGTCCAACGAAGGCGAGACCGCGCACACGCCCAAAAGCGCCGCCGGGGCTTCCTCGCCCATCTCGCCGGCCATCTTCAGGGCCAGGTTCCCGCCCATCGAGAAGCCCGCGACGACGATGCGCGTACGCCCGTCGCGTTCAACGAGCTCGCGCACCACCGCGGCGAGGTCATGGGACATCCCGCTGTGGTAAAGCGTGGGCGTCAGGGCCTCCGTCCCCCCCCAGTTGCGCTGGTTGAGGCGGACCACGTCGGCGCCGGCCCGGTGGACCAGGCCGGCGGCGCCGAGGACGTAGGGGGCGTCGGCGCTCCCGCCGAGGCCGTGCACGAGTATCACGGTAACCCGGCCCGTCCCCGCCCCGTGCCAGCGGCAGCGGGCGAGGAGTCGCACGCCCGGCTCGACCTCGAACAGGCGCACCTCGTCCGGTTGGGCGCGGTAGCTCCGCGGCCACGCCCAGCGGGCGAGCGTCTGGGCGTGGCCGTTGGCGAGCAGGGGATGCGGCCTGAACGGCTCCGCCGCGAGCACGCGCGCGGCCTCGCGCGGACGGTCTTCTGCGCCCCCGAAGGTCGCCCCTCCGTCGCGGTTCATGCGCGAGCTGTCCCCCGCGCTACCGTTCCCTCTCGACGCGG
Source organism: Rubrobacter tropicus (assembly GCF_011492945.1). Classification (NCBI taxonomy): domain Bacteria; kingdom Bacillati; phylum Actinomycetota; class Rubrobacteria; order Rubrobacterales; family Rubrobacteraceae; genus Rubrobacter; species Rubrobacter tropicus. Next base: position 2,430,818 of record NZ_CP045119.1, read on the forward strand.
TTCAGCGCATCTTCGGACACCTGTCCGGGTACGGGCAGGGATACCTCCGGGGGGAGCTCCAGCCGCAGGTCCGCCTCGCGGTCGACGCGGAGCTCGCCGCGGGCGAGCCGGCACGCGAGCACGTGACCGCCGGCGTCCCTCTTTTCGGTTATGAAGTGGAAGTGGTAACCCGGGACGTTCAAGCCCCTGGCATGGTCGGGGAAGCGGAAGCCCACGAGGCTGCCCCGCACGTCGCGCAGTTCGAAGGTGGGCTGGCCCTCGACGACCTCGGCGAGCGGCGGGTAGGGCCTGCGCTGCCGGGGCACGCTGCGCGTCTTGACGCGACCGAAGAGCCCGTCCACCCGAACGGCGCAGCAGGCGGCCGTCCCGCCGACGAGCCCGTCCACGTGGGCGCAGAGATCTGCCAGGTCCATCGGCGCGGGTAGCATTTGGGGCGGTCCCGGCTCGAAGAACGTCACGACCGCGAACGGCGTCCGCGCCCGGCCGTCGATCGGGTACGCCAGCCCGTCGGCCTTTATCTGGTAGAAGGCGCCGTCGAGGGCGACCATCTCGCCGTCCAGCGCGTCGAGCGTTCCGAGGCCGAAATCCCCGCGGTCTTCCAGCTCCGCGAAGCTGACGTCGCCCTCGTAGCTACCATCGAGCAGTGCCTCGATGGTCGAGGTCTGGAAGAGCGAGTGGTGGGGCCGCTCCTCCCCCACCAGGTCCCGCTTCGTGAGGTATTCGACGTGCAGCGCGCCCACAAGCGCGGCGTCTACGGGCATCTGGCTCCCCTCGGGTCGGCGGGCAGGAGCGTAGAAACGTTGGGCACGGGCATCAGCCAAAAGCGGCGACGCCGGCCTCCGCCACCTCGTGGTCCTCGTCAACCGTGCCCCCGCTCACTCCTATCGCGCCGGCCACCTCACCGTCGCGCATCAGCGGGATGCCTCCGGCGAAGATGACGATCCGGCCGCCGTTCGTCGTGTTGATGCCGAAGAGGGGCTGGCCGGGCTGGGCCATCTCGCCGATCTTCCTCGTGGTAAGCCCCCTCCCGGCCGAGGTAAAAGCCTTGTCTATGGCGATGTCGGTGCTCGCCACCCAGGCCCCGTCCATCCTGTGGAAGGCCACGAGGTTCCTTCCGGCGTCCATCACGGCTATATTCATCGGCTGGCCCATCTGCCTGGCCTTGTCCTCGGCGGCAGAAAGGATTCTCTGAGCTTCTTCGAGCGTGATCACCGCGTTGTCTCCTCCCCGAGTACGGACACGTCATCCACTACTCTCTGTAGTCGAACGGATCCATCATAGCCCATCATGCCTTTTCCCTTGTCCGGCAACCTTATCGGACTCACCCGTTCGTCGTCGAGATGGACAACCGCCTGGCTTATCCCATCATCTTGACTGGACAGAAAATACATGCCCGGCAGTTCACCAGTCCAAAGCGACGAGCTTCTTGTGGGCGTTGTGCCACGAGTTCGTCCTCCACGACCCACCTCCTCGTGGCCCGCAACGGCGCCGGCTTGCCCTTACCCGAGATCTCCTACCGCAAGCCCAGATTCGCGAGCCGCTCGTGCGTGGGGTCCGAATCGTAGCCGCGGTCTAGGTAGACGCTAGTCTCTTCGGGCAGCCCGCCGAGCGTCTCGAACACCGCCTCCGGGGTGGGGACCAAGTAGGGAGAGTCGGGTGTGCATTTGTTCTAGAATTTACACATGCTCGCGCCGATCTTGGCCACCAAACTCTATGTGCCCCCGGCGCAGCACGGAGCCGTCCTCCGCCCACGCCTGATCGGGCGCCTCAACGAGGGTCTGCACCGCAGGCTGACCCTCGTCTGTGCCCCCGCCGGCTTCGGTAAGACCACGCTAATCGGCGAGTGGATCGCCGGTTGCGGGCGGCCCGCCGCCTGGCTCTCGCTGGAAGAAGGTGACGGCGACCCCGCGCGCTTTCTGGCCTACCTCGTCGCCGCTTTGCGGGCGGTCGCTGCGGGTATCGGGGAAGGGATCTTAGACGCGCTCCGATCGCCCCAGCCACCGCCGACCGAACCGCTTCTGACGGCCCTGCTCAATGAGATCGCGGCCGTAGAGGACGATTTCTTCCTCGTGCTCGACGACTACCACCTTGTTGATGCCAAAGCGGTAGACGATGCCATCGCCTTCCTGCTCGAGCACGTGCCCCCGGAAATGCACCTCATCATCGCCACCCGGGAGGACCCGCGCCTGCCACTGGCCCGGCTGCGCGCCCGGGGCCAGTTGAGCGAGCTGCGCGCCGGGGACCTGCGTTTTAACCCCTCCGAGGCGGCCGCGTTCCTCAAGGGGGAGATGGGCCTGGACCTCTCGGCGGAGGACATCGCCGCGCTGGAAACCCGCACGGAGGGTTGGATCGCCGGCCTGCAATTGGCGGCGCTCTCGATGCGGGGGCGGGAGGACGTGTCCGGGTTCATCAGGGCTTTCGCCGGAGACAACCGGTTCGTCGTGGATTACCTGGTCGAGGAGGTCCTGCAGCGCCAGCCCGAACGCATCCGGAGCTTCTTGCTCCGGACCTCCATCCTCGAGAGGTTGAGTGGCGCGCTGTGCGATGCCGTCACCGGTCAGGAGGAAGGCAGTGGAATGCTGGAGGTCCTGGAGCGGGGCAACTTCTTTGTCGTTCCGCTGGACGACAAGCGCCACTGGTTTCGCTACCACCACCTCTTTGCCGACGTACTCTTTGCGCATTTAATGGCGGAGCGGCCAGATCAGGTACCCACACTGCACCGGCGGGCGAGCGAGTGGTACGAGCAAAACGGTCTGCGCGCCGATGCTATCCGCCACGCGCTGGCCGCCGAGGATTTCGAGCGGGCGGCGGACCTGGTCGAGCTGGCAGTGCCGGCCATGCGCAGGAGTAGGCAGGAGGCCACGTTGCTCGCCTGGCTCAAGGCGCTCCCCGACGAATTGTTCCACGTCAGGCCCGTGCTCAACGTTCACTATGCCGGGACGTTACTTCAGAGTGGCGAGCTTGATGGCGTTGAGGCCCGATTGCGGGACGCCGAACGGTGGCTGGACGAGAGCGCAGACTTGCGTGGGCGGCCGGAAGCCTCATCGGCCCGGATGGTTGTGATGCACGAAGGGGCGTATCGCCGCCTCCCGGGTTCGATCGCCATGTACCGTGCCGGACTGGCTCTGGTTCTGGGCGATGTGCCAGAGTCCGTGACATACGCCCGGCGGGCGCTCGACCTCGCAACCGAGGATGACCATTTCCGGCGCGGAGCGGCTGCGGCGCTCCTGGGGCTCGCATCCTGGACGAACGGGGACCTCGAAGCAGCCCACCGGTCGTACGCAGATGGCATGGCCCATTTGCAGATGGCCGGGTACATCTCCGACGCGGTCGGGGGCTCGATCGCCCTGGCCGATATACGGATCGCGCAGGGCCGTCTCCGCGAGGCGATGCGCACCTACGAGCACGCGTTGCACCTCGCGGCGGAGCAGGGCGAGCCTGTGATGCGGGGAACGGCGGACATGTACGTGGGAATGGGCGAGATCCACCGTGAGCGGAACGACCTGGAAGCCGCCACGCAGCACCTGCTGAGAAGCAAGGAGCAGGGCGAGCACACCGGGTTCCCCCAAAACCCGTATCGCTGGCACGTCGCGATGGCTCGGATACAGGAGGCCGAAGGAGATCTGGACGGCGCCCTCGACCTGCTCCAGGAGGCAGAGCGCCTGTACGTGAGTGATTTCTACCCAAATGTGCGCCCCATAGCGGCGTTGAAGGCACGGGTGTGGGCCGCGCAGGGTAGGTTGGGTGAAGCCCTCGACTGGGCGCGTGAGAAGGGCCCATCCGTGGAGGACGACCTCAGCTACGTGCGCGAGTTCGAGCACATCACCCTGGCCAGGGTGCTCATCGCCGAGCATAGGTGCGACCGGGCAGACCGCTCCATACTCGAGGCAACGGGACTCCTACAGCGCCTCCTGCAAGCAGCGGAAGAAGGAGAGAGGCCAGGAAGGGTCATCGAAATCCTGGTGCTGCAGGCGCTCGCCCATCATGTGCAAGGCGACACCCCTGCTGCGCTCGTGCCACTGGAACGCGCCCTGACCCTGGCCGAGCCGGAGGGCTACGTCCGGGTCTTCGTGGACGAAGGTAGGCCGATGGCCCGACTGTTGTTTGAAGCAGCCGCCCACGGGATTTTGCCGGACTATGCAGGCAGGTTGCTGGCTGCGCTCGAAGCCGAGGAGGACAGGAGCGAAGACCAATCTCATCCGCCGCCTGCCCTACCTGCCCAGTCTCTTGCCGAACCACTAAGCCAACGCGAGTTAGAAGTGCTGCGACTCATCGCTCAGGGACTCTCGAACCGTGAGATCGGCGAGCGGCTTTTCCTCGCCCTCATTACCGTCAAAGGGCACAACCGGAACATCTTTCGCAAACTCCAGGTTCGGAGGCGCACCGAAGCCGTAGCGCGCGCCCGCGAGCTGGGCCTGTTGTAGCCCGAACCCCGTTCGCCCGCAAACTCGGATCCGGAAAGGCGCGCAAGCGGTTCATAACAGTACCTCCGAACCCTACTTTGGTATCTGTTCGCCAATACCGTGTCGCGGCTACGCTCCTTTACGTGGAACAACGGCCACGGAAGGTGCGGGGTGATGGCAAACGAACTCGATCGCCCGATGGTCTACCAGATCAGGCTCAAGGGCCACCTGGGTCCCAAATGGGCAGACTGGTTCGGGGACGTGACCATCACGCTGGAAGACGACGGCGAGACGCTTTTGACCTGCCCGGTTGTGGATCAGGCCGCGCTGCACGGGTTGCTAAGGAAGATACGTGATCTGGGGATGCCCTTGATCTTTGCCATTCGCGTCAAACCCCCCTAGGCGAATGCCCCCGACGTCAAACAGTAAGTCGAGAGAGGAGAACGAAAATGGCGACCAACGGAAAAATGAGCCCTCAAAAGATCGCAAGAGTTACGGGCGTATTGTTCCTGATCACGTACGTCACCTCGATCCCCGCGGCGCTCGTCCTTTACGTCCCTGTGCTGGACAACCCCAACTACATCGTCGGTGGTGGCGGCGCCGACGACGGCGTGGCCTTGGGCGCGTTCTTGGAGCTGATCCTCATCATCGCGAACATCGGCACCGCCATCGTGCTCTATCCCGTCGTCAAACGGGTGAACGAGATCCTCGCTCTGGGCTATGTCACGGCTCGTGTGGTTGAGTGCGCCTTTATCGCCGTCGGCCTCATAAGCCTCCTTTCGGTGGTGACCTTGCGGAAGGAGGCCGCGGGCGCGGATGCCGGCTCGCTCGTCGCGGTCGGCCAGTCGCTGGTCGCGCTCCACGACTGGACGTTCGTGCTCGGACCGGGCTTCGTCGTAGGCGTGGGGAACGGGCTGATACTGGGCTACCTGATGTACAAGTCCGCCCTGGTGCCACGGGGCATGGCAATGCTGGGGCTCATCGGAGGTCCCCTGATCATCGCTTCGGGGTCGCAATCGTGTTCGGGGTCATCGAGGCAGGCTCTGTGTGGCAGGTCATCTCGACCATCCCGAGTTCTTCTGGGAGCTGTCGCTTGGCATCTGGCTCATCGTCAAAGGATTCAATCCATCTGCGGTTGCTTCCCTGTCTACCGATCCCGATGATGGCGTTTTGACGAGCGTTGACCAGCCCGCCGCCGTCCCTTCCAACGGTCATGTCGCTTCTAAGGTGTAGCGCCACGTAGCGCGAACGAAGGGCCGAGGCTGCTGCGCACCGGCCCTTCTCCTTAACCTCCACCCCTACCCAAAGGAGTGCACTCTCTATGTCCGAAGTATCTACCTTCAGGCTCTACTTGTTGAGGGCCATGTACTTGTTCACGGTCGTCGGTTTGGCGATCGAAAAGTTGCCGGCGCTACTCCATCCCGCGAACCTGTCACCCGGGGACAGCGTGATTCTCAGCGTGCTCGGCGCGACCGCGCTCCTGGCGGTGCTGGGAATCCGTTATCCGATCAAGATGCTGCCACTGCTTCTCTTCGAGTTTGTTTGGAAGTCCATCTGGATCCTGGTTTTCGGGCTGCCCCAATTGCTTTCCGGTGGGCTGGATCCGAACGTAAGCTTCGGGGGGACAGAGACGCTGACCGCCTGTCTCGTGGGCGTCGTGTTAGTTCCGCTCGTGATGCCTTGGGGCTACGCGCTCGAACACTATTTGAGTGCGTCTGGAGATCGGTGGGGCAAGCAGGCGACCGTACGACCGCCGCTCCCGAGGGATAAACCGAAGATCGCGGCCTAATCAAAGAAAGGAGTCCGGATGAATCCTCAAAAGATCGCAAGAGTAACCGGCGTATTGTTCTTGATCACCATCGTCCTCTCGATCCCGGCGCAGTTCGTCCTGTACGGCCCCGTGCTGAACGACCCCGACTACGTCGTCGGCGCCGGCGCCGACGCCCTCGTGCATTGGGGGGCGTTGCTCGAAGTGATTACCGCCCTCGCCTGTATCGGCACCGCCGTCGTGCTGTTTCCGATCGTCAAGCGGCAGAACGAAGCAGTCGCCCTTGGCTACGTCACCGTTCGTGTCCTCGAAGCCGGCGTCATCGTCGCCGGCATCGTCAGCATCGTTTCGGTGGTGACGTTGCGGCAGGACTTTGCGGGGGCCGCGGGCGCGGATGCCGCCTCGCTGCTCGCGGCCGGCAAGACGCTTGTTGCGTTCCATGACGCGACCTTCCTGCTAGGTCCCGGCATCCTTGCCGGCCTCGGAAACGGGGTTTTGTTGGGCTACCTGATGTACAGCTCCAGGCTCGTTCCACGCTACCTTGCCGTGTTGGGGCTCGTCGGCGGCCCCCTGGTCTCCGCTTCGGGGATCGCGATGCTGCTCGGGCTCTACGGGCCAGTCTCCATCTGGGCGGTAATCGCAACGGTCCCTGAGTTCTTTTGGGAGCTATTGCTTGGCATCTGGCTCATCGTGAGAGGATTCGATCCATCGGCCGCGATCCTTTCCGAGCCTGACAAAACAGACCCGAAGGAGACAGGCAAGAAGAGCTTATCAGTAGCGTAGAAGAACCGATCTGGCGCGGCCCCATGAGGCACGCGGGGCCGCGCCGGACCGATCTTGGAGGAAACTCATGACTGCGATGGCAAACACGAGATACGGAGCACCCGATGTTCTTGTATCGACGGAGGTAGAGAAACCTGTACCCAAGGACGACAAGGTGCAAGAGACGAATAGGCACGAACTCCGGTACGACGTCGTGGTGGTAGGCGGAGGCTCTGCGGGTCTGAGCGCCGCGCTGGTCTTGGGCCGCTCGCGCAGGCGGACGCTGGTACTGGACTCTGGTGAGCCACGCAACGCCCCTTCTTCCGGCGTCCACGGCTTTTTCTCCAGAGACGGGATCCCGCCGGAAGAGTTACTCGAGGTAGGTCGGGAGCAGTTGGAGCCGTACCCGAGCGTCGAGGTGTGCTCAACGCGGGTTACCGGCACCAGCGGTGACAACGGCGACTTCGAGGTAACCCTGGAGAACCGGACGGTCGTGAGAGCTCGCAAGCTCCTGCTAGCGACCGGCGTCGTCGATGAGCTGCCCGAGAAGCCGGGTTTCACGGAGCTCTGGGGACGGGGCGTCTACCACTGCCCGTACTGCCACGGCTGGGAGGTCCGCGACAGGCCACTCGCGGTCCTAAACTCCGGCGAGGGGGCGGCGGAACGCGCGGCCTTCATCCGCAACTGGAGCCGCGACCTCGTGCTACTCACCGACGGACCCACGAACCTGAACGAAGAAGGGCGACGGACGCTCCGCGCCCTCGACATACCGGTGAGGGAAGAGAGGATCTCGCACCTGGAAGGCGGAGCGGCCGGAGGCTTGAGGCGCATCCACTTCGAGGACGGTTCCCCACTGGAGCGCGAGGGCCTCTTCTACGTGCCGCCACAGCGCCAGGGCTCCGGGCTGGCCAAGATGCTCGGCTGCGAGATCGTGGCGATGGGCCAGGCGCCGGCCGGCGTGAAGAGTGACCCGGCGACGCGGGAGACGACCGTGGCGGGGGTGTACGTCGCCGGTGACGGGGGCAACGCCGTCCAGAGCGCGCTGCTTGCCGCGGCATCCGGGGCCAAAGCGGCGTTCTTCATGAACCACGCCCTCGTGGCCGACGAGGTTGCCGCAGCGGTCGGCGCAGCGACGTGATCTCCACCGCGGGTCTGGCACCATCTCCCATCCATTGGGACCTCGTGCCCACCGACGCCTTCGCAACAGGTTCCCGTGCTCCTCGCTGGGACAACATCACTTCTCGGTCCGCGAGCGGGACGAGTCGAAACAGATAAGAGAACTCGTCTCACGGAGTCTGCGAGGGCTTCGGGTGTCGGCGTAGGCCGCTAGATGCTCGCCGGTGAGGGTGGAGCGGGCGGCGACGAGGTCGGCGAGTGTGTCCTCGAAGACGACCCGGCCGCCGTCGTGGCCGGCGCCGGGGCCGAGATCGATGATCCAGTCGGCGTGCGCCATGATCGCCTGGTGGTGCTCGATGACGATGACCGACCTGCCGGAGTCGACGAGCAGGCCGAGCAGTTGCTCGACGTCGGCCAGGTGTAGGCCGCTGGTCGGCTCGTCGAGGACGTAGACGCCGCCCTTCGCGGCCATGCGGGTGGCCAGCTTGAGCCGCTGCCGCTCGCCGCCGGACAGCGTGGTTAGCGGCTGGCCGAGGCCGAGGTAGCCCAACCCGCGATCTCCACGAACGAGTCGATGAGGTGTTGCAGGCCGGTGAGCAGCGGGGACACCGACGGCTGGTCGACGCGGCGGACCCATTCGGCCAGGCCGCTGATCACATCCCGTACGCGACCCACCCCGACGACTATGTCGCCACGGTCCTCGCCTTCATCTCGCGCGGGCCGATGTTCTGATTATGGTGGAAGACGTTGTCGGGGTCGTACTTGGCTTTCACGCCCGCCAGCCGGTCGTAGACGGCGTCTCCGTAAGCCTCGCGGACCCGGTCGGGGTCTTCGTCGCCGCCGAGGAAATTGACGTAGACGCCTTCGCGGAAGCGGCCGAGGGCGGCGAAGAATCCCCTCGTCCAAGCGGTGTCCTGGTCGCCGAAGTTCTCGCCGGGCAGCCACACAGCGTCGAGGGTGATCGCGTGCGACGCCTGGCGGTTCCCGAACGCCGTCCCGCCCTCGGCCGCTCGGCTCACCGCTCCCTTTAAATGGAACATCGCCACGTACGACCGCGGCGACGAGCAGGAGAACGCGTGCTCGGCGATCACGTCGATGAGGTCGTCGCGGAGCTCGGGGAGGTGGGTGGCCTTCCAGTAGTAGTTCCAACCGTGGACGACGGCCGAGTCGAGCGAGCTCTGCCATCCCACGTACGGCGTGGGCCCGACCAGGTCGAGGAGGGGAGTCCGGGATGCGCGGAGCGGGCGGAGTACCCGCTCACCGTCCTCGATCGGCCCGGCGTAGCAGGTACCGACCATCACCACCGGGCGCCAGTGCAGGTCCTCGGGGATGCCCGGTAGCGGCGGCGCGGCGCCGAACCTCACGACCGTGCCGAGCTCGTCGGGAGCGTCGCGGACGAAGTCGCGGTAGAAGCGGAGAACCTCCCCGGCGTCGGCCGCGTCCCAGAGGATGGGGCCGGCCAGGACGGCGGGCCCGACGGAGTGGAGGCGGAACTCGAACGAGGTGACCACGCCGAAGTTGCCGCCGCCGCCTCGCAACGCCCAGAACAGGTCGGGGTGCTCGTCCTCGGACGCCCGCAGCAGCTCGCCGTCGGCCGTCACGACCTCGGCGGCGAGTAGGTTGTCGACCGTGAGACCGTACTTGCGCATCAGCCAGCCGATGCCGCCGCCGAGGGTGAGTCCGGCGACGCCGGTGTGGCTCACGATTCCGCCGGTGGTGGCCAGACCGTGCAGCTGCGTCTCGTGATCGACGTCGCCCCACAGCGCACCACCCTGCACCCAGGCCCTGCGGTCGGCGGGATCGACCCGCACGGCCCGCATCGCCGAGAGGTCGATGACGATCCCGTCGTCGCAAACGGCGGTGCCCGCCACGTTGTGGCCCCCGCCTCGTATGGCGATCTCCAGATCGTGGTCGCGGGCGAAACGCACGGCCGCGACCACGTCGGCGGTCCCGATGCATCGGGCGATCAGGCGCGGGCGCCGGTCGATGGCACCGTTCCAGATTGCACGGGCGAGGTCGTAGTCGGCGTGGTCGGCACTGATGAGCCAGCCTCGGAACCCGTCGATCTCCACGACGGGTGGCTCCCTGCTCCCGCGTCCGACTTCCGCGGTTGTCGGTGTCGTCATCGTGTACTCCTCTCGACGGCCACATTAGACTACCGCGGGCCGCGGCTGTATAGTCAAGAATCTGGACTTCACAACCGAAGGCGGGTGCGCAATACTGGCTTCGTGAGGACGTACGGCCAATACTGCCCCATCGCCCGTGGCGCCGAGATCTTCGCCGAGCGCTGGACACCGCTGATCATCCGCAACCTGTACCTTGGCTGCGGAAGCTTCAGTGAGATCCTGGAGGGCGTGCCCGGACTTTCCCGCACGTTGCTCTCAGAGCGGCTCAAGCAACTCGAACGCCTCAGAATCGTCGAGTCGGCACCCAAACCCCGGGGGCGTGGGAGCCACTACCAGCTCACGCCCGCCGGTCATGACCTCTTCAAGGTCTGTGCGTCGCTCGGCGAGTGGGGCGCCCGCTGGCTCGAGATCGCTCCCGAGCACCTGGATCCGTTTGTGGCCCTGTGGTCGATGTGCAACGCGCTCCGCCGGGACGAGCTCCCCGATCGGCGCGTCGTCATCCGCTTCGACTTCACCGGCCGCCCGCGCCGCGAGCGCTATTGGCTACTCATCGACCTCGGAGACACCGAGATCTGCAAGAAGTACCCCGGCCTCGACGAGGATCTCTATATCACGGCGGAAGCCGAAGCCTTCGTCAAATGGCACGCCGGCCAGCTCACCTGGGCCGCGGCCACTCGCGACCGCCGCATCCAACTCCACGGCCCCTCGTGGCTTGTCCGAGCCTTCCCGACCTGGAACGCCCGCAGCATGTTCGCTGACATCAAGCCGATCTCCCTAAGAGCCGCGAGTGGCCCAGGCTGAGCATCTTCGACGAAGTTGCAGCTCGACGACCCGGTTCTGCTCGCCAGCGTGGCGAGAAGGCGGTAGATGACGCGGGCGTGCCGTCCCGAAGCGTTGGGGGCGCGAGTGGATCCCGACCCGACCGTGTTTTCGGCACCCACAGGTTCGATAACTGGGCAACCTCTTTGATGTCAGCGGCTTGCCTGCTGATGCGCCTCTGGTACCCGCCGGACCATCGCCAGGTTAGCTTGCCCTTGGAGGGCCATCGTGAGTGGTGCGGGGTCCGGCGGACCAGGATGTGCCAAGCGGCAACAGGACTGAGCGCCGCAGAGCGCCGATAGGTGAACGACCGACGTGCACGTCCCGGCACCACCGGGTGTAACCCCACTGTCTGCGCCGACTGATGAATTTCGAGTTCTCCCGATCTCTAGGTGAAATGCTCGCTCTTCGTCCGAGCCACTTCAAAGCCGAGGGTGTCGCGGTAGAAGGCCAGACGGTTCTGAGTTGGGTGCGGACCCGTGGCTCGTCGCGGCCGGCGCCCGCAGGAGGGCACCGTAACGGGCAGGCTCCGCGCGGCTTGTGGATGATCGCTGCGATGAAGCCGCGTCGGCCAATCGGTATCGAAGTTGCGACCGTCTAGTATGATACGGCACCATGAAAAACCGAGACGGCATGCTGGCGAAAGGGCTCAGCCTCCTGGAGACATTGGGTGGACACCCCGAAGGTGCGGGCGTCAGCCAGGTGGCCCAAGAAACGTCTTTGCCGGTGAGCACCACTTACAGGTTGTTGAACGAGTTGGTGGATTGGGGCTTCGCGACGTTCGACCGGGAGACCCGACGCTACCATCTGGGCCTGAAGGTTTTCGAGCTGAGCAGCCGGGTGAGCCTGACCAGGAGCCTCTCGGAGACGGCGTTGCCGGTGATGCGGAGGCTGGCCGAATCGACCGGCGAGTCGGCCTTCTTGGGCGTGCGCACGGGGACCGACGCCCTGCTCGTCGAAAGGGTGGCGGGCCCTGGACGGGTCCAAGTCAACGGCGTCATTGGCGGCCGCACGCCCCTCCACCGGCTGGCGCAAGGGAAGGCCATCCTGGCCTTCCTGCCCAAACATGAGCGCGAAGAGGTCATCGACCGGATGACCTTGGAGCCCGAGACACCCAAAACCATCACCGACAAGGAGATTCTGCGCCGGGATCTCGAGACCACCCGAAAGCAGGGATGGGCGATGGTAGACGAGGAGAACGAGGAGGGCGTACGGGCTATCGCGGCCCCGGTGACCGACGCACGAGACCGGCCGCTGGCCGCGATCGCGATCGCGGCCCCCGCGTTCCGCTCCTCGGTGCGGGACCTGAAGGCCCACGTGCCGTTGCTCCTGGAAGCCGTGCGCGAGATAGAGCTGCAACTTCCTCCGAGCAGCGAACTCGTGACGTCCAGTTAGCCCTCCCCCACCTCCGAGGCGTTCGGAGTACCGGCGCGGAGGGCCCCTTGCGACTCGATTCAGGATCCTCACGGCGCACCGCCGGGGCGCCTATCCGGCGATGATCTCAAGAGACCGGGCCGATCGGAGGGCCGCGCCGGGTCTGCGCGCGGTCCTTCGCGCTGGCGCTCCAACCAGCGTAGCATCACGTACGACCGCCTCCTCAAAGCGTACGCAGAAATGGGCCACACGAGCCCCCTCCCGTTTGCGACGACCGCCCGAAAATGCGATAATGCTCACGCAACAGAATGTATTTTCACTAGATGGAAATAAGGGGGTTTCAGTGACTCAGACCGATCCGCTGATGGAGACCGCGGGGGCGGTCAGAACAGGCATCATCGACTGCGATGTGCATCCGTCGCCGCGAAGCATGGACGAGATCCGGGGGTACATGCCGATGCCGTGGAAAGACCGCTACCAGGGCGGTGGACGCGGCTTCTACAGCAACCCCGTGCATGGAAGCAGGCTGGATGCCGTGCCTCCGGGCGGCGGGCCCGCAGGCTCGGATCCCGGCTTTCTGCGGGAGCAGTTGACGGAGGCATACGGCACGGCGCACGCGATCTTGTTGCCTCGTGCCTTCTGCAACATGCACCCCGACCCGGACTACGGTACCGCAATAGCCGCGGCGTTCAACGATTGGCTCGCCGAGACGTGGCTCGGGGAGTACAACCACGACGGGCTGTTCAAGGGTTCGATCACCGTTGCCCACCAGGATCCGCAGGCGGCGGCGCGCGAGATCGATCGTTGGGCGGATCACCCGCACTTCGTGCAGGTGATGACCGACTCCGGCGCCCGGGCGCCGTTCGGCCAGCGGCAGTATTACCCGATCTACGAGGCCTGCGAGCGCAACGGCCTGCCGCTCGCCATTCATCCCGGCACGGACGGCATGGGCGTCAACGTCCAGCCGAGTCCCGGCTACCCGACCCGCTACATCGAGTGGCACACGTGCCTCTCCTTGAGCTTCCAGGCGCACCTCGTTAGCTTTGTGACCGAGGGCGTCTTCGAGCGCTTTCCCGGTTTTCGGGTCGTCCTGGTCGAGGGTGGCGTGTCGTGGCTGCCCGCGCTGACCTGGCGCATGGACGCTGAGTGGAAAGCGTTGCGCTCGGAGGTGCCGTGGCTGACGCGTCCCCCGAGCGAGTACGTGAAGGACCACGTGCGGCTCACGACCCAGCCGCTGGAGCGCCCGGATTCCGACAAGCACCTGCTCAACGTGTTCGAGGCGATGGACGCCGGGAGCGTCCTCATGTTCGCGAGCGACTACCCGCACTGGGACTTCGACTCCCCTACGCACGCCTTCCCCAAGATGCCCGACGAGCTGCGCGAGCGCATCTTTTCCGAGAACGCTCGTTCGTTCTACGGGCTGGGCTAAGTGGGCCGCCACGTCGTCGGACGGGTCGGCGAGTTGCCGCCCGGGGACCGCAAGGTGGTCGAGGTCGAGGGCCGTTCGATAGGCCTCTTCAACGTGAACGGGCGCTTCCACGCACTTAAGAACTCCTGCCCCCACCAGGCCGCGCCCTTGTGTCTGGGCTCCGTGAAGGGCATGACCATGCCGGGTAAGCCCGGCGAGTACGTCTGGGACAGGGAAGGAGAGATCCTGCGCTGCCCCTGGCACGGCTGGGAGTTCGACATCCTCACCGGACGCAGCGTCTTCAACCCGCACAAGACGCGGGTGCGAAGCTACGAGGTGACCGTGGAGCCGCCCGCGGAATTCGGCGATGAGGAGCGCGTGGAGACCTACCCCGTCTCCGTGGAGGACGGGCTCGTCGTCGTTCACCTGTAGCGGAGGGGCGGGACGTGGATTATCTGCGTCCCGCCCCTTGCCTCTCGTGTTACTCGACGACCACGACCTCGTGGTCGGTCACCGACGGGATGTCGATGGTGGCCCAACCGTCTTTGACATGCCCCTCCGTCTCATGGCCCGACACCAGCAAACGCACCCGGCCCGCGTCGACGCCTTCCGGGAGGCGGACGCGTGCCTTCAGGGGGCCCACTGGCACCAGTTCGTCGAGCAGCGCCGGCCAGGCGCCGGCGTTCGTGAGGTTGACCAGGTGGAGTACGAGGCGTCCCGGTTGCCCGTAGGGGTGGCAGTCGATTAGGCCCGGTCCCTCCACGCTCAAGGGGATGGCGTCGCCGGCCGCCCAGCGGACCAGGTTCGCGAGGAGGCGGGCGTGATCCGGGTGGCCGTCGCGACCAAAGCAGCGGTCCAGGTCCGCCGGGGCGTAGGCCACCCGTCCGCCGGCGGATTCGTTGAGGACGAGGCCAGGGACCCCGCTTGTCGGGTGGCGCATCCAGGAGAGCTCGGGCGGAAAGATCGGGAAGGGCGGCACGAAGGCGAGCGACGTCGCGGCGGCCGGGTCGGCGCCGACCACCTCGATCCTGCCTGCGAACGGCAGCAGGTCCGTCTCCTCGAAGCCCGAAAACGCGGGGCGGCGTTTGTCTCGAACCACAGGTTCGTCCCCCGTGGCGGGTCCGTCCACGCCGGCCCGGAGCTCGGGGCTTATACGCAGGTAGCTGTGCTTGGACCAGGTCTCCCAACTCGGGTCGGCCGCCCCCGCGGAACCGTGGTGGGCGCCTGTGGCATGCGCGCCGAAGAGGTCAGATAGGGCGAAGTCTCCCCTCCTGTCGCCCCACTCGTCGTAGAGGCTGCTCTCCCCCGTCGCGACCAGGCCGCCGCCGCCCTCGACGAAGCGGCGTATGTCCGCGCACTGCTCGTCCGAGAGGGAGCCGACGTTCGGGAGGACGAGGACGTCGAGGCGCCCGGCGTCCCGCCCGACGTGGTCGGCGTGGACCGGGACGTACGGGATGCGGGCGCGGATGAGGGCGTTCACGACACCTCGGTAGGGCAGCGTTACGCGATCCTCGACCTCGTCTTGGCCGTAAAAATCCGTGTTGCGCTGGGTCCACACGACGCCGACGTTCGCGAGGGGCTTGCGGTCGATCAGGTGCTCTTCGTTCTCCTCGTGCCACCGGAAGAGGGGCTCCGCCGTCTTGTACTGGCGACGGTCCTCGTGGTAGGCGCCGATGTGGTGCCACCAGGGCTGTATGCCGCCGGCGAAGCCCTCGAGGGCCCACAGGCGGGCCTCCGGTTCAGGCTTGCTGCCGACGCGGAAGGTCGGCTGGCCCTGTCCGTACAGGGCCGTGCTCTCCGGGATCAGCCTGTCCCAGCCGAAGAGGCCGTGGATAAGCTTCCCGGCGTCGGCGTTGCCCTGAAAGCCCCTCGGGTCGCGGCGACCCTGGTAGTCGAGGAAGAAGATCTCCGTTCGCTCGCAGATGGCCTTGTGGTCCCGGAAGCGCTCGCTCTGGACCTCTATTTCGCCGGCGTTCATGCCGATCCAGAGGCAGTCCGGACCACCGGCGGCCTTGGTGACGCGATTGTTGAGCTCCCAGACCTCCACTCTCCGGGCGTAGTTCCAGAGGATCCAGCGCCGGTAGGCGTCGCTGCCCCAGTCCTTCTTCTCGGGCAGGGCGTACCCCGTTGCGTCGCGGAACCCCCTCGCGCAGTTTTCGCAGTGGCAGATGTTCTCGCGCGGCAGGCCGCTCCAGCTGTTGTCCGCGAAGCCTTCGGGGTGGTTCCGCTCTATTACCTCCTCGAGGATGCCCGGCAGGTACTCCTCGTAGTACGGGCTGTTGACGCAGGAGACGTAGAGGTCTCCAGCCCTGTAGGGGCGCCCCTCGGCGTCGACGGTGAACCAGTCCGGGTGCTCGACGTAGAAGCGCTCGTCGGCCCGGTTGGAGTCCATCCGGGCGACGACGACGAGGCCCTCCTCCCTGGCGGCGGCGCAGATCTCGCCGTAGAGGTCGCGGTCGCCGAGGTGCTCGGCGCGGTGGTGGAGCGGGTACCTGCTCGGGTAGTAGGCGACGATGCCGCCGGCGTTTACGATGACGCCCTGGATACGCGTGCGTCTCCAGTATGCTCGCCACCACCCTTCGTCGTAGCGGACGGGGTCTACCTCGGTGAGGTTCGTTTGTCCCCATCGGTAGGTGCTCCTGTACCAGGGGACGCCGCCTTCTCCGCTCATCCGTCGAGCTCCTTGAGCGCTTCCCCGGCGCCCGAGAGGTTCTCCAGCTTCATCTCGGAGTACTTGCGGCTCAAGACCACGCCCTGCGCCCCGCCCTCGAAGGCCGCGAGCACGGCGGCCTTGACCTGCCCGGGGTACTCCTGGTGATGTCGGAGCCCGTCGTCATGTCGGCGTTAATCCCTGGGATCCTTTAGTCTTGAACCCCGGCGGCTCGGCTCGTTGCCCCTTCCGACGGGTATGTCTATGTCTATGCCCGGGTAGATCGCGCACCTACCCCCGACACCGGCCACGGCCCGCGCCGTCTCCCGCCGCACGTACTCGGCCGAGAAGCCGGTCTTGGGGAGATCCTGGCAGGGGGCCTCCTCCAGGTTCAGGAGCTTCATCATCAGGGGTAGACCTCTTCGGGGAGGCGTCCGCGAAGAGGGACTGGCAGATGTTGTGGATCCAGGTGTAGAACCTCGGCCCCGCGCAGTTGTCGTAGGTAACGACCTTGATGAAGTCGGAGAAGCGGGCCATCTCCTCGTAGTCCTGATCCGCCCGGTAGAAGGGGCTGAAGGAGATGTTGTGGTAGACGTGCCAACCCACCTCGACGTCGGGGTCGCAGGCCTTCGCGACGCCGTAGATGTCGCGGTAGAGTTGGCGCTGGCTCTCGGTCCAGAGCGTCTGCCAGCCGAGCAGCTCCGGGTACTGGAGGAGCAGGCGCCAGAAGGTCACGAACGCGCCGTCGGCCGGCCGCTCGCCGCCTGCCACCCGCTCGTTCCACTCGACGACCTTGCGGTAGCCTTCCTGGGCGCGGCCGGGGTCGATGCCGCGCTCCCCGCCTATCTCGCGGCAGTACTTGCAGAAGCAGGTGACGAGCTCCGGGGCGGTCGGGGCCTGCATGAGCATGTTGAGGGGGCCGGGGCGCTCCGAGCACCACGCTATGCCGTCGAGGTCGTAGCTCTTGACGTAGTCCTCGACTATGCTCAAATGCCAGTTGCGGTAGTCGGGGTTGTTGAAGCATGGCCTCAGGGTAGGCCGGTTGTAGGGGTCGACCTCCAGGCACTTCGGGAAGTTGGGGTAGTTCCTCAGCTCCTGGGCGTAGCCGGATTCCTCTATCCAGGCGACGGACTTCATGCCTCGGCGCCTGGCCTCGGGGATCACCTCTTCAAAGATGTCCCACTTGGGGTGTTCGGCGGCTCGTCCCGCCGCCCCGAGGACGGTATTGCCGTAAAACTCGGGGTGGACCGTGGCGTAGTTGCCCCCCTTCCAGTCGGGGTCGTACTCCTGCTCGCCGTGATCGGGAAGCGGGTGGCCCGGTATCTGCCTGCCGCCTGTGCCCCGGGTCCAGGTCGGCGTGGCGAGGAAAAGCGCGTTTACCCCGGCCCGCTCCTGGAAGGCGTCGAGCACGGGCCCCACGCCCTCATCCACGAACGACACGGCCCCTACCTGTATCGCGACGTAACGTTCAGCCAAGACCCTCTCCTTTTCACTAAGGACTACTACTATCGACCCGGCAACATCCCGAACTGCAACTTCCCAGACTGCCCGCCGACGCCCCTTTCGGTTTCGCTCTCGCCGGGGCAGAGCCTATCCAGCCCCGCAGGAGAGCCCTCACTTCCGTCCCATGGCTCCTCGGGCTCTAGGCGGTGACGGCCTAGCCCTTCAGGCCGGTCATGGTGATCCCCTGGACAAAGTACTTCTGGGCGAACAGGTAGACGATCAGGACCGGGATCACGCTGACGGTGGCAGCGGCCATCAGGAGGCTGACCTGGGTGAAGTACTCGCCCTGAAACTGCGCGAGGGCCACGGGAAGCGTTTGGAGGTCCTGGGAGTTGAGGAAGATCAGGGGCCCGAACAGGTCATTCCAGGATTCGAGGAACGTAAACACGCCGATGGCGGCGAGCGCGGGCTTGGTCTGCGGTAGCATTATCCTCCAGTAGATAGCGAACGTCGAGGCCCCGTCGATGCGCGCGGCGTCCTCGAGGTCCTTGGGCATGGTCTTGAAGTACTGCCTCATGAGGAAGGTCGCGAAGACCGGGGTCAGCACCCGCGGCACCCACAAAGGCAGGTGCGTGTCTATCCAGCCGAGCTCCCTGAAGACTATGTACTGCGGGATCAGGTACACGATGCTCGGTATGATGGCCGTCGCCAGCAGGAGGGTGAACACGAGGTCGCGCCCCGCGAACTCCAGGCGTGCGAACGCGTAGCCGGCCAGGGAAGAGGTAAGGAGTATCCCAACTACGTTCAGGAAGGCGAGCTTCGCGCTGTTGTAGAAGAACACCGGTATGATCCCGAACACGTCCACGTAGTTCTGCCACCGGATCTCCGTCGGGAAGAAGCTCGGGGGGATGACCAACACCTCGGACTCGGGCTTGAGCGAGGAGACGAACATCCAGATCAGCGGCAACAGGAAGACCACCGCGAGGACGATCATCAGCGCGTAGTACGCGACGTTCGCGATGGCGACCCCCAGGCTGCTCTTCGCACTCCTCCCTCGCCTTACCGCCGCGGGGTTTACCTTTTGCTGTGGGGTTTCCGTCATCGCTTGATAGCCCCTCTCTTCCGGGCATCCGTCTCTCGCCTACTCATAGAACACCCACCTCTTCTGGAGCTTCCACTGGACGAGCGTGACCGCCGCGATAAGCACGAACAGGAGCCATGCCATCGCCGAGGCGTAGCCCAGGTTGCCGAAGGCGAAGCCCCTCTCGTAGAGGTAGTAGATGTAGACGCTGGTCGCGTGGTTTGGCCCCCCTTCGGTCATGACGTAGATGAGCCCGAACACCTGAAATGAGATGATGAACTGCGTGATGGTGAGGAAGAAGAAGTGCGGCGTGAGCAGCGGCAGGGTCACGTTGCGCACGCGGTGCCAGGCACGCGCGCCGTCGATCTTCGCCGCCTCGTAGAGTTCCTCGGGTATGCCCTGCAGACCGGCAAGAAGTATCACCATCGGGTACCCCACCCCCTGCCACACGCTCACCGTTATCACGGCCGGCATCGCCCACCGCGAGTCCGAAAGCCACGCCGGACCCTCTATCCCCACCGTCTGGAGCAAACCGTTGAGCACCCCCTGGTCCGGGCTGTAAAAGTAGAACCACACGAAGCCTACGGCGACCACGTTCGTCACGAACGGCGCGAAAAACGCTGTGCGGAAGAACGAAACACCCCGTATTTGCCGATTGCAGAGCAGGGCCAGAATGAAAGACACCAGTATTGTGAGCGGCACGTACCCTAGAGTGAAGACGCACGTGTTCACGAACGTCTGGTAGAAGAGCGGATCCTTCGTCAGCATCTCTACGAAGTTCCCCAGCCCGATGAACTCGGGAGGATTAAGACCGTCCCACTGGGTGAAGGACGCGTACATGGAGACCAGAATCGGGAAGAACTGGAAGCCCAACACGCCGACCACGACCGGCGCTATGAAAAGCCATCCTTCCAGATCCCGGGACGACCTGAGCCGCGAGACCGTCCGCGAGAACCGCGACGCGCTCCTTTCTTCCGGGTTGTTCGCGACCGCCATGTTGGCTTCCTTTCGCTCGCGGGCGTGTCGACGCGGGTTCGGACCTAGCCTGTCAGGAGGTCGTCTATCCTCGGCTTCACGGAGGAGAGGACATCTTGGGCCGACGCCTCGCAGTTGTAGACCTCGTCGAGGGCCGGACGGTAGATGTTGCGCGCCTCCCCGGTCGCGTTGGTCTGGTTGGTAGCCGTCAGGTGGTCGGCCGCCTCCGCGAAGAGGTTTATGTTTTGCGGCGGGTCGTCCGTCGCGGTGATCGTGTCCGCGGCCTCCCTATTTATGGGGATGAATGCCCTACCGTCGGCCAGGATCTTGCCGGCCTCTGGACCGCCCAGGAACTTCAACAGCTTCCACGCGCCGTCCGGGTTCTTGGCCCCCTGGGGC
This sequence comes from Rubrobacter tropicus, assembly GCF_011492945.1. Taxonomy (NCBI): domain Bacteria; kingdom Bacillati; phylum Actinomycetota; class Rubrobacteria; order Rubrobacterales; family Rubrobacteraceae; genus Rubrobacter; species Rubrobacter tropicus. The sequence goes on from NZ_CP045119.1 coordinate 2,451,142, forward strand.
ACGGAGAAGATGATGACGCTCGCCTCCGTCTTCTGCTCGACCTTAGCGGGCGGGGGCGCCACATCCCAGGCGAAGTCCGTAACCGTCTGCCGCAGGTACGGCACGATGCCGTAGGTGCCGAAAATCATGGCCACCTTGCCCTGCGCGAAGAGCTGGCTGTCTATGGACTCCTGCTGCAACTGCGACCACGGGGGCTGCACCCCATGCTTGCACGTCAGGTCGGTGGCCCATTGCACGGCCTCGACGGCCTTCGGCGAAGAGAGGGTGAACTCCTTGCCGTTCTCAGAGTAGATCCCCGGGGCAAACCCGTTGTTGACCGTGAAGGTCTGCTCGTAGCCGGTGTCGAAGTAGATAAGCGTCCCGTAGTGGTCGTCCTCGACGGTCAACTCCCTGGCCGAGTTCAGGAGGTCGTCCCAGGACCAGTTTTTGCCCGTCCACTCCGACGGGGGCAGCGCCACACCCGCCTCCTCGAACATGTCCACGTTGTAGAAGATCAGGCGGGGTTCGATCCCGACAGTCCACGCGGTGTGGCTGCCGTCCGGCTGCTCGCCGAAGGTGAAGGAGGGTTGAATGTACTCACTCCGGTCGAGGTTATCCTTCTCGATGTACTCGCTGAGGTCGAGCAGGGCCCCGTCGTTGGAGTAGCCCCTGACGAAGTCGTCGTTTATCCGCATCACGTCCGGTCCCGTGCCGCTCGAGAGCATCGTGCGCTGCTTGGTGTCGTAGGCGTCGCCCTGCGGAGCAGGCTGCATGACGACCTTCATGCCGCTCTTCTTCTCGAAAGCTTTCAGAGCCTCCGCCAGCGGGGTGCCTTCAGTCTGCTCCCAGTTCATGAAGGTGACCTCGTTGGCGTTGGATCCCGCGCCCCCGCCGCACCCGGCCAGGGCGAAGGACCCCGCCGCCAACCCCATGCCCTTCAGGAAACGACTCCGCGTGATCTCTTTCCCGTAGATGCTCATCGACCGGCTCCTCCGTCCATCGCGTCTTCCCCTGTCCTCAACGTCCCGTCCCCTTTCCGTACACCAAAAACCTCCCCCAACAAAGGCTTCCCGTTTCTGCCGCCCTCCTCGTTCGTCCCACCCACCGGCGCTCCGTGGCCGAGACGCGCGCTGCACTTTTCGGCCTGCCGGCTCACCCCAGGCCCTAATTCGCTCAAGATGCGCTCGTAACCGATCCTCGTGGAGGGACCCGAGACGCTGATCGCCCCCACGCAGATGCCCACGTAGTTCAAGATGGGTGCCGCCGCGCACCGCACGCCCTCCTCCCTCTCCTCGTCATCCACCGCGAAGCCCCGCTGCCGGGTGACCTCCAGCTCCCGAAGCAAATCCTCCTCCGTGGTCAAGGTGCGGTCCGTCGCAGGCTCAAGCTCCGTCCGGGCCAGGTAGTTCTCCAGCTGCATCTGCGAAAAGTTCGCCAGAATCGCCTTGCCGGCTGCCGTGCAGTAGAGCGGCGCCCTGTGTCCTACCTGGGTAAAGATGCTGACCGTCTGCGGGCTCTTGGACTGCTCGATATAGACGATCTCGTCGGTGCCGTAGGGCAGGATGAGGTTGCTCGTCTCCCCCGTCTTGGCGGTGAGCTTGCGAAGGAGGGGCAGGGCCACGCGCCTCAGGTCGAAGTGGCGGTTGGTGGTAGACCGCGCCGCGACCTCGAGCACTTTGGGACCGGGGCCGTAGCGCCTCGTCTTCGGGTCCTGATCCGCGTACCCCCGACGCACCATCGTCTGCAGCAACCGATGCACCGTCGTCAGCGAGATCCCCAACCCACCGCCCAGCTCGGAGAGGCTCACCGCGTCGTCGGCCCCCGCCAAAGTCTCCAGCAGATCGAAGGTTCGATCCACGGATCTCGTCATTTTTTCATTGTATGGAAACGCATTCCACTCCTCCCTGGCGGCACTGTAAATCCGTTCACGGGCCGTGTCAAGGGGATGAGGGGAAGGCGGCGGGGCCGCCCGGGTGTTAGCGGGAGATCAGGTCCTCAATCTGCTCCATCTGCCCGTCCGTGAGGGGTCCAAACTGCAGGGCGTCGGCGTTCTCCTCGATCTGCTCGACGGTCTTGAAGCCGGGTATGGGCACGGTGTTCTTGCTCCTGGCCCAGAGCCAGCCGAGGGCCCCTTGCGCAAGGGTACGCCCGTCGCTGGTGAGCACGTCTCGGATGTTCTGGAGTCTTTCGAGTCGCTCCGCCGCGTCCCCTTCCCGGAAATCCCAGCCGCTGCGCACGTCGGTCTCGGGCAGGCTAGTGTCGCGGTCGAACTTCCCGGTGAGAAGGCCCATGCCCAGCGGCCCCCGGTTCAGGCTCGCGAGGTCGTGTTGCTCGCAGACGGCGAGCGTCTCCTCGTTTCCTTCGAGCACGTTCAAGCGTTGCTGCATGGCGGCGCAGTGGAACCCTTCGGCGAAAGCGCGTGCGCGGTCCGGGTCGTCGGTGCTCCACCCGTAGGCCCGGATCTTGCCGTCGTCGACGAGCTCCTCGAGGACGCCGAGCACCTCGGGGACGCGCTCCAGGTCGAGGTCGCCGATGTGGAGCTGGTAGAGGTCTATCCTGTCGGTGCCGAGCCGCCTGAGGCTCGCCTCGCATTCTCTCCTCACGGAGTCACGGTCGGCCCGCCGGCCCGACTCTTCTTTCGTCTCCTCGTCGAAGACCATGCCGAACTTCGTGGCGATCACTACCTCGTCACGTTTGCCCTCGAGTGCCCTGGCGAGCACCCGCTCGCTGTGGCCAGCACCGTAGACGGCGGCGGTGTCGACAAAGTTGACGCCCATCTCAAGCGCCTGGTGGACGGCCCGGATCGAGACCCCGTCGTCGACCTCGCCCCACCCCCGCTGCTTGCCGCCCCGGTAGATCGGGCCCCGATGGCCCAGCAGCCGATCCCCATGGCGCTCACCTCGATGCCGCTGCGCCCCAACTTCCGCGTGAACATCCCAGCCTCCTCCCCGCGACGACGTCCCGCAAGACCCCGCGCGCTCGTACTTCCCTTACCCCAACCACAAGCCGAAGAACGACCCACCCCGGCCGACCGCGCAACATCAAGGTCTCCTCCCAACGGCGGCCCGGCCGAACAATAGTGCAATAATAGACTATTTAAGAGTTACAAGCAACGATATTTGTTCATATAATTGACAAATAGCCGTATCGTGTCTAACCTGGGCGTTCGACGAATGATCGGTCTGGGGAAGGACGAGCGCATGAGAATCGCAGGCGAGGACGAGGGGCGCAGCCGCGGACGAATCGTCGAACTGCTCCGCAAGAATGGGCCGCTGACGCGGGCGGATCTAGCCCGTTCGGCGGGCGTGTCGCGGTCGACGGCCTCGACCGTCGTCGGTTCGCTTCTGGCTTCAGGGGTGGCCGTCGAGGTCGGCGGCGGGGCGAAGCGGGGCGGCGGGCAGGCGCACGCGGGGCGTCCCGGCGTGCCGGTCAGTCTCAACCCGGAGGCGGGGGCCGCGGTGGGCGTGGTCTTCGGCCACCGTCACCTGCGCGCCGTCGTGGCGGACCTGTCGCACGCGATACTAGCGGAGGCCGAGGCGAAGCTGCCTGTCGACCACGACGCGGCGGGGGCCCTGGACCGGGCCGGGGACCTCGTCGCCAGGGCGCTCGATGAGGCCGGCACCGCGCGAGACAAGATCGTCGGCGTCGGCGTGGGCTTTCCCGGTCCGCTCGACCGGGCCACCGGCGTGGTGCAGTCGTCGAGCATCTCCCCCAGCTGGGTTGGCCGGCGACCGGCCGAGGAGTTGGGTAGGCGGCTTGGCCTGCCCGTCCACCTGGACAACGACGCGAACCTGGCGGCGCTCGCCGAGCTGCTCTGGGGCGCCGCCAGGGGAACGTCGGACGCCGTTTGCGTGGTGCTCTCCGAGCACATCGGCGCCGGTCTTATACTGGGCGACGGCGTCTACCGGGGGACGCTCGGGGCGGCCGGGGAGATCGGGCACCTCACCGTCGACGAGCGCGGGCCCATATGCCGCTGCGGCAACCGCGGCTGTTTGGAGACCCTCGCCTCCGTCCCGGCCGTGGTGGACCTCTTGCGTCCGGTCCACGGGCCCGACCTGACCATAGAGAACGTACTGGAGCATACCGCCGAAGGCGACGCGGCCTGCCGGCGGGCCGTGGGAGACGCCGGGCGCCTCGTGGGCGCCGCCCTGGCCGGCGTCTGCAACCTGCTAAACCCGGAGCGGGTGATCGTGGGGGGCATGCTCAGCGAGGCGGGCGACGTTCTGCTGGATCCGTTGCGGGCCTCGCTGCGACGGCACGCGCTTCCCGTCGCCGCCACGGCCGAGGTCGTCCGGGCAGGCCTGGGCACCAGGACGCGCGCTCTCGGGGCGGTGGCGCTGGCGCTGCGCGAGACGGACACATTCGTCTCGCTGCCAGAGGCCCCTCCGTCTTCGACCGACGTACTCGCGGATCCCGCGTAAAGCCAAAAGTACAAGAAAATGGAGGAGAACGGCTTGGCAACGGGAGCTGGAACGCGAAGGGACGGCGAGGGAGTCCGCGGCGGGGACAAGTTGAGCCGCCAGGAGTTCTTGAGGCTCACCGGTGTTGGTCTGGCAGGTGCGACCTTGCTCGGAGGCGCGGGATGCGGGAGGGGCGGCGAGCGGGGAGGCGAGCAAAGGATCGTCTTTTCTCACGGTCCCGACGATACCGGGGTCCTGGAGAAGCAGATAGCCCGGTTCAACAGGCAGCACGAGGGCGGGATCCAGGTGGAGTGGAGGCAGATGCCCGCGGACGGCACGGCGCACTTCAACGAGCTGCTCACCGAGCTCCAGGCCGGCGGCGGCAACATAGACGTCATGAGCGGGGACGTGATCTGGCCGGCGCAGTTCGCCGCGAACGGCTGGATCGAGGACCTCTCCGACCGCTTCCCCGAAAGCGAACGCCGGAGGTTTCTCCAGGGGCCGATCGAGGCCAACACCTACGATGGCAAGCTCTACGGCGTACCCTGGTACACGGACGCGGGACTCCTCTACTACCGCAAGGATCTGCTGGAAAACAGCGGGTTCGCAGGTCCCCCGAAGACGTGGAACGAGCTCAAGGAGCAGGCGAGCAAGACGATGGCCGACTCGCGCATCAAGAACGGTTTCGTCTTCCAGGGAGCCAACTACGAGGGCGGCGTGGTCAGCGGCCTGGAGTTCATCTGGAACGCCGGGGGGGACGTCCTGGACCGGAGCGATCCTGGCAGGGTGGTGATCGACAACCCGGACTCTGTCGCGGGCCTTGGTGCCTACCGCGGACTGGTGGAGGACGGCGTCTCCCCCGAGGGCGTGTCGATCTACACGGGTGACGAGACGGACGGCATATTCTTACGGGGCGAGGCCATCTTCCACCGCGAATGGCCCTATATGTACGGGCTGCTCTCCGATCCCGCCACGTCGGAGGTGAGGCCCGGGCAGGTTGGCATCGCGAAGCTGCCGGTGTCCGTCGAAGGGCTGACCAGCTACACGGGGCTGGGCGGGTGGAACCTGTTCATCAACTCGGCCTCCGAGAAGGTGGACGCCGCCTGGACCTTCATTGAGTTCCTGAGCGCGCCAGAGCAGCAGAAGGAGAGGGCCCTGGAGGCGACCCGCCTTCCGGCCATCGCCGAGCTATACGAGGACGAGGAGATCCTGGACAAAGTCCCGGTTATCGCCCTGGGCAGCGAGGCCATCCAGAGTTCCCGTCCGCGCCCGGTCAGCCCCTACTACTCGGACATGTCGCTGGAGATGGCCGAGCAGTTCAACGCCTGCCTGAAGGGCGAGGTCTCCCCGCAAGAGGCCGTGGGGACGCTTCAAGAGCAACTGCAGAACATCGCCGACCAGGCGTCGTAGTCCGCGAGCGGTCCGGGCCTCGGTGCTGGGCACCGCGATCCGCTGCAAAAGTCGGGCGATAGTCGCGCCAATACGAGAAGAGAGGGGCGCGTTGTCCGAACTCGGCAGCTTTTTGGAGGGAGTTCGGCGGCCTCGAGAGGCGGACGGCGTACTGGACGGTGCTGCCGGCGCTCCTGGTCATCTCGATCGTGGCCTTCTTGCCGATCATGGACGCCATAGTCCTGAGCCCGAGGGCGGGCAGGGGCGCCGCCGCACTCGACCGTGGACGCCGGCACCCGCACCTTGATGGCATTCGTTTCCATACGTAAGGAGAAGATCTTGGTCGAAGAGCACGAAATGAAACCCGTTACCGCGAAGGAATACTCGGCACTCGGGGCCGCACGACTTGTGCGTCGGACCCCGTCGGGGGTGCGGCTCGAGGTGGGTCAGAATCGAAGAGACGAGCGACGGGCTGGAGATCTCCACGGGAACCGCGTTCGCTCGCGTCGGATTAGACCCACTGCGCGTGGGCTTCGGAGACGCCCGGTCCTCCCGCAGCTACCGCAGGCGTAGCCCGAACCGTCGTGTGCCGCGAGGTCCTCCAGCTCCTTGCGGTAGATGATGTCTTCGTAGGAGCGGGAGGAGAGGAGCAGGCGGGTCGGCACGTCGCCGCCGGCGGCCTCGCGGTGCCGGATCATGGCCATCAGCGGCACCACGCCGGAACCGCCGCCGACCAGCAACAGCGGCCCGCCGTCAGCGGTCTCCCAGACGAAGTAGCCCCCGACGGGGCCCCTCAGCTCCAGCCTGTCCCCCGCCACGAGCACGTCCGTGAGGTAGGGCGAGACCTCGCCGTCCTCCAGGCGGTCGACCGTCAGCACGAGCCTCCCGCCGTCCTCGGGGGCGGAGGCTATGGAGTAGCTCCTCTGGGCCCGGTAGCCGTCGGGCGCGGTGAGCCTCACGTCCACGTGCTGGCCGGCCCTGTGGCCCTCCCACCCCGGGACCGCGAGCACCAGGCTCTTGGTCCTCGGGGTCTCGGGCACGACGTCGACGACTTCGGCGAGGCGCCAGGAGATCCCGCGCGGCTGGGCGGCCGCCACGCTAGTCCCCCCAGTAGCGCTGCTCGCGCCAGGGGTCGCCGTGGTTGTGGTAGCCCAGGGATTCCCAGAAGCCGGGGACGTCGTGGGCGGTTAGCCGCAACCCCCTCACCCACTTGGCGCTCTTCCAGAAGTACAGGTGAGGGACCAGGAGGCGGGCCGGCCCGCCGTGCTCGGGCTCCAGGGGCTCGCCGTCGTAGGCAAAAGCGACCCACGCCCTGCCCCCCGTCACCTCCTCCAGGGGCAGGTTGGTGGTGTAGTCGCCGTCGCAGTAGGCCGTGACGTACTCGGCGGCCGTCTCCGCCCCTTCCAGCAGCGTGTCCACCGAGACGCCCTCCCAGCGCGTGCCTAGCTTGGACCATTTTGTGACGCAGTGGATGTCCGCGGTGATCCCCTCGGAGGGCAGCGCCCTGAACTCCTCCCACGTCCACCGCTTCGGCTCGTCCACCTCCCCGACGACGGAGAAGTCCCACTCCGAGAGCGGGGTGCGGGGCGTGGGCCCGCGGAGAGGACCGGGAAGCCGCTCTCGAGGTACTGGCCCGGGGGCAGCCTCTCGTCATGTTTCCTGCTACGGCCCAGAAAGCCTCGAAAGAGGCATGGCGAAGGCTAAAGGACGCCCACGCGCCGTGCCTCTCGCACGGCGCGTCCGGCTTCACCTGTCCAGGGCTCACCGTGGCCGGGCAGGAGCGTCACCACGCCCGTGCCAGCCAGGTGCTCGAGTGAAGCCAGCGCCCGCTCGCTGTCGGCGGTCGCCCCCCGCGCGACGATCCTGGGACCCCGGGTGTCGGTGTAGGGGTCGTGCGTTACCAGCGCGTCGCCCGTGATGACCACTTCGCGCTCGGGAAAGTGAAGCGAGACGTGGCCCAAAGTGTGGCCAGGGGTGAACAGGACCCGGGGGGAGCCTGGCACGTCGAGGGTCTCTTCGTCTCCGAAGCGGCGCACCTCGCAGATGGGCCCCACGCGCGGCGCCCCGGCCCGGACCAGCGAGGACACTATCGGCAGGTTGTCGCGGCTCAGATAGGAGAGCGGGCTGCGCTCGGTCATATACATCCACGGCCGCTTGGTCAGAGGCGCGTCGTTCTCGTGGACCCAGACGGGGATGCCGAGTTCCGCCCTGGCCCGCTCTGCGAAGCCGATGTGGTCGAAGTGGGCGTGCGTGAGCACGAGCGCCTCGACGTCGCGGGGAGCGCGGCCGATTTCCTTCAGGGCTCCCAACAAGGAGTGCCAGGATGATGGTAGGCCTGCGTCGACCAAGGTAAGGTGGCCGTCTTCCTCCACGATGTACCAGTTGACGAAGTACTCGCCTACCCGGTGGACGCCGTCGGCTATGTCGCGGTGCAGCATCGTTTCCTCCTCCTGCCACGTGGCTCCCGGGCTATCGGTCTTGTCGGTCGAGCCTCCACCCCCGCGGTGCTGCGGTGGCACCGCGGGGGTCGGTAGTTAGGGAAGCCGCGTCGAGCGCTTCGCTCAAGCCCGCGCGCGAGCTGCAGCGTGCTTAGCGGCCCACTCGATGGCGTGGTCGGCGACCTCCTCCCAGCCCGGGGCTCCGGGGAAGTGCGGGCGGGCGAGGTACTCCTGGAACTCCGTGACGGCCTTAGAGCCCGAGTACTTCTCGGCGTTGTGGCGGCCCACGTTCGGGGGGATGATGTGGTCGTGCTCGAAGGTGATGAACAAGAGCGGCGCGCGGTCGTCGTTCGCGAAGTCGACCGTGGTCGGCGCGTCGCAGTGCAGGCTCGCGAAGGCGGCCTCTCTGAGCACGGTGACGGCGCAGGGGACGTGGTAGCGCTCGTAGATCTCGTCGGACTCCTCCTGCGAGAGCGTGTTGGCGAACGCGTAGTGGAACTCGTTTCGGTTGAGCGGGACTGCGGAGTGGCGCTTGAAGGGGTTGCGCAGCGCCGGCAGCGTCGCCCGAAGCGTCGAGAGGGGCAGGTCGGGCACGCCCTTCACAGTCCCCGCGGCGACGCCGACGCCGGCCGCGCCGAGCCCCCGGTCGAGCAGGACCTGCAGGACCGTGCCGCCAAGGGAGTGGCCCATTATGATCGGCGGCTTGTCTAGCTCGCCGATGATGCGAGTGTAGTGGTCGACGATCTGGTCGATGTCGAGTTCGGCGATCGGGGAAGGATCGGCGTTCAGCGCTTCGACCTCGCCCTCCATGCCCGGCCAGTTCGGGGCGAGGACCTTGTAGCCGCGGCCTTCGAAACGGTCGGCCCACTTCTCCCAGCTGCGGCCCGTCAGCCACAGCCCGTGGATCAGGACAACGGTGTCGGGGACGGCCTTGTCGGGGGCGGTGTTCGCCTGTTGGTCGATGGTCACGCCATCTCCTTTCTGGTGGTCGGTGGACGCGGCGTCCCCGAACCCGCGAGCCGCGGGGACGCGTCACCAAACGACATGTGGTCAGCGTGAGCTCCACGCGGCCGAGTTCACTTGGGAAGCGGCCTTTTCGATGAGCGCAGCCACGGCTGCCGGCTGCGACAGATAAATCGAATGGCTGCCCGCGACCTCCTCGACGGTCGAACCCGCTCGCGCGGACATCGAGCGCTGGGCCTGTGGTGGAATCATCCGGTCTTCGGTAGCGACGAGGTACCAGCTCGGCTTGTTCTGCCACGCCGGCTCGCTGATCGTGCCGCTCAGGGCTTCTACGCCCCACGGCACCTGCGAGTCGGCCATGAACGCGGCTTCTTCGGCACCCAAGTCGCCCGCGAATGAAGCATGGAATTTTTCCCGGTCGAGGAACAGGAAGCCGTCCTGCGGCGGCAGGATCGGCGGCACAGGCGCGCCGGGCGGCGGGTCGGCGATGAGCGTCTCAACCGACTCGCCCGCGTCGGGCGTGAAGGCCGCGATGTAGACCAGTCCCGCCACTTTGGGATCATTACCCGCCTCGGTGACCACCATTCCGCCATACGAATGGCCAACGAGAATCACCGGTTCGCTCTGCGCGCCGACGATCATCTTGGTCGCGGCGACGTCGCCTTCGAGCGAGAGCGTCGGGTTCTGGACGATCCTGACGCTGTAATCGTCCTTCAGGAGGCTATAAACACCCTTCCAACCAGAGCCGTCAACGAAACCGCCGTGGACGAGGACGATGGCGTGGGGAGTAGCCGGACCCGAAGGGTTGGTGTCGGCGGTTTCGGTGGTCATTGTGTCCTCCTTGTGGCGGTGTATCGCCGGTTGGGGCCGGAGTTGATGTCAGCCAGCGGCAGGCCGGGATGCCTGATGGAGAGTTCCTTCCTCCGGCGCCGGCAGATCCTTGCCTTCCATGAATGCCAGCAGGTCTGCGTTAAGCCGGTCCTTGTGCGTGTCGGCAAGGCCGTGGGGCGCGCCTTCATAGATTCTCAGGATCGAGTTCCTGATTAGCTTCGATGAGGCGAGAGCCGAGGCGACAATCGGTACGACCTGGTCGTCGTCGCCGTGGATGATGAGGGTCGGCACATCGAACTTCTTGAGGTCCTCCGTAAAGTTCGTCTCCGAGAACGCCTTAATGCAATCTAGTTCGTTCTTGAGACCACCCGCCATCCCCTGCAACCAGAAGGCGTCGCGGATGCCCTGGGACACACTGGCTCCCGGCCTGTTGGCGCCGTAGAACGGCTCGGTGAGGTCTTTGAAGAACTGCGAGCGGTTGGCGGCCACGCCTGCGCGGATGTCGTCGAATACTTCGATCGGCAGGCCGTCGGGATTGGCCTCCGTCTTGAGCATCAGCGGCGGGACCGCGCCCACCAGCACGACCTTCGCTACGCGTGAGGTACCGTGGCGTCCGATGTAACGGGTCACCTCTCCCCCTCCGGTGGAGTGGCCGATGAGGACGGTGTCTCTCAGGTCGAGCATCTCGATGAGTTCCGCGAGGTCGTCGGCGTAGGTGTCCATCTCATTACCGCCCCAGGGCTGGCCCGAGCGTCCGTGGCCGCGACGGTCGTGGGCGATCGCGCGGAAGTCGTTTGAGGCCAGAAAGACCATCTGCGACTCCCAGGCGTCGGCGCTCAAGGGCCAGCCATGACTGAACACCACGGGCTGTCCCGATCCCCAATCTTTGTAGTAGATCTCGGTGCCATCTTGTGTCGCGATCGTGCTCAATGTCCTGCCTCCTCTCTCACGAGCGGAAGTCCTTCACTTCTTGCCCGCCTGGCTTCCCGCTTCACCGACGTTAGCCTCTACAGGTCTCTCGGTTTGCTCCACCTCCTTTGGATCCAACTTACGTCGGCGCTCAATCTACAGACTGGCTTGCCCCGCGGCCGGGGGCGTCTTGGGCGTCGATGAGATCGGCGCCGGCGGTGGCGTGGGCGGCGGTGTCGATGAGGTCGGCGACCGCGCCGGGCCGGGATACGGCGACGGCGTGGGAGGCGTCGATCTCGACGGTCGTCGAGCCGGCCCGGTCGGCCATGAAGCGCATGGAGTCGGCCGGGATGGCCAGGTCCCGGGTGGTCACCAGGGTCCAGGACGGGATCGCCTTCCAGGCGGCCTTGGTGGCGACGTCCTCCAGCGCGGAGGCGGCGATGGGTCGCTGCGTGGCCGCCATCAGCTCGGCGACCTCCGGGGCGACGTCGGCGGCGAACACCTCGCGGAACCGGTCTCGCCGGATGTACAGGTCCGCGCCGGTCTCGCCGCCGGCGAGGGGGAACGGCACGGGGTCGAGCGCGGGCCCGAGCTCGCCGCCCGGGAACTTGGCGGCCAGCTCGGCGGTGCTCTCGCCGACCTCCAGGTTGAAGCTAGCGATGTACACGAGGGCCGCGACGCCGGGGGCGCCGTCCGCGGCCTCGCTCATGACCGAGCCGCCGTAGGAGTGGCCGGCGACCACGACCGGACCGGACAGGCTGTCCAGGACGCTGCGCAGGTGGGCGGCGTCCTCCTGCAGGCCGCGCAGCGGGTTCGCGACGGCGGTGACCGTGTAACCGCGGCGCTGGAGGTCGGCGATCACGCCGTTCCAGCTCGCCGACTCGGCGAAGGCGCCATGCACGAGGACGACGGTGGGCCGGGATACGTCTCGTGGGATTGTGCTCATGATTTCCTCCGTCTGGGTAGCTTCGTTGTCGCCTCTGAGGGCTGCTCGTTTTGTCTCCTTTTTCTTGGGCGGGGTCATCAACTCGGTCGCCCGCTCGGCCTCCAGCCACAGCTCGAACTCGGGGGAATCCTCGAGCGAGAAGCCCTCCATGAACTCGCCCTGGTAGAGTTTTGGCTCCCCTCGCAGGCTGCCGATCAGATTCTGGTGCCCCGCGACACCGGCATTCCTACCTCCTAGTGAGGTTATCCTTCTCCCCAGTCCTTGTAGTAGATCTCGGTGCCGTATCGCGTAGTGATCGTGCTCAACGTTTCGCCTTCTATCCGGGATGTCGTCTACTTCGTAGTCCGTCTGGCTTCCTACTCCGCCGGTGTGAGCTTCTGTGGATTTCGTGGCTGATCTCGCCTCCTCGGGGCGCAGGTCAGATCATCGCCCAATGTACAGAGCGGCCCACCATGCGGCATCGGACATACGACTCCTACTGCGTCGCTGTAATAGGCGCCATGCAGAGAATGCCTAAGTCAGATGGCTTAGATTAGTGCTTTAGGACAAAGCGTCGAGCGCGTTGCGGAGCTGGCCGCGGGAGGTGATGCCGAGCTTGGGGAAGGCGCGGTAGAGGTGGGCGCCCACGGTGCGGTGAGAGAGGTAGAGCTGCTGGCCGATCTCGCGGTTGGAGAGACCCGAGGCGGCCATGCGCGCGATCTGCAGCTCCTGAGGCGTAAGCTCCTGCAGAGCTCTGGCTACAGATTTGGGCGTCACGACGCCGGCACTGCGTAGCTCGTGGCAAGCCCGCTCGGTCCAGGGTGGCATACCGAGCGCCTCGAAAGCGTCCCGAGCGAGGCGCAGCGGCTCCCGCGACTCTATCACGCGCCGCTGGCGCCTGAGCCACGTGCCGTAAGCGAGTTGCAGCCGCGCGCGGGCGAAGGGCCAGCGCGTCAGGTCAGCGCCCAGAGCAGCCTCAAAGAGAGCTTCCGCCGCTCCGTCCTCGGCCAGCATCGCCCGTGCGTACTCGAGCGAGATCCGCAGACACGGCGAGGGTTTCGGATCGGCGACTGCCTCCGCTTGTTTAAGTACGGCGAGCGCATCGGCCTGGCGCCCGCTGTGGAGTGCGGCCTCCGCCAGGTCCCCGACCGCCCAGAACTTCTTCCGGTAGTGCTCCGCCGGATCGTTCGGGTCGAACATGCGGATCAGGTGTCCGTAGGCGTCTTCGTAACGCCCAATGCCCATCGCCGCGATGCCGCGCGCGAGCTGAACGTCTCTGAACACCGCCCGGGCACGCAGCGGCAGCAATGCACGCTCGGCCTCGGCAGTTAGGGCCTCCGCTTCGTCGAAGTCGCCGCGCAGCCCCGCGAGCAGCGCACTGGTAGCCCGCGCGCTCGCCGCGAACAGCGGTAGACCGCTCTTGGTCGCGAGCCGGAGGCCCTCCTCCGCGTCGGGAACTGCGAGGTCGAGGCGGCCAAGCTGGAGGGCCACCATCGCGCGCGACACGAGGGCCTGCGCCAGCAAAGAGAGCCGTCCCTGCGCGCGCAACCCGGGGATCGCCGCCGTCAGGGCGTCCACGGCGAACTCAAAGTCCCCGACCGCGTACCCGGCGTGCCCGAGCGCGTGTGCGGAGATGGGGTCGCCCCAGCCCGACGCGGGCCGGGACAGGAGTCCCAGGACGCGCTCCGTGTCTGCGGAGGTTCCCACCATGGCGAGGACGGCGAGCCGTTGCGGATCGCCATCGGGGGCGTCCATGCGCCGTGCCTCTGCGGCGAGAAGCTCCCGCTGGTCCTTACTCCGGCCGAGCGCCCAAGATTTGGCCGCGGCACGCCGGAGGAGGTTCAAGGCGAGGTCGGGATCGCGATGCCTGGTCTGCTCTACGATCTCTAGCACCCGATCTACGTTCACAGAGTCCCCGGGTACGCCGAAGTCGAACGACTCGCGGATCAAGATCGCCCGCTGGCGATCTACCGTGTCCAGCGCCAGCGGCTCGGCTTCGCCAACAAAACCAAGCGCGATTCCAGTCCTGCCCATCTCGAAGGCCAGCTCCGCCGCGTCGAGCAGCCGCCGCCCACGAGCCAGAGGATCTACGCTCAACCCGGCGCCGCGCTCAAGCGCGGCGATGGCCGCGTCTATCGCCCCGCGGCGTCGAGCCCGCGTGGCCGTGGCCTCGAGCTCCGCGGAGATCTCTCGGTCGGGACCGAGCAGCGACGCAGCACGATGCCAGACGCTCCGGTCGGGCTGACCGGTGAGCGTTGCGGCCAGTGCAGCGTGCGCGGCCTGGCGCTCGGACGGGGTAGCGGCCTGGCGGATCGCTGTCCGCACCAAAGGGTGGCGGAAGCGCATCCCGCTCCCATCCGAGTCGAGGAGTCGCGTGGACACGGCTGGCGCCATCACCTCGACCGTCACCTCGCGTCCTACAAGGCCGGAAGCAGCTTCCAGCGTCTCGGAGAGGCTTGCGCTGTCATTGAGCGCGGCGACGAGCAGCACCGTCCGGGTAATCTCGGGAAGTCCGACCGTGCGGGCCGCGAACGTCTGCTCCAGACGCTCCGTCAGCGGCAACGGCGCTGGCAGCGGCGATCGTCCATCGAGTTCTTTTGGTCCCAGTGGGACCGGCAGCTCGACCAGCGCGAGCGGGTTGCCGGAGGCTTCATCGCGCAGCCGCTCTCGGACAGCCGGTGCGAGGTGCGGGGCGTGCGCTTCGAGCAGTGCCTCCGCAGCCGCGTCGTCGAGGCCGCCGAGCCGCAACTGGGGCAGCCCTGCCTCGTCGAAAACGCTCTCCACGCCCTCTCGGATGGCTACGAGCACGCCGATCGGCTCGTGCTCGACGCGCCGGGCGACGAAGGCGAGCACCTCGACGGTGGACCGATCTAACCACTGCGCATCATCCACCACGACCAACAGCGGAGACTGCTCGGCAGCGTCGGAGAGCAACTCTAGCACGGCAAGAGCGATCAGGAACCGGTCGGGAGCCGTATCTTCAATGATGCCAAAGGCTGCCAAAAGCGCCTTCTTCTGCGGCGCGGGCAAACGCTCGGAATGATCGAGCACTGGCAGTACGAGTTGATGCAACCCCGCGAACGGCAGGCGCGCCTCGGACTGCACTCCGGTGGTGCGTATCACCTGCATTCCCGCGGCCTTCGCGCGCCGATTCGCCGCCGTCACAAGGGTAGACTTGCCGATGCCCGGCGCGCCACGCACGAGCAGCGTGGCGCCACGCTCGCGAACCCCGTCAACAAGTTCTTCGAGCCGGGCTAGCTCTCGCTCGCGGCCTATCACCGGATCTCCGGCACCACCGCGCGGAGCGATCAAAGACGTTGCCATAGCGATGAAGATTGTAATAGCCCTCACGAAAACGCGCCACACCGAAGTCTCACCCTTGGATGAATAATCTGACTCCATAGATACCTATCTCTGGCCACCCCCACTGCTGCCGTATGGTTCGGATCTGCTACTTCACGAAGCGCCAGTCGTCGTTCGCGGGCCGCAAAACGGAAGACCAGATTGGCGGCCGCGAACCGAGGTCGGAGGAGGGAAACGGCCGCTCGTACAATCCTGGAAAGTAGGTTTCGGGTGTACGGAGACCCGCACGAAAGTCTCATCGACGTGGAGCGCGTAGAGCTCGACCCGCTCTACGGTGGCTTCTCCGGCGTCGTGGTGGAGCTCCTGCGCGAAGGCGCCTTCTCGGAAGGCCGGCTAACGCGTGAGGGCGCCCGCCAAAGTAGCGAAGATCCCCGCATGGCAAGATGGAACCGGCCGCGTTAGGGCGGCCACGATAGGGACAGGAGGTGGACGATGCACGTCTCCGATCAGGGAGGGTTGCTGCGAGCCCGAGGGGAGAACGAGGAGCGGGTCACGCCCCTGGAGCTGTTCTTCGACCTGGTCTTCGTCTTCGCCCTCACCCAGGTGACCGGCTTCCTCGTCGATCACCTCACGTGGTTGGGTATGTTGCAGGCCGCCGCGCTGCTCACGGTGCTGTGGTCGTCGTGGGCGAGTTACTCGTGGCTGACCAACGCCGTACCAGCCGAGGAGGCGATCCCCGCGCGGTTGGTGATCTTTGCCGCGATGGCGGCCATGTTTATGGCCTCGCTCGCCGTCCCCGGAGCCTTCGACGATTACGGGGTGCTCTTCGGCTCAACCTACTTCGTGGTGCAGCTCTTGCACCAGCTCCTGTACGCGCTCGCCACCGGCGGCGATCCTGAACAACATCGGGCCGTCCTACGGCTCGCGCCCGGCCTCTTGGTGGGCCCGACGCTGCTCGTCGTGGCCGGCTTCCTCGACGGCCTCGCCCAGGGAGCGCTCTGGGCCGCGGCGCTCGCTGTAGGCTACGGCGTGGCTTTCGTTCGCAGCGTCTCGGGCTTCAGGGTCCATGCCGGGCACTTCGCCGAGCGCCACGGCCTCATAATCATCATAGCCCTGGGCGAATCCATCGTGGCGGTAGGCGTCGGGGCTTCGGGGGTAGGGCTCGGGGCCGGGGTGCTCCTCGCCTCCGGGC
This sequence comes from Rubrobacter tropicus, assembly GCF_011492945.1. Classification (NCBI taxonomy): domain Bacteria; kingdom Bacillati; phylum Actinomycetota; class Rubrobacteria; order Rubrobacterales; family Rubrobacteraceae; genus Rubrobacter; species Rubrobacter tropicus. Next base: position 2,467,471 of record NZ_CP045119.1, read on the forward strand.
TCGGCATCGTGCTCGCAGCGGCCCTGTGGTGGGCCTACTTCGACCTCGCAAGGCTGTCTGCCGAGCGGAGACTCTCCGCGGCCCGGGGAGAGGGGCGGGTGAGGCTGGCGCGAGACTCCTACAGCTACCTGCACCTGCCGATGGTGGCCGGGATAGTCTTCGCCGCCCTCGGCATCGAGCAGACCCTGGCCCACGTCGGGGACCCGCTGGGTACTATCCCGGCCGTGGCGCTGTGCGGCGGCGTCGCGCTCTACCTCCTCGGGCACAACGCCTTCAGGCTGCGCGCCGAGGGCAGCGTGGGCGTCCCCAGGCTGGTGGTGACGATCCTGTGCTGCGTGCTCATCCTCGTGGCGGTTTCGGTCCCCTCCCTCATCACTTTCGCCGTCCTCACGGTGCTGCTGTGCGGGCTGGCCGCCTTCGAGACGGCGACCTCTCGCGAGTTTCGGCGCGAGCTCCGTGCGCGATAGTTGCCGCAGAACGCGGCTTATCCATCCAACCTCGGATGACACACCCCGTCCTGTGATATTCCCCGCCCTATGTGTCAAATGTTAGCCCTGAGCTCTATGAAATAAGAGTAGTGCCTGTTGGGGGGAGATAGCAGGCGATTCCTTCCTGGGAGCGTACTCCTCCAGCCTGAGCACTTTCAGCCACCCGCCTTCGTCGAGGTCGTCCAGGTCGAAAAGCCTTGGATGCCTTGAGCCCTGGAAGGCGCGCAGGATCGGTTAGCGCCGGCCACCTGGCCCGCGCCTTCCGGGAGCGGGCGGGCCCACGCGACGAGTCTTCACGGCCGTCTCACAAACGAACCAGCATGTTGCGGAACCGCACCCTCTCCTCTGGGTCAAGACCTGCCGTGGGCTCGTCGACGATCAGGAGCCGCGGGTCGTTGAGGAGCGCCCGGGCGATGCCGACCCTCTGGCGCATCCCGCCCGAGTACCTGCCTAGAGGCCGCTTCCGCGCCTCGCTTAAATTGACCAGCTCCAGCAGCTCGTCGATCCGCGCCCGCGCCGCGCGGACGGAGAGCCCCTTCACCGCCGCCAGGTAGGAGAGGAACTCGGGGGCGGTCAGCTTCGGGTAGACCCCGAAGTCCTGGGGCAGATATCCCAAGACCGGTCCGGGGGGCGTCGTTCCATCTCATCGGCCACGGTGCCGTCCAGGAGGCCACCGGCGGCCCGGATCGGCAACGCCGCTCCTCAGCATGGGCGCACGGGTCCGCTCAGCGCCCGGCGGTGCCGAGGTCGTCGAGCGTCTCGCGGTCGGGCCCGTCAGGCGAACGCGGCGAGGGCGACGAGGCTCACCGCCGACAATCCCGCTCGTACGACGTGCGAGTACTCCCAACGGTCGCGCAGGTCAGTCCAATTCATCGGGCGATTTTCGTCCTGATGCGCGCCCGCTGACGCGAACGAGAAGAACCCCGCGCTGAAGCCGCCCAGTCTCTCGTCCTCGAGCCAGAACTTGTTGACCGGGTGTGTCAAGATCCAGTATGCCGCGTGCATGCCGACGAGGCCGAGCAGCGCCACGAGCGTCAGCCAGAAGTCCGCGGTTCCCGATGGAGTCGCGAACAAGAGGATGGCCGTGGAGATGATGGCAAGAGGCTCACAAACACCTGCGATGGTGAAGCCCGGATAATAGATGGGCTGCATCGCGATGTAAGCGTCTCTGGAGAGCCGCAGCTTTCCGGGGAACTCGAGGGCGTGGGCGAGCGCCGGAGTCATCGCGAAAACCACGAGTAGCAAAGTCAAGATTCGCAAAGCGTCGAACATCGAAATAGCCTCCTCTTGTCGGGCCGACGTGGCCTCGAGTCGGATAACGACGTCGTTACACGATCGTCAGATGCGAGGGAAGCTCCAGGGCGTCAAAGACCCCGTAGTGATCACTACCGCGTGCTCGGTCATAGGCACACTCCGTTCGAATTCGTCGCCCACACCACGCGCGTGTCGCTCCTTCCCTGTTCGTTGGTGGCCTTCGCCAGGTGGCCGTCTTGGCCCATGCTCGTCAGCCGACGAGCCTGTAGTGCAACTCGGCCATCCCGTTGGAGAAGGCGCGGGTGCCAAGCAGCGCGAACGAAGCGTTGGGCGGTCGGTCGAACAGCGGCTTGCCGTCGCCGAGCACGACCGGAACGACGGTCAGGATCAGCTCCTCGATCAGGCCCGCGTCGGCGAACTGCGACGCCACGTTTCCGCCGCCGACGAGCCATACCGCGCGATCACCCGCGGAGGCAACAACGTCGCCGTAGATCTCCTCGACGCTCGCATCGACAACCCGGACATCGACGCCCTCACCCCCGGGCACGGGTAGATCTCGCGAGCTCAAGACCCAGTAGGGCTTGCCCGCGTACGGCCAGGCTTCATCACGGAAGTGCTCGACGACAAACTCGTAGGTCGTCGAGCCGCTTATGAGTGCGCCGACGCCGTCGTAGAACTGCTCGTAGCCACCGCCCTCCCCCATCGGTCCGGGTTCCGCGTCCGGCGCGTCGTACGTGCCCTCGAACTGCAGGAGCCACTCGAGACCGTCGTCCGGGTCGGCGAGGTAGCCGTCGAGGCTGGTCGCGCCGTAGTAGAGGGCTCGCTTCACTCGCGCGTTCACGGTGCGCCACCATCCTTTCGGGCGTCGAGCGCGCGGGCGGTCTGCTCCAGGTGCTCCTGCGACGGCTCGGCATCGTAGGCGTCATGGTAGTTCCACCACTCATAGGGCGGCGTCTGCGGGTATCCCTCCGGCGAGTCCTCCCATTCCTCCTGGCGGCCGAGCGCCGTCATGTCGAGGTAGCTCCAGGTCGTGCCCATCGCCTCGTCGCCGCGGCCATTGATGAAGTATGTGCGGAAGATCCTGTCACCCTCTCGGATGAAGGCGTTGTGCCCGTGCCAGTCGCGGACGCCGAAGTCCGAGTCGAAGTCGGAGTCTTCGGGGATCGTGTACCAGGGGATGTGGCCCCATCCGTGGCGCTCCTTGAGGCGCTGGATGTCGGCCTGGGGGGCGCGCGAGGCGAACGCGAGCGTCGTGTCCCGTGCGTTCAGGTGTGCGGGGTGCGGCGTCACCTGGTCGGCGCCGAACGAGCAGCCCACGCAGCCCCGCTCCGGGTAGGAGCCGCCCTCCGCGTAGGTGGTGACCTCCGGCCCGTAGAAGAAGCGGTAGACGACGAGCTGGCGACGCCCTTCGAACAGGTCGAGCAGGCTCGCCGGGCCGTTCGGACCCTCGAAGCGGTAGTCCTTCTCCACGGCCATCCACGGCATCCGACGGCGCTCGGCGGCCAGCGCGTCGCGGGCGCGGGTCAGCTCCTTCTCCTTCACCAGCATCTGCTCCCAGGCGACGTGCCACTCCTGCGGCGAAACGGTCGGTGGTGTATTCATCATGGCGTTCTCCTTCCTGTTCGGGTCCAGGCTCGTGCGGCAGCTCCCGGGTGAGACGTGGATCTTCGAGGCTCTTGGTCTTCCGAAATCGTCCCGTCTTGCGTAGACCCAGTCGTGGAAGTCTGCGACGCACCGTTGGGGCAGCCGTGAGGATCACCCGCCCCATCTCGTCATTGCAGTAAGGGAAGTGCCACTGATCCGGCTACTCCATCACCCCGTCCAGCGACAGGAATTCGGCTGCGATCACCTTCCTCATGGAGATTTCCTTCGTTAGGTTCTGCATCTCGTCTTCTTTCATTGAGCTGCCTTCGATGGTGTCGTCGACCGGGCAAAAAGACATCCACCAAAAGGTAGATTTAGGTGGGTAGAGTGAAACCTCGCCGTAATGTGCGGGACGCATGGCGGGACCCGGGCTGGCCGCGGAGGCCGGCCTGTGGCACAAGCCGGCCGATCGGTCGAGCGCGCCGTTGGAGGTATCAGTCCGGGTCATCGCGGACGCGGCGGTAGCGCTCGTAGATGACGCGCGAGCCGAACGTCCTGGTCTCGACCAGGTCGAGCGGGACGTCCTCGGTGACCGGCGGCAAGAACGGCGTGCCGCCACCGACGACGACCGGATAGCGGAACATGCGCAGCTCATCGACAAGACCGAGCTCGACCGCCTGCGCGGCCAGGCCGGCGCCGCCGATCTCGACGTCCTTGTCGGTCGCGTCGAGCGCCGCGGCGACCTCCTCGGCCAGTGACGCCTTGGAGAGCCGGGCGTTGCCCCGGACGCCGTCGAGCGTGCGGCTGAAGACGACCTTCGGGATCGCGCACCAGACGTCGGCGAACGCGGCCCCGAGCTCGTTGTCGCGCAGCGACGGATCCGTCTCCCACACCAGCATCGTCTCGTAGAGCCTGCGGCCGAGTAGAATCCCGCCGAGCTCGCGTACCTCTGCGAGGTGGAAACGGAACAGCTCGTCGCTGGGCGCCGTCCACCCGAACGCGCCCTCACGGTCGGCGATGAAGCCGTCCACCGAAACGCTCATCGAGTAGATCAGCACGGCTTCAGACCGTCGGGCCGGAGCGACCGAAGATGGTCGGTGGTGAGGTCCACCCTGATGCTCGACATCGGGCTCTCCTTCCTTCTGCGGTGCGGACCCGCCAAGCCCCCGCGGGAGCGGACGCCCGCGATCTCATCGCCGTGGACCCCCAACCGCCCGCCAGCGGGGTACCCGGGGTGTATGATCGCGAGCCTCGCCATGGCCCCATTATCCGCGAAGACCGCGGTTTCGCACCCCCAAAGACCACGCGCGGGTCGGCCAAAGCGCTTCGTCGCCGGCCCCCGCCACCGTTAGTCCCGCCATGCGTCGCAGGGTTCATGGCGGGGTTTGGTGGAGTCTCCCCCTCGAGTCCGAAGCGCAGGGTCCACACCTCACTATGCCGGATGCTTTCCACACGGACGAGTGTACGGTCGGTCCCCGACGCCCGGTAGTGAGATTCGTCGTGAGGTCGGCATGACAAATGTCACCCGAGCCGGCAGACCCTGCCAAACGCCGCCCTTCACCGCGGGCAAAGAAAGGCGCCGTAACCTGGGTCTCCCCGTGGCCTTCCCCGGTCCCGTCATGCGTCTCGCACATTGGTTCTGTCGAAATCGCCGAGGTAGTCTGGCATCAATCCTTCTCCTCTGCTGTTCGACGGTCTTCGGATCGCGTTGCGTCCGCTGCCTCGAAGTGCGCCAGCTGGTCGGCACGCGCTCTCTCGAAAGCGGGGCGGGCGAGGGCGCGCCTCAGATAGCCACGCAGGGCCGGATGGTTTTCCAGCTTGCCGAGATCGTTCGGGATGCGGAGCACGTCCGCCATCAGGATGTCGGCGATGGTGAAGCGCGAAGCGGCAAGCCATTCGCGGCCTTCGAGCACCCGTTCGAGCATATCGAAACGCCGCATCATCCAGTCGTGGAGTGGATTCTCCGGTGCGCCCAACACCTTGACGAACCACCACGGCACGGTGACCATCTCCACCGAGTTGAGCGCCGAGACGAGCCACTGCGTCACCTCCGCCTCGCCCCTGGGGTCGCGCGGCATCAGCGTCTCGCTCTTCCGTCCGAGATGCAGCAGGCCCGCACCGCTCTCGAACATGACTATGTCGCCGTCCTCGAGAAACGGAACCTGTCCGAACGGCTGACGCGCGAGATGCTCGGGACCTCGATCTTCGAAGGGAACGGTGCGCACCGCGTAGTCGAGCCCCGCTTCCTCTAGCGCCCAGCGCAGCCGGATGTCGCGGACGCGGCCGCGCGGGCCCTCCGGCACCCAGTCATAGGTCCAGACCGTTAGATCGTCTCCGGCGATACGCTGATCGGACATCGGCTCGTCCTCCTCTCATCTTCCCCATACGTTTGCTTCTTTGCATTCGAGGTCTCGGTCCCTCGAAGACGTACCCCTTCTCGACCTCGACGGCCGGCAGGCGCTCGCGCTCGCCGGTCAGCCGTGCTGACGCTCCTCCCGCTGCCGGACCAGTTCCTCGACCGCGCTCGGGAGGGTCGTCTCGAAGTCGATCAGCTTCGCCCACGTCGGGGTCACGACGATGCGGACCATGCCGTCGTGGTAGAGCGAACGCACCTCCGCCTCCCACTCGACCCGTTGCTCGGGGGTCATCTCGTAGGTGCTGGTCGCCCCGAGATACTCGTCCGGGATGCCATCGACGAAGTCCAGCTCGGCCCGGCCGCGGATGAGCAAGATCTTGGGCGGGTGCACCTCGGTGTCGATCGTCAGGGCTACCGCCGGGTTTTCGCGCAGGGCCGGGAGCTTCGGCGCGTTCTTCGACGTGCACATGACGATTTGCGAGCCGTTCCAGGTGAACCCGATCGGGACATTGCGGGGCGTGCCGTCCTTGGCGACGTAGGCCAAGCGGGTCAGGTCGCGGGCCAACAGTTCCCGGCCGATCGGTCGGTTCAGGACCTCGGCGATCTCGTTCGGTTGCACGGTTATTCCTCCCGTTGTCGTTCTCGGTCTGTTACACGCCATCGACCACACCCGAATAGGCTACTGGCGCGCCGCGTTTCGGTGTAGTGAGGTTCGTCATGGATTCCACGTGACGGAAGTCATGCGGCCATCGGCGGGGTCGGACGGCACGGTCGGGGCGAATGCCCTCGGTAACCGAGGTATCCGGTGTACCGCAATCCGCTACAACCAGCCCTTCCGCTCGGCGAAGCGGGCGGCCTCCACCCGGTTCCTAACGCCCAGCTTCTTTATGGCGGTCGAAAGGTAGTTGCGCACGGTCCCCTCCGAGAGGTAGAGCCCGTCCGCGATGTCGCCTATCGTCGCTCCGTCGGCCGAGGCCGCGAGTACGTCGCGCTCCCTCTCCGTCAGGGGGTTGCCGCCCTCGCTCAGGGCGGAGGCGGCCAGGCCGGGATCAACCACCCGCTCGTCTTTCACGACGCGGCGGATGGCGGTGGCGAGCTCCGTGGCGGGGGCGTCTTTGAGCAGGAAGCCCACGGCGCCCGCCTCCATCGCCCTTTTCAGGTAGCCGGCCCGCCCGAAGGTCGTCAGGATGATGACGCGGCAAGCCGGAAGCCGCTCTTTGAGTTCCACCGCCGCCGAGAGGCCGTCGCCTCCCGGCATCTCGATGTCCAGCAGGGCCACGTCGGGGAAGGCGTCGAGCGCCGCCGGGAGCACCTCGTCCCCGCGGGCGGCCTCGGCGACTATCTCTATGTCTTCCTCCATCGAGAGGAGGGCCGAGAGAGCCCCGCGCACCATCGCCTGGTCCTCCGCAAGCAGCACCCTGACGTTCATGCTTCGCCGTCCTCCTCCCAGGCGTGTCCGTTGGCCTGAGCCGGCACGCGCCCGCCGTCCTTCTCCCGAACGCCTCTTCCGAGCGGCAGATCGGCGCGGAGGCGGAACCCCCGTCGGGCAACGGCCCGGCTTCGAAGCGCCCGCCGCTTGCCTCCACGCGCTCGTCGAGGCCGGCGAGGCCGTTGCCCCCCGTCCCGCTACCGGCACCACTCGGACCGCGTCCGTTGTCCCTCACCTCCGCGCGGATCAGGTCGCCGTCCTGGGTCAGCCGGATCTCGCACCTCTTGGCGCGGCTGTGGCGGACCACGTTCGTGACCCCTTCGCGCACCGTCCAGGTCAAGATGGCCCGGATATCGGTGGGCAGGGCGCCGACCCCGTTGTGGACCCGGCAAGAGATCCCGGCCGCCTCCAGCATCTCGCGGGCGCCGGCCAGTTCCTCCTCGAGCGAGGGGCTGCGATAACCAGACACCGCCTCCCTGACCTCGCGAAGCGCCCCACGCGCTATGGCCTGGATGTCGCGCACCTCCTTCGCGGCCCCGGACCCCTCCCCGGCGTCGGCGAGGAGCCTGCCCGCGAGTTCGCTCTTGAGCGTGATCGAGGAGAGGCTGTGGCCGAGCAGGTCGTGCAGGTCGCGCGCGAACCGCAGCCGCTCCTCCGAGACGGCCAGGCGTGCGATCTCCTGGCGCGCCTCGTGCAGCTCGCGGACCGTCACCACGAGCCGGCTCACCACGATCATGCCGACCCCGTTCGTCAAGAAGGGGACGAGGTTCACCCAGTTGTCCGCGACCGTCCCCCATCCCGACCGTGCCCCGTAGAAGACGACCGCGAGGGTTGCGGAGAGCAGCACGCCCCACGCCGCGTGCCGCACCGGAAGCGTCACGGCGCACGCGACGACGACGTACATGAAACGCCACGGGATGCCGTGCCCGTACACGATCTCGACGTACAGGGCGAAGATGGTCAAGACCGCGATGAGGCCGAGGCGCGCCCGCAGTTCCCGGAGCGTCAACCCGGGATCGGGACACGGGTAGCGCAACATGAGCCAGACGAAGGGCACCGCGAACACCGCCAGCGAGACCAGGAAAACCAACGTCTGCGTCTGGGAGAGGCCCGCCCCGAGCACCCCGGACACGAAGCCGGCGGAGAAGAACAGCCACAGCGCCGCGAAGAGCAGCCAGGCATAAGGTATCAGCCACCCAAACGTTGGGGTGTCGCGAGAGAGTCCGGTTCTCTGGTTGTTTGCCGTCTGGCTCATTCCGCCCCTTCCGAGGCGCCGACCCCCGAGCGCGCCCACCCGGCGGTTCCCGCGCTATCGTCCTCCCCCAGCGGTAGCATCACGCGCAGACCGAAACCTCCGCCGGGCAGCGGTCCCGCTTCGAACTGCCCACCGCTCGCCCGTACGCGCTCGGCGAGGCCGGCGAGCCCGCTGCCGCCCACCCCGTCGTCCGCGCGCCTCTCGCGGAGACCAGAACCGTCGTCCCTAACCTCGGCCCGAACCCGGCCTCCGGTCCGCGTCAGCCGTATGTCGCATCGCTTCGCGCGACTGTGGCGGACCACGTTCGTCGCCCCTTCCCTTACCACCCAGGTAAGGATACCCTCCGTGTTGCCCGGCAGGGACTCGACCTCCTTGCGCGCGCGACAGGAGATGCCGGCCGCCTCCAGCATCGCGCAGGCCCCCGCGAGCTCTTCGTCCAGGGATGGCCTCCGGTAGCCGGAGACCGCCTCTCGCACCTCCTTGAGCGCTCCCCTCGCCACGCCCTGCAGGCCGCGTACCTCTTCGATGGCTTTCCGGTTCTCGGGGGTCTCGGGCAGCAGGCGCTCCGCGAGCTCGCTCTTCAGGGTTATGAGGGAGAGGCTGTGGCCGAGGAGGTCGTGGAGGTCCCTGGCGAAACGCAGCCGCTCCTCCGAGACGGCCAGGCGTGCCAGCTCTTCCCTGGCGGCCTTGAGCTGGGCGACAGCGGCGACCTGGCCGACGAAGGTGGTGGACCAGAGGCCGATGGCGATCGCCGGGGCCGCGAGCCACCAAAATCCCGTGGAGGCCCCCGCCACCAACGTGAGGATCGCGATTGCGGCGATAGTCACGTAAGCATCCCTCTTCGGTAGCATGATACCGGCGGCGGCGTTTATGTGATAGAAGAAGAGCATCCGCCACTCGGGGCCCACGCCGAAGCCCAGAGCGCCCGCCAGCACGGCGAGGAACGCTATCGCGACGCGAACCTTGAGGACCTCGGAGGGCTCTGCCGTCACGAGCTGCAGCGGCTTACGCGTCAACATCAGCCACAAAAATACGCCCGCGAAGAGCGCGGCTCCGCCGAGGGCGAAAGCGGAGCGAGCCGTCGAGAGGTCCGAGGCGAACAGGACCCTGATCGGGTAGACGAGGATGAACAGCCCCAGGAGAGGGACGACCAGCCACGGTATGACGGGAAGGCCCCGCGGTTTCTTCTTTATGGCGTCGAGAATGCTCACGATGATCCTACGCTCACGAAGCGGTGGACGCGGATCCATTCTAACCCCAGCAACGGTGTGTCGTCCCGGCCTGCGCCGCCCACGCCTCGTCCCCTGGAAGGGAGCATCACTGCGCGTCCCGGACGAACCCGCGGATGAGGCGGGCGAGCTCTTTGGGCTGGTCCTCGGGGATGAGGGTGTAGCTGTCCGGTATCTCGACCAGGCGCCCTTGCGGGAGCAGCCCGGCGAGCCTGCGACCATGATCTGGCGGCATGACCCGATCCTCTTTGGCCCACACCACCAGCGCCGGACGGTCGAAGGACCGCAGCTGCTCGGCCGCCTCAAGCGTGTCGCGTTTGTCCACGGCGCGCAGGTACTTGCGCAGGTCGCGGCGGACCTCCGATCGCGTTAGCGCCGGCCGCAACCAGTCGTCCATGACCTCGTCAGGCACGGGACGCTTGCTCATCCAGCCGAAAGCGAACGGCAGTCGTCGCAGGGGACGCAGGCGAAGCGGTTGGACCATGGCGTTGAGGCCCCCGGGCACCTTCGCCGCGAGCCACACGGCCCGGCCCGGGAGGCCCGGAGGGTAGTTGTCGAACGCCTCGCAGGAGGTGAGGACGAGACGTGCTACCCGCTCACCGCCCCTCTCCGTGACGAGCAGGTGCGCCCCGCCCCAATCGTTCTCCACCAGCGTGACGTCTCGCAAGTCGAGACGCTCCAGGAACTCCGCCACCAGCCGGGAGAGCCCGCGCATCGAAAGGTCGGCGTCGGGGCGCATCGGGCGGCGGTGTCCGCCGAGCGGGAGGGTTGGCACTATGCATCGGTGGTCCTCGCGCAGGTCGGCCACCACGTTGCGCCACAAGGAGCCGTTCTGGGCCAGCCCGTGCAGCAGGACCAAGATAGGACCGTCCCCGCTCGTGTCCTCGTACTCGACGGTTCCCGCCGACAGTTCGACCTCTCGCACCCCTCCAATCTTTCCGTTGCGGGCTTCGGTTGAGTATTGCTCCGGTGATCGGCGGAAGGGGGCGGCCATCGCGTAGAGTATGGAGCGCAAGCCGGCGTTGTGCCGGACGTTTTTGGCTTGCGACCACTGGACCTTCGGGTCCACCAGGACCTTCTCCAGCGTCACCGGCTCGTTCGCGCCGAAGTGGGCGGCCAAAGACTTGAGGACGTGGGTCCAGATCCGCTCCTGCTCTGTCGAGCCGGCGATGCGGAAACCCAGCTCGTAGGTCGGGTCGTTGGCCCGCGCGAGCGACCGGACCTGGGCGACGATGCGCCCGTCGTCATCCCTGTAGGCGGAGAAGGTGTTCCAGCCGCTCTCCGGGTGTCCTTCGGGCGTCATCACGGTGAAGGACTCCTCGTCGGCGTAGATGACGCGAACCCCCGTGTAGACGGGCACACCACGCATGGAGGCGTTGATGAGCAGAACCTCGCCGGGGGCCACCCCCGCCAGCGACGGGTAGAACCGGCTCTGCGGCGGCTGGAACTTGGGGAACCTCTCCTTCCAGACCCTGACCACCTCCGCCGGGGTGGCGTCGGCGCCGGCCAACTCCACCCGGTAGGTCTTCTGCCAGAGCTGGCCGAAGCCCTGTAGGGCGCCGACCTCGCGCCGCGAGCTCACGTTCAGGTTGATTGCTCCCTCCGGCACGCCCGGGACCTCCAACCTCTCGACGCGCCGCGCCCAGTAGGCGGCGTCGCGGGGCTCGCTGCCGGGCTTGCGTCCTTCTCGTTCCGGATCTCGCGGCGTCTCGCCGGCCATCGTTCCTCCCTTCGGGCCTATCTATCGGGCTTCACGCCACGTTCGCCGCCCGGACGGCCTCGTCCTCCGAGTCGAAGGTGGCGATGGCGTCGTCCAGGCGCGTGATACGGAAGATGTTGCGGTAGTGCTCGGAGAGGCCGCAGGTAAGGAGCTTCCGCCCCTCGCGGTTGACCCGGATCAGCAGCGTAACCAGAAGCCCGATGCCGGAACTGTTCATGTACTGAAGGCCCTCGAGGTTCAGAACGATCACGCGTCTCCCTCCGGCGCCGGCCTGATCGTAGGCGTCCATCAAGACGCCCTCGGCGAAAGCCGTGAGCTCACCCCGAACGTCCACGATACTGATCCCATCGTCCACTCTCCGAACGTCCATTGCTACCTGCGTTTGCGGCATGTCTAATCCTCCTTCTTGGCCCTTCAGCTCTTTGCTGCACCGGTAAGGGCGCTCTCCTCGTCCTCGAAGACGCTCACGAAGTCCGAGAGACGGGTGATCCTGAAGATCTCCTCGTAGTGCTCCGAGAGGCCGCAGGCCAGCAGGCGCCGCTTCGAGTGGCGCGCCCTCGCCAGGACGCCCACGATCAGGGCTATGCCGGAGGAGTTGATGTAGTCGACGCCCCCGAAGTCGAGCAGGATTACCCTCGGGTCTCCCTTCTCGGCCTCATCGTAGGCGGCGTTCAGGGCTTCCCGCGCGAAGCCGTCGATCTCGCCGCCAAGATCGATCACGACTGCGCCGCCGGGCCGGTAGCGCACGCTCGTCTCAAGCCGTTTCGCCGGCATCGTCGTCTCCTTTCAGGCGCAGGACCAGCTCGACGGTGTGGCGATCCTCGCCGGTAGTCACGTTCAGCTCGTCCACCATGTTTCGGATCAGGAACAGCCCCCATCCCCGCGGCGGTTCTCCTTCTTCCAGCTTGGCCCTGAGGTCGGGCGCTTCGGCGACCGGGGTGGGGACCGGGCCACTGCACCGGTCGGTGACGAGAACCGAGAGGTCCTCCGCCGAAGCGAGCACCCGCACGGCGACGAGTGCCCCCGGTCGGTATTCGTTGCCGTGCTCCATGGCGTTCATCGTCGCCTCGGCCACGGCGGTCTTGAGTCTCTCCAGGCGCGCCGGCGCCAGGCCCAACCCTCGCACCGCCTCGGCGACTCGCTCCATCGCCTCCCGCTCGTTTCCGGATTCGCTGGGCAGGGCGAAGTCGGCCAGGGTCCGGCGCGCACCCTCGCCTCCCGTCTCGCTCACCTACTCACTCCGATCCCTCTGGAGCGCCACGAGGGTGATGTCGTCCTCCTGCTTCCAGTCGCCCCCGACGAACCTTTTAAGCTCGGCAAGGCACTCGTCGATGAGTTGCTCGCCTCCGCCGCTGTTCCCGACGAGTTTCCGGAGCCGTGGGAAGCCGAACATCTCGCCACTCGGATCGTGCGCTTCGACGAGGCCGTCGCTGTGGAAAAGCACGGCGTCTCCGGGGGCGAGATATGCCTCGTTTTCCTCGTAGGCCATTCCGGGCATGGCGCCGAGCGGCATCCCGACAGCGCGAAGCTCCGCGACCCCATCCGCCGTCGCCACGTAGGGAAGGTTGTGACCCGCGTTCGCGTATACCATACGCCCACTAACGGAGTCCAGCACCGCGCACAGGCACGTCACGAACATGTGAGGCGGGATGTCGGGGTACAGGCGGTCGTTGGCCCGCCCGAGCACCGCGCCGGGGGACACGAGCCCCGGCAGGTCGCCGCGCAGGATGCTGTGAGTCGTAGCCATGACGAGCGCGGCGGGGATGCCCTTGTCCGCGACGTCGCCGGTGAAGATGGCGACCTTTCCGTCGGGCAGTTCGAGGAAATCGTAGAAATCGCCGCCGACCTCGCGAGCCGGCCCGTAGTAGGCCGCAACGCGCCAGCCGGGAAGAGACGGCAACTCTTTGGGGAGCAACTGCTCCTGGATCACCCGCGCCGCGCTCCGCTCTTGCGCCTCCCGCTTCCGGTCTTCCTCGGCCCGCCGCAACCTCTCCGCGGCTTCGGTCATCAGGGCGCGGTGGCTGCGCACCGCGTCACCGAAAAGCAGCACGGCGGCCAGGAGGGAACCGTCCCGCACCAGCTCGTCGAGTATCGGTCCGGGCGGTCCCGGAGACCAAAGGACCGCGTAAAGCAGTAGTCCGACCAGGTAGACGGCGGCGACCCCCAGCGCCCACCGGAGACGCCCTGCGGCCGCGGCCGTGTACAGTGCGGCGGCGAGCGGCACAGCCGCCGATATGCCCGGGTAGCCCGCGAAATGGTAGACCTGAAGCGCGGCGACCGACGCCACCAGCACGCCCACGGGCCAGCGCCTGCGGGCCAGCACGAGAGCGCCGATCGTCGCCCCCAGCGCGTAGGCGAGGGCGTCGGGAGGCCGGGTGTCCGGTCCCGAATAACCGCTCACGCTCATTGCGATCACGACCGCAGCCGCCACCACGACCGCGAGTCCCGCATCTATCGCGTGCGGGCGAACGCGCTCCAGGCGCTCCCTCCACGACTCGACGATGGCGCGATCAGTTCGCCGCACGGAGACCTTCCGGTGAGCTTCGCGCCAACCACAAACAGGTTTGCGCCAGGACTACGCGGTCTCCGACTCGAGAGACGTTGTTGGTCGAATCATGGCTTCCCCGGATCATCCCCCTATCCACCCTCGTACGATGGTCTCGCGCCCGTTTCATGCCGCCTGCCGAGCACCAGCACGATACCCACGGCGATGCACCAGACGAAGCCGAGCATCCTTCCGAGCAGGATGAGGAGTGCGGCCGGGAAGAAGATTAGCGAGGCCAACGACAACACCGCGAGCGTCGCCTGCACCATACCGAGCCAGCAGATCCAGCCCGGCAGCGCCCTGGTCCTGCGGGCGGCCACCGAGGTCGCCCCCTCGAACAGCCCGAGCGAGGCGACGTGCAGCGTTCCTCCGGTCAGGAAGTTCGCCCCTCGCAGGGCGTCCACGAGGCCCAGACTCAACCCCGAGGCCGCAAGGGCCAGCGCCAGGGCGAGGAGGGCGGACACCAGCAAGAAGCCCGCCGAGAGGATGCCACCGCCCAACGTAAGGTCGGGCAGCGAACCCCTCTCGCCCGCCACCCTCCGCACCAGCGTGGCGACGGGCGCGACGAAGACGAGCAGGGACAGGGCCGAGAGGACCTGGGCCACCGACACCGCCAGGGCCGCCGTCCGGCTCTCGGAGAAGTAGCGTACGACCTCCCCGACTGGGGCACCCGGCAGGGGAAGCGCGCCGTTCGCGAGCGCGCCCCCGAGAAAGTCGCCCCCGATGAAGAACGCGGCGAACAGGACGCCGCCAAGCGCCCAAAGGTTCCTTCGCTTGCTCGATACCGTCATTTCGGATCCTCCCTCGTTGCGTCTTTGGGACGAGTGTATGGACCCGCCGGAACGGCCGGTAGTGATGCGCGTCGTGGGTTCGGCATGACAAATGTCAATGGAGGACAGGCGAACCTGGCCATTGGTGCGCAGATCACCAGGAACACCACAGATAGGGTCACGCCCCGTGGTCCCGGCGAAGCTTACGAATTCGGCCCCACGGCTTGAACACCGCCAACACGAACGCGATGAGCAGGGCGGTCGGAGAGACGATCGGTGGATAGATCAGGTCGCCCACCGCCAGCGAGGCAGCTTGGCCGGAGATGAACCGCCGGCCCTGTTCGGCCATCTCCATGACCTGCGGGCGCAACGCCACCAGGACTAGCGCGGTGAGCAGAATGTTCATCGCCAGCTTGATAGCCACCCACCAGTAACGCACGAGGCCCCACTTGGTGCCGAGGCCCAGAACGACGCCGCTTGAGAGGCACACGAGGCCGGTCGTAAGGAGCGGCCACACCACGAATAGCTCAAGCGCCCGGTAGCAGAGCGCCTTGATGCCGTCGTCATCGGTGCCAAGGGCGATGAAGACGAGAACGGCCATGACGACGTCGATCCCGATCCAGGCTCCCGCCGAAACGATATGTACGACCAGCACGCCCTTGCGCGTCCGTGCTCCCAACCGCCACGCTCGAGTATCGCTGGGACCAAGCTCCTCATCATGCCGCCTTCGCGTTCCTCGCCCCGCGGATCCCACGCGGCGGCGCTACGTCAGTGACCATAGACTTATCCGACATGGCTCCGCCCCCGGCTTGATCCTCGGTATCTGCTTCCAGTAGCGTATAAATGGAGTCGAATGTCCGGTAGTGAGGTTCGTCGTGAATTAGATATGACAGATGTCATGAGGGCATGCCTCGAAACCCGCTCCGCATCGGGACTTGCGTCGAGGGATAATCCCGGTTCCGTTGTAGCGTGACGCAGGTCCGCGGCGCCCTCTCGCGATGCGTTCGACGGTCTCGGGGAAGCGGGCGTTGAGGGTCTCAGCGAGATCGTCGTTTACGACGAAGAAGTCGAACTCGCCGCCGGGACCGGCGATGAAGCCGTCCCGGGTGGCGGAGACATGATAGACGAGCCGGCGCACGTATGCTCCTTCCGTTCGTTTTCCGTGTTGCTCTATCTGCCAAGAGCCATGTCCTATCCGCCGTCGGTGCGCGGAGTGTAGGGTGCGCTCAAGGTGGACGTATTCGGCATCGCGGGCAGCGCGACCCGGCGCGGCTGCTCACAACCCGAGGGCGTCGGGGTCGGACGGCCGGGACGGGGAGACCCCGACGCCGCCGAAGAAGCAACTCAGGGCTCCGGCGGTCCGCTCCGGCGCCTCCTCCGAGAAGAAGTGACCGGCGTCCAAAGGGTAGCCCCGAACGTCCTCACCCCACCCCCGCCAAAGCGCAAGCGGCCCGCCCTCCGCTTCGTACCAGGTGCCCAGCGGTCCTTTCGCGCTCCACAGGGCCAGGAGGGGACAAGCTATCCGGCGCCCGTTCGCGCGGTCCTCCCGGTCGTGCTCGCGGTCTACGGTCGCGGCGGCCCGGTACTCCTCGCAGATGGCGTGGGCGTGGAAGGGATTCCGGAGGGCCTCCACGTAGGCGTCGCGGATCTCTGCGGGAAAAGCGGTCGCGGGAGAACCCCACCCACCGAGCGCGTCGTCGACGACGGTCTCAGGGAGCGTGGTCAGGACGCGCTCGGGGAGCGGCTCGGGCTGGGCGAGCAGCGACCACGGCCAGTAGGCCAAGGCGAACCTCCGGTCGGCCCGCTCCCACACCGTCTCCGTCGGTAAGACGTCCAAGACGGCGAGCCTTTCGATACGCTCGGGGTGGTCGAGGGCCATGCGGTACGCGACGCGGCCTCCGCGGTCGTGGCCGGCAACGGAGAAGCGCGCAAAGCCAAGCCGGTCCATCACGCTCACCAGGTCTTCGGCCATGGACCGCTTCGAATACGGCGCGTGGTCGGGGGCTGAGGGCGGGCAGCCGCTCCTCCCATAGCCACGGAGATCGGGGCGGACAACCGTAAAGCGACGGGCGAGCAGCGGCGCAACGTGGCGCCACATCAGGTGCGTCTCGGGGAAGCCGTGCAGGAGGAGGATAGGTGGACCCGAGCCGCCGTGGCGTACGAAGACGGTAGTCTCGCCAGTCCAGATCTCAGAGGTGGTGAAGTCGTCCATCATCTTGGGGTTACCCTGGCGCCGTTGACGCAACCAATGGTGGAGATGCGTACCGGTACGGCGTCGGAGGGGTCCGGGCTCTCCGGCCTCGTCTGCGACGGCGCCAGTCGAAAGGGTACATGTACACAATCCTCCCTATCATCTTAGGAGTACGCGCGGGCGAGTAAGTCGACCACGAACGGCTACTCCCGGCGGTCAAAGTGGTTCGTGTCGCCCGAGACGGGCGAAGACCCATCGAGGGCGTGGTTCCCAGGGTCAAAAGGTACATCATCGCACGCGTGCGCCCCCACTACCGCGCGAGGCGGGCGCGAGCGCCGCGAGCACCAAAGCGGAGGTGAGCGCGAAGGCCATCGGGTAGCCTGTCCCGGCGGCCACCACGCCGAACCCGAAGGCACCCAGCCCGAGACCGGCGTCGTAGGCGACGTACCACAGGGCGCTCGCCGCGCCGTACCCCGAGGGCGCGACGCGTTCCAATATCACCGCGAGCGTGGCGTTCTGGGTGACGCCCCACCCCGCACCGAAGAGGGCCATCCCGGCCAGCACCGCGGCCGGGTTCGCGGCGAACGCCGGGGCAAGGACACCGACCGCCGAGGCCACGACCGCGGGCACGAGCAGGGAGGCGGGGCCGTACCGGTCGCCGAGGCGCCCGGCCCACCAACGGAAGAGGGTGGCAGCGGCGGCCTGGATCAGGAGCGCGGCGGCGGCGAGGTTGCCGGAGTCACCGGGCACGGCCAGGGGCACGAACGTGACGACGATGCCGGCGGACATCGCGACGACGAAGAAGACGGCGAGCGGCCCGAGCAGGGAGGGGTTCCGCGAGGCGTCCAGCACGCCCACCGTCCGCCCGGGCCGCCAAGCCCGTCCCGGCAGGCCCGGGATCGCCGCCAAACCGGCCAGGGCGGCCAGGCCCCCGGCGACAAAGACTGGCGGGTACCCGAAAGTCTCGGCGAGCCACACTCCCAGGGGCAGCGCCACCACGAAAGGCACACCCACAGCGACCCCGTAGAGGCCGAGTCCCTCGCCGCGGCGCTCGGACGGCACCAGTTCCGCCACCAGGGCACCGCCAATGACCAGGACGATCCCGAGGCCGAACCCCCGCGTCAGGCAGACGGCGAGGATACTCACCAAGGTCGGGGCGAACCCGAGCGCGAACGCGGGCGCCCCGAGCAGCACGAGACCCGCGGCGAACACCGCCCGGTAGCCGAAGCGGGAAAGGAGAAGGGGCGTGAAGAGTTCCGCGGCCACCGTCGAGAGCATGAGCGCGCCGGTGGCGAGCCCGGCCCCGGCCTCGCCCGCGCCAACCGAAGCGGCGTAGATCGGCACCACCGAAAGCAGCAGGTAGAAGCTCGTCGAGAAGCCGAAAGACGAGGCGAACACCAGCACGAGCGGACGCGTTAGCATCCGCGGCCGTGCGGTGTCGCGGGAAGCTGCCGGATGTGGGCCTTCGGAAGTCACCCAACTCGCCGCGATCGCCTCAAGAGAAGGCCGCTTCGGTGAGGCCGTCGGGCTGCCCGGGCGGCCACTCCACAAGCTCGATCCTGTAGCCGTCAGGGTCGGTGAGCCACGACGTCTTCGGGCCTTCGGGACCGCCCGGGTACTGGACGGGATCCGGCTCCAGGCCGGCTTCGGTCAGCCTCTTTAGGGTGGCGTCCAGCGCGTCTACCTGGATCGCGACGTGGTCGACACCGCCCGTCTCGACGCCTCCGGGTCGGTGGACGAGCTCGAGCGTGACGACCGGTTCTTCGGGAAACTTCAGTAACGCGAGGCGCGCCCCGTCGTCGAGCGTAACCCTCCCCAACTCGGTGTAGCCCAGGGCCGTGTAGAAATCGAGCGAGCGGTCAAGGTCCGTGACGCGATAGGCGACGAAGAGCGTCTTCATGCGGTCTCCTTCGGGTGGCGCACGCGGTAGCGGAGGTGCGTGACGCCCCGATCCTCCAGCCGGCGGACGAGGTCGAGCTCGATGTGGCCGCCGCCAAGGTGATCGAACAAGCGTCGGCCTTCCCCGAGGAGGACGTGAACCAGGTGGACCTCCATCTCGTCCATGAGCCCGGCCCGCAGGAGCGCTTGGGCCGTGCCCGCCCCGTGGACCATGACCGCCTTCTCCCCGGCAGCCGCGCGGGCCTCGCGGGCGCAGGCCTCCACGTCGGTGACGAACCGCGCGTGGCCGGGCGGCACGTCCCCGTCATCGATGTGGTGCGTGAGGACGAAGATGGGCACGCTGCCGTGGTGGTCGCCCTGCCAACGTCCGGCGAGCTCGAAGGTCCTGCGGCCGGAGATCACCGCTCCGGTAGCCATCAACTCGCGGTAGACCCGCCCGCTCGGGCCGTCGGACCCCCGGTCGTCGAGCCAGTCGAAGAGCCGTCCGCCGTCGCGTCCCATCTCCTGGCCCGGTCGATCGTCCGGTCCGGCGATAAAGCCGTCCAGGGACATCGACATGTAGAGCCGTATCGGGTTGTTCATTTTGACCTCCATTTCTCCTCGGTTTGACGAACCGGCATCACGTCGTCGAGTAGATCGCGGCGATGATGCTGGAACCTCGCCGTTGTGTGCGAGCCCCATGGCGGGACCTGGTCTGGCCGCCAAGACCGATTCATGACATCCCACCCCGCTCGCTGCGAAGGCGCGTAAGGCGATAGGCAAACGAGGATAGGCGGGCGAGATATCCGCCTACCTGGCCCTGCGGTACGTGAGGTCGAAGTCGGTCTCCCACGCGCGCCCGTCCGGCGCCTTCTCCCAGCGGCCGGAGATCGTCTCGCCGTCGTCGCTGATCGTCGCGGTGAAGCGCTGCGAGAACGGCTCGCCCTCGCGCCAGAGCCTCCACTCCCCGTCCCCGATGCTCATCTCGTAGACGCGGCAGACGCCGCGCTCGTCGGAGTAGAGCTGGAAGTATGTGCCGTTCGCGGCGTCGCAGCCCATGATCGAGACGGTGTCGGGCGCCTCGGGATTCTCCGCCGTCGAGCGCTGCACCAGGTGCGCCCCCGAGTCGTGCCACTCGATCGTGGCCCGCGCCTCGCCCGGCCACGGCGGCCCATCCGGCGGCCCGGCCTCGAGGGTCCATTCGCCGAGAAGCGGCTCGAGCCGCTTCAGCGCCTCATTTGCGGTTGGTTGATCCATCACTTCGCTCCTTCCTCATGGTGACGGTTGCACACAGCAAAGAACGTCGGGGATAACGCAGATCGGGCACCAATTGACCCTCCGCGCGATCGCCTCGAGCTTTTCGCCTTCCACCATCACGTCCCCGATAGGCCGGCGAGCGCCTCGTGCAGCGAGCGGACGACGAGCGCGCCGTCCCCCACGGCCGACGCCACCCGTTTCGTCGAACCGCTTCGCACGTCCCCGATGGCGAAGACGTCCGGTCGCGTCGTCTCCAGGAGCAACGGTTGGCCGCCGCTGCCTCCTCGATGCTCGGTGAAGCTCGGGTGGCGCCACGCGTTTTCGCCGGTGGCGATGAACCCCTTCTCGTCGAGTCCTACCAATCCGGAGACGTCCCCCGTCCGCGGGAGGCGCCGATCATCGCGAACACGGCCGCGGCGGGCAGCCGACGCCGGTCGCGGTCGCGATCGCGGCCGACGACCGTGACGGCCTCGAGCTCTTCGTCGCCGTGGAGAGCCTCGATCTCGCAGCCCCCCAAGACCTCCACGTTCTCGGCGGCCTCGACGCGATCCACGAGGTATCGGGACATCGTCGCGGTCAACGGGCGTCGGGCCACCAGGTGGACGCGGCGGGCGTAGGAGGCGAGGTTGACCACCGCCTGTCCGGCCGAGTTGCCGCCGCCTATGACGACCGTGTCCTCGCCCGAGACCTGGAGCGCCTCGAGGTGGGTCGCCGCGTAGTAGAGGCCCAGGCCCTCAAAGCGCTCGGCCCCGTCGGCCAGCAGGCGGCGGTAGTCGGCGCCGACGGCGAGGACGACGCAACGTGCGCCTACCTCCTGGCCGTCGCCGAGCGCCAGGTGACGTGACCCGTCTTCCTTGGACGGGGCGATGGTGCACCCCCGTGGGCGCTTGAGATGACCGCGCCGAACTTTCGCGCCTGCAGCGTCGCCCGCTGGGTCAACTCCGATCCGGACAGGCCGGTCGGGAAGCCGAGGTAGTTCTCGATCCGGGCGCTGGTCCCCGCCTGGCCCCCCGGGGCGAACCGCTCGATGACCAGCGTGGCCAGGCCTTCGGAGGCGGCGTAGACGGCGGCGGCCAGTCCCGCGGGGCCCGCCCCGAGGACGACTACGTCGAAGAGGCGCCCATCGACCCGGGCGCGCAGGCCGAGCTCGTCGGCGACCCGCGCGAGGGTCGGGCGGCGCAGCACGCTGTGGGTGCGGACGAGCACGGGGCATTCCTCGGGGCCGACGCCGAGCCGCTCGAGCAGCGCCCGATTCTCGGCGTCGGCGTCGACGTCGTGCCAGCTGAACGGTACCATGTTGCGCCCCAACAGCTCGCGGATGGCGAAGGCCTCACTCGAGGAGCGCCTCCCGATCAGACGTTCGTAGCCGAGGCCCTGGCCCCGCAGCCACTCGCGACGCGTGATCATGGTGCGCAGGAGGAGGTCCCCCAGCTCGTCGGAGCCGGCGACCAGCGCGCGCAGCGCGCCGGGTGGTACCGCGAGCAGCGTAGTCTCCCCGGCGGCGACGCCGCGGGCGATCGTCGGCTCGCCGGTGAACATGGAGGTGTCGGCGGCGAAGGTGCCGGGCCGGCACTGCGTGAAGTAGCGATCGCCCTCGGGTTGGCGATCTATGACGTCGATGGCCCCCGAGAGAACGACGTACAGGGGCGCCTCGCGCTGGCCCTGCTCGAAGACGACCTCGCCCGGCGCGAGCGACAGGGTCTCGGCGCTCTCGGCCAGCCGCCCGATCTGAGCCTCCGTCAGGCGCGGGAACAGGGTCGGATGGTCCGGGTCCAGAAAGCCATCGGCCGGGGTCGGTGGGGTGTACCCGCTCATTGCGGCCTCGAGCCAGCGCACCCGCCGCACCCGTTCCCGATCACGACCCCCGTCCCGGTTTCCAGACAGCCGCCGGGAGCAGCATCGGGTTCAAGGGCGGGCTCTCCTACGGCTTCGCGCGGGCGAAGCACGCCGACGGCGGTCGCGATCGCGACGATCGCCAGACCGGCGCCGATCAAGTAGGCGAGGTGGTACCCGGAGTTGAGCGCCGATGCGGCCGGCTCGCCTTCGGCCAGCAGCCCGTCGGTGCGCCCGGTCGCGAAGGTGGCTAGCACCGCGAGGCCGATCGCGCCGCCGACCTGCACGCTCGTGTTCACCAGCCCGGAGGCCAGACCGGAGTCGCTCGCCGTGGCACCGGACATCGCGAGGGTCATCAGCGACGGAAAGCCCAGCCCTGCCCCGAGCCCCACCAGGATCATCGCCGGCAGCAGGTCGATCGCGTAGGTCGCCTCGACCGGGGTCCGGGCGAGCAGGAGCAGCCCGGCCACGATGAAAGCCATCGCCGGAACCAGCGTGGCGATCGGGCCGAACCGCAGGATGAGCCGCCCGGTGAAACGGAACGACATCGCCCCCATGACGGCGGTCATAGGCAGGTAGGCGAAGCCGACCCGGAGCGCGTCGTACCCGAGGATCCGCTGCATGTAGAGAGCCCCGAGGAAGAACGTCCCGAACATCCCCACCACGAGCAGGGTCTGGACAAGGTTGGCGCCGGCGACGTTGCGCGAGCGGAACAGGCGAAGCGGCATCAGCGGGTTCGCAACTCGCGCCTGACGGGCGACGAACGCCGCGAGCAGACCGATCGAGACGGCGCCGAGGGCGAGCGTCTGGATGGACCCCCAGCCCTCCTCGGCGACGCCGAGGATCGTGTACACGCCGAGCATCAGGCCCCCGGTGAGCAACGCCGCGCCCAGGAGATCGGCCCCGGCCCTCAGCCCGACCCCTCGCGATGCGGGACCAGTTTGATCGCGAACACCGCGGTCGCGAGCCCGACGGGCAGGTTGACGAAGAAGATCCAATGCCAGTTTATCGCCTGGGTAAGAACCCCGCCCGCCAGCAGCCCGATCGACCCGCCGGCGACGGCGACGAACGTGTAGACGCCGATCGCCTTCGCCTGCTCCCGGGGCTCGGGGAACATCGTCACGATCATCCCGAGGATCACGGCGGAGGTCAGCGCCCCGCCGACGCCCTGGACGAAGCGCGCGCCGATCAGCAAGCCCTGGCCCTGGGCAAGCGCGCAGAGCAGCGACGCCACGGTGAACACGGCGAGCCCGATGAGGAAGATCCGCCGCTGCCCGACCAGGTCGCCGAGACGCCCCGCCAGCAACAACAGGCCGCCGAACGCGATCAGGTAGGAGTTGACAACCCAGGCGAGGTCGCTCTGCGAGAAGCCGAGATCCTCCTGGATGGACGGCAGGGCGACGTTGACGATCGTCGCGTCGAGGACGATCATCAGCATCCCGAGGCACAGCACGTACAGCGCCAACCGCCGCCTGCGGTCTTCGGAAACGGCCTGGATTTCTCGGGCGGTGGCTTGGTCCGTACTCATTCGGGCTCGGTTCCTCCTTTGAATGGGCGATGAGGTGTCCCTTTAGGTGTCCCTTTCACGTGCGTCATGTCGGCCGTCACGTTGCGTACTCTGGGCGCCCGGCCGTGCGGTAGACTTGGATGATCACCCCGCCGGGGGTGACCCGCGATTCGACCAGTTCGAGCGCCCTGTCCGGGCCGGCGTCGGGGAACAGCCGCGTGCCCTGGCCGACGACCACGGGATAGGTGAGCAGGTTCATCTCGTCGACGAGGTCGTTTTCGAGCAGCCACCGGACCAGGGCGCCGCTGCCGTGCACCTGCAGCTCCCCTCCCCCCTTGGCCTTCAGCTCGCCGATGGCCGCCGCAAGATCACCAGAGAGGACGGTCGTGCCCGCCCACCGCGGGTCGGTGAGCGTGGTCGAGGCGACGTACTTGGGCTTCGTGTTCAACGCCACCGAGATCGGGTTGTCGCCCTGATTCGCCCCCCAGGAGCCGGTTCCCCAGGAGCCGGCAAAGATCTCGTAGGTCCGCCGGCCGAACAGGAACGCGTCGGCGCGCTGGAAGACCTCGGCGAGGAAGGTCTCGGCCTCGTTGTCGAAGAGCGGCAAGGCCCATCCGCCGCGCTCGAACCCGCCGCTGCGGTCCTCGTCCGCGCCGCCAAGTCCCTGCATCACCCCGTCGAGGGAGACGTGCGTGGTGGTCGTCAGTTTCATGGTCGCGGTTTCCTTTCTCGTTGGTTGATTTCGTCGGTCACGGCGCGGCCGGTGCCGCGAATCGCGGCGCGTGCCGGTTTGGGGGGGCCTATCGGGTTAGGAAGCCGTCGGCGCGGGTGACCTGCCACATGTGGCCGTCGGGGTCGGCGAAGGCGCCGGCGTATCCCCATTGCTGGTTTCCGGCTTCGATGACGATCTCGGCGCCGGCGTCCTGCGCGCGACGCATCAGCTCGTCGACTGCGGCGTCGGTGGCCAGCCCGATCACGACCAGACACTCGTGCGCATCCCGCGGCGATCGCTTGCGACCACCGATCACCCACCCAAAGCCGCGCAACGGGATCAGCATCACGCGCAATCCGGCGCTGATCTCGAACTGCAGGGGCTCGGGTAGCCCATCGTCCTCCAACTCGTCGCCCACCGCCGCGAACCCGAGGGCGGTGTAGAAGGCGTGTGATACCCGGCGATCCTTGGTGGGTAGGCACACCGTTGCTCGGTCAAGCTTCACGATTCCTCCTCCGGAAAGTGGTCTGCGCCAAACGACCTCGGTTCAGGTCAAGGCGATGTGCTGGTGGTCCAGCAGGATGCGGCCGTCGTCGTCGAGTACGATCACGTCGTAGCCGCTCCCGGCGACGGTCCCGTCGGCGACGGCGACCATCTCCCACCCCAACCCGACGAGACCGGGTGCCAGGAGCACGGCATCGCCTGCCGCCGCTTGGAACGTGTGCACGCCGGGCTCGACGAACATGGCGTACGCTCGGGTCACCCGGCGATAGATCTCGTCGTGGCCGCGCACCTCGAGACGGGGCACCGGGAATGCCAACGCGGTGGCCGCGGCCCGCATCTCCTGGGGCGGGTCCACCAGTACCTGCGCACCGGCGGGCGCCCACAGGTCGGCGACCTGCCTGGACCGCGCTTGCGGGTCGGGTTCGGTCCATAGCGCGAACCATCGCCCGGTGAAGTCCGCCAGGGCCTGGCGATCTAGTTGCTTTGTCATGGGTTCGTCCTTTCTCTCGTCGGTTTGGTCGTTGTTCGGTCGGACCGGAGGCGCACGCCATGGATCAACCCGTTGGGGTCAGGCAAGATCCTCTTCGAATCCGTGTAGGTCAATGGAGGGTGGGCCGGTAGATGAGCTCTTGGGTGTGGCCGTCGAGCGTCCGGCTCTCGATAAGCTCTAGGTCAAAGTCGGCCGCACCCTGGAAGATCGGGTCCACCCCGGTCTGGCCGGTGATCACGGGGAAGATCGTCACCTGGACGAGATCGACCAGGCCGGCGGCCATCAGCGCCCGGTTCAGCGACAGGCTGCCGTGCGAGCGCAACGGTACCTCAGACTCCTCCTTGAGGCGAGCGACGACGTCGACGGCGTCGCCGCTCACTACGGTCGCGTCCGGCCAGTCGAGGGGTCCTTCCAGCGTCGTCGACACCACCGTCGCCGGCAGGTTCCTCATCCGGGTGACCCATGGGTCACGCATTTCGGACTCCTCGGTGCTCGAGGCCAGCATCTGCACCATCGCCCGGAACGTGTTGGCCCCGAAGACCATCCGCTGCTCCTCGCCGTACAGGGCGAGGCGGTGATCCAGCAGCTCGGGGCCTTGCTTGCCCCAGTAGCCGCCCCAGTCGGCGCCGCGGCC
The DNA here is from genome assembly GCF_011492945.1 of Rubrobacter tropicus. Lineage (NCBI taxonomy): Bacteria > Bacillati > Actinomycetota > Rubrobacteria > Rubrobacterales > Rubrobacteraceae > Rubrobacter > Rubrobacter tropicus. The sequence goes on from NZ_CP045119.1 coordinate 2,493,107, forward strand.
GACGGAGCCGAAGCCGTCGAGGCTGGAAAAGACGTCGAAGGTGTAGGTAGCGGTCATGTCGTTCTCCTCGGGTGGTTCGTGTTGGTCGTCGGTCTCATGGGTTCGTCCTTTTTCTCGTGGTGGTCTCTCTCGTCATGACCGCACCGAGGCGCGGATCTCATCGGTTGAGCGTGGCACCGTGCCGCAAGTTCACTCTGCCTCCTTCCCGAACACGGGCCGCACGTCGCCGACGGCGTACTCGGACACCGACGCCGACAGCATCGCCGAGCTCTGCTCGTCGCTTGGGCTGGGAACACCGCCGCGGAAGGCTTCGAGGGCGGCTCGCGTGCCCGTTCGACGACACTCACGCAGTCCGCGAGGCAGGACTCGCGCTGCCGGGGCTCGACGGTGACGTGTGCTGCGACGATGACCATGGGTGCGCTCCTCTTCTGCCGCCTTCGGGTGGGACCGTGCGATTTCGGGCGTCGGGGCTCGCGGGATGTTCTTGCCGGTCGGTCGATACTCGACCGGGAACCCCGGCCGTTCAGGACGCGGCGGTCGACCAGTTCCAGGTCGGCGGGTACCACGTTCGCGTAAGCGCCGATCGCTTGTCACCACCGCGGAGGACCTGCGCGGAGCCGCTCGCGCGTGAGCTGCAGCGGGCCGCGGTCGCTGTGGAAGCGCTCGATCCACCACGTCGCGCCCGCCTGCACGTACGGCTCGACGATCGCGCGGGCGGCGCTTGGATCGTTTACCGGCGTGTCGCCCCCGGCGACCAGGTCGAGGGACAGATCGGCGTCGATCGCGTGGCGCCGCCGCTCCGCGGCGATGAACGAGACGACCTCGCCGAGCTCGGCTGGCGTCACCTGGCCGCCGCGCATGTGCTCCGGAATGACGCCGTCCATCCGAGCCGCCCGGCGGAACGGGCGCTTGTTGGGCCAGTTCCCACCCACCCAGATCGGCACCCGCACCTGCTGCGGCCTCGGTCTGAACGCGACATCGGAGACGGTATAGTGCTCGCCGGCGAAGCGCACGGGCTCCCCGCTCCAGAAGAGGCGAAGCAGCTCCAGGCCCTCGTCCAGCTTCCCGCGTCGCGCGATCGGATCCGCGTCCTCGCCGAAGGCCCCGAACTCTGCGTCGGCAGGAGCTCCCAAACCCGCGCCGAGCACAACCCGGCCCTGAGAGAGCGCGTCGAGCGACGCCACCTCGCGCGCAAGCTTCCAGGGCCGGCGCCGGGCCACGGGCGTAACCAGCGTGCCGAGCCGGATCCGGCGCGTGCGCGAGGCCGCGGCGGCCAGGGCGACCCATGGGTCGCACACGTCGGGGGGGTCGCCTAGATCGAACACGACATGGTCCCAGACAAAGAGGCCGTCCCACCCGCACTCCTCCGCGAGCTCGGCGAGTTCGGCGATCACGCTCGGGTCGCCGTACTCCCACATGTTCGGGATGTGGACACCGAAACGAACTACTTCGCCATGGGAGATCATCGCGAGGCCTTCCGAGCCACGAGCCTGCCCGGCAGGTCCGCGCCGCACGTGCCCTCCGTCCACGGTCCGCCCGTCCACGGTGTCCCGGCCTCGGCGAGTTCGGCCTCGTTGCGGTGGAAGATCCGCACCGGAGCGACCCGGTCGTCGAGGGCAGCGTGGAAGTCGTGGTTGAAGTCGCTGCCCCACGAGGAGTACCAGGGGAACCTCCACCGCACGCGCTCGCGGAACGCGGCGATCTTCTCGTACGGCGCCCGCGTCACCGCGACCAGCGTGGTGTTCCGGACGTGCAGCCGCCTCGGGTTGCCGACGCCGTCGGCGGCGGAGGAGCAGCTCGGGCAGCCGGCGTCGCGGGGGCGCTCGACGCCGTCGGCATCTGTGTCGTAGGTCCACATAAGGTGGGGCATAACCGGCTGCCGCCGGCCCATCGCTACCCGCGGCACCGCTCAGCCCACCGCCCCCGTGCTGCCCGGCGGGCCGTCGAGCACGGTGGGCACGTACTCCAACAACTGGAGCCCGCCGTCGAAGGTGCGGCTCTCCACCAGGTCGAGCCCGACGTCGGGATACCCGTCGTAGATCCGATCCTGGCCGGTCGCGCCGGTGATGACCGGGAAGACGACGACCCGAAAGCGATCCACCAGCCCGGCCGTGATCAGCGATCGGCACAGACTCACACTGCCCAGCGTGCGCATCTCGGTGCGGCCGTCCGCCTTCATCGCCCGCACGGCATCCACCGCGTCTCCGGTCACCAGTCGCGTGTTTGCCCACGCCAGCGGGTCGGCGAGGGTCGAAGAGAAGACCACCTTCGGCCGCCGGGTGAGCTCGTCGACCCCCTCTTCGCCGCCCGCGGCCATGCCCGACATCAGCCGGTAGGTCGTCGCTCCCATCAAAAGCGTGTGCTCGGGCTGTTCGTCTAGCCAGCCGAAATACTCGGCGCTCTCCATACCCCACAAGCCCGGCCAGCCCTCAGCTGCACCGTAGCCGTCGAGCGAGGTGATGAAGTCGATCATGAGTGTTCCCATCAGGTTCCTCCTATCCTGAAGCGGGACGTTCCCGCCCACGTCAACGCGACGGCCGACCGCCACAACGGGCCGGCCACGAAGCTGTCCAGACCGATGTCGCTGAAAGCGACGGAGTTTTTGCAGCCGTCACACGGTGTCTCCTCCGAATTCCAGTTCACCTTGTTCCGCCGGCTGGGCCGCGTTTTGTATCTGCGGCCGTTCGCGCCAGCGGTCAACGGCGGATGCGGTAGCGGAGGTGGGTGGCCTCCGGGGTGTCGATCACCCGGACGATCTCCAGCTCGACGCGCGACGGCAACACGTCGAACAGCCGGCGGCCACCGCCGAACAGCACCGGTATCACGTGGATCTGCAACTCGTCCAGCACCCCGGCCTCGAGCGCCCGCTGCGCCGTATACGCGCCGTGCACGTTCACGTGCCGGTCACCGGCTGCGGCCTTCGCCTGCGCCATCGCGCTCTCGATCCCGTCGGTCACGTACGTCACCAACGGATAATCGGCCACCGATGGACCCGGAGGGCGTTGGCTGAACACGAAGATCGGGCTGCCGTGAATGTCGCCGCCCCAGTGATCGGCCTGCTCCGCGGTGCGCCGTCCCGTCAGCACCGCGCCGGATGCGCCCTCCTCGTCGACCAATTCGCCGGCCGGCCCGGAGGGCCGGAAGAACTCCCCGTCCGGGGTGACGAACCACTCGTGCAGCCGTTCGAAACCGTCGCCGCCGGGGTTGCCCGGTTCGTCGTTCGGACCCGCGATGTACCCGTCGAGGGACATCGAGAAGTTGAGCACCGATACGGACACTGCGTCTCCTTTCCTGGTATGTGGTCTTGGCTCGGGTCTCCCTAACTCGACGGGAGATCCATTCCTTTGCCGGATTTTCTCCGCACGGACGAGTCTAAGGACGCTCCTCGACGCCCGGTAGTGACGACCGTCGTGTGTTCGGCATGACAAGTGTCACTGGAGCAGGTCGCACCTCGCCCCCGGGCGAAGCACTCACGGCGCCAGCCGCTCGACGAACGCCCTGGCTATGGCCTTCTGCCCTTCCAGAGAAGGATGGACGCCGTCGGGACCCTGGAGCCCCGGGTCGGCGGGCATTCCGAAAACCTCCTGGATGTCCACGACGGGCTCTTCCTGCTCGCGAATGTAGTCCCCGATGGCGACGATGTCGTCGTTGCGGAAAACCGATTGGCCCATTTTGAAGGGAGGGAAAGTCGAGGCCCGTTCCTCGTCGTAGGTTGGAGGGGTGATCCAGACCCATTCGGCTCCGGTCTGCTCTTTTGCTATGCGTCGCATCGCCTCCAGGTTTTTGGCCGTCTCCTCGGGGCTTACCTGCGGCTTGTTGGGTTCGGGCCCTACCCTGGTGCCGTCGTTGCCACCTAGGAGGCAGAGGATCCAGTCCGGCTTCGAGGCGACCACGTTCGGGACGAAGCGTCTGAGCACCATCGCCGTCGTATGGGCGGAGAGGCCCACGTTGACGACGCGTATCCCGTCGCGCGGTCGCCGCTCTTGGAGCAAATAGCGCACTATCTCCAGCCAGGACTGCAAATCGTCGGTGATGCTGTCGCCTACGCCCACCACGGTCTGTCCCGCCCGAAACGGCAACCGGTCCACACGCCTGGCGAGGGAGCCGTCCTCCAGGAGCTCCAGGGCGGTATCGCGGGCGTTGGCGTCGAAGCGGTTCTTCACCGCGCGGTACTCTTCCGGGTCCAGACCGAAGAGCCGGGCCTGGAGCGCCTCGTCCATGCCGGGCAGGTAGCCGTAGAACTTCTCCAGGTGCGTGAACTGGACCAGTTTCTCGATCATCATCTTGTTCTGCACGGCATCTCCTTCCGTGGCGGGCTTACGGTCTGCCCAGGATGGGACTCAGTTGGAGGCCGGCCAGGCGCCAGCTTCCGTCCTGCTTCACGAAGATGAGCGTCGCGCGGAAGCTCTCGTCGATGTCGTAGCGGCCGTTCTCGTCCTCGTAGACACCCGCGGCGGTCTGGCGACAGACCATGATCGCCGCGTCCTCGTAAATGCGGACCTCCGCCTCGTCTAGCCCGAAAGACCCGTACTTCAGGTTCCCGGCTTCGTGACGGGAGATCCACTGCTCTTTGGTGAGCACGAAACCGCGCGGCCCAACCGCCACGAAGTCGTCGGCCATAATCCCTTTTAATGACGCGGTGTCACCGCCGAGTTCGGCCGCGGCCCACTCGTCGGCGAGTTCGTTCGGTTTTGGTGTCTGGTGGCTCATTACCCTTCCTCTCTGCTCGTTGCTGCCTGTGGGGTTGGTCGCATCGTGTTCCGACGAGTACTCCTCTCAGCCCATGCCCCTGCCTCCCGCCCCGTCGAGGATCAAGCCTCCATCACTCATAGCGCAGCGCCTCCGCCGGATAGACCCTGGAGGCCCTGCGAGCCGGCAGGTAGGTGGTGAGCAGCGAGGCGGCGTAGCCGGTAAAGATCACTAGCAGCAAGGCGCTCCACGGCACGACGTACTCCATGCCGGGGAAACCCTCGCGGATGTTGTCTATAAGCGTGCCGGAGAAGCCCAGGCCCAAACCCACACCGGCCCCGAGTCCGAGCAGGGCGATGAAGGACGACTCGATCAGGAACGCAAGCCTTACCTGCCCCTTCTGGAAGCCCAAGGCACGCATCATCCCTATCTGCTGGCGCCTCTCGACCACCGAGCGGGCGGCGATCACGCCCAAAGCGCAGATGCCGACCACGAGGCCAAGCCCCATGAAGCCGCGCAGGAGCAGGAAGACTATCCGCCGCGTCGCATCGCTATCGCGGATCATCTCGGCCGTCACCTCCGTCTGGAGGCCGCTCGCGGCGAAGTCCTTTTCGAGCGTCCTCGCCACGGCTGCGGCGTCCGCGCCCTCCCTCAGGCCGAAGTAGTAGGTCTGGGGCGGGACGGCGCGTCCGGCCAACTCGTCGATCGTCTCCTGAGAGGTGACGATCTGCCCGGCGAAGGAGGCGGAGCTTTCGAGCACCCCGATCACGCGCAGCTCTTTCGTCGTGCCCGAGGCGGGGTCCTGGACCCGCAGGGTGAGGTCTTCGGGCAGGTTTGCGTCGTCGCCATAGAATCCCGTGAGCTTCAGCGACGGCTCAACGTCGCCGAAAGTCGACGCGTTGCGCGCGGGGGCAAGGCCCGAAGCGATCACCGCCTTGTCCCCGTCCTTGTGCAGCGCATCCCACACCTCGCGGGAGGAACCGTATTCCTTCGCCGCGGTCTGGAAACCGTAGCCGACGCTCTCGGAGTAGCCTTCGTCCACGCCCTGCACGTAGAGGGATTCGGGTTTGCGGTCCGAGCCAGCCTGCTTGACCTCCGCGGGCAGGTTGGAGACCTCTCCCACGGCCGTGATCGTGCCTTTGTCTATCCCATCGGCTTCCTCGACCGTCGCCTCCATGTCGGAGATGGGGTCGGCGTAGCCGGCGTTGCCCTGGATCTCGTACCCGCCGGAGAGCTCCGGCGCATCCCGAAGGCGGCGCCCATGGCGGCCTGGACGAAGTTCATGGCCGTCAGCGTGAAGACGACGAGCATGAACATCGCCAGCGTCATCCCGGTCCTGAAGAGGCTCTGGGTCGGGTACTTCACCGCAGTCTTGAGGACCGGGGGGAGGCCCCTGATTCGTCCGAACGCCCCCACGACCAGCCACAGGATTACGTCGACGTTGAAGACCACGAGCCACACGCCCGCCACCACGAGGGCGATGCCGGAGACGAAGAACATCTCGGGCCCCCGCGCCATCCCGGCGGGCGTCGTGATCGAGGCCGGGGTCAGCCAGAGGGCGAGCAGGAATATCCCGGACGCGCTGAAAGCGACGCGGTCCGGCAACCCCAGCACCCGCGCCAGGAGGGCGAGCCCGATCAGGATCAGCGAGAGCCCGCCCAGGTAGAGGGCCGCCAACTGGGCCGCGAACGCCTGCCAGAACGCCACGGCGCCCGCGATGGGCGTCAGGACAGCTATGACCACGCCCACCGTGGTGCGGCCCTTCCTGTCCGGCTCGGGTATGTCTCGTATCGCGCGGACCACGTTCAGGCGGCTGACGCGCCAGCTCGAGAGGAGAACGACGGTGAACGTGAGCACCATCCCCATGCAGAAGGCCAGGACGACGTTCTCGGGGCTCGCGGCGAAGACGATCCGAAAGTCCTGGTTGCCGGCTAACCCGCTGCCGAGAAAGCGGACCATGATCCAGCCAACCCCCACCCCGGCGACGCTGCCGACGGCGCTGGCGAAGAGCGCGTACAGGGCGCCCTCGAAAGCGAAGGCGCGCACCAGCGCGGCGCGCTGCATCCCGACGGCGCGGGCGATGCCCAGCTCGTGCTTGCGCTCGGCGGCCAGCATCACGAAGATGAGGAAGATCAGGAGCATCCCCGCGGCCACGGAGAACTGCCCGAAGAGGACGAAGAGGGTGGAGAAGATTTCGCCCCGGCTGTCCGCCTGGTTTATAGCGTCCTTCTTGACCGGGTCGGCCTCAAGGTCGTTCGCGGAGAGGACGGGTTTTATCTCGTCCACCGTCGCGCTCGTGCGCTCGCCGCCTTCCACGGCGGGTCCGCCGTGCGTGACGAGGACCTCGTTGACCCTGCCCTCCTCCCCAACGAGCCTCTGCAGCTCCCCGAGCGGCATCACCATCGAGGTTTCGGAGGCGGGGTTGGCCCCGCTCTCGTAGATACCGGCTATCTCCAACTCGGGAGGACGCGGCTCCCTCGCGGGCTCGGCGGCACGAGGCTCATCCCTCTGTCCGGTGGGCCGGGCTCCACCCTCGAACCCCGCGGCAGGGTTCCCGGCTTCCGGTCTTCCGCGGGGTCTTTGCCGTTCCAGGCGCATCCCGTTCGGTGCCTGCGCTACGGGCCGCGCCAGGGAAGCCTCAACCCTGTCCCCCACGCTGACGTCGAGCCCCTCGGCCGCCTCCCGGCTAACGTAGACCTCGTTCTTTCCGAGATCGTCCACGGAGAGCGTGCGGCCGGAGGCCGTGGTCAGCCTGTCGAATCCCTTCATGGAATCCCCAGCCATGCCCAGCACGTCCACGCGGGGTTCCGAGAGGTCCGTCTTGGGGGCCGTGACGGGTACGGTCTCTTTGGCGAGTGGGACGACGCCAGCGACGTTCCCGCCCGCGAGGCGGTCCCGGATCCTATCCGCCAGCCCCGCATCGAAGTAGCGCTCGCGTGGTTCGGGCGGTTGCGCGATCCCGGCGCCGGGACCGAACGCGACCTCGCCGCCCGACCCGGGCTGCTGCGCCCTCACCACCACGTCCACCGGCCCGATGTTCTCCAGGACCTGGGCGCGCAAGGAGCCCGTCAGGGTGTCGCCCGTGGTGAGAGCCGCCGAGAAGAGCACCGTCGCCAGCATGAGGCCCGTAACGATCAGGGCGCTCTGCGCCTTGCGGCGCGGGATGTTCCTCGCGGCCATCCTCAAGGAGGTCCTGTCGCGCGCGGCCGTGAGGGCGAGGATCAAGGCTCCCGCGATGAAGACGGCGAGGAGGACCAGCGTGAGTTGGCTCGTAGGCAAGCCGAAGAGCTCATCCATCGCGATCACCCGCACCGTTCGGCGCGTCGTCCACGATAACACCGTCGCGCATCCTGACCGTGCGGTGGGCGCGCCTCGCCACCGAGGCGTCGTGTGTGACCAGCACGAACGTCTGCCCACGATCCCGGTTGAGGCCCACGAGCAGGTCCACGATCTCCTCGGAGGTCTCCGAGTCGAGCGCCCCGGTGGGCTCGTCGGCCCACACGATGGCCGGATCGTTCACCAGCGAGCGCGCCACCGTCACCCTCTGCTGCTGGCCGCCGCTCATCTCGTTCGGGCGCTTGTTCGCCTGCTCGGGGACGCCGACCATCTCCAGGGCGTCGAGAGCCCGGCGGCGCGCGTCCTTCGGCTTCGCCCCGGCGACGAGAAGCGGCAACTCCACGTTCTCCGCGCCCGAGAGAACGGGAATGAGGTTGTAGGTCTGGAAGACGAAGCCCATCCTCTCCGCCCTGAAGCGGGTGCGCCTCCTGTCGGACATCCCGGAGATGGGCTCGCCCCCGATCAGGACCTCGCCCGCGTCGAACCCGTCCAGGCCCGAGAGGACGTTGAGGAGGGTGGTCTTGCCGCATCCGGAGGGCCCCATGATGGCCACCATCTCCCCACCCCGGACGGCGAGGTCCACGCCCCGCAGCGCGCGGACCGTCGCTCCGCCAGTTGGGTAGGACTTCTCCAGTCCGCGCGCCTCGACCATGATCGTGCCGGGACCTTCCGTGTTCGACACCGTACTATCCGCTCTCACGGTCAAAATTGCTCCTTAGACGTATAGGTGCCCGTATAGTAGGAACGGGACGGGGCGGCCCGGTAGTGAGGTTCGTCGTGAGTTCCTGGTGACAAATGTCATCGGGGCACGGTCCGGGGCTACGCCAGGACCAGGATGACTACGCCGAGCACGAGATCCAGGACGCCGCAGAACTCCGCGTAAGGGCGCGTTACCACCCTGTCTTTGAGGTAGTGGAAGGTATCCCAGGCGGCGTGTCCGAAGAGGGCAAACGCCACGAGGTAAACCCCGGCTCCGGGGGCCGCGGACAGGGCCGCCAGCGCGATCGCGCCGAAGACGAGGACGCCCGCGGCCTGGAGCGCGAGGCCGCCCGGCTCCGAGAGTCGTTGTCCCCGGACCACGCCCAGGACCAGGAACGCAGCGGCGGCGGCGAGAAGGACCACCAGAGGATTGACCCAGGATGTCTGGGGGAGGAAGAACGCCACCGGCAGCGCGACCAGGAGCACGACCCAGGAGGCGCGGCGCCGTCCCAGGGCCGCGGCCCCCACGTAGACGAGCGCCATGAGCACGATGAGGACCGGAAGGGGCGGGACGAATCCGGCGTCCGCCCCCAGGTCCAGGGCGGTCATGGTCGCGACCGCGACGCCGAGCACGGTCGGCCACCGGTGCATTAGAAGGTCTCTCCAGCGATCGTGGGCGTGTGGGGCTTCGATGCTGGTCATGCTCTCCTCCGTTCTCTGTCGCGCTCCTCATGCCGGCGCGCTCAAACCCCATCCCTTCGTGCCCCGCCACTCGTCCACGCTCAGGTTGTTGGCGCCGCCCGTGACGGCTATGTCGTAGCGGTCCATGGTGTCGTCGTATCCAGGCCCGCACAGGTCCACCCGAGTCCGGTCTTCGCCGTCGCTTGCTAGCCCTAGGACGTCCGACGGCCCTCGTGGGCGCGGCGTTCGTGATCCGCGTGCGCGTAGCGGTCGAAGCGGTAGAGCATCAGGGCGACCATCCCGGCGATCATCGCCGCGTGCGAGAGCATCATGAGTGATCCTTCGGAGAGCCCGGGCACCGCCACGCCCAACTGGACCAACGCCACCGGGGCGAGCATCGGAACGACCATCGCGGCCGTCATCTCCCCGCAATCACGCCATGAGTGGTTCCTGAAACGCATCCACCCCACCATCGGGGCGGCCATGAACGCGCCCATCAGGCCGTACCGGACGAACAGGCTGGCGTAGCCTGGGGGTTCGCCCATCACCGCCAGTGCCAGACCCAAGAGACCCATCCCCAGCATCATCGCGACGATCATCTCCAGGAGGTGGCGCGTAAAGCGCCAGCCCGAGAGGAAGCTATCGCGAAGCCGCCCTCCCGTCTCTAGGGAAGCCGTGCCCGCGAGTTCCGCCGCGCCGCCCGTCGCCGGGGATGCCGTCGGCCCGTCCGTTCCGGTGCCGGGGGTGTCCGTGTTCCTCTCCATTTTCTTGCCTCCTCTTTCGAGTGATTTCGTCTCCGCCAGGTTGGTGGCTTCAAGACCCAGTGCTTCGCCAACCCGTAGAATCCGGTGCCTCGGAAATCGCCGGCTCACGCGCTCGTGCCTTTGGGAGGGCGTCGGAGAAGCTTCGCCGCCGGCTTGAGGACGAGACGGTCCAGCGCCACGAGGACCGCGAGACCCAAGAGCCCCACGGCGAGCGGCCGGAGCAGTCTCGCGAAGGGCCAGCCGCCACCTGAGAGTTCGAGGTGTCCCGTCGGGTACTCGAGAAGCCTCGCCAGGAACTCTGCCACCGGAGCGTTCTCGTACTCGGCAAGGTCGCGGAGCGTCGCGTCGAACGGGAAGCCGGCCGGCGCGTCCGCGTGGACGTACTCGGGCTTCAAGCCGTTCTCCCGCGCCCACGAGCTTACGGCGGGGTCCGTCTCGGAAGCGGCGTCGCGTCCCGGGATGAGCAGCCGGTCGAGAGGCGGTGCGCTCTTGAGGTCGTGGCGGGGCACGAAGTGGAGGCCGTGCTCGCTCCTCACGGGCGAGCGGGAACCGTCGGACGCAAGCGAAGTGGTTTTCGAGGTGAAGGCCGGTCCGGGGTAGGCGTCGAAGACGCTGGCGAGCTCGATCTCCGAGATCCCCTCATCGAGGACCACGCCGACCCTCGGCTTGCCCCACCCGTAGGCGCCCGAGAGCACGTAGAGCGCCCTGTCGCTAACCGTCAGGCGGTCGGCCTCGATCCGCGGCTCGTCGCCGATCCTGCGGTCGGGGTATCCGATCTCCCGGGCAAGGTCGGCCGCGGCCTCCTCGCCGACGTGGCCGCGTACCACGCGCAGGGTGGCGCTCACCCCGGAGGTGACCCCGGCCGCCGTCATGACGTTCCCGTCCTCGACGTAGCGCAGCCCCCGTACCCACTCCACGTCCGGGTAGCGTCGCTCCCACCTGGAGATGTTCGCCCAGTTGGCCGTCGCCCTCTGTCCGTCCAGCAGTCCCGCGTCGGCGAGGACCTCGGCGCCGTCGCACACGGACATCACCGTGCCCGTCCCTTCGGCGTGTTCCTTGAGCCACCCGGCCACGGGGCGATGTTCTGCGGAGCCTACGTCCCACATCGCGGGGACCACGATCACGTCCGGGTCCTCGCCCTTGAGCCTCCTATCGAGCTCTGAGAGGGTGAGCTGGGGCAGGACGTCGAGACCGCCGCTTAGCGTGGCAGGTCGTTGTTCGGGTGCCGCGGCGTAGACGTTGAATGCACCCGACTCGGAGAGCACCTCGTAGGGCGCGAGCGCGTCGGTGACCTCCGAACCCCGGCTGCCGAGCAGCACGACGGCGGTCGGCTTGTCCGGGTCGTGCCCCGGAGGCGCGGGTATCTCCTCCGCCTGGACTTCCGCCGAGGCGGGCGGTCCGTCGTAGCGGTCGGCAAGGCCGGCCTTTACTCCCACGACACCGACCAGCACGGGCGGCACCACGAAGGCCAGCAGGTAGACCGCGGCCCTCGCCAGGATTTGAGTTTTTCCCTGCATCTTCTCCTCCTTGCCCGGGTCCTCCATGACGCCGTCCGGCGCCAACTACTCGGACGCGTTCACCCTTCTCCCGTCGATCGTCCTTTTCGGCGCGGTGCACGGTTTGCTTTGCGTCGGCGGAGCCGGTCCTGGGGCGGAGCAACCGTCGGGGGTGTTGCGGAAGGGCGAGGAGAATGCCGAGCGCGATGAGGACCGTCCCCATCGTCCACCGCAGGGCCTCGGCGCCGCCGCGCCTCTTCGCCAGCAGCTCCCCGATGGTGCCCGCGAAGAAGGCCATGTGGCAGAGCACCCAGACGCCGACGGCCACGAACAGCAGCCCGAGCACCAGCAACTGAGAGGCGGCGCCCTTTGTCGGGTCGAAGAACTGCGGCAGGAACGCCAGGAAAAACAGGGCCACCTTGGGGTTGAGGACGTTCGTGGCAACACCCTGCAAGAAGGTCTTCCTGAGCCCCACCGTCGGCGCGCCTTGCGGCGTGGCGCCAAACCCCCGCTCGTCCAGCAGGGTCTTGACCCCAAGGTACAGCAGGTAGGCCGTACCCGCGTATTTCACGACCTGGAAAGCGACCACCGATCGGGCGAGGAGCGCGGACAACCCGGCCGCCGCGAAAGACGTGTGGACGAGCATGCCGACGCAGACCCCCAATGCCGAGACCAGCGCGGCCCTGCGCCCCTGCGCCACCCCCCGAGCGATTATGTAGATCACATCCGAGCCGGGGCGGCGATGAACAGCGCCGAAGTCCCCAAGAACAGCAACAACGGGTCCGTCCCCGTGAACACGACCACCCCTTCCGAGTCGGGCCTTTCCGCTGCCCGGCAATACGCCGCCTCCCACGACCAGAGGCCGCGTCCTCACCACGGCCCGGGGCCCGCGCCGGTTGCGCCCGGCCGCGCGAACGCCGGGCAACTCGCCCCTGCCGAGATGTCCGGACAGTCCTTGTCCGCCATGGTTTCTGCTCGCCTCCTCGATCGGCTCCCGGCGCGAAACCCGCCGTCGGGCCGTGTGCGGGGGCATCAACCGAAAAGTAGCGCTTCCCGGGCAAAGACCCCGGCGGACCCGCCCACCGGCGCACGGGCGAGTGTACGGCCGCCCGCCGACGCCCGGTAGTGACGAACGTCGTGTTGTGGGCGTGACAAATGTCAGTAGTGCCCGCGGAGTCTTCGTCACACGGGAGTACCGCGAGGTGGGGGCGGTTGAGGCGCCAGGCCAGCACGGCGGGCCAGATGAGTCGTGCTCTCGTTCCGCTCATTGGGGCACGACGGCGATGGCGTCCATCTCCACCAGAAAGTCCGGGTGCGCCAACCCCGCGACGAAAGCCATGGTGATCCCCGGCGGGTTCGGCGCGGCGATCCACGCGCGTTGGAAGGCAGAATACCCCTCCTGTAAGGATGCTCCCTCCACCACGAACAGGTTCCACTTGATTACGTGCTCGGGCCCCGAGCCTCCGGCGGCGAGCGCCGCCCGCACGTTGGCAAGCACCTGCTCCGTCTGGGCGGCGATGTCGCCCTTGCCGACTTTGTTGCCGGAGGAGTCCACGGCGTTCTGCCCGCCGACGTACACCGTCCTGGCGGGCCCTTCGACGACCACCACGTTGGTAAAGGCCGGGTTCTTGTGCAGCCCCTCCGGATCGACGTAGCGCACGGATCCGGTGGGGTTCGCCGGGTCAAATTGGTCTGCCATCGTGTCACTCCTTCTTCGGGAACAGGTTCGTCTCTAGATCGTTGCGGCGCTACGGACGTTCTTCTCCGCCGGCTTCGTCCGACCGCCCGAACTTCTGCCAGACGAATCACTTGTATGTGCAGCGCGGGCCGTGGCTAGGTTTGCTGTGGTGCTCTCACTTCTCGCTCAACTCCTTCCGCCCCGTTCGAACTCTGGCCGTTCCTGGCGCCTAGTCCCCGCATCGGTGTCGACCTCGACGTCCGCCTGACCGACGCCATCTACGCGCCCGCCAGCCAGGGTGGGTTGCCTTTGTGGCTCTTCTGGGCGCTTCTTTATGGCGGTCCACCAGACCATCGCGATGAAGAGGAGCTGCATCGGCGTCCTGAGCCACAGCGGGGTCGGTGGCTCGCCGCCGAGCGGGATGCCGTTGAGCGCCGCGTTCACGTTGGCCGGAAACACCGCGACCATGAGGAGCACCAGACAGATGCCCGCGAGCCTGCGGATTCGGGGCACGAGCAGCCCGATGGCGCCCGCGATCTCGAAGAGCCCGGTCAGGTGGATGATCCGGAGTCCGTCGGACAGGGGCTCGGGCATCATCGCCGCGAGGTCGTGCTTCATCGCGTTGAAATGTGCGGTGCTGGTGACCAGGAACATGATCGCCAGTGCCCCGAGCCCGGCGCTCCTCCAGGAGGAGAGCCATCCGACCCCGAGGTAACCCGCCGCCCGCAGGAGGACGAATGAGGCCAAGAGAACTAACAGAATCTCCACGCGCGTGTATTCCTTTCCGGGCGGGTCGAGCCGCCCCAAGCTATGCCGCCGGCTCCCAATTGATGGTTCGGGAGGGGAAGAACTCGGGAACCTCGGCGTCGATCATCTCCGTCCCCAAGAAGCGTGCCACGCTCACCCGGTGGTTGCCGTCGTGGACGAAGTAGTCCTGACCGATCTTGTACAGGCTCACCGACGGCAGCTCCTCCCCGCGCCGGAACGCGAGGTCCACCCGCTTCCACCGCTCCGCGCTCGCCCGCCTGGGCATGAACCCCGCGTCGAACTCCCGCCACCGGCCCACGCTGCCGACCACCCGGCCGACCTCGACGGTCTTTCTGCCGGGGAAACGCCGGTTCTCCGTCCCGAGCTCACGCCGCGCCTCGTAACGTCGCGTTTCCCACGGGGCTAAGTCGTGAAGAGGACGAAGAGGACGGCCGCGCCGGCGAGGAGGTCTACAACGGCGCACCACTCCGCGTACGAACGCGCGACCACCTTGTCTCGCGCGTAATGAAAAACGTCCCAGGCGGCGTGGCCGAGGAGGGCGAAGGCCACGAGGAACCCGCCCAGGTCCGGATCCACGTAGAGAGCCGCCAGCACGATCGAGCCGAAGGCGAGCACCCCGACGCTCTGGAGCGCGAGACCGCCAGGCTTTCGCAACCCTCCGCGGGCCGCTCCCACGACGAAAAAGACGAGCGCGGCGGCGAGAAAACCAACCGAAAGGGCGACCTCCGAACTCGTAGGGACGAAGGCCAGAACCGCCACCCCGGCGAGGAGGACCACCCAGGCGAACCGCCGCCGATCCAGGGCCGCGGCGCCGAGATACACCACCGACATGAGCATGGTGAGCGCCGCAAGCTCGGTGCCACCTCGCAGGTCGAACACGGTCAGCGCCGCGACCGCGACGCCCAGAGCGGTCGGCCAGCGGTGCGCCAGTAACCCCGTCCAGCCACGGTGGGCCTGCGGCGAGCGGCGGTCTGCGGCCCGATCGCGGCCCTCGTTCACGAAGGTATGCTTGTCGGTCATAATCTTTGCTCCGTTCCTTGTTCTGTGCGGTGGCCGTGCGCCGCATACGCGTAGCGCTCGAAGCGGTAGGTCATCAGGACGACCATGCCGCCGATCATCGCCACGTGGGAGAGCATCATGAGCGAGTCTTCGGAGAGTCCCGGCACGTACTTCGACACGCCCAACTCCACCGGCACAACCAGCGCGAACATCGGGAGGAGCATCGCCGCGGCCATCTCCCCACCGTCCGACCAGGAGTGGCCACGGTAACGCATCCAGGCCACCATCGGCACGGACATGGAGACGCCCATCACGCCGTACTCGATGAGCAGGTTGGCATAGCCGGGTGGTTCGCCCAACGCCGCGAGCGCCACGCCGAGGACCGCCATCCCGGCCATCATCGCGACCACCATCTCCAAGAGGTGGCGCGCGAAGCGCCAGCCCAAAACCAGGCGGCGGCGAGCCCGCCCGGCCTCTCTCGGTGATACCGTGCCCGTAGGCTCCAACGCTTCGCCCATCCCCGCATTGCTCGCCGCTTCGGTCGATTCGGTGCGGTTAAGGTTCATCGCCGTCTCCTTTCTCTCGTCTCCTTGTCCAGACGCTCTCATCTCCGGTTGCTGGCAATCAGCATACCCCCGGGGCGTATGTCACGACGTCGTCCAAAAGGTTGAGCGGGGGGTTGATAATTGCAAAGGAGCGCGGCTTGGCCGCGCCCGATCCCCGTAGTAAGCTTGGGCTCCAGGATCCCCCAGCCGGAGCAACCGCCGTGCCCCAGACGCTCGTGACTACCAAGCTGCGCGTCCCCAGGACGCGCCCGAACCTGGTGCAGCGGCCGCGCCTGCACGAGCTCCTCGACCAGGGCGGGGGGCGTAAGCTGGCGCTGGTCTCCGCCCCGGCGGGCTTCGGGAAGACCACTCTGTTGGCCGAATGGCTCGTGAAGCGTTCGGGCAACGGAAGGTCCGTCGTCTGGCTCTCCCTGGACGAGTCGGACAACGACCCTGCGCGCTTCCTCTCCTACCTGGTGGGCGCGCTCCAGAACGTCGCGGAGGGCATCGGGGAGGGGGTCTTGGCCCTGCTAGGCTTGCCGGAACCACCGCCCCCCGAGACCTTGGTCGAAGCCCTTATCAACGAGCTAGACGGGACTGGGCGAGAGGTCACGGTGTTCCTCGACGATTACCACCTGATCGGCGCGAGGCCCATCCACGAAGCCGTTTCGTTCTTCCTGGAGCATCTGCCCGAGAACGTACGCCTCGTGATCGCTACGCGCACCGATCCTCCCCTCCCCCTCCCGAGACTCAGGGCCAGGGATGAGGTGACCGAGATCAAGGCCGCCGCCCTGCGCTTCACCTCCGACGAAGCCGCCGCCTTCTTGGGAGACGTAATGGGGCTCTCTCTCTCGGCGGAGGACATCGCAGCGCTCGAAGGGATCACGGAGGGTTGGGCCGCCGCCCTCCAGCTCGCCGCGCTCTCGATGAGAGACCGCGAGGACGTCTCGAGATTCGTCGAGTCCTTCTCCGGCAGCAACCGCCACGTGCTGGATTTTCTCTCCGACGAGGTCCTCGAACGCCAGCCGGAGGACGTGAGGGAGTTCTTGCTCGAGACCTCCGTGCTCGAACGCATGAGCGCGCCCTTGTGCAACGCCCTCACCGGCCGCGACGACGGACAGGAGACGCTGGAGGGGCTGGAGCGGGAGAACCTTTTCGTCGTCGCCCTGGACGACGTGCGCGGGTGGTACCGCTACCACCACCTCTTCCGGGACTTCCTGCGAGGCCGCTTGGGCCACGAGAGCGCGGGCGAGCTACACCTGCGGGCCTCCAGCTGGCACGAGGAGAACGGGCACCTTGCCGAGGCGATAGGTCACGCGCTCGCCGCCCCCGACCACGGGCTCGCGGCGAGGCTGCTCGAGGAAGGCGTCGAAGGGGTGGTGGAGCGCGGCGAGGGCGCCACCGCGCTGCGTTGGCTGGAGGCGTTGCCGACCGAAGCCAAGCGTCTGAGGCCCCGGCTGTTCGTCGAGCACGCGGTCGCACTGGTGATCACCGGCCGGCCGGACGACGCCGAACCCCTCCTCAAAGAGGCGGAGCGGGCGGCCAGCGAGGCTACCGACGGGGAGAACGGCCGGTTTCTGTTGGGGTTCGCCTCGACCGTGCGGTCCTGGATCGCCCGCCTCCGGGGGGACGCGCCCGAAGCCGTCGAGCTCGCCCGGCGGGCCCTCTCGCTCCTGCCCGAGGGAGAGGGGCACGTCCGCAACTACGCCGCCGTCCGCCTGGGGGACGCGCTCAGGGCCACGGGCGATCTGGCGGCGGCGGGCGAGGCCTACGTGGAGGCCGCCGAGACCGACCGGGCCGCGCGCCACGCCTACGGCAGGCTCGCGGGCATGGTGATGCACGCCAGGGTGCGGGCGGAGCAGGGCCGCCTGCGGGAAGCGGACCAGGCATTCCGGCGGGTGCTGCGGCTGCTGGCGGAGGGGGGCTTCGAGCTGTCGCCCGCCGCGGGGATCGTCCACGTAGGGATGGGCGCGCTCCTTTACGAATACGACGACCTGGAGGGGGCGGAGCGCGAGGTGGAGAGGGGCGTGGAACTGGCCGAACGCACCGGGGACGTTGGCACCCTGGTCTGGGCCTACGTCACCTCCTCACAGGTGAAGCGGGTGCGGGGGGACGAGGGGGGGGCACTCGAAAGGGCCCGCCAGGCGGAGCGCGTCGCCCGCGACTCCCGCACCGATCTGCAGATCGCCATCGCCTTAGCCTGGATGACGAGGCTACGCCTGGCCCGAGGGGATCTAGCGGAAGCGGTGACCTTCAAGCAAGAGCGAGCCGAAAACGCGGCCGCCGCGGAGGCCGCGCGGGCGGTGGACCGGCTAACCTCGGCGAGGCTATTCCACGCCCAGGGTCGGCACCGCGATGCGCTGCCGCTACTGGAGGAGCTGGCCGAAACGGTGGAGGCGGCGGGGCGAACGGGCGACCTCATAGAGATCCTGGCTTTGCAGGGACTGGCGCTGTGGGCGGGGAGCAAGAAAGAGCGGGCCGTGAGCACCCTGGCAGGAGCCCTCACCCTGGCGGAACCGGAAGGCTACGTCCGAACCTTCGTCGACGAGGGGGCTCCGATGGGAGACCTCCTCTCGGCGACCTTGGAGGCTCGGCAGTGGGGCCGCCTCTGGGCCGTAGGCCGGATCTCGGTCCCATACCTCGCAAGGCTTCTGGCGGCCGTTGCACGAGAGGCCACGGCGCCGTCTGCCGACGAGAAGCTCCCCCAGCCATTGAGCAAGCGAGAGCTGGAAGTGCTCGCCTTGATCTCCGCGGGCAACTCCAACCAAGAGATCGCAGGCAAGCTCTTCGTCTCGAAGGGCACCGTCAAGACGCACATTAACCGCCTCTACCGCAAGCTGGGGGCGCGCAGCCGCACCCAGGCTATAGCCCGCGCCAGAGAGGTGGACCTCCTCTAGCCAGGTTCCGTAGGCTCGAACACCCCGAACCGTCCGGGCGAACGATCTCCACCCCCGATCCACCCTTCGGGGGATACCTAACCACCTGACCTCCCGGTACAATAATTGTGATCTATGAGAACCTCTGCGGAGCGCTCACTCAGACCGCTCCGCAGGGTAATGAAACGCCTGGGCCGAGGGCTTATAACCCGCTTGCCAGGGAGGCGCCAGGATGGAGCTAGTCGGCTCGGTCGTGGACCATCTTGTGTGCTACCTCCAACGGCCGAGGTGTTGGCAACAACACAGCCCCTTCACGATTCCTACTGCTGACACGTTGCGCGCCGACGCCTTCGCCGCGCAACGGACGGCCATCCACAAGACACCTGCAAATAGTCGAAAAAAGAGAGAGCCGACGAGCGGACTCGAACCGCTGACCTGCTCATTACGAGTGAGCTGCTCTACCAGCTGAGCTACGTCGGCCTGCTGCGGTGCGTGAGTATATCGCAGGGAGAGCCGGCTTTCATCTGACTCTCGTTGACGCGGATGGCACGCGGGCGTACCATGTTACTTCTGTTCTTTACGGGTGCGGTGCGTCTGGAGAGGAGAGGGTGTGGAGAGGGTCGCCGGGGTGTTCGAGGGGTCCGTTTTGGGTCGGGAGGCTGTGATCCGCGCCCTCGGCAACTGCTACGACCCGTGTTGCCGGGAGCGTGGGATCAGCGTGGTGGACATGGGCCTCGTCGAGTCTATCGAGATCGGGGACGGTTCGGTGAGAGTGGCCCTGGTCCTGACCTCGGGCTGGTGCCCGTTTGCGGCCCGTTTGTTGGAGATGGTGAAAGAGGAAGTAGGGGCGGTGCCGGGCGTCGGCGAGGTGGACGTCGAAGTCGTGTGGGACCCTGCGTGGACGCCCGAGAGAATGAGCGCCGGGGCCCGCGAGAAGCTGCGGCTGCCGCTGGAGCAGTTGGAGCCGCTGCGCCGGGCGCGGTTGAGAGGAGAGGGCCGATGATCCGGGACGACGTGCTCGTCTTCGACTGCGTTGCACACCCCTTCAACTTCGACCCTTCGAACGTCCTCGGCGACGCTGGCGAGTTGTTCCGCCAGCACCTTTTCGCCTTCCACAACGTCCTGACGCCGGAGGCCGAGCCGAAGCTGCCGCCGGAGGCGTTCCTCAAGGAGTGGAGCACCGCGGAGATCAGCCGCATGGTCTTCGACGAATCGGACACCGACATGCTTGTCGCCATGCCGCTGCCGCTGACGGACCTCTTCCACGACGGCCTCTCCCCCTGGGAGCGGTGCGTGGACCTTACGCGGGAGAACCCCGACAGGACGGTCTTCTGGGGCACCGTAAACCCGCTCGAAGGCAGGAAGGCCCTGGACCAGATGGAGGTACAAGTCAAAGAGTACGGGGCCAGGGCTTTCAAGTTCTATAACGTCCGCTACGACTACGGCAAGCCCTTCCCCTGGCGGATGGACGACCCGCAGGTCGCGTTCCCGGTCTACGAGAAGGCGCGGGAGCTTGGGATAGACCTCATCGGGGTCCACAAGGGCGTGCCTCTGGGTCCACAGCCGATAGAGGCGACGCAGACGTGGGACATGGACGGGGCGGCGGCCAACTTCCCCGACATAAACTTCGTCATCTTCCACGTCGGGCTACCGTTTATAGACGAGACTTGCTGGCAGCTCGTGCGCTACCCGAACCTCTACGCCTCCATCGCGGCCACCGTCAACTTCGTGGTCCGCTCACCGAGGCAGTTCGCCGAGTGGATCGGCAAGCTGATGTTCTGGTGCGGGGAGGACAAGATCATCTACGGCTCGGAGGCCCCGATCTGGCACCCCAAATGGGCGCTCGACGCCTTCTGGAACTTCGAGATCCCCCAGGACATGGTCGACGGCTACGGCTACCCGCAGCTCACCGAGACTGCGAAACGCAAGATCCTCGGCGAAAACCTCCTCCGCCTCTCCGGCATGGACGTCGAAGAGACGAAACAAAGGCTAAACGGATCCGCCTGAAACGCGCGATCGTAGGGGCGTTTCGCGAAACGCCCCTACCAGAACCGCCCATACACCAGCCTCAGTGCGCCACCTCCGGCAGAGCCGCTTCGCCGGCGAGCAACGCCCGGCGTTGATGTCCGTAGGCGTCGGCGGCGATCATGGCGTCGACTACCATCGCCGGGTGGACCTCGAAGGGCATGTTGTGGATCGTCTCGCCCTCGATGCACGCGGCCTCGGCGACTTTTTCGAGGTCCTCGCGGGTCACGTCGTCGAGGCCAATGTCTTCGAGGGTGACGGGGAGGCCGACTTCCAGGCAGAAGTCGACTACCTCGGCCAGGACCTCGGCCGGGCGTTCCTCCAGCATAATCATGGAGATCACCCCGAACGCGACCTTCTCCCCGTGCCAGTAGTGGTGCGTGCCTTCGAGCGCGGTAAGGCCGTTGTGTATAGAATGCGCGGCCCCAAGCCCGCCCGACTCGAAGCCGAGCCCGGAGAGCAGGGTGTTCGCCTCGACCACCTTCTCGACGGCCGGGGTCACGGCCTGCTTCTCGACGGCGAGACGGGCCGCGAGGCCGTGTTCGAGGAGGGTATCGTAGCAGAGGCGGGCTATGGACAGGGCCGCGAGCGTCGGGGCGCCGCCCGCCATCGTCTGCTTGCGGGTACGCGATGAGGCGTCGGCCTCGAAGTAGGTGCTGAGGCCGTCCCCGATGCCGGCCACCAGGAAGCGGACGGGTGCATGGGCTATGACCACGGTGTCTACGACGACCGCCGTCGGGTTCTTGCCGAAGAAGCGGTACTCCTTGAAGGAGCCGTCCGCCTCGTAGACGACGGAGACCGCGCTCGTCGGGGCGTCGGTCGAGGCTATGGTGGGGACGATGACGAGCGGCAAGCCGGCCGGGTGGGCCACCGCCTTCGCCGTATCCATCGTCTTGCCGCCGCCGATGCCGACGACCGCGTCCGCGCCGTTCTCCGAGGCGGCCGCGGCGACCCGGTCTATCTCCTCGGGCGAGCACTCGCCGCCGAACGTGGTTCGCGTGGCGCCGGAAATGTCGTCGAGCGTGCCGCCCATGATCTCATCCACTACCGGGTCGGCCAGGATCAGGGGCTTCTGCGACCCGAGCTGCTCCAGCACCTCCCCGATCTTCCCTACGGCGCCCGCGCCCTGGATGTACTTGCCTGGCGACGCGAAGACCGCAGTCAAAGGCCTTCCACCGTTCTCTTGCATCAGCGTTCTCCTTACTGTTTCGTGGACGTGCCCGTTACTTGCCGCCGTTTCCCTTCGCCTGCTTGGCGTTTTCGAGGTCGATCTGCTTGCGCACCTCGGGCGGCGGCCCCTGCACGTAGAGCACGGCCCCCCAGGACATGAAGATCGTCGGGTCCGTAGGATTGCGCTTCACCTCGATGCCGAGATCCCCGTAATCTTCTAGCAGAAAAGAGGCGGTCACGGCCTCGGGCCTGTCCCTGACCGGCTTGGCCGGCTCGTCGGCGTCCAGGTTCGGGCCCGCCATGTAGGAGACGAAGACCCAGTACCCCACCCACTCCGAGATCACCGGGCTCTTCGCCGGTGCTTGACTGGCGTTGTCCATGTTCTCCTTCCGTAGCCTTGGCTCTGGCACCGCTTTACCGGTTTCTTGCGTCCCTCACGAGGCCGAGAGGACGACCTTCAGCGCGTTGGTCCTGGCGGCGTCGGAGAACACGTCGTAGGCGTCCATGATCCCGTCCAGGCCGAAGCGGTGGGTGGCGAAGGGGGTCGGGTCCAGGCGGCCCTCGGCTACCAGCTTGAGGAGCGTTGGCGTCGAGGCCGCGTCTACAAGCCCCGTCGTTATGGTTACGCTCTTGATCCAGAGCGTCTCCAAGTGCAGCGTCGCCGGTTTGCCGTGGACCCCGATGTTCGCGACCGTGCCCCCGGGGCGCACCAGCTCGCAGCACAACTCGAAGGTCTCGGGGATTCCGACCGCCTCCATCACCACGTCGGCGCCGACCCCGCCGGTGATCTCCTCTACCTCCCCCACCGGCTCCCGCGACGAGCTGTTGATGGTCGCGTCCGCGCCGAACTCCCTGGCGCGCTCCAGCCGCGACTCGTCGAGGTCTATGGCGACGATCCTGCCCGGCCCGTAGAGGCGGGCGGTCATGATGGCAGCGAGCCCAACCGGGCCGGCGCCGACCACGACCACCGTGTCGCCCGGCTTCACGCGTCCGTTCTTCACCCCGATCTCGAACCCCGTGGGCAGTATGTCCGCCAAAAACAGCACCTGCTCGTCGGTGAGGTTCTCCGGCACCTTGTAGAGGCTGGTGTCGGCGAAGGGGGTCCGCGTGTACTGGGCCTGCGTCCCGTCTACGAGGTGGCCCAGGATCCAACCTCCCCCGCTCGTGCACTGGCTCTGCAAGCCCCGCCGGCAGTACTCGCAACGCCCGCAGGCCGAGATGCACGAGACGAGCACCCGGTCTCCCTCCCGGACGTCCACCACGCCCGTCCCGGCCTCGACTATCGTTCCGACCGCCTCGTGGCCCAGAGTACGGCCCTCCGTCACCGTCGGGACGTCGCCCTTGAGGATGTGCAGGTCGGTGCCGCAGATGGTGGTGGTGTCTATCCTCACTACGGCGTCCGTGGGGTGCTCGATCCCGGGGTCCCCCTTCGACTCCCAGCGCTTCTCGGCCGGACCGTGGTAGACCAACGCTTTCACTGCACGCCTCCCTTTCTAGTAAGGCCGCTCGATCCAGACGGGCTCGGGCGTGATCTCCTCTTCCGGCTTTCCTCCCGCGGAGTTGGCCTTGCTACCGCTCACGGTCAATCCCACGCGCAGCTTCATGTCTTCTTCGCAAAGGATCTGGCACGACAGCCGCTGCTTCTCCAGGAGGTCCCGCATCTGCAGGGCCAGCATCTCGGCCTGCGTCATGTCCTCCGGCTCCCCCTCCAGAAACGTCACCCGGCACGTCGTGCAGTGCGCGTAGCTCCCGCACTGGTGCTGGATGTCCACGCCCGCGTCCTCCTCGATGGCGAGGACCAGCCGCTTGCCGTCCTCTACCTCGACCGGCGCGGCGCCTTCGACCTCTAACCTGGGCAAACCGTTCCCCTCTCGTCCCTTGATCCCGTCCCTCTACCGCCCGTTCTGGATCAGCGCCGACGCCTCCCGTCCGGCCCACTGCACCAGCTCGATCAGGTGCCTCTGCCCCTCCTCCCGAATGCGCCGCGGCGTCGTGGATAGCCCGATCGCCCCCTCGACCTTGCCGTTCTCGTCCATCACGGGCGCCGCCACGCAACACAGGTTCAGCGCGAACTCCTCGAAGTCCGTGGCGAGCCCCACCATCCGCGCCTTGTTGAGCTGCGCGTGCAACAGCGCCGGCTGGGTTATGGTCCTCGGCGTAAACGCCTCGAGCCCGTGATCATCGACGTAGTCGTCCACGTACCCCGACCCCTTGCCGGCGAGCAGCACCTTCCCGAGCGCGAGCGCGTGCGTGGCCCCGTGGAACCCAGGCACCACCCCGACCGGAGGCCCGTCGGGCGGCGCCTTGACCTGGGTCACGGTAACCTCACCGTCGGAGAGGACCGCCGCGTAGACGTTCCTGCTAGTCCGCTGGGCGAGCTCCGCCACTACCGGCTCGATCGTGGCGTCGAGGTCGCTGCGCGCGTTCTGCTTGAGCATCGCGACGGCGGGGCCGAGCCTGTAGCCGCCGTTCTTGGGTACTTTCTCCACATACCCCTCTTCCGCGAGGATGTGGAGCAGGTAGTAGCAGTTGGAGAGGCTCGTATCCACCTCGCGCGCCAACTGCTTGGCCGTCAGATCCTCCCCGCGCCTGCCGACGAGGTCTATGATCTTGAAGACCCGCCTGACGCTCCTGAATTTGGGTCCGGTCTCGATCTCCCGCGCCGGCGCTACGCCGCTTGGCGCTAC
This sequence comes from Rubrobacter tropicus, assembly GCF_011492945.1. NCBI lineage: Bacteria > Bacillati > Actinomycetota > Rubrobacteria > Rubrobacterales > Rubrobacteraceae > Rubrobacter > Rubrobacter tropicus. The sequence goes on from NZ_CP045119.1 coordinate 2,517,520, forward strand.
GCCGTTTGTCTTCTCAGAAAAATGCCGCCTCATTGACGGTCACCCCGATCTCGCGCCCCTCTCGTGAGGCGCGGTGGTTGCCTTTCCCGGACCCTGATTTTGTAACATACGCTTCCACGCGCAAGCCCACCAGCGCTTTGCATGTGAATTTTCTCACATTGTTGGAAAAATGGCCCGGCGGCCTTTGCCGGGCCGGACGCCGGGCATATGATGGCCTTGTAAGAAAGGGAGCTTGCGAGGAAATATCGTCGGGAAATCGGAGGAGGTGCCGGGAAGAACACTGCCGGTAAGTACGTTTGGTAGCCGGACTCTAGAAAGGAGTCATTCTACGTGGCCCGAAGAAGCGTAACCAAGGCGCACAAGAAGATCCAGGAGCTCTCCTGGGAGCCGACCTTCGTCGAGAAGGACCCGAAGTACAAGACCGATTACGTGTTGAACAAGGGTTCGCAGAAGGACCCGATGAAGCAGGTAATGCAGTCCTACTTCACCATGCAAGAGGAGAAGGACCACAGGGTATACGGCGCCATCGACGGCGCGGTCCGTGGGAACATGTGGCGCCAGGTGCAGCCCAGGTGGATGGAGTGGCAGAAGCTCTTCCTCTCCATCATCCCCTTCCCCGAGATCTCCGCGGCAAGGGCGATGCCGCTGCTGACGGAGGCCGTGCCGAACCCCGAGATCCACAACGGGCTCGCGTTCCAGATGATCGACGAGGTGCGCCACTCGACGATCCAGATGAACCTCAAGCGCGAGTACATGAAGAATTACATCGACCCCGCCGGCTTCGACATCACCGAGAAGGCCTTCTCCAACAACTACGCCGGCACCATCGGCCGCCAGTTCGGCGAGGGCTTCATAACGGGCGACGCGATCACCGCCTGCAACATATATTTGCAGGTAGTCGCCGAGACCGCGTTCACCAACACCCTCTTCGTCGCCATGCCTTCGGAGGCCGCCGCGAACGGCGACTACCTGCTACCGACCGTGTTCCTCTCGGTCCAGTCCGACGAGTCTAGGCACATGAACAATGGGTACGGGACGCTCTTGATGGCGCTGGCGAACGACGAGAACAAGGATCTTATAGAGCGCGACCTGATCTACTCGCTCTGGAACCAGCACGCCGTCGTCGACGCGGCCATCGGCACGTTTATCGAGTACGGGACGAAGGATAGGCGCAAGGACCGCGAGTCCTACGCCGAGATGTGGCGCCGCTGGTACTATGACGACTACTACCGCAGCTACCTGGTACCGCTCGAGAAGTACGGCCTCAAGGTGCCCCACGACGTGATCGAGGAGTCCTGGGATAGGATCTGGAACAAGGGCTACGTCCACCGCGTCGCCCAGTTCTTCGCGACGGGCTGGCCGGTCAACTACTGGCGCATCGACCCGATGACGGACGAGGACTTCGAGTGGTTCGAGCACAAGTACCCGGGCTGGTACGACGAGTTCGGGGTGTGGTGGGAGCACTACCGGTCCCTCTCCGAGCCAAACGGCCACAAGCCGATAGCCTTCGAGAACACGGGCTACGTCTACCCGCACCGCTGCTGGAGCTGCATGGTGCCGTGCCTGATCCGTGAAGACACGGTGATGGATTACGTCGACGGCCAGTGGCGCACCTACTGCCACGAGTACTGCCACTGGACGGACACGGTCGCCTTCCGCGACGAGTACAAGGGCCGCCCGACGCCGTCGATGGGCAAGATGACCGGCAAGCGCGAGTGGGAGACCCTCTACCACGGCTGGGACCTCGCCGACATCCAGAAGGACCTGGGCTACGTCCGCGACGACGGCAAGACCCTCGTCCCCCAACCCCACGTCCAATTCGACGAGAAGAAGATGTGGACCCTCGACAGGATGAAGGGCATCGAGTTCCAGAGCCCGAACGTCCTCCTAAACCAGATGTCCGACGAAGAGCGCGAGAAGCACATGGCGGAGTACAAGGCAGGCTTCACCATAAACTCGAGCTACTAACCGTCCACGACGTCCCAAAGCAGGGAGCGGCCGGAGGTTCGGCCGCTCCCTTTTTCGCGCCGAAACGGCACTTTCCAACATTGTCGTAAGACCCCGTTTTGCCCCTTCATTGTCCACGCATTCCAACGCGGTAGGAATCGCGGGGCGCAATTTTGACCGGTCCGTGTTGTGCGCTTAGGATCGATATCGAGGAAGGGGTTTTCGGATCATACGGGCGGCGCGGCCGTCCGCTTACCGGAGGAGTTGGTCAGGGCATTATGGGAGAGAAGCACATGGTTCGCTTCGAGCCGGTCGGGGTCGAGATAGAGGTCGACGAGGAGGAGACGATCCTCGACGCGGCCTTCCGCCACGGCGTCATGCTTATGCACGGCTGCAAGGAGGGTCAGTGCTCGGCGTGCAAGTCCTTCCTGCTCGACGGAGACCTCGAGATGGGACGCTTCTCCACGTTCGCCCTCAACGAGACGGAGGAAGAAGAGGGCTACGTGCTGTTGTGCAAGTCCCACGCCTACAGCGACCTCGAGGTCGAGCTCCTCAGCTACCACGAGGACATGCTCAACACGGGCATCCCGATCCAGCTCGTCTTCGCCGAGGTCGGGGAGATAGAGGATCTCACCCACGACATAAAGCGGCTCGTCTTGAAGCTCGTCGACCCGCCCGAGATGAACTTCAAGCCCGGGCAGTACGCCGAGATCTACATCCCCGGCACGGACACGCACCGGGCCTACTCGATGGCGAATACGCCTTCTTCCGACGATCGGGCGGAGTTCATAATCAAGATCTACCCCGGCGGGCGGTTCTCGGGGCTTCTTGACGGGGAGCTGTCGGTCGGGGACAAGATGAAGATAAAGGTGCCGTTCGGGATGTTCATGCTGCACGAGAAGTCCGAGGCGGACATCGTGTTCGTCGGCGGCGGTTCCGGGATGGCCCCGATATGGTCGATCCTCAACCACATGGTCGAGAAGAGCATCGACCGCAAGGCCACCTTCTACTACGGCGCCCGCACCGAAAAGGACCTCTTCTTTCTCGACGAGCTGGCGGCGATGGAGCAGAAGCTGCCCGACTTCCGGTTCGTGCCGGCCCTCTCCGAGCCCGACGAAGACGGGGACTGGGAAGGCGAGACGGGGGTCATCACGGACGTGGTCGGGCGTCTCGAAGGCGACCTCGGCGGGACCGAGGCGTACCTGGCCGGACCGCCGCCGATGATCGACGCGGCGATCCCGGTGTTGCAGATGAAGGGCGTCGACGAGGAGCACATCTACTTCGACAAGTTCACCACCACGGGCGAGTCTGAGGGCTCCGAGCAGAAAGAAGAGGCCGGACCCCGCTTCCCCGGCCCGGCCGGGTAGCGTGGCGCGCGGGGAGAGGAGGACGCCGACGTAGTAGGGGTGGGTATCGGCGTCCGTCCAGAAAGGAGGCGACACACCAGGAGAATTAGGCGCTCGTAGCACACAGCCAAACGGGAAAGGAGGTCGCCACAAGGTGACCGAAGAGAAGGCAATTACCGAGGGCGTTGGCAGGGGAGAGCGTAGCCTGCCCCCCATCCGTCTGACGGACGCCGAGGCCGGCGCGGCCGTGTTCGCGGGGTCCAACAGCCGCAAATACAACTACTTCGAGCCCAAGGGGCGCAGGGCCAGTCACTACGAAGACGTTACGGTGGACGTCCAGCCCGACCCCGAGAAATACCTGACGCAGGGTTGGATCCTTGGCTGGCCCAACGGGGACCTTGGCTACGATCCCAAGTGGACCAAGATAAAGTCGTCCAACTGGCACGAGTTCCGCGACCCCAACGAGGAGTGGGAGAAGACGTTCTATATCAACAACTCCAACTCCATACGCCAGATCCAGCAGAGCATCGAGGACGCCAAGTCCGAGAACATCTTCGAGGACTGGAGCAGGGACTGGCTGAACATCCTCGCCAGGCACGTCAGCACCTGGTCGCACGCCGACCACGGCCTCGGGATGTACGTCTTCATGCCGGCCCAGCGGGCGGCGATGAGCAACATGCTAAACAACGCCATCGCCGTTAACTGCATGCACAAGCTCCGCACGGCCCAGGACATCCTTCTCTACAACCTGGAGCTGACGGAGATCTTCGGCGAGGACGTCTTCGACGGCGCCGCGCACAAAGACACCTGGATGAACGATCCGTCCTGGCAGGGCGTGCGAGAGAACGTCGAACGCATCATGAACGAGAAGGACTGGGCAGAGACGGTCTTCGCCGCCAACATAGTCTTCGAGCCGCTCGTCGGCGAGCTCTTCCGCAGCCAGTTCGTGATGCGCTTCGCGGCCCCCAACGGCGACTTTTTGACGCCCTCGATCATCGGTGTCAGCGAGCGCGAGTTCAACGACAGGGACCTGCGCTACAGCAAGGAGATGTACCGGGTCATGGGCGCGGACGAGGTCCACGGCGAGGCGAACCGCGAGCTCATGCAGGAGTGGCTGGCGAAGTGGACGCCCTACAGCGTCGCCGCCGCCAAGGGCCTGGAGCCGCTGTGGTCCGAGCCGGAGACCAAGCCCGCCGCGGCAAGCTTCGAGACGGCCTACGAGAGAGTCCAGACCCGGTTCGAGGGCATCCTCTCGGACCTCGAACTGCGGATGCCGCAGGAGGTGACGGCGTGACCGGGGGCACCGAACAACGGTTCAAGAACGAGCGCACCGCGTCGGGCAGGTGCGGGGTCACGTTCAGCGCCGGCGTGGAAGGCAACGTTATCGCCGAGCTCATGGGCGAGAAAGAGGGCGTGGAGGTCACCAAGTACCCGGCCATGATCCGGATAGACGCCAACGACAAGCTCGAGTTCGTGATGGAGGACATAGCCGACGCCCTCGGCGAGGAGGAGTTCACCACCAACGACTTCGAGATCGAGACCTCGACCCACTACGGTCGCATGGTCCGCCTCGACGACCGCGTCCTCCTCTTCGCCAACCCCGAGGACGCCGCCGAATACCTGGGCTTCGAGCCCCCGGACGACGACGAACCGCAACTGCCGGCCTGACCGAGGGCCAAAGGTAGAAGGCCTGCGGTCTCCCGCACGGGAGACCGCCGGCCTTTTGCATCCCCCCGAGATGCACCCGGCTACGGCGGTTTGCGCGTGGGACCAGCCCCGGCGTCGTCTTACTTCAGGGCCGGTGAGAGAGCGCCTTGACGACGTTTCGGGGGCTCGGGAGGCGTTCCACGCCCGGCCATCCGCGGCTGAGCAGCCCGCCACCGCGTCCGACGTAGGAGATGATCACGGACGTAGGACCATCGTCCCCGAAGCTGACCATCAGGTAGTACTTGCCGTGCGCCCCGATAACCGCGCCGGACGGCGCGCCCCCCTCCCGAACCTCCCATCCGAGCCGGGCGAGCTCACCGCGCACCTCGGCCCTGCTCTCCCCACGAGAAGCCACGCGTCCTCCCGCTCCGGAAGACTGGACCGTTTCGCCGGCTTCCGGGTTGCCGCCCTTCAGCCGTTGCCCGACCGGGGCGCCAGGTCGCGCTCTTTGAGGCGCAGAATCTCTCTGGTGAACTCTTCGGGGGTGTCGGCCTTCTCGTAGGCGCCGGCGATATCCTCTATATCCCTGCGGTTCATCAAGAGGTACTCCCAGCCGTCCTTGGTGTGAAGGCCCTCGAAGGCGCAGACCGCCATCGCCACGGTGTTCCACGGGTCCTCGGTCCCGTTCTCGTGGCACATGTACAGCATCCTGCCGGCCTTGAGGGTGCGTTCCCCGAACACCCTCGGCTCCGTGCGCCTGTTCGCGTGATCCCCGAGCATCCCGGACTCCTTTCGTGGATGGGCGGCGACAGACGGTCGCGTTCCCCGGTGAACGTCCCCCGCTTGCAACAGTCTATACAGAACGGGTTCCCATGTCCCCACTCCCCGGCGTTTTTCTTACATTGTCGGAAAGCCGGGGGCGTTGTTGCCCCGGGTCGAGGGTTGACCCTATAATCACGTACGTCTCAACTCGGGGAAAGGAGAGAATCGGTTCGAGGATTCGCGCAACCTTTGAGGGCCGGGTAAGCACTGTTCGTTGCCCGGTGTATGCGTATGGATAGGAGATGCGTCTGGCTGGGGAGCGGCGTATCTGATAGGGAGAGGAGATCTTTTGTACGAAAAGGACGGCGAGAAGTATTTCGTGGTGGACGGCCACGTCCACTACTGGGACGCCAGCCCGGAGAACACCTCCAACAGGTACGGTGAGGGCTTCATAAGCTGCTTCTACGATTACCACAAGAACCTCAGCCCCGAAGAGTACGTCTGGGACTACGACAAGTACCGCAAGTACTCCGAAGAGGACATGATGCACGACCTCTTCGAGATCGGTTACGTCGACAAGGCCATCTTCCAGTCCACCTACCTCACGGACTTCTATGGCAAGGGTTTCAACACCACAGAGCGGAACGCGATCCTCAGGGACAAGTACCCGGACAAATTCATCCTGAACGGCTCCTTCGAGCCCAGGCGCGGCGAGGTCGGCCTCAAGGAGTTCGAGGACAAGTTCAACAAGTACAACTTCACGGGCGTCAAGCTCTACACGGCGGAGTGGCACGAGGACTCCCGCGGCTGGAAGCTAGACGACTACTGGTCCATGAAGCACCTCGAAAAGTGCATGGAGCTTGGGATCAGGAACGTCCACGTCCACAAGGGGCCGACGATCTGGCCGCTAAACAAGGACGCCTTCGACGTGGCCGACGTGGACCGCATAGCAAGCGAGTTCCCCGACCTCAACTTCATAGTCGAGCACGTGGGGTTGCCGAGGCTGGAGGACTTCTGCTGGATAGGTACGCAGGAGCCCAACGTCTACGGCGGGCTCGCCGTGGCAATGCCGTTCATCCACGCCAAGCCCAGGTACTTCGCCCAGATCATCGGCGAGCTGTTGTACTGGCTCGGGGAGGACAAGATCCTCTTCGCCAGCGACTACGCGCTCTGGCAGCCGAAGTGGCTCGTCGAGATGTTCGTGGACTTCAAGTACCCGGAGGACGCGGAGTTCGACGACTACGCCGAGATCACGCCCGACATCAAGCGCAAGGTCCTCGGCCTGAACGCCGCGGCCCTCTACGACATCGAGGTCCCCGCGGAGATGCAGGCCGTAACCGCCGACCACGGCACGGGTCCCGTCGCCGCCGAGCCGGTCTCTCCGGCCTGATGCCTAGCCGTCAAGCAGTCCTGGACGCCCTTTCGGGCGTCCGGGACCCGGAGCTCGACGAACCGATAACGGACCTCGACTTCGTCTCATCTTTAGAGATCGAGGACGGCGCCACCACGATCCGGCTTCGCCTGCCCACGTACTTCTGCGCCCCGAACTTCGCGTACCTGATGGTCGCGGACGCGCAGGCCGCGGCGCTTTCGGTACCAGGCGTGGAGCGGGCGACGGTCTTTCTCGACGACCACTACGCCTCGGAGGAGATCAACACCGGCGTCAACGAACAGCACGGCTTCGACGGCGCGTTCCCGAAAGAGACAGAAGGGGCCGACCTCGAAGAGCTGCGCACCACCTTCCGCCGCAAGAGCTTCGTCTCCCGCCAGGAACAGCTCTGCCGGACCCTCAGGGCCGAAGGCCACTCTTCGGAGGAGCTCGCGAACATGAAATTGGAGGACCTGCCTCCTTCCGACGAGTTCGAGAAGTACCTGCAGAGAAGGGCGGAGCTCGGCCTCGACGTCTCGGCGGAGGCCCCGCTCGTCGTCGACCCGGACGGCAAAAAGGTGCCGGAAGAGGCCGTGGTGCAGCACCTGCGGTTCGCGAAGACGGTTAGGGTCAGTATCGAGGGGAACGCGAGCCTCTGCCGCGGGCTCCTATCGACGCGCTACGGCATCCCCGAGAGAGAGGAGAGGACCGCATGAAGGCGGCCCGGCTGCACCGCTACGACGACAGCATCCCGAAGGACAGCCTCAAGGTCGAGGAGATAGACGAACCGAAGATAGTAGAACCCCTGGACGTCATCGTGAGGGTGGGCGCGGCCGGGCTCTGCCGGACGGACATCCACATCGTCGAGGGCCAGTGGGCGCCTATTCAGGACCCCAACGGGACACTCTTGCCTTACGTTCTCGGGCACGAGAACTCCGGGTGGGTCGAGGAAGTAGGGTCGGCGGTTACGAACGTGCAACCGGGGGATACGGTGATCTGCCACCCCCTCATGACGTGCGGCCTGTGCCACTACTGCCGGGCCGGCCGCGACATGCAGTGCGAAAACGGCGCCTTCCCCGGCATAAGCCAGGACGGCGGCTTCGCCCAGCTCTTGAGGACCAACGCCCGCAGCGTCGTCAAGCTCGACCCGATCCTGCAGCCCAAGGACATAGCGGCGCTGGCCGACGCGGGCCTGACGGCCCACCACGCCGTCAGGAAAGCCGTGCCAGAGCTCTACGCGGGCACGAACGCGGTCGTCATCGGCGCCGGCGGTCTCGGTCACATCGGCATCCAGTGCCTCAGGGCGATGACGCCGACGAACATCATCGTCGTGGACCCGAGCGAGGAGGCACTGGCCCTCGCCAAAGACTGGGGCGCGGACGAGACGGTGCAGGTAACGGAGGGCTACGCAGATACGGTCCTGGAGATGACCAACGGCGGCGCGGAGGTGGTCTTCGACTACGTCGGCGAGAGGGGCGCCCAGGACGAGGCGTGGAAGATGACCCGGCCCGCCGGTTTTCACTACGCCATCGGGTACGGCGGGAAGATCGAGATCCCGACCATAGACATCGTCTCGACCGAGCGGAGCGTGATCGGCAACCTCGTCGGCACGTACAACGACCTCGAAGAGCTGATGAACCTCACGGCCCGGGGCCTCGTCACCCTGCACACCTCGACCTACCCGCTCGACGCCGTAAACGACGCGATACAGGACCTCAACTCGGGCAACCTGCGCGGACGCGGCATCCTCGTCCCTGAAGACTCGGCCGCCTGAGGAGCTGGTCAGCCCGTCAGCCAGGAGCACGCGAAACAAAAGCCGGAAGGCGGGAAAGAGAGAAAAGCCCATTGCAGGCCCTGTCACCCGCCGCCGGCTTTCGACTACCCGAAAAAAGCTGACCGGCTGAAATGCTGACTGGCTGACAAGCTGCCGATTAAAAGGAGGCCTTTTGTGGCGCACAAGAAGCTGAAGTTCGATGCCGACGCCCGCCGCTCCCTGGAGAGGGGCGTCGACAAGCTCGCGGGCGCCGTGAGGGTAACGCTGGGTACGAAGGGCCAGTACGTGGTCCTGGGACAGGCGTTCGGCACGCCTACTATTACCAACGACGGCGTAACGATAGCCCGCCAGGTGGAGCTGCAGGACGTCTTCGAGAACCAGGGCGCCCAGCTCGTCCTCGAGGTCGCCACAAAGACCAACGACGTCGCGGGGGACGGGACCACAACGGCGCTCGTGCTGGCCCAGAAGATCGTCAGCGAGGGCCTCAAGAACGTCGCCGCCGGCGCGAACCCGGTCATCCTGCGGGGCGGCATCGACAAGGCGCTGAAGGCCGCGGTCGCGTCCATCAGGGAACAGGCGCGCGAGATCTCCGGCCGCGACGAGATCTCGCGCGTCGGCGCCGTCTCGTCACGCTCCCAGGAGATAGGCTCCGTCCTGGCAGAAGCCATCGATAAGGTGGGCAAGGACGGCGTGGTCAACGTCGAGCAGGGCCAGACTTTGGGCATGGAGCTCGAGTTCACCGAGGGGATGCAGTTCGACAAGGGCTACGTCTCCCCCTACTTCGTCACCGACCAGGAGACCATGGAGGCCGTTCTCGACGAACCGCTCATCCTGCTCGCCAACCAGAAGATAAGCAGCGTCCCCGACCTCTTGCCAATCCTGAACGCGACCGTCCAGGCGGGAAGGCCGCTCCTCATAGTCTCCGATGACCTCGAAGGCGAGGCGCTTGCGGCCCTGATCGTCAACAAGGTGCGCGGGACCTTCTCCGTCGCGGCCGTCCGGGCGCCGAGCTTCGGCGACCGCCGCAAGAGGATGCTGGAGGACCTCGCCATCCTGACCGGCGGAGAAGTGGTCACGGCGGAACTCGGCCTGACGCTCGAGAACACCACGCTCGACCAGCTCGGCAGCGCGAGGCGCGTCGTAATCACGAAAGACGACACCGTGCTCATAGACGGCGGGGGTGATCCCGAGGAAATCTCCGGTCGCGCGCACCAGATCCGCAACGAACTCGAGCACACGCAATCGGACTTCGACCGCGAGAAGCTCCAGGAGCGCCTCGCCAGGCTCGCGGGCGGCGTCGCGATCATCAAGGTCGGCGCCGCCACGGAGACGGAACTGAAGGAGAAGAAGCACCGCGTCGAAGACGCCCTCTCGGCGATCCGGGCCGCCCTCGAGGAGGGCATAGTCCCGGGCGGCGGCGTGGCTTTCCTCCGCGCCCAGGAGGCCGTCGGCGGCGTGCTCGACACCCTCGACGGCGACGAGAAGACGGGGGCAAGGATCGTATACAGGGCCCTCGAAGAGCCGATACGCCAGATCGCCGCCAACGCCGGCGCAGACGGCTCCATAGTCGTCAACAGGGTGAGAGAAAAGGGCGGCGTCGTCGGCTTCAACGCGCTCACCGGGGGGTATGAGGACCTCGTCTCGGCGGGCATAACCGACCCGACGATGGTCTCCCGCTCGGCCCTCGAAAACGCCGCCTCGATAGGCGCCCTGATCCTGACCACCGAAGCGGTCGTGGCCGAGCCACCGCCCGAAGGCGGCGGCGCCGCGGCCGTCTCCCGCGCCGGCCACAATATGGAGTTTATGTAGGCTTCAGGCTACAGGTATCGGGTTTCAGGTTGTTCGGGCGACGCCCCTCACCGGGTTCGGGACCGCGGGCCGTCTCGGGTCACTGAGTGAGGGAGGGTGTTCTTGCTGACGATAGGGCCTGTGGAGATTTTGGTCTTTCTCCTGGCGGGAGCGCTGCTGGTCTTTCTCGCGACCCGTAAGCGGGTAGATCCCCTGATGGTCGTCTTGCTCGTGATCGTGCTGTCGCCCTTCGTGGCTATGGGCCTCGCGTTTTTCACCGGCGCGATCCTTGACGTGTTCGCGCCCGCGTAAGCTGCGTGTTACGGGCTTTGTCGTTTCTGCCCGTTGACCTGGCAGGCGCACCACTTAAAGCGGATCGCGGTGGCATTGAGCCACCGCGATCCGCACCGTCAGCGGTCAGCGCGCTCCGGCTTCGCCTCCGCTCTCAGCCGTCGGCTTTGTTGCTCCTGGCTAAAAGCTGACGGCTGAGAGCCGACGGCTTCGCAAAGAGGTTCGACCTCTCTGCAAGCCGCTTCAGATCTCGGATGCCGCGGGGATGCCTGCCACCCCTTCGGCCGAACGGACGGCCCGTATGATGGCCCGCTGCATGACGCGGGCCCCCCACGACCCCACGACGTCGGGCGCCGCCTCTACGGTGCCTGCGGAGGCGGCGAAGACCACGTCGCCGTCTACGGTCGTGTGAACCGGGTGGACGGCGCGGGCCAGGCCGTCGTGGGCCATCTGGGCGACCTTGACCGCCTGCGGCTTGGTGAGCCGGGCGTTGGTGGCCACGATGCCCAAAGTCGTGTTCTCGCCCCATCGCATCCGGGAGACGGCCTCAGGTAGCAGTATGGCGGTATCTCCCAGGGTGCCGTCGTCCAGACGGGGCGCCGCCAGGGTCTCCCCCGTCTCCGGGTCCCTGACGTCGCCGAAGGCGTTCACCGCGGCGATTGCGGCGACGATCAGGCCCTCCTCGGGCTCCACCGACGCGCTCCCGACACCTCCCTTCATGGCCCGCTCCATGCCGAGCACCTTGCCCACGCTCGCGCCGGTCCCGGCGCCCACGCTGCCCTGCTCGAAGGGGCCGCTTTTGGCGGAGACCGCCGCCTCGTAGCCCATCGCGGCGGAGGGCCTGGCCTTCGCGTCCCCCACGACCAGGTCGAAGAGGACGGCCGCGGAGACGAGCGGTATGCGCGCGACCCCGACGTCGAGGCCCACCCCCCTCTCCTCCAGAAAGCCGACCACGCCCTCCGCGGCGGCGAGGCCGAACGCGCTGCCGCCGGTCAGGAGCAATCCGTGGGTGCCCCTCACGGCCCCGATGGGCCCGAGGCGGTCGGTCTCGCGGGTGCCCGGGGAGGAGCCGCGCACGTCGACGCCGACGACGGCGCCTTCGGGCAGGTCGAAAAGGACGGCGGTGCAGCCGGTCAGGCCCTCGCGGTTGGTGGCGTGGCCGACGAGCACGCCTGGCACGTCGCACAGGTTGTCGCGCACGGGGCTAGTCTTCCCGGGGATGGTCCGGGGTTTCGGGTTCGGGCTGGTCCCAGTCCTCCGGGTCGGCGGGCTCGACGTCCGGGTTGTCGCGGGCGAGGACGCCGAGGGGGATCGTCTCCTGGTCGGAACGCTTGGGGCCCACCTGGACGACGACGGCGTCGCGGACCATCGAGTAGTCGACCACCTTGCCCTGCCTCTCCCCCAGCTTGACTATGGAGTTGCGGAACGGGGCCCGCTCCTTGAACTCCTTGTAGGCGTCGTGCTCGTAGCGCATGCAGCACTTGACCTCGCCGCAACAACCCATGATCTTCTCGTTCGGCGTGACGCCTTGCTGCTTCGCCAGCCTCACGTTGACGGGCCCCATGTCCCTCGCCCCGCTCCACGTCGCGCAACACAGCGGCAGCCCGCAGGTGTCGCATCCCCCCGCGTCCCCCGAACGGTCGAGGAACCCGAACCTGCGGAGCGTAACCTGCACGTTGTAGGCCCTCTGAAGACCGTCCTTTACCGGGCGCAGGTCCAACTGCTTCTCTTCCGCCTGGTACTTGACCTCGACGTACCGGCCGTCGAGGGATACGTCGCAGCCTATAAACTCGACCCTCTCTATGCGGTGGTCGCGGGCGAGCTTGCGGGCCTCCACGCGCATCTCCCGCCCGAGCTCGCGGTTGCGGTCCTCCTCGCGCTCGTCCTCATCGTCCACGACGCGCACGATGTCGTAGGGGTCTGCGTAGGCCTCGCGGCGGCGGGGCGTCAGGGCGACGCGGCCCACGAAATCTCCCACCTCCGTGGCGACGACCACCCGGTAGCCGACTCGAAGGTCGAGGTCGCGGGCGTAGCAGAGCTTGGCTACGCCCCAGCCCGGGATGCGGACGTCGACGAGCCGGGGAAGGGTTCTAGTACTCTCCGCCGTATCCGCGATAGCGCCACCTCCAGGATCGCCTCCGGGGAGACATTATACGCAAGCGCCGCCCTCGCTTCCCCCAATACCTGCGCCGCCCCGGCCCAGTCGGCGTCCGGGTGCTCGTCCACCCATGCCCCGAGCTCGTCGAGCCTGTCCACGTTCGCCGCGAGCTCCCGAGCCCCCGCCGCCACCGCCCCGGCGTCCCGGTACATCAGGGCCAGAAGGTCCAGGGCTTCGCGAACCGCCCCGTCCCGCGCCGCCTTTCCGGCCCTCTTTGCCCCGTCCTTGGCCCGCCGGTCCGGCTCCTCGAACGAGGCGAGCACCTCCTTCTCCCGGGCGGCGCCGAGGGCCTCGGCCCGCGCCACGATCTCCTCCACGGCCCCGTAACGCCCCTCGAAGTCCTCGCCGAAGGAGGATCCGGCCCGGAAGACCGCCCGCCGCAACTCCGCGAGCCCGGGGTCCTCCGCGTAGCGCAACGCCAGCCCGACGCTCCCCCGCCCGAGCGCCGCCGCGAGGGCCGGCTCCTCCACCCCGCGCCCGCGCAGGAACTCTTCGACCTCCGCGGTCGGCACCGGGTTGAACCGGACGGCCTGGGCACGGGAGAGGATCGTCGGCATTACACCCTCGCGCGAGGTGGCGAGCAGCACGAAGACCGCCTCGCCCTCCGGCTCCTCCAGCGTCTTCAACAGGGCGTTTGCCGCCTGCACGTTCAGCGTATCCGCCTCCAGGATAAAGACCCGGCGCGCGCCCTCGAAAGGCCGGCTTGCCGCGAGGCGCAGGATCTCGCGCACCTGCCCTATGGTCGTAAAGGCCCCTTCGGGCCGAATCTCCGCGAGGTCGGGATGAAGCCCGCGCCGAGCCCTATCTTCGGCCCCCGCGTCCCCGCCGGCCACGAGCGCGGCCCCAAACAACCGCGCCACCGTCCTTTTTCCGACCCCGGCGAGCCCGAAAAAGATGTAAGCGTGCGCCGCCTCACCGGTCGAGAGGGCATTCTCGAGCAGCCGAATCGTCGTGGCGTTCCCGAAAACGCCGTTGAACGTCCCTGTTCCGCCCACAGTCATGCCGCCGCCGGTCCGAGATCCACGCCTCTCCTCAAGTAGCCTCTTGGTCACGAGTATATTGCAGCTGGCGCATCTCACCCACGATCTTCTCGGCCATCTCCCCGGGCGAGCGCGACGCGTCGAGAACGACGATTCTCTCGGGCTCCTGACGCGCCAGTTCCTCGAAACCCTCCTCCACCCGGCGCATGAAATCCGCGCCCACGACCTCGATCCTGTCAAGCGCAGCCCCGAGCTCGCGCGCCCGCCGCTCCCGCTCCCCTGATCGGAGGCGCAGGTAGAAAGTCTTATCAGGGATCACGGCGCCGACGGCGTAGGCGTTGAGCCCGCGCACGGCCTCCAACCCGAGCCCCCTCCCGAAGCCCTGGTAGGCGAGGCTCGAGTCCAGGTACCTCTCGCAAACGACGTCCTCGCCCCGCTCCAGACGGGGCAGGACCTCGCCGCGGGCGTGGTCCGCCCGGGCGGCCGCGTAGAGGTACGCCTCGGTCCACGCGTCCATCTCGGCCTCGGGATCTAGCACGATGTCCCGGATCCTCTCGGCGACCGGCGTCCCCCCCGGCTCCCGCGTGAAGTGCGTGCCGGTGCCGGCCAACGAGTCTTTCAAGGCACGCACGAGGGTCGTCTTGCCGGAGAAATCCAGACCTTCGATGGTGAAGAACAGCCCCCTGGCGGGGACGTCTCGCGGGGGTCTCGCGGCGGTCCGCCCTACGCCGCGGCCTGACGGCGGGCGTGGTGCTCGGCCGCCGAGACGTGGGCCTCGAAGAGGGCGCGCTGCTGGCGGCTCGCCCCGCGCATGGCCTCGGCGTGCCACTGCACCCCGACGAGCCAGCGGTCCGAGAGATCCGTGCCCTCTATCCCCTCGACCACCCCATCCTCCGAACGGGCGGAGACGACCAGGCCGTCGGCGAGGTCTTTGATCCCCTGGTGGTGGTAGGAGTTGACCTTCACCACACCCCGCCCCGCCACCTCAGCGAGATAAGAGCCGTCCCTGACCTCTATCTCGTGCGTGGCCTGCCACTTGGGGGTGGTCTGCCGGTGCTTGAGGACCTCTCCCCCGAACTGGGAAGGAAGGTCCTGGTAGAGCGTCCCGCCGAGCACCACGTTCAAAACCTGAAGCCCCCGGCAGATGCCGAAGACGGGGATCCCACGCCGCAACGCAACCTCGAGTAACGCCACCTCGAACGCGTCCCGCTCGGGAATGGTCGGCCCGAGCTCCGGCGACGGTTCTTCGCCGTAGTAGCGCGGGTCGAGGTCGCTGCCGCCGCTCAAGAGCAACCCGTCGAGGCCGCCGATCACGGCCTCCGCCATCCGCCTCTCCCCGACGGGCGGCAACACGACGGGCGCCCCACCGGCCTCGGCCACCCCGGCGACGTAATCCAGATCGGCCCGCACGAAATGACCGAGCGGGCGCTCCGCCACCTGGTCGATGTCCTCTTTTAATGTCGCCGTTACGCCGATTATGGGGGTCAATGCCTACTCACTTTTTAACGCCGTCTTCTTATACCTTAACTATAACGCAGCAGAATAGCAAACCAAGACGGCGATGGCGAGGATAATGAGGTAGCCGCCGACCCGGGTCAGGCGCGACGGCGGTCGGTTGGGATGATCCTGGAGGAATTCGAGGTCGAGTCTCTCCGCTACGTGGTGGACTTCACCGGTTCCTTCGCGCTCTCCTCTGATGGGCTCCCCCCCTCTTGCTGTTCTCTCTTGGCCTTCTCGGCCGCTTCCTTCTGGGCCAGCTTCTTCGGGCAATCCATATTGATGCAGGTCACCCAGGGACGCTTGCCGCCGAGCACCTTTATCTCGGGGGAGCCGCAGGCATCACAGGTGGTTCCGAGGGGTATGATCTCACCCCGCTGCGGCAGCGGGTAGGTCACGTTGCAGTCGGGGTAGCCCGAGCAGCCCACGAACCGTTTGCGGCTCTTGCGGCTGCGGCGGACTATGAGGTCGTGCCCGCTCTCGGGGCACTTGCCCAGAGTCTCGTCCGTGCGGATGCCCTCCCAGACGATGTCGGCGAACTCCGTCTCGACGTTCTGGAGGTGGTCGTAGACGCGGCGCAGCACGTCGCGGGACTCGTCGACCACGGAGTCCTTGGAGATCTTACCCTCCGAGATGGCGTCCATGCTCTTTTCGAGCTCGGCCGTCATCTCGTGGGAGGCTATCTCCGAGGCGAAGTCCGTGAGGGCCTCGGCGACCTTGACGCCCTTCTCGGTCGGCACGAGCGGATCGTCGTGGACGTAGCCGCGGTCGTAGAGGTTCTGGATGATGTTCGGGCGGGTCGCCTTCGTGCCGAGCCCCAAGTCCTCCATCACGTTTATGAGGCGGCCGGCGCCGTAGCGGCCCGGCGGCTGGGTCTCCTTGGCGTGGATCGTCTTCTCGACGACCTTCACCACGTCGCCCTCCTGGAGGTTCGGTATCTCCTCGTCCGCGCGGCGGCTGTACGGGTAGACGCCGAGCCAGCCCTCTTCGGTAACGACCGTGCCGCCCGTGGTGAGCGGCTCGCCGCCGGAGTCGAAGCGCAGGGTGGTGCGCAGGGACTTCGACGGGCCCGAGAGCGTGGCGAGAAAGCGGCGGACTACGAGCTGGTAGATCTTCCACTGGTCGTCCCGCAGCGCGTTCTTGGAGGCGTAGCCGGTAGGGTAGATCGGGGGGTGGTCAGTCGTCTCTTTCTTGCCCCGCGTCGGCGAGAGCTTCCCGCCCGCAAGCAACTTCTCCGCGTACGGCCCGGCCCCCTCGACGCGCTTGAGGTAACCGAGCACCTCGGGCAAATCGAGCGATTTCGGGTAGACGGTGTTGTCCGTCCTCGGGTACGAGACGTACCCGTCCGTGTACAGGTCTTCCGCGAGCCTGGCCGCCCTCGACGGGCTGTAGCCGAGGTTCGAGGCGGCCGTCAGGAAAGCGGTCGTGTTGAAGGGCGTCGGCGGGTTGCGGGTCGCGGATTTCTGCTCGACCCCGGTGACGGTCGCCTCGTCCGCGACGTTCTCGTAGGCCTCTTTGACCTTCGCCTCTTCGTCGAAGCGGGCGGTCTTGTGACGAACCGTGAACGGCTCGCCGTTTCTCAGGTCTACTTCCAGCTCCCAGTAAGGAACGGGGACAAACGCGCGGCGCTCCTTCTCGCGCTCGGCTATGAGGGCGAGGGTCGGGGACTGGACGCGGCCGACCGAGAGGAACGCGGGGCCGTAGCGCTTCGTGGCGCGGGAGACCCACCGGGTAAGGGTGGCGCCCCAGATCAGGTCGATGTCCTGCCTGGCCTCCCCCGCCTCCGCGAGCTCCCTCGAAACCTCGACGAGCTCGTCAAACGCCCGGTTGACCTCCCCCGGCGTAAGCGCCGAGAACCGCGCCCGCTCGACGTGGTCGACCAGCTTCGGGTTCGCCTCGAAGACCAGCGAGAGCGCTTCCACCCCGATCAACTCCCCCTCGCGGTCGAAGTCCGTGGCGATTACCACCTTATCCGCCTTCTTGGAGAGGGACTTGACCGCGTCGGCAACGCCCTTCTCGGATACGGACTTCAGGATCTCGGCGTCGATCAGCTCCCGGGGCTCGACCTTCTGCCAGTTCGAGTACTGCTCGGGGTACTCGGGGTTCAGCACGTGCCCCTTGAGCCCGACCGAGACCGTCTCCTCGCCCTTCCACGTAAAAGTGTGGTGCGGCACGGAGCGGTGCTTCCCCTCCTTCACCGAACCCTCCGCCAGAAACTGGGAAACCTTTTTGGCCGTATTGGCCTTCTCAGAAATGATTAGTCGCATATAGCTCCCGGTTATAACACAGCGCAGCCGACGGATTTGATAGTCGGGGTCCGACCGAGGCTCGATGCCCGAATCGACGATGGTCGTTCGCCAGATTGGCGAGGCGCGCTCGGGGCTACCGGCACCCGGTTTTCGGCACAAAGATCAGAACTGGCGCAACATCTTTTCCAGGCGTCCGATAAGGACGTCGGGCTCCGGAAGAACGAGGGTATCGGTCACCACACCCGTCCCGACCTCGTAGGCCGGGGCGTGCTTCGGCCCGACCACGACGTGCCCATCCTCCGTAAGGGTCCGAAGGTTTCTTTGAACGGCCTCCTTGCTCCACATTTTCTCGTTCAGGTTCGGGCAGAAGATCACGGGAGTCTGGGAGGCCAGTATCGTCGTCGTGAGGAGATTCTGGGCAAGCCCATTTGCAGCTTGGCCGAGGATGTTGGCAGAGGCCGGCAGGATCAAGAACATATCCGCCCAGTTGGCCAGCTCGACATGACCGGGTCTCTTCTGAGATGTAGGCACCTCGTCCAAGAACACCTCGTCGCAGAGCAAGGCGACGGTCGAGGGGGAAAGTAGTTGGGCTGCCGCTCCGGTCATGATGACGCGCACTTCTCTGGCGAACGCGGCCCGGAGGGCCACGAGATAGGTCGGGAGGTTGAGGATGGCTATGGAGCCCGAAACCCCGACTAGAAGATGGTCAATGCTCGACCGTGGCTCGCTCAATAGTCGGAAGGCTCCAGCTTGAGCAAGCGCGCGTAGTCTTCCCGCAAAACCTGGGCTTGCCGCCTGCAGCCGTGCTGGATGGACTCCCAGCGGGGAAGACCCGAGCGGGCGAGTTCAGCGGCACGCGTAAAATGATGCTCGGCGCGCTTGAGCGTCTCGGTGACGATGCCTTCCTTGAGGGCTACCTCGTAGAACTCGTCCGCGTCTCTGGGAGACCGGTCCCCAAAACATCGGAGCGTACGGCCTACGGTCCAGGTCAAGGTACCGCGGCGAAAGTCTTCCTCTACATCCAGGGCGTCGTCGTAGAGTTGGGCTCCAAGCCCCCACGCGTGCCAGGAGTCGGTCGCCCTCGTGTACTGGTCTTCGTCGGCCCTCACCAGGGTCAAGAGCGCGTCCAGGGGTGCGCGCACAGAACTGTGACGCGCCTCCGCATGGACCTCGTAGTCCGCAAGCGCAAGCGGGCGTCCGAACGTCGCCCGCCTCTTACCATCGAGCACCAGCGATATCGAGTGCCGGGCGTAGAGCGTCGCGAGTCGCTGAAAGAAGGAAGCGGCCGTCCCGTCCGGCAGCGCCCTGGCGTAGTAATGGTTTGTCAGGGCAACTATGGCCTCGTTCAAACCCTGCGAAGGCGTCAAGGACACAAAAGTGTCGTGTTCGTCCACCATCTCGTCCAACCAGCGATTTCGTGCGTTCTCGAGCTTCGCGGCCACCGCCAGGGCCCGCAATGACTCGGGCTGTGCTTCCTGTTCAGCCCAAACAGGAAGCAGGTGCGCCGGCATCAGTTGTATGATCGGCTCGTCGACTAGCAGGTATGAGTAAAACCTCTCGAACTCAGCCTCGCGCGTGTAAGACAAACCGCTGGCCGCGTCTATGGCCTCCTGGCACACCTCGGCGTTGTTCAGCCACCCGGACGCAGGAACCACAGGGCAACTTTGAGCATCTTTCCCCATCGTCCTCGAATTTCAGAGAGTCCGAGGGCCGGCAGCCGAGGCGCTCAACATCCCCAAGTGCCGCACCTGCGCATCACTACCGTCATCCCGTTCGGAAGGGCAACGTATGGAGTGTTGCCTGAGATCGCCACTGCATAGGAGGCGGAATTGTTCGAGGACAACGAGTTCAGCTCTTCTGCAGTGCGTTGCCTTGCCCGCGAAACCAACTCCACAGCATCGGCGACAACCCCTCCCGCCTCCGTATTACGGTGCTCTGCCTTCATGTTTCTCCCTCCTCCTGCGCAGTGGTGGATAACCACGATCGTGCAGTCTATGTCCGTCTTGTATCGGCCGTACTACATCGGCGCTTTAGGCAGCCTCTTATAGTGTAGGGGGCTATAAGAACCATCATCCGACGATGACGTTGCGCCGGTATAAGCTTCGAGTGCTTCTCCGTACCCCGCTCTGTCACCGAGCATCGTTCCTACTCGGTAAGCGTCGATGAGTCCTACATCCGAGGCACCCACGGCGGCGAGATAGAACCACAAAGGCCGGTCTTCGTGCCCGTTGCAATCGGTGGGCATGTGATCCGTTAGACACAGAGCCGCTTCGAGTTCAACATGCAACGACGCCGCATGCGTAGCTCCAGAGCGTGGTGTGGTGCCGTGCGACTCGATCCTACCCAACTTGCGGATCAATTCGGCGTCCTCCACGACCTCGGACTGCAGAATATGTAGATCGCGGGCCCTCTCCGGAGTGACCGTGTCCATGTCGCGAATACTATCTCGTATCGCGGCGATGTGCTGCACGGTGCCAACGGCCCGTTCGGTGTCCGACCGTGAAAGGCCCAATCGATCCGCGGCGACTCCAATACGGTATGAAGCGCTAACGACCCCGCGGGTGGCACCGCCGACAACGGAACGCCACCGGTGAGAGTCGAAGCGGTCCTGCTCAGGCAGCCAACGCGTTGCCATGTGCCGAACCAGGGGTAACGCAAAACCGGGCGTGTAACGCAACGCGACTCCGAGTATGAACGCGCCCACGCACGCGATGGCGAGAGACGCCTCTACGGTCATGAGCACGCTTATCACCGTGACGCGGCTGTCGTCTGGTAACCACGCCCGAGCGCCAGCCCAAGCCGCGGACTCAAGCGCGACGAGCGCCAGGCAGAACGTGGCAACCGCGAAAGCGGCATTCTTCGACCGTAGTCTCACGTCCAGAGACCCGGACCCCGCGGCGTTCAGGAAAAGCACGGCGGCGCAAGTGGCAAAAAACGCCGCCGGGATCGTCAGGGTCCACTTGAAGACGACAAACTCTACCGGAGCTGGAGCCAGCGCCTGCACGGCGGGCGAAGGCCACACGAAACCGAAAATTCCCGCCAGCACCCACGCGGCGGGGAGTACCAGCCCTGCGCTAGCAAGCAGCAACCGTAGTCTGGGTCGGGCCACGACTACGGCCAGCGGTGGCGCTCCCATCCGGAGAGGCAAGTAACCCGCCTGTGCCAGGCACAGGCAGGATACGACGGCCCCGAAGGGCAGTTCAGAAATGAGAGCGGCCGCTATCTCGGTACGCTCTCCACCCACGTCTAAAGCAGCGGAGATCCCGAAGATGATGGCGAGCGCCACGAGGTTCATGGCGATAACGGCGCTGAACCACGTGTTTCGCGAAGACAGCATCACCCCGAGGAAGAACAGCGACGCCGCGAAGCACACCAGCGCCAAAACCAGCGATTGCTGCTGGAAGGCGTTCAAAGGATATCGTACATCCGCTGGGCATAAGGATTCTCGCTACCCAAACATCCGGCCACGAAAGCGTAGCCGGCACGAAGATCAGCTTCGTGCTCGCGATCTCCGATCCGCGCGAAGGGCAAGCCCCGGGCCAGACGCTTTTTGTGCGGGACCTCAAGCGTAGGTAGAAACGGCGACGTCACAGACAGCAAATCAACATCGCACGGGTCGACGAACAGGTCGCCTGCCGCCAGGTGTCCGAGCTCGTGCAACAACGTAAAAGCGAGGGCGAACGGTGGCAGGCTTCCGGGAACGATGACGTGAGCCCTGTCGAGATCGGCCCGGTACCGTATCTCGCCCGTGACGCCCTTGCGCGCCAACTCCCGCGAAAGTAATGGATGCGCCGTGTCGGGTATGATGTCCACTGAGATGGTCAAGCCAAGATATCTGCCCAGGGCACCAGCATACTGCATGGGTCCGAAAGGTTGATCGGACAAACCTATAACCACCAGTTCCTCTTGGAATTGCTCTTGAGTCAAGAAACGGCGAGACCCAGGCGGGTCATTTTCGGCAGCACTCCCCCGCCTTAGCCAGCGTCCCATTTTTTGCAGGTTGGCAGGCAGAGTACGAAAAAGACTCGCCGGCGTCTCAACGCTCATGGGTGGCACCCCGCGAGTCCTCGAACTGTTGAATGATGCCCAGGATCATCTCTTTCTCCCGGCCAGGAAGATGAAGGCTCTTGTGCGCTATCGCGCTGACGGTCTCGTCTCGAAATATCTCCATCGCCTCTTGGTCGAGAAGTGGCGGCCTCTTCGCCTGGTTGAGGAAATACGAGGGGGGTACGCCAAAGACGTCCGCGAGCGCCACTATCTGGTCTCCCGATGGATCAGAGAGCGTACCGGTTCTGATCGCCTTCACGTCCTTTTCGCTGAGATCCCCGAGGCTCGCGCGGGCCACATCAGCATCGGTGTATGCCCTGCCGGTCGCCTCGTTCACCGTCATTGCCATGAGATGCGCGACCCTCTCGGCCAGGTCGGCGCCTTCAGGCTCCGGCGCCATACGCGCGCCCGACTCCGCCGTCAGATCCTCCTCGAACCACAACTCAGGCGGGAACCCGACCGCCTTGGCTATCGCCCTGAGCTTTTCGTACCCGGGATTGTCGATCCTGCCCTTGCGGAGGTTGGTCACGTAGGAGCGCGTCACCACCCCACCCGTCGCTTCGTCTATTTCCTGCCCGCTCCAGGTTCGACCATCCGGATGCGGGTGAGCCGCTAGTAACATCTCGAACCGCTCGGCTATGTGCATGGCCTACCCCACTAATGTCCCTACGTTGCAAATACGATACCATGAGCGCCTATGTTTAAGCAATACTACAAGGCGTAGAGACCGGAAATGTCCTCGATGTGTCCCCTTCGGTCGGAAAGTCGGCGGTGTTGAGATGAGCGTGCGAGGTTCCGCGCTCTTGTCGCCGCTGAAGGGCACGGCCTTCAGGCGCTTGTGGGCTGGGGCCAGCCTTTCGATGCTGGCCGATCAGGCTTTCCTCGTGTCCCTGACGTGGCTGGTGCTCAGGATCACCGAATCCGGCGCTTCCCTGGGTGTCGTCCTCGCGGTGGCATCGGTGCCCGGCATCGTCCTCACCCCCCTGGGCGGAGTCCTGAGCGATAAGTTGTCGCCCGTTGTCGTCATGTCCTCTGCCAGTATCGTCCGCGCCGTGCTGATGGGCCTGCTTGCACTACTCGTACTTACGGACGCGGTTCGGATCTGGCACGTTTATTTGCTTGCCGGGGGACTGAGCGCGCTAGACGCCCTGTACTATCCGGCCTCGATGTCCGTAGTACCTACTCTGGTGGACCGTGACCGCCTCAAAGCGGCGAACGCCCTCACACAAGGCGTCGAGCAGATCAGCAGCATCTTGGGACCCGCGCTCGCGGGTCTGGTGCTGGCGCTCTTTGGCCTCTGGATAAACTTGGGAGCCAACGCCGTCCTGTTCCTGATCTCCGCCGCGATCTTCGCCGCGTTGGCGCGCACCGTTGCCCCCGGGGCGAGGACCTTTGATGGAGGCGAGACGGGAGGTGCCGAAGATGGCGCGAACACTCTATCGGCCCTCGCCGAAGGGGTGCGATACGCTTGGGGTGATCCCGTAATCAGGACCATAATGCTGGTACTGGTCGGAATAAACCTTGCCATGGCGGGCCCGATCTACGTCGGCGGATCTCTTTTGTCGGAGGCCAGGCTGGGAGGCGCCGGCGCGTTCGGAACACTGCTTGCCGTAGGCGGTGTTGGATCTTTGATCGGGGCGATGACGGCAGGTTCTATCGAACGTCTCCGGCGACGCGGAATCGTCGAGTTGGTCTCTACCGCCGTGATGGGCGCCGGCGTAGGGGCATTGGCCTTCGCGCCCAATCTTGCCGTCGCATGTTTCCTGGCGGCTTCTATCGGTATGACGGCCAGTTTCCTGGCCGTCGTGAACATTTCCTGGTTACAGGAGCGCTCCGCACCCGGCCTTACGGGGAGGGTCATGAGCCTGGCAATGTTCTCGGCCATCGCCCTGGACCCGATCTCCTACGTGCTCGCAGGGCTACTCGTCGAATTGAGCCTGTCTATAGTTTTCCTGGCAGCCGGAGGCCTGCTGTTATTCACCGCGCTCGTGGGCGCGATGAGTCGCACCATGAGAACGGTGGACTGACGTTACCGAGGCGTCGCCGAGCATCCTTCGCACCAGCAGCAATCCCAACAGACCGACAAGCGTCGCGAACCAGAGGGTCGCGAGCCGGATCACGAGCGTCAGGGCTCCCGCCAGGCCACTCGACATCCCCGCTATCCTGCCGAACTGGAGCACCAGACCGGCCTCGACCGCGCCGATGCCGCCAGGGATCATGCTGAGCACGCCGAGCAGCGAGCTGACAGCGAAGACGAAGACTACCATCAGGAACCCCGCCTCCGCCCCAAGCCCGACGGCGCAGAGGTAGACGGCGAGGCATTCGAGACCCCAGGACAGAAAAGAGATGGCCGTGCCGACGACGAGGGGACGCGTGCCCAGCAGCTCGTTGGAGGCGCCGTGGAAGGCGTGCAGGTGCGGGGCGAGGCGGTCGAGGAGCGGCAGCTTCAGCAGGACGCGTTCCATGAGGAGCGAGAGCTTTTTTGAGCGGAGGACGGCGATGCCGAACGCGGCGACCGCGAGGAAGGCGAGCATGATCCAGGGCGGAAGGTCCAGGGCGAAGGCGCCGAGGAAGCCCCAGGCGACCATGCCGGTGCCGTCGGTGGCCCGCTCGGCGACGACGGCCGGAGCGGTGCGGGCTATTGGGGCGCCCGAGGCCTGGCGGACGAAGACGCTCTTGAGGACCTCCCCGAGCTTGCCCGGGGAGATGGTCATGGACAATCCCGCCGCGAAGATGGCGGCGTTGGTGCCGAGGGGGACGGAGACCTTTAGGACGTTCAGGTAGTAGAGCCAGCGGAAGAAGCGTCCGGCGTAGGAGAGGGAGACGAGGCCGAGGATCACGGGGATCAGGGCCAGGTCGAAGCCGGCAAGCGCTTCGGCGAGCTCCCCGAAGTTCGAGAAGACGGCCAGGACCAGGTAGACGGCGACGCCGAGGGCGACGGCGAGGACGAGGTTTCTGCCGAGCTTCTCCACCCTAGAGGAAGTAGATGGTCACGCCGACGACGACGAGCCAGAGAAAGAGGGAGACCTGCAGGGGCCTGTCGGCGAGCAGGAGCGTATCCGGGTTGCCGCCGCCGTCGCGGTGGACGAGGAGCATGTAGCGGAAGACGCCGTAGACCACGAACGGGATGCTCGCCATCATGAAGATCTCGTCCTGGCGCTCGTAGACGGTGAAAGTGTAGAGGGTGTAGGCGATGATGGTGGCGCTAATCATTATGTTCATCATCTCGTCCAGCATCGGCACCGAATAGTCCCTGAGGTTCTTGCGGTGGACGACCGCGCCGTCGCCCAAAGTGGCGAGCTCGTGGCGGCGCTTGGAGAAGCCGAGAAAGAGGGTGAGAAGTCCCGTGCAGACTATCAGCCACGGGGAGATCGGGGCCGCGACCGCCGCAACCCCCGCCAGCGCCCGGATCACGAACCCCGCCGAGATGCTCATGACGTCCAGGATCGCTATGTGCTTTAGGACAGGCGTGTAGACGGCCTGCAACGCGAGGTAGGCGAGCCCCGTCGCCAGGACCCCGAGGTTCACGTAGAAACTCAGCGCGAGCCCGCCACCTACGAGCAACGCCGAATAGACGACGGCCGCGGGGACCGGCACCTCACCGCTCGCCACGGGCCTCAGCCTCTTGAGCGGGTGCTTGCGGTCTTCTTCGACGTCGAGGACGTCGTTGAAGGCGTAGACGGCGCCCGAGAGCAAACAGAAGGCGACGAACGTGGTGAGAGCGTCTGCGACGTGCGAGATCGAGAGGGCCTTACCCGCGAACAGCACCCCGGCCAGCACGAACCCGTTCTTGGTCCACTGCTTCGGCCGCGCGAGTCGGAGGTAGGACCCCGGAAATCCCTTGGAGCCGCCCGCTTTCACGATTGCCGGTTATACCAGCTTGTCAGCACGCTGGCTACGCCAGCTTGTCAGCACGCTGCGCCCTTCGGGCTCCGCTTGTCAGCTCGTTCCGCCCTTTGGGCTCCACTCTCAGCACGCTTCGGGCCTAAAGGCCCTCGCTATCAGCTTTCGGCTTTCGGTGGTTGGGGGGAAGTTTGTCTTTTCGGAATTGCGGGGGTGGTGCGGGTACACTTGGCCGGGTATGAGTGATGCGCTCGGGGTTGGAGGAGTGGTGCGTGGCTGAGCCGCGGGGGTCGGTGGTGGGCGAGTGGTTCAGGCTCTCGCGGCCTTTTAGCCTTACGGCGGCGGCGGTGCCGGTCTTTTTCGGGACGGCGCTCGCCTCGGACGATGGGTATTTTTCCTGGGGGCCTTTCGCGGCGATGTTGCTGGGGAGCCTTTTGATCCAGGCCGCCACCAACATGTTCAACGAGTTTTACGACGAGCAGCGCGGGCTCGACGTGAGCGGGACCGTCGGGATCGCGGGCTCGATAGTCGCGGGGCGGGTGCGGGCGCAAAGCGTGCTGTTCGGGGCGCTCTTCTGCTACGTGCTCGCGCTTTTTTGCGGGATCTACTTGATAGTGGTCGGTGGGTGGCCGATCCTGGTCCTCGGGTGCGTCTCGGCGCTCGGCGGCTACCTCTACTCGGCAGGCCCCCGCCCCATCGCCTACACCCCGGCGAGCGAGGCGGCGGTCTTCGTCTTTATGGGCGTGCTTATAGTGGTCATAGCCTACGCCGTCCAGGGCGCGGGCTTCCCCCTCTACGTGCCGCTTGCGGCCCTGCCCATCGGCGGGCCCGTGGCGGCCATACTCCTCGCCAACAACCTCCGTGACCTCGTCTCCGACCGCCGCGGCGGGCGCCGCACGCTCCCGATAGTCTTCGGCCGGGAGACCGGCGTCTTCGTCTACAGGCTCCTCCTCCTCGAACCGTACGTGGCGGTCGGCCTCCTGATGGCCTTCGGCGTGGTCCCGCTCGAGTGCGCCCTGGTCTACCCGAGCCTCTTCGCGGCCCTCAGGCTCTGGCGGGACATAGCCGCGTACTCTACGCCGCGCCGCCTCGACCCCGTCGTCAAGCGAACCGCCGGCCTGCACCTGATCTTCGGTCTCCTCTACACGGCCGGCGTCGTCCTCAGTGGCTGATAAGCACAGGCCGTACCGGGCCGGCTACCTCCTCTCGGGCACCTCGCCGGACAGGGTCTTCGCCACCCTCCTGGACATCGACGGCTTTCCAAAGTGGGCCGTGGGCCTCCGCGGCGCCAGAGCGCTCGACGCGCGGGGCAGAAAGACGGGTGAGATCCGAACAGGCGCCACCCTCGAGTTCGTCCTCAGCGCCGCGGGCCTCACCCACGAGGTCACCAGCGAGATCACGGCCGTCCAACCCCCGCACCTGCTCGAATGGCGCTACACCAAAGGCGCCACCGGCACCGGCGGCTGGTACGTAGAAGAAACCGGAACTAACACCGTAAAGATAACCCTCTCGACCGACTACCAGGTAAGACCGGCCTGGCTGAACGCCCTGGCCCACCGCCCCTTCTTCCGGGGCCTCACCGAAGACCTGCTCCGGCGCTCCATCCGCCGCTTCGAGCAAGAGCTGAGATAGCTCTTAGCTATCAGCTGTCAGCTTTTGGTTCGGTGCGAGCCCGACTGTACGAAGACCGCGGAGCGTTTCAGGCAGAATCTCCACGAACGAAAGCGGCGCCCCCGTGGGGAAGCGCCGCCCGCGCCAGTCTTTGGCTGACCGCTGAAAGCTGAAAGCTGATGGCTACCTACAAATCCCTCTCGTTCCCGTTCTCTTCGTGGGGCTCGGGGTCGTAGTCATCGTCGTCCCGGTCGTCCGTGTAGTCCGGTTCGTCTTCGTCGTCGGTGCGGGCCAGTTCGTGGGCCGTGACCTCTGTGGTCGGGTTGACGTAGCGGGCTATGACGATGGAGAGCTCGTACATGATCACCAGGGGGACGGCGAGCATGATCATGGTGAACGGGTCGGGCGAGGGCGTGATCGCCGCCGCCAGTATCGTGTTGCCGACGATGGCGTGCTTGCGGTACTTTTTGAGCAGGTTCGCGTCGATGAGACCGAGCTTCGCGCACACGTAGGTCGCCGCCGGAAGCTCGAAGACCAGCCCGCAAGCCAGGAGAAATCGCGTGGTAAACGAGAGGTAGTACGTTGGCGTGATCATGGTCTCGTACCTGCCCTGGTCCCAGAACAGGAGGAACTGAAGTCCGGCCGGAAGCACGAAGTAGTACCCGAACGCGATGCCTGCCAGGAATAGAGAGGAGGCAAGCGTAATGATTATGTAGGTGGTTATCCGGCCCATATCACCAACGGCCGGGGCCACGAAGGCCCACGCCTGGTAGAGCAACACCGGGATCGCGAGCACGAACGCCGCCCAGAGGGCGAGCTTCATGTCGCTGATGAACTGCTCCCCGACCGCCGTGACGACGAGTTTCTGGTCCTGAAACTGGCCACCCGCGGGCTCCAGGAGAAAGTAGAAGAGCCGCTCGCGAAAAAACCACGTGACGATGGCGGCTAGGACGAAGACCGCGGCGACCTTGATGATCCTGGAGCGCAACTCGCCCAGGTGCTCGATCAGGGTCATCCGCGCCTCGTCGCGCGGGCTCGTGGGGATTCTTAGTCGGCTAGCCATCTAGGCTGAGACGGTCTTTTTTCGGACCTAGCTGCGCTTCTGCTCGGCCTTCTCGGCCCGGACGGTGGCGTCGTCTTCGACCTTGGCCTCGTCGGTCTTATCCTCGGCGACGGGACCTTCCTCGTCCTTTTTCTCCTTGTCCTTCTTGTCCTTGTCCTCTAGCTGGCCCTCTTTGGTTCCGGCCTTGAACTCGCGCACGCCGCTACCCAGGCCGCGGGCGAGCTCGGGGATGCGCTTCGCCCCGAAGAGTAGCAGGATCACGACGAGGGCTATTATCAACTCCGTCGGTCCTAGTGTTGGCAATCCGGGTATTAGGGCGAAACTCATCTTTCCTCCTCACGGCTGACCCACAAAATCGTTCCGTCCATTATACGCCCTCCGGCGCGGCGCGGATCAAGGCTGAACGCCCGTGGTCTCCTCCCCGCCCGCCAGAAGCGCCGAGATGCGCTCTTTTATAGCCTGGGAATCTTGCCCGTTGGGCTCTCGGTCGAGGTAGCCGTTGTAGTACTTGATGGCTTCTGCGGTCTCGCCGGCCTGGTCGTAGTTCTGCCCGGCCGCCGCGTAGAGGTCCTCGTTCTTCGGGTCGAGTTCCGTGGCGGTGGCGAAGGAGTCGCCGGCCTTGCCGTAGAGCTCTCTCTGCTCTTTGGGCTCGACACCGGGCGCCTGCTGCTGGTAGACGGAGCCGAGCAAAGCCGGTATCTCGGCGTTCTTCGGCGCCTTCTCGCGGCCTTCCCGCAACACTTTCGCGGCGTCGTCGTACTGCCCGTTCTGGGCGTAGAGGCCCGCGAGATCTGTTATGGCGTCGGGGTCTTTGGGGTTGTTTTCAAGGTCCTTCTTCGCCTCGTCTATGGCGTCCTGCGTGCTTGGAACCTGGTCTTGCTGCTGGGCCTGGTCCTGGTTGCCGAACACGTCGAACAGGTTGTAGTTGGTGTTCATACCGAAACCGAGAAGGATCGACGAAAGCAGGAAGAAGGCCGCGAGAACGATGGCGACCACGGCCATAACGCGGCCGAGCCTCTTGCGGTTCATCATCATAGCGGGCTACCCCCGGGGACGTTCAGCCTTCCGCGCGATTGTATATCACGTCGCCACCCGCGACCGTCGCCACCACTCCCCCGCCGGCGGCGGCCTCGACGGCTTCGAGTTCGGGGTCCGAACCACCGGGCGCCACCTCGACGACCGCGAGGTCGGCCCACTTGCCCGCCTCCAGGCTACCCGTCTCCCCGCCGACGCCGACGACCCGCGCCCCCTCCAGCGTCGCCAGGCGAAGGGCCGTGGCCCCGTCGAAGCCGTGGAGGCCCAACGCCACCAAAGTCTCCTCGAAGAGGTTCATGCTCGGGCTGCTCCACAGGCCGTCCGTGCCCATCCCAACCCTCACCCCGCGCTCCATCATCAGCGGCACGGGCGAGACGCCGCAGCCGAGGTTCTCGTTTGACCGGGGGCAGTGGGCAGCAGCGACCCCCGTGCGGGCCAGGATCTCGACCTCTTCCTCCCCCACCCCGGTCGCCAGGTGCGCGGCTATCGTCTCGGGCGCGAGCATCTCGATGCCCTCCGCGTAGCGCACGGGAGAGACCCCGACCCCTCCCCACGCGTTACTGCCGAAGATATCGGCCAGGCCGCCCGTTCCTTTCCGGACGAACTCGACCTCCTCGGGGCTCTCCGAGAGGTGGAAGGCGAGCGTCCAGCCCATCTCCCGCGTCCGGCGCGCCGCCAGCCGGGACGACTCCGGATCGACGGTGTAAGGAGAGTGTACGCTCACCCGCGCCGCGACCCGTGGGGGCAGGCCGTCGTTCATCTTCTGGACCCTCTGGATGATCGAGTCGACTATATCCCGAGGTTCGGCGCCGTCGTAGTCGCCGGGGAAGAACTCGGCGTAGACCGTGCCGGCCATGCCGCTCTCGACGAGCTGAGGCAGGCACTCCCCGTAGGGTGAGGACTCGGCCATAAAGGTGGTGCCGGCCTCCACGGCCTCGCGGGCGGAGTCGCGGGCCGCCTCGGCGGTCCAACTCTCTTTCTCCGGCAGCCGCTCTATGAGCTTCGTCAGCCAGCCCGAGAACGTCCCGCCGGGGGGCGCGTCCTTGGTCCTGAAGCCCAGGTGCGCGTGGGCGTTGACGGCGCCCGGGACGATAGTGGAGCGGGGAAAGAAGCGGACGGGGGCCTCCGGGTTGGCGCGGCTGACCTCCGCGAGGGGGCCGACCGCGGAGATCCTGCCGTCCTGGATAAGCACGGCGCCGTCGGGGATCGGTGGGCCCGAGACCGGCATAAGGGTGCCGGCGGCGAAGATCGCGGCCTCAGGCATCCCTTCCGACCACCTCCGAAGCGACGGATTCCAGAAAATCCCGCTCCGGGCAGTCGGGCAGGAGGCTCAGGTCCCGCAAGGCGCCCTCGATCTCACCCCGCGCCCACTCTTCGGTCTTCTCGACGGCCCCCGTCGCAAGCACGGCCTCTATACCAGCTTCGAGAAGCTCGGCCGACGGCCTGGGGTCCGAGAGCACCCGCCGGATGGTCCCGGAATCCCCCTCCCGCAAGGCGAAGATGACCGGCAGCGTGACGGTCCCCTCGACGAGGTCCGTCCCGATGCCCTTGCCCATGAGGCCGGGCTTGCCGACGAGATCCATGATGTCGTCGGACATCTGGAAGGCGATGCCCAGAGCCTGCCCGTAGGTGGCGAGCGCGTCGATCTGCGCGAGCGAGAGCCCGCCTAAAGTTCCGCCCGCCACGCACGCGACCCTGAAGAGGCCCGCGGTCTTCTTCCTTATGTGCTCCAGGTACGCCTCGACCTCGACGGTGGCCCCGTTGGCCCTGTACTGCTCCAACTCACCGACCGCGAGGCCGACGGACGCCTCCGCGAAGGCCCGCACGAGCCTCGGGTCGCCTATGCCGGCAAGACCGGAGAACGTCTCGGCGAAGAGGTAGTCCCCGGTCGCCGCGGCGACCTCGCGCCCGTAACGCGCCGCGGCCGTGGGTATCCCCCGCCGCGTCTTCGCACCATCCACGATGTCGTCGTGGACCAGGGTCGCCGTGTGCAGGACCTCGATGGCCGTCGCGGCCCGTAGCAGGTCGCCCGTGTCGGCATCCCCCATCCGGGCGGCCAGGATCAGGAGCAGAGGCCTCAGGCGCTTGCCCCCGGACGTCAGAGCCTCCAGCGAAGGCCGCACGAGCGGTGCGGGGGCGCGTTCGCCCACGTCCGCGAGGAGGTCCTCGACCTCGTCCACGGTCTCGAAAGCCCCTTCGGGAAGGGCCGAGCGGAGTTTACCGGGGTCCGTCGCGGCTTCCCGTTCCGCTGTGGAGGGTGATGATGCCGCCCCCGAGCCTGCTCCATGTAACATTTTGTAATCCATTACGCTCCATTATGACAGCTAACTCGCCGGGTGCCACGAACTCTTTCACGGATTCCGGCAAATAAGAGTACGCGTGGGCGTCGCCGGAGATCACACCCCCCACCCTTGGCACTATCCTGTCGAACCACAGCCCGTAAAAGGCGCCGGCCAGCTTTCCGGCGGGCCTGGCTATCTCCAGGCAGACGGCCTGCCCGCCCGGCCTGAGCACCCGGTTCATCTCGGCGAAGAGCCCGTCGAGGTCGGGGATGTTGCGGGCCCCGTAGGCGATAGCGGCCGCGTCGAAGCGCCCGGACGGCACGCCCTGAAGGTCGGTGGCGTCGCCCAGCCTGTACTCGACGTTGGGCGCTGGCCTGGCCTCTGCCGCCCGCAGCATCTCGGAGGAGAAATCCACGCCGAGCACGGAGCCCGTCGGGCCGACGGCGTTCGCGAGCGCGCGGGTGAGGCTCCCCGTGCCGCAGGCGAGGTCGAGGGCGGTATCGCCGGGGCGGAGGCCCGTGGCCCTTACCACCTTGCGGTTCCAGAGCTTGTAGAGTCCCGCGGTCATTACGGCGTTCAGCAGCTCGTAGCGGCCTGCTATGCGGTCGAACATGTCCCGCACGAGGCGGGCCCGCTCCTCGCCCGAGGGCAGGTTTCTCGCGGGCGTCCGCCGCGGGTTACTCGAACCCGTCACGAAGCTCCCGCGCGGCCTCTCGCACCCGCTCCTCTGATCTTTGTGCGCCCTCTTCAGAGACTATGTCCAGCAGTTCGGCGAGGTGTGGGGTCCAGGTATCGACTGAGACGGGTTCGCCCGAGGCGATGCGGCCCGCGCCGTCCCGGATCATGCGGCTCGCGACCGCCACGAAGCGGGGCTCGTCTAACCTGGCTATGGTCTCCACGGAGAGCGCGTAGGCGTTGTCCCCGACCAGCACCCCGTCGTCCGTCGCGCCCCCGGGACCGCAGCCGTAGTGAGCGTCGAAGCCCCGCTGCAGGTGCCCGAGCGCCCGCGCCACGACCCCCGCGCGGTCGTGGCCTTCGGGCAGGCCGGCCGCGGCCTTCAGGAACAGGTCTTCCAGCGAGATGCCGGGCGTGCGCCTGGCGGTCTCTTCCATCAACCCTTCCTCCCCGCGAACCACTCGCCCGCGGCCTCGAAGGTCTTGTCCAGGTCCTCGTCCGAGTGGGCGGCGGAGATGAAACCAGCCTCGTACTGGCTCGGCGCCAGGTAGACGCCGCGCGAGAGCATGTGCCAGAAAAAGTCCTTGAAAGCCCCCGTGTCCGACCGGGCGGCCGAGGCGAAGTCCGTCACCGGGCCTTCGGTAAAGAAGAGGCTCACCATCGAGCCGACGCGGTTGACCGAGTAAGCCACGTCCCCCTGCGAGGCGACGGCCTCCATGCCGCTCTGCCAGCGGGCGCCGAGGTCCTCCAGGCGCTCCTGGGTCTCCGGCAAAAGCGCCGTCTTCAGCGTGGCGAGGCCTGCCGCCATCGCCAGCGGGTTGCCCGAGAGGGTGCCGGCCTGGTAGACGGGCCCCGACGGGGCGACCTTCTCCATGATCTCCCGCCTCCCACCGTAGGCGCCCACGGGCAGTCCGCCGCCGATGATCTTGCCGAGGCACGTCATGTCGGGCACCACGCCGTAGCGCTCCTGTGCCCCGCCCCTGGCGACCCTGAACCCGCTCATCACCTCGTCGAAGATCAGAACGATGCCGTGCTCCTGCGTAAGCTCTCTCAAACCCTCCAGGTAGCCTTCGGCCGGCGGCACGCAGCCCATGTTCCCCGCGACGGGCTCCAGGATGACGGCGGCGAACTCCTCGCCCTCCCGCCCGAACAGCTCCCGCACGGCCTCGAGGTCGTTGTACGGGAGGACGGCCGTGTCCTTGGCGGCGCCCTTCGTGACGCCGGGGCTGTCCGGGAGGCCCAAAGTGGCGACGCCCGAGCCGGCGGAGACCAGCAGCGCGTCGCCGTGACCGTGGTAGTTGCCGTCGAACTTCAGGATGCGCTCGCGGCCCGTGTACCCGCGGGCGACCCTGATGGCGCTCATCGTCGCCTCGGTGCCGGAGTTGGTCATGCGGACCATCTCGATGGAGGGAACGGCCTCGCACACCAGCTCGGCCAGCTCGACCTCCATCCCGGTCGGGGCGCCGAAGGTGGTCCCCTTGCGGGCCGTGCGTTCTATGGCTTCGATCACGTCGGGATGGGCGTGCCCGAGCACGAGCGGACCGTAGCTCATTACGTAGTCGACGTAAGAGTTGCCGTCGACGTCGAAGATGGTCGAGCCTTCTCCTCGTTCCATGAAGAGCGGATCTCCGCCGACCGAGCGGAAGGCGCGCACGGGGCTGTTGACCCCGCCGGGCAGGCGCCTGACCGCCCGCTCCATGAGCCGGGCGGAACGGTCCATCTTCAATAAAGTCCTTGCATCCAGGCTCTCGCCGCTACCCTGCAAAACGCGCGAACCCCCTTGTAAGCGCCTGACGGAAGTGTATTATCCCCGGCCCTCGCCGGTGGTGACAGAGCTTACCCGAAGTCGGCGTTCTTTGACGGGCGTTGCGATGGGGCGAGCGGCCGCGGGGAACCTCAAAACCCAAGAACCAGAAGCGGTTTGCGAAGAGGTTGGGCCTCTTCGCAGGGCCATCAGCTTTCAGCCAGGAGCAAAAGCCGACCGCTGAGAGCGGACACGAAGCCGGAGCGGGCCGATCGCTGACGGCGCGGATCGCAGGGGCCTAAGGCCCCTGCGATCCGCTTTAAGACCTCCCAACACCCATCTGCAACGCGGGCTTCTCCGATCCTCTTCAGCGCCGGCCACCCGTCCGAAGCGCGGCGAAGACCAGTATCACGCCGACGGCAAGCAAGACCGCGCCCAGGGCCGCCCAGAAGGCCTGTCCGGTCATGAAGCTGCCGGGCAGAACGCCGATGCCCTGCAGCAACCATACGCCGCCCACGAGGGCCATCAAC
Source organism: Rubrobacter tropicus (assembly GCF_011492945.1). NCBI lineage: Bacteria > Bacillati > Actinomycetota > Rubrobacteria > Rubrobacterales > Rubrobacteraceae > Rubrobacter > Rubrobacter tropicus. The sequence continues at coordinate 2,552,158 of NZ_CP045119.1, forward strand.
CCTCCCAACACCAGCAGCACGTAGCGCATCCGGTTTAGTCTTTGTGCCGACCGGTCAGCCAGGAGCACCACTCGTCGACGCCCCGGCCCGTCGCGGCGCTCGTGAGGATGCGTTCGACGCCGGGGTTCACGGCGTCCAGGTTGCGGAGGAACTTTTCGAGGTCGAAGTGCAGGTGCGGGAGGAGGTCCATCTTGTTTACGAGGACGAGGTCGGCCGAGCGGAACATCAGGGGGTACTTGAGAGGCTTCTCCTCACCCTCCGTGATCGCGTACACCATCACCCGGACGTCCTCCCCCACCTTGAACTCCGCCGGGCACACGAGGTTCCCGACGTTCTCTATGACGAGCACGTCGATGTCGTGCAGCGGGAGCTCGGCGAGGCCGGAGCGGACCATGTTCGCGTCCAGGTGGCACTCGCCGCCGAAGCCGGCGCCGGTGTTTACCTGCACTATGGGGGCGTGAAAACGCGCGAGCCTGTCGGCGTCGAGCGTCGTCTGCACGTCGCCTTCGAGCACCCCGATCCTGACCTTTCCGAGCGTCCGGTCCAGCGTGTGCTCCAGGAGCGCGGTCTTTCCGGCGCCGGGCGAGCTCATCATGTTGACCACGAAGTTGCCGGCGTGGTCGAACGCCTGGCGGTTGGCCTGGGCGAGCGCGTCGTTGGCGTCGAGGACACCTTCGAGGACTACTTTTTTGACGGCGGTGCGGTGCATGGGTGGCCTCCCTCTGGTCGGCGCTTTCAGCTATCAGCCTTCGGCTATCAGCTTTTCGTCTTCCTGTCCTTCCATCTCCAATGATTCGACGTAGAGTTCTTCTCCCTGGGTGATCTCCAGGCTCGATGCTCCGCAAGCTTCGCATTGGAAGGGGAAGGTCTTGAGGGCGCTCTCGGCGCCGCATTCGCGGCACCGGCCGGTGGCGGGGACTTCTTCGAGGATCAGGGTTGCGCCTTCTATGGTCGTCCCTTGTGCCACGAGGTCGAAACTGAAGGTGAGGGCGGAGGGGACTACCTGGCGGAGGTGGCCGACTTTGAGGTAGACCTTCGTTACTTTGCGGCCTTCGGCGTGGCGGGCGGCGATGTCGACTACATGGCCGGCTATGGCTAGCTCGTGCATGGGTTATCCGGTCTTCCGAGGCGGGCCGTCTATCAGGCGGCGCAGGGTGTGGTAGATGGAGGCCTGGACCTCCTGGATGCGGGGGATGTAGTCCGAACGGACGACGATGGTGTGGTCGGCGAGGCCTTCGGCGAGGACGCGGCCCCCATCGTAGCCCAGGATCGCGACGGTCAGGAGGCCGCGTTTGCGGGCCTCGGCCAGGGCGGAGAGGATGTTCTTCGAGCCGCCGCTGGTCGAGAAGGCGACGGCCGCGTCTTCGGGCCTGGCGTGGGCTATGAGCTGGCGGGCGAAGATCGCCCCCGGGCCGATGTCGTTGGCGATGGCCGTGACGTTCGCCGGCTCGAACGAGAGCGAGACCGCCGGCACGGGGCGCAGCCCACAAGGCGGGTCCACGCAGTCGGCGGCCAGGTCGTTCGCGTCCGTGGCGGAACCGCCGTTGCCGAAGGCGATGATCTTGCCGCCGGCCCGCAGCCTCTCGGAGATCCCGCCGGCCGCCACCGAAATTCTCTCCGCCTCCGTCTCGGCCGCGAGCGCCCTTAGCCGGTTGGTCTCCCGCATCTTCTGGAGCATCGAACCCTGCACCTCTCCCACCACGGCTTCGAGCGGCTGCTCTCCCCTGCCGAGGAAAGGGTAGAGAAAAGACGAGCCGCCGACGTCGTGCCCCTGCTCCCTGTGCTCGAAGAACACGTGGACCGTCTCCCACAACACGTGGTAGAGGACCTCGAAGATCTCCTGGACTATAAATGGGTCCTCGTCCGGCGCCGCGAACGGGTGCTCCCCCGCCTCCCCCGTCAGGGCGAACGTCAGGGCCCCCGCCTCCCGCGCCGCTTTGAGCGACCTCTCGACCGCTTCGTCTCCCCCCGGGGACGCGAAGCCCATGACCATGTCTTGTGGCCGCAGCAGGACCGGCAGGCGTCTCTCGAAGTCCGGACCAACGTCCAGGGCCGGGAGGGCGCGCTTGCCGACGATCACCGGGTGCACGAACTCGACGGAGACGTGCTCGGCGTCCGTCGCGGCCGATCCGTGGCCGAAGGCCAGTAGACGGCCGCCCGTCAAGAATCGGCGGGACATCTCCTTGCAGGCCTCGGCCAGCCGGGGTGCTTCCGCGTGGAAGAAGGATTCGAAGACCGGGTTGCGCCGGAGCAATTCTTCCCTGCTCCTGGCCGGGTTGGGGTTCGTGCCTGCCTGCCGGCCGTTGCTCATGAGATCCACGATCCGACTTTGCCGAGCTCGGTCCACGAGCCGCCGGTCTTGGAGAACAGCCGGTAGCCGCCCGAGCCGACGTTCCAATCGAACTGCTGTCCGGCGTAGATCAGGGCCTGCGTCACCCGCCGGTCGAGCCCGACCCGCGAGAACCTGAGCGTCCCGTCCGAGCCCGGGAACATCCGGCGAAAACGCTCCCACCCGTCCCCATCCCTGAAGACGCGACGAAATTCCTCGTCGCCAACGCAGGTAAATCGTCCCTCCGGGTCGAAATCTGGTTCGATCGGGCGCCTCTCGCGGTTCTTGACCACAAAATCGGCCAGCGTCTCTTCGCCGAGGCCCTCCAGGTTCTCCCGCAGGTAAGAGAGCATACGCTCCTCGTCAACACCACCCCGCAACCCGCTGGTGGTCAAAGCGCGGACCACCTGGCCGGCGCCGACGTACAGACGGTCGAGGCAGGCATCCAGGACCTCCCGTTCGTCCGAGATGGTCCCGTTGAAGTGCGGGTGGGGCCTGTTCATGGTTCATTCTACCTCCAGGGGTGGTCCGGTGACCTCCATGCCGTGGGAGCGGAACAGGCCGCGGAGTTCTTCGCTTGATGGTGCTCCCTTTACCCCCGACATCGCTTCGAAGAAGGCCTCCATCCCGCCCGCGGGCCGGAAGGCGAGGATCAACCTGCCCGTTCCTTCGCCGACATGGGCCCAAACGTGGGGTATCTCTCTCGGCGCGAAGATGGAATCTCCGGGGTCCAATCGGTAACGTTCGTCGCCGATCTCGACGACGTACTCGCCCTCTACTACGTAGAACCACTCCTCCTGCCCGTGGTGGAGGTGCCGCGGCGGCCCGCCTTTGGAGCCGTTGGTGTTCTCTATGATCAAGAGTTCCCCGCCCGTCTCCGAACCGGACACCTTGCGGTCGATGGACATGGTGCCCAAAACCTTGCGTGGCTTTCGGAACCGGTCCCCGCCCGCCGGGACGAGGGCGCTCCGATCCGTCTGGCGTTCGGCCAAATCGTTTACCTCTCTTTCAACAGATCCTCGGCAACGGGTCTCCGACGAGCATGTCTATCATCCTGGTGCCTCCGAACTGGGTGTGCATCAGGACCATGCGCGCGGGCTCCTCGCGCACCTCGCCGATGATGGACGCCTCCCCCCCGCCCTCGACGGCTCGTAGCGCCTCCAGCGCGGCATCGGCCCGCCCCGGATCGACGACGGCGAGTAGCTTGCCCTCGTTGGCCACGTAGAGCGGGTCCATGCCGAGTATTTCGCACGCCCCGTTGACGACGTCCCGGATCGGGATTCTCTCTTCCCACAACGCCACGCTGTATCCGGAGTCGCGGGCGAGCTCGTTTAGCACGGTCCCCGCGCCGCCGCGCGTCGGGTCGCGCATGAAGCGGAGGCCGGGACCCGCGACGCCCTTCAAGGCGTCTACCAGGGGGGTCAGCGGTCTGGTGTCCGAGGGGACTTCGGCTTCCAGTTCGAGGTCCCCGCGCGCGATCAGGATGGCGGCCCCATGATCCCCCAGAGTGCCGGAGCAGAGGATCCTGTCCCCCGGCCGCACGGACGAGGAAGACAGGTTCAACCCGGGGTCAACTATCCCGATGCCGGTCGTGATCACGTACAGCCCGTCGCCCTTGCCGCGCTCGACGACCTTGGTGTCGCCTGTTGCGACCGGAACCCCGGCCCGTTCGGCGGCCCGGCCCATCGCCCCGACCTCGCGCGCGAGGATCTCCGTATCGAGCCCCTCCTCGACGATCAGGGCCGCCGAGAGTCCGATCGGCGTCGCCCCGGAGACGGCCAGGTCGTTGACGGTACCGTTGACGGCGAGCTCGCCGATGGATCCGCCGGGGAAGACGAGCGGGCGCACGACGTAGGAGTCTGTGGTCAGGGCCAGGCGCGCGTCGCCGTGAGGCAGTATCGCAGCGTCCGAGAGCGGGGCCAACGCCGGGTTGTCCAACGCCGGCAGCAAGAGGCTCTCGATCAGCTTGTGCGTGGCCTTGCCCCCGGCCCCGTGGCTCATGTCTATGCGCGGCGCGTCGAACCTCGGCGGACGGCGCCCCGGTCGCGCGCCGGCGGGTTCGAAACCCGTGCCCACCGTGTCGTTGCCGGTCAATTTCTGGAGCCTATCTCGACCCTTTCGTGGGACTTGCGCCCGAAGTTGTAGTAGGCGGCGCAGGCACCTTCTGAGGAGACCATGAGCGCGCCTAGCGGACGCTCGGGCGTGCAGGCGGTGCCGAAGACCTTGCACTCCGGGGGCTTGAGGACGCCTTTGAGGACCTCGCCGCACTGGCAGGCCTTCGGGTCGGCGACGCGCACGCCCGGCACGGAGAACCGCTTCTCGGCGTCGAAGTCCGCGTACTCCTCCGACAGCTTCAACGCCGACTGGGCTATAAAGCCCAGGCCCCGCCACTCGAAGTACGGCCGGAGCTCGAAGACCTCGGCCATGCTGCGCAGGGCCGCCAGGTTGCCCTCCCAGGGGACGATGCGGCTGTACTGGTTCTCGACCTCGCAGCGCCCCTCTTCGAGCTGCCGCATCAACATCAGGACGGACTGCAAGAGGTCGAGCGGCTCGAACCCGGCGACCACGCAGGGCTTGCCGTAGTCTTCGGGCATAAACTCGTAGGGGCGGCAGCCTATGACGGTGGAGACGTGTCCCGGTCCCACGAATGCGTCGAGCCTCAGGTCGGGCGAGTCGAGGAGCGCCCGCACGGGGGGCACGATGGTGACGTGGTTGCAGAAGACCGAGAAGTTCGGGAGGCCTTCCTTCCTGGCGCGTTGTAGGGTGAGCGCCGTCGAGGGTGCCGTCGTCTCGAAGCCTATGGCGTAGAAGACCACCTCGCGGTCGGGGTTCTCGCGGGCGATGCGCAGGGCGTCCAGCGGGGAGTAGACCATCCTGACGTCGGCGCCTTCGGCCTTCATTTCGAGCAGGTTACCTTTGGAGCCGGGGACGCGCATCATGTCGCCGAAGCAGGTAAAGATGACCTCGGGGCGCTCGGCGACGGAGATGCCCTCGTCGACGCGGCCCATCGGGAGGACGCAGACCGGGCAGCCCGGGCCGTGGACGAGCTCCACCTGATCCGGCAGGAGGTCCTTTATGCCGTGGCGGTAGATGGTGTGGGTGTGGCCGCCGCAGACCTCCATAACCTTGTAGTGGCGGTCGGGTTCGGCGACGGAGGCTATCTCGGCGGCCACCGCGCGGGCGATCTCACCGTCCCTGAACTCGCTTACGTATTTGATGGTCGCTCCCTTCGGTCGCTTAGCTGTCAGCTTTCAGCCGTCAGCTTTTGCTGGCCTACTTTGGCTATAGCTGCCCCGCCGTGGGTTAGTAGGGTTTCGCCTACGCTTACCGGGGAGACCAGTTCTATGGCCACTGTGGTCCGGTTGCCGGAGGCGTCTTCGCAGGTGGCGTCGTCGCCGGCGATGGAGACGACCCTGAGGGGGATGCCGGCGTCGGAGCAGACGATGCAGCCCTCGTGGGTCGTGGTGCAAGAGTTGGTGTAGGTGGAGTTTTCCATGATCACTCTATCTGGGAGGTTCTTAGTTCTTCCAGTTCGGCCTCGTAGGCGTCTCCGAGCTCCCGCAGGGCGTCGAGGGTCGCCCGCGCTTCGGCTTCGTCCAGCTTGGACATCGCGAAGCCCACGTGGATCAGGACCCAGTCCCCGACTTCTAAGCTCTCGTCCTCGTTGTGGACGAGGCCTATGTTTATGTTGCGGCGGACGCCGCTCACCTCCGCCTTGGCGAGGAGAAGGTCTTCGTCCAGGATCTCCACGACCCTCCCCGGTATTCCCAGGCACATGTTGTGCCTCCCTTCGGTCGGCGCTTTCAGACGTCAGCTTTCAGCTATCAGCTTTCAGCTTGTTTGCGAAGGCTCTATCCGCCAGTATTGCCTGGCCCAGCGCCAGGCCTCCGTCGTTGGTTGGGACTCTTCGGTGTGTGTGGATGGCGAACCCTCCTTCTTTTAGAAGCTTCATAGTCTGTCCCGTCAGGAGCGCGTTCTGGAATGTTCCGCCGGAGAGGGCCACGATGCCCACTCCCGTCGACTCGCGAATTGTCTCGCAGCAGGCAGCGACCACCTCGGCCATCGTTCGGTGGAACTTCGCGGAGATTTCGGCCGCCTTTCGGCCCGCCTTGAGGTCTTCGACCGCCCCGGCGATGATGCCGTTCGTCTCGACGACCGAACACGGGTCTTCTGGCCGCAACCAGAAAGGGTACGCCTCGGTCGTGGGGCCTTCGGCGGCCAGCTCCAGCTCGACGGCGGCCCGGCCCTCGTAGGTCGCGCGGGTGCTGCCGGGGACGCCGACGAGCGCGGCTACGGCGTCGAAGAGGCGGCCGGCGCTGGAGGTCGGCGGGGTGTTGAGCTGGCGCTCTATCAGGCGCGAGATGAGCCGCACGTTGGTCTCGCCGGCCCGCCGGACGGTCTTGAGGGGGAGCTTCAGGGTGTCTTCTTCGCCGTAGAGGGCGAGGAGGTGGGCCAGCGCCACGCGCCACGGCTGGCGGATGGCCGCGGCTCCGCCGGGGAGGGGCGCGTACTGGAGGTGGGCCAGGCGTGTGAAGCCCTCCTCCACGCTGCCCCCGAAGAACTCGCCGCCCCAGACGGCGCCGTCGGGTCCGTAGCCGGTGCCGTCGAGGGCTACCCCGATCACGTACTCGCCCGACGGGCGGTCGTTGTCCGCCAGACAACTCGCGACGTGCGCGTGGTGGTGCTGGACGCCCACGGCCGGCATCCCGGCCTCTTCGAGCTCGCGGGCGTACTTGGTCGATAGGTACTCGGGGTGCAGGTCGTGGGCGACGAGATCCGGCCGCACGTCGAAGAGGCCGCAGTAATGTTCGATGCCCTCCCTGAAGGACCGCAGGGTCTCGTAGTTCTCGAGGTCCCCTACGTGGTGGCTCGGGAAGGCGTGGTTTCCCCGGGCAAGGGCGAAGGTGTTCTTCAGCTCCCCTCCGACCGCGAGGACCTGCCTGCCAAAAGGCTCCGTGAGTCGCAACGGGGCCGGGGCGTAGCCGCGGGACCTCCTGAGCGGATAGGGACGTCCGCCGAGAACGCGTACGACGCTGTCGTCGCAGCGCACGTGGACCGGTCTGTCGTGGACCAGGTAGAAGTCGGCTATGTCCCCGAGCTGGCCGAGGGCCTCGTCGTCCCGGTAGGCTATCGGCTCGTCCGAGTTGTTCCCGCTCGTCATGACCAACGGGATGCCGGAACCGTCCAGCAGCAGGTGGTGCAGCGGCGTGTAGGCGAGCATGACGCCGAGCGTCTTCTGGCGGGGGGCGACCCGTTCGCTGATGCCGACATCACTCCGGCGCTCCAGGAGCACTATCGGACGCGTCGGGGAGGTCAGCAAAGTTTCTTCGTCCGGTCCGATGTGACAGAGCAGTCTCGCCTGGTCTATATCCCGGGCCATCAGCGCGAAGGGTTTGTCCCGGCGCGCCTTGCGGCCCCTCAGGGTCCTCACGGCGCGGTCGTCGAAGGGGTCGCAGGCGAGGTGGTAGCCGCCGAGGCCCTTGACCGCCAGGATCGCCCGCCCCCGCAGCATCCGCGCCGCGCTCGCGATGGGATCCCCCGCTGCCAACTCGTGGCCGAACCTGTCGAGCAGCCTCACCCGCGGGCCGCAGGTCGGGCAGGCGTTTGGCTGGGCGTGGAAGCGCCGGTCGGCGGGGTCGTGGTACTCGCGGTCGCAGTCGGGGCACATCCCGAAGGAGGACATGGTGGTCGTGGCGCGGTCGTAGGGGACCTGGCGCGTTATGGTGAAGCGCGGGCCGCAGCTAGTGCAGTTGATGAAGGGGTATCGGTGGCGCCGGTCGGAGGGGTCGAAAAGCTCCGCCAGGCAGTCGCCGCAGGTGGCGACGTCGGGAGAGACGAGGGCGCTGCGGCTCGTTGCCTCCCTGCTCTCCTCGATCCTGAACCCGTCCTCACCGACGAGCGGGAGAGGGCTCCAAGAGACCGATTCGACCACGGCCAGCGGCGGGGGGTCTTTCTCTATGGCTCGGGTGAAGAGTTCGAGACCCTCAGAATGGCCCTCCGCCTCGATGCGAACGCCGTCTGCGTCGTTGCGGACAAGACCGGCGATTCCGTGCCGGCGCGCGAGGGCGTAGACGAACGGGCGGAAGCCGACCCCTTGCACGATGCCGCGCACGGAGATCACGCGTCGCTCTAGCGTGGGCGTTCCTATAGGGCGCCCTCCCCTCTCGCCGGAGAGGCGTTCGGTCTTTGCGCGCGTGCGAAAGATCCCGCGCCGCCCCTCCTCATCGGTTTGCCCAAGCTCATACCCGGTCCCGTGCCCCCTGAACGGTACGTCCGGCCAAGGTCGGCCCTACATGGTCCTCATCTTCATGTACCTCTTGAGCCCCGGCCATTGCACGACCATGGCGGCCACGGCCCACAGGACCAACCCGTAGAAGCCCAAGCGTAGCAGTGCCGTCGCCTTCAAGCTGAACCACTTCCTTACATGGACGAGGCTCATCGCCCCGGCCCGACCTTGTCGCCCTCTTTGCCGATCTCCTCCACCAGCTTCGCCGCCTCTTCCACCGCCGCGCGCACCGGCCAGATCAACCCCATCAGCATGTCGTCGTAGGGGTGGATCTCAGGCCCACCCCTACCCGGGATAACCCGCGGCTCGCAGCCCACCACGAGGATGCGTGCAGGGCCGGCGCCCGGGGCGCGGGACAGCTTGATCACCTTGACGGGGTCCATACCGTGGGTATCGAGCGCCGCCTCCCCGTCGTCCTCGATCTCCGGTTCGATGAGGTAGACCGTGCCGGGCTTCCCGCCCCGCGGGACGGCGTCCACGAGGACGACGAGCTCGTAATCGTCCAGCAGGGCGTAGGCGAGGTCCATCCCCCGGATCCCGAAGTCCCTGACCTCGACGCCCTCGGGCAACCCGCGACCGGCGAGCCGCGCCGGGACGGACACTTCAAGCCGGCGGCAGGTTCGGGCTGTTCGGGTCCACCGGGTTCCTGTCTCAGGCGTTGATGCTCGTGGATTTCCGGGCGTTGGACCTGGCGGTGTACTCGCCGGCCTTTTCGAGGCCCGGGTCCTTCCGGATGCCGCCTGGCGCGTTTCCCCGGCGCACCCCCTTCACGTGCGAGGGTGCGTCCATCTTCGTGTCCGGCCCGCCTACCCTTATCCCCATCCAAGAGCGACACCCGCCTTTCCCCTGCCGGATCGTGGCCCGCACTCCACAAGGCCTTCGACGAGACCCCACTCGCATTCCGTATTGCTCCTGCATCATACGTTATTATGTTTTTGGCACAAGGCGTGACGGCAGGAATCGGGGGGCGGCGTGGAGAGTCCTTCAACCCAGATACAACTCTATACTTCGGCGGGCTGTCCCCACAGCGAGGCGGCCCGCGAGGACCTCGAATGGCGCGGAGTCGATTTCGTCGAGTTCGACGTGGAGAAAGACGCCGGGGCGCGCGAACGGATGCTTGAGATCACGGGCGGAAACCGGACGGTGCCGGTCATGGTCGAGGAGGGCAAGCCGCCCCAGATCGGCTGGATGGGCCGCGGCTGCGTCGTCTGAAGCGGTTCGCAAAGAGGTCGAACCTCTTTGCGAAGCCGTCAGCTCTCAGCCATCAGCCAAGAACAATAGAGCTGATGGCTGAAAGCGGAGGCGAAGCCGGAGCGCGCTGATAGCTGACCGCGCGGATCGCGACGTTACGGGCCGGCCGTCACGACAACCAGCGGGCGGCGTCGGGGGCGAAGTACGTGACGATGATGTCCGCTCCGGCGCGCTTGATACCGGTCAGGGCCTCCAGGACCGCCGTCTTCTCGTCCAGCCAGCCGTTCTGGGCAGCGGCCTTGATCATGGCGTACTCCCCGCTCACGCTGTACGCGGCGACTGGCAGGTCCGTCGTTTCGCGCACGCGGCGCAGGACATCGAGGTAGGGCAAGGCGGGCTTTACCATGACCATGTCGGCGCCCTCCCCCACGTCGAGCTCGACCTCTAACAGGGCTTCGCGGGCGTTGGCCGGGTCCATCTGGTAGGAGCGGCGGTCGCCGAACTGGGGGGCGCTGTCGGCGGCCTCGCGGAACGGGCCGTAGAAGGCCGAGGCGTACTTGGCGGCGTAGGCCATGATCGGGGTGTTCTCGAAGCCTTCGTTGTCCAGCTCGCTCCTTATGGCGGCGACCCGCCCGTCCATCATGTCCGACGGGGCCACGATGTCCGCCCCCGCCTCCGCGTGGCTCGCCGCCGTGCGGGAGATCAGCTCCAGGCTGACGTCGTTGAGGACCTGGCCCGTGTCCTTCTCGACGACCCCACAGTGTCCGTGGCTCGTGTACTCGCAGAGGCACACGTCGGTGACGACGAGCAGTTCGGGGACGGCGTCCTTTATGGCGCGGGTGGCGAGCTGGACTATGCCCTCGGGGTCGTAGGCGCCGCTTGCCGCCTCGTCCTTCTCGCCCGGGAGCCCGAAGAGCAGGACGCCCGGGATGCCGAGGTCGTGGACGCGCTTCGCCTCCTCGACGGCGCGGTTGATCGAGAGCTGGAAGACGCCCGGCATGGACCCGACCGGGTTCCTGGCGTCCTCGCCGACCGTCACGAACATCGGGTAGATAAAGTCCTGCGGCGAGAGCCGCGTCTCGCGCACGAGGCCGCGAAGGGCGGCGGTGCGGCGCGTGCGGCGGAGGCGTTGTACGGGGAATGCCATCTACTATCTCCTTACCGAGACGAACTGGTGCGCTGCTTCGAGGCACCGCTATCGTACTACGAAGCGCCGGCTTTCCGAAGGAGCCGCGACAGGGAGTAGTCGAAGGTGGTCAGGCAGATCATGGAGACCAGCCCACCACGCGCGCGGGTTCGCGGGGGCGTCTCTTCGGCCAGTGCCAGCGCGTAGACCGCGGCGAGCGCGGCGTTCAAGACCGCCCGCGCCAACATCCACCCGGACCGGCGCCGGTCTAGCAGCAATCCCGCGCCGACGATCAGGTCCGCCAGGCCGATGACGCGCGCCGGCACCTCCCGGTCGCCCCACCCGAGGAACGCGGCGCTCCTGAGCGGCGCCAGCGTCAGGGCCACCCCGAAACCGAGGCTGACCCAGCCTATCGCCAGGGCCAGCCTCTGGAGCGGGCCACCCGTTTCGCCGGGCAAGCCCCCTACCTCGCCTCCCGGGCGGGGTCGGCGGCGAACAGGTCCACTACTGCCCCGACCAGGCCCGGGATGGTGTACTCGGACGCCTCGGCGTCCACGCGGAGACCGTGGCCGCGGACCGTGTCGGCGGTGATCGGGCCTATGCACACGACGCGGGTCCCCGAGAGCAGCCGCGCCGACTCGTCGGGGCCGAAGGCCGTTACGAAATTGTCCACCGTGGAGCTGGCCGTGAAGGTTACGCAGTCGATCCTGCCCGATTCCAGATCCCGAACGAGTCGATCCTTGCCTTCGGCGGAAGGTACGGTCTCGTACGCGGGCGGCACCACGACATCCGCGCCGGCTTCGCGCAGCTTTTCGGGCAGGATCTCACGCGCCACCTTCGCCCGGGGAATCAGGACGCGTTTGCCCGCCAGGGATTCGTCGGCGACGGCGTCGATCAGGGCCTCCGCCCTGAACTCCCGCGGCACCACGTCCACCCGTAGCCCGAACCTTTCTAGCGCCTCCGCCGTCGCGGGCCCGATGGCCGCGACCTTTGCCCCGCGCGGGATGGCCCGCAGGTCCGATCCGTGATGCCGGAGCCGGTCGACGAACGCCTCGACGCCGTTCGCGCTCGTAAAGACCAGCCAGTCGAACGAGTCGAGAGAGGCGATCGCCCCGTCCAGCGGCCCGAAGTCCTCGGGCCGCCTCACCTCTATCGTCGGGAACTCCCGCACCTCGGCCCCGAGCCCTTCGAGCTCCGCGGAGAGCTCCCCGGCCTGCGCCCGCGCGCGGGTTACCACGACGCGCCGCCCGAAAAGGGGCCTTTTTTCGTACCAGCCGAGGCCCGAATCCCGAAGGTCCACCACGCTGCCGACTACGGTGATGGCCGGGGGCTTCAGCTTCGCTTCGGCGACGCGGTCTGCGATGTCTCGCAGGGTGCCGGTAACGGTCCGTTGCTCGGGGAGGGTTCCCCACCGCACGACGGCGACGGGGGTCTCCGGGCCCCTGCCCGCGGCGATGAGTTCGGAGGAGATCTCGCGCAGCCGGCCCACGCCCATGTACAGGACGAGCGTGTCGGCGCCGTTGGCGATGCCCTTCCAGTCCACGTCCGAGCGGCCCTTGGTCGGGTCTTCGTGCCCCGTGATGAACGCCACGCTCGTCGAGACGTTGCGGTGCGTAACGGGGATGCCGGCGTAGGCCGGGGCCGCGACGCCGCTGGTTACGCCGGGAACGACCTCGAATGGGATGCCGGCTTCTATCAGCTCCAGCGCCTCCTCGCCGCCGCGCCCGAAGATGTAAGGGTCGCCACCCTTCAGCCGGACCACCGTTTTGCCGGCGCGGCCCAGCTCGACCAGGACACGGTTGATCTCGTCCTGCTTCATCGCCTGGTCGTCGCCCGGCTTTTTGCCGACGTAGATCCTCTCCGCGTCGGACCTCGCGTACGACAACAGCGCCTCAGGGGCGAGCCGGTCGTAGACGACGGCGTCGGCCTGCTCCATGCAGCGGACGCCCTTCACCGTAAACAGCCCGGGTCGCCGGGCCGGAGCCAACCAGGTAGATCACGTACTCCTCACCTGCCGGATCTCACCGAGCACGATCTCGGCCCCCTGCTCCAGAAGGTCCCGAGCCAGCCGCCCCCCGACGTCGCCCGGCTCCCGCCCCTCCGCCTCACCTTCGTACACCAGGGCCCCGTCCGGCGACGCCACGAGGCCCTTCAGCCGGATCTCACCCTCCCGCGTCAGGGCGAGGGCGCCGACGGGGACCCGGCAGCCGCCTTCGAGCGCCCGCAGCATGGCGCGCTCGGCGAGGGCCGCCCTCTCCCCCGCATCGTCGTTGAGGGCCCGGCGAATGGCCTCCCTGTGGGGATAGTCTTCGAGGGTCGCGACCGCCAGGAACCCCTGGCCCACGGCGGGAAGCATCACGTTCGGCGGGAGAACCGTGTGCGGGACCTGCGACGTAAGCCCGAGGCGTTCGAGGCCCGCGCGGGCGAGGACTATTGCGTCGGCGTCGCCCTCGCGCATCTTGCGCACCCTGGTCTCGACGTTGCCCCGGATCTCGACCACGTTCAGATCCGGTCGGCGGTGCAAAAGCTGCGCCCGGCGCCTGAGGCTGCCCGTCGCGACGGTCGCGCCGGCCGGGAGGCCGTCCACATCCCAACCCGCCTCGGAGACGAGGGCGTCTGAAGGATCGTGGCGCTCTGAGATCGCGGCGAGGACCGTGCCTTCTGGAAGCTCCGTCGGCACGTCCTTTAGAGAATGGACGGCGAGGTCTATCTCGCCGGAGATCAGGGCCTCGTCCAGTTGGCGGGTGAAGACGTCGCGCCGGTCTATCACCGAGAGCGGCGTCTCGGGGCGATGGTCGCTCGTGGTTCGGACGACGCGGACCTCGACGTCGAAGCCCCGCGCGCGCAGCTCTTCGGCGCAAGTCTCCGACTGGGTGAGGGCGAGCCTGGAGCCGCGGGTGCCGAGTACGAGGGTGCCGGTCGTGCTCACGGGGTGGTCTTGGGGCCGGAGCGGTGGAGCTCCACCTCCAGCCCTTCCAGGGCCAGGAGACGGCGCCGCACCTCGGCGCTCCCGAGCGGGTGTCCGGCCTCGGCGAGGGCCTTTATCTCGGAGATCGGGCCGTGGAGCAGCTTGTTTACGAGGGAGTGGCTCATGCGCTCGACGGCCTCGGCCTCTCCGGGCGAGAGGTCCATCCGCCTGAGGGCGCGCGAGAGCTCGTGGCGCCGGATCTGCTCGGCGCCGTCCCTGAGTTCCTTGATAAGCGGGACGGCGTGGAGGGAGCTGATCCAACCCATAAACTCCTCGACGGCAGGACCTATCATCGCTTCGCCCGCTTCCGCGGCCTCCCTGCGCCCGTCCGCGTTGCGCTCCACCACGGCCTGCAGGTCGTCTATGTCGTACACGAACACCGGCTCCAGCGTCTGGACCGTCGGGTCCACGTCCCTCGGCACGGCGATGTCCACGAAGAAGATCGGGTCCGTCCTGTCCCGCAGGGCCCCGGCGACCATCTCCCGGCCGATGACCCACTCCCCGGATCCCGTCGAGCTCACAACCACGTCGGCCCGCGACAGCTCCGAAGGCAACTCCTCGAACCCCACAGCCACGCCCCCGACGCGTTCGGCCAGCCGCCGCGCCCGCTCCGGCGTGCGGTTGGCGATCCTGAGGTCCGTCACCCCCCGGCTCTTTAGCTGCTTGACGACGAGCTCGCTCATCTCGCCCGCCCCAACGACCAGGGCGTGCCGGCCCCGCAATCTCCCGAAGACCCCTTCCGCCAGCTTGACGGCCACGTTGGGAACGGAGAGGGAGCTGTCCCCGACACCCGTCTCCGTGCGGACTTTCTTACCGACGCGCAGGGAGGTGTGAAAGAGCCGGTTGAGGACCGGGCCGGTGCAGTGCTCCTCGGTCGCGGACCGGTACGCCTCGCGGACCTGGCCCAGGATCTGGGCCTCCCCCACGACCATCGAGTCGAGCGAAGACGCCACCCTGTAGAGGTGGTGCGCCGCCTCCTCGTCTGTAAACCAGTAGGTGTCTTCGTCGAGCGAACCGCGCTCGACGCCGCGGTCCTCGGCGAGCATATCCAGGAGCCCGGACCGCGCCCCCTCGTCCTCCGCTACGAGGTAGACCTCCGTCCTGTTGCACGTCGAGAGCAGGACCGCCTCCGACGCCACGCCTTCTTCGAGGAGCCGCCTCAGGAAAGGCCTGCCGGCGCAAGGAGGGAAGGCCACCCGCTCACGGACCTCTATGGGGGCCGAACGGTGGCTTATGCCCGCAACCGCGACAAGCACCCGACCACCTCCCCTTCCAGCTCCGCGTCCGGCGCGACCCCGGCGCGTCGGGCCGCGCCGTACCTCTCGACGATCCCGGCCCACTCCGGCGCGAAAGACGCCTCGAGGCCGTCGCGCACCCTTCGGGCCAGCGTGGGCGAGGCCCCGCCCGTCGAGACCGCGACCTGCAACCCGCCCCGGCGCAGCACCGAGGGCAGCGCGAAGTCACCCTCGGCGGGCCTGTCCGCCACGTTTACCGGCACGCCGTTCTCACGCGCCTCGCGGGTCACCGCGGCGTTCGCCTCGCGGGAATCCGTGGCGGCGAAAGCCAGGGAAGCCCCCGCCAGGTCGCCCGGGGCGTAGGGACGGTGGTGGACCTCGACGTCCATCTCCAGGATCTCGGGCCTGACGTCCGGCGAGATCACGACTACCCTAGCCCCCGACTCGAGCAGGCCCCGCGCCTTCCTGGCCGCGACCCCCCCGCCGCCGACGACCACGCAGCGCCTGCCGGAGACGTCCATGAAAAGAGGATAAAGGACCGCGTTTTCGACCCCGATTCTCGTCTCCTGACCTAACTGTCGGGTGGTGGATCAGCCCGGAAGTCTAGCATAGCCGACCCGCCGTTATCATTGTGGATCAAAGTGTGTCATACGCCGTTTTCACGGGCCGTATAAGCCTTCACGATGGGGCGCTCTCCTTCGTCTTCTCGACGAGCCTGATCCCCTCGATGGTCATGCCTTTGTCCACCGCCTTGCACATGTCGTAGACCGTGAGCGCCGCCACGCCGACGGCGGTGAGCGCCTCCATCTCGACCCCCGTGCGGTCGCTGGCGCGGGCCGTCGCCGTGATCCCGACGCGGTCCTCCCCCACCTCGAACTCGACGTCGACCGAGGTCAGATCCAGGCCGTGGCACAGCGGTATTAGCTCCGGCGTCTTCTTCGCCGCCATGACCCCCGCGATCCTGGCCGTGTTCAACACGTCCCCCTTGGGCAGAGCCTTCTCCCGCAACAGCCCAACCGTCTCGGGCGACATCCCGACGAACCCGGCCGCAACGGCCGTCCGCCGCACGACGTCCTTCTCGCCAACATCCACCATCCTGGCCGCGCCCGTATCGTCGATGTGGGAGAAAGTCATGTACGAAACCTCCGGTTTCTTAGCTATCAGCCGTCAGCTATCAGCTTTTCGCCTGGCGGACGTTCCGTGGTCGAAGGTGATTCTCCCAGCCTGAGGCCGCTCCTCCGACCGGAAGCGTAGCCCCGGCCTTTGGCTGACCGCTGAAAGCTGACCGCTCTAAAAGCGGAATGCGGGGGAATCGAACCGCCACGGTCGCGCCGCGACCGCAAACCGGTTTTGAAGACCGGACGGGCCACCAGGCCCACGCATTCCGGGGTGTGCGTCACGCGACGGATTCTATTACATCGGCCCGCGGTGGCGGCGGGTGAGGACGCGGACGTCGCCGGTGCGGCTGGTGACGCCGGAGGCGTCGGAGAACTCGAGCCAGGCCTGGGCGTACCTGCGGCTCGTGCCGAGGCGGTCGCGCAGGCCGGAGAGCGAGATCTCGCCCTCCTCCCGGCATACCGTCTTTATGTCCTCCAGGATGAGGTCCGCCGTATCGCGGGACGCGAAGAGCCCGCCCCCGAGATCCACGGCTTCGTCCCTTTTCAGTAGCAGCCGGAGCTCGGGAGAGGGTCCCGGCGCCGGCGGCTCCGCGCCGGACGCATCTAGCTCCGCCAGAAGCCTGCGCGCCGCTTCTTCCAGCTCCGCCGAGACTTCTCCCGCGCCCGGCAGGCTCACGCCGGTTCCCGTAACCCGGACCTCCGCGCCCGCCAGGTCTTCGAGCAGGGCGTCGGCGAGAGGGCTCTCCAATTGCATCGCCGAACGGGCCTCGGCGACGCTGACCTCGGGCGACTCGGGATGTTCCTTCGCCCGCGAACGGAGTGCTTGGTGGAGCCGGTCCTTCGCCGCGCTCACGGCCTCCGCGGACGCGTAGACGCTCCCCACCTTCGAAATTTCGGGCGCCCCGTCGGAGACCTCCTGCGCCCGCTTTGGGGAGACGGAGACGGCCAGGGCGAGCTCTTCGGCGCTCATGCCCCTGGCGGGGTAGCGGGCGAGGACAAGAGGAATGGTCCGTGAGACGTCGCCGCGCTCCAGGGCCTCCAGCCAGCCCGGCTCGGGGCGGCGGCCGGCGGGCGCCGGGTCGAGGACCGTGCCGCCGCCGATGGTCACCTGCGGGGACATAGCACGGAGGACGAAGCGGTCACCGGGGAGCAGGATCAGGGGCTCTTCGGGCCTCAGCCGGGCGAAGGCGCTCTCGCCGGGTTGCAGCCCGTCGGTGCCGGATAGCCGGACCCTGGCGTTCGTCGCGCGGGTGCCGTGGTGAAGTCGGACCCTCGCGCCGTGGGCTAGCGGTCGCGCGCCTTCGAGGAGCCTGAGGCGGGCGTCGAAGGCGCGGCTCTCGGGGATGGGCCTCGAGAGCAAGACGTCACCGGCCTCCAGCTGCGAGGCGTCGATGCCCGTCAGGTCGAGGGCCGTGCGGGCGCCGGGGTGGGCGACCTCGGCCGGGTGGCCGTGGTTCTGGATGCTCCGCACGCGGGGACGGTGGCCGCGGGAGGTGTAAAGGGTGTCGCCGGTCCGGATCTCCCCGCTCCACAGCGTCCCCGTCGCGACCACCCCGATCCCCTTCAGCACGAAGACCCTGTCCACCGGCAGCCGCGCGAGCCGTCCCCCGACGTGATCCTCGTGCCCCTGCGCGGCCAGGCCGTCGAGCGCTCGCAACAGCTCTTCGACGCCCTCGCCGGTCTTGCCGCTGGCCGGGATGACGGGGGCGGAGATCCCGACGGACTCCAGCAGATCTTCGGCGTCCAGCGCGGCGAGCTCGGCCGTCTCCTCGTCCACGGCGTCCGTCTTGGTGAGCGCCACGACCCCCCGCTCGACGCCGAGAACCCGCAAGACGTCGAGGTGCTCGCGGGTCTGGGGCATGACGCCGTCGTCGGCGGCGACCACGAGCAAGAACGCGTCCACTCCCGTCGCCCCGGAGACCATGTTCTTGACGAACCGCTCGTGGCCGGGCACGTCCACCAGGCTCGCCCGGCGCCCTCCGGGCAGCACTAGCTCGGCGTAGCCGGGGACTATGGAGATGCCGCGCCGGTGCTCTTCTTCCAACCTGTCGGTGTCCGTGCCCGTCATGCGCCGGACCAGCGTCGTCTTGCCGTGGTCCACGTGCCCGGCCGTCCCGATGGTGAGCGCTATCCGCCCGTCCGCCGGCTCACCCAAGCGCGCCCCTCACCGCCGCGACGACGGCCTCCTCGTCCCCGGGAAGCAAGGTCCGCGCGTCGAGCCACACCCTGCCCTCGTGTACGCGTCCCACCACGGGAGGATCCGACGCCCGCATCTTCTCCGCGAGTGTTTTCGCCTCCACACCCCCGAGGCGAACGGCGAAGGAAGGGATCTCGTACAGCGGCAACGTCCCCCCTCCGCTGCGCGCGACGGACGGCGCAACGTCGACCTCCAGGCCGAAATCCTCCCGCGACAGGGCCAGCGCGAGGCCTTCGGCCACACCCCTGGCCTCATATTCTGGAGCGCGGAGCATCCGGAGCGTCGGCAGCTCTTGAGTTGCGGTGTCCTCGAGGTAGGAAGTCAGGGTCGCCTCCAGCGCGGCCAGGCAGAGTTTGTCGGCGCGGAGGGCGCGGGCCAGGGGATGGCGGCGCATCGCGGAAACTAGTGACGAATCGCCCACGACGATGCCGGCTTGGGGCCCGCCGAGCAGCTTGTCCCCGGAGAAGATGGTGAGCGCGGCGCCATCTTTGACAGCGTCGCCGACCAGTGGTTCGTCGCCAAAGGGGATCAGGGCCCCGCTGCCGACGTCGGCTATGACCGGAAGGCCGAGGGGGGCGAGTTCCGCCACGCCGACGGACTCGGTGAAGCCCTGGATCTCGAAGTTGCTCGGATGGACCCAGAGGATCGCGCGGGTGTTCTCGTTTATGGCCTCCTCGTAATCCGAGAGGCGGGTCCGGTTCGTGGTGCCCACCTCGCGGAGCCTCGCGCCGGAGAGCGCGAGCACCTCGGGGATGCGGAAGCCGCCTCCTATCTCGATGAGTTGCCCGCGCGAGACGATCACCTCGGGCTCCCCACCCCCTTCGCCGACCACGGCGGCCAGGGCGAGCAGCGTGGCCCCCGCGCAGTTGTTCACGACGAGCGCGTCCTCCGTCCCGGTAAGCTCCGTGAGCAGCGGCACCGCCCGGTCGTAGCGAGACCCCCTCTTGCCCAGGGCCACGTCGTACTCCAGGTTCGAGTAGCGGGTCGCCGCCTCCACGACGGCCGCCACGGCCGCCTCGGACAGCACCGACCGGCCCAGGTTCGTGTGCAGAACGACGCCGGTGGCGTTCACGACCCGCCGCAGGCTCCTGCCAGATAGAAGCTTCGAAGCGAGCGCAACGACGCCGCTCTCGGTGACCGCCGGTTCCTCTCCGGCGGAGATCCTGGCCCGCAGATCCTCCAAAACGCCGCGGACGGCCGACGTGGCCGCCGCGCGGCCGTGGCGGTCCGCGAGCGCGGCCCCCGCCTGGTCCCGCATCACCGCATCCACGGCCGGCAGGCTCCTGAGCCTCTCACTCTTCCCCGTCTCCAACATACGGCTTAGAGTATACCCTTGCCGGTAAATACGGGGCTCGCGAGCAGGCCGCTGTGCTAAACTTGCGCCGTCTTATCCCGGGAGGATCTTTTGGGCGAGGGGACGACAAAATTCTTTCTTGGCGCGTCCATAGGCGCGGCCTGCGGTTTCGCGGCCGGCGCGTTCGCCGCGACCCCAACCGCGCGCTCCGCCGGGCAATCGGCCGTCGGCGGCGTTGGCACCTCGTTCCGCTTCCTGGGCCGCGGCGCCATACGGACCGCAAAGAGCCTCGGCCCCATCCTCGAATTCGGCTACACCCGCGTAAGGGGCAGAGAGAAGTACCTGGAGCACGAGATAGAACAGCTCAGAACCCAGATCACACGCCTAGAACAGAAGATAGATTAGCTCCGCTATGCGGAGCTAATCAGCACGCTGGCTTCGCCAGCTTGTCAGCCCGGCGCTTCGCGCCTCGTCAGCACGCCCCCTCCGGGGACTCTCAGCCCGTCAGCCAGTCGTCTCTATTTGACGCACCGTCCGTCACCCGAAACGCGGCGAACGGCGCTGCCCGGTGGGGCTTTGGGCGGCCAAAAGCTGACGGGCTGAAAGCGAGGGCCTGCCAAGGCCCGAAGCGTGCTGAGAGCGGAGGCGAAGCCGCAGCGTGCTGAAAGCTGCCCGAAGGGCGGCGTGCTGACTAGCTTCCGAACAGGCGCCTGACCCAGCCGGGGAGTCCTCCGCCTTCCTGCGTCGCTTTCTTGTAGTCGGCGAGGTCGTCCGGGTGGACCGGGGCGCCGGACTCGCCGAGCAGCGCTCTGGCGTCCTGGAGGCGGGGTTCGGGGGTGGATCTGGGGAAGGCGGCCTCGACTATGAAGTCGTTGTTCCAGCGGACGCGGTAGATGCGTAGGCCGACGAGCTCGGCTTCGTCGAAGCGCCGGTCCAGGTCCGAGGCGGCGGCGCGGGCTTCTTCCTCCCGGGCGAACTCGTAGCCCAGAAAGACGGGGTCTTCGCTTCGCCCTTGCATTACGGGCCGTCCATCCTGGACATCCAGAGGCCGGGGTCGCGAACCTCGGCGAGGTCGGGGAGGTTCTCGGGCCTCTCCCAGACGCGGTTGAGGCCCTCCATCCCCTGCCGGCGGGCGACGGCGTCGGCGAACCGCTCGCCGAGGCGGTACTGCTCGAGCTTCACGTCGAGACCCGTTATGCGGAAGACGGCGGTCTCGAAAGGCGGGCGGTGGGCCCGGCTTTTGGACATCCGCTCCTTGAGGTGCTCGTAGTGGGGTACGAGGCCCTTGCCGACGTTGTGCATCACAAAGTCCGAGTAGCCCTCTATGACGGACATCGCGGCCTGCATCCTGTCGAACGAGGCACGCTGCTCTGGGCTCATCACGAGCTCCATCGAACGGCCGCCGGTCTTCAGGTTGGTCGAGAGGCGGCTGATGGTTTCGCGGACGCCGAGCTTCTCGGCCAGCGGGCCGACCAGGCCCTCCAGGAGGCCCCCGAGGTGGCCCCGAAGCCAGGGGTAGCCCTCGAACTGGAGGGCGTGGGTCATCTCGTGGAGCACGATCCAGAGCCGCAGGCCATCGAGGGGGACCCCGATTCTGCCCGCCGCCGCGGTAATGTTCCCGTCGAGGAAAAAGACCTTGCCGGGCCCGTTCGCGGCCTCCTTGGAGAGCAGCGGCCCCGTGTCGTACTGGCCGAGCACCCTGGAGGAGAGGAACCCGAGCAAGAGCCCCATCTGCGCCGTGAGCGTGGCCCCGCCGATCGCCCAGGTGACGTTCCCGGCGCCCTCGGTCGCGCGCTTGAGGACCGGCTCCATGAGCCCCCCGAAACCGTCGATGTTAAAGTCTATCCACTCGGCCCGGTTCGCAACCAGTAGCTGGCGGCCCGCTGCAGGCCCGCGCGGCAGCACTATGCCCGTAAAGTCCGAGAGGGGCGTCAGGGTCTCCTCCACTGCGCCGGGGTAGTCGAAATCCGTCGTCGGGGGACTCTCGGAGCGGGAGGCGAGCGCCACCGCTATCGCGCGGGCCGCACTCCAGGAGATCATAGGCAAATCCTTACTCTAGATGACATGGGGTGAGTATATACGCTGCCCCGGCCACACCAACTCGGATTGTCCCGGTGGTCTCCGCGGGTTATATTAAGCCCATGCTAGGAGTCGGAGGCAGCGAGATCGTCTTTATCGCCCTGATCT
The DNA here is from genome assembly GCF_011492945.1 of Rubrobacter tropicus. Taxonomy (NCBI): domain Bacteria; kingdom Bacillati; phylum Actinomycetota; class Rubrobacteria; order Rubrobacterales; family Rubrobacteraceae; genus Rubrobacter; species Rubrobacter tropicus. Next base: position 2,574,089 of record NZ_CP045119.1, read on the forward strand.
TCCTGATCATCTTCGGCCCCGGTTCCCTCCCGAAGATGGCCAGGGACGTGGGCCGCTTCGTGACCGAAGCCCGCCGCGCCGTGGACGAGTTCAAGGAAGAGATCACCTCGGCCGCCGACGACGACGAGGACGATCACCGCAAAAAGCGGTGAGATAGCCGGTCAGCACTTCAGCCGGTCAGCTCCTTGACTCCGATCCTTTCCCGGTAGTACTCCGAGAACCACTCGTACCGCCTCGCCGGATGCATCCAACGAAATCGGTACACGGCTGGCCTGACCAGCTGAAATGCTGACCGGCTCTGATTGCTAGAATCGGCGCTGTTTATGGACGCGGGACGCTCATGGTGGCAGGTTGGGGTGATCTACCAGGTCTACCCGCGCAGCTTCGCCGACGCCAGCGGCGACGGCGTGGGCGATCTTCGCGGGATCATCTCGAAGCTGGATTACCTGGAGTGGCTCGGGGTGGACGCCGTCTGGCTCTCCCCTTTCTTCCCCTCGCCGATGGCAGACTTCGGCTACGACGTCTCCGACTATTGCGACGTGGACCCCCTGTTCGGAGACCTCCCTGACTTCGACGAAATGCTGGAGGGGATGCACCGGCGCGGCATCCGCGTGATCGTGGACCTCGTGCCGAACCACACCTCATCCGAACATCCCTGGTTTAAGGAGTCCCGCTCCTCGCCGGTCAACCCGAAGAGGGACTGGTACATCTGGCGCGACCCCGCCCCGGACGGCGGACCGCCGAACAACTGGGAGAGCATCCACGGGGGCGGCACCTGCTGGGAGTGGGACGGGCGAACCGGCCAGTACTACCTCCACACTTTTCAGGTCGAGCAGCCCGACCTGAACTGGCGAAAACCCGAAGTTCGGGAGGCGATCTACGACGTCATGCGCTTCTGGCTCGACCGCGGCGTGGACGGCTTCAGGCTCGACGCGCTCTCCTTCTGCATCAAGGACGACCGGTTCCGGGACAACCCGTCCAACCCGGACTGGCGCCCGGGAGACCCGCCGTGGGCCCGCCAGCTGCGGGTCTACACGGACGACAGGCCAGAGGTTCTCGGCATAGTGGGCGAGATGCGCGCCGTCACGGACGCCTACGCCGGCGACCGCGCCCTGATCGGGGAGCTCTACCTGCCCCTAAAACGCCTGGTCGCTTACTACGGGGTGGATCTGAAAGGCGTCCACCTGCCGCTCAACTTCGGTCTCCTCGGGCTCCAGGAGTGGAAGCCCTCGGCCATCGGACAGCTCATCGAGCAATACGAGACATCTCTGCCAGAGGGCGCCTGGCCGAACTGGGTCCTCGGCAACCACGACAACCCCAGGATCGCGAGCCGCCTGGGCCCGGCCCACGCCCGGGCGGCCCAGATGCTCCTGCTCACCCTCCGGGGAACCCCGACCTGCTACTACGGGGACGAGATCGGGATGCGCGACGTGGAGGTGCCCCCGAGATAATCAAGGACCCGCAGGGCAGATCCAACCCCGAATACGGCCGTGACCCCGCCCGAACCCCCATGCAATGGAACGCGACGAGGAACGCCGGTTTCTCCCCCGAGGGCACCGAGCCCTGGTTGCCCGTCGCCGGAGACCACGAGACAGTCAACGTGAAGGCCCAACAGGCAGACCCGCGCTCCATGCTAGCCCTGTTTCGCCGCCTCGCCTCGCTACGACGCACCTGCCCGGCGCTGTCAAACGGCTCGTACCGCCCCATGTACACCGGAGACGACCTCGCGCAAGCTTACCTGCGCGAGCACGAAGACCAGCGCCTGCTCGTCGCCCTCAACTTCGGCCCCGAACCCCGCAGGCTGGACCTCTCGAAAGCCGGTGGCAAAGCTAACCTGCTCCTCTCCACGCACCTCGACCGAACCGGACACCCCGACCTGAGAGAACTGCCATTGCGGCCGGGCGAAGGCGTCCTCCTCTCGCTGGAACACTAGAGCGGTCAGCCACCCGCCGTACGATGCGCTACCGCGCCGCGCCACCCGCGACGATTCGGGCGACGGGAAGCGTCGCGTATCGAGTCGACTGGCTGAAAGCTGAAAGCGAGGGTCTGCGAAGCAGACCCGATGCGCGCCGAAAGCGGAGCCCATAGGGCGAAGCGTGCTGACAGCTACTCGGGCACGTACAGGGCGCGTCTCAGGGGGTTCTCGTGGTGGCTCCAGCCGCCGGGGCTCACGTTCTGGGTCGACTCTATGTACATGGCAGCCCTCGCGTCGAGGTTGTCTATGAGGTGGACGAGGAGGGCTTCCATGGTCTTGGGGCGTTCGGGGGAGCCGTACTCGGTCTCGCCCTGGTGCGAGATCAGGACGTGCGAGAGCTTGAGGCGTAGCTCCTCGGGGAACGCCGGTAACATTCTGATGTAGGAGGAGACGAGGCGTTCGCCGAGGACGACGTGGCCGAGGAGGCGTCCTTCGGTGGTGTAGGCGAAGCCGCCGGAGTCCCACGAGAGCTCGCGGACCTTGCCGACGTCGTGGAAGATCGCCCCGAAAAACAACAGGTCGCGGTCCACGGGGTAGATCTCGGCCAGAGCGCGAGCGATCCGCAGACAACCAACCGAGTGCTCCAGCAGGCCGCCGATCCTGGCGTGGTGCATCCCCTTGGCCGCGGGAGCCTCGCAGAACGCCTCCCAGAAATCCTCGTCCGAGACCATCAGCTCGAAGAGCTGGCGGAGGTCCTCGCTTTCGAGCGTCCGTCCGGCTTCTTCGAGTTCGGCGGCGAGAGCCCGGCGGTCCTGCTCGGTGGCCGGAAGGTAGTCCTCTTCGTCGACCTCGTCGCGGCGCATCACCCGCAGGCGGTCGAGCTTCACCTGCAGCGTGCCGCGGTACTCGTGGGCGTTGCCCTCCACGTCCACGTAGGCAGGGCCCGGGATCTCCTGCACCAGGTCCTCCGGCAGGCGGCCCCACATGCGGGCGTCCACGGAGCCCGTGCGGTCCACCAACTTCAGGGAGAGGTAGGGGGCGCCGCGGCTATCCTTGCGAACCGCGGCGTCCACCGCCAGGAAGCTGGAGTGCAGCCTCCGCCCGGCCTCGATATCCCGGGCCCAGAGCTTCTCCTTTTGGCGGTCGGCTCCCAGGTTAACCCTTAACCGCCCCGGCTGTCAGGCCCGAGACGATCCGGCGCTGGAAGATCAGGACCATTATGACCAGCGGCACCGTGACGACGACGGCCGCCGCCGCCTGCGCCCCGTAGTCCGTCGTGTACTGGCTGGCGAAGTTCGGGATCACGACCGTCACCGGCTGCGTGTCCGGCGTGAGGAGGAACGTGGTCGCGAACAAGAACTCGTTCCAGGCGAAGATGAAGGTGAGGATGGCCGTCGTGAAGACGCCCGGCGCCGCGAGCGGCACTATCACCTTGCGGAAAGCCTGGATCGTCGTCGCCCCGTCAACCTTCGCAGCCTCCTCCAGGTCGCGCGGCAACTCACGGAAGAACGCCACAAGGAGCCACACCGTCAACGGCAGGGCGAAGACGACGTCCGTGATGATGACGGAGGCCAGGGTGTCGATGATGCCGACGCTACTGAACTGGATGAACAGGGGGGCTATGATCGCCACGCCGGGGAAGAAGCTGATCGCGAGAATCAGCGTCATGATGAGCCCCTTGAAGCCGAACTTGAGCCTCGCTATCGCGTAGGCCGCTATCGCCCCGAAGAACAGGCAGATCACGGTCGTGGCCCCGGAGATGATCACGCTGTTTATGAGCGCCTGCTGGAAGGCCGGGTCGCCGAAGATCTGGCCGTACTCGCTGGCTATGGGGTTGTTCGGGAGTATCGTCGGGGGCGACTGGAAGAGCTCGCTTCTCGTGATGATGCTCATCTTGAAGATCCAGAGCAGCGGGAAGACGCTGACCAGGACGAAGAGGGTCAGGAACACGTAGAACAGGACGGCGCTCAGGGCGCCCCTGCCCCCTCCCCTCGATGCTGTTGCGCTAGCCATGGCTACTCCTCCGTGGAGGTCTGCATTCCCAGACCGTAGATGAAGAACAGGGCCAACAGGAACGACGTGACGAAGATGAACACCGAGGCCGCGTTGCCCTGCGCGAACAGGAGCTGGCTGACCCTCACCGACTTGTAGACGAAGGTCGAGAGCGACTCGAGCTCGCGGTTGGAGAGCGCCCAGAAGAGGTCGAAGATCCTGTAAGAGTCGAGCGTGCGGAAGAGCACCGCGACCAGGATCGTGCCCTTGAGGAGCGGCAGGGTGATCCTGAAGAACCGCTGCAGGACGTTCGCCCCGTCCACCCTCGCGGCCTCGTAGACGTCGGAGGAAATGGTCTGCAGGCCCGCGAGCAAAAGCAGCGCCATGAAGGGCGTCGTCTTCCACACGTCCACGCCTATAGACCCGATCAGGAGCAGCGTCCTATCGGAGAGTATCGGCTGGCTAATGATGCCGAGGGCGTTCACCACGTAGTTGATGATGCCGACCTGGTCCTGGAACATCAGGCGCCACATCACGGCCGAGATCACGGTCGGGAAGGCCCACGGCACGAGGATGGCCGCCCTGACGAGCCCGCGGCCCTTGAAGGCCTGGTTGATGGCAAGGGCTATGCCGAGCCCGATCAGAAACTCGAGCGTCACGCTTATCACCGTGAAGAGCGTGGTGTTTACGAGCCCTTCCCTGAAGTCCTCGTTGGCGAACATCTCCGTGTAGTTCTGGAAGCCGACAAACGAGCCCGGCGCCGCGACGGTCGCGCTCGTGAAGCTCAGGTAGGTCGCGTAGGCGATCGGGAAGAAGGCGACGACCAGGATGATGACCAGCGCCGGCAGGACCATGTAGTAGGCGGTCCTGCGTTCCGGGTCGCCGAACTCTCTCTTGAGGAAGCCACCCCTCCGCTTCTTCTCCGTGTTGACGGTCACAACGCTTTACCCCTTTCTAAATGGAGACCCGGCGGCGCTCTCGCGCCGCCGGACTCCGGAAGACGTTAGCCGGCCTGATCCGCGATGCCCTGGAGTTGCTTCTGGAGCGTGCTCGCCGCCTCTTCGGGCGGGACGTCGCCCTTGAGGGTGGCGTTGAACTGCTCGCCCAGCTCCAAAGACATATCCGAGTAGACCGGGGAGACCGGCCGCGGCTCGGTCATCTCAAGGGCCGTGGGGGCCAGCCTTACGGTCGGCACCTGCTCGGCTACCTCCGGGTCGTCGTACAGCGAGGCGAACGCGGGCAGGTAGGTGCCCACGGTGGCCCACTCTTTCTGCGACTCCTCGCTGACCATGAACTTGACGAACTCCCACGCGGCGTCCTGCGCCTCCTGGTCGGCGAAGGCGTTGATAAAGAAGTTCCACCCGCCGAGGGTGGCGGTGCTCTGGCCGCCCTCCCCCGCAGGCAGCGGGGCTATGTCTATCTGCTCGGGCTTAACCTTGAAGCCCTCGCTGCCGGCCAGGGAATACATGTAGGGCCAGTTGCGGCAGAACACGGCGTCGCCGTTCTGCAAGAACGGGGCCTCGGTGGTGGGCTCGTCGTAGGTGCTGACGGCCTGCGGCGCGACGCCGGTCTCTACCATGCTCCGGTAAGTCTCCAGGCCGGCCACCGTCTCCGGGCTGTCGATGGTGACCTTGCTGGCGTCGTTGGGGTCGAGCACCGACCCGCCGTGGCTGTTGACGTACTCCAGCCCGTTGCAGACGCCGCCCTCGTAGTTGGCGCCCTGGAAGACGAACCCGTACTTCACCCCCTCGTCCTGCTGTATCTTCTGCGCCATATCCTGGAGCTCCGTCCAGGTCTTCGGCGGTTCGGAGAAGCCTGCCTTCTCCAGCAGGTCCTTGCGGTAGTAGAGCAGCCCCGCGTCGGTGTACCAGGGGACGCCGTACCGCTTGCCCTCGTAGGTGTTCGCCGCCACAGGGCCGTCCAGGTACTTGGACGCCATGCTGTCCGTGAAGCGGTCCGTGAGGTCGAGGATGTAGCCGTTGGCGGCGAACTGGGCAGGCCAGATCACGTCTCCCGCCATCACGTGGATGTCCCCGCTCTGGGCCTGGAACTGCGTGCGCAACTCGTCGAAGTACTGCTCGCTCTGGGAGGGGGCCTGCCGCCACTTGACGGTGATGTCCTGGTTCTGCTGGTTGAACTTCTTTATCAGCGACTCCAGAGCACCCGAGGTCTCGCGCCCGTTGCTGAAGACAAGCGTCCCGTCGAAGCTGCTGCCCCCACCCCCGCAACCCGCGGCCCCCAACAGTGCCGCCCCGGCAAGCCCGGCGCCCCCCATCTTCAGGAAGTCGCGCCGGTTAAACCTTCGCTCTCCGGGCACGGTCGTCTTTACGTAGAATTCTTGGGTCATATCTTGTTTTTCCTTTCTAGGGTCTGCTTCGGCGGGCGAACGCCCGCGTAACGCGCGCCGGACGCGGCCCAACAACGCGTGGTCGTCGCGAACCGCGTCCGGCAAAGATTCATTCGGCCCTAGAAGATAGCCTTCTCGGACTCGGGGTCAAAGAGTTGGACCTTGCTGCTATCGATGACCAGGCGCATCCTCTGGCCCTCTTTCGCCGTGCTCTCGGCCGCCACGCGGGCGACCATCATCTCGCCGCCGGAGTCGGCGGAGCCGCCGTCGCCGCCGTCGTCCTCGGTCATGCCTTCGAGGCTCGCCAGGTGGGCGGCCTGCTCGCCGGCAACCTCGAAATACACGTACTTCTCGGAGCCCATGCTCTCTATGACCTGCGGCTCGACCTCCATCGTGTTCGAGCCCCCCGACCCGCCGACGGCCTCGGCCGCCTCGGTACCTGCGTCCTCGATGTGCTCGGGCCTGACGCCAAGGATCACTTCCTTGCCGGTAAAGGACTCCGGATCGTACCCCTTGTCCCTGGCCCCGCCCATCGCCTCGCGGCCGATCGGGATGCGCGTCCTGCCGAAGACGACGACGTGCGCGTCGCCCTCTTTCTCCAGGCGCGCCCTGATGAAGTTCATGGCGGGCGACCCTATAAAGCCGGCCACGAAGACGTTGTCGGGCTGGTCGTACATGATCTGGGGCGTGGCGACCTGCTGCACGAGGCCGTCCTTGAGGACCACGATCCTGTCGGCCATCGTCATGGCTTCGGTCTGGTCGTGGGTGACGTAGATCGTCGTGGTCCCGATGCGGTTGTGGAGCTTGGCGATCTCCGTCCTCATCTGCACCCTGAGCTTGGCGTCGAGGTTACTGAGGGGTTCGTCCATGAGGAAGGCCTTCGGCTCCCGGACTATCGCCCGCCCGAGCGCCACGCGCTGGCGCTGGCCGCCGGAGAGGGCTTTCGGCTTGCGGTCCAGGAAGTGCTCGATGGAGAGGATGCGGGCGGCCTCCTCGACCCTCTGGTTGATCTGGGACTTGTCCATCTTGCGGAGCTTGAGGGCGAAGCCCATGTTCTCGCGCACGTTCATGTGCGGGTAGAGCGCGTAGTTCTGGAAGACCATCGCTATGTCGCGCTGGCGGGGCGGCAGGTCGTTGACCACCTGATCCCCTATGAAGACCTTGCCCCCGCTGATGTCTTCGAGGCCCGCGATCATGCGCAGCGCCGTCGACTTGCCGCACCCGGAGGGCCCCACGAACACCACGAATTCCCCGTCGGGGATGTCGAGGTTCATCTTGTCTACGGCTTTTACGTCTTCGCCGTAGATCTTGGTGACCTCTTCCATGGTCACTTCGGCCATGCCACTTCCTCCTTCCGTTCCCAAGAACGGTTTCTGCCCGGAGCCCCCAGTGCCCGCGGGTTTATTTCACCCTGTCTATGACCGGCATTCTACCTAATGCGCGCACGCGACGCGAAACCGTATGTTTCCTTTACCAGGAGCAGCCGCCGAACGGACTCCCGTAGCCTCCGCTCCGGTATCTCCCCGACTCCACGGCGGCCACCACGGCGTCGTAGGCGTCGGCCTGCTGCTGCGGCGGGCTTGAGACCACGAGCAGATCGGCCCCGGCCTTGACGGCCTCCACCGCGGCCCGCTCGGGCGTTCCCCACCCGACGCCCCGGCCATCGCGAGGTCGTCCGTGACGACCACCCCCCGAACCCGAGTTCCTCCCTCAACATGCTTATCCACCGCGGGGAGAGGCTTGCCGGCCTCCTTGCGTCCACGGCCGGGTAGAGCAGGTGACCTGCCATCACCATGGGAACGCCCGCCTCCACCGCCGCCCGGAACGGCGGCAGGTCGAAGGATTCGATCGTGTTCATGTCGTGGTCGACGACCGGCAGGTCTTTGTGCGAATCCGCGGTCGCCGGACCGTGGTTGGGGAAGTGCTTGGCGGACGAGGCGATGCCGGCGCTCTCGTAGCCCTCGACCGCCGCGGCCCCCATCCCGGAGACGAGATCCGGGTCCTCCCCGTAGGAGCGGTTGCCGATGGCGGCCCCGAAGCCCGTGTCCACGACAGGGGCGAAGTTCGTGTTGACCCCGGCCCGCAAAAGCTCCGCGCCGATCTCCTCCGAGACCGCGCGGGCCCGCGCGGGGTCCCCCCCGCTCCCGACCTCCGCCGCGGAAGGCTGGGGCGTTACCCACGGCGTGGAGGCGATGTCTCCCCCTTCCTGGTCGACGGCCACGAAGAGCGGCACCGCCGGCTCCGTACGCATGGACAGTCGTTGGAGAGAAAGAGTCAAAGCCTTGACCTGCTCCTCGCTTCGCATGTTGTGGCCGAAGAGGATCACGCCCCCTATGTTCCTCTCGCGCACCATCTTCTCGATGTAGTAGTCGGGCTCGGTCCCGCCCACGCTGACCACGAACATCTGCCCAACCATCTCACGAACGTCCATTCGGTCCGCCTCCGATAATCTCTGCGTGGTCTTTTCGGTCCGGACGGCCTTCTCTCGACGATCCTCGTTCACACCGGCTCCGTTATCGTTGCCGGCGCAGGCCGGCAGCAGGATGAGGGCGGCGAAGCCTAGCGCGAGCGAGATCCCGCGAAGTCTCTTTCGTGGTGCCACCACTAGACGCTACACCCTCCTTACGCCGGACGCGGCCAGTCTACCGGTGAGAGGGGACGAATTCTCGGGTATGCTTCGTCCGACGTGATCGAGCTTTCCTACGAGTCGGGCACCCTCGTCGCGACGGGCGCCTCCTCCGGCCTTCCGGAGCCTTTCGTCTGGGACGGCCGCACCCGCCAGTGGCGGGCCCCCGCCGGCGCCTACCGCGAGGTGGTCCTAAAACTCCGCGAATCGGGAGCGGCGCACGCGGACCGCGCGGCCGCCTTCGACAGGGTGGCGCTCGAGTCGCGCGTCGCTATGGAGCCCCGGCCTTACCAGCGGGAGGCGCTCGCGGCGTGGGGCAGGGAAGGTTTGCGCGGGGTGGTCGTGCTGCCGACCGGGGCGGGCAAGACCGCGGTTGCGGTGAGCGCGATCGAGAAGGTCGGGCGGAGCACGCTCGTCGTCGTGCCGACGCTCGCGCTGCTCAAGCAGTGGTACTCGGTGCTCTCGGACGCGTTCGGCGGCTCGGTGACGGTCGGGCTGCTCGGCGGCGGTTACCACGAGATCACACCGATAACCGTAACGACCTACGACTCGGCCTACATCCACGCCGAGCGCTACGGCGACCGCTTCGCCCTCGCCGTCTACGACGAGGTCCACCACCTCCCGGCCCCCAAGAACGCCATCATCCCGAAGATGCTCCTAGCACCCTACTCTTTGGGCCTCACCGCCACCCCGGAACGTCCGGACGGCGGCCACGACCTGTTACCGGAGCTGGCCGGGCGCGTCGTCTACCGGCGCTCGCCCGAAGACTTGGCCGGTACGTACCTGGCCCCGTTTGAGCTGGTCAGGATGCCGATAGAGCTGACCGCCCAGGAGCGCTTCGACTACGCCCAGGCAGAGGCGGTCTACAGGGACTTTCTGGAGAAACACAGGTTGCCGATGCGCTCGCCGGAGGACTGGCAGCGGTTCATCATGGTCGCCTCGACCAGCCATTCCGGGGGGAGGGAGGCCCTGCTGGCGGCGCGACGGCGGCGTGAGATCCGGGAAGGAGCCATGCGAAAAGGCGTGACGCTCGAAGCCCTGCTGCGCCAGCACTGGGAAGACAGGTGCATAGTCTTCACGAAGAGCGTCGAGGAGGTCTACGCGCTCTCCCGAAGGTTCCTGATCCCTGGCATAACCTACGAGACGCCGGCCAGGGAACGCAAGGAGATCCTGGACAGGTTCCGAGAGGGACGCTACCGGGCGATCATCGCCTCCGACGTCCTGAACGAAGGCGTCGACGTCCCCGACGCGAACGTCGCCATCATCCTCGCCGGCAGCGCCTCCCAACGGGAGTACGTTCAACGCCTCGGGCGCATCCTCCGCCCGAAAGACGGCAAACAGGCCATCCTCTACGAACTCGTCACCGCCGCCACGGGCGAGGAGGCGGCGTCTCGCCGCCGCAGGGAATCCTTCAAGGGGGCGACGGCCTAGTGCTGCGCGGCGAGCACGTGATCGCCCGCCTCGCCCGCGGCCGTCTCGTCCCCCACCGCCTCTCACCCGAAGACGGGCGCGTCGTGGAGGTGTCCCAGGAGCTTTGCGACCTCTACGCGGCCCACCTGCACGGGCCGAGGGCGGATCTGGAGGGACGGCTGGCCGCGCTAGAAGAAGAGCTCGGACCACGGCTCGACGCGCGGCGGGGGTTCAAGATCGTGCGGGCGCTCGCCAAACTGCTCGAAGAACTGGCGACCTGGGAGGCACCTACGAAGGCCGACCCGTACACCATCAGGACCCGCGTCTTCGAGCTCGCCGCCGCCCTGCCGGAACCTCCCGCCTCCGAGCCGGGCCTCCTCGAAGTCCCGACCCGCGACGACGTGCTCTCGCGGGTGGCTTCGGAGACTGGCCTGGAAGATGTCGTCAACCTGATGTACGCCGACAGGCAGGGGGCGCAGGTTCTTACCGGGTTCGAGAAACCTTCGCCACGGGCCTTGATCGAGCGTTACAACGTCGCCCAGATCCAGGGCGTACTCTACGCCGCGAAGGAACTGGTGGTCGATCTCGACGAGGGGGCCGACGCCAGGCTCGTCTTCCACTACGTCAAGAAGATGGCCCTGATCTACCGCCTCGAGCCAACGCGCCGCGGCTACCGCCTCCACCTCGACGGCCCCCTCTCCATCTTCGGCGGGACCAGAAAGTACGGCCTCCGCCTCGCCAAGTTCCTCCCCGGCCTACTCCTCACCTCACCCTGGCGCCTCTTGGCGAACGTCGAATGGAAGGGCCGAGACGCCCTCCTCGAGCTCGACTCCGGGAAGAACGACCTGAAGAGCCACTACCTCGGACCCAGAGACGCCAACGAGGGCGACGACGTGCGCGAGGCTTTCGTCCGGGCGTGGGAGCGGGCGAAGGACACGGACGGCTGGGAGCTTGTGGCGGGCCCGGGCGTCCTGCCCTTCCCGGAACTCAAGACGGCCCTCGTGCCCGACTTCACCCTGAAGAACGCCGCCGGCGGGAGGGTGCACCTCGAGATCCTTGGCTTCTGGTCCGGGCGGAACCTGATCGAACGCGCGGCATTGCTCAGGGAGGCCAACGCGCGGGGGTATTCCGTGCTCGTGGCGGCTTCGGAGAAGCTCGGCGCCTCTCCAGAGGCACTTTCGGAGGCCGTCGCGGGTGGTGTGATCCCCTTCAAAGAACGCCTGGCCGTCAAAGATGTGCTGGCCGCGTTGGCCCGGGAATAGACGCCCGATTCGCCGCAGGCCCGGATACCAATATAATCCGGCGCATGAACAAGGGTATGAGATCCCTGATCTACCTCACGCTCGCGTGCACGTTCGCTGCCACGCTCTACGGCTTCGGGGCGAGCGTCTACTCCTGGCAGAGCGTCTACGAAGAGACGGGCCGCGAACCGCTGATACAGGCCACCCGCATCTTCGTCTACGTGGCGCTCGGCGTCCTGCTCGCCTTCCGCGGCGCGTGGCCCGGCGTCGCGGCGGCCGTGGTGATGGCCCTCGCCGCCACCTCGGCCGAGTGGGCGCTCTTCCCGCTCTCCTACGGTTGGGCGGCGCTGGGGGAGGAGGCCGCATACGCGAAGGAATTCGGGACCGTCACCCGTCCCCCCTACAACGCCTGGATCTCATTCGACCTCTTCGCCGTCGCCATCTCCTCGGCCCTGGCCCAGGGCCTGCGCATGATGGCCCACGCTAACCCCAGGGGCTTCGGGGACGGATAACCTCCACGGGCTCGTCCTCGTCGAAATCGAGCAGAAAGACCTCGCCGAGCGCGTTGAAGTCGTAGCGGGAGGCCGGAAGCAACCCGTCGACGGAGTCCTCGACCTCCACGGCCGTCACGAGCTTTCCGTGCCCCTTGCAGCGCTTGCACCCGATCGGCCGCCAGGCGGCGCCGTCGTCACCCCGCCCCTCACAGTTGGGGCAAGTACGAAAGCCGGTGTACCTGATCTCCAGCGTCCTCATGGCCCAGATAATAGCTGACAGCTGTCAGCTTTCAGCCAGTGGACTCGCGGCGGAGGTTTCCCTCGGAGTCGTCTCCTCGCCGCCGACGGCAACGGGCTGCGGTCTACGCGCTATCGAAACGTCTGTAGAGTAGAAGCCGAAGGCTGACAGCTGATGGCTGACGGCTCATTCAGCGATTCGGGAGGGGAAGACATGAACATCGGAGCGATCCTGGCGGCCCTGGCGGGGCTGGCGATAGCGGCGCAGGTCGTGGTCAACACGCTCGGCATCAGGTACCTCGGCGTGGGAGCCCTGATCGGGGTCTCCGGCGTTGCAACCGCCATAGCCGGCTTCGCCGTGGCCCTCTTCTCCCATCCCGAGTTCACAGCCCGAGCCACACTGTGGGCGATCGTCTCGGGAGTCCTCGGGGCCTTCATACTGGGTGCCATAGTCCTTGCGGCGGGCCGGGCCGGGCTCGCCCAGACGCTCTCGCTCGTGATCGCCTCCCAGCTCATCGCCGGCCTACTAATCGACCGCACGGGCCTCTTCGGCCCCGCCGCCGCGGACTTCGGCCTCCTGAAAGTATTCGGCGTCGCCCTAATCCTGGCCGGCGGCCTCCTCGTCGTCCGCTCCTAAAACGCCCTCCCCGGCACGCCGTGTACCGGGGAGGGCGCCACAATTCTTCTAAAGCCAAGAGCTGAAAGCTGACGGCTGATAGCTGACAGCTCTCAACGCCAACTCTGCTGGTACCGGATCTGCTCCTCCGTCAGCTTCTCGGGCTCGACGCCCAAGGACGCGAGCTTGTGGCGGGCGACGAGGTCGTCGATGTCGTCCGGGATTGGCTGAATTCCTGGTCCGAAGTCCGCCGCGTGGCTGGCGAGGCGGTGGGCGGCGAGCGCCTGCACGGCGAAGGTGAGGTCCATGATCTCGACCGGGTGACCGTCGGCGGCCGCGATGTTGACGAGCCTCCCCCGCGCCAAGACGTGAAGCCTGCGACCGTCGGCCAGCTCGTACTCGACCACGTTGCGCCTGGCGTCCCTCGATTTCACCGCCATCTCCTGCAGCCCGGCCAGGTCGAACTCGTGGTCGTAGTGGCCGGCGTTGGCGAGCAGGGCGCCGTCCTTCATGCGCTCGAAGTGCTCACGCCCGAGCACCTTTATGTTGCCCGTGCCGGTGATAAAGACATCGCCCTCCTCGGCGGCCTGCAGGGAGTTCATAACCTGGTAGCCCTCTGAGTAGGCTTCTAGCAGCTTCACGGGGTCGGGCTCGCAGACGATCACGCGCGCGCCCATGCCGTCGGCGTACTTGGCGAGGCCGCGGCTGACCCAGCCGAAGCCCATCACCACCACGGCCTTGCCGCTGAGGAAGAGGTTCGTGTTGGAGAGTATGGCGGCGATCGAGGAGATGCCGGTGCCGTAGCGGTTGTCGAAGAGGTGCTTCATCTTCGCGTCGTTGGCCGCGAGGACCGGGAACGGCAGGACGCCCTCGCCGGTCATCGCCGTCAGCTTCATGATGCCGGTGGTCGTCTCTTCGGAGGCCCCGATGACGTTGCCCACGAGGTCCGGGTGGTGCTCTATAAGGCGCCCGACTAGCTCGGCGCCGTCGTCGACGATCAGGTCTGGGCCGGTCTCTATGGTCTGGTGGAGGTAGCGCTCGAAGTCCTCGTCCGAGGGGTCATGGGTGGCGTAGACGCGAACCCCGCGCTCAGCGAGGGCGGCGCAGACATCGTCCTGGGTCGAGAGCGGGTTGCTACCGGAGACCGTAACGTCGGCCCCGGCGTCCGAGAGCAGGGTGGCGAGGTAGGCGGTCTTCGCCTCGAGGTGGATGGTCATCGCGATCTTCTTGCCCCGCAAAGAACCGTCCGCCAACTGCTCTTTGGCTATGGCGTTCAGGACCGGCGCGTGCTGGGCCACCCAGTCGATCTTGCGGTGCCCTTCGGGTGCGAGCGCGGGATCCTTGATGACGGAGTCACCGGGCGTGCTGGACGCGTGTTGCATGTTGCCACTCCTCCGGAGTGATCCCCGGGGCCGGTCTGGCGCCGACCGGTAAGGCGCCACCGGGCCATCTCCGGCGGCACGGAGAAACTAGCAAATCGCCCCTCGCCGTTCAAGCCGGGACGCCGGTATCCGTTCCCGCTCCCTTCAACCCGGCGCCCATGCTCCCAAGACCTTCGCCAACACCTCCGGCCGGTCCGTAATGATGCAGTCCACCCCGAGATCCAACAGCGTCCGCATCTGCCCCGGGTCGTTGATCGTCCAGGCGTCGACCCGAACCCCCAGCGAATGGGCGGCCTTTATAAGACGCGGCGTCACCAGGCGCAGCGGCCCGTAGTCGACGGGCACCTGCAGCGCGGCGTAGGCGGGCCGCGCGAGCCGTTCGAGCCGCAGCAGGCTCAGGCCGTAGAACACCCCGATCTCCAAACGCGAAGCCCCCGTGTCGCACTTGTCGCCGGCCGCCCGCCGAAACCGCCGCAGGACGCGGTAGCTCGCGGAGGCGACGAGCACGCGCCCCGTCGCGCCAGCCCCCCGCAGCACCCCGAACACGGCCTCCTCGGCGCCCGGCACCCGCCTGTCCTTTATATCTATGTTGACGCGGGCATCAGGGAACGCCTGGAGCACCTCCCTCAGCGTCGGGACGCGCTCGTCGGGCCTGCCGGCCCCTCCGGCGTGGAGGCGGCGCACCTCCGCGAGCGTCTTGCCGGCCACGGCCCCGAAGCCGTCCGTCGTCCGGTCGACCCTCGCGTCGTGCATGACGACCGGGTGCCCATCGCGCGTCAGGCGGACGTCCAACTCGAGCCCCCCGGCGCCGGCCTCGACGGCCGCGCGAAAGGACGCCAGGGTGTTCTCGGGCAGGCGTACCGGGGCCCCGCGGTGCCCGACGTTGACCGGCCAGCCCGCCGGTACCGGCCGCGTCTTCCGCCCGCGCATCGCCAGGACGACCAGCCCCGCGAGCGTCCCCAGCAACAACGTCGTCTTCCACCTACCAAACACGCGCACAACTTAGCACACCGACGGCCGGCAACCGGTATTCCACGTTGACCACTTCACGCGCTTCTCGTATACTCTGCCGGCTGCTTTGTCGGAGTGGCGGAATTGGTAGACGCGCTAGGTTGAGGGCCTAGTCCCCGATAAGGGGGTGGGGGTTCGAGTCCCCCCTCCGACACTTCTATGGTGCCGTAACGGGATAATACGGCCCGTAACTGTAACCGGCTACACCCCAGCACCCACGCGCGGGTGTATAATTTTGTCAGGACTCGCCTGTTCTCCCCATCCTCCCCGGGCGAGTCCTCTTTTGTTCCCAAACTCTGGCCCGGGTCGGCTTTCCCGCTGCCGCGGACGCTGTCCTGCTTCGCCTAGCCCCTGTCTACGATCTCGCAGTCGGGCGCGACGACGTCGTTGGGGCCGATGAGCACGTAGTCCCGGCCGGAACCGCAGTAGAAATAGTCGCGCTCGCCGTCGAGGCTGCCGTGCATGTCGTCGTTGCCGGACCCGCCGTGGAGGCGGTCGTTGCCGCTCTTGCCCCGCAGCTTGTCGTTGCCGGCGTTGCCGAAGACCTCGTCGTCGCCGGGACCGCCGCGCATGAAGTCCTGGCCGTCGCCGCCGCTGGCCCAGTCCCTGCCGTATCCGGGGTAGATGGTGTCAGGCCCGCCGCGGCCGTAGATCCTGTCCACCCCATTAGTGCCGATCAAGAAATCCTCGCCGTTGGTCCCGGAACAAGGCCCCCCGTCGCACCTCTTGTCCACCGCGAAGGCCAGCCCGCCCAAAGAGAGCGTCAAAGCCGCCACCGCCACGAGCACCAGAGCGTACCTCTTGATCATGTTTTCCTTCCTGTGGTCGATGTCCGGTACCTACCGGACCGGTTGCAAGACCTCGCAGTTGCGAATCGTGTCTTGCCCGGGCGTGTAGTACACGGTGTCGGTGCCGCCGCCGCAATCGACGTCGTCGGACGCCAGGTCGTTATCCTGCCCCACCGCGCCGGCGCGGATGGTCTCGTCTCCGGGGCCGCCACGGATCACGTCGCGGCCGAGACCGCCTTTGATGGTGTTGTTGCCTCCCCCGTCCTTGACGAAGTCCATCCCGTACCCGCCCTTGAGCACGTCCGCGCCGCCGGCGCCGTAGATCTTGTCGTTGCCCGAGAGGCCGTAGATGGTCTCGCCCATGTTGGACCCGTACAGGGTGTCCATCCCGTCGGTGCCCCTGCACTCGCCGCCGTTGCACGTCCGGGTCACGGCGAAAGCCGTGCCGGCGATGAGCAACATGGCTCCTAGCATAAACGCCAGCGAAAACGCGGTTCTTCTCACGAATGCCTCCCGGGAACGGTTCCGTCTTCCCGGAGTTTACGCCACGGCGAACGGTCCGGCGTAAACGCTAACCCAAAAAGAACAAAACTATGCCCGTAAGCGTGAAGAGGCCGACCACGATCAGGGTGAGCCGCGTCAGGTTCTTCTCCATGATGGTGGTCCCGGAGAAGGTGCCACCCATGCCGCCCCCGAACGTCGAGGAGAGGCCGCCGCCCTTGCCCGAGTGAAGCAGGATCATGCCGACCAGGGCGACGCAGAAGACTATGTGGAAGAAAGCGACGAGATAAAAAATCATAGCGCCGCTACTTTACCACAGGCCCAGTCACGACCCTACCCGTCCTCAGAATCGCCTGGCCGGGCCGCCTCGATGAGCTCCACGAACGAGTCCACTTCCAGGCTCGCCCCGCCGACGAGGGCGCCGTCCACGTCGTTCTGGCCCATGATCTCCGCCACGTTCGCCGGCTTGACGGACCCGCCGTAGAGGATGCGCACGCCGTCCGCGAAGTCTTCGCCCCTCTCTTCCCTCAGAAGTTCCCTGATCCTGCCGATGGCGTCCTGGGCGTCGTCGGGCGTGGCGGTGTCGCCGGTGCCGATGGCCCAGATGGGCTCGTAGGCGAAGACGATGCCGTCGCCGCCGACTTCGTCCAACTCCTCGAGAACCCGGCTGACCTGGCCCGAAACCTTTTCCCACATGCCGCCTGAGTCCCGCTCTTCCTTCGTCTCGCCGACGCAGACTACCGGGAGGAGATCCGCCTCCACGGCGCGCTTCGTCTTGCGGGCGACGAGCGTGTCCGTCTCGCCGAAGATCTCACGCCGCTCGGAGTGCCCCACCAGCACCGCCCGCGCCAGCACGTCCTTTAGCATCGGAACCGAGACCTCGCCGGTGTACGCGCCCGAGTCCTCGTAGTAGAAGTTCTGTGCCCCGGCGATGACGGGCGAGTCCTCGGCCATCCTGCCGACCTCGTGCAGGCAGGTGAATGGAACGAAGACCGCCACGTCCACCCCCTCCGCGTCCGCGGCGCGCGGCAGCAGGGCCGCCGTGTAGTTCTGGGCCTCTGTTACGGTCTTGTTCATCTTCCAGTTCGCGGCCATCATCGGGCGTCGCGCCATTGGTTAAGCTCCCCTCTCTAGGGTGTTGTCCGTATCCTATCTGTCCGGCAGGACGGCGACGCCGGGTAGCTCCTTGCCCTCGACGTACTCCAGGGAGGCCCCGCCGCCGGTCGAGATGTGGCCCATCTGGTCGTCGAGGCCGAGCTTGTTGACGGCGGCCACGGAGTCGCCGCCCCCGATCACGCTGGTGGCGCCCCCCCCGCTCGCCTCCGCCACCGCTTTCGCGACGCCCTCGGTCCCCTTGGCGAACGCGTCGATCTCGAAGACGCCCATCGGACCGTTCCAGAAGATAGTCTTCGCACCGGAAATCTTGTCCCGGAAGACCTCCACGCTCTCGGGCCCGATGTCCAGTCCCATCTTGCCGGACGGGATGCCGCTTACCGGTACGGTCTGCGTCCCGGCGTCCTCCTCCATGGCGTCGGCCACCACGACGTCCGTGGGAAGAACCAGCCTCTCCCCCGCCTCGTCCGTGAGGCGCTTCGCCTCCTGCATGTAATCTTCCTCGACGAGCGAGTTCCCGATCTCGTACCCTTGCGCCTTGAAGAACGTGAAGCACATCGCCCCGCCGATCAGCAGGGAATCGGCGACGCCGAGCAGGCTCTCTATGACGCCGAGCTTGTCCGAGACCTTGACCCCGCCCAGTATGGCGACGAAGGGCCGCTCCGGGTCCTGCAGAACGCCGTCCAAGTAGTCGATCTCCGCCTCCATCAACAACCCGGCCGCCGCCGGCAGCCTCTCGGCCACCCCGACCGTAGTGGCGTGCGCCCTGTGCGCCGCCCCGAAAGCGTCGTTGACGTACAGGTCGAAAGGTCCGGCGAGCTCCTCCGAGAAGCCGGCGTCGTTCTTCGTCTCTCCGGCATAGAAGCGGGAGTTTTCCAGAAGCACCACGCCCCCGCCCGTCCCTTCCAGCGCCTCCCCGACCTCCGGGCCGACCGCAGTGTCCAGCTTCTTCACGGGCTCGCCGAGCAGCTCTTCGAGCCTCCTGGCGACGGGGTCCATCGAGTACTTCGGATCGGGTTCGCCCTTCGGGCGCCCGAGGTGCGAGATCAGGGCCGGGCGGGCCCCCTCCGAGAGCAGGTGTTGAATGGTGGGCAGCGCCCGCCGGATGCGCGTGTCGTCGGTGACCTCACCGTCCTTTACAGGCACGTTGAAATCTACCCGTACGAGCACGCGTTTGTCTCCAACGTCCAGATCCCTCACGCTCTTCTTGTTCACGCCACTCTCCTAGTAGGAGCTTTCAAATGACAACCGTTGATAATCTAAGGCTTCAAGGTAGATTCGAACGCGTTTTCGAGCACGCCGGGCAGGACTTGCCAGAGGATAAGCACCAGCATGATCCCCACTCCTATACGGACCAAATACCCAATCAGCCACCGTTGATTGGATCGTCGCTTCCCCATAAACCTCCTGGACTGATGTGGGGGCGACGCAATTCGCCCCCGCATCTCATCAGTCCCTTCGCCTGACACCTACCTGACTAGCCGAAAGCCGCCGTCTAGGCGGCGTGCTGACCGGCTGACAAGCTGGCGAAGCCAGCGTGCTCTAGAGCTTCTCCCCCATGAACTGCACCAGGTCCACCGTGCGGTTCGAGTAGCCCCACTCGTTGTCATACCAGCCGAGGACCTTGACGGTGCGGCCGTTGGACATGGTGAGGGGGGAGTCGAAGACGCAGGAGGCCGGGTTGCCGACGATGTCGCTGGAGACAAGCGGGGCCTCGGAGTAGTGGAGGACGCCGGAGAGCTCGCCTTCGGCGGACTTCTTGAAGGCGGCGTTCACGTCGTCCGCGCTCGCCTCGTTTGAGATCTGGGCCACGAAGTCCGTTATGGAGCCGTCGGGGACGGGGACGCGCATCGCCATGCCGTCGACCTTGCCTTTGAGGTCGGGGTAGATCTCACCGGCCGTCCGCGCGGCACCGGTCGAGGTCGGCACGATGTTCATGGGCGCCGAGCGGGCCCGCCTCGGGTCCTTGTGGGCAGCGTCGAGCAGGCTCTGGTCGTTGGTGAAGGCGTGGACGGTGGTCATGTAGCCCGACTCGATGCCGAAGTTGTCCTGCAGCACCTTCACGAGCGGGATGATGCAGTTGGTGGTGCAGGAGGCGTTGGAGACTACCTGGTGGTTCTCGGGGTCGTAGTCCTCGTGGTTGACCTTGTAGACGAAGGTTGCGTCCACACCCTTGGCCGGGGCGGAGATTACGACCTTCTTCGCGCCGCCGTCGAGGTGCTTGGCCGCGCCGTCGCGGCTGGTAAAGACGCCCGTGGACTCGACCACGATGTCAGCGCCGACGTCGCCCCAGGGGATCTGGGCCGGGTCGCGCTCGGCGAAGGTCTTGATCTCCCGGTCCCCCACCCGCAGGATGTTCCCATCCAGGCTGACGTCATCGGGCCAGATGCCGTGTACGGTGTCGCGCTTGAAGAGCAACGCGAGCGACTCCATCGGCATGAGGTCGTTGATCGCGACGATCTCGATGTCGTCGTCGCTGCGCTCTATGGCCGCCTTGGCCGTGAGCATCCCGATCCGGCCGAAGCCGTTGATCCCAACTCGAACTGCCAAAACCTTCTCCTCTCGTCGTTTCCGGGTTTCTTCTATTGTTACCGAAAGAAGCACCTATTAAAAGCACGCTGGCTGCGCCAGCTTTCAGCCCGGCGCTTCGCGCCTGTCAGCTTCTTTCCGCCCGTAGCCCAACAGGGCGGCGCATAAAGCGGCGGTTAGAGCGTCGTAGGGCGTGCCCGCACACAAACGACCGGCTGACAAGCTGAAAGCCCTCGAAGAGGGCGTGCTGACAAGCGGAGGCGTTAGCCGGAGCGTGCTGACAGGCTGACAAGCCGCCGCAGCCGGTGGTTGACGGCGCTCTTGGAGAGACCGCCCATCTGGGCCAGTTCGGCTAGCGAGGCGTCGGGGTGTTCGAGACGTAGTTCGAGCATGTCGCGCAGAGCCTGGGGGAGCCGCGCCGGGTCCAGGCTTTCGAGGGCCCTCTGCTGGCGGGCGGCGGCCGTGGCGGTTCGACCCGCGTTGGCCGAGTCGAAGTTGGTTACCCGGTTGGCGTTGGCCTTGACCTCGCCGAGGACGGCCCTGGCCTCGTACTCCAAAACGGCCTCGTTGAGGCCCATCTGGGCGAGCAGGGAGGTGACGCCGTCGGCGCTCTTGGTGTACGCGACCCACCTGCCCCGCCGCCGCGCGAGCTTGAGCGGCACGCGGGAGAACGCGGCCACCCGCTTCGCGAACTCCTCGTCCCTGTGGACAATTTCGAGATGATAGCCGCCGCGTCCGCCGGGCCGGGTGACCGAGCCCGCCCCCTGGAACGCGCCCCGCAGGTACGCGGCCCGGTCGGCCACGGAGCGCGAACCCCGGGCGAACCTGAGCTCGTCCGCCGCCTGTATGGCCCCGTTTCCCTCCGTGCGGACGGCGTACCTGGTCCGGCCGAAGCGGTCCGGCCGCGTGGGCGAGAGCCCGGAGTCGAGGCCGAACTCAGAGCGCCACAGCCGCACGGCGGACCTGGCGACCGCCGCGCTCGACGTGCGAAGCGTCACACCGTTTTCGTCCCAGTCGCCGGCGGCGTCGACGAGGCCGGCGAGCTCTGCACGGGTCCCGGCGCGCTGGCCGACCGCGGCGCCGGCGGCCAATTGGCGGCGCACCTCAGAGGCGAACGAGGGCAGCCTTGCACACCTCCCTCGCGAGCCGGCCCGGGTCGTGGCGAAGCCCGGCCTCATCGTCGCTGGAGAGCACGTCCGTCTCCCGCACCCCGAGGCCCATCCCGCGCAGGACCTCGCCGTCCACCTCTACCCGGGCCGCCGCCTCGGCCTCGTAACGGGCGAGGACGCCGGGGGACAACGGCCCGGCGTGGACCAGCACGTCGGTCACGACGGGCCCGAGGTGGTCCGAGATCGCCCTTACGTGGTCGGAGACCGCGAACCCGTCGGTCTCGCCGGGCTGGGTCATGACGTTCGAGACGTAGACGACGGGCCCGCCGAAGCGCGCGAGCGCCTCGCGGACGCCGCAGCCCAGGAGCGCCGGGATCGTGCTCGTAAACAGGCTGCCGGGGCCGAGCACGATCACGTCCGCCCCCTCGATCGACTCGATCACGCCGGGCGGCGCGGGAACCCCTTCGGGCTCGACGGAGACGCGCGCGACTGTCTTGCCCACCCCATGCACCACCGACTCACCACGGGTTACCGTGCCGTCCGCGTGCCGGACGACGAGCGTCAGGCTCTCCTCCGCCGCCGGAAAGACGCGGCCTTTGATCCTCAAAAACCGGGCCGCCTGCTCCACGCCCTCGCAGAAGCCGCCGGCCATGTCCGAGAGCGCGGCGATGATGATATTCCCGACGCTGTGGTCGTTTAGATCACCCGGCGCCTCGAAGCGGTAGTTGAAGACCTCGGCGAGCCTCTTGCGGCCGGCCAGCGCCACCAGGCAGTTCCTGACGTCCCCCGGCGGCGCCACCCCGAGCTCCTGGCGAAGCCTCCCGCTGGACCCGCCATCGTCGGCGACCGTCACGACCGCCGTCAGGTCCTTCACACGGTCGCGAAGACCGCGCAGGAGGACCGGCAACCCGGTCCCCCCGCCGAACGCCACGACCCTGAGATCCTCGACCCTGTCCATCACCGGCCAGTATACCCGCTGCCCCGTGGCCCTTAGCCGGAGGACCTTTCCCGGCCGTGCGGCCCCGAGAAGTCGAGGACCGGCCCCCTGGGCACTATGCGCGTCGGGTTGACGGACTCGTGGCTACGGTAGTAGTGCCTCTTTATGTGATCCATGTTGATCGTCTCGGCGACGCCGGGATACTGGTAGAGATCCCTCAGGTATCCCCAGAGGTTCGGGTAGTCGACGACGCGCCTGAGGTTGCACTTGAAATGGCCGTGGTAGACGGCGTCGAAGCGCACGAGCGTCGGGAAGAGGCACCAGTCCGCCTCCGTGACGCGGTCGCCGCACAGGTAGCGGCGCGTGGAGAGGACGTCCTCCCAGTGGTCCAGGGCGTCGAAGAGCTCCGTAACGGCCTCCTCGTAGGCCTCCTGGGTGGTGGCGAACCCGGAGCGGTAGACGCCGTTGTTGATCGGCTCGTAAATGGCGTCTATGGTCGCGTCGATCTCACCCCGCAGGTCCTCCGGGTAAAAGTCCGGGCCCGGGGCGATGCCGCCGAACTCCGTGTCCATCATGCGGATGATCTCACGGGACTCGTTGTTGACTATCGTCCCCTGTTCTTTGTCCCAGAGCACGGGCGTCGTTACCCGCCCCGTGTACCCCGGGTCGGCCTTCGCGTAGACCTCGCGCAAAAAATGCGCGCCGTTGACCGCATCCGGTATGACTCCAGGTTCGTCGTAGAAAGCCCAGCCGTCGTCGCCCATGAACGAGCCGACCGCTGAGAGGCCGATGGCGTCCTCCAGGCCCTTCAGCCTGCGCAGGATCGCGGTCCTGTGCGCCCACGGGCAGGCCCACGCGACGTACAGATGGTAGCGGCCCGCCTCCGCGGGGAAGTCCGTGCTGCCGTCGGGGGAGATCCAACCCCGAAAACTCGTCGTGGACCGCCTGAAGCGTCCGTTCTCCCTCGGAATATCCGCCTCGGTCTTCCAGGTTCCATCGACCATCATGCCCATAGGCCTCCCTTCGGTCGGCCGCGGTCAGCTATCAGCTTTCAGCGGTCAGCTTTTTGGCTCACGGCGCTTCTTGCTCTCGACAACCGAGTGTATCTGGTTCCAGGAGAGGACATGGTGCCGTAGTAATCCCACGATCGGGCTTACACAATTCTTGGCTGAAAGCTGATAGCTGACCGCTAAAAGCTATCTCTCCACGTCCCTGTGCCGGACGAAGAGGTCCACGCCTATGTCCCGGACGCGGAGGCGTTTGGCGAGCTCCTCTACGATGGCCACGGAGCGGTGGCGGCCACCCGTGCAGCCGATGCCCAGCGTGAAGTAGGTCTTGCCTTCGGCGTCGTAGCGGGGGACGAGGAAGGAGAGGAGGTCGGACGCTTTCTGGAGGAACTCCTGGCAGTCCGCGAGGCCTAGGACGGCGTCGCGGACGGGGGGGTCGTGGCCCGTGAGGGGTCGGAGGTTCGGGTCGTAGTGGGGGTTTGGGAGAAAGCGGACGTCGAGGAGGGTGTCCACGTCCATCGGGGTTCCGTGCTTGAAGCCGAAGGAGATCAGGGAGACCGTCAGCCTGCTGGAGAAGGATTCGGCGAGTTTCTTGAACCTGAGGCGGGCGTCGAGCGCCGAGTAGCCCGAGGTGTCGACTATGAGGTCGGCCATCTCCCGCAGCGTCGAGAGGTCCCGCCGCTCCCGGCGGATCGCCTCCAGCACGTCCCCGTTTTTGGCGGCCGGGTGCGGCCTGCGACTCTCCTTGTAGCGCCTGACGAGGCTAGGGTCGTCCGACTCGATGAACAGGATGCGGTGGTCCCACCCTTTCTCCCGCTCGACGGCCTCCAGGCTCCGCTCCAACTCCTCGCCGAAATACCGGCGTCCCCTCATGTCCATCACCGCCACCACGCCGTCGGGGCCGCCAACGCCCTCGCCTGTTGCCTCCATCACCGCCGGCACCATGCGCGGCGGGAGGTTGTCCACGCAGAAGTACCCGGCGTCCTCGAAAGCTTGCAAAGCATTAGACTTTCCGGCCCCCGAGAGCCCGGTAATGATGACGATCCGGCGCCTGCCCGCGGCCCGTGTCCCCTCGACCGTCGGCGCCCCGTCAGTCACGCCGCCCCGATCCGCCTGTCCTGATACGCGCAAACCATCTAAGGGACGCAGCCTAGCACCACCGGCGCAGGCTTACAACGAGTCAGCCCGCTACGCCCTTGCGGGCTCCGCTTGTCAGCCCGGCGCTTCGCGCCTCGTCAGCGCGCTCCGGCTTCGCCTCCGCTTGTCAGCCTGTCAGCCGGTCGTTTGTGTGCGACGCGCCTTCCGGCACTCGAACCGCCGCTTTATACGCAGCCCTGTTGGGCTACGGGCGGAAAGAAGCTGACAGGCTGAGAGGGAGGCCCGCAAGGGCGTAGCGGGCTGAAAGCGGAAGCCGGAGGCTGGAGCGCGCTACCTATGCACCTTCGCGTGGACTTCACGGGCGACGCGGCCCGGGAGGCCGGGAACGGCTTCGAGGTCCTTTAGGGAGGCTTTCAGGAAGGCGTCGGGGGTGCCGAAGTGGTCGAGTATCTGCTTGCGGCGGGCTGGGCCTATGCCGGGAAGGTCGTCGAGGACGGACTGGGTCATGGACCGGCTCCGGACCTTTCGGTGGTAGGTGTTGGCGAAGCGGTGGGCCTCGTCTCGGACCCGCTGGAGCAGGTGTAGTTCGGGGGAGTTGCGTTTGAGCAGGACGGGCTCGGGACGGCCGGGCTCGAAGACCTCTTCGTCCCTCTTGGCGAGGGAGCGGAGGGGGATGTCCGGGAGGTCTTCGGCGACACCCATCTCGGCGAAGACCGGGACGACGGCCGAGAGCTGACCCTTGCCGCCGTCCAGCAGGATCAGGTCGGGCGCCGGCTGGAATTTCTCGTCCCCCTCTTTCAATCGCTCCAGGCGGCGCTTAATGACCTCGGACATGCTGGCGAAGTCGTCCGCGCCCTCGACGGTCTTGATCTTGAACCGGCGGTACTGGTCCTTGGCCGGACGCCCTCCCTGGAAGACGACCATCGAGGCGACGGAGTTGGTGCCCATGGTGTTGGAGATGTCGTAGCACTCGATGCGCATGGGGAGCGCAGGGAGCGCGAGCTCCTCGCGCAGAGCGTCGAGCGTCGAGGCTACCTGGTTGCGCCTCGCCTCATCCAGCATCTTCTCGTGGGCGAGGCCCAACTCCGCGTTGCGGACGGCGTTCTCGAGCACGCGGCGCTTGTCCCCCCGTTGCGGCCGGTGGACGTTCACCCTCGTGCCGCGCACCTGCGAGAGGTGCTCTCGCAAGGGCGCCAGGGTCTCTTCCGGCTCTTCGGATTGGATCAGCACCTCACGGGGCACGGCGGCGTTGTCGTAGTACTGGGGGACGAACTTGAGCGCGACGCTCTCGGCGCCCTCCTCGCCGTAGTTGTCGAGCAAAAACGAGTCGCGGTTGACGACCTGGCCGCCGCGCACGGCGAAGACCTGAACGCAGGCAGACCCGTTCTCGGCGTAGGCCCCGACGGCGTCGAAGGAGTCCTCTGAGGTTATGGTCGCCTGCTGGCGGTCGCGGACGTGGTTCAGGGCGGCGAGCTCGTCGCGCAGCGAAGCTGCCCGTTCGAAGTCCATCTCGCGGGCCGCGTTCTTCATGGCCTCCTGGCGGGTCCGGATCAGGCCGTCCACCCGCCCTTCGAGGAAGGAGACGACGTCGGCGATGATCCCGTCGTACTCCTCCTTGGTCACAGCCCCGACGCAGGGCGCCGCCGACCTGCCGATGTGGTAGTTCAAACAGGGCACCCCGCTCCTGCGGCCCGGCTCGGGGCCCCGGCACTTGCGAAACGGGAAGGTCTTGTTCAGCACGTCCAGCGTGGCGTGGACGGACCCCGCGCTCGGGAACGGCCCGAAATAGCGGTGCCGCGGGTCGTGCGCGGAGCGCGTGGCGAAGACGCGCGGGTACTCGTCGCCCGTGGTCACGACGACGTAGGGGTAGCTCTTGTCGTCTTTGAGGGAGGCGTTGAAGCGCGGCCTGTGGCGCTTTATGAGGTTCGCTTCGAGCACGAGCGCCTCGGTCTCGGTGCGGGTCGCTATGAAGTCTATCTGCGAGACCCGCTCCCGGAGCTCCGCTATCTTGGGCCGCCCGTCCCCGCCCTTCGTGAAGTAGTTCGCAACGCGGGAGCGGATGTTCTTCGCCTTGCCGACGTAGATGACCCTGTCGGCGGCGTCCTTGAAGATGTAGACGCCGGGCGAGGTTGGGAGGTGGGATCTGTCCGGGTAACCGTTACGAGACATCGCCCGAATTATACCGCGCCGCGGTATCCGGGCCCCGGCCTAGCGGGGCTTGCGGCGGGGTTCGCGGGGGCGGATCGTGGCCCCCGGCGGGATCATGTCGTCTCCCCCGGCCCTGGCGTATCCCCCCGCGCCGCCGACCCACCCGGCAAGTGCCCCGGAGACGGCGGAGATCAGGGCGGCGACGATGCCGACCGGGTCCGGGTCGGAGAGGACAAGGCCGAGGCCCGCGACCACCGCGAGGCCGGCCCCTACCAGGCCAAGACGGCGCCGCCCGGCGTCGTCCGCCTTCCTCGAGTAGAGGGCGTAGACGACGAGGGCGGTGGCGGCGATGGTCAGGGGCGGGAAGAGGTAGAAGGCGACGCCGCCGATGTCGGCGAAGGTCTCGGTCCTGAAGGCCTGGTCCCGCTCCCCGAAGCCGAGGGCCGCGGAGAGCCAGACGATGGAGAACAGGCCTGACCACCCTATAAGCGCCCCCACGCCCGCCCCGACCCTTCCGGCGATGCGCCGCGGCGCGCGGTAAGTCCTCGCCCCGAGGACCGCCGCGAAGACCATCCCGGGCACGAGCACCACGGTACCCAGGTACGCGAGCGTGGGCGGGACGTAGTTGTAGACGGCGTCCGCCCCGAAGTACCGGAACGGCAGCGCGATGAAGAAGTTGGCCGCCAAAAACGTCAGCATCCCCATGTACAACCACGTCACGCACCCGAAAGCCCGCCGGGTGCGCGGCCGGAGGCCGCCCTGCTCCCCTTGCTCCACCCGTCGGCCGTTCTGCCTAGAGGACACGTTCCTCCGCGGGCCGGCCGGCCCCGAAGTGAGAAAGCAGCATCGGGGCGACGTCCGTGATCCTGCGAGGCGCGGCCTCTCCTACGGTAAACCCCGCGGCCAGCACGAAAACGTTCGAGTCTTCCGCGTGCAGCGAGCCGTGGTCGCTCGCCTTGTGGTACCCCCCCGAGACCTCCCCAAAGGTGTACCCGGGCGTCGCCGAGAGAACGACGTCGCCGCACCGGGGCGTGTGCAAGCACCCCCACAACCGCTCCAGCGCGTCCGGGTAATCCCCGTACTCGAACATCCCGCCCGCGAGGTCGAGGTCGAGCGCGCGCGGGTCGCCTTCGAGCTCCCACGAACGGCCGAAGGGGTCGCGCGGGCCGTCCCCGGGGCGGAACCGGAGCCCGCCCGTGCTGGAGAGCGCGTTCGCCCAGCCGCCGCCCGACCAGGCGGCGAGGTCCACGCCGCGGCGGCCGACGAGGCTCTCCGCCACGCCCTCCCGCGCGATGCCGTCTGCCAGGTAGAGGAGCGCGGAGCGTCCGTTCGGCACGACCACGGCGTCGTCGTTCCGGCCGAACCGGGCCTTGATGCCGGAGGAGACCTTCAGATCGGGGATGCGGCGCAGATCGACGTGGCGGCGGCCGGGCAAGAGCGGGGCGTGGCCGTGGTCCGAGAGGGCGAGCACGGCGTAGTCCTCCAGCAGCCCGTCCACGCCGCCCGCGGCGGCGAAGATCCTGCCGGCGTACCCGTCGGCCGTCCGGAGCCACTCCCGCTGCGCTTCCAGGCCGTGGTGGTGGGCTATGGAGTCGCCCTTGAAGAAGTACACGAGGTTGAAAGGCGCGGACCGTTCTCTTACGAGCATGGCCCCGATCCTTGCCGCGTACTCGTCGTTGATGCCGGCCGACCTGAAGACGCCGCCGCTAGCCTTGCGCCCGTTGAAGCCCGTCTCCTGGCTGTAGAACAGATCGCCCATGAAGTACTGTTTCGGCCCCTCCACGGAAGGCCCCAGGTAGCGGCTGCCTTTCAGGTAACCTCCTACGGTCTTCAGCCGTACCGGGTGGGTGTGCGGCCCGCGCCTGACGGGGAAATTGACGCACGCCCCGTCGAAGCCCCTGTCGTGCAGGGTCTCGAAGAGCGTCGCCGCGTGCAGGTCGTCGCGGTTCATCCGCCAGACGTTGTTGTGGAAGACCTTTATGGGTCCGGTCGCCATCACCGTCTCCGTCATGGCGCCGTAGATGACGACCCGACGCTCGCGCTCGTCGTACCAGGCGTGCCCGACTATGCCGCTTTTCGCCGGGGCTTCCCCCGTCGCTATGGCCGCGGTCGCGGCGGGCGTGATGCTCGGGAAGACCGAGACCGCGTCCCAGACAGCCTCGCCCCTATCCGCGAGCGCGCCGAGGTTCGGGGTCTCGCCCGCCTCCATAGCGGAGCGCAGAACGTCCGGCCTGATGCCGTCGAGGACCAGGAGCAGAACGGGTTTGCGGGTGTCGGTCGGGGTCGTCAAGGCCCGCCTATTCTATCCCTTCGGCGACCGAAAAACGTGAAGCTGACGTTACCGGATCAGGACCTGGAACGCGACCATGGCGATGATGGAAAGAGTGGTTACCACGGCGACGAGGTTGTGGGAGGTCTCCTCAAGGGCGTCGGGCATCAGCTCGGAGAAGACCATCCAGATCATGGCCCCGGCCGCGAAACCTAACCCGTACGGCAACAGCGGCTTGAACGTCGCCACAAAGAGGAAGGCCGGCACCGCCATGATCGGCTGCGGCAGGCTCGAAAAGATGCTCCACAAACCCGCCTTGATGGGTCCGACCCCGCGCGGCACCAGGACGAGGCTTATCGCGAGCCCCTCCGGGATGTTGTGGACGGCGATGGCGACGGTGATGAACAGCCCGAGCGCCTCGCCCCCGCCGAAGGAGACGCCCACGCCGACGCCCTCGGTGAACGAGTGGGCGGTCATGACGCCCACGATGAGGAGCGCCTTGCGCGCGTCGAAGGCGCCCATCTCCGAGAAGGCGACGGCCCCGCCGTGGTCCTCGATCAGGTGGTGGGCCAGAACTATCGCCGCGAGCCCGAGCAGGGCGCCCGCGACCGTCTGGAGGACGCCGTACCTGACGCCCTCGTACACGAGCCCGAAGCTCGCGGCGAGCATCAACCCGGAGGCGATAGAGTTGGAGACCCCGAGCCACCGTCGGGTCATGCTCTTCACGAACAGGAACGGTATAGCCCCAAGCCCCGTCGCCACCGCGGTTATGGTGGCGAAGAGCAGGACCTGTAGAACGCCGGTCGACCCCATGCCCCTAGTCTACAGGGCAGGGCGCCGAATCAGTCCTCCGAGGACCCCTCCCTGCCGAGCCGGCTGTGGCCGCGACTGTAGGCGAAGTAGATCACGACGCCGAGGGCCATCCAGGCGAGGAACCGTATCCAGGTTCCGATGGTCAAGAACCCCATGACGAAGAGGCAGAGCGAGGCCGCCGCTATCGGGACCGCGGGGACCAGGGGCGTCCTGAAAGCCCGCGGAAGATCGGGCCGGGTGCGCCTCAAGACCAGCACGCCTATCGAGACGAGCACGAAGGCCGAGAGCGTCCCGATGTTGACCAGTTCCCCGAGCGTGGTGAGCGGCAGGAAGAACGCCAGGACCGAGGCGACGATGCCGGTGATGATCGTGATCCTGTACGGCGTGCGGAAGCTCGGGTGCACCCGGGCCAGGCCCCGCGGCAACAAATTGTCCCGGCTCATGGCGAACGCGACCCGGCTCTGGCCGAGCATCAGGATCATGACGACAACGGTGAGCCCGACGAGTATCGCCGCGGAGACGACCAGCTGCGCGGCCGGGAAGGGCGTGTTCTCCAAAGCCGTCGCCGCCGGGGCGGCGGTTGCGAGCTCCTTGTAGGGCCTGAGCCCGGTAAAGACCACGGAGGCCAGGATATACAGGACCGTGCAGATCCCGAGCGACGCGAAGATCCCGATGGGTATGTCCCTCTGCGGGTTGCGCGCCTCCTCCGAGGTGGTTGCCACGATGTCGAAACCGATGTAGGCGAAAAACACGAGCGCGGCCCCGGTAAAGATGCCCGTGATCCCGTAGATGGTGTCTATTCCGAGGATGCTCGGCAGCAGGTAGGCGTCGAGCGCGGTGCCGTAAGCCTCTTCGCCCGGCGCCGGCGCCGGGATAAAGGGCGTGAGGTTCGCCGCGTCTATGAACCACACGCCGAAGCCAATGATAAAGAGCGTAACCAGGACCTTGATCGCCGTGATCACCTGGTTGAACTGCGAGCTCAGCTTGATCCCGATTACCAGAATAACCGTCATGCCCAGGATCACGAGCACCGCCAGCCAGTCGTGCGAGATGGCGCTGTCCGGCTCCGCCGCGTATAACCCCGGCGGCACGGTTATCCCGAGACCCTTGAAGACGCTCACGAAGTAGCCGGACCAGCCCTTGGCGACGGTGGCGGCCCCGAGGGTGAACTCCAGTATGAGGTCCCAGCCGATCAACCACGCCACGAACTCGCCCAGGGCCGCGTACGAGAACGTGTACGCGCTACCCGCGACCGGCACGGTGCTCGCGAACTCCGCGTAGCAGAGCGCCGCAAGCGCGCAGGCGAGCCCCGCGACGACGTAGGAGAGCGCGATGGCCGGTCCGGCGTACCCGGCCGCGGCCTCGCCGGTCAGGACGAAGAGCCCGGTTCCGATGATGACGCCTATGCCGAAGACCGTCAGGTCGAGGGGTCCCAGGGACTTGCTAAGCCTGAACTCGGGCTCTTCCGTGTCCCTGATAGATTGCTCGATGGACTTGGTGCGCATGATCCCCACGGCGGCCTCCCTCCAGCTTTCACCCGTCACCCGCGTCTTCGCGTTGCGCGCATTCTAAAGGGTTGAGGCGGCGTACGCTGCCGCCCGTGGCGGACGCGGCGGCCCCGGCCTTACTGGGCCGCGGGAGAGGCGCTGGCGTCGGGGTTGTTCTTGCCCCCGGCCGCGGGCGAAGCGCTCGCGGGAGGTTCTTCGGGGGCGGGTTCCTCGGCGGCCGGAGACGCGCTGGATGGGGCCTCCTCCGCGGCGGGCGAGGCGCTGGAGCCGCCCGCGGGGTCTTCGCCGCCCGGCACGGCCGGGATGTCCTGCACGCGGTCGATGACCCCTCCTCCGCCGCCGCCGCCAAGGTCCACGTCCCCACCGGAGAGCGTGGAGCCCGCGCCGGAGTCGTCGAACCCGGCCACGTGGATGCCGGGCGCGGCGCCGTAGGGGCACTCGGCCCAGAGCCCGCACGAGAGGCTGTTGCCAATGACTTTCTCTACGCCCCAGATGGCGACCAGGCAGATGACCAGCGCCACGGCGGCGGCGGCGAGGGCTTTTATGAGGATCGGGCGCCTCGCAGGCGTCGGCAGCCCGCGGAACCACTCCACGGCGGCCCTCATGCGGCCCGCGAAGTTGTTGCGCAGGTCGGGGCGTCCCGGGGGGTTGGCCGCCTCCGCCGTGACCGCTTGTTCGGCCGGAGCGGCAGCCGCGCCCGCTTCCCGGCGCTCGCGGAGCCTCGTCGCGCCGCCGCGCACGCGGCCCGCGGCGTTCTCGATGTACGCCTTGAGAACGGCCGAGCCGCCGGTGATGATCATGGCCGTGACGGCCGCGCCGAGAAGCGTGCCCGCCACGCCGAAGCGGGACGTCACGAAAGCCGCCCCGGTGGCGGCGAGCCCGGCGGCCATGACCTGATGGGTATCTATGCCTGGGTTTGCGTTCCTGGTGCTCACGGGCCTTGAATCTATCAGCCGGCCAAAGCGGTTTCAAAGACGATTTTCGGTGTGTATTCGCTCCCCGGCCGCCGCCACCCGTAGCGGCGGGGACCCACCCGCGGTTAGAATCCTCCCTATTCTGCGACAAAGAAAGGGGGAGAATGTCCTCCACGAATAACGGAAAATTCTCCGAGCTGTTCGGGGTCATAGAAGACTATGCCCAGAGGGAGTACCACTACCAGGACAAGGCGCTCCAGGTCATAGCCGGGTCATACGTCTTCATGTTCGAGAGCGAGGACATGCCGGACGCCAGGCCCGTGCTCGACAACATCCTCGAACAGTACGACTACGTCTTCACGACCATCGAGCGCGGCAACCTGGATCCCCTCATCGTGGACGCCATCGTAAAGGTGGCCCTCTACCGCGAGGAGCACATGGAATGGGGCATCAACCGCCTCGGCAGGATCCTCGAAGCCCTCTTCCGTCGCTCCCGCACCGACGAGACCTACGAGGACTACGTGACGGACACCAACCTCGTCATCCGGGGCCTCGAAAGGATGGTAACGGGCTCGGTTCTGGAAGAGTTCGTGGAGGCGAGCAACGGGGGATAGAGCTTTCGGCTGTCAGCCCTCGGCTATCAGCTTTTTGGTCCTGTTGATTGGCCTTTCTCGCCGGGTCTGCGGGCCGTTCTCCCGCAACGCAGCCCGTAGCCTGGCCGCGTTGCCACACAAAACGGTCGGCCACCCGCCAAGAAGCTGAGGGCTGAAAGCTGGAGGCTGATACTAAGACGCCGCCATCACTTCCGGCATGAGGTCGCGGAGGAAGCGGCCCGTGTGCGAGGCTTCGGCGTGCGCTATCTCCTCGGGGGTGCCCGTGGCGACTATCTCGCCGCCCCCGTCGCCGCCCTCGGGGCCGAGGTCTATCACGTGGTCGGCGGAGCGGATCACGTCGAGGTTGTGCTCGATGACGATGACGGTGTTGCCGGCGTCGACGAGCCTGTGCAGTATGTGCAGCAGCTTCTCCACGTCCGCGAAGTGCAGGCCCGTCGTCGGCTCGTCGAGGATGTAGACGGTCTTTCCGGTCGCCCTCTTCCCGAGCTCACTGGCGAGCTTGACCCTCTGCGCCTCACCGCCCGAGAGCGTCGTCGCGGGCTGGCCGAGCCGGACGTAGCCGAGGCCCACGTCCCTCAAGGTCTCCATGCGGCGGGCGATGGCCGGAACCGGCGCGAAGAAGCCGCAGGCCTCTTCGACGGTCATGTCCAGAACGTCCGAGATGGACTTGCCCTTGTAGGTGGCGCGGAGGGTCTCGGTGTTGTAGCGGCGGCCCTTGCAGACCTCGCAAGGGACGTAGACGTCCGGGAGGAAGTGCATCTCTATCCGGATCTGGCCGTCCCCCTTGCACGCCTCGCACCGCCCGCCCTTCACGTTGAAGGAGAAGCGCCCCGGCTTGTAGCCCCGGATCTTGGCCTCCGCCGTCGAGGCGAAGAGCTGGCGGATGTGGTCGAAGACCTTGGTGTAGGTGGCCGGGTTGGAGCGCGGGGTCCTTCCTATCGGGCTCTGGTCTATGTCTATGACCTTGTCGACGTTCTCGATCCCCTTGAGGCCGGCGTGCCTCCCCGGGCGGTGCTTGCCGCGGCTCACGGCGTTGGCGAGCGCCTTGTACAGGATCTCGTTGACGAGCGTGCTCTTCCCGGAACCCGAGACCCCCGTTATGCACGTCAACACCGACAGCGGAAACTCCACGTCGACGCTTTTCAGGTTGTGCTCGGTCGCGCCGATCAGGCCTATCGTCCCGGTCGGCTCGCGCCGCTCCTCGGGGGGCTCTATGCGCCGGCGGCCGGAGAGGAAGTCGCCCGTTATCGAGCGCTCCTCCGCTTCGACGTCCCCGACGGAGCCGGTGGCGATGATCTCGCCGCCGTGGACCCCGGCACCCGGGCCGACGTCCACGACGTAATCGGCGGCCCGGATCGTGTCCTCGTCGTGCTCGACGACTATGAGCGTGTTGCCAAGGTCCCTGAGCTTCTCGAGCGTGGTCAGGAGCCTGCGGTTGTCCCGCTGGTGCAGCCCGATCGAAGGCTCGTCTAGCACGTAGAGCACGCCGACGAGCCCGCTGCCTACCTGAGAGGCCAGCCTGATCCTCTGCGCCTCCCCACCCGAAAGCGTCCCAGCCGAGCGGGCGAGGGTCAGGTAGCCCAAGCCCACGTCGACCAGGAAGCCGAGCCTCTCCCGGATCTCCTTGACGACCCGCTCCCCGATCAGCCACTCCCTGGTCGTGAAATCGACCTCCTGGAAGAAGTCCTGCGCTTTCCAGACGGAGAGCTCGGTGAACTCGGAGATGCTCTTCTCCCCCACCGTGACGGCGAGCGCCTCCGGACGGAGCCTCGCGCCCTTGCACTTGGGGCAGGGGACGTGGCTCATGAACTCCTCGATCTTCTCCCGCCGATACTCGGAGTCCGTCTCGACGTATCGCCGCTGCAGGTTGCTCACGACGCCGTCGAACTGGGTCATGTACTGGCGCCTGCGGTTGTAGCGGTTCCTGTAGGAGACGTAGATGCGCTCCCCGTCCGTCCCGTAAAGGATGAGGTTCTTGTGCTCCTCCGGGAGGTCCCGCCACGCCACGTCCAGATCTATGTCGTACTTCTCGGAGAGCGCCCCGAGCACGCTCCTGTGGTACTCCGTCTGCGAGTTGGCCCACGGCACGACCGCGCCCTCGTTGACGCTCAGATCCTCGTTCGGCACCACGAGCGCCGGGTCTATCTCAAGCCTGCTCCCGAGCCCGTCGCACCTGTCGCAGGCCCCGTGCGGGCTGTTGAACGAGAACGTCCGCGGCTGTATCTCCGCTATGGACGCCCCGCAGTTCGTGCAGGTGAACGACTCCGAGAAGAGCATCGACTCGCCGGCCCCGCCGCCGTCCTTCTCGACCGTCTCTATCTGGACCAGTCCGTCGGCCAGTTTCAGCGCGGTCTCGATCGAGTCGGTCAGGCGGCGCTCCATGCCGTCCCGGATCACGAGCCGGTCGACCACCACCTCGATGTCGTGCTTGTAGTTCTTGTCGAGCCCGAGGTCAACCGGCAACTCGTGGGTCTCCCCGTCGACGCGGACCCTCGCGAAGCCCTGCTCGGCGAAGTCCTTGAACATCTTGGAATGCTCGCCCTTGCGCCCGCGCACGACGGGCGCGAGCACCATAAAGCGCGTCTTCTCCGGCAACGTCAGCACCTTCTCGACCATCTGCTGCGGGGTCGACGAGGCGACCGGGTAGCCGCAGACGTGGCAGTGCGGGCGTCCGGCGCGGGCGTAGAGGAGGCGCAGGTAGTCGTAGATCTCGGTGACCGTAGCAACCGTCGAACGCGGGTTGTTGGAGGTAGTCTTCTGGTCGATGGAAACGGCCGGCGACAGCCCGTCTATGTGGTCGACGTCCGGCTTGTCCATCTGCCCGAGGAACTGGCGGGCGTAGGCCGAGAGGCTCTCGACGTAGCGGCGCTGCCCCTCGGCGTAGATGGTGTCGAAGGCAAGCGACGACTTGCCGCTCCCGGAGAGGCCCGTGACGACGACCATCACGTCGCGGGGCAGGGAGACGGTAACGTCCTTCAGGTTATGCTCGCGCGCTCCCCGCACGACGATCTGATTATCGGCGATGGGCCATCACCCCTTCTCTAAAGAACGCTACCGGCAAGTATACGGCCCCCTCTAGGGAGGCCAAAGAACCAGATTACTCTCCGCGAAATTTTAGCACCAGAAAGCTCGCCAGCTAGTCAGCATTTCAGCCTGTCAGCTTCCTGGTCTCGCTGACCGACAGGTCTCGACTACGCCACCAGGCGCCGTCAACAACCACAGAAGCTGACGAGCTGAAAGCGAGGGCCGCAAGGCCCTATGCGTGCCGAGAGCGGAGGCGAAGCCGCAGCGCGCTGACAAGCGTAGCCCGGAGGGCGAAGCGAGCGCGACGACCGAAGGGAGGAGCCCGCCGTTTGCCAAAGTTCCTCGCGGGCTTCACAATGATACGGGCCGGTTACAGCGTGTTGCGAACGGAGACGGCCGTGATCCTTAAAGACTTCTCCCGGGTGCTCTTGGAAGAATTGGACGCCGACTGCCCGCTGCCCGGCGACCCCTCCCGCCCCGTCGCCGGCCTCGCCGTGGACGAACCTCTGAAGGGTTGGATCGGCAGGGACGAGGCGGTCTTCACGGCGAGGGAGGCCCTGGACGAGGACTTTTTGGAGAACGTCGCCTCCTTCGGTTCCCCCGTCGTGGTCTGGCGCTCGGACGCCGCGGTCGCGTCCGCCGCAACGGAGAAGATGTCGGCCCTCGGCCTCGCGCTTCTCGTGCTCCCCCCGACGTGCCGCTGCGGCGGTTGCAGGTGACGCTCTCGGGGGCAACGACCTGCTCCTGCTCTCCCACAGCGCGGGGAGGACGCTGCTCGAGGGCGCCGGGGGCGAGACCTCCTTGGCCGGGACCGTCGCGCGCGTCGCGGGGCTACTGGGCCGCTCCGTGGTGGTCGAGGACCCGGTGGGGCGTCTGATCTCCGGCTCACCCGAAGCCCGCGGGGAGAACAGCCTGTGGGGTTTGCTCGAGGATCTGTCGCTGCGGGCGTCCAGGGCGTCGGGCGTAGACGAGACCCGCCGCGAGCGCAGGGACCGCTACGCGAGGCTGCCCGACGGTTACCTCTCCGTCCCCGTCGAACGCTGGCGCGTCGAGGACCGCGAGTTTTTCTGGACCCCGATCGGCACCGGCGCCCCCGCCGGATACCTCTGGGTCGACCTCGAAGGCGAGACCCTGCGCCCCGAAGACGTGGTCCACCTGTACTGGGCCAGGCGCGTCCTCGAATCCGAGCTCGCCAAAGACCGCGTCCGCCTCGAAACCGAGCTCGGCGTCCGTGGGGACTTCGTCGACGACCTGGTAAACGGCCACTACGGGTCGGTCGACTTGCTCCTGCAACGCGCCGGCTACCTCGGGGCCGATCTCGCCAACGGGGCGCTCGTCCTGATCGTGGACATCGACGACTTCGCCCGCTACCTGGAACGCCGCAAACCAAAGGAACCGGCCATCCAGGAGCTGAAGCGCCGTCTGGCCGAGGCCGTGAGGATGCAGACCCGCCAGCTCTTCTCCAACTTCCTCCTCGGCCCTCGCTCGGACAACGTAATCGTCTTCCTGGGCTCCTCCGAGGACACCCCGCCGGAAGACCTGCCCGAGAAGGCGCAGCTTTTGGCAAAGGGCGTTCAGCGTTACGTAAAAGGCCTCCTCCCCGACCTGACGATCTCCGTCGGCATCGGGCGCAACAAGAGGAACCCGGCGCTCCTTCCCGACGCCTACTCGGAGGCCGAGGTGGCCCTGGAGATCGGTCACCGCATCCACGGCCCATCCTCCGTCTCCACGTTCGAAGGCACCGGCACCTACAAGCTCCTCTTCCGCGTCTTCCAGGAGAACCCGGAGGAACTAATAGCCTTCTACGAGGAGACCCTGGAGCCCGTCGTCCGCTACGACTCCCGCTACAGCACGGAGCTCGTCCAGACCCTCGTAACCTACCTCGGCAACGACGCCTCCACCGTCAGAACCGCCTCCGACCTCTACGCCCACCGCCACACCATCCGCTACCGCCTCGACCGCGTGAGCGAGCTGACCGGCCTCGACGTCGACAAGAGCGAAGACCGCGAACGTCTCACCCTCGGCATAAAAGCCATGCAACTCCTCGGCCGCGTCCCCGAACGCCCGACCAGCTTCGCTGATCGGTAGCCCGCCGCCCTTCGGGCAGCTTTCAGCCCGCTCCGCCCTGTCGGGCTCCGCTCTCAGCGCGCTTCGGCCCGCTTCGCAGTCTTAGCTCTCAGCCAGTCAGCTTCCCGCCGCGCAGGCCACGACCGGGCCGCGCCCCGCGCGATGGTTCCTCCGACGCGTGGCGCAACAGTACCTGACAACTTGCTGATAGCTGATGGCTGAAAGGCGCGAAGCGCCGGGCTGACAAGCGGAGGCGAAGCCGGAGCGCGCTGATGCCCGCCCCCTTGGACATTCGCCTCAACAAACAAGTCCCGCGGGGTGGGCATCTTTGTCCAGACGGCCAAAGATCCTCCCGGGGGCGACACATAGACTAGGTTCCGAGAGAATATACTCCCGTTTCCTAAGGAGGGACTTTGCGGCGGTTAACCATTTTCATGCTCACGACGATGATGCTCGTCCTGGCGTTGCCGGCCCTGGCTTTCGCGCAGGACGCGCCCTCGACGGCGGACCTATCGCTCGCCATGGACACCATGTGGGTAGTTATAGCGGCCGTCCTCGTCCTGTTCATGCAGGCGGGGTTCGCGATGCTCGAGGTCGGGTTCTCGAGCATGAAGAACGTCGGCAGCGTGGTGGCCAAGATCCTGGTGAACCTCGCGATAGCGGCCCTGCTCTTCTGGGCGGTCGGCTTCGCAATCACGTTCGGCACCGGCAACGCCATCTTCGGGACCCAGGGCTGGTTCCTGGCGGTGCCGGCGGGCCAGGTAAACGACGTCTACGCGGGGCTTTCGTGGACACAAGTTCCGCTCTCGGCCAAGTTCCTGTTCCAGGTCGCCTTCTGCGCCGTCTCGCTGGCGATCGTGTGGGGCACGATGCTGGAGCGGACCAAGTTCGCCGTCTACGTCGTCTTCGCCGTGGTCTTCGCGGGGCTGCTCTACCCGCTGGTGGGGCATTGGATCTGGGGCGGCGGCTGGCTTACCGAACTCGGTATGCAGGACTTCGCCGGCTCCACGGTCGTCCACCTCTCGGGCGCCATGGCCGCGCTCGCCG
Source organism: Rubrobacter tropicus (assembly GCF_011492945.1). Classification (NCBI taxonomy): domain Bacteria; kingdom Bacillati; phylum Actinomycetota; class Rubrobacteria; order Rubrobacterales; family Rubrobacteraceae; genus Rubrobacter; species Rubrobacter tropicus. The sequence continues at coordinate 2,612,846 of NZ_CP045119.1, forward strand.
GGACGCTGCTTCTCGGCCCCAGGCTCGGCAAGTACGACGACGAGGGCCGTCCGGTGAACATACCCGGCCACAACATGCCGCTCGCGGTTCTGGGCGTCCTGATCCTGTGGGTCGGCTGGTACGGCTTCAACCCGGGCTCCACGATGGCGGCGAGCACCCAGGTCGCCGACATCGCCCTGACCACCACCCTCGCCGCCGCCGCCGGCGTGCTCGGCGCCATGAGCATGAGCTACATGTATCGGAGGAACATCGACGTCGGCATGGGCGGCAACGGCGCCATCGCGGCACTCGTCGCCATCACCGCCCCCTGCGCCTTCGTCGCGCCCTGGGCCTCCATCGTGATCGGCTTCCTGGCGGGCGTCATCATGTACGCGACGCTGGTCTTCGTGGACAGGATCGGCGTCGACGACCCGCTCGGCGCCATCGCGGCGCACGGCATGGGCGGCATCTGGGGCACGCTTTCCTGCGGCCTCTTCACGACCCCGGCGCTCGCGGCGGTCGGCGAGCCCGGCCTCTTCTACGGCGGCGGCTTCTACCAACTCGGCATCCAGGCCCTCGGCATCGTGGCCTGCGGCGGCTTCGTCTTTATAGCCTCGCTCGCGGTCTTCGCGGCCCTAAAGGCAACCATCGGCATCAGGGTCAAGCCAGACCAGGAGCTCGACGGCCTCGACATCCACGAGCACGGGGTCTTCGGCTACCCCGACCTCGTCGCCACGGACTACCAGAACGGCAACGGTCACACCAGGAGAGCCCCCGAGCCGGTGAGCGACACCGCGGAAGGCACCGCGTAAAGACAGGGTTTCGGCACCGGCCGGGAATTCCCGGCCGGTGCTTTTTCGCGCCCGCCCTTCCGCGGGTAGAGTTCTGTATGCTGAAACGAAACACGAACCCGAGTAGGCACGGAGGGCAGTTTGGAGGCACCCATAACCCAGGCCACGGCCCACAACAACACGATAGTCGCGGTCTTCGAAGACCGCGTCGAGGTCAAGAGCGGCTGGCAGTCGCAGAACGTGGAGGCTTTGGACCTGAAGCAGGTCGCGACGGTCGCGATCCGGGGCCTCGTCAACGCAACGCTGACGCTCGAAACGAACACCGGCCGCGTCCTCCGACTCAACCGCATGGCCCTCCCCGACGCCCGCAAGGTCAAGAAGGCAATCGAACGGCAGAAGCAGAGGGCGGGACTGTACGATTGAAGCTAATGGCTGTCGGCCTTCGGCTTTCAGCCAGAAGCGCCGGGCGACGCGGTAGCGACCGGAGCCAGGCCTGTCGGTTCTCCGTGGAGGAGCCGAACGACAAGCGCCACCTCTAGAGCGGTTTGCGGAGGTATCGAGCCTACCGCGAGCAGGCATCCGGGTTCTCGGGTTCTCAGGGGTGGAAGGTCGGGGCCCGCCCGCGGCCTCGGGGCGCACCCCTAAGAGCCTCGGCGCCCACGGGGCGCCGAGGGTCGGTCCTTCCGCAAACCGCTGTAGAACCCCGGATCCAACCAAACCGGCGCCGGCCAGCCTCGGACGGCGCGCATCACCGGTCGCGACCCCTCTCGCCGCGCAGATTTCTTACTCGGACCGTCTCTCCGATGTCGCCCTTACATCGTACACTTACGATGTAATCATGCCGTGAATCCTGTAAGCTGTCGGCAAAGGCGTGGGAGGGCTACTGTTGGTCGAGGCGAAGAGGCGGCCGTTGAGCCGTCGGCGGGTGTTGGAGGCGGCGGTAAGGTTCGTGGACCGGGAGGGGCTCGGGGCCCTCAGCATGAGGAAGCTCGGGGCGGATCTTGGCGTTGAGGCGATGTCCCTCTACAACCACGTCCCGAACAAGGACGCGTTGCTCGACGGGATGGTCGAGGTATTGCTCGGGGAGTTGGAGGTCCCTTCCGAGGGTGGGGATTGGGAGGAGCGGGTTCGGGAGGCGTACAGGGGGTTTCGGAGGCTGGCGCGGGAGCATCCCAACGTCTTTCCGCTGCTGGTCGTCCGTCCGGCGAACACCATGGACGGGGTCTGGCTCGTGGAGGAGTTTCTGAAGACGTTGCGGGAGGCCGGCTTCGACGCGGTTACTGCCTTGTACGCTTTCAGGACGCTCTCCGGGTACGCGATGGGTTACGCGATGGCCGAGATCCGGGGCTTCGCCATGGAACCGGGCGGCGACCGCGCGGGCGTCCGGGCCCTTCCGGCGGATGAGTTTCCGCGCATCTCGGAGCTCGAAGGACGGCTGGGCGAGGTCGACCGGGACGCGGAGTTCGAGTTCGGGCTGGGCCTCATCCTGGGTGGGTTGAGGGAGAAACTCTGAGAAACGAGGAGATCCGGCAGGCAGGGCGCAGATGAGGCGCTTCCCCGAGAGGCGTCCGGTGGTCTTCTGCCTGCTGGTGACGCTGGCGCTCTTCGCGCTCACGGCCTTGAGCCGGTTCTCGTTCCCGAGGGCGCCGGTCGGCAACATCAAGCGGCTGCCGCAGAAGGCCTTCGAGACGCCCACGGGCCTCGACCGGGTAATCGAAGACCTCAAGAGCCCGGAAGTGCTGTTCTGGGGACTGGCCATACTGCTGGCCCTCGCCCTGCTCCTCTGGACCGGCCTGTGGCGCGAGGCCGGCTTCAACCGGCCCATCGTGAAGAACCTGCGCCTGCTGTGGTTCCCGCTCTTCGTCGGTGCCCTCACGCTCTCGGGGGGCGTGTTCGTGTCGGGCATCGACGCCTTCGTCTCGGCGTTCCTGGTGGTGCTCGTGGCGGCCTTCGGGCAGGAGTTGCTTTTCCGCGGCCTCCTGTGGCGGGCGCTCGCGCCCGTGGGGCCCGTGGGGGCAACGATCCTGACCTCCCTGCTCGCCGGGGCCCTGATCTTCGGCAGGACCTTCACCGACGGTCCCTGGCCCGAGGCCGTCCGGCTCACCTCCCTCGCCGTCTGCAGCGGCTTCACCTACGGCGCCCTCCGCTGGCGGACCGCCTCCATCTGGCCCGTCATCCTCGTCCACACCGTCTTTGCCCTCGCCGTCGACGTGGCCGCCCTCGGTACGGTCACCTACCAGATCCTCATAATCCTGAGCACCGTTGGCTTCGTCCTCTACGGCCTCTTCCTCCTGCGAAACCGCGCCGTCCGAGCCGACGGCGGTCTCGCGGGGCCTAAATCCCCCCGCGTCAGGTAACCACAGCGTAGAAACGTCTACCCCAAAAGGACCAGAAAAAGATCATGCACAAATGCCATGCGAAGCACAAGCGTTCCGAGAGATACTGCTGCAGGACGGAGAGGCCAGAAGCGGAGGAGATACCATGACCCAGGAAGAGATCATTCGGTTCGCGCTGGTGCTCAGGGAGGCCGACAAAGTCCGCGCCAGGATCGCCGAAGACGAGGCCGCCGAAGCAGGAGCGTTCGAGGACGATTTACTCCCCGAGGTCCCGCTCGGTATCGCCGCTTGAGCTCCCGTGGCATCGGCCGGCCGCGCCGGCGGCCACGTTCCTACGAGATGACCTCCTGTAGCTGACGCTCCAGGTCCTTGACCTCGTCGCGGAGCTTGGCCGCGTACTCGAACTTGAGCTCTTCGGCGGCTTCCAGCATCTCGGCTTCGAGGTCGGCGATGAGGGCGCGAAGCTCGTCCGGGTCGCGGGGGGCCTCGCGACCGCTCTTTTTGTTTGCCTTGTAGAGGCCCTTGGCTTCGGCGGCTACCAGGATGTCGGAGACGCCCTTCACTATGGTGCGCGGCTCGATGTTGTGGCGCTCGTTGTAGGCGGTCTGGATCTCTCGCCTGCGGTTCGTCTCCCCGAGCGCGACCCGCATCGAGTCCGTCTCCCGGTCCGCGTACATGATGACCCGCCCCTTGACGTTACGGGCGGCACGGCCGATGGTCTGGATGAGAGCCCGCTCCCCGCGCAGGAAGCCCTCCTTGTCCGCGTCCAGGATGGCGACCAGCGTTACTTCCGGCAGGTCCAACCCTTCTCGCAGGAGGTTGATGCCAACCAGCACGTCGAACTCGCCGGTTCTCAATCCCCTTATGATCTGGATCCGGTCCAGCGTCTCGATGTTGGCGTGCATGTAGCGGGCCTTGACGTTGTGCTCCAGCAGGTAGTCCGTCAGGTCCTCGGCCATCTTTATGGTGAGGGTGGTGATGAGGACTCGTTCGCCGTGCTCGACGCGCACGGCGACCTCGTTGAGGAGGTCGTCGATCTGGTTCTTCGTGGGCCTGACCTCGACCTCCGGGTCGATGAGACCGGTCGGGCGGATGATCTGCTCGACTATCTGCCCCGAGTTCTCGAGCTCGTACGGCCCCGGCGTTGCCGAGACGAAGACCATCTGCTCGGTCTTTAGCAGGAACTCCTCGAAGGTGAGCGGCCTGTTGTCGAGTGCTGAGGGAAGCCTGAAGCCGAAGTCGACGAGGGTCGTCTTGCGGCTCCGGTCGCCCTTGTACATGCCCCGGATCTGGGGCAGCGTGATGTGCGACTCGTCCACGAAGGTTACGTAGTCTTCCGGGAAGTAGTCGAGCAGGGTGTAGGGCGTCGAGCCGGGCGGCCGCCCGTCCATGTGGCGGGAGTAGTTCTCGATCCCGCTCGTGAACCCGAGCTCGCGCATCATCTCCAGGTCGTACTGGGTCCGCTGCTTGAGCCGGTACGCCTCCAGCACCTTGCCCTCGCCTTCGAGCTCGGCGACGCGCTCTTCGGCCTCTATCTCGATGTTCTTGATGGCCGTCGCCATCCGGTCCTCGCCGGTGACGAAGTGGGTGGCCGGGTAGACGGTCAGGACGTCTAGCTCGCGCAGGACCTCACCGGTCAAGGGGTCGGCCTCGACCATGCTCTCGACCTCGTCCCCGAAGAAGGAGACCCGGTAGATCGTGTCCTGGTAAGCCGGGTGGACCTCGAGAACGTCGCCGCGTACCCTGAACGTGCCGCGGTTCAGCTGAAAATCGTTGCGGGTGTACTGGATCTTGACGAGGTCCCGCAGGATGTGGTCCACGTCGTAGAAGCCGCCTTGCTCCAAGAGCACCATCTTGTTGCGGTACTCCTCGGGGCTACCGAGGCCGTAGATGGCCGAGACGCTGGCGACCACTATGACGTCGCGGCGCGTGAACAGGCTGCTCGTGGCCGAGTGCCTGAGCCTGTCTATGTCCTCGTTGATCTGGGCGTCCTTCTCGATGAAGGTGTCCGTGCGCGGGACGTAGGCCTCGGGCTGGTAGTAGTCGTAGTAGGAGACAAAGTACTCTACGGCGTTGTTCGGGAAGAACTCGGCGAACTCGCTGGCGAGCTGCGCCGCGAGCGTCTTGTTGTGCGCGATGACCAGCGACGGACGCCCGACCTTCTCGATGACCCGGGCCATCGTGTGCGTCTTGCCGGAGCCCGTAACACCGAGCAGGGTCTGCGCCCTTAGCCCCGAGTCGAGGCCGGAGGCAAGTTTCTCTATGGCCTGGGGCTGATCTCCGGTCGGCCTGTACTCGCTGTTTACCTGAAAGCTGCTGCGGGTCTCGATGCGGGTCCCTCCCCTACGCGGATTGCGCGGGCCCCGAAAAGGCCATCACCATCGGCCCCGACCCGCCCGTAAATTATACGGCAGTAACCCCGTTTTTCCTCTCTTTTATTGGCGGGAAGACCGGCTCTTTACTGCCCGCCGCCTGCCTTCTCCTCCGCCTGCTTCTGGGCGTTCCTGGCGCCTTCCTCGACCTGTTTTTGGGCCTTCTTGGCCTCTTTTTCGAGTCTATCTTTGCCTTTCTGGATCTCCTCGTTGGCCCGCTTCTTGCCCTTGTCTACCTGCTTGTTGACCTCGTCGCGCACCTGGTCTTCGACCGCCTGGCCGCACGCCACCGCGCCGGTGGACGGGATCAGGGCGACCATCAACAGTATTGCCAGCCTTCTTCTCATGCGTCTCCTATCTGACGACCCATTCTGTTACGAGTCGCCGAACCTGCGGGTTTCGTCGTAGATGTTCGTGAACGGGATCGACCAACCGGGGTCCCGCCGCAAATCCTCACCGTAGAGGTCCCCGTAGACCTCCCTGGCTTCGAGCGAGTTCTCGACGTAGTCCCTGGTCTCTTTAAAGGGTATGTCCTTTGCTATGTCGAAGCCTTCTTCGGAGATCCAACCATCCACCCTGCCCTCTCCGGAGTTGTAAGCCGCGAGCATGAGCCGCTCGTCGCCCCTGTACCGCTCGTCGAGGTAGCCCAGGTACCACGCGCCCAACCTGATGTTCGTCCGCGGCTCCCTGTAGTCGCCCCGGATACCGCTGCGCTGCTGGACGAACTCGGCGGTCTCCGGGAGCATCTGCATGAGGCCGTAGGCCGTCTGGTGGGATTCCGCGTCGGGCCTGAAGCGGCTCTCGGTGTAGATCACGCCGGCCACGAACGCGGGCTCCAGCCCGTTCTCCCGGCTGGCCTGGCGGATGGTCTCCTCGTAGCGCAAGGGGTAGACGGTCTTCCTGACGGTCTCGGGCGCCCCGAGGACGAAGGGGAGCGCGAAGAGCGCGGCGACGCCGGCGAGTGCGGCCGCCAGCAACAGCAAGACCCCCCGCCGGCGGCGTGCCCGCGACTTGCCGTACCTACGCCTCTTGTCCGCCACCGCCTTCAGAGCTCTTCTCCCCCAGGATCTCCGCCCACAATTCCTCGGCCTGCTCCTTGAGTCTATCCGGGCCTCCGTCGTTTTGTACCACGACGTTGGCCCGCCGGGCCTTCTCCTCGGACGGCAACTGCCGCCCCTCTATCGCCCGCAACGCCGCCTCGTCCACGCCCCGCTCGGCGGCCCACTCCTTCCGCCGATCTTCCGGTACGACCACGGCCACGGTACGGTCGAAGTCCTCCCCGCGCCCCGCCTCGAACAGGAGCGGGATCTCTACCACGAACACCTCGGAGCAGGAGTAGCTCACGAGCCTGTCCGTCTCGTCGTGGACCAGGGGGTGGAGTATTTTTTCTAGCTCAGCGAGCTTGGCCGGGTCCGCGAAGACGACGCGGCCGAGGGCCTTGCGGTCCACGCCCTCGTCTCCAAGCACTTCTGCACCGAAGCGCTCCGAGATGTCCGAGATGGCCTCTTCGTTCTGGCGGAGCAGGCTGTGGACTATCTCGTCGGCCGAGTGGGTCTCGGCGCCAAGATCTCCGAGCATCCGGACGAAGGTGCTCTTGCCGGACGCGAAAGGGCCGGTGACCGCGATGGTCACCGGCCCCTCCCTTTCGGGGCAGCCCTCTTTGGGGGGCCCGGTTATCTCTCCTCGAGGTCCAGGTCGGAGAGCGAGTCGAAGGCGCCCGTGCGCAGGCCGCTACCTTCGGTGCCGCCCCGGCCCCGGTCGGTGCCGCGGTCGGAACGCTCGTCGCGGCGCGGAGGACGGTCGTCGCGCTGGCGCGGCGGGCGGTCGGCCCGCTCTTCACGCTCCTCGCGCTTCGGACGCAGGGAGAGCGAGAGGCGGCGGCGCTTCGCGTCGACGTCGATGATGCGGGCGTCGACCTCGTCGCCGGAGCGTACGATCTCGTCCGGCGTCTCGACGTGGTGCTCCGCGAGCTCGGAGATGTGGATCAGGCCCTCGACCCCCTCCGCGACCTCGACGAAGGCGCCGAAGGAGACCAGCTTGGTGACGCGGCCCTGGATCTGCTCGCCGACGTTCACCTTCTCGACGATCTCCTGCCACGGGTCCTTGCGGGTCTGCTTGAGCCCGAGCGAGATCCTCTCCCGGTCCCTGTCCACTTCGAGGACCTTGACCTCGACCTCCTCGCCCACCTCGACGACCTCGGACGGGTGGTCGACGTGCTGCCAGGAGAGCTCGCTTATGTGGATCAGGCCGTCGATGCCCTCGAGGTCGACGAACGCGCCGAAGTCCACGAGGTTCGAGACGGTGCCCTTGATGATCTGGCCCTCTTCGAGGGAGGTGAGGATCTTCTCCCGCTCCTCCTTGCGCTCCTCTTCGAGCACGGCGCGGCGCGAGAGCACCACGTTGTTGCGGCTGCGGTTGAGCTCGATGACCTTGCACTCCAGCTTCTGGCCGAGGAAGGACTCGAGGTTCCTGACGCGCCGGATGTCCACCAGGCTCGCCGGCAGGAAGCCGCGCAGGCCGATGTCCAGGATCAGGCCGCCCTTGACGACCTCGATGACCGGGCCCTCGACGGTCCGCTGCTCGTTGTAGGACTCCTCGATCCGGTTCCACGCCCGCTCGAAGGCGGCACGCTTGGCCGAGAGTATGAGCCTGCCGTCGGCGTCCTCTTTCTGAAGCACCAGTGCTTCGAGGCGCTGGCCGAGGTCGACCACGTCGTGCGGGTCGGCGCCCTTGCGGATGGTCAGCTCGTTGGACGGGACGAGCCCTTCGGACTTGTACCCGATGTCGACGAGCACCTCGTCCCGGTCGATGCGGACTACCTCGCCCTCGACTATGTCGCCGTCCTTGAAATCTATGAGGACGCTCTCGTCGACGGGAACGACCTCTCCGTTCTCTTCCCGGAAGAAGTCCTTCATCGTCAACTCGCGGGTGGTCTTTTCGGTGGTGTCAGTCATCTAACCGGTTGCTTCCTTTTTGCCTAGTTTGCCGAACAGGGATTATAACAATGAACCGTTACCGGATCGTTGCGAAATCTTCTCTAGTTTACCTCATTCACCGCCAGAGGTCGCACCCGCCCCCAGCGCTCCCCCACCTTGGCTTCTACCTCCAGCGGCGGGTGCAGGTCGTAGGCGGCGACCATCCTGTCGATGGCGAGCGCGGCGACCGTCTCTTCCCGGCCGCGGTCCACGTCGAAGACCAGCTCGTCGTGGACCTGCATGATCATGTCCGCCCCGAAAGACCGTAACCTGGCCTGCAAGTCCACCATGGCCACCTTGATGATGTCGGCCGCCGTCCCCTGGACCTTCGCGTTGAACGCGAGCCTCTCCCCGAGCTTCCTGACGTTCTTGTTCGAGTTCTTCAGCTCCGGCACGTACCGCCGCCGCCCGAACAGCGTCGTCGAGTACCCGAGCTCCTCGGCCTCCTCCAGAGTCTCCTTCATAAACTCCGTTACCCGCGGGTAACGCTCGAAGTACCGCTTGATGTAGCGCTCGGCCTCCGCCGGGTGCACGTTTCCGAGCCGTGTGGCTAGGCCAAAACCGGAGATCCCGTACAGGATCCCGAAGTTGACCATCTTCGCCCGCCGGCGCAACTCCGGCGTAACGCTCTCCATCCGCGTGTCGAAGACCTCCGAGGCCGTCCTCGTATGTATATCCTCGCCGTTCTCGAACGACTCGACGAGCGACGGTTCGCCGGTCATGTGGGCGAGTATCCTGAGCTCTATCTGCGAGTAGTCCGCGACGACGAGGCGCCTACCCGGGGAGGCCGTGAAAGCGTCCCGGATGCGCGCGCCGGTCTCGGTCCTGATGGGGATGTTCTGGAGGTTCGGCTTGTCGCTCGAGATGCGCCCGGTCGACGTCGCCGCCTGTCTCAGCGTGGTGTGGATGCGGCCGTCTTCGGTGATGAGGTCGCGCAGCCCGTCTATGTAGGTGCCCTTTAGCTTGGCGTACTCCCGGTACTCGACTACGAGCTCGGCTATGGTGTGGCCCTGGATGCGCAACTGCTCGAGCACCTTCGCGTCGGTCGAGTAGCCCGTCTTCGTCTTTCGGATCGGCGGAAGGCCCATCTCCTCGAAGAGGACCTCGCCGAGCTGCTTCGGCGAGCCGATGTTGAACTCGTGGCCGACCTCCTCGTAGATGCGGGTCTCGAGGTCGCTTATCCGCCCGACGAGATCCTCGCCGATCTCTTCGAGGGCGGCCCGGTCGACGGGCATCCCGACGTCCTCGACCTCCCCGAGCACGTCCGCCAGCGGCAACTCGACGTCGTAGTAGAGACGGGCGAGCCCCATCTCTTCGAGTTCGGACTGCAGCTTCGGGTAAAGCGCGAAGATGAGGGCCGCCCTACGCGCCGCCGCCTCGACCTCGGGGTCCTCCTGCCCCACTTCGACCTCGGCCAGCCCCCGCTCCCCGGCAAGCGCCTCCAGCTCGTAGCTCCCGAGACCCGGCTTGACGAGGTACGCCGCGAGAAACGTGTCGAAGGCCGCCCCCCGCACCCCGAGCTGCTTCGCGTCGTGGACCTTCAAGGGGACGTCGGGCACGCCATCGACGAGCCGCACCTCCCCCTCGGAGACGGCCACGCACCACCGGCCGCCCTCCCCGACCGGCGCCGCCGCGACTGGCTCGAAGGACAGCTCCACCGGCTCCTCCGAGACGCTCACTTCCAGCCTCTCGGGGGGCGGTGGCGCCTCACCACCGATGACGGGAAGCGTCGCGAAGCGCGGCTGGAGGGTTCGGAACTCGTAGCGGCGCAGGACGACGTCGTGGCTCTCCGGGGAGACGCCCTCGAAACGCAGCGCCTCCGGGTCGAACCGGACCGGCGCGTCGAAACGCATCTTCGCCAGCTCCAGCGACATGAAGGCGCTGTCCTTGCCCTCCTCCAGCTTCTTGCGGGTGCCTTTTGCGGAGATATCGTCCAGGTTCTCGTAGATCTCCGCCACCGTGCCGAACCTCTGGAGCAGGTTCGAAGCTCCCTTCGGGCCGATGCCGCGGACGCCGGGGATGTTGTCGGACGGGTCGCCGATGAGGGCCTTGTAGTCCGGGATCTGCTCCGGCGTAACCCCGTACTCCTCGACGACCTCGTCCCGCCCATAAGTCTTGGTCTCCGAGACGCCGCGCGTCGTCCGCAGCACCTTCACGTTTCCGTCGACCAACTGCATCGCGTCCTGGTCGCCCGTGACTATGAACAGCTCGGTGCCCTCCGGGATCTGGCGCGACATCGTCGCCAAGGCGTCGTCGGCCTCGAAGCCTTCGGCACGCACGGCGGGGATGTTCATGGCGTCCAGGATCTCGTCCAGGTGGTCGAGCTGGACCTTGAGCTCCTCCGGCATCGCCGAGCGTTGGGCCTTGTAATCCGGGAAGACGTCCATGCGGAACTGGGGCTTGCCCGCGTCCCAGACCACGCCGAGGCCCACCTCTTCTTCCGATTCCAAAAGCTTCAGGATCATGCTCGTAAAGCCGTACAGCGCGTTCGTGGGCAATCCGCTGCTCGTCGAGATGCTCTGCGGCAGCGCGTAGAACGCCCGGTAGAGCAGGGAGAAACCGTCGATGAGATAGACACGCATTCCGAAGGATTATACCGAAGAAGCTTCGATCAAACCCCGCCGAAATCGTAAGGAGAGGGCCCGGCGTACGAATCTTCGCCGGGCCACTCCGTCTCTTTCCGCTGTTCTACGAATCCCTTCAGAGGCGGCGGAAGTGCAGCCTACCGCCTTCTTCCCCGGGCGTGAGCTCGTAGCGCTCCAGGTCGTAGGAGACGTACATTCTGGACGTGATGCTGGCGGCCTGCTCGTGCTTTTTGCCGCCCGAGGCCCCGAGCGCCGCTTCGCGGCTCTCCCAGAGGCAGAAGGAGAGGCAGCGGCGTCTCTCGTCGGCGTCGCCCTTGAAGTAGCGGAGGAGGCCGCCGGACCTCAACGCTTCCGCGTATGCCAGGTCGTCGAACCAGCGGAGCAGGTCCAGGTCGGCGTCGGGGCGGCGCACGGAGCGGAAGACGACCAGGTAGAGCCGATCGAAGTCGTATCCGGCGATAACGGGCCAGTCGAAGCCCTGTTCTATGGGTAGGTTCTGGTAGTCCGAACGGACGGGAGAAATTCTTTGGGCTGCCTCTTGCAGGCCAACCCGAAGGGAGAGCGTCATTGTTCACCTCTCTGGGTTCTGTTCTCTAGGCTTCACCTCCTCTTGCATGGACGGCACGGTACCTTCCCTTGCGCCCGATCACGGTCCCGCGCAGATCGCCGGGCTGCCTCACGTTCGTGTGGCCGAACCCGTAGGAGCCGAAAGCGAGACGCCTGTACCTGTGGGACGGCGCGTAGAACGACGGTAGTGACAGAACGAATGGCCTTATACCAGACACGCTATTACTATACGCTTTTGGTCCGCTAAAGTCTACTTAGCCTGTGCAGAAAGCCATTACATCTCACCGAGGTACGCCTCGCGGACCTTCGGGTCCTGGCGCAGCTTCTCGGCCGGGGCCGAGTTGACGATGGAGCCTGACTCCAGGACGTAGCCACGGGTGGCTATCTCGAGGGCCACGTTCGCGTTCTGCTCGACGAGGAGGATGGTCGTGCCCTGCTTGTTGATCTCCTCGATTATGTCGAAGATGCGCTCCACGAGCACGGGCGCCAGGCCCATCGAGGGCTCGTCCAGGAGAAGGAGCTTTGGGCTGCTCATCAGGGCGCGGCCGATGGCGAGCATCTGCTGCTCGCCGCCGCTCATCGTGCCGGCCTCCTGCTTGATGCGCTCCTGCAGGCGGGGGAAGAGCTCGAAGACGCGGTCCATGTCCCGGCGGATGCCGTCGCGGTCGTTGCGGTGGTAGGCGCCCATCTCCAGGTTCTCGCGGACCGTCATGCGGGAGAAGATCTTGCGCCCCTCGGGACTCTGGGCGATGCCCTTCTTGATCATGCCGTGGGCGGGTACTTCCTGTATCTCCTCGCCGTCGAAGATTATCTTCCCCTGTCGGGGCGGCAAGACGCCGTTAATGGAGCGCAGCGTCGTAGTCTTGCCCGCGCCGTTCGAGCCGATCAGGGTGACGACCTCCCCCTCCTCGACCGTTAGAGAGACCCCGCGCAGGGCGTGGATGTTCCCGTAGTAGCTGTGCATGTCCTGGACCTCTAGGAGCGGCACGGCTAACCCGTCTTCGCCGTTCCGAGGTAGGCCTCGATCACCCTCGGGTCCTGGCGGACCTCCGAGGGCAGGCCCTCGGAGATCTTCTCCCCGTGGTCGAGAACCGTCACCCTATCGGAGATGCTCATCACCACGCGCATCTCGTGCTCGATGAGCAGGATGGAGATCCCACGCTCCTCCCGCAGCCTGCGGATGAGGTCCGTCAGCCGCGCGGTCTCCTGCGGGTTCATGCCCGCCGTCGGCTCGTCGAGCAGGAGGAGGGTAGGCTCCGAAGCGAGCGCCCGCGCTATCTCGAGCCTCCGCTGGTCGCCGTAGGAGAGGTTCTTCGCGAAGGTCTGCCGGTTGCTGATGCCCACGAAATCGAGCAGCTCGCTCGCCCGCTCGGCGGACTCCTTCTCTTCGCGCCGGGTGGCGGGGGTGCGGAGGATGGCGCCGAGGATGCCGCTCTTGAGGCGCGTGTGCATGCCGGAGAGCACGTTGTCCACGGCGCTCATCGTGCCGAAGAGCCGGATGTTCTGGAACGTGCGCCCGATCCCCATCTGCGCCCGCTGGTGGGCCTTGAGACGCGTGATGTTCTTGTCCTTGAAGACGAAGGACCCCGAGGTCGGCCCGAAGAGGCCGCTCACCATGTTGAAGAACGTCGTCTTGCCGGCGCCGTTCGGCCCGATCAGGCTGACGATGGACCGCTCCGGGATGTCGAAGTTCACGGAGTTGACGGCCACGAGGCCGCCGAAGACCTTGGTTATGCCGCGCGCCTCCAGCAGGGGCGTCTCCTTCTGGCCGTTCCCCTCAGGCACGGGCGCCCCCCATCGCGTCGCCGGTGCCGGGGTCCTCGTCGCGCAACTCCTCCTGGCGCTGGCGGTTGGGGATGATGCCCTCGGGTCTCAGGAGCATCATCAGCACGAGGACCACGCCGAAGATAAAGAAGTTGTAGCGGGCCAGGTCCACGTTGCTCATCGCCGCGCTGCCCACCGTGTCGCCGATGGCGTGAACGACGGTGCTCAGCTGCGGCAGTACGTAGAAGTTGATGCCCTGGAGTGCTATGGCGCCCAGGATCACGCCGTAGATGTTCCCCATCCCCCCGAGCACGACCATGCAGAGTATCAGAATGGAGATGTTGAACGAGAAGGCGTCGGGGAAGATGTTCTTGATGAACGCCCCGTAGAACGCGCCGGCGAACCCGCCGAACAGCGCGCCCAGGGCGTAGGCCCACAGCTTCGTCGTTACGGGGTTTATGCCCATGGCGGCGGCGGCCGTCTCGTCCTCGCGCACCGAGATCCAGGCCCGCCCGAGCCTGGAGTTCTGCAGGCGCACGTTTACGTAGACCGTGACGAGGACCATCGCGAGGATGGTGTAGTACCAGGGGTTGAGATCGAGGGTGCTGAACCGCTGCCACGTGTCGAGCGAGTCGGGCAGAAACGGGAAGCCCGGCGAGTCTATGGCCTTGATGCCGATGGTCCCGTTCGTGAGGTTGAAGCCGCCGAGGTCGTCCCCGTTCTGGAAGAACCGGGGGATGATCTCACCGAACCCGAGCGTGACTATGGCGAGGTAGTCCCCCCGCAGCCTGAGGGTCGGGAAGCCGATGATCATGCCGCAGACCGCGGAGAAGGCCCCCGCAAGTAGGAGCAATATCCAGAACGAGACGTGTATCCCCGGCAGGGCCTCGCCGCTCAAGGACGTCGCCGTCGAGCCGAAGGAGAAGCTCACCCCGTTGAAGTGGCTCGACGCGAACCACCCGACCACGTAGGCCCCGAGCGCGTAGAACGCCACGAAGCCCAGGTCGAGAAGGCCCGCGAAACCGACCACGATGTTCAGGCCCAGGGCCAGCATCACGAAGATGGCGATGGTGATGGCGGTAAACAGGGCGTCAGTGCCGAGCGCCGCGTCAATAAACGGGAGCAAGACGGCGAGCACGATCAGGACCGCCGGCAGCACGAACCTCCTGTAGCGGGCCAAGCTACTCGCCCCCGCCCTGCACGGCCGATCGGTCCCCGAGAAGGCCCCGCGGCCTGAAGACGAGAACCGCGATCAGGACGGCGAAGATCACCACGGACGTCCACCTCACGCCGATGTACTGGTCCGCCATCGAGCCGATGATCCCGATCAAGAACCCGCCGACAACCGCCCCGCTCAGGTTCCCGATGCCGCCGAGCACCGCCGCCGTGAAGGCGAAGAGGCCCTGGGTGAAGCCGACGTTGAAGACGGTGATGCCGTTGAAGAGCCCGTACATGACGCCGGAGGCGCCGGCGAGGATACCGCCGAGCATGAAGGTGATGGAGATGGTGCGGTTCACGTTGATGCCCATCATGGAGGCCGCCTCCTTGTCCTGGGCGACCGCCCGCATCGCCTTGCCCTGGCGGGTGTTGGAGATAAAGTAGGAGAGGGCGACGAGCAGGGGAACCGTCACCGCGATCACGAACAGGTCCTTCCAGCGGAAGATCACGGCCTCCCCGGGCAGGATGTTGGCGCTGGAGATCAGCTCGGGGAACGGGACCTGGGCCGGTCCCTTCCAGATAAGCCCGACGTTCTGCAGGATAAAGGACATGCCTATGGCCGTGATGAGCACGGCCAGCCGCGGCGAGTTCCTCAAGGGCTTGTACGCCACCCGCTCGATGCCGACGCCGAGCAGGCCGCAGACCACCATCGCGACCACGAGCGCGATCACGACGCCCAGGATCTTCAGCAGGGTCCCGCCGTCGCCGGTGATCGGGGCGAAGAACTGCAAGCCCACGAACGTCCCCGACAACACCGTGATGCCGACGAAGGAGCCGATCATGAAGTTGTCGCCGTGGGCGAAGTTGATGAGCTCGATGATGCCGTAGACGAGCGTGTAGCCGAGCGCGATGAGCGCGATGATGGCCCCATTTGTAACTCCGATAACGAGCTGGGATGCGAACTGCCCCGGCTCCTGGACGGCCTGGGAGAAGAGCAACACCAGCACGACCGCGAGAACGACCGCGGACAGGCGCGTGCTCCAGCTGGACGCCCTGACGCTCTGCAGCAGGGCCTCCGACCTGCTCTTGGCCGCTCCACCCGTCGTCATAGGACCCCTCTTCTAGCGGTGGGGACCGGCCCGAAAGGCCGGCCCCCAGGCGAACTGTACGTGGCTCCTCCTAGAGGTCCGCTACGTCGACTACCCGGTCGAGCGTGAACTCGCCGCCGTCGACGGTCTGGACCGAGAGCTCGGTGAGGCTCGTGTCGCCGTCCTCGTCGAAGCTCCAGGTTCCGAGCACGCCCTCGAAGTCCTCCGTTGCGAAGACCTCCTCGATGACGGCCTGGCGCTCGGGCACGCCGCCGGCGTCTTCCGCGGCGCGCTCGATGGCGTCGAGCATCACGTTGGCGGCCTCGTAGGCGTAGGCGGTGTAGGGCTGGATCTGATCGTCGTACTTGCTCTCGTAGGTCTCGACGAACTCCTGGCCCTCGGCGGAGAGCTCGCTCTCCGGCAGGCCGCCGAAGGTGACGTAGATGCCGTTGGCGGCGTCCCCGGCCTGGCCGAGAAGCTCGTCGACGAAGATGCCGTCGGGGCCGACGAAGAGAACCTCGTCGTTGGGCATACCGGCGCCGACCTTGTCCTTTATGAGCTGGGCGGCGTTGTTCTCGATGATGCCGCCGAAGTAGACGGCGTCGGGCTCGGCCTGGGCGACCTTGTTCATCAGGGAACGGTAGTTGGAGGCCGAGCCGTCGATGCCCTCACGGCCCAATACCTCGATGCCCTGCTCCTCGGCGGCCTTCTGGAACTGGTCGGCGAGGCCCTTGCCGTAGGTCTCCTTGTCGTCGAGGATGTAGACGGACTGCACATCCTCCTGCTGCATCAGCGCGGCACCCGCCTGGCCCTGCTTGTCGTCGGCCACGATCACGCGGGCATAGTTGCGCTCGCCCGTCGGGTAGTACTTGTCCGGCTCGTCCGGCTCGCCGCCGGGCTTGGTGAGGCCGATGTAGGTGTTGGCCGGGCTGACCATCGCGAGGCCGGCCTCGTTGAGGGTCGGGATCTGGGTGGCGGCGCACCCGGAGTTGAACGGGCCGATCCAGCCGATGACCGCCTCGTCCTGCGCGGCCTGCTGCGCGTTCTCGGCGCACTTGGCCGGGTCCCACTGACCGGCCTGGGCGGTCGCGTCGTCGAGGGACTCGTAATCTATCTGAAGGCCCGCGACCTCGCCGTCGCGCTGCTGGATGGCGAGCTTGATCGCGTTGACCATCGTCGTCGTCTGGGCGCGGTTCGCGCCCTGCAGCGGCAGGTCGCTGACTATCTTGACAGACTCCCCGCCGCCGGAGCCGCCGCCGCCGTTGCTCGCCCCGCCGCATCCCACTACTAACAGGGCCGACAATAGCCCCGCGACCACCAAGGTCGTTACTCGACGCGCTTTCCTCAATTCTCCTCCTCGATTCCCATCTACCCGAGTTCGCCGCCGCGGCGGCCCGAAAAAGTCTTGTTGAAACGGCATTATGGGTATGCATACTCCGGTTTGTCAAGCAGCGTGTGCCCGCGCCCGGAACACCTTTTATACGTTGGTATAATGCTCCCCGTTCCGCACGCCGGAGTGGCGGAATCGGTAGACGCGCCGGACTCAAAATTCGGTGAGGGAAACCTCGTGTGGGTTCGAGTCCCACCTCCGGTACTTGGTGTACGAAGGGCCACGGCCCTTCGTACACGCTTTCAGCTTTTAGCTATCAGCCGTCAGCTTTTGTTTGGGTTATTGGTCGGTTGGATCAGGTTTCTATGTTGATGGTCAATAGGCCGGAGAGGCCGTTTTCGTCCACGCCCACGAAGTAGATCGGGACTTCGGCGGTGCCGGTCTCGCAGCGGTAGACAGCAAGTTCTTCATAACGGCGGTGGAAGAGCTTCCCCAGCCTGCGGAAGCCGCGGGCGCTCTTTTTCTGGCCCGCGTCCATCCAGGGCTGGACGTCACCCAGGCGGTCGAAGGTGGCCTCGAAGCCAGAGCGGGACACACCACCCGCGGGGCAGCCGGTGAGCCCGGAGAAACGTTCGGCCGAGGGTAGTTCGTCCTCGCCCGGGTAGGAGACGAACCACCAGCGGCTGTCCGCCTCGGAACCAGGCATCTGGAGGCCTTCGGATGCTTTTAGAAGCCGCCCCTCCTCGTCCTGCGCGTTGGCGGCGGTCGCGAGCAGGAGGCCGGCCAGGAGCGCCGCCGTTCCTACCAGTACGCCCTTCCATCTGTTCATCTTCCTCTCCCTCGCCGGTTGCGGAACCATGCGCGGGGTATCGGCGGGGCCGGGGGTCTTGTTTAGCGTTGCGGAGGACGGAGTAAGATGGGCGCGGGACCGGCGACGGGGCCGTCCCGGGTTATCGGAGAGGAGTCGGGATGCCGCATCCCTGGCACGACGTGGAGATAGGGGAAGACGCCCCCCGGGAATTTCAGGCGCTGGTCGAGATCCCCAAGGGCTCCAAGGTCAAGTACGAGTTGGACAAGGAGACGGGCCTTCTAAAAGTGGATAGGGTGCTTTACGCCTCGATCCATTACCCCGCCAACTACGGCTTCATCCCGCGCACTTTGGGCGACGACGACGACCCGCTCGACGTCCTGGTGCTCATGCAGGAGCCGGTCCATCCCCTGAGCCTGCTCGTCGTAAGGCCCATAGGGATGATGCACATGGTCGACGACGGCGAGAACGACGAGAAGATCATCTGCGTCCCCCTGGAGGACCCGGAGTACCGCTCCTACGAGAGCTACGACCAGCTGCCCAAACATCGCCTGGACGAGCTGCGCAGCTTTTTCGAGGACTACAAGAAGCTCGAAAACAAGGAGGTGGACGTCGAGGACTTCGCCGACGCCGGAGAGGCCGTGGAGGCCGTCAGGCACGCCATGAAACTCTACGACGAACAATTCCCCGCAAACGGCTGACCGTTGCAGTCCGCCATCCGCACGCAAGAAGGGCCGGCGTCTCGTAGACGCCGGCCCTTCTCTACAACTGACTGCTGAAAGCTAATCGCTGACAGCTAGTACGCTAAAACTCGAAAATTATGCGCGACTTGCCCCTGCCGCCCGAAGAACCACCCCGGCGGAGCAAGAGCCACAGCACCACGACGCCACCTATGACGAGGAGACCGGTGCC
The DNA here is from genome assembly GCF_011492945.1 of Rubrobacter tropicus. Lineage (NCBI taxonomy): Bacteria > Bacillati > Actinomycetota > Rubrobacteria > Rubrobacterales > Rubrobacteraceae > Rubrobacter > Rubrobacter tropicus. The sequence goes on from NZ_CP045119.1 coordinate 2,631,511, forward strand.
CGAGGTGAGCGTGGCTATGGCGCCGCTGTGCGCGTCGGCTGCGGCGGGACGCTGCTGGACTTCTTCGGGGGTCGCCTTGCCCTCTATGATGTCCTTGAAGTTGCGCAGGTCCTGCTCCATGATCGCCTTGGGGCCCGAGGTCAGCCTCGAGGCCGCCTCCCCGAGCTTGCCGGCGGGCGGGTCCGCGTACTTCATCTGGACCTCTAGCCTCGTGCGGTTCGGGGTGACTTCCTGGAAGCGCACCTGCCCGGAGGTCTGGACGTCGCCGTCCAGGGTGTTCCACCCGATGGCACTGTTCGGCTCGTCCTGGGTGGTCCTGGCGTCGAACTCGGCCCTGTAGCCGAGGGGTCCCTTGACGACCCAGTGGGTGGTGTCCGGCCCCGTGGAGCGCACCTCTTCGATGTTCTTCATGAAGCTCGGCAGGTTCTCCAGGTCGCGCCAGTACTCGTAGACCTTCGCTACCGGGGCTTCTACCTCTATGCTTCCAGTGATCGGCTCCGCCATCCTTAACGACCTCCAGTGTCTGGGAATCCTGCAAGACTTCGATGAGCCCTCTGTGTACCCCCCCAGACCGGACGGGTAAACCTTGACCCGGCCCCCGCTCTCAAGTTACTGGACCATGCCCGGCTCCCGCCGGCGGAAGGGACCTTTTCCAGACGCCCTGACGGAGGTCCATGTACGCCACGAGGGAGGCGTGCGGGAGCGTTAGCGCCGAGACGAGCACGAGGTAGAGGGCGAGCAGGGAACCGGGGTCTTGCGCCGCCCTCGGAACCGCGAAGTAGAGCCCGGCGAGCAGCGCCAGGGCCAGGCCCGTCAGCGGCGCCGCGTCCTTCGCGAACCGGGACACGGCGCGTCCCGGACGCCCAGCGAGAAAGTCGGTAGAAGCCCCGGGGTCGAGCAGAACGAGCCTTGCTATGTGCCTGGGGGCGTGCCAGATCGTGAAGTACAGTCCGACCGCGAGGATCGGCGGCACTACGGCGAAGAACGCGAAGAGCAGCAGCGTCTCCAGCGCCAGGGGCGGAAAGACCGCGCGCCGCGCGACCCCGTCGCGGACCGCGCGGGAAACCAGGACCAGGGCCACCACCGACAGCGCCGCCCCAGCCGCGAGCCGGAAGGCCGGCCCGAACGCCCACGATGGGGCCGCGCCAGGGCCAAACAACCCGGCGGCGTCGGCCGCAACCCCCTCGTACGCGTCCGGGAAGAAGAGGAGGGGGACGAGCATGGGTATGCCGCCGCGCAGCAGAACCAAGAAGACCCGGCCCGTTGGTCCCAAACCGCCGAGCCCGTCCGGACCGAAGAAGAGCGCGGCGTGCAATTCCCCGGCTCCCCAGTGAAAGACCGTAACGCAGATGAAGAGGGCAAAGGCGATGGCCGGGGCGACGAACCACAGGATGAGGCAGAGCCCCGAAAGGAATATATAGAGGAGCACGACGGCGAGGATGCCCCGCCCATCCGCCTTGCGGCCCGAGAAGCGGGATGGCACCAGATGGTCCACCGCGCCGTGCGGCAGCCCGAAGAGCACGAGGCTCGCGGCGAACGGCAGGTACTGGGCCCAGGCCGGCGCGTGAAGCCCCGCGGCGAAGGCGACCGTCAGGGCAAGGACGATGAGTAGGGAAGGCCAGACCACGGCGCCCCGGACGGCCGGGGGCGCGGGCCTCGGATCCGAATCAGAGGATTTCGCGGACACCGTCGATACTCTCCCCGGCGGCCAGGCGCAGGAACGGGAGCTTCGGGAGAGCCCGGATCAGGCCAGCCTCGTCGGAGGGCGAGCTCCTTTCGGTCAGGAAGCGCACGAGCGCGTCGGGGCGCGTACCGGCGAACATGCGGGCGTAGATCCCCGGGCACCTCTCCGGCTGCTCGCGCAGGAGGCGCAGGAAGACCCGGTCAAGAAGCCCGTAACGCCGGGGGTGGACCCTCTCCGGGTCTCCCCCGCCGCCGGTCACGCTCGCCGCGAGCGCGCGGCAGTAGCGCTGGACGCGGAGGAAGGTGTAGCCGGTGGATGGGCGGGTCTCGCCGCCGAGCGTCCCGATGGCCCGGATGCGGGTTCCGGGTTTCCGCGGGAAGCGGCGGGACGTCATGGGTATGTCACCCCACTCTTCTCCCTCCGCCTCGTAGTCCCCTTCGGCGAGCCCGTAACGGTCGCGCAGGTAGGCCGAGAGCTCGGCCCGGTGGGTTTCGGGTGGGGCGCCGGTTCGGGACAGGTAGACGTTCTCGACCAGCGCCTCGCGCTCGTCGAAGGGCAGCACGTAGGCAAAACGTAGACCGCGGCCCTGGTCGACCGTGAAATCCATAAGGGTGCAGGTATCCGGGTCGAAGGTGGGGCGGCTCGCGCGGAGGCGAAGGCCGAGGAACTGTTGGGAGATCCAGGCCGGTTCCCGCCGCGCCTCTTTCAGGACCGGGGAGTCGGGCGGCAGGCCGCGCCCGTCGAACACGTTGCCGGCGAGGTAGGACCCCGCGGGGGTGCCGATCAGGACGCCGTCGTCCAACTCTTCGAGGGTCTCCACACTCTCTCCCAACCGGACCGTTACGTTGCCGCGGGCGGAGATCTTCTCTAGCGCGTCCTCGTAGAAGTCCGCGCCCGTCAGGCAGAGGTAAGGATACCGGGCGCTGGTGTGGACGATCTCCCTCTCTCCGGCGCGGACGGCCCAGGAGTCCCAGCGGCGGGTGGCGCGGCCGGAGAAGGGCGTCTCCTCGACGTCCCAGAAGCACCAGGTCCTGTCGTCGGTGAAGGTCTCTTTGCGGTCCAAGATCAGGATGGGCTCGTCCACGCCCCGTTCGAGGAGGTAATGACAGAGGCTCAAACCCGCACACCCGGCGCCCAGAATCACGTACCTCTCGGGGCCGGCGCCGCGGGGCCGCAGACGATCCGGCAGCGGCACCGACCTTCCCCGCCGCATCCGGGCAGTCACGGCCCCGCCTGATCTCTGTTCCCCAACATCCCAGCGATCATAGCGGATACCGGCAGTTCGGCCCGTCTGTTGAATCGCAAACGGGGGATCAGAGATCCTGGCGGAGATAAACGACCCTGCGGGGTGTCCTTGCAGGTTGGGTGTGCCGCCTCCGCGGCGCAGGCGTTCCAGGAACGGCGAGGACCTTCCCTTACTCCGGGCTCACCACCTCGGCCCCGGCCGCGGGCGAGAACTCGTAGAACTCCGGTCTCTCGAACCCGCGCCTGGCAAACGACTTCAGACAGGCCTCGGCAAGTGTCTCGGTGTTGCCCGCGGGCATGAGGGCTATGGCGCAGCCCCCAAAGCCGGCGCCCGTCAGCCGCGCGCCGGGGGCGCCGTTGTCCCTGGCGACCTCGACGAAGGCGTCGAGCTCGGGGGTTGAGATCTCGTAATCGTCGCGCATGGACCGGTGCGAGGCGTACATCAGGTGACCGAACGCCTCGAAGTCCCCGGCCCGCAGGGACCGGACGGCCCGGATCACACGCGCGTTCTCCGTGACGATGTGGCGGGCCCGCCGCAACTCCTCGCCCGAGAGCCGGTCAAGATCGTCCTCCGTGGCGTCGCGAAGCTGCTCGACGCCGAGGGTCTTGGCGGCCCGTTCGCAGGAAGCCCGGCGGTCGTTGTAGCCGGTGTCGGCGAGGCCGCGCTCGACGCGGGTGTCGCAGACTACCAAGGAGAGGCCCGCGCCTTCGAGGTCGAGGGGGACGGTCTCGGCTTCGAGCGAGCGGCAGTCGATCAGGAGCGCCGAGCCCGCCTCGCAGAGCAGGGAGGCGTACTGGTCCATGATGCCGCTCTGCACGCCGACGTACTCGTTCTCGGCCCTCTGGCAGATCCTGGCCAGGGACTTCTTGTCGAGGCCGAACCCGAAGAGTCGGTCGATGGCGAGGGACGTGGCCGCCTCGATGGCCGCCGAGGAGGAGAGGCCCGAGGCGCGGGGCACGTCACCGGCTAGAGCCGCCTGGAAGCCGCCCGCCTCGTGGCCGGCCTCCCGCAGCGCCCAGGCCACGCCGCGCGGGTACTTCGCCCAGGAGTCGTCCTCGCGGCGCAAGGGAAGGGCGCGGTCGAAGTCCGCGGAGTAGAGGAGTTCCTCGCCGTCCTGGGCTGCGGCGACGGCGATGCGGCGGTCGATCGCGCACGGGAGGACGAAGCCGCCGTTGTAGTCCGTGTGCTCCCCGATCAGGTTGACCCGACCCGGCGCGCTGGCGACGATCCCGGGCTCGCCGCCGAACTTCTCGGCGTACGCTTCGTATGCCCTGCGCTCGGTCTCGCGCATCCAGCTACTCGTATCCGCCTGGGTGGTCTTGCATCCAGGCCCAGGCGTCGGAGATCATGGCTTCGAGGGAAGGTTTCTCGGGTTTCCAGCCGAGCTCGGTCTTTATCTTGTCGCTGGAGGCAACGAGCTCGGGCGGGTCCCCCGTCCTGCGCGGCGCCTCTTTGGCCCTGATGTCTACCCCCGCAACCTTTCTGGCGACCTCTATCACCTGGAGCACGGAGAAGCCCGAGCCGTTGCCGAGGTTGTAGACGCGGTGCTCGCCCGGCTCCGAGGCTTCGAGCGCCAGCAGGTGGGCTCGTCCGAGGTCCTCTATGTGGATGTAGTCGCGGACGGCCGTGCCGTCGCGGGTCGGGTAGTCGGTGCCAAAGATCTTGACCGACTCGCGCGTCCCGGCGGCGGCCTGGAGGACTATCGGAATCAGGTGCGTCTCGGGCTCGTGGTCCTCGCCGAACCGCCCACTGGCGCCGGCCACGTTGAAGTACCGCAAACTCGTCGCGCAGAGTCCCCGCGCCCGCGCTACGTCCCGGATCAGCCCGTCCACCGCGAGCTTGGATGACCCGTAGGGGTTGGTCGGCCTCGTCGGGGCCGTCTCGGGAATCGGAACCTCCTCGGGCTCACCGTAGACGGCCGCCGTGGACGAGAACACGAGCCGCCGAACGCCGGTCTCCACCATCGCCTCCAGAAGGTTGAGGGTGCCGACGACGTTGTTGCGGTAGTAGCGCTCGGGCTGCTCCACGGACTCGGCCACGAGAGAGAGCGCCGCGAAGTGGAGGACCCCGTCGAAGCCGCCCGAGAGCGTCTCGCGCAAGAAACCCTCATCTAGCAGGGAGCCTTCGACGAGCAAAGCCCCCTCCGGAACGGCGTTCGCGTGGCCCTTCGAGAGGTCGTCCAGGACGACCGTCTCGTGCCCGGCCTCCACGAGTTGGGAGGCGACGACGCTACCCACGTACCCGGCCCCGCCCGTAACGAGGAGCTTCAACGCGCCGCCCCGACGGCCTCCCGAAGCTTACCCGCCGTCTCTTCGGGGAGGGCATCCACTATGTAGGCGCCGGCGCCCGTCTCGCTGCCGGCGAGGTACTTCAGCTTGTCCGCGGTCCGGTTCGGGGGGTAAAACTCCACGTGGAAGTGGGCGACGCCGGCGTGGTCCCCGCCGTCGGTTGGGGCCTGGTGCATCACCATCATGTAAGGCAGGGAGAAGCCGAAGAGTTTGTCGTAGCCGACTAAAAGCCGCTTCAGGACGCGGGCGAGGTCGCGGCGCTCCGGGGCTTCGAGGTCGGCTATGGACGGGGCGCAACGGCGGGCGTAGACGTGCGCTTCGTAGGGGAAGTGGGCGTGGTACGGGACGAAGGCGGCGAAGTGTTCGCCCTCGACGACGACGCGGCGCCCGTCGTCGAGTTCCCCGGCGAGGAGGTCGCAGTGGAGGCAGGAGCCTCCGTTTTCGGCCCTGTAGTCGCGGGCCGCCTCAAGCTCTTTCTTGGGGCGGGGCGGGACGAATGGGTAGGCGTAGATCTGGCCGTGCGGGTGGTGAAGCGTCACCCCGATTGCCTCGCCTTTGTTCTCGAAGATGAACACGTACTCGACAAAGTCCAGGGCGCCGAGCTCCTCGTAGCGGTCGGCCCACACGTGGACGAGGTTGCGGATGCGTCCCTCGGGCATACCAGCCAGGGTGGAGTCGTGGTCCTGGGAGTAGAGGACGACCTCGCAGACCCCCCGCCCCGGGGCGACGGTCATCTGCGGATCGCCGACCCCGCCGGCCTCCGCGGCGTTCGGGGAGAAAGACGGGAACTTGTTCTCGAAGACGACGATGTCGTAGGACTCGCGGGGGACCTCGGTCGGGAAGCCGCCCGGCTTCGTGGGGTCCAGGGGGCAGTATTCGGCAGGCGGGAGGAAGGTTCGGTCCTGGCGGTGCGTCGCGTAGGCCACCCACTCGCGGAGCGTCGGGTCCCAGCGGAGCTGGTTCATTTCTCCCCGTCCGCGTCGCGCTCCTCCGGCATCTCTTCCTCCTCGAACGTGTAGAAGATTATGTAGCGGCCGTCGTCCTTGGCCTCTCGCTCCTTCTGGACGCCTGTCTGCTCCTGCAAAAGCCCTCCCCGGCTCCTATGCTTTCGGCTCTTCCGGCAGTCTAGCTAAGGTCTCCGTCCCGCACAGGCTGATTCCATTATGACCTCTGTTTACGTGTCAGGTAAGCCTGGACGAGGACGACGGCGATCAGGAAGACGCCGCTTACGAGTTGCTGGATGTAGGAGCCGAGGGTCCCTAGATCCCCAGCAGCAAAACCCTGGCCAGGGTCCCGCTCAAAGTCCCAGCCCCGCCCGTCAGCAACGTCCCGCCGACGACGGCGGAGATCGCGTCCAGCTCCCCGGCCGGAGGTGTGGGGCTCTCGGTCCTCTGGGGGTTGATGGGCGCGAGGACCGGGTTCGGACTATGCTGATCGCGCGAGGGCTGTTTGTTTGAGCCTGGTGGCGTAGGGGAGGAGAACCGGCGTTGTTGGCGTTGAACCGGCGCGAGTCACGGACGGCGGCGGCGCTCTTCGAGCGCCTGTTTCCAAACGACGAGAACGGGCCGGGGGCGGGTGGGATCGGGGTGCTCGCTTATCTGGATCGGGCGCTGGCGGGCGCGTACCGGGAAGAGGCCGAGACCTACCGCCGCGGCCTCGCGGCCTTGGATGGGGCTTCCGTGGAGAGGTACGGAGAAACCTTCGCAGGCTGCAAGATCGATCAGCAGGATGCCCTGATCTCCGCCCTCGAAAGGGGCGAGCTGACCGGCTTTGCGGTCCCTGACGGGCGCTCGTTCTTCGCGCTGGCGCGGGCGCACCTGCAGGAAGGCCTCTTCGCGGACCCCATCCACGGCGGCAACCGCGACAAGCTGGGCTGGAGGTTCCTGGACCATCCCGGAATAAACTTCGAGAACCCCGTCGAGGCGAGCTTCTCCGACGAGCCTGCGACCAGGAACGGCATACAGGCCCTCGAAGACCTGAACCCGGACGAGGGGGCGGCCGGGGAGATCCCGGGCCACGACCCGCAACGCGGAGCCGAACCTCCCTCCGGCCCCGCCGACGTCGTGCTGGTCGGGGTCGGCGCGGTCGGCGCCCTCGTCGCCCCAATACTCGCCCGCGCCGGCCTGCGCGTGGTCGGGCTGGAGGCCGGCCCCTGGCGCCGGACGGGCGACTACGTGCCCGACGAGCTAACCTCGGCCTTCTACTGCCGGGGCGACATGGGCCGGAAGTTCCTGGACGAGACGCCCCGCTGGCGGCGCAACGAGGGCGAACCCACGCGCGAGGCGACCTTCTCGCTGGGGCGCATGATGAACGGCGTCGGCGGCTCCGTCGTCCACTGGGGCGGCGCGCTTCGGCGCTGCCACCCGCACCACTTCAGGTACCTCACGCACGTGCGCGAGCGCTTCGGCGAGGGGGCGCTGCCGGAGGGTCACACCCTCGCCGACTGGCCCGTCACCTACGAGGACCTGGAACCGTACTACGCGGCGATCGAACACCACGTCGGGGTCTCCGGCGACGCCGGCGCAAACCCCTTCGTCCCGCGCGACGATCCCTACCCCATGCCGCCGCTGCGAGGCTCCCGCACGAGCGAGGCCTTCCGCGAGGCGGCCGAGGCGATGGGACTCCACCCTTATCCCACGCCGGTCGCCGTCAACAGCGTGCCGTACAACGGGCATCAGGCGACGGGCTACGGGGGTTGGATGGCCGGTTTCGGGCCTTTCAGGGACGACCGCTGGACCCCGGGTCTGACCTCGGTCCCTGAGGCCCTGGCCACCGGAAACCTCGACCTGAGGACCGGCTGCCGGGTCGTGAAGGTCCTGACCGACGGCGGCGGACGCGCGACCGGCGTCGAGTACGTGGACGCGGGCGGGGAGGCGCGCGTGCAGATGGCGCGCACGGTCATCCTGTGCGGCTACACCTTCGAGAACGTGAGGCTGCTGTTGCTCTCGGGCGACGGTCGTCACCAGCACGGCCTCGGCAACGACGAGGGACAGGTAGGCAGGCACTTCATGACCAAGATGTGGGCGGACGTCTACGGGCACTTCCCCGACACCGCTTTCAACCGCCACGCCGGGCCGTCGGCCCAGATGTGGGGCCTCGACGACTTTATAGCCGAGGACTTCGATTCGCCGGCGCACGGCTTCGTGGGCGGGGCCACGCCGAACGTCGAGAACCAGCAGTTGCCCATCCAGATCTCCCGCGAAGGACTCCCGCCCGGCGTGCGGGCCTGGGGAAAAGAATACAAAGACCACCTCAGAAGGTGGCAGCACGTCTGCCCGATCCGGATTCAGCCCGAGTCTCTCTCCTACGAGACGGACTTCCTGGACCTGGACCCCCGCCACCGCGACAGGAGCGGGCGCGGGCTGCCCGTGGTCCGTATCACCTGCGACCTGCGCGAGAACGAGCGGCGCTTGGCCGAGTTCATGGAAGGCAAGGCCGAGGAGATACTGCGCGAAATGGGCGCGGAGAAGACCTGGCGCGGCCCGCGCTTTCGGGGCGTCTGCAGCAGCCACGACCTCGGCGGGGCGAGGACGGGCGAGGACCCCGCATCGTCCGTGGTGAACCCCGACCTGCGCGTCCACGACACGCCTGGCCTCTACGTCTTCGGCGGGGCCGTCTTCCCGACCTGCCCGGGCGTCAACCCGACGCTCACCATGTGGGCGCTCTGCTGCCGGGCGGCGGAGCAATTGGTCGGGCGTCTGAAAGCCGGGGAAGAGCGATGACGAGACACGCACGAGGGAGGCTTCGATGAAGATAGATCGCATAGAGACCGCCTACTACCGGCTGCCGCTCGAGCCCTTCGGGGACGCGGGGCACGGGGCGATCGACTCGGAGGAGTTGATCACCGTCAAGCTCCACTCGGAAGGCCTCGTGGGCCACGGCTACTCCTACACCATCGGCCGCGGCGGTCGCGCCGTCAAGGCCCTCCTCGACCACGACATAGTCCCCCTGCTGGAAGGAAGGGACGCGGAGGACATCGAAGGCCTGTGGGACCTCATGTGGCAACGACTGCTCTACGTGGGACGTGGCGGCCTCGCCTCGTTCGCCATCGCCGCGGCGGACATCGCGCTGTGGGACCTGCGCGGCGTTCGTGAGGGACGACCCCTGTACGCGCTGCTCGGCGCGGGGGCGCGCGAGATCCCGGCCTACGGCTCGGGCGTCGACCTGCCGAAGCCGCTGGACGAACTACTGAAACAGACGGAAGGCTTCCTGGAACGGGGCTTTCCTGGCGTGAAGGTGAAGGTCGGTCGGGAGGACCCGAAAGAAGACGAAAAACGGGTCGGGGCGGTCCGAGAGCTGGCCGGCGACGGCGTGGATTTGATGATCGACGCCAACATGGCCTGGGGCGCGGAGGAGGCCCTGGAGCGCGGGCGGCGGATGGAGGAGTTCGGGCTCTACTGGTACGAGGAGCCGACGATACCCGAGGACGTGGCGGGCCACTCGCGGCTCGCGCGCGAGATGGCGACGCCCATAGCGGTCGGGGAGAGCCTGCACTCGCCGCACGAGTTCCGGCGTTACGTGGAGGAGAAAGCCCTGCACGTGCTCCAGATAGATCCCGTAACCAACGGCGGCATCACCGCCTCGCTGGCGGCGCTGAAGACGGCCGACGAGGCAGGCCTGAAGACCAGCAGCCACTACACCGACGAGCTGAGCGCCCACCTCCTCTGCGCCTCCAAAGAGCCCATCTACCTGGAGAAGCACGCCTTTGCGCTAGACCCCTACCTGGAAGAACCGCAGAAGGTCACCAACGGCCGCGTCAGACCTACCGAGTCACCTGGTACCGGCCTTCGCTTCGACGAGCGGGCGCTGGATCCCCACCGCGTCGCGTAGCGCGGGGATCCGGCACGAGTAGTGCGCCTTCCAACGCGATAGCGGCTTGCGTAGGGAATGAACCTCGATGTTCGTAAGGTTTTGAGGCATCGAGGTTCTGACAGCGGCTTGCGGAAGGATCGATCCTCCGCCGGCGGGGCTACAGGTATCAGGCTTCGGGCATCAACAAGGGATTGCCGGACGTGCGGCCTCCCGGTAGGGGATCAATACTCACGAACGCCGCTATGAGGCATCAGCTTTCGGCCAAGAACAATAGAGCTGATGGCTGATAGCGGAGGCGAAGCCGCAGCGGGCTGACGGCTGACCGCGCGGATTGCGGTGGCTCAAGGCCACCGCAATCCGCTTTAGGTCACTACGGGATCAGCGCGACCTGATCCAGACGCGCATGGGACCCGGCTCGCGGTTGGCCCAGGCAAGGTACGGGACCGCCCTTAGCCGCGTGGTTCCGATCGGCTTCTCGCCCTGCCGCGTCGCCGTGCGGTAGAGACGCCCGTCCCAACCTTCGCCTGGGGGAGATACTTCGGCCTCCCCCGCCAACACGACCACGCCGCCCAGCTGTTCAGGCTGAAAATCCTCCGAGAGTCGAACTTCGTTGGGCAGCACGAGGTCGCGCGGGTCGAGGCCGGGGTTGTCCGCTCCCTCGACGCAGAAGAGGATCGGGCCCCGCATCAACGCGACGCGGCCGACGTTCTCCGCCGCGTAAGGGTGGGCCTCCACCCGACGCACCGGCATCGGAAGGCGCAGCCGCACGGCGTCGCCGGGCCGCCAGACGCGCCTGACCTCGGCGTAAGCGCCGGGCGAAGCCTGCTCTGGGAACGGCTCCCCGTTCACCTCGATGGAGGCACCACCCTCGCACCAGGAGGGAACGCGGAGCATAACGGCGAACTCGCCCTCGCCGTCTAGCTGGATCTCCACGTCCCCTTCCCACGGGTAGTTCGTGCGCTGGCCCAGGCGGAAGGCACGGCCTCCGTTCAGCCTGACCTCCGCGCTTCCCTCCGCGTAGAGGTGGACCCAGACGGCGTCGTCGGAAGCGCTGTAGAAGTAGCCCGGGATCGAGGCGAGCATACGGGCCACGTTCGGCGGGCAACACGCGCACCCGAACCAGGGCTGGCGGCGGTGCGTGCCTTCGTCTTCTAAGGGGTTCTCGTAGAAGTAGTGGCCGCCGTCGAGGGAGAAGCCCGGCAGGACGGCGTTGTAGAGGGTGTGCTCGATCAGATCCGCGTAGCGGGCGTCCCCCTCCAGCACCAGCATCCGCCAGTTCCACATGACGCTGCCTATCGCGGCGCAGGTCTCCGTGTAGGCCCGCCCGTTGGGAAGCTCGAAATCTTCCCCGAAAGCCTCGCCCTCATGACGGGACCCGAGGCCGCCGCTAACGTACATCCTGCGCGTGGTCATGTTGTTCCACAGACGACGGAGGGCTTTGAGAAGCTCCGGTTCTCCCGTCTCGGCGTAGACGTCCGTCGCCCCGGAATACAGGTAGAGGGCGCGCACGGCGTGGCCGACGACCTCGTCCTGTTCGCGAAGGGGACTGTGGTCCTGGCTGTATGACGGGTCGTGCAGCCCGTAGGGCCTGCCGAGTAGGCCACGGCCGCGCGCGTCCACGAAGAATTCAGCCTGTTCGAGGTAGCGCCGGTCCCCCGTCACCCTGAAAAGCTCGACGAGGGCCATCTCGACCTCCTCGTGCCCGTCAACGGCCCGACGCTTGCCTTCCTCCTCGGGGCCGAAGGTGTCGCAAATGTGGTCGGCGAAGCGGGTGGCGACGCCCAGGAGGCGCGTAGAGCCCGTTGCCTGGAAGTGGGCGACGGCGGCCTGGAAGAGGTGCCCGGCGCAGTACATCTCGTGCAGGTCGAAGTTTGTCCAGCGTTTGTCGGCGCGCTCGAAGGTAAAGTACGTGTTCAGGTAGCCGTCGGGCTCCTGGGCGTCCTCGATCTCCGTGATGGCGGCGTCCACCATCTTCGTTAGTTCCGGATCTGGATCAGTGGCGAGCGACCACGCGGCGGCCTCAAGCCACTTGTACACGTCGGAGTCGTTGAAGTAGATGCCCTCGAACCTGCCCTCCATCTTGCCCGAGGCTTTACGGAAGTTGTCCAGGCGGCCGGTCTCTTCGAGGTGACGGTACTGAGAGGGCAGCGTCTCCTCGCGGTTGGCGCGCCGCCGCGGCCCCCAAAACCCGTCCGAGAGCCGGACGTCGGTCAGGGGCAGCGGCCTGAGCCTGGCGTGCGGGCTCTTCGACGTGTCGACCACGACCGGGCGCCGCGTCGAATCGAGCACGTCTTCAGCCGCGGAGGCCGGCGCGCAGGACCGTGACCGAACACGCGGGAAAGGTGTGCTCGAAGTCGGCCCCGCCAGCGTCCACGGTCCGCTCGCTTGCGTCTACCCGCTCCTTGCCGAAGTCGTTGGTGGCGGTCGGGTCGTCTCCCGTGACCTCGTGGACGGTGACGGTCCCGTCGAAGGCCGCGTCGGTGAGCTGGACGGTGGTCTGGACCGAGTTGTCCGGGTCGCGGTTGACCACGACTAGGGTGAGATCCCGGCCCGACCCGTCGCAAGTCGCTGAGACGTCGAGGACGTCGAAGGGCCCCATGTCGGCCACGCGGTGCGGCCAGGTCGACTCTTCTACGGTCAGGTCGTGTTTTTCGCAGACGACGTGGGCGTCGAGGACCACCTCCTGCATGTGCTCGGCGCAGAGCTTGAGGGGGTGGTAGATGGTCTGGAGGAAGAGGTCTTCTTTGTTTGTGAAGATCGGGGCTATGACGTTTACCATCTGCGCGAGGTTGGCGATCTTGACGGTCTCGCAGTGGCGCGCGAAGACGTTGAGGTAGGTGGCGACGGCGAGGGCGTCGGAGAGGTTGTAGCGCTCCTCCAGCTTCGTCTCCGCGGTGCGCGCCCGGAACCAGACGTTCCACTCGTCGTAGGCGACGTGTATGGGGTGCTCTATCCCCTGCTCGTAACGGGCGCGCTCTATCATCGACCGCACGGTCCGGAGCGCCCGGTCGGCGGCGTGCGGGGCGAGCACGTTCGACCAGTGGTCGTCGCTGCCGGTGTAGATGTGGACGCTGTGGTAGTCGACGAAGGGCGCTAGGCCCTCGACGACCACGCGGTCCCAGTCCGTGACGCCGCTCAGGCCGCAGCCGATGAGCTCTATGGACGGGTCCGTCCAGCGCATCACCTTGGCGAACTCGCGGGCCTTCTTTACGTACTCCTCGGCCGAGAGCGCCCCGATCTGCCAGTCACCGTACATCTCGTTGCCAAGACCCCAGTACTTGACGTTGAAAGGCTCCTCCTGCCCGTTGGCGCGCCTGAGGTTCGCCCAGTACGTGTCGCCCGTCCCGTTGCAGTACTCGACCCAGCCTTGCGCCTCGTCCATAGTACCCGTGCCCATGTTGACGCAGATGTACGGCTCGACGTCGAGGGTCCGGCAGTACTCGATGAACTCGTGCGTGCCGAAGCGGTTCGACTCCTCGCTGAACCACGCGAGCTCGGTCTTGCGGGGCCGCTCTTCGCGCGGGCCGATGCCGTCCGTCCAGTGGTAGCCGGAGACGAAGTTGCCGCCGGGCCAGCGCAGGATCGGCATACGAAGTCCCTTCGCGGCCTCCAGCACGTCCCGGCGGAAGCCCCGCTCATCGCTAAGGGGCGATCCCTCGTCGAAGACGCCGCCGTAGATGCAGCGGCCCAGGTGCTCGATAAAGCCGCCGAAGACCCTCCGGTCGAGTTCGCCCACCTTGCGCTCGGGATCTATCTTGATCTTCGCCAATTTCTATTCCTTTCCGAAAGGCATCTCGTTCACGACCTTGTTGCCGCCGCACGACTCGCGCACGACGAGCCTCACCGGCAGCAGCACGCGCTCGGGCTCTTTCACTTCCCCCGCGATGGTATCCAGCAGCAGGCGCACGGCGGTCTTCCCGGTCTCGTAGAAAGGCACGTGGACCGTGGTTAGCGGGGGCGCCGCGTGCGCGGCTAGCGGGATGTCGTCGCACCCGACCACGGCGCGGTCGTCGGGAACCGCGAGCCCCTTCTCGCGCAAGGCGCTCAGGACGCCGAGCGCCATGACGTCGTTCTGGGCGAAGAAGGCGGAAGCGTCTGGCGCCCGGTCGAGCAGCCGCAGCGTGGCCTCGTAGGCCCCGTCCGCGTCCCAGTTCCCGCTCTCGACCAGCGCGGGATCGAACGGGACTTCGGCGTCGTCGAGGGCTTTCTTGTAGCCCTCGAGCCTGTGGGCCGTGACCTGGCGGTTCTCGGAGCCCGTCACTGTCGCGATGCGGCGGTGGCCGAGGCGGAGGAGGTGTTCGGTTGCGAGGCGGCCGGTGCGGCGGTGGTCGGAGCCCACGAGCGAGATGCCGCGTCCCGGGATGCGGTGGATGCTTACGGCCGGCGTCGGGCCGCGCAGGAGCTCGCCCACGCGCTCGTCGTGCTCCATCTGCGGGGCCGCGGTCAGGATGCCGTCGACCCGGCGCTCCAGGAGCATCCCCAAGTAGCGTTCGGCGTCCGTGCCCTCGCGGTTCACGTTGCCGATGAGGACGCCGTGGCCCCGGCGCCTGGCCTCGCGCTCGGCGCCGACCACGAAGCGGGCGAGCTCGGCGTCGCCCAGGTCGCTGGCGACGATGCCTATGGTAAAGGTCTTCCTGGTGACGAGGCCCCTGGCGACGGCGTTCGGGACGTAGTTCAGGTCGCGGGCGGCGAGCAGGATGCGCTGCCTCGTGGCCTCCGAGACCGAGCCCTTGCCGTTGAGCACCTTGCCGGCGGTCTGGAAGCTCACGCCCGCCTTCGAGGCGACGTCCCGCAGGGATGCGCGGATCATGGCGACTCCTGCGGGATCAACCCTTAAGGCCCGTACCGGCGACGCCCTGGACGATCTGGCGCTGGAAGAAAAGGAACACGATTATGAGCGGCAGGCCGGCGAGCACGGCCGAGGCCATGATGTCGGCGTAGCGGACGCCGTAAGAGCTCTGCACCGTGGCGATGCCGACCGGTATCGTCATCATGTCCGTGTTCGTCACTATGATGAAGGGCCAGAGGAAGTTGTTCCAGGAGATCACGAACGTAAAGATGGCGACCGCCGCGATGGCGGGCCTCGCCAGGGGCATCCAGATCTGCCAGTAGATCCTGAACCGGCTGGCCCCGTCCACCCTCGCGGCGTCCTCGAGCTCGTGCGGTATCCCGTCGAAGAACTGCTTGAAGATGAAGACCGAGAGCGGCGCCGCTATCTGGGGCAGGATTATTCCCCAGTACGTGTCGACGAAGCCCAAAGCGTCCATCTCCGCGAAGAGCGGAACTATGAGGATCTGCGGCGGGATGATGAGCCCCGCGATGATGACGAGGAACAGCAAACGCCGCCCCCGAAACGCCACCCGCGAGAACCCGAAGGCCGCCAGGCTGCCCAGCAGCACTACGAGCAGGGTGATGATGGACGACGTGAGGAAGCTGTTGAAGTACCAGCGCAGCATGTTGCCCGCGGACAGTATCTGCCAGAAGGATTCCAGCGTGAAGCCCGACGGCGGTATCCAGGTCACGGGGACGGTGGTGGTATCGGCCTCCGTCTTCAGGGCGGTGTCCAGGGCCCAGAGGAGGGGTATGAGCCACACTATCGCGGCGAGGGTCAGCACGGCGAAGGCGATCCAGCCCATCACCCTGTCCTGGAGGGGTTTGCCCGTGGCTTCGGAGCGCTCCGGGGCGCTCGGGGTATCGAGGGCCATCAGGCGTCCCTCCTTCTACGGCTGCTTACCGCGAACTGCGCGAGCCCCACGACGAGGACGAGCATGAAGAAGACGTAGGACATGGCGGAGGCGAAGCCCACCCGGTAGGAGGTGAAGCCCTGCTCGTAGATATACTGGATGATCGGGCGGGTCGCCGTGTAGTTGAGGCCGCCCGAGGTGTTCATTATGTAGATCTGGTCGAACACGTTCAGGGAGGCGAAGATCTGGAGCGTGAGCACCAGGAGGGTAGTCCGCGTCAACAGCGGGATAGTGATCCAACGAACCTGGGCGAAAGGCCCGGCCCCGTCGGTGGCCGCGGCGTCGTAGACGTCCTGCGGTATCTCCTGCAATCCCGCGAGGTAGAGAATAAAGTTGAACCCGAGCGTCCACCATACGGTGGCTATGACCACCGAGAACATCGCCACGCTCTCGTCAGGCAGCCAGGCCACCTCGGGCAACCCCAGCATCACGAGGTAACTGTTTATGAGCCCGAACCCCGGCTGGTAGAGCCACACCCAGATGAGCGCCACGACGGAAGAGGGCAAGACCCAAGGCGCGAAGAACGAGAGCCTGAAGAACCACCGCGCGGGGATGGCCCGGTTGGCGAGCAGCGCGAAGACGAGGGCCAGTATCACCAGCGGCGGCGTACTCAGCAGGGTGAAGAGGACCGTGTGCCACAACGAACCCCAGAAGTCCGAGTCGCCCAATAGCTCCCGGTAGTTGGCGAGACCCAGGAATTGCGAGTCCGTCCCTACGAGGCTCGCGTTGAAGAAGCTCATCCTCAAGCCCAGCAGGACCGGGAAGATCAGGAACGCCGCGTACGCCAGCAAGAAGGGCGCTACGAAAAGGTATCCCGCGAGGTCGGTCCGTCCCCGCGAACCCTCTTTCTTGCTCTGCGCCACCCCCGCGGTCTCCGCCCGTGCCGCCATATGCTAGACCTCCCCTTCCAGCTCTTCCGTGGTACCTAAAGCGGTGATGGCGTGTCCACGAGCTCCTGCATCGAGGCCCGCATCGTGTCTACCGCCTCTTTCGGTTTGATCCCCCCGGCCATCGCCTGCTGCAGCGGGATGGCAGCCTGCGTCTCCATGTCCGACCCCGACCCGCTGAACCACGCGTTCGGGTCGAGCACCACGTTGTCGGCCACCCCCGCGTAGTTGGACTGCGGCGTCAGGTCCTTGTACCTCTGGCTCTCCAGGATGGGCCTGTAGGCCGGGATGTGCCCGCCCTGCGCCCAGATAAAGCTGTTCTTCATCATCGAGGAGACGAACGTGAGCGCCGCGTCCATCCTTCGCCGGTCCTTCGCGACGCCCTTCGGGATGACGAAGGTGTGCCTGTCGGCCTGGACCCTGTTGCCGAAGATGTTAGGAAACGGGACGATGCTGAACGGCATCCCCGCGTCCTCGAAGGTCGTCACCTCCCACTCCCCGTTCCAGTGGAACCCCGCGTTGCCGCTCTGGAACTGTGCGACCGCGGCGGGATAGTCCTGGTTGGCCGACGTTAGCTCCTCCCCCACCGTGAGCTCGACCATGTACTCGACGGCGGTCTCGGCCTTCTCCTGGTCGAGGATCACCTCTTTCGCATCCGGCGAGAGGACCTCGCCGCCGAGCTGCCCGTAGAGCGTGTAGAAGATGCGCCAAGGCACGGCCGCGTCCGCGGGGGCGAACGAGACGCCCTGCTCCTTGGTGACCTCCTTGGCCTTCTTGAACGCCTCTATGACGGCGTCGGGACCCTCTATTGGCTTGAGCTCCCCGTTTGGGTCCAGGAGCCCGGCTTTTTTGGCGATGTCGGTGTTGTAGAACATGACCTGGGGGTGCGTATCGAGGGGGACCGTGAAGATCTCACCCTCGAACTTGGCGCTCTCCAATACCTCGGGCAGGAACTTGTCCGGCCCGATGTCGTACTCCGCGAGCATGTCGGGATCCAGCGCCTCCAGCAACCCCGCGGGCGCGTACGCCCCGAGCCTGGTCTGGTGCATGACGGCGACCTCGGGGGGACGCCCGCCGACCGTGGACATCGAGAGCTTGGTGTAGTACGGGGCGCCCCACGTAAGGGTGGTCGACTCTAGCTCTATGCCAGGGTTGGAATCGACGAAGTTGCTCTGCATGTCGGTCAACCGCGCGCCGTCACCCCCGCCGAAGAGGTTCCAGAAGTGGACGATCCGGCCAGATCCACCCAGCGGAGCCCCCGAACACGACGACAGAGCGAGCCCGCCAAGGGCCGCCCCCGCCCCGTACAGGAACCGCCTCCGGCTTACGCGCCGCACGCGACGGCCGACGCCGTTCCCGAACCCCTCGCCCATGCCCTTTCCCCTTTCGAGCGAACGTTCGCTTTCCCTGCCGGGCATCGTAGCAGCGGACACAAGACCGGTCAACAGCCCCTGGGGTTTGCCGGCCTGATCCACGGTGACGCCGTCAGGGACGGTCATCGGGCGGGTTTGGAACTCGTCCCTACGGCCTCGGGCGTTGCGTTACGCTCTTGGTCTCTCTCGCGCCGTGACGTCGTGTACGCGGCCGAGGTCGGCTTTGGGTTTCCGGTCGTAGGTGAGGAGGCCGTTTACCTCCTGCTCGACGTCGGTGAGTTGCGTGTAGCAGAAGCCCTGGACGGGCTCGCAGGCGAGGAGGGCTTCGATCATGGCCTCGTACCGGGTCAGGAACTCCTCGGCGTCGGCGACGGTGCTGTAGCCCCACCCCCCTCTTCCCCGGCGAAGGCGATCCCCCGAACTCCGTGACGAGAATCGGCTCTCCCCCGTAGCCGTGACCGGGGACGTAGATGGACCGGTTCGCGGGCTCCGCCGCGACGGCCGATTCCGGTGTCGAGTAGGCCTTGGCCAGCGCCTTTGCGTCGCGGTAGTCGTGGATGGCGCAGAGGTCGGTCACGGCGTGTTCCCACCCGTCGTTGGAGACGACGGGGCGGGTCCCGTCCAGGGAGCGCGTAAGGTGGTAGAGGGCCAGGAGGTGCTCGACCTGCGCCGGGTCGGACTCGAGGTTGGGGACGCCCCAGCTCTCGTTCATGGGAACCCAGGCGACGATGGAAGGGTGGTTGTAGTCGCGCATGACGGCCTCCTGCCACTCGGCCGTCATGCGCCCGACGTACTCGGGGCTGTACTGGTAGGCGTTCGCCATCTCGCCCCAGACCAGGAAGCCCAGAGTGTCGGCCCAGAAGAGCCAGCGCGGGTCCTCGACCTTCTGGTGTTTGCGGGCGCCGTTGAAGCCCATCTCCCTGGCGAGCTCGATGTCCCGGCGCAGGTCGTCGTCCGTGGGGGCGGTGAGGACCCCCTCGGGGAAGTAGCCCTGATCCAGGACGAGCCGCTGGTAGTAAGGGTTGCCGTTCAGGAAGACCTTGCCGTCTCTGGTTTCCACTTTTCTCATCCCGAAGTAGCTGTGGGCGGCGTCCAGGATCTTGCCAGCTCCGTCCAGGAGTTCGAGGCGCAGATCGTAGAGGTTCGGCTCTTCCGGGCTCCAGAGGGCGAGGCCGGTCCAGGCGGAGAGGCGGGATTCGTCCGGGGCCTCGCCGCGGCGCACGAGCGGGAGGCGGCGTTCGAGGAGCGCCGACCGGACCGCGAAAGCGTCGTCGAGCACCGTCTCCCCGTCTAACTCGACGACGACGCGCAGGGACGTGCCGGGTTCGGCGCTTTCGATCTCGACCTCGACGTCCACGCAGGCTGCGTCGACGTTCGGGGTCAGGCGGAGGCGGTTTATCCTGGTGCGGTTTACGGGTTCGAGCCAGACGGACTGCCAGATGCCGGTGGTCCGAGTGTAGAAGATACCCTCGGACTCTTCCCGCCAGTACTGCTTGCCCCTCGGTATCGTGACGTCCCGGCTTGGGTCCTCGGCCCGCACGACGAGCACGTTCTCCGGGCCGCCGAGCGCGTGCGTCACGTCGGCCGAGAAGGGCGTGTGGCCGCCCTCGTGCGAGGCGACGTGCACCCCGTTGACCCAGACCTCGGCCCTGTAATCCACGGCGCCGAAGTGGAGCAGCAGGCGCTCGTCGTTTGAGACGGCGTAGTCGAACGTCCGCGCGTACCAGACCACGTCGTGAAAGGAAGTCTCGCCGATACCGGAGAGTCTGGACTGGTAGCAGAAAGGTACGGTTATCGTCCGGTCGAAGGCCGAGGATCCGTCGCGCAGGGAGCCGCCGAAGACGTTCTGCCAGCCTTCGCGGCGTCCCCGGTCTTCGTCGTCGAAGGCGAAGCGCCACTCGCCGTTCAGGTTCGTCCAGTCCTTACGTCGAAACTGCGGGCGCGGGTACTCGGGACGCGGCACGGTGCTCACGGATGCTCTCCCCTCCTGCGAAGCGGACGCTGGGCGTCCGGGCAATATAGCAGCCGGCGCCGGGTCAGTCCTCGAAGACGTAATCGACGTCCTCGAAGGAGTCCGCGGCCAGGACGTAGGCGACCCGCAACTCCGATGCGCCGGTGTTCTCGCACGAATGCGCGGCGTCGCCCGGTATAAAGACGGCGGAGCCCGCTTCGATAGGCGCCTCCTCGCCGTCCACCCGGACGCACCCGCTGCCCGAGAGCACCAGGTAGACCTCGGCCTGCCGGTGGCGGTGTTCGCCTAGAGTTCCGCCCGGCGGCATCTTCGCGACGCCCAGGTCGCGCGCCACGACGGGTTTGGGGCTCACGCTCCCTCCCGCGGCGCTCCGGGCGCCGGCAGCCCGGCCGCGCGGGTTCGCCCCCGACCGCGGGGGCGCTTCATGCCCGGCTTCCGAGGCCCTGCTCCCGGAGGTCGAGGTCCAGGAACCTGTCCCAGTTCTCGGCGATGCGGGCCGCCATCGCCTCCTCCTCGGCGCGGTTCACGCGGGCGACCTCGGCGGTCTCCCGGTCACCGGCCCGCTCGGCCAGGCGGCCGAGCAGTTCGTAGGCGGCTATCTCCGCGTGCTCGGTGACGAACGCGTCGCGGGCGTTCTGCACGCCCTTGTCCGGGCGCAGGACGTCGCCCACGCCCTTGACCTGGGCCGCGGCGATGGCCGCGAGGTCCTTGCGCGCGGACGAGAGTCCCAGCCCGCGACCGAGGGCCGTCCGGCGCTCGCGCAGGCGACGCTGCTGGTCCCTGGTCTCCTCTTTGTGCTGGCGGAAGATCCCGGCAAGCTCCGGGTCGCGGGTGTTCAGGATCAGGGAATCCAACTGGAGCAGGACGTTCTGCTCCAGAGCGCGGACGTACTCCACGTATTCGACGAGCTTCCTGCGAAGCCCCTGGGTGTCGGACATGCTCTCTCCCTTCGGTTTTCGGATCTACTTGCGGTGTTCCGTCCGGCGCATCCGAAACCGGCCGAGCGCGCGCCCGGCGAGCACGGTGCGCCCGATCCAGGAACCCCCAGGCTCGGCCCGCACCTCGTCGACGAGCGACGAGAAAGGCGGCCGGTAGACCAGCGCGAACCCCTCCTCACGCCTCTGGACGCAAAAGGGCCAGCCGGGCAAGGGTCCCACGCGGGTCGTACCCTCCTTGCCCCCGATGCGCTTCCGAACACCGGCCATAGGCGGTAGGAGGCCGTCCACGCGTTCCACGCGCCACTCGCCTTCGAGGTCGGCCAGGGCCACGTTCGGGAGAGCGCCGGGGTCGGCGCGCGGCCCGCTCCTGCTATCCGGTTCCATGAGAACCGTGTACCACCGCGGGGAGGCGGGCAAACTTCCGGCGCGCAAACCAAGGGGGGCGCCGCTCGTGCGCGGGCGCCCCCCTGGTTGCTAGTTTCGGAACGTTACGGCAGGATGCGGGAAATAGCGCTCCATTTCGTGGACTCGCCGGCCTTCATGGAGAGGATCGTCGACACCGCGATAATCGAGCCGAGGAGCCCGAGGGTTACGGTACCCAGGGTGTTGACCGTGCGCAGCAGGGAGGCGGCCTCCTCGGGCGTCTGGGCCGAGGGCTCGCTCCCGGTCGCGATGGGCACGGCCCCGTCGGGCGCCAGGCGCGAGAGCCTCAGCCCGCTGACCATGCTGGCGAGACCGGTGAGGATCGAGGCCACGAACAGCGCGTCCTTGGTGAGCACGAGGCCGCGGGCCTCCTCGTCGATCGCCTCGCCCGAGATACCGGCCCTGCCGACGAACCAGGTGGCGGCGGCCGTGCCGACCGAAACGGCGTTGACGACGTTGAAACGGTTCCAGGTCTTGTTGAGTACCTTGCCACGCTCGGCCTCGGAGCTTATGGCGTCGAGGTTGGGATTCAGGGCGGCCCTGCCAAAGAGTTGTCCCCCGAAGGAGGCGGCCAGGCCCAACTCGTGGGCGACCCATGCGGCCGTAGTGAGCTTCGTCATGCGGGTTCCTCCGGTTCGCTTGGCTTTTGCGGTCTCTTCCCCGCTAAGACAGTTCCGAAACCGGCCGGCTTCCTCAAGGGCCCGGTCTCTTGGTTCTTCTGCATGCCGTGGGCGCAAACGCGGGTCGGTGCCGACGGAGCGGTGTCGAGGGGGTAGGCCGGTACCTCGCCTTCGGGTAGCGCGCGAACGTAGGCCGAGATGGCTGGATGATCCGGCGTCCGTCGGTGTGGCGGTTCGAAAACAGGGACTGTCGAAGATCTACTCCTTCAGGGAGCCGCCGAAGACGCCGGAGACTATGTACTTCTGGAAGAAAAAGAACAGGAGGACCAGCGGTACGAGTCCTATCACGGCGGCCACCATGATCGGGCCGTACTCGACGGCCCCGCCCTGGCGTACCAGGCTCGACAGCATCAACGGGTACGTAAACTTCTCGGGCGTGCTTATGACCACGAGCGGCCACAAAAAGTTCCCCCACTGGCTCATGAACGTGACGATGCCCAGGGCCGCGCACGCGGCCTTCATGTTGGGCAACACTACCCGGAAAAACACCCCCAGCTCGCCGTTGCCGTCGATGCGGGCGGCGTCGATCAGGTCGTTCGGGAAGCCCATCATCTGCTGGCGCATCAGAAAGACGCCGAAGCCGGTGACGAGGTACGGGACTATGAGGGCCGCGTAGCTGTCCACCCACCCCAGTTGCAGCATGATAATGAAGAGGGGGACTATCATGATCTCCGTCGGCAACATCAGCGTGCCGAGCACCACGGCGAACAGGACCTTGCGCCCCCTGAAGGCGAACTTGGCGAACGCGTACCCGGCAAGCGCCGAGAGGAGAACCGTCGTCACGGTCGTAACGGTCGAGACGAAGATGCTGTTCAGGAGCGCCCGCATGAACGGAACGGACCGGGAGAGGGCCTCCAGGTTGTCGGCGAAGTTGCCACCGGGAAAGAGGCGGGGCGGGGACTTGAAGATCTCGGACTCCGTCAGAGTGGCCGCCGTGAGCGTCCAGTAAAAAGGGTAGAGCGTCACGAGCGCACCGACGCCCAGGAAAATGTACATGATTAGTCGCATCGGCTGGCTCATCGCGCGCTTCTCGTCCTTCACCCTAGACCTCCCCCCACCGGGCGAGCCGGATCTGGGCGTAGGCCATCACCGCCACTATGGCGGACAGAACGTACGTCCCCGCGGCGGCCAGCCCGAAGTCGAAGCGGGCGAAGCCGGTGTCGTAGATGTAGAAGAAGCTCGTGAGCGTCGCGTTGTTCGGGCCGCCGCCGGTGAGGATGTACGGCTCCGTGAAGAGCTGGAGGGTGCCTATGGTCCCGAGGACCGTGCAGAACAGGATCACGGGCCGAAGAAGGGGGACGGTTATTCGCAGGAACCGCGTGACGCTGCCCGCCCCGTCGACGCTGGCGGCGTCGTACAGATCCTTCGGGATGTTCTGCAGGCCCGAGAGCAGGATCACGGCGTTGTACCCAGTCCACCGCCAAGTCACCGCGAGGATTATGAGCACCCGCGCCCACACGGGGTCGGAGCGCCACGCTATTCCGTCGAACCCTACCAATCCGAGCGCCTGGTTCACGACGCCGTAGGTCTCCGAGAAGATCAGGGAGAAGACAACGGAGTAGGTAACGAGGTCTATCGCCACGGGCAAAAAGAACGCGAGCCTGAAAGCCGCCTTCCTCCTCTTCCCGAGTAGGTCCGAGTCGATGACGGAGGCGATTACCGTGGCGAGCCCGATCATGAGCGGCACCTGAACCACCAATATGAGCCCCGTGTTCAACAGCGACTTCAGGAACAGCCCGTCGGAGAGCAGCCTCCTGTAGTTCTCCAGCCCGACGAACGAGATGCTCCCCCCGCTGAACTGACCGAAACTCAGGGCCGCAGAGTACAGGATCGGGTACAGGATAAACCCCGCGAAGAGCAGAAAAAACGGCACTATGAACAGGTAGGGGGCCAGGGTAGACCACCCGCCTCGCGGCCCCCTCTTGCGCTCTCCCGCCAAGCCGCTACGCCTCTCTAGGCGATGCCGAGGCCGGACGCGGAGGCCGCCCGTTCCTCGGCCTGGGCCATGGCTTCCTGCGGCGCCGTGTCCCCCGTCAGGACAGCCGCGTAGGCGTCCATGAGCGGCTTCTGGAAGTCGAGGAAGTGCGGGCCGTAGTCGAGCGCTGGTACGTTACGGGCGATGTCGGCGAACTTCGGGGCGATGGGGAAGCCGAAGTACGAGTCGGCCTCGTTGAAGGCTTCGGTCTCCCAGTACGGCTCCCACGAGGGGAACAGGCCCTGCGCCCAGGACTCGGCCTGGCCCTCCTTCGTGAGCAGCGCCTGCTCTATGAAGTCCCACGCCGCGTCCTCGTTCTGGGTCTGGGAGGAGATGACGAGGACCGAACCGCTCAGGGTCGCCTCGCGCGGCCCGCCCCGCATGAAAGCCGGAAGCGGCATCACGTCCCATTTCTCTTTCTGGTCCTTGCCGCCCGCGTTCTTTATGGTGCCCACGTCCCAGGCGGCGCCCATCGAGGTGGCGGTGTCGCCGTTGGAGATGGCGCGGCTGCTCTCGTCGTAGGTCGGGGTGTCTATGACGATGTCCTCGTTCACGAAGCGGTCGAGGAGGTCCATCGCCGCGTAGCTCTTCTCGTTGGTGAAGTCGATCTTGCCGCCCGAACCGTAGAAAGATCCGCCCTGCTGGTTGAGCAGGATGTGGTAGTGGGAAGGGTTCGTGCCGCCGCCGGACGCGTCGAACGCCGTCATCTTCGTCCCCCCGCCGACCTTCTGCTCCAGTTCCTTGCCGGCCTGGATAAAGCCGTCGTAGGTAGACACGTCTTCAGGCACGATGCCGGCCCTCTCGAAGAGGTCCTTGCGGTACCAGAGGCCGACCGGGCCCATGTCCCACGGCACGCCGAAGTACTTGCCGTCCTTGCGGGCGTGGGAGAGGGGGGCCTCGGCGAACTGGCTGGCGTACTTCTCCATCCTGTCGGTAACGTCGACGAACTCGCCGGGGAAACGCATCAGGAAGTTCTGGAAGTCCTGCTGGGCCAGGGAGAAGACGTCGGGCGCCCCGCTGCCGGCCTGCAGGCGCGGGACGAGCTGCTGGTAGTCGATGGTGATCGACTGCATGGACACGTCCGTGCCGGGTCGCTTCTTCTTGAAGAGCGGGATCGTGTTCCTCAAGGCGTCGCTCGCTATGTCCCACGAGGCGACCGTGAGTCCCCCGCCCCCGGACGACCCGCCGCACCCGGCCAGCGCCCCGCTCCCGAGCAGGGCCGTTCCGGCCAGGCCCGCGCCACCGAGCCTCAAGAACTCCCTGCGGTTCATGCCGCCCCGGGCCAACGTCCTACTCCTGCGCGCCATAGACAAGCGAGTTCCCTTCCGTTCGACTGCGAGAGGTTGGCCCATTCTCATCCAGCCTGGGGGGAACTTATGTGTTAGAGGCTACTCGGATCGGGAGGGTCTGAAGCTTTGAGACTTTCGCGGCGGCTTGCAGAACGACTGGTCCTCGATGCCGGCGAGGTTCTGAGGTTTTGAGGGGCGGGAAGCCGGCGCCCGACCCCGCGAAGCACGCACGAAAACCCGAAAGCCTCACAGCGGTTTGCAGAATCATCGAGCCCGTTGGGAATAGGCTTACGGGTTTTTGGCTTTCGGGTTCCGAGGGGTGGAGGGTCGGGGCCTGCCCGCGGCCTCGTGGCGCACCCCTCAAGACCTCTATGCCTCAAAACCTAAAAACCTTACCAACACCAGGGTTCAGTCCTTACGCAACCCGCTAGCAGAACCTATCCACCGGCCCGGTCTTTCTGCGAATCGCTATAGGTTGTCAGGTTCTTAGGTTCTTAGGGGCGCGGCGCGGGCCGGGTTTCGGAGTCGCCCCCCTCAATACCTCAACAACTCAATGCCTTCTCGCTACCAGAGGTGGTGGACCTGGGGCCTGACCGAGGCGTCGTAGATCTCGCGCGCGCGTTTCATCACCTCGTCGGAGAGCGGCGCCATCTCCGCCGCGGCGACGTTGTCCTCGACCTGCGAGGGGTTCTTGCCGCCCGGGATGGCGCACGAGACCGCCGGGTGCATCAAGATCCAACGCAGAGCGAACTGCGCCAGCGTGGCGCCATCGGGAACCAACTCCTTGAGTTCCTCCGCAGCCCGCAACCCCGTCTCGAAGTCGACGCCGGAGAAGGTCTCGCCCTTGTCGAAGGCCTCCCCGTTGCGGTTGAAATTTCTGTGGTCGCCCTCGTCGAACCGGCGGTCGGCGCTCATCTTGCCCGAGAGCAGGCCGCTGGCGAGAGGGACGCGGGCGAGGATGCCGACGTCGCGCTCTTCGGCCAACGGTAAGAACTCCTCGGCCGGCTTCTGGCGGAAGACGTTGAATATGATCTGGACGGTCTTTACGCTGGGGTACTCCAGCGCCATCCTGGCCTCTTCGACCTTCTCCACGCTCACGCCGTGGTTTTTGATCTTGCCGGCCTCTTGCAACTCATCCAGAGCCCCAAAAGTCTCGTCCTGGCGGTACGCCTCCGTCGGCGGGCAGTGGAGCTGGAGCAGGTCGAGCGCTTCGACCCCGAGGTTGTTCAGGCTACGCTCGACGAAAGCCGTGAGGTTCTCGGCGTTGTACCCCTCTGCGGTGTGGGGGTCGAGGCGTCGGCCGGCTTTGGTGGCGACGAAGATCTCATCGTTCGTCCGGTCCTTGAGCAGCCTCCCGATCAGCCTCTCGCTGCGGCCGTCGCCGTAGACGTCGGCGGTGTCGAGGAAATTGACGCCGAGGTCAACAGCGCGGTTCAGGGCCGCGTAGGCGTCGTCTTCGCTGACGGAGCCCCAGTCGCCGCCGAAGGCCCAGGTGCCGAGGCTGATCTCGGACACGCGCATTCCCGTCTCTCCAAGGTTGCGGTAGTTCAAAGTACTCTCCTAGATATCGATCGTTTGGGCTTTCTTACTCTACGGGATCTCCGCCCGTCGCGGCCTCCTCGTCGGGGTCTGCCGAGAGGTGTCCGACTTCGTTGGTGTAGAGGAACTTCGTGGGTCCGTCCCCGTTCGGGGCTATTGCGGCCTCCGTGATGGAGCAGTTATCGAGCCTGGTGTAGTCGTGGGGCCACTCCCCATCTGGCTCCTTGAGGAGGTGCGCGATGATCCAGGCGAGCGTCCCCCCGTGCGACACGAGCAAGACGGCACCCGACTTATGCCTGTGAGATCTCAAGATGCGGTCCATCTCCCTCTCGGCGCGCGCCGACAGGTCCCGCCCGCTCTCCCCGCCGGGCCAGGCGTAGTCGACGCCCTCTTGCCTGAACCGCTCCGCCTCCTCCGGGAACTCCTCGACCCAGGCCTCGAAGCGGTACCCGGCGGCCCGGCCGACGTCCAACTCCGCGAGCGCGGGGCGCGGCTCGGGCTGGAAGCCTAGAGCGTCGCCGATGGCCCGCGCCGTGTCGAAGGCCCGCCGGTACGGGCTCGCGTACAGCGCCGAGACGTCGCTTCTGTCCGAGAGGTGAGCCGCGAGCTCCCGCGCCTGCCGCCGCCCGCGTTCCGTGAGCGGGTCCTCGGCCCCCTGGAGCCTCCGGCTCACGTTGCCCTCGGTCTCCCCGTGCCGTACGAGGAGCAGTCTCAACGGGACGGATCCCCCAGCCCGTTACGCCGGATGACCCCCGAGTACCAGCGGGCGCTCGCCTTCGGAATGCGCTTCTGGGTACCGTAATCCACGAAGACGAGGCCGAAACGCATCGAGTACCCCTCGCCCCACTCGAAGTTGTCCAAAAAAGACCAGACCATGTATCCCCGCAGGTCCACGCCAAGATCCATCGCCTCGCGCGCGGCCCGGAAGTGGGCGTCGAGGTAGGAGACGCGCTCCTCGTCCTTCACCTCCCCCCCCGGGTCCACGTAATCGTGGACGGCGCGGCCGTTCTCCGTGACGTAGAGGGGGATTTGCGTGTACTCCTCGTGCAGCCGGACGAGGAGGTCGGTCAGGCCGTCTGCCTCGGCCGGCCAGCCCATCGCGGTGGTCTCGACCCCCGCCGGGATGACGGTTACGGCGTTCAGGTCGCGGAAGTTCATCGCCGGCTGGAGGTCGGTCTTCGTGCCGGGGTCGACGACGGTGTGGCGCATGTAGTAGTTGACGCCCAGAAAGTCAACGGGGGCCGAGATCTTCTCCAGGTCCCCATCCCGCACGAAACCGAAGCCGCCCGCCTCGCGGTAGTCTTCGGCGTCCTCCGGGTAGGAGCCGCGGAACAGGGGGTCCAGGTACAGGCGGTTCGCGTTCAGGTCGACCCTGCGCGCGGCCTCGACGTCCGCGGGATCTTCGGTCGCTGGCCGCACGGGAGAGAGGCTGAGGGTAACGCCGAGGCGGTTGTCGTCGCCGGGGTTTCCCATCTCGCGCATCCTCTCCAGCGCGAGGCCGTGGCCGAGGAGCAGGTGGTGCGTCGCGGAGAGGGCGTCGCCCACGTCTTTCTTGCCCGGGGCGTGGAGCCCGAGGCCGTAGCCGAGCCACGCGGCGACCCAGGGCTCGTTCAGGGTGATCCAGTACGAGACAGTGTCGGAGAGCGCCTCGTAGACGATCCCGGTGTATTCGGCGAACCGCTCGCTCGTCTCCCGGCTCGTCCAGCCGCCCCGGTCCTCCAGAGCCTGCGGCAAATCCCAGTGATAGAGCGTAAGCATCGGCTCGATGTCCCTCCGCCTCAACCCGTCGACCAACCGCCGGTAGAAGTCCAGGCCCTTCTGGTTGGCCGCGCCAACCCCGTCCGGCTGGATACGGGGCCAGGCCACGGAGAAGCGGTAGGCCCGTAGTCCGAGGTCGGCCATGAGGTCGAGGTCCTGTTCCAGGCGGTGGTAGTGGTCGCAGGCTATATCGCCCGTGTCGCCGTGGTATGTCTTGCCCGGCGTGTGGGAGAACGTGTCCCAGATGGAGGTGCCGCGGCCGTCCTCGTGTACGGCGCCCTCTATCTGGTACGAGGCGGTCGCCGTGCCCCACAGGAAACCTTCCGGGAAATCCATCTCTCCTCCGATCGATAGCGTCGACTCTACTTGTAGATAACGCGAAACCGCTCGCACACGAGCGGCATGTCTTCGGCGAACGTGCGTCCAATCGTCGGGAGCGTTCGACCAAAGAAGCGCCGGTGCGCCCCGCGCCAGTACTCCAACGAGAGGTCGCCTTCTCCTTCTTCGCGGGCGAACCGCCCATCGACCTCGTCGAAGCGACGGATCGCGACTTCCGTCGTCTCTATGATGCAGAGAGGGTTGCCCCCGCCGTCGAGCACCACGGACTTTTCGCCGGGTCGGACGGGCGTCTCGCCCTCGGCCTCCCACTCCCAGAGCGCCGAACACGTGGCGGTCTTCTTGCCGGCCAGGATCAGGGCCCCCAGCTCGTCGGCCAACTCCGGCCCGTCCCCGAACGGTTCGGCCTCGTACCGCTCCTCCCGCACGGGCGAGCCGGGCGGCAGCGTCTCCAGATATTCCCGCCAGTACGCCCCAACCGCGTTCTCGTCCACCCTCTCCCCCATCGTCGGCCGTCGATCAAGATACTAACCCTTCACGGCCCCGGCGGTGAGGGCTTCGATGAACCGGCGTTGGGCGATAAGGAAGACGATGATGATCGGGAGCGTGCTCAGGAAAGCCCCGGCCATGACCGCGCCGTACTCCTGGCTGTAGGGGCCGAGCAGGGTCGGAAGCCCCAGGGCGACCGGGAACTTGTTGTCCTCGGTCATCACGACCAGCGGCCAGATAAAGTCGTTCCAGGCGGTCGTGAAGAAGAGGATGCCCAGCACGGCCATGACGGGCGTGGAGAGGGGCAGGACCACGCGCCAGAAGACGCCCCACTCAGTCGCCCCATCGACGCGGGCTGCGTCCAGGATCTCGTCCGGGATCGAGAGGAGGTACTGCCGCGCCAGGAATACGCCGATAGCCTGGGCCGCGAACGGCAGGATCAGGGCGACGTACCGGTCCGTCCAGCCGAGCGTGACCATCATGTCGTAGAGCGGGACTATGAGGACGTAGATCGGGAGGGTAAGCGTCGCGAGCACGAAGACGAACAGGAGGTTCTTGAACCGGAACTCGAACTTGGCGAAGGCGTAGCCGGCCATTACGGAGACGATCACGGCGATAGCCATGCGCGAGAGGCCGACGAAGACGCTGTTCAGGAACCAGCGCGGGAAGTTCGTCTCCTCAAAAAGGATCCGGTAGTTCCCGAGGTGAAGCCCCTGGGGCAGGACCTCGATCGGGATCGAGAAGATCTCGTTCCCCTCCTTGAAGGAGGCGCTTATCATGTACAGGTAGGGCATGATCAATAGGAAGACCGCGAAGAGCAGCACCCCGTTCACCGCCACCTGCAAGATCCGCGTCTGCGCCCTGTTGCCGACCATCTCCCCTCCCCCTTACCTGTCGAACCTGCGGGCCGCGAGGAGCTGGACCGCGGCCAGGACTATCGCGATGATCGCCATCGAGTACCCGATGGCCGCCGCGTAGCCCCGGTCGAACTGCCTGAAACCGACCTCGTACAGGTAGATCGCGAGCGTCAGCGTCGAGTCCGACGGCCCGCCGCCGGTGAGCAGGAACGGTATCTCGAAGATCTGGTACGAAAAGATGGTCGCCTGGACCACCACGAAGAGGATGACCGGCCGCAGCAGCGGCAACGTCACCCTCCAGAAGGTCTGCAGGCGTCCGGCCCCGTCCACCGCCGCCGCCTCGATGACCTCCACCGGCACGTTCTGCAACCCGGCCAGAAAGTAGAGCGCGTTGATCCCGAGGTAAGTCCAGATACCGACGAGGATGATCGCCGGCAGCGCCACCCGCTCGTTGCGCAGCCAGTCGAGCGTCGGCAGCCCGAGCGACGAGAGCGCGTTGTTGAGCAACCCGAACTCGTTGTTGAAGACCAGGTTGAACATCAGCGCGATCACCACGAAAGAGGTGATGAACGGCAGGAAGAAGACGACGCGGTAGAAGCTCTTGAAGGTCGCCGTCGGCACCACGAAGGACCGGATCGAGATCGCGACGAGCAACGCCAGCGGGCTCAGGATAAAGACGCTCGCAAGCGCGTAGAGCGTCGTGTTCCTGAGCGCCTCAAGGTAGCGCGGGTCCCGCAACAACCTGGTGTAGTTGGCGAGACCCGCGAACGTGTCGCCGCCGAAGCCGGACGACTCGTAGAAGCTCAGGCGGAACGCGGCGAGGACGGGGTAGATCAGGAATACCGCGTAGATCAGGAAGAAGGGCAGCACGAACAGGTACGGGGCCATTCCCCCCCTGCCCCCGGGCCGCCCCCTGCGGGGCTTGGGCGCCGTTCCCCCCTGTCGCTCCGTCGCCAGGTTCTCCCCGGATCGGGTCTCCACCCTCGCCTCCTCCCGGACGAAATGGCGGGGTCTGGCCCCGCCCTGAAACGCCTCACCCCTGCTTCATACCCTCCACGGTCGCACGCAGGTCCGTGAGCGCGGTTTGGGCGTCCTTCTTGTCCTGCATGACAGGGGTGATGACCTCCCTGTTGAGCGCCTCCGTGGCCTGCCCCCAGACGGTCGACTGGTTGAACGGCGGCAGTCCCGGCGCGAGATCCGAGTAGACCTGGCCGAGCTTCTGCCCCCCGAAGTACTCCGTCGGCTTCTGCAGGGCCGGGTCCTCGTAGGCTGGCTTGTAGGCCGGGTAGGCGGTGCGGGCCTTGAAGTCCGCCACGACGCCCTCGGTGGTGAGGTTGGCGATGCGGACGAGGTCGTAGGCGGCGTCGGGGTTCTGGCTCTGCGTGGTGACGCACTGGCCGGTGCCGCCAAAGTTGGCCGTGGGCAGGCCCTCCCCGAGCCCGGACGGCAGTTCCTGAACGGTCCAGTCGCCGGACTGGTCGGGGACGTCCGTGAGCAGGAAGCTCAGGTGCCACGGCGGCCCGAAGAGCGCCACGAACTTCTCGGCCCGGAAGGCCGCCCGGTACTGCGGCGGGTACCAGTTGTCGCTGGCGACGGCTGGCGCGATCCCGGCGATGCCGGTGTCGTGGACCATGTCGCGGAGGAACTGCATGGCCTCGACGCTCCGGTCGTTGTCCCCGATGTAGTTGCCCTCATCATCGAAGTACGCGGTGCCGGCGCTCTGTGAGAGCATGTAGTGGTCCCCGAAGGCGAGGTCGTGCAGGGCGAACATCTTTCGGTCGTTGTTGGAGATCTCCTCTCCCGCGGCCACGACGTCGTCCCACGTCTCGAAGGGCGTGCTTATGCCGGCGTCCTCCATAAGGTCCCTGCGGTAGGCGAGGACGCAGGTGTTGAGCTCGTTGCCGACGCCGTAGATCTTGCCCTGCCACGTCCACGGGTCGGTCGCCGCCGGCTTGTAGACGTCGTTTATATCGTCCCCGATCCTGTCGCTCAGGTCGATGAAGGGCAGCTCGTCGCCCTTTATGAAGTTGGAGAAGCGCGAGATCTCGACGTCCGCCACATCAGGCGCCCCCTTGCCGGAGACGAGCGAGGTCAGAAGCTTGTCGTGCATCTGCTCGTAGGGGAAGATCCTGAAGTTGACCTTCATCTTCCCGTGGGCCCCTTTCCACGCGTCGGTCTCTATCGCAGCCCGCGCCAGGTTGGCCCGCCCCTCATCGAAAGCCCAGAACTCGAGAGTGTTTCCCCCGAACCACCCTGCCCCCCACCACCGCACCCGGCGATCCCCAACGCGGAAGCGCCAAGCAAGGCACCCCCTCCGGCGCGCAAAAAGTCGCGCCGCGACAGACCTCTCGCCATACGCTCTCCTCCTCGATTTCCCTACAGCCCCGGCCCACCCGCCGAAACCGGTTTCCTCATCCCTCTGGCACGGTAGCACATTTCGGAACAATCCGTCAAGCGGGTACCCCTGTTGACAGGAGGCAGTCGTCGTATCATTATGGCAATAGTTGCGAAACCGGTTTTGAAAGGCTGGCATGTCGGGACGGCGTACGGCCAACGGCAAGACGAGGATGGCCGAGATCGCGGCGCTCGCGGGCGTCTCCAAGCCGACGGTCTCGAAGGTGATGAACGGGCAGCCCGGGGTGGCCGCGGCGACGCGGGAGCGGGTGGAGCGCGTGATCGCCGAGCGCGGGTACGTCAGGCACAGCGCCGCGCGGGCGTTGAGCGCGGGGCGGGCTGGTTCGGTCAACCTGGTCGTCAAGGAGATAGACAACGCGTACTTCTCGGAGATCATCCGCGGCGTCGAGGAGACGTTGGAGCGGGCCGGGCTCTCGATGGTCCTGACGGCGACGCACGACGAGGCGAGGCGTCACCGGCGCTGGTTGGCGCGGGTGGTCGAGCACGGGACGGACGGCGCGATCCTGGTCCTCCCCGACGAGCACTTCGCCCACCTGGGGGAGTTGCGGCGCCACGGCGTCCCCGTTGCGCTCGTGGACGACCGGGGGGAGAGCCCGCCGGACGTGCCTTCCGTGGGGGCTACGAATTTCGCCGGCGGCTTCGCGGCGACGGAGCACCTGCTCTCCCTCGGGCACCGGCGCATCGCCATGATCTCAGGCCCGGCCTTCAAGTCCACGCGGGAGAGGGCCGCCGGATACCGCACGGCCTTGCAGGAGGCCGGCATCCAGCCCGAACCGCTCCTCGAAAAGCCTGGCGGGTTCGTGGCCGAGACCGGTCATGGGGCGACGCGCGAGTTGCTCCGTTTGCCTGATCCGCCGACCGCCATCTTCACCGGCAACGACCTGCAGGCGATGGGCGTCTACCGGGCGCTGTACGAGGCGGGCCTGCGCGCCCCGGACGACGTGAGCGTCGTCGGGTTCGACGACCTGCCCTTCGCCCGCCTCCTGACGCCAGCCCTGACCACCGTCCGCCAGCCCGTGCGCGAGATGGGCGCGCTCGCGACCAGGATGCTGCTCAGGGTCATAGCCGGGGAGAAGCTCGAAAGCGCCCGCGTCGAGCTCGCGACCTCCCTGATCGTGCGCGAGTCCTCGGCCCCACCTCGCCCCTGACGGGCGATACGGACCGTGGCCCGGTGGCCGGACCGGCGCCGTCAACCCTCCAGCAGCACCGCCGCGCCGAAGGGTTCTAGGGGGAGCGAGCGCTCGTGTTCGGAGCCGGTGAGGAGATCCTTGGCCGGACCTCTCAGCCCGACCTCGACGGCTTCCTCGTTGTGGTTCAAGACGAACAGGAACGAGGCGTCCCCGGTCCACCGGCGCACGACCTCGACGCCAGGCGGGGCGTCGGCGTTGACCTCTATACCGGCCTCCCGGCAGAGCCGCCTCAAGAGTTGGTCCGTGTAGTCACCGGAGGGGCGAGCTCCGAGATAGTAGGCAAGGCCGTTCCCGAAGGCGTTGCGCGTCACGGCAGTGCAGTCCGCGTAAAAACCGCTGGCGAATCGGGCCAGGGTCTCCGCCCCTTCGGGGTGGATCAGGTCGGCCCAGGTGTCGCAGGGGTAACCGGCCCCGTCCCCGGCGACGATCCTGTTCTCCTCCCCCTCTGACATCGGTACGAAGTCCTCGACGCGCAGGCCAAGAAGCTCCCTGAACGGCGCCGGGTAGCCGCCCAGCCTGACGTGGTCGTTTTCGTCGGAGATGCCGGAGAAGAAGTTCATGAGCAGCGTGCCGCCCTCCCGCACGAAGCCTTTGATGTTCTCGGCCGCCTCGTCCGTTACCAGGTACAGGTTCGGGGCGATGACGAGCCCGTAGGACGAGAGGTCGGCTTCGGGATGGGCGAAGTCCACGGGCACGTTCGCCTCGAAGAGGGGCTTGTAGAACGAGTAGATCGCGTCATACGGAGGTCTGTCCGGTGAGTGGGATCCCGCGACCATCCGCACGTCCATCGACGGTTTCGAGTCGAGCTCCAGCGCCCACCAGTTGTTCCAGTCGAGCAGGATGGCGACCCTGGCTTCGCCCCTCGCCCCGAGCAACGAGTCGAGCTTCGTGAGGTCCTCGCCAAGCCTCTTCACCTCGTGCCAACTGCGCGATTCTTTGGGCTCGACGTGCGGGACCATGGCGCTGTGGAACTTCTCGGCCCCGGCCTTAGACTGGCGCCACTGGAAGAACATGATCCCCTCGGCGCCGCGGGCCACGGACTGCAGGCTCCACAGGCGCATCTGGCCCGGCCTCTTGGGGGCGTTGCGCCGGCGCCAGTTCACCCTGACCGTGGTCTGTTCCATGAGGACCCAGGGATCTCCCCCGCCGAGAGACCTCATCAGGTCGCGGCTCGCGGCCGCCCGAACGTGGGCCTCGGGGTCGGCGGGGTCGGGGTAGGAGTCGTCGGAGACCACGTCCTCGCGCGCGGCCCACTTCCAGTAGTCGACGGGCTTGAAGAAACCCATGAAGTTCGTGGTGATGGGAACGTCGGGCGTTGCTCCCCTGAGTATCCCTTTCTCCATCTCGTACAGCTCCAGCAGGGCGTCGGAGGAGAAGCGGCGGAAGTCCAACTGCTGGGTAGGGTTGGCGAAGGTAGGGGCGCTCCGCGGGGGCAGTATCTCGCCCCAGTCGCCGTAGCCCTGGCTCCAGAACGCCGTCCCCCACGCCTCGTTGAGCGTTTCGAGGTCGCCGTAGCGGTCCCGCAGCCAGCCGCGGAAGTGAACGGCGGAGGCGTCACAGTAGCACTCGGCAACGTGGCAACCGTACTCGTTGTTGACGTGCCACATCGCTAGCGCCGGGTGGTCCCCGTAGCGCCCGGCCATGCGCCCGACCAGGTCCGCGGCACGCTCTTTGTAGGCGGCGCTGCTCGGGCAGTAGTGCTGGCGGGCGCCGGGATAGAGGATCGTCCCGTCCTCCGTGACGGGCAGGCTCTCGGGGTGGAGTACGCTGAGCCAGGGCGGCGGGGAGGCGGTCGCCGTCGCGAGGTTCGCCATGATGCCGTTGTCGTGCAACAGGTCGAGGATCCGGTCCAGCCAGCCGAAGTCGTGCTCGCCGGGGCGCGGCTCCAACTTCGCCCAGGAGAAGATGCCGACGGAGACCAGGTTGACGTTCGCCTCGCGCATCAGGCGGACGTCTTCGCGCCAGACTTCTTCCGGCCACTGCTCGGGGTTGTAGTCGCCGCCGTAGATGACGTGCGGGACTTTCGGGGAGATCAAGGGCGTGCCTCCTCTGTGTTCGGCGTGCAGGTGGTCCCCGTCCTCAGTCCTTCAGGGCGCCGAAGGTGAGGCCGCCCTGCCAGAACCGTTGCAAAAACAGGAAGGAGACGACGATGGGCAGGATGGAGACCAGCGCCCCCGTGATGACGAGCGGGAAGAGCGGTTGGGCGCCGCCGCCGGCGCTCGCTATGGAGTTCCACGAGGCGAGGCCGACGGTTAGCGGGTACAGCTCCGGCGTGCTCAGGACGACCAGGGGCAGGAAGTAGTTGTTCCACGTCGCCACGAAGGAGAGAAGCAGCACCGTCACGAAGCCGGGCATGAGCACGCGAAGGGCGACGCTCCAGAAGATGCGAAGTTCTCCGGCGCCGTCTACCCTGGCCGCGTTCAGGAGGTCGTCGGGAACGGACTGTTCCGCGTAGACCCGCATCAGGTAGACGCCGAAAGGCGAGACGAGGGAGGGCAGGATCACGGCGAGCGGGGTGTCGATGAGCCCGATCTTGCTCAGCAGCAAGTAGGTGGGTATCACGAGCGCTGTCTGCGGGATCATGATGGAGCCCAGGATGACGGCGAAGAGCGGTATGCGCCCCGGAAACCGGTACTTGGCGAAGGCGTAGCCCGCTATGGTCGAGATGAAGGCCGCCCCGACCGCGCTGGTAACGGAGTAGTAGGCGGTGTTCCAGAGCCAGTTCAAGTAGACGCCGTCGTCGCGGGTGAAGGTCTCGCGCAGGTTGGCCGGCAGGTCGAAGGAGGAGAACCAGAGGCCGAAGGACGTGAACAGCTCGTCGTTGTCCTTCGTGGCCGAGACCACTAGGTAGAAGAGCGGGAGCAGCGAGTAGACCAGGAAGACGCCGAGCAGGGCGGTCGTGATGACGCGGGTGGAGAGCCCGGCCCCGGGCCCGCCCCCCTTGTTCGTGGTCGGGGCCATCAGCCGCGCGCCTCCCCCCTGTTGGTCACGAGCATGAAGACGTAAGAGCAGACGACAACGACGGCTCCGAGGGCGAACGAGATAGCCGCTGAGTACTCGTACTGCTGGTTGGTGAACGCGAGCGAGTAGGCGTAGAGGTTCGGGGAGAAGGCCTGCCCGATGGCGCCGGGCGCCAGCGGCTGCAAGAGCTGGGGCTCGTTAAAGAGCTGCAACGTGCCGATGATCGAGAAGACCACCGTCAGGAAAAGGGCGGGCAGGATCAGGGGGATCTTGATGTACAGCGCGATCTGCCACCCTTTGGCCCCGTCCACGGCCCCGGCGTCCCTGAGCTCCCCCGGCACCGCCTGGAGCGCGGCGTAGAGGATGATCATGTTGTACCCCGTGAACTCCCAGGTCACGATGTTGGCTATGGAAGGCAAGATCCAGTTCTCCGAGAGAAAGTCCGGCGCGGGAAGACCCAGATAACCCGCTAGCTGGGCGAACGGCCCGAAGTCCTGCCCGTACAGATACCCCCAGATGAGCGCGGCCACCACGCTAGGCACCGCGTACGGAAGAAAAAACCCTAGCCGGAAGAGCGTCCGAAACCAAGTCACGCCGCTGTCCAGCACGAGCGCCAGGACGAGGGCGAACCCGAGCATGATCGGCACCTGGAAGACCCCGTATACCAGAAGCCGCCTCACGCCCCCCAGAAAAGCCGGGTCGGTGAAAGCCCTGACGTAGTTCTCGGCGCCCACGAACACGGTCCCCCCGACGAGCCTGTCCGCGAAGACGCTGATCCCAAGCGCGTACCCGAGCGGCAAGACGAGGAACAACAAGAACAGCACCAGGAACGGCAAGAGGAAG
This sequence comes from Rubrobacter tropicus, assembly GCF_011492945.1. Lineage (NCBI taxonomy): Bacteria > Bacillati > Actinomycetota > Rubrobacteria > Rubrobacterales > Rubrobacteraceae > Rubrobacter > Rubrobacter tropicus. The sequence continues at coordinate 2,669,210 of NZ_CP045119.1, forward strand.
AGGTAGGGGATGATCAACTGCCGCCTGCGCCTCTCCCGCGCCGCCACGCCTGGACGTTTCGGCTCGGGGGAGGGCCGCCCCTCCCCAGTCTGGACCGTCAACCCCTACCTCCCGCCCTCGGGGACACCACCGACCGGCTCCTTTTATTGGACTTTGAAGCCCTGCTGCTTGGCGAAGCCGGAGACTTTCTCCTGGAGGTTGGCCGGCACGTCCGCGAACTCGACGCTGCCGCCGGCCGCGTCGCCGAACTGCTCGCCCATCTGCGTGTAGACGTAGTCCTGGAAGGGGCTGAACTCGAATCCGGTGTCGACCCTGTTCGAGGCCTCGACGAAGACGGAGTTGACGGCCTGGCCGCCGTAGAAGTCGTTCTTGAGGTTCTTGAAGTCCGGGCTCTCGAGCAGCTCGTTGAGCACCGGGAATAGGAACTGCTTGGTCGTGTAGAGCTTCGTCGGCTCCGGGGCGTTGGTTAGCCACTTGGCGAGCGTGGCCGCCTCTTCCGGGTACTCGCTCTGGGTGGTGACGGCCAGCGTGGAGCCGCCCCAGTTGGAGGAGGCCTGCGCCCCGGACTCCCACTGCGGGAGCGGCGCGGCCCGCCACTTGCCCTTGGATTCCCCGGCCACGCCTTCCAGGAAGACCGGGCCCCAGGCCGCGGTGGGCCAGGTCGCGTAGGTGCCCTTCGCGAAGGACCTGTACCAGTCGTTCGTGAAGCCCGGCTTCGTCGCGATCAGGTCCCGCTCCACCAGGTCGCCCCAGAACTCAGAGAGCCGCCGGAACTCGGGACTGTCGAGGTCTATCGACACCGTGGTGCCATCTACGCTGAACGGACGCGCGCCGGCCTGCCACATGAGGCCCGTGATCCAACCCCCATCCTCAGGCGTGAAGTCCGCGAGGAAGGTTTCGGGGCTTGCCTGCTTGAGCTTCTCGGCCTGCTGCGCGAACTGCTCCCAGGTCTCCGGCACCCGGAGCCCGAACTCGTCGAAGACGTCCTTGCGGTAGAGGAGCCCCATCGGCCCGCTGTCCCACGGCATCGCGAAGACGGCGTCGCCATCCGATACTTGCTCCCACGTCCACTCGGCGTAGTCCCCCTTGAGGTCGTTTGCCCCGTACTCGGAGATGTCGGCGAGGCCCTCGATCTGCCGAAACGTCGGCACGAACTGGAACTCCATGTGGACCACGTCGGGGGCGCCGGAACCGGCCTTCAACGCCGTCCTTAATTTCTGGTACTCGTCGGCGCCCTGCCCGGCGTTGACCAGCTTGACCTTTATGTTCGGGTGGGCCTTCTCGAACATGTCTACCTGCTCCTGAAAGTCCGGCAGCCAAGCCCACAACGTCAGCTCCGTCTTCCCACCAGACGAACCGCCGCCGCACCCGGCAAGCCCCCCAAGCACGGAAGCACCCATCACGGCGCCCCCGCCCAGCCTCAAGAAATCCCCCCGCGTCAGACCCCTGCGCCGAAGCTCTCCGTTCACTCCAACTCCTTCCGAAACCCGGTGCCCGGATTCCCGTCGGAAACGCGCCGAACGACTAACGAACACGAACCCCGAACAGGCGTAACCGGTACGCCGCCACAGGCCCGCGGACAGAACGCCCCACCCCGTTTCCTCTCCCCTCAAACACCGATCCTCACAAACCGTTCCCTACCAAGCATTGTCGTACCAATTTTTCCGCGTGTCAAGCGGGCGCCGCCGAAGGCGGCGCGCACGCTACGCCTCCGCTCTCAGCGCGCTTCAGCCCGCTCCGCGGGCCTCGCTCTCAGCCTGTCAGCTTCTCGTTTAGGCTGACTGGCTGACAAGCTAATCAACATATCCGTCCGCGTTTGCCGGCGGGTCCGTGGCCTACCGGGGCTTCGCCGATCCAGCGCTCGTCTATAGGCTCGGAGGCGAGTTGGTAGCGGGAGTCGGAGGAGAGCCGGATGCGGTCGGAGCGGTTGTCGAGGCTGGCGTGGATGGTGTAGGCGCTGAAGACGAGGAGGTCGCCGGCGCGGTACTCGGCCGTGAGCCAGCGTCCCCCGAGTCGCTCACGCAGGTCGGCCGGGTCGGAGGAGATCCTGCCGTCCCACCGCCACCCGTAGAGGTTCGAGTTGTGTCTTGCGTGCTCCTCCTCGCCCTCGACGTTCTGGCAGTAGGTATCGACGTCGCGCGTGAGGTAGCCTTCGCGGAGGCTTTGGAGGCGGTGGGAGCCTTCGAGGACCATGAGGCCGCCGAGAACGTAGTCCACGTCGCCGAGCGGGGTCCAGGCCGTGTAGAGGTCATGGGTGCCGCGTCCCATGAACACCACGTCCCCGTGCGGGTGCGTCCCGAGGCCCGGGGCTACGGCCCGCATCCAGGTAAAGTCGTAGTGTCGCACGGGCCCGCCGAGGAAACGTCCGAAGAACTCCATCATGCGGCCGGAGTAGAGTAGGCGGTGCAGTGGTTCGTTGTCGTGGGCGAGGTCGGGCTTGAACCTGAGCCCCGAATCGGGCCGGGCCACGGCGTCGCCGGGGGGACGGTCCGGGTCGGTCAGGCCCTCCTTTGCGAGCCTGTCGGTTACGCTCTTTCGCGCCTCGAGGACCAGGGCCCGGTCCAAGAGGCCGGGCAGGTAGAGGTAGCCGTCCAGGGCCATGCGCCCCCGCAGGGCTTCGGCGTCGCCGCGAACGTCCGTCGAATCCCGGAGCGGGCCGAAGCTCGCCGGCGAAAGGTCGAGCTCGACGCCCTGTGACGCCAGGCCCGAGAGTCTCGCGTTCACCACGGTCGTTACCCCCGTTCGTCTCTCTTACCAGTACGACCCGTGCAAATCCATCAGGCGCTGCGGCGGCCGACCTCCGCGGTTCGGATGCCTTCCGGAAGCGTGTCGCCGTGGGCGTCTATCAGCTCGTCCACCATCGCGGCTATCTCGTCCAGGGAGAGCACGCTCGGGGCGTGGCGGTCCAACATGGCGGCGTGGTGGACGTGGTCGCGGCGGCCTTCGAGCGCGGCCCTCACCGTCAGGTTCTGGACGGCGGTGTGCGGGGCGCAGGTCGCGGCGCACTGGGGCGGGAGGTCGCCGACGTGGCAGGGGCGCAGGCCCGTGTCGTCGACCAGGACGGGGACCTCGACGCAGCGGCCTTCGGGGAGGTTCGTTATGAGGCCCGTGTTCTTCACGTTGCCGTAGATGGCGCGGGCCTGGCCGGTGGTCATCGAGTGGATTATGAGAGAGCCGTACTCGACGCTGCGCTCCAGCGGGAACTCCTCGCCGGCGAGCAGCTTGCGGCGGGTCTCGGCGTAAGAGACCAGGTTCTCCTCGCTGCGGCGGACGTACTCGTCCACGGGTATGTCGTAGCGTTCGACGAGATCTTCGTCCTTGAGAAAGTAGGGCAGGTACTCGGCGTTGTGCTCGCTCGACTCCGTGACGAAGAAGCCGAAGCGGCGCATCAACTCGAAGCGGACCTTGTCCTTCTTGTACACGTCGGGGTCGTCCATCGCGGCGAAGAGGCGCGGGTAGGCGTCCTCGCCGCCCGCTTCGAGGCGCGTCATCCAGGCGATGTGGTTAATGCCGGCGCACTCGTAGAGGAGGTCCTCGTGGTCGATGCCGATGTAGGAGGAGATCTGGCGCGCCGTGCCCTGCACGCTGTGGCAGAGCCCCACGCTCTTGACCTCGGGATGGGCCGTGTAGAGGGCCTCCATCAAGATGCCCATCGGGTTCGTGTAGTTCAGGAGCAGGGCCTCCGGGCAGACCTCCCTCATGTCACGGGCCAGATCCAGCAAGAACGGGATGGTTCTGAGGCCCCGGAAAATGCCGCCTATGCCCATCGAGTCGGCGATCGTCTGCTTCAGGCCGTACTTGCGGGGGATATCGAAGTCGAGGAGGGTTGCCTCGTGCATCCCGATCTGGACGGCGTTTATTACGAAGTCGGCCCCGTCCAGGGCGGCCCTGCGATCCGCGTGCTCCTCGACCTTCGCTTCGGCCCCGAGTCGGTCAGAGGTCCACCGGGCCATCATGCCCGCGGTCTCCAGGCGCTCGGGGGCTATGTCGTGGAGGGCGACCGTCGCCCCGCGAAGTTCAGGGAACGAGAAGGTGTCCGTAAGCAGGTTCTTTGTGAAGACCACGCTCCCCGCACCGATAAAAGCTATCTTCAAAACGTTTCCTCTCTTCTCCGTGTGCCCGTGCCGGTTCAGGCCGCAATCATCTCACGGGGACAACCCCGGCGGAAAGCCCGTGGCTAGCGTCGCCAGGCTCCCACCTTCCGAAACTGCGGCAGCCATCGCTCCTCCGCTCCAAGCATCTCTTCTACCATCGTCCGTATCCGGGGCAGGGTGCAGACCGCGGCGGTCAGCGGGTCCAGCATCACCGCGTGGTGTACGGCCTCCTCGTCCCCCGTCAAGGCGGCCTCGACTACGAGCTCCTGCACGTTTACGTTGGTCCGGTTGAGGGCCGCGAGTTGGGTCGGGTAGAAGTCTACCGTCGTGGGTTGTACGCCGTTCGCGTCAACGAGGCAGGGGACCTCCACGCAACACCCGTTTGGAAGGGCCGGGATCTTGCCGCGATTCGGCACGTTGCCGTTTATCTTGATCGGCCCGTCCGTCTCCATCGCCTCGATGATGTAAGACCCGTACTCGTGCGTTCGTCTCGTGGGAGTAAGCTCCTGAGCGTCCGGCGACCCTTCGAGCACGTCGAGGCAGTGGCGCAGGTATCCGCCTGTCCGGCCGAAATCGAACCAGTGGTCGCCCTCGTCTCTGAAGCGCGGCACGAGCTCTTCCTCGACCATCCGGGCGCTCTTGCGGAAGTACGGGGCGTACTCGCTGGCGTGGCCGCTCGATTCCGTGACGAAGAAACCGAAGTGCTCCATAAGCTCGACGCGCACCGGCTCCCGCCCCCTGACGTCTTCGCGCCGGATGGCGGAACGGATCTCCGGGTACAGATCCTCCCCGCCCCGCCGAAAGTCCAGGAAGAAGGCCTGGTGGTTGATCCCGGCGCAAAGGTAATTGACCTCCTCATGGGGCGCCCCGGCCCACCCGGCCAGCATCTCGCTCGTCCCCTGAACGCTGTGGCAGAGCCCGACGTGGGGCCGTCCCGTGGCCACGTCGACGGCCCAGCAGTTCGCCGCCATCGGGTTCACGTAGTTGAGGAGCAGGGCTTCAGGAGCCAGCTCATCCATCTCGTCGCACAGGTCCAGAAGCACCGGGATGGTCCTCAAAGACCGGAAGACACCCCCAGGACCCAGAGTATCTCCCACGCACTGCTCCACGCCGTAGCGCTGCGGGATCTCGATGTCGAGCGCGTAGGCGTCGAGTCCGCCCTGCTGGAACGTCGTCACGACGTAGTCAGCCCCGCGCAAGGCCTCCCGGCGGTCGGTCGTCGCCTCCACCGTGGCGCCGAGCTTCCGGCTGTCCACGATGTTCTGCACGAGGTCCCTGGACCTGCGAAGCCTCCCGGCGTCTATGTCCATGAGGGAGATCTTGCAGCCCCGCAAAGCCGGGGCGAGAAGGATGTCGCTGCACAGGTTGCGCGTGAAGACGGAGCTTCCGGCGCCGATGAGGGCTATCTTGGGCACAGGGGTACCTTCCATAATCTGGCGTCTCCGCGTTCGACCTTACATCCCTGCGAAGTTCCGCGCGACCGAAGGGCCGGCGCGCGTGGCGGGAGGTCGGCGCGAACTCCCTTCGAGTCCTTGCAACGAGGCTCTTTGGCAGGCATGCTCCTACCCTTCTATGCTTCGATTGTCGGCCATGATGGCTTCCGCCACCTCCCAAAGCCGCGGGAGAAACGCCTCGACCCGTTCGCCGCGCCGCTCGAGATCGCCAAACGAGGTTATCCCGAGGTCGGCCAGCAGGCACCGAAATCCGGGGTCGAACGCCTCCTTCGTCTCCGGTGGCGCGTCGTGGTGGAGGACTTTTTGGCACCGCGCGTAGGTGGCGACGATCCAGAACACGGCCTCCCGATGAAGGCCGTGCTCGATCAGCTCCCGGCTCCCGTCGATGGCGACCGGGCGTCCGACGTCGCTGATGTCGGCGGCGAAAAAGAAGGGCGTCTCCACAACCGTCTTTGCCGCGTCGAACGCATCGGCGAGCGAGGCGAGGTGACGCCCTGTCCGCTCCCGGCTCATTCGGGCGCAGCCCAGAAGATCCAGTAGTGACTCGTGGAAGTCCGGGCGGCCGTATTCCGCGAGGAGCTCCCGCACCGCCTCGTACCTCCGCCGCACGGTCGGGTTCTTCAGGCCGGCCGCGAGCAGCACGTTGGCCGTGTTGCCCGTTGCGAACAGCCAGGCGGTTACCCCGTCGTGGAAGGGAGCGCGCCCGTCCAGCGACCGAAGGTGCCTGAATATCTTGCCCCGGACGCCCTCGCAGCGCTTTCTTACCCACCGGCGTTGGGCGTACTCCCCGGACACTGCCCTCTGGAGCTCGGCCAACCGGCCCGACGGGTCCGAGATGATACCCGGAGTCCTGAAGCTCCCCGCCAACTCGGGAAGCCCCAGGATCGTCTCCGGCGACCGGAACTGCTCGTCCGGAAGGTAAGACACTTCTAGCAGCGCCCCCAGGTAGCGGAACTTCCCGGGCCTGGCACTCGATTCGGGGTCCTCGAGGACCACCATCACGTCCACGTCGGAGGTCGCGGGCAGCACCGCGCCCTCGGGCAGCCAGTTGGTCGAGCCGTGGAGGAAGGCGCCGCGGAAGCCCGGAAGCCCGGCGGCTTCCTCGACCACCCACCTCCGCGCCGCGTCCCTGGCATCACCGACGATCATGGGCCAGGATCTCCCCTAGTGCACCCCTGCGTCTTCCGTCCCGCAAGGCCCGCCGCCGACGCTCTCGCCGAGCTTCACCTCTTCTCCGCCCATCGTGAGGATCGGGCGGTACCACTTCGAGATCCTCTCGGAAGACCTCCCAACGTAGTGGCAGATGAAGGAGCGGCGGAAACGGTCCTCCGTCCTGTTTGGCTGCGAGCCGTGAACGAGCTGCCCGTTGAAGAAGAGCACATCCCCCGGTTCCATAACGACCGGCACGGCTTCCAGACCTTCCGGGACGGGGACGAAGTCGCGGGTGAAGGAGACGCCGGTATCGGCCTCCTCGGGGCAGAAGAGGTCGATGTCGTGGGTACCCGGGACGACTTCGAGGCAACCGTTCTCCTCGTCGGCTCGGTCGAGGGCGACCCAGGCGGCGATGCAGGTGCCGGGCTCCACCTTGAGGTAGAAGTTGTCCTGGTGGAGCGCCTGCCCCTTCGCGCCGGCGGGCTTGAAGTACATCATGCTCTGCGCCGCGAGCGGCTCCTCGCCGAAGAGCCCGGTAAGCACTTCACCGATCCGGTCGTCGAGCAGGTAACGGAGCGCCGTCTCGTTTACCCGGTGCGGGTGCATCATGCGCGGGTAGAGCTTGAGCACGTCACCGTCTGCCTCTTCGGGGCTCGCCGGCTCGAAACAGCCGGGGATCGGGCCTCCCGCGTGCATCCGCATGAAGTCGTCCAACAACCCCCGCACCTCTTCCGGCGCGAATAGACCCCTCGACACGAGGTAGCCGTTCTCGTGGAAGCTCCGGGCCTGCTCCGGCTCTGAACGCTGCCTGGTCTCCATGAATCCCTCTCTCCCGCCTTCGTTGCCCGAAATGCTAGCGTCGGAGCCTCCGGGGTTGAATAGTCCCAACGGCTGCAAAGATGTACTATCCTGCTATGAATTCCGACACGGAGCCGGCCCCTGGTCCCTATCCCCCGCCCGGAGTGCTGGTCGCCGGGCACTTCCGGGAGGAGTTTGGCTACAGGGTGCGCCGCCCCGGCGGTTCGGGCAACTGGCTGCTGACTTACACGCTCGGCGGGCGGGGTCTCTTCCGCCAGCCGGGGGCGAGCCTCTCCGCCGGTCCGGGGGACGTGGTCCTGCTGGAGCCCGGCGCCGCGCAGGACTACTCGGTGCCGGAGGGCAATCACTGGGAGTTCGTGTGGGCCCACTTCCAGCCTCGGATGGGGTGGTCGGAGTGGCTGCGGTTACCGGCGGCCGGGGAGGGCCTGTACCTCTCGCGGCTGGAGGACCCGCGGTCCCGCGGGCGCGTGAGGGGCGCGTTCTTCGGGCTGCTCGCCGACGCCCTCCCGGGACGCGGGCTGCAGGAAGAGCTGGCGCTCAACGGTCTCGAAGAGGTGTTGCTCGTCGCCGTGCGGGAGGCGGATAGCGCCGGAGAGCGCGGGATGGACGGGCGCGTGCGGCGGGTCCTGGCCTTGATCTCCGCGGACCCGGCCTCGCGCCACGACGTCCCCTCCCTCGCGCGGGCGGTCGCGCTCTCCCCCTCGCGCCTCGCGCACCTCTTCAAAGAGGAGACAGGCGGCTCGGTGATGGGCACCGTGCTTGCACTCAGGCTGCGTCAGGCGGCGCGGCTGCTCGAGCACACGGCCGGGAGCGTCAAAGACGTCTCGGAGCAGACCGGCTTCGAGTCCCCCTACTACTTTAGCCGCCGGTTCAGGCAGCACTACGGGGTGAGCCCGCGCCAGTACAGGCAGCAGAGGGTGTAGGTTTCGGGCATCAGGTTCTTCTGATATCTGTAGACCGGTGCGTAAGGCCCCTCGATTCGCTGACGACCGAGCTTCCTACGCAGGTGGCTCGGGGTTACCGGGGGCTGCGCCGAGCTTCAGGGTCTTCTTCTCGTTTTGCCACCTGACCGTGATCTCCAGGGGGATGGACGAGTCTGCTTCTATTCGGGGCTCTTCGGCGGTAGAGGTTCTGGGGGCGCAGGAGAGGTTCAGGGAGGCTTGGGGGCCGAACGGGTAGCGCCGGACGCCGTGCCTTTCGAGGAGCCTGACGTCCCAGATCAGGCGGGAGTTCGGAACGTCGGCCCGCAGCCCGAAGACGTACTCGAGGAGGCCCGCGACGGGCGCGAGGCCGCTCCAGCCGACGAAGTCGGGCCTCGCGGGTTCGCCCGGCGCCGCGTCCTCGGGCGCGTAGTTCTCCCAGACGGTGCCGGTCTCACCGAAGACGCGGACCACGTTGTCCAGGTGGTTGCTGGCTATGTCGTGGGTGAGGGCGTGGCAGCCCACACGTTCGAGGCCACGTAAAACCATGTAGTTCGTCGGCGGCCACACGCCGCCGAGCCAGTATCCGCCGTCGGGACGGTACTCTGGGTGATCCGCAGAGATGGAGGGTACCCGGTGCGCGCGACGGAACTCGTCCTTCCTCTCCAGGTGGGCGACGAACCGTTCCAGCCGCTCCTCGGGGACCACGCCGGCGAGGAGCGCCCAGTAGCCGCCGACGGTTTTGAGCTCGGAGAGCGTTCCGTCGGGGAAGGCGTCGTGGTAGAAGGCGGTCTCCTCGTTCCAGAGCCGGTCGTTCGCCGCGCGGGTCAGCCGGTCCCGTTCGTCGCGCAGGTCTCCTACTGCTTCTTCGTGGCCCAGTACCCCGCCCATCTTCACCAGCAAGTCCGCGGAGAGCGTCTGTTGGAGGCAGGCGTCGATCCAGACGAGGTGGGCGTGGTGGAGGATGCGCTCCGGCCAGCCTCGTTCGTCTTCGATCTCCCTCTCGGGGAAGCGGGGCTGGTTGTCCATGCCCGATCCGAGGCCCGTCGTCCAGTACGTGCCGTCGGGCCAGGTGCGGTACCGCCTGAGCCAGCGGTGGTAGGCGACCAGGACGGGGAAAACGCTGGCGAGGCGTTCGCGGTCACCACTCGTCGCGTAATGTTCCCACTCCGTCCAGGGCATCACGTTCGGGCCCGTGCCCGCCGGGTCGAAGCGCTGGAAGCGGTCGCGGCCGTCCTCGACCCCGATCTCCCGGCAGATAAAGCCGTCGGGGTGCTGCTTCGCGTACAGGTTGTCCAGCGTGCGCTGGAAATCGAAGGCGCGGGAGCCGTAGCGGGCGAAGAGCAGGATAAACGCCGAGTCCCACATAAAGAGACAGTCGTTAAAGGCCGTGTCTATGAAGTTCGCGACGAAACCGCTACCGGGCGCGGGCCGGCGGAGGTTCCCGAAAGCCAGCTCCCACGCCTTCCAGTAGCAGGCTATCGAGCGGTCGTGGCCCTCCCAGAAAGGCGCGGGGAGGAGGTCCTTCGCGCCTTCGAACGTTGGCGGGGGAACGTCCTCCGGTTCCATCTCGCGGAAGACGTTCTCCCTGGCAAGCGGCTCCTCCAGGTGCGTGTCGTAGTAGCCGTCGGGGCCTCGCACCGGGAAGGTCGGGCTACTGCTTCATGCCGGTCGTGGCTATGCCTTCGATAATCTGGCGCTGGCCGATGATGTACACGATCAGGACCGGGATTATCGAGATCGCCGACCCGGCCATGAGCAGAGCGAAGTCCGTGGTGTACTGGCCCCGGAAGAAGTTGATGGCGAGCGGCACCGTGTAGTTCTCGACGCTGTTCAGGAAGATAAGCGGCCTGAAGAAGTTGTTCCACTGGAAGAGGAACGTGAAGATCCCGAACGCGGCGAGGGCTGGCCTTATCAGCGGCATGATTATCCGCCAGTAGATAGTCCAGCGGTTCGCCCCGTCCACGATCGCCGCCTCCTCGAGGTCTATCGGTAGGCCTTTTATGAACTGCCGCAGCAGGAAGACGCCGAAGGCGTTGAACAGGGCGTAGGGGATGATGAGCGAGAAGAGCGTGTCTATCAGGCCGAGGTTGCGCATGATTATGTAGAGCGGGATGATCGTCACCTGCTCTGGGACCATAAGCGTGGCCAGGAAGAGCATGAAGAGCGTCTTGCGGAAAGGGAACTCTATGCGGGCGAACGCGTAGGCGGCCATCGAGCACGTGAGCAGGTTCGCCAGCACCACGGTGACGGTCACGATGGCGCTGTTCATGTAGCCGGTGGAGAACGGCACGGAGTTCCAGGCGTTGACGTAGTTCTGGAACACGAACGGGTTGGGGATCCAGTTCGGCGGTATCTGGTAGAGCTGGCCGAGGTCCTTGACCGAGCCAAGGAGCATCCACGCGAAGGGCAGGATCATTATGATCGAGCCCAACGTCACGGCGAGGTACAGCAGCGCCGTCCCGACGAGGCGGGCGCCCCGCCCAGTCTCCACGGGGCCGGAGGCGCTCGCTGGCGGTGAGTTCCGCTCTTCTGCCAGGTTTTCCGGTGTCGTCACGCTTGCCACGGTCTACCTCCTCTCTCGTCTCGGACTCAGTCGTAGTGGACCCAGCGGCGTTGGATCCTGAATTGCAGAAGGGTGAACATCAGGATCAGGGCGAACAGGATCACGGCGACCGCTGAGCTCCTGCCGTAGACGAAGTCCACGAAGGCGAGGTCGCGCAGGTAGGTGACCATCGTGACGGCGGAGTTGGCAGGCCCCCCGTCGAACGTCATGATGAAGACCTGGTCGAAGACCTGGAAAGAGTTGATGATGGCGATGACGAAGATAAAGAACGTGGTCGGGGAGAGGAGCGGCAGCGTGATGCTCCAGAAGATCTGCCACCGGTTCGCCCCGTCTATCTTGGCCGCCTCGTAGAAGACGGCGGGGATGCCCTGCAACCCGGCCAAGAAGATGACTATGTTGAACCCCATGCCGAGCCAGACGCTCATGATCGCTATGGACGGCATGACGTAGTTGGGGTCGAGCATCCACTGCGGGCCCGTCACGCCGAACCACACCTGCAGGTAGGTGTTGATGAGGCCGAAGTCCGGGTTGTACACCCACAGCCACACGACGCCGGCGGAGACGGCGCTGGTGACGACGGGCGCGAAGTAGAGCACGCGGAAGAAGTTCTTGAACCGCAGCTTGTTGAGCGCCAGCGCGGCCATCAGGGAGAGGATGACGGTCGTCGGCACCGTCATGGCCGTGTAGTAGACGGTGTTTGACAGGGCGTTCAAAAAGTCCGGGTTCGTGAGCTCGGTGGCGTAGTTGGAGAGGCCCACGAACGTCCTGTCCCCGAGGCCGTCCCACTCGAGCAGGCTGAGCACCAGCACGTAGCCCAGCGGGTAGAGCACGAACACGAGCACCCCGAAAAGCTGCGGCAGGATAAAGAAATACCCCCACCCGATGTCGCCCCTGCGTTGCCTGCTGAGCTTGCCCGTTGTCTTTACCGCGCTACTCACTTGCGCTCCCCTTCTTCGAGATCCGCCGGTTCAGGAACGTGGGGAGACCCGCGCCTCCCCACCCCAAAGGACCATCCTCGGCTATCCGTTCCTGTTCTCCTCGATCCTCTGGTTGATGGTCTGGGCCGCGCCGTCGAGCGTCGCCTGCACGTCGCCCGGCGCGTTCTTGAGCCAGAGTTCTTTCTCGAAGAGGTCCTGGATGTCCTCGGGGAGGCCGGGCACGGTGAGGTCCGCGTAACCGACGATGCCGGAGTCGCGGACGTCGAGGAAGTACTGGGAGCCTTCGGGATCGCTCCCCTTGGTCACCAGGTCGTCGGCGCCCTGAAGGACGGAGGGAACGGCGTTGCCCGACTCCTGCAGCCTGAAGCTCTGGCCCTCCGGGCCCGTGAAGTTGGTCAGGAACTCGAAGGCCGCCTTCTCGTTCTCGGTCTGGTTGTTCATGACCATGTAAGCCGTGGCGACCCACCCGGGCTCCATGTCGTTGTCCGTGTTCGTCGGGAAAGGAACCACGTCGTACTCGAGGCTTGTGTTCTGCTTGAAGACGGGCAAGACCCACCGGCCCGCCTGCACGAACGCGGCCCGGTTCGAGTTGAACTGGGCGTCCGAGGTCTGCCCCGTCGGCAGGTTCCCGGCGTAGGTGAAGGCCCCGCTCTCGATGTTGTCGTACATCCACTGGAAGGCCTCGACGGACTTCGCATCCTCGTTGAAGACACACGTTTCGCCGTCGAACGGCTTCCCGCCGTTCTGGCGGCACCAGGAGTAGAACCAGTTGATGCCGTTCTCGAACATGAGGCCGTTGGTGTTTCCGGAGGAGGCGACCTGCTCGGACATCTGGAGCAGGACGTCCCACTTCCACTCGCCGCTCTCGTAGATCTGGCGCGGATCGTCGCTGATCCCGGCTTCCTCGAGAACGCCCTTGTTGTACCAGAGGACCGTCGGGTTACAGTCGACGGTGACGCCGTAGATGGTCCCGTCGTCGAGCCTCGCCGGTCCCCACAACCCGTCCGCGAAATCCTCCGGTTTCGCCGCGCTGTTCGGGCCGTTCATGAGCTTGTTGAGCGGCTTTATGGTCTCGTTCTTTATGAACTGGGCGACCCAGATGTCGCCGGCGTAGAACGCGTCGGGGGCGGTCCCGCCGTTGAGCTGGGTCAGGATCTTTGGGTGGTAGTCGTCGTAGATGGGCGTCGGCGTGTAGGTGACCTGGATGTCGGGGTGGTCCTGCATAAACTTGTCGGTGTACTCGCGAAAGCGCGTGGCCTCACCGGAGTTGGCCCACGAGGCCCAGTCGATCTGCGCGCCCGAAGACCCCCCTCCCCCGCACCCGTAGAGGCCAAGCAAGCTTGCCCCGGCAACGCCGGCGCCACCCAACCTCAGGAAATCGCGCCGGGTAAACCGGCCACCCGCTCTTTCCATCGCTATTTGCCCTTTCCCCAGGGGTTGTGTCGAATCCGATTCAATCCTAGCATTATCGTGCATAAACAATCAATTGGGCGTCCCTTCGAAGGGACGAAGACGCATTCGCAGATGGATCTTGTGCCGATAGTACCTTCTCTCTACGAAATCCCCCGAAGACCGGCGGTGGTGCGAGAGACGGCCCGCACGAAGTCTCGACGTGTTCATCAGCACCCATGCCCCCGTTCGCCCTCCTCTCCCCTTACTAGCAGACTACGGTACACGTGCTCTTTCCATAACACTTCCGCGAATCGGGCAACGCGTTCCTGTATCCTAAGATCCCGATGAGGTACGGGAGCGTCGTCGCGGATTTTGGGGAGACGCCCGGGTTCAGGGTGTGGCGCGGGGAGCCGCTGGCGACGATGCCGTTTCACTGGCACGACCAGGTCGAGATCAACTACGCCGTCGGGGGGAGCCTGACTTATCTGCTGGCTGGTTCGCTGGTGCGGGTCCCGCCCGGGAGGCTTGCGGTGTTCTGGGCGGGGACGCCGCACAGCGTCGTTAACAGGACACAAGTCGACGATTTTTACTGGGTCTACGTGCCGCTCGCGTGGGCGCTGCGGCTCGGGTTGCCGAACGCCTTCACCCGGCGCGTGATGTCCGGCGAGTTGGTGGTCGACGCCGATCCGCTCGGGACGGACCCGCCGATGCTCAGCCGCTGGAGCGAGGAGTTGCCCGGCGCCGACGAAGCCCGCACGCGCCTGATCGTCCGCGAGGTCGAGAACCGGCTGATGCGCCTCGCGCTCTCCCAGCCCGGGGCCGCCGAAGACGGGTGCGTCCCCGCCGGAGCCGGCCCGGTGCGCAAGGTCACCGAGATGGCCCGCTTCGTGGCCGAGAACCACGAGGGTCCGCTGCGCCTGTCCGACGTGGCCCGCCACGTCGGGCTTCACCCCAACTACGCGATGGCGCTCTTTCGCAAGCATTACGGGATCACGTTGAGCGCTTACCTGACGCGGCTGCGCGTCTGTCAGGCCCAGTACCTGCTCCTCTCCACCGACCACGACGCCTCGCGCATCGCCTTCGAGGCCGGCTTCGGCTCGATCAGCCGCTTCTACGAGGCCTTCAAGACCGTGAGCGGGACGACCCCGGGAGAATACAGGCTGCTGCCGAAACTCCAGTAGGGGGCATCACGAGGTCCGACAAGGGGCCCGATGGGCCGCGGGGGACTTTCCCGATGCCCGAAACCTGATGCCTGATAACCTTTGATCGAGATGTTCGGCGAATTAGAGCTTTCGCGGCCCAAACTGACCGGCGTCGCCACGTATCCGGCGGGCGCGACCTTCGGGCCGCGGGTGACGCGAGACTACGAGTTCGTGTGGGTGATCGAGGGCGACGTCGAGTACAGCCGCGACGGAACCATCGTACCCGCGGGTCCGGGCTCGATCATCCTCTGCCGCCCCGGCGGAACCGACTCTTTCCGGTGGGACCAGAGCAACCGCACCCGCCACGGCTTCTTCCACTTCGAGGTCCTCTCCCTGCCTGAGGCCTGGCCGCCGCCCGAAGAGTGGCCGCTCGTTAGGCCGCCCGTCGAGGGGGACGTGCTGCGGCCCCTCTTCCGGCACCTGCTCACCTGGGCCGGCAGCGGCGACCCGCTGCTGCTGCGCGCCACGATGGCTCACATGCTGGCGAGCTTCGTGACGGGGGAGATCGCCGGCAACGACGTACCCCGCGAGCCGCTCCCCGACGCCGTCGAACGCGCCCACGCCCACCTCCAGGAACGTCTCGAAGCGGACCCCTCCGCGCCCCTGAGCCTCCCGGATCTCGCCCGCGCGGCCCTCGTCAGCCCCGAACACCTCTGCCGGCTCTTCAAGTCCTCGACCGGCCTCTCCCCCATCGAGACCGTGCGCCTGGCCCGCCTCGACCGGGCGGCCGTCCTGCTGGCCCGCACCAACTTCTCCGTGGCCGAGGTCGGCGCCGCCTGCGGGTTCCCGAACCCCTTCCACTTCTCCCGCCGCTTCAAAGAGGCCTACGGCCAATCCCCCAGTGACCTGCGAAAGAGCATCCAAAACGGCGCGACGCCCCCGACGCCGAGGCTCTCGAGGAGCGTCCCCGAGATCCGGTAAGGTCAAATCCGGGCATGTTTCGGTCAATCCGAACCATTCCCCCTTTGTGCCCGACCTGCCATAGTTTCGGGGTGGGAACCGCAGAAACGGCGGTCGGAGCGAGGAGCAAAGGAGTTTGTTTTGGTCACGGCGGCGAGTGGGTCGAGGGTCGGCACGGAGGGTCAGGACCGTTACCGGGTATCCGTGGAGGAGTACAAGGCGTTCAGGCAGCAGGGTTTCCTCGTGGTTCGGGGGCTCCTCTCTAGAGCGGAGGTCTCGGAATTGAGGGAGCACACGGAGCTCTTAATGGAGGGGCGGCTGCCGGAGCAGACGCGGACCATGGCCGAGAGGGACCCGGGGACCGACACGGGCACGACGGGCCAGTTGCTCGAGGCGCCGCCCGGGCACCTTTCGCCCGAGGAGAAGGCCCAGTACTTCTTGCGGGTCCACATGCTGCACAGGAAGCTGGAGTTGCACGAACGGTACATGCTCCACCCGCGGGTGCTCGACGTGCTCGAAGCATTGATCGGGCCGGACGTGCTGGCGCTCCAGACGATGCTCTTTCTCAAACCGCCCGGCAAGCCGGGGCAGGGCTGGCACCAGGACTCGTACTACATCCCGACCCACCCGGACACCCTCTGCGGCGCGTGGTTCGCCGTCGACGACGCGGACGAGATCAACGGCGCCATGTGGATGGCCTCGGGCAGCCAGCACGAGCCCGTCTATCCGCCCAAGGAGGGCTACGGCCACGGCGACGAGGACCTGATCGGCATCGAGCGGATAAGCGGCGCCAGCGACCCCGACGACGCCCGCAACGACCTCAGCAGGATCGCGGACCGCTACCCGCAACTACTGGCGCCCGTGGAGGCCGGCGACGTGGTCTTTTTCGGCGGCCACGTCCTGCACAGGAGCAAGAAGAATTTCAGCGACGACCGTTTCCGCCGCGCCTTCGTCGGCCACTACTGCAACGCCCGCTCCTTCACCCAGTGGGGCGCGGACCACGGCGACTCGGACCCGCACGCGGCATCCACCGTGGACGACAAGACCGGCATGACCAACGGCTCCCACATCCTCGCCCGCGGCGACACACACCTCCCCTTCGCGAAACCCGCCTTCGGCACCCCCTGCGCCGCCCTCCTGCCCGAAGAGGAACGCCGCCGGGAGAGCCGCTTCGCCGCCGCCATGATGGCCGACATGGACACGGGCGACATGGGCGTAATGCCGAGCGATCCCGAGATCGAACACTAGCGGCTAGCCTGCGGCGAGCCACGCTGTCAGCTATCAGCCGTCAGCTCCTGGTTTGGTGTGCGCGATGGCGGTGGCGTCGGCGGAGAGCGTGTCACGGCCCCTTGATGGGTGCCGATCTCAGCGCCAGGCTCCCACCCGAGCCGAAAAAGCTGATGGCTGACGGCTGATCGCTATAATCGTGGCCATGAACATTCTGGACACCAGGATCTACAGGTGGGCTCAGGCCGCCACGGACTTCTTCCTGCTGAACCTGCTGTGGCTGCTGGCGTGTTTGCCCGTGGTGACGGCCTTCCCCGCCACGGCCGCCATGTTCGGCGTGGTCAGGGACTGGGTGAGGGGGAAAGAGACCGGTGTCTTCGCGACGTTCGTGCAGCGTTTCAGGCAGAACTTCGTCCAGAGCCTGGTGGTGGGCGTTCTGTGGACGCTCTTTGGAGGGGCGCTTTTTCTGGACTTTCTCCTGGCGAACCAGTTGTCCGGCGGGGCGCAGGTCGTAATGCGGTCCCTGCTCGTGCTGGCGACAGTCCTCTACGCCTTTGCCTCCGTCTTTCTCTTCCCCGTCATGGTCCATTACGAGACGAGGTGGACCGCGGTGCCCAAGAACGCTTTGCTGCTCTCCGTCGGCCGGCTCCCGACGACGCTGATATGCCTGGTGACGGTCGCGGCGGCGGCGACGCTGACCTTCATCGTGCCGTTTCTCCTGGTCGTAACCCCCAGCGCCACCGCCTACGCCATCTACCGCCTCTGCGACCGGGAGTTCAGGAGGATAGACGGCTTGTAGGTATCGGAGGTTTGCGGGCGGGGGTTGACCCCGCGTCGCGGATTACCGTTTGTCGGGTAGGAGTGTTACCGGCTTTTGGAGAGCCCTGCGCGGGCCGAGATCCGGGGCTTCGCGCCCGTGTCGGGTTGCTCCGGCAGGCGGCCGAGGATCGCCAACCGCTCCACGGGCCGCAGGCGCCGGGGCGCGGGTTTCGGATGCTCCCAGAGCTCCGCGCGGACCTCGGTATCTTGAAGGTAGACCCGCGCATGGGTCTGCACGAACTTTGGGACGAAGACCGGCGGCCCCCCCAAGCGCGCCGGGATCGGCCGCAGTTGCCTCAGCCAGCAGCCGGAGTTGACGACCACCGCCCCGCTCCCGTTCTCGCGCCGGAGTTCCGACAGCGAGGGGACGTGGGTGTGTCCGGAGACGAAGACGTCTATCTCCCGCCCGCGGATACCGCGTCCCATCGGAGGATGAACCTCAGATAACAGGACGGTCCGGGTCTTTTCCACGGAGTCCCTCACTTCTCCGGGTCGTTCTTCGGCAGGCGGCGCGGTGAACGAGGACCCGAGCCGCGCCGCCGTCCTCCGGATGGCGAGGAAGAAGAGGACGAAGACGGTGGCGAGTAGTAGCGCGTCCCAGGCGATCTCCCCGAACACGACCTGCACCCCGGGCAGCGTACGGTAGCTCTTCCAGAAGGAGAGGGAGCCTTCGCTCGAGACCGCCAGCAGGTAGGCGAGGATCCTGTACACCGCGTACCCCGCGAGCAGCGGCAACAACAGGCGCGTCGCCATCCGGCCGAGCAGGTCGTAGAAGACGCGGCCGGCTATCCACTCGGGAATCGTAGCGAGCGGGAAGACCTTGTTGACTTCCCGCAGATCGAAGCTCCTCGTGATGCGCCCGCCCGTCACGACCCGGCGGACCACGTCGGTTACGACGTGGTCGCCGAAAGGCGTGTCGAGCGGGTCGCCGTAGTCTTTTATGGTGTTCGCGGGGTCGAACTGGTTGCCGTGTTCGCAGTAGACGAGCCGGTCCGGGACGGACTCGAAGCGGGCGGCGTAGGAGAAGGCGAACTCGTCCACCAGCCCTTCCCCGCGCAAGGTGCGCCGGATCTCCCCGTTCCACCAGACCTCGGCGTCGTGGTTGCCCGGCAGGTACACGACGCGCCGGTCCTCACCACCGGCGAAGCTTCGCAGGGCGGAGAAGAGCCCCCGGTACTCGGGGCGCGAGATCGTCGCCGAAGCCCTGTTCTCCCCGCTCGGCGCCTCGCCTATCTGGAGAAAGTCGAAGAAGTCCCCGGCCAGCACCAGATCCACCGGGCCGTCGTGGGCCGCGAGCTCTTCGAGCAGCATCGTAAGCTCTTCCGGCGACTCGAAGATGTCGCGCCCCGGGTCGCCGCCGATGTGGGTATCCGAGAGAAAGACCACCAGCGCGTCGCTGGGGAGCGTCCTGACACGGGCGGGAAGCGAGGCTGTGTCCCGGATAATGGCCTCGGGTTCGGGCCTCTCTTCCACCTGTCTCAACTCCTCACCCGCGGGCTAGATTCGACCAAGGTAATCGTGGACCTGTTGGATGGCGATGGAGCCCTCCCCGACGGCCGAGGCCACCCGCTTGACCGAGCGGTACCTCACATCGCCGGCGGCGAACACGCCCGGCATGCTCGTCTCCAGCAGCAGGGGCGGGCGCTCCAGCGGCCAGCATCCGGGGGACCCCCTCTCGCGCGTCAGGTCGCCGCCGGTGGCGACGAAGCCCTTCTCGCCGCGCTCGATCTCCGCGGGCAGCCAACCCGTCCGCGGTTCGGCCCCGATGAGGACGAAGAGGGCCGAGGCCGGCACGGTCTCCGTCGACCCTGAGGAGACGTCCCCGATGGTGAGGCGTTCGAGCCGCCCCGAACCGCCCCCGCCCGTAACCCTGGACTCCAGGCGCACCCGGACGTTGACGGTCTCTTCTATCTCCCTTACCAGGTAGTCGGACATGCCCTTCTTCAGGGAGCCGCCGCGCACGAGCAGGGTGACGCACGAGGCGTACTTTGAGAGGTACAACGCCGCCTGCCCGGCGGAGTTCGCGCCGCCGACCACGTACACCTCCCTACCCCGCATCGCCGGGGCCTCCGTCGTCGCGGCCCCGTAGAAGACGCCGGCACCGGTCAACGCCTCGAGCTCAGGCACGCCTAGCCGCCGGTAGGAGGCGCCCGTGGCCAGGATGACGGCCTGGCCCGAGACTTCCGTGCCGTCCGAGATGGAGACCACCAGCCGTTCTTGCTTCCGGCATAGACCCGTGGCGCTGCGCAGGAGGCTAAAACTCGCGCCGAAGAGGGACGCCTGGGAGAAGGCCTCCCTGGCCAGCCTCTGGCCGCTGACGCCCCGCGCGAAGCCGAGGTAGTTGCGGATCAGGGAACTGGTCCCCGCCTGCCCCCCACGGCCTCTCCCTCCACTACGAGGGTCGAGAGCCCCTCGGACGCCGCGTAGACCGCCGCGGCCAGCCCCGCGGGCCCCCGCCGACCACGATCAAATCGAAGCTCCGTTCGCTGGGAGGGCCTCGGCGCCCGCGTAGGCGTCGGCGGCCTCCTCGTTGGTGGGGTCGACCAGCACAGTTCCGTCGGGCATAACGAGCACCGGGAGGCTCTGTGCAGCCTGTCC
Source organism: Rubrobacter tropicus (assembly GCF_011492945.1). Classification (NCBI taxonomy): domain Bacteria; kingdom Bacillati; phylum Actinomycetota; class Rubrobacteria; order Rubrobacterales; family Rubrobacteraceae; genus Rubrobacter; species Rubrobacter tropicus. The sequence continues at coordinate 2,689,291 of NZ_CP045119.1, forward strand.
CGTCTCGCGGAGGAGCTCCCCGCCCTCGTCCGAGTCGACGGGGAGGAAGGCGCAGGGGATCAGGTACCGTCCGAAAAGGTCCCTGAGCTCGTGCGTGCGCGGGGACCACCTCTCGCCGACGAGGTGGACCGACGGTTGCGTCCGGGAGCGGCGAGGCCTGCTCCACTCTTCGAGGAGGCCCGTGACTATCTCGTGAAAGGTCTCGTTGGGGGGCGGCCCCGGCTTCGGCTCGAAAAAGTCGATCCGGCCGAGCGCTATGGCCTGCGGGAGCACCGCCCCGCCGCTCCTCTCCGTCCGGGTGGTCAGCAACAACCGTTTGGCCGTCGGGTGACCCTCCCCGACGCGGGTCAGAAACCCCACCCCGTCCGTCCCCCGCAGGTGCTGGTCCGCGAGCACGAGGGCGAGCTCTTCCTCGGCCTCTTCGAGGTGCTCCAAGGCCTCCAACCCGGCCCCGGCGGAATCCCGGAGCACGACGTGGTAGTCCGCGTCGTAGCGTGTGAGGAGTTCGCGCTCGATCCTGCGCATGTCCCCGGGATCGTCACAGACGGCGAGGATCACCGGCCGGCCGGCGCGAGGGATCACCGGCCGCGCCCCCGCAGCCGGCGCACCAGGGGGCCACCGTAGACCTGCCAGAGCGCCCCCAGAAACATGGCGTCGAACCGGCCGATGGCCCGGATCCGGCCGGCCAGGGTGGACCCGGAGGCGCGGAAGGTGGCGAGCTGCCTCAGAAAGTCCTGCGGGAGGATGCGCAGCACGCCCGAGACGACGGTCTCCGCGCCGGGCTCGTCCTCCCCGACGTGCCCGCGCACCACCCTGGTGTACAGGGTCGTGGTGTCGTGCCAGACGTGAAACCCCCGGTCCTTGCGCACGACCTTGAAGCCCGCCAGCGTGAGCGGGTGCCCAACGCCGTCGCGGAAGAAGAGCCGGTAGAGCATCCTCTTGCGTCCGGGTTCGCGGTCGTCCACGAACAGGTTGAAGACGCCCCGCTCCACCGGCAGCCGGCGGCCCCCGAGCGCCTCGCAGCCCACCCAGCCTTCGGCCCGCGCCTCGCGCCGGACGTCCGCCTCGAACCGGTCCAGGTCCTCGATCTGGATGGTGAGACGGAACATGAGGCGCGTCCCACTCTCGCGTCCCCAGCGCGCGCCCAGCCCGTAGTCGTCCTCCCCGAACGAGACGTAACCTTTCATCTCCTCGGTAAAGCTGACGCCGGTGCGGCCGTTCATGCGGCGCCCTTGACGCTTCTATGGATGATGCGGTCCGCGAAGCGGTCCGACACGGCGGCGATGGTCAGACTCGGGTTGGCGCCGACGGGGCCCGGCATCACCGAGCCGTCGGCGACGTAGAGGCCCGGGTAGCCGAAGACCTCGCCGTGGGGGTCCACCACGCCCTCCTCTTCGTGGCGGCCCATCGGGCAGCCGCCCAAGGGATGGACCGTGATCAGGCGGTTGAGGTCCGTGACGATTCGGCCCAGGGATCGTAGCGGGTCGTGCACGAAGCGGGCACCCAAAGCGTCGGAGATCTCCCTGGACGCCTCGCGCACGCGGTCGAAGTAGAGCCCCGATTTGCGGTGCTTCCAGTCTATGTCGAGCCTGCCCGAGCGGAGTTTCATGCGCCCATTGGGCAGGTCCCGGCCCATGCCGAGCAGGGGGAGCACCCCGCGGAGAGCCCCGTGTTGCCGAGCACGTCGGAGAGTTCGACGTTCAGGCGCGGGTCGGCGCTCTCCCGAGATAGTCCCAGATAAAGCGCCGCCTGGTGAGCCGCCAGAGCGAGGCCGGGAGGTTCAGCGTCTGCACCATCCAGGCCAGGTGGTTCGGGAACCCGGCGTCCTCGAGGTAGAAGCCGCGGCCCTCGCCGCCGTCGAGATCGTCGCTCCCCCTGACCGCGCTCGTGATGACGGGCCCGTAGCTCGGGTCGATCACGCGCGGCACCCTCTTTCCCCCGCTCTCCTCGGAGGCCTTGACGGCGAGGGTGAGGTAGTCCCCGTTGCCGCAGAAGCGCGTGCCGAGCAGTTTGCTGACGCGCGGGAAGGCGCTCCGGTTCTTCAGGAGCAGGTAGGTGGAACCTAAAGTGCCGGCAGAGAGGATCAGGCGGTCCGCCGTAAGCTTGCGCGACTCCCCCGGGCCGTCGGAGCCAGGGGAGATCCGGTGCTCCGCGTAGCGCACCGCGTAGCCGCCGGCCCCGCCCCCGCGCGGCTCCATCGACTTGACCTCGCAGCCGGTTCTGAGGTCGGCGCCGAGGCGCTTGGCCTCGGAGAGGTAGTTGTAGTCGAGGGTGTTCTTGGACCCGTAGTTGCACCCGACGTCGCACTCGCCGACGAGCCTGCACGTCTGGCGCGTCCTGCCGTGGAGGTTGGGGCGCTCCTCCCGGATCGGCTCGCCCGGCACCGGCTCCTCGCCCTCGGCGGGGGCGAACGTGACGGCCAAATCGGGAAAGAACGGCTCCATCCCGGCCCTTCTGGCCGCCTCCCTGAACGCCCCGGTCTTCGACGTGCCGCTGTACGGCTCCCTGTCGAAGGGGTACTTCTGGGGCCTGAGCATCCCCTCGACCCGGTCGTAGTGGGGGTCGAGGTCGGCGCGCGTGATAGGCCAGTACTCGTGGCCGCCGCGCCGGAGGTCCTCCCTGACGAACCACCTCTCGTCCTTACGCATCAGGACGTTGGCGTAGATCAAGGAGCCCCCGCCGAGGCCGCTGGCGACGAGGGCGTGGACCCTGTGGAACGACCAGAAGTCGTAGAGGCCGTGCAGGCCCTCGCTCGGGTCCCAGAAGTTCTCGTGCATCTTGTAGGGGCTGCGGGGAAAAGAGCCCGGCGGATACGCCTTGCCCCGCTCCAGCAGGCACACCCGCAAACCCGCCTCGGCCAGCCGGTAGGCCATCACCGATCCGCCGAAGCCGCTTCCCACGATGATGGCGTCGAAATGGGTGTCTTCCATTGAATCCCCCCGCTGGTCTTCTATTGACGTCGGCTCCGGCTACGCCTGGGCCGTGCGGCGTGCGATCTGCATTGCAGTTTACCGGGAGGCGTAGCCCGCTCCTACCCGCCGCCGTCCCGGCCTCGGACCACCAACTCAAGCGTTTGCACAGGCGTCTTACGCGGGCCTGCTGCAACGTCCTCACCCCGGTAAGGACGGCAGCGGGAACAAAGACGACCTGCATGAGCGAGACGAACGCTTCGTCACCGCGCATCGAAGTATAGACGAATACGCCGATCAGCCAACCGCCCAGAGGGTGCTTCTATCGCAAGAAGACCCGCGTCGTCTTGCTCCCGCTCCTCATCGCTTTCGTCTCTCCTCGTGGTCCGGGCTACGGGCGCCCCGACTTCGTCACTCGCTCCGGACCGCGACGATCGTGCCTAGCCCCGGGCGTCTGAGATATCTCTGACGGCGGCCGTCTGGAGGTGCCCCAGCCAGGCCACCAGCGACCCGTCGAGGGCGGCCTGCATCGCCCCAGCGTCCGCCTCGATAGGCTCCCCGCTCCAGGACTCGGCGGTCTCCACGCGGGTGCCGCCCTCGACGGGCGTGAACGTCCATTTGTGGATGCCCACGATGCCGTGCGCGGGACCGCCCCAGAGCGTGCGGCGCTCGGGCTCGACCTCGTAGACCGTCGATTCGATGTCCAGGCCGCTGGTGTGCCACGAGAAGGTCGAGCCGGGGGCGAAGGGACCGTCTAGGCGCGCGGCCGTTATGTCCGGCTGCCAGGTCGGCCAGGCGTCCACGTCGGTGTGCAGCCGCCACAGCACCTCGACGGGGGCCTCTATCACGACGCCGTGGCGCGAGACCACCGGCGCCTGCGTGTCGATGTCGTTCGGGATCACGTTATTCCCCTCTCCTCGTACTGGTCGTGTCTGATACGCTTGTCTTGCTGCTCGGTTTCGAGACCGAAGCGGCCGCTTGCGTTGCTCCGGAGCCCCGCCGGCAGCCCGCGTCCCATCCACGCGGGCCGCCGCGACGCCCGCGAGCCCGCCGGTCTCGACCGTACCCTTAGCCATCTCCGTACCCCTCCCCGTCGTCGCACTCAACGTCTCTTCTCCTAACTAAGTTATGTGGTGGTCAAAGGACCGGCGTGTGCCGGCGCGTCTTCTCCGGTGGCTCAGGCCCGTTCGTTTCGTCGGCTCGGGTATTGCGGCGGAGCCGGCGGTAGAGGCGACGGATGCGGGCCTGCTGCCACATCCACAGCCCGGTGAGGACGACGGCGGGGACGACGGCGGCCTGCATGAGCAGGACGAACGTCTCGCTCTCTCGCGCCGGGGTGTAGACGAAGACGCCTATCAGCCAGCCGGCCAAAAGGTGCGTCCACCGCAGCGCGGTCCGGGTCAGCTTGTTCGGGTTGCTCATGGCTCTGACCTCCGGGTCCGGGCTTCGGCTACCGCGCGCTCTGCCGCGCTTCGGTCTCCGCGACGAGCACCACCTTGCCGCTCGCCTGGCCGGAGGCCAGGCACCCGAGCGCCTCGGCCGCCTTTTCGAGCGGCATCCGGGTGGTGGCGTGGGCCTCGATCTTGCCGCCTTCGAGCAGCGAGAGGACCGTTGCGAGGTCCTCCCGGAAGAACCTGGGCCAACGCTTCACGTAGTAGAACGTTGCCTTCCTGCCGTCCGGCGTGGCGTTCCAGCGGAGGACGCGGGCGAAGATCGGGAGGTAGGGCTTGATCCAGTGCCCCGTGCTGCTGTCGAGCGTGGAGGCCGAGCCGTAGGTGACGAGCGTACCACCCCTGCGCAGCATCCGGTAGGAATCGACCAACCCCGGACCACCGACGTGGTCGAAGACGGCGTCCACGCCGTCCGGCGAGATCTCGCGCACCCGGGAAGGTACGTCGTTCCTGTAATCGACCGGCGTGGCGCCCAGAGCCCGCACGTAATCGTGCTTGCGGGCCGAAGCGGTCCCTATGACCTCGGCTCCGGCGAGCCGCGCGAGTTGCACGAGCAGCGTCCCCACGCCGCCCGAGGCCCCGTGCACGAGCACGGTCTGCCCCGGCCTCACCTTCGCCGCCCGGTGGAGCATCTGCCAGGCCGTTACCCCGTTGGTGACGGCCGCGACCGCGTCGGCGGGGTCGAGGCCCGCGGGGACGGGCGTCACGTCGTCCGCGTCGAGAACGACGCGGTCGGCCCACGCCCCCGTCTCCGTCAGGGCGGCGATTCGGGTGCCGACCATGTTCTGATCGACGCCCTCGCCGATTTCTTCCACCTCACCCACCAGGTCGTAGCCGGGGACGAAGGGGAATTTCGGCTGGCTGAAGTAGCGGCCCTTGAGCATCTGCACCTCGGAGAAGGCGACCCCCGCCGCCTCGACCCGGACGATCACCTGTCCGGGTTCGGGAGAGGGAAGTTCCCGCCGGTGCGTCTCCAGCACCTCCGGCCCGCCCTCGCGCGGCATCACTATCTCGGTCCTCGTGGTCGTCGTGGTCTCTGTGGTCTTCATGATCTCTCCTCTAGATTGCGTTGTTTGTTTGTCTACTTGACCGCCGTCTGCGCCAGGAGCTCCCCGGCGTCGTCCGGGACGGGCTCCGGGATAATTTGCGGTCGCAGGGCGAGCAGCGCGGGCACCGCGACGGCGACGGCGACGGTGTTGAGAGTGGCGCCGACGGCGAAGGCGGTGAAGGTGCCGCCGGAGATCAGGCCCAAGACGGGTATAGCCATAAACGCCACGTAGAACCCCGCAGCCGGCGCGAGGAACTTCACGAGCGCCCGTGGGTCGTATTTTCTGTAGGACATGTAGAAGCCTAAAGTGTTGCCCAGCACCGCAGGGACGGTCGCCATCAGCACCTTCACGAAGCCGAACTGGGAGACCTCCCCCGGCGCCCCGAAAGCCGGCGGGGCCACGCCCGCGATCAGCGTGTTGACGGCGAAAGCTATCGCCGACAACAGCAGGCCCACCCCGACCACGGCGGCCGGCCGGATCCCACCCTCCCGACTAAACACGATACGGTTCATCTCTATCTCCTCTCCTCAACCTGTCTTCTAACGTTGTCTTTGTATTTAACTTAGTTAAGTAGTGGGCAAAAAGGGGGCTCCTCTCTCTATGCGGCGAGCCACGCGGTTACGAGGTCGCGGGCGGCCTGGTCCGTCAATTTCTCGGCCTCTTCGTTGCCGCCCCGGAGCCGGCCGGCCATAGCGAGTGCCACGAGGCCGTGGAAGGCGCCCCACGCCAGCGTCACTTTCGTCCAGACGTCGTTCGTCTCCTTTCCGTTCTCGACGAGTATCTCCTCCAATACTTCGGCCATGGTTCCGGCTATCTTCTCTCCTTCCTTCTGCAACTCCATCACGGGGAACGAGACCCCCCCGAGGCCGTACATGACCTGGTAGAGGTCGGGGGAATCGAAAGCGAAGCGGCACCAGGCGCGGGCCATGGCAAGCAGGGCCTCTTCCGGGTCGTTCGAGGAGTTCCGGGCCTTCTCGATGGCCCGAAGCTGACCGGCGTAGCCCTCTCGCACGAGCTCGAGGAGCAGGTCCTCTTTGGAGTCGAAGTACTCGTAGATCACGGGCGGGCTGTACTCGACGCGCGCGGCGATCTTGCGGATCGTCACCGACCGCCAACCCTCCGCGGAGGCGATCTCGCGCGCCGCGGCCAATATCCCGCTCCTCAATGTCTCCCTCTGCCTCTGCCTGCGCTCCTTGATGCCCATAATCCCCTCGTCTCTGATCTATGATCGCGATAATAACTTAGTTAAGTGGGTGTGTCAATAGAGTATTTCGAGGGAATCTGGTTCGCCATTGGAGGGACCGTAATTCTGGTCTCGTCGTCAGAGCATTAGCCAGAGAGGTTGTGGGACCCATGAGCGGGGTTGTCGGCTTTCGGCAAGGGCTGATCGCTGATGGCGCGTTGCGGCGGCGCGGTGTAGTCGTCAGGAGTTTGCGGGCATCTGGAAGATCACGCGCGTTCCCTCGCCGGGGGCGCTCTCGACCACGAGGGTCCCGCCGAGGGCGGCGGCCCGCTCTCTCATGGAGGTTTGGCCCAGCCCTCCCCTGATCGTGCCCGGGTCGAAGCCCTCGCCGTCGTCGGTCACCTTGGCCCGGATCCCGTCCCCTTCGGCTTCCAGATAGACGCACACGCGGCCGGCTTCCGAGTGCCTGCGGGCGTTGTTTACGGCCTCCTTCAGGATGCGCAGGAGCTCCGCGCCCACGGCGTCGGGCAACGTGTCGGGGAAGCCCCTATCCACCGAAAGCTCTGTCTCCAGTTTGGGAGACATCCGGCGGGTGGCGGCCAGAACCTCTTCCACGGCTTCGCCGAAAGGGCGCCCCTGGGCCTCCGCCGGATGAAGGTCGTAGACGGCCTCGCGCAGCCCCCGCGCAGACCGCAGCAGCGCTTCGGCGGCTTTCCCCAGGCGTCCGTCCGCCTTCCCCAATCGGTCGCCGGCCCCGGGGTTCTCGGAGATGACCTCGACGAGCTGCACCTCGGTCAGGGCGTAGGTGATGTCCTGCAGGGCGCCGTCGTGGAGGTCGCGCGCCATACGCCGCCTCTCGGCCTCCCTGACGTCGTGCAGGGCCTGATCCGCCCGCTCCCGCTCGATGGAGGCGGCGAGCACGTTCGCGACGGACCGCAGGAAGTGCACGTCGTCTTCAGTGAAGGTTTTAGATTCTCCGTGGTGGACGCCGAGGACGCCGAAGGGCCCCCGTCGACCGCGGATGATGGTGCTCATCCCGCTCACCACGCCGTGCTCCAAGAGGAGCGGCGGCCCGGAGAAGCGTCGCTCAGAACTCAGGTCCTCGACGACGACCGGCTTGTCGGAGAGCAGCGTGTAGCCGGCCTGCGAATAGCGGTCCGAGCTTACCGTGGCCCGCCCGACGAGGCCCTCGTCCCAGCCAACCCCAGCGCGTAGCAGCAGTTCGTCGCCCTCAGGCAGCAGCTCGAGAACCTTGCAGTACCTGACGCCGAGGGTCTGTGCGACCCGGGCGACCGCCTCTTCCATGAGCGACGATACGTCCGCGGACAGGGCGCGCCGACCGAGGTCCGCGACCGACCGTTGCTGGCGGACCCTTACCCTGAGCTCCCCCTCTACTCGTCTCTGCTCGGTGACGTCACGAGCGGCGGCGTGTATCAGGCCCTCCCCGACATCCGGGACGGCGTTCCACGAGAGCCGCACCGCGGAACCGTCTTTTCTCACCCAGCGGTTCTCGAAGTCGAAAGTCGGCCTGCCGTCGGCCAGGCTCGCGAGCACCGCGAGGGTCCGCGCGCGGTCGTCCGGGTGGACCAGATCGAGGAACGGCTTGGCGAGGAGCTCCTTTTCGGTGTAGCCGAAAGCCTCCTCGAAGGCGGGGTTCACGCGCCTGAAGAAGCCGTCGAGTCCGGCGACGCAGATCGGCTCCGGCGAAAGCACGAAGAAGCGGTCACGCTCCTCTTCGGCGGCCTTGCGCTCGGTGAGGTCGCGCGCGATGGTGGAGAGGTACTCGGTCTGGCCGTCCTCTCCCTTGTGGGCGATGATGACCTGTGAGACCGGTATCTCGCGACCCTCGCGGGAGAGCAGGGCCGTCTCGCCCTCCCAGGCGCCGTCGCGCATGGCGGTCGGAATACCCTCCCGGAAGACCAGGGCTTGAGCCCATCCCGGATGGTAGCCGGAAACGTGTACCCCCGAGAGCTCCTCGCGCTCGCCGATGCCGAGCATTCGCCGTCCGGCCGGGTTGATCGAGAGCGTGTTCCCGCGGGCGTCGGCGGTGCCGACGAAGTCCGTGGTCGCGTCGAGAATCTCGGCATAACGGTTCATAATTCGTTTACCGGATCCGAAGGTCTCAAAAAGCCTGCCCCCGGACACCTCCTCTCCTTGCACCTACCACGCCCTCCTGCGCCCTGCGACGGGGCACGTGTACGATCCGATCTTCACCAACGGTATCCCCGCGGCCAACCTGTCAGGCATTGTACTATGCTTGTCCCTCCCGGGTATTGCCCAAGGTGAAGGCTCGCCTTGCGAATTTCGTGTCCGCACGCCGGATACATCTCTCTTGCTCTCGCCACGATCCACCGTAGCCAGCACTTTGATCCTACGGTTCTTCGAGTTACGGTTTCACGCCTGCGGGGCAATACCGGATCGATATTCACGCTACCCGTTGTGAGTACGATCGCAGACTCGGACCTTCAAAGAATCCGTGCGATCTGTAGGGCGGGAACAACTTGTCTTACCACGCGGGAAATGAAGGGTACTCGGTATCGTGGGTCGACCTGATCGTCGAGTACACGGCCGGGTTCGCCTTTGGCCTCTTCATCTTCCAGTCGCTCTTCATGAAGGACATGGCCGGAGGCTCCTACCTCGGGGCCGTCAAGAACTCCTTCATGCCCGAGTGGCTCTCGATGAACATGATGGCGGCCGGGATGTTCCCGGTGATGATCTTCCTGATGATGGGCCGCGACATGCGGGCCATGGAGCCCACCGAACCCCTCTTCTGGGCCGTGATGGCCTTGGGCGTGATCGTCGGCTTTTTTGTCGCGTACCCGGTCAACGTCTGGATGGTCTCCAGGAACCTCAAGCACGGGTTGATGCATGTACCCCCTGCCGGGGAGATCACCCACCACGTCGAGCCATCTCCCAACGGAGCAATGCCGTCTCGGCACGCAACGATGATCCGTGCCGGCACCGACGGACACGAAGGAGCGTGATTATGGTGCAAGAACATCTCACAGGGACGGGGCGAGAGCACGCCGGTATTCACCACGAGATGAAGCCGAACGTAACGCGCCCCCAACTCGTCGTGGTCACGGTCCTGACCGTGTTGGCGCTGGTCCTCAGCGTTGCGATCCCGGCCCAGTTCGTCAACCTCTCTTTGAGCGCCGAGGACGTGGGCGGCGCCATCATGCCCCCGGCATGGTAATGGCCCGCGACACTCCCGGAGCCGCCATGCGCGAGATGGCCGCCGTGGACCCGGACGAGGTCTCCTACACGGCCCCCGCCGACGCCCGCGGCGACCAGACTCTGGAGCCCAGGACCGGGGGCGCAACGAAGGTCTTCGACCTCACGGTTTCCGTGATCGACTGGAACATCCTGCCCGGCGAGCAGGTCCAGGCCTACGCTTTCAACCGCCAGGTGCCCGGGCCGCGCATCCGGGTGACCGAGGGAGACCGCGTACGTGTCAACGTGAAGCGAGCCCGGGACCGTAGTCAGCACCCTTCGAGGAGCACATAGTTCATGCCGGGCGTCGTGGGCGTCCCACTCGTCTTTTGACTTCTTTGCAAACCGCTCTAATCCCTGCTCAACCGTTGCATGGCTTTGAGGCTGATCTCGACGTTCTCCATCGCATCCCTCGGGTTGTCCTGCTCCGCCACGAACCACTCGACGTCGACCTCGTCGGCCGTTTTGACGAGATCAGGCCACGGCATGGTGCCTTCGCCGACGGGGAGATCAGAGCGGGTGTCGTCCGGGGCCATGTCTTTGAGGTGGACGAGGGAGACGCGGTCGCCCACGTCGCGCAGGACGGCCTCGGGGTCCGAGCCGCCGTACTTGATCCAGTACAGGTCGAGCTCGAAGTGGACGAGGTCCGGGTCGGTCTCCCGCACGAGGAGCTCCCACATCGTGGTCCCGCCGAGGCGGGCGAACTCGAAGTCGTGGTTGTGATAGGAGAAGGTCAAGCCTTCCGCGCGGCAAAGCTCGCCCCAGCGGTTGAAGTCTTCGGCGAGGCGGGAGACCGAATCCGCGTCGGGGCGGCGTTCGGGCGGGGCCATCGGGACTGTGGCGTGGGAGGAGCCGATGGCGTGCATGTCGGCCACAACGGAGGCGGGGTCCGAGTCCCAGGCGTCGATCGGGACGTGGGCGCCCGAGGCGCGGAGGCCGAGGTCGTCCATCACGCGGCGCAGCTCCCGCGGCGTGAGGCCGCCGAAGCCTGCCGGCTCGACGGCGCTGTAGCCGATATCGGCCAGCCGGCGCAGGGTGCCTGGCATGTCCCGGGCCGTGTGCTCGCGGACCGTGTAGAGCTGGAGCGATATCTGGTCTCTCCTCATGCGGTACCCCCAAAAACCTTCTCCCCCGCCGGCAGCGGCTCCGGACGCTCGAACGCGCTCTTCACCTCAACGTGCCGGCCATTCTCAGAAGAATCGAGGAAAGCGTGTATGACGTCCAGGACGTGACCGCCGAGCTCGCCGCTGGCGCGGTGCTTTCTGCCGGAACGAAGGGCCTGGGCCATGTCCGCGAGCCCGAGCCCCCGGCTGTCCCTGGTATAAGGATGCGTGAGCGGCACGTCCGTCCAGGAGTCCTCGCCGGAGCGCCAGACGCGCACGGGGCCGCCGAAGGTGTTCGGGTCCGGGACGCTCAACGTTCCCTCGGTGCCGTAGATGTCGATTCGGGAGTGCTCCTCGGACCAGACGTCGAAGCTGGTGACGAGCGTGCCGACGGCGCCGCCCTCGAAGTCCATCACGCCGGCGACGTGGGTTGGCGTGTTCACCGTGATGGTAGTCCCCGAAAGCGGCTGGCTCGTGATCCGGCGCTCCGGGAAGGTGGCCCGCGCGGAGCCCGTAACACGCCGTACCGGACCGAGGAGGGTCGTGAGCGCGGTCAGGTAGTAGGGGCCCATGTCGAACATAGGTCCGGCCCCGGGTTGGTAGAAGAAGTCCGGGTTGGGGTGCCAGTCCTCGGGACCGTGGGTCATCATGACCGCGGTCGTGGCGACGGGCTCGCCGATTATGCCCTCGTCCATCACCTTGCGGCAGGTCTGGAGGCCCCCGCCGAGGAACGTGTCGGGGGCGCAGCCGATCAGGAGCCCCCTCTCGGTCGCGACCTCGAGCATCCTCAGCCCGTCCTCGCGGCCCACGGCGAGCGGCTTCTCCGTGTAGACGTGCTTGCCGGCCTCCAGCGCCGCCAGCGAGACCTCCGCGTGGACAGCGGGGACCGTCAGGTTCAGCACGACCTCGACCTCGGGGTCCGCGAGCAACTCCCCGGGGCTACAGGCCTTAGGCACGCCGTACTCCCGCGCCTGCTCCTCGGCCCGCTCCACCAAAAGGTCCGCGCAGGCGACGATCTCCAAATCGTCGAACGCCGCCCCGTTTTGCAGGTAGATGCCGCTGATCTTGCCGGCACCCATAACGCCAATCTTTACGGCTCCATTCTCGATGATGGCTCCTCCCTTCGGCCGTCGCAGCACGCTGGCTGCGCCAGCTTGTCAGCCCGCTCCGGCTTCGCCTCCGCTCTCAGCACGCTTCGGCCCGTCAGCTTCTTGCCGCGCAGAGCCCGACCGGGCAGCGCCATCCGCGACGGTTCGGCTGTCGCTTGGCGTGACGGACACAGACAACTGGCTGACGGGCTGAAAGCGGAGCCCTGCAAAGCAGGGCGAAGCGTGCGCGACGACCGAAGGGAGGAGCCCGCTAGCGGCTTGCCCACAGCATTCCTCGCTCGACTATCGTCTTTGCTTCGGGTACTTCGAAGTCTTTGGCCACGTGGCCGAGGGAGGAGTAGAAGACGCGTCCCTTGCCCCACCGGCGTTTCCAGACTACGGGGATGACCGCTCCTTCTATCCAGGGGGTGTGCTCGCCCGAGAAGGTGGTGGTGGCGAGGACTTTGTTCGAGGGGTCCACGTGCATGTAGTACTGCTCGGAGTGCATCTTGAAGTCCTCGAGGCCCTCGGTAATTGGGTCTTCGTGGTCCGCGATGTTGACCTCGTAGTCGATGATGTCGCCCGGGTGGGCGACCCACTGGCCTCCTACCATGAACTGGTAGTCGATGTTCTCCCGGAACGAGTCGGCCATGCCGCCGTGCCAGCCGGCGAGGCCGGTTCCGGCTTCGACGGCGACGATCAGGCCCTGGGCCTGATCGGCGGTTATGGTACCCATGGTCCAGATCGGGACTATCAGGTCCAGGGAGCGCATTTTTTCTTCGTCGAGGTAGGAGTCGAGGGTCGTCGAGATCTCGGCTTCGTAGCCGTTCTCTTCGAGGAAGGGGGCGAAGATCCGGGCGCACTTCTCGGGCTCGTGGCCCTCCCAACCGCCGCAGACGAAGAGCGCCTTTTTCACACGGCCTCTTCTTCGGCGACCTCGCGCAGGGAGACCTCCCGGTTTTCGAGGGCCGAGGCGTAGCAGGCGTCGATTATGCGGGCCCGGTCGAGGCCGTCGTCGCCGTTCTGCCCCTCCCAGGCGCCGGCCCGGATGGTCTCGACGAAGCGGCGGACCACGGCGAAGTGCCCTTCGCGGGGTTGGATCTCGGGCGTCACCACGGCCGGGACGCCGGCGACGTCGGTGAAGATCCGGACGGTGTCGGCCGTGCCGTAGTTCTTGACCTTCATCTCGGCCCCCCCTTCGGTCCCGTAGAGGGTGACCCCGAAGTCGTCGCTCGACTCCCTGTAGGCAGCCCAGCCGGCCTCCAGGTTGAGCGTCGCCCCACCCGAGAGTCGTATAAACGCCGTCGCCAGGTCCTCGACCTCGTATGGGTCCTCGCCCTGCATGAGCCCGAAGTCCGCCCGGCCGCCCCTGCCGCGGGGCCCGAGCTCGGCGTAGGTGGCGCAGCTCACGGTCTCCACCTCGGGATCGCCCATCAGGAAGAGGGCCATATCGACCATGTGGACGCCGAGGTCTATGAGCGGGCCGCCGCCGGCCATCTCCTTGCTGGTAAACCAGCCGCCCATGCCGGGGATGCCGTTGCGGCGCATCCAGGTCGCCTTGGCGTGGTAGATCCTGCCCAGGTTCCCCTCCTCGACGTGCCGCTTGAGCGCCTGCACGTCCCCCCGCTCCCGCTGTGTAAAAGCAATATGAACCGCCCTGTCGGCCTCCCTGGCGGCCCGCACGATCCCTTCGGCCTCGGCCCCCGTGCGCGCGAGCGGCTTCTCGCAGAGCACGTGCTTGCCACTCTTGAGCGCCGCGATGGCGATGGGCGCGTGCAAATGGTTCGGAGCCCCGATGCCGATGGCGTTGAGGTCTTCGCGGGCGACGAGGTCCTCCCAGTTCGTGTAAAGGTTCGGAACCCCATACTGCCCGCCAAGCTCCTTCAGCCGCTCCTCCTCCAGCCCGGCCAGCGCCACGGCCTCGACGTTCGGCATCTTCACGAAGTTCTTCAGGTGCTGCCCGCCGGCATAACCAAGCCCGACCACCCCAACGCGCAAGGGTTTCGTATCCGAGTTCTGCAAAGTGTCCTCCTTTAGTAGGTTTCAGGTTTCAGGTCGCCTCCTTCGGAGGCTCTCAGGTTTCAGGGCTGCGACACCGGGAACCCATAACGTCAATCACCCCTGAAGCCTGATGCCTGTAGCCTGAAACCTCTATCCCAGCGGCTCCGTGTTGCCGTAGACCGGCGCCGCGCCCTTCGTCGGGGCGGCCCAGCGGGCGGCGTTCTCGATGACGCGCAGGACGTCCGGGTTGTGGTACGAGGGGTTCTCCTCGTGGCCGGGGCGGAAGTAGAAGATCCTGCCCGAGCCGCGCCTGTAGCAGAGGCCGCTGCGGAAGACCTCCCCGCCGCCGAACCAGCTCACGAAGACGAGCTCGTCCGGCTGCGGCACGTCGAAGTGCTCGCCGTACATCTCCTCTTCGAGCTCTATGTACTCGCCGATGCCCTCTGCTATGGGGTGGCCCGGCGCCACGACCCAGAGGCGCTCCGTGTCGTCGTGGCGCCACTTCAGATCGCAGGTGGTTCCCATGAGCTTTTTGAAGATCTTCGAGAAGTGGCCGGAGTGGAGCACGATCAGGCCCATCCCCCCAAGCACCCGCTCGTGGACCCGCTCGACGGTCTCGTCGGAGACCTCGTCGTGGGCTATGTGACCCCACCACAAGAGCACGTCCGTCGAGCCGAGGATCTCCTCCGTTAGCCCGTGCTCGGGCTCGTCGAGGGTCGCTGTGCGGACGTCGAAGCCGCCCTCCTTGAGCGCGGCGCCGAGGGTGGCGTGGATGCCCTCGGGGTAGATCTTCGCGACCTCGTCGTTGTTCCTCTCGTGCCTGAACTCGTTCCAGACCGTTACCCGCAAGCTCTCCGCCAACTAGATCCCCCCTACTTCTGGTCTCGTCCATCCGCCACCCTCGGCGCTCCGCTCCACGGCGTCTAGCACAGCCTGGACACGATAGGCGTCCTCGAAGGTCGGCGCCGGGCTCTTCCCCGCCTTTATACCGTCCATGAGGTCCTTCATGGTGTGCACGAACGTGTGCTCGTAGCCGATGATGTGCCCCGGCGGCCACCACGCCCCGACGTAGGGGTGCCCGGGCTCCGTCACGTTGACGGTCCTGAAACCCTGCACGTCCGCGTCGTCGTCCACGAAGAAGACGTCGAGCTCGTTCATCCGCTCCATGTCGAAGGCGACGCTGCCCTTGGAGCCGTTGATCTCGAACCCGTTCTGGTTTCTGCGCCCCGCCGCGAACCGCGTGGCCTCGAAGGTCCCAATCGCCCCGTTCTCGAAACGCGCCAGAAACGCCGCGGCGTCATCGACCGTCACCTCTCCGGTCTCGACGCCCCCGCTCGCCGAGAGGCCACCGCCCGCGCCCGCCTCTTCGAGAGGGCGCTCCTTGATGAACGTCTCCATCATGCCGACGACCTCCGAGACGTCGCCGACGAGGAAACGGGCGAGGTCGACGCTGTGGGCCGCGATGTCGCCGAGGGCGCCAGATCCCGCGAGCTCTTTTTGCAAGCGCCAGATCAGGGGGAACTGGGGGTCCATTATGAAGTCCTGCAGGTAAGTCGAACGCCAGTGCCGGATGGTCCCGAGCCTGCCCTCGTCTATGAGTTTTTTGGCTAGCTGCACCGCGGGGGCGCGCCTGTAGTTGAAGCAGACCGTGTTCACGGTCCCCGCGTCGCGCGCGGCAGCGAGCATCTCCTTTGCCTCGTCGAGCGTGTTTGCGAGAGGCTTCTCGCAGATCACGTGTTTGCCGGCTTCCAGCGCCGCGATCACGACGTCGCGGTGCGTGTTCCCCGGCGTCGACACGTCCACGAGACCTATGTCGTCCCGATCTATGAGCCTGCGGTAGTCCGTCTCGTAGGATTCCCAGCCTAAAGTGTTCGCGGCGTCCCTGACGCCGGCCTCGTCCCGGCCGCAGATGGCAGTCATGCGTGGGGCCGGGTCGACGTCGAAGAAGCGGGGGAGTTGGCGGTAGGCGTTCGAGTGGGTGCGGCCCATAAACTTGTAGCCGACGAGGCCGACCCCGATCTCGGCCATCACTCTCCCCTCGCGAAAGCGGCGTCGAAGGCCTGGCTAGACGGTGCGAAGTCCGTGCGCCTGGCGAACGCCAGCGCGTCCTGCGCCCCGTACTCGCGGTCCATCCCCGAGTCCTCCCACTCTATCGAGAGCGGCCCCTCGTAGCCGATCCTGTTCAGGGCCCTCACGCACTCCTCCAGGTCGACGTCCCCGTGCCCGGGCGAGACGAAGTCCCAGCCGCGCCCGGCCTCGCCGAAGTCCAGGTGGGAGCCCAGGATGCTCCTGCGGCCGTCGAGGCGCTTGCGGGAGTCCTTGATGTGGAAGTGGTAGATGCGCTCGGCGAAGTCCTCTATAAACGCGGCGGAGTCCAGGAACTGGTGGGCGAAGTGGCTCGGGTCGAAGTTGATGCCGAAGCCCGTTCGGTTGTCTATTGCGTCGAGGGCTTTTCTGGTGGTTACGAAGTCGTAGGCGATCTCCGTCGGGTGGACTTCGAGGCCCCACTTCACGCCTTCTTCGTCGAAGACGTCGATTATCGGGTTCCAGCGTTCGGCGAAGTCCTCGTAGCCGCGCTCTATCTCGGCCGGGTCGTTCGGCGGGAACGAGTAGAGTTTGCTCCAGATAGAAGATCCCGTAAAGCCGTTTACCTGCGTGACCCCGAACTTCGCCGCGGCCCTCGCGGTGTCCTTTATCTTCTCGGCGGCGCGCTGCCTCACCCCTTCAGGGTCCCCGTCGCCCCAGACGTCGGGGGGGACCGTGGCCTTGTGGCGGTCATCTATAGGGTCGCAGACCGCCTGGCCTACGAGGTGGTTGGAGATCGCCCAGCAGTTCAGGCCGTTCCGGCGCAGGATCTCCCACCGCCCCTCGACGTAGCCGTCTTCTGAGAGCGCCCGGTCCACGTCGAAGTGGTCGCCCCAGCAGGCGAGCTCCAGCCCGTCGAAGCCCCACTCGCCGCATTTTTTCGCCAGCTCTTCGAGCGGCAGGTCGGCCCACTGGCCGGTGAAGAGCGTTACCGGTCTACCCACGATACAACCTCCGATTCCCCTGTGCCGTGCCCCGCCGGACGCCGCGCCCGGCCCTGCTCCATAGCTTAACGCCCCGCCGGCCGCGCTTCTCGCCGCGCCCCGACGATCATTTGCTCTATGTCCACCGTTTCGCTTTTCTCTACCGAACGCACGCAGCCCAGCGTGACCGCGAGGCTCCTGACGTTGTCCGCGGCGGACGTCTCGGGGACCTCGCCGGTCTCGACGGCGGCCCGCAGCGCCTGAAGCGTCGCCGCCCGCTCCGTGAACTCGGGCTCCGGGGTTGCCAGCGCGCGGGGCGCCTCGCCCCAGCGTTCCAACAGGACCTCGCCGACGCCCCGGTCGTCCCTGTCTCCGCGCCACAGCAGGCGGCCCTCCTCGCCGACCACCTCCCAATCCCCGTTCCAACTAGTTTCGGGCTCTCGGGTGGCCCAGTCGCCCTCGTAGAGAACGGGTACGCCGCCTTCGAGGTCGAGCAGCGCCGAGACGGCCGGGTGGTGGGCGAAGGGGCTGTCGGGGACGCGCCGGCCGCGGGCGTGGACGCGCGCGACCTCCCGACCGGTGGCCGCCCGGATCAGGTCGAAGTGGTGAATCGACATGTCCAGCACGTAAGGATGACGCATCGAGTACCGGAAGTCGTCTGTCCCGAAGAGTGTCCTCGTGTCGCGCCGGCAGCTTATCTTGATGGAGACGAGGTCCCCGATCCCCCCTTCCCCCACGGCCCGCCGCAAGGCTCGGAAAGGACCGTTGTAGCGGTAGTTCTGGCTGACCATGAGGAAGCGCCCCGCCTCCTCGGCGACCTCTATCAGGTCGAAGGCGCCGGCGAGGTCGGTCGCGAGCGGCTTCTCTACGAGCACGTGCCGGCCCGCCTCTAGCGAGGCCTTCGCGACCGCGTGATGGGTTCCCGGCGGGGTCGCGACGAGGACCGCGTCGCACGCCACCTCCGCGAGCGCCGCCTCCACACTCTCGTAAACCGGTGTTCCGGCAACTTCCCTGGTCTTCGGGGCCGGGTCGGCGAGGGCGGCGAGCTCGACGTTCGGGGCCTCGCGGACAACGTCGGCCCAGCTCTGGCCCCAGATCCCGAGCCCCGCCTGCACTACGCGGAGGATGGCCGAGGTCCTTCCCCGGAGGCATCCGTACCGTCGTCCCCTTCGAGCCACGCGAGCTCTTCCGGCGTCAACCCCACCCCGGCGGCCTCGACGTTCGCCCGGAACTCCTCCCCGCTGTTGCAGCCGACGAGGGCGAAGACCTCTACCGGCTGGTTCAGGACGTAAGCGAGTGCCACCTGCGGCACGGAGAGGCCGCGTTCTTCGGCCAGAACCCTGGCGCGGTCGAGGCGCCTGAAGTTGTCCTCGTGGCAATACGTCTCGACGCACAGGCGGTCGAAGTAGCCGTCGAAGGAGCCGAGGTTCTCGCGCGTGAAGCGCCCGGAGAAGAAGCCGCCGGCCAGGCTCGACCAGGTAAGGAGCGGCATCCCTTCTTCCGCGTACCACCGGCGGTCGGCCTCCCCCGCCTCGCCGCTGACGCTCACGCAACCGGGCCAGGGTTCCTTCGCCTGGACCGCGAGGCTCAGGTTGGGACTACTGGCGACGAACGGGCGCAGGCCCCTCTCCTCCGCGTAGGCGTTTGCCTCGCGGATGCGTCCTGCGGACCAGTTCGAGCCGCCGAAGGCGTTGATGCGGCCCGCCTCGGCGTGCTCGTTCAGGGTCTCCACTATGGGGCCGACGGGGACGGAGGGGTCGTCGCGGTGGAGCAGGTAGAGGTCTACGTGGTCGAAGCCGAAGCGGGCCAGGGAGTCGTGGAGGTCGGCGGTTATGTCGAAGGGGGTCACGCGGTTCCGGTCCCGGCTGTGGTGGGCGCCCTTGCCGATCACGACGACGTCGTCACGCACGCCCCGACCGCGGACCCACCGACCAAAGACGCGCTCGGCCTCGCCGCTCCCGTACTGGTGGGCCGTGTCGAAGGCGGTGCCGCCCGCCTCGAAAACCTCGTCGAGCAGGGTGAAGGCCCTCTCTTCCTCGTCGGCGCGGACCATGGCGGTCCCCTGGACGACGCGGGCTACGGGTTTCCGGACCCCGGGTACCTGGCCGTAGATCACGCCCCGGCCTCCTCGCCGGGGTACCGGAGTCCCCACGCCTCCCGTATTCGGTCCATGGCGTCGAGCACGGAGATAGTCTCGTCAAGCGGCATGACTTCGCTCTCCTTTTTCCCGGCCCTCAAGCAACGCATCACCTCGGCGGCCTCGTAGACGAAGCCGTTTTCCTCCGTCGGCTCCCGGACTAGAACGTCCCCCGTGCCCGGCTTCGAGATCGTCATCGCCTCGGGCCTCCACCAGGGACTGTGTATCCTGAGGTATCCCTCGGTGCCGAAGACCGTCGCCTCGTGCGGCGTGGCGGTGCGGGTGCCGGCGGTTACGGAAGAGAGTCGTCCGCCGCCGTGGTCCAACGCGGCCGCGAACTGCTCGTCCACCCCGGTCTCCCCGAGGTGCGACAGGCCCGTTCCCCGGACCGGTGGGCCGAGCGCCATCGAGGCGAAGGAGACGCAGTAGACGCCGACATCCAGCATGGCTCCCCCGCCGAGATTCGGGTCGAAGAGCCGGGAGGCGGGGTCGAAGGGCGCCCTGAAGCCGAAGTCGACCGTAAGCATCCGCGGCTCCCCGATGGCGCCGCCGGCGAGGACCTTGCGCAGCCGTTCCATCAGGGGGAAGAAGCGGGTCCACATGCCCTCCATCAAGAACAGGCCGCGTCTCCTGGCGAGTTCCACCACCCGTCTGGCCTCGGCGGCGTTGACGGTGAACGGTTTCTCGCAGACGACGGCCTTGCCCTCGTTCAGGCAGAGCTCCACGTTTTCGGCGTGGAAGGGGTGGGGCGTGGCGACGTAGACGACGTCCACGTCGGGGTCCGCGGCGAGGTCCTCGTAGCTTCCGTGGGCGCGGAAGAAGCCGTTGGCCCTGGCGAAGCGGTCGGCAGAATCCTGGGAGCGGGAGCCTACGGCCAGCGTCTCGGCGTCCGGAAGGGCGGCCAGGGCCTCGGAGAACCGGGAGGCGATGGAGCCAGCCCCGATTATCCCCCAGCGGACCCTGCTCACGGACGTTCCCGGTGCAGGAGCGGCGGAACGCGGACCTCAAAAAGATTGCAGTATCTGCGGAAGGGCGTGGTCTTCCCCCTCTAAGCCCCCACCGGGCTCCCTGGTTCAGGGCGCGATGCTACACACTTCGCCCCACCGGGTCAAACCGGAGCGGTTGCGTCGGCCACCTTTGCGCTGTTGAATAGGTTGGGGACAGACCGATCACAGGAGGGGAAAGTGGAGTACCGGAACCTCGGCAGGACGGGCGTGCGGGTAAGCGAGCTCTGCCTCGGGTGCATGATGTTCGGCGGCAGGACCGGCGAGGAGGACTCGTTCGGGATCATCGACCGGGCCATAGACGCCGGCATCAACTTCGTAGACACGGCCAACGTCTACAGCACGGGTGCCAGCGAGGAGGTGGTCGGCAAGGCGCTGAGGAAGAACGGCAAGCGCGACTCCGTCGTGCTCGCCACCAAGGTCCACGGGCCCATGGGCGACGACCCGAACGCCAGGGGCAACCATCGCAGGCACATCATCGAGCAGTGCGAGGCTTCGCTTCGGCGGCTCCAGGTCGAGCATTTCGACCTGTACCAGATCCACCGCCCCGACTCCCACATCCCCATAGACGAGACGCTGCGCGCCCTGGACGACCTGATCCGGGCCGGCAAGGTCCGCTACGCGGGCACGAGCACCTACGCGGCGTGGCAACTGGTGGAAGCCCTCTGGGCGGCAAAGGAGCTCGGCCTCAACCGCTTCGTCTGCGAGCAGCCCCCGTACCACCTGCTCGACCGGCGCATCGAGCGCGAGCTGGTGCCCTTCGCCCAGACCTACGGGACGGCCCTGATCCCCTGGTCCCCCCTCGCGGGCGGCTTCCTGACGGGCAAGTACTCCCGCGACGAGAGCCAGTCCCCCGAGGACAGCCGCTACGGCCTCGAACCCCGCCGCCTCGGCCGCAACCACTTCACGGATGAGGCGTTCGACGTCCTCGAAACCGTCCAGGCCATAGCCGAGGAGAAAGGTTGCAACCCGGGCCAGCTCGCCCTCGCCTGGTGCAAGGACAAACCCGGCGTCACGAGCGCCATCATCGGCCCGCGCACCATGGAGCAACTCGAAGACAACCTCGGCGCCCTGGAGGTCTCCCTGGACGAAGGCGACCACGAACGCCTCGACGCCGTCGCCCCGCCGGGAAGGGCCACCGTCCCCTACTACGACGCCGACTTCGGCCCGCACCCGTTTCGCTGGTAGGCCGCGCCCGAGACCAAAGCCCGACGCCTGCGGCGACCGATATTTGATGGTTGCGTGATCCTAGAAAGGGGTCTTCGCGTAGTATAGTTTCGCGGTGCGGACGCGACGCTTTGCGCCATCAGAAACCGGAGACCGGGCGCCGCGGCCTGGCGGGAGGGGGAACGAGACATGCAGCGGACCTGTCGGGCGCGTGGGAGGACCACCGCCGTGCTATTCGCCCTGTTGCTGGCGGTCGTTCTGGCCGTCGCGGCGGCCGTGGGCGTCTCGGACGAGGCGGAGGCGCACCGGGCGTCGGCAAGGGAGCAGCTCGCGGAGCTGCGGGTAAAACCGGCCGGTTCGATGGTGGGGTACTCGCGGGAGAAGTTCCCCCACTGGTCAGACGCCAGGGAGTACAACTGGACCCTCCCTTCCGGCACCCCCGACCCAGGAAGTTGCGACGCCAGGGACGCGGCCCTGATCCGGGACGGGCGCGACGAGGTGGTCGGGAGCGGCTGCTACGTGGAGCGGGGCCGCTGGTTCGATCCCTACACCGGAAAAACCTACTACATGCCCTCAGACATAGACGTCGACCACGTCGTCCCGTTGGCGAACGCCTGGAGAAGCGGGGCCTCCTCGTGGACGACGGTCAAGAGGGAGCGCTTCGCGAACGTCCCGATGGACGTACTCTCCGTGGAGGACAACGCCAACGCCTCCAAGGGAGACAAGGGACCAGAGGCGTGGAAACCGCCCAGGGCCGCCTACCACTGCACGTACGCGCGGAAGTGGATCGGGATAAAGCACAACTGGACGCTCTCCGTCACGGGCGCCGAGAAGACGGCCCTCTCAAGCATGCTCTCGACTTGCTAGACGAGCTATCAGCTTTCAGCAAGGGCAAAAGGGTGACAGCTGAAAGCGGAGGCCGTAAGGCCGAAGCGGGCTGATGGCTGACGGCGCGGGTCGGGGAGGCATTGCCTCCCCGACCCGCATCAGGGCGTTGGGCCGTTCTCGGCTGTTCTGCACCCCGGTCCGGCGCAGGTTCGCAGGGCTTCGAGGGCGTCCTTGAGCGCCTGGGGGGCTGCCTCGGGCCTCGACTCCAGCTCGTGGGGGTCCGTGCGGAGGTCGTAGTACTCCTGCTCGCCGCTGGCGTAACGGATGTACTTCTCCCCTTCCTGGCTCAGGACGCCCGCGTAGTCCGGCATGCCGAAGCCGTTGCCGTCGGGCGTGCGGCCTTCCAAAAGTACGTACCGGCGCCAGGTGGCGGGGTCCGTCCGCGCGTCCAGCAGGGCCTCCATGGGCCTGCCGTCGGTCCAGGGCTGTTGCGGTACGTTCGCCCAGGCCAGGAACGTCGGGGCGAGGTCGGTGTTGAGGACGAGGCGGTCGTCCTCGACGCCCTGACGGATGCCGGGGCCGCGCACGATCATCGGGAAGTTGGTGTCCGTCTCGTACGGCGTCAGCTTCCCGGTCGAGAGGCGATGTTCGCCCATGTGGTAGCCGTTGTCCGTCCAGAGGACGATGTACGTGTCGTTCAACTCGTTGTGGTTCTGCAGGATGCCCACGATCTCCGCGATGCTCTCGTCCACCGTCTGGAGCGCGCGCAGCCGGTCGCGGTAGTCCCGGGCGTACTCCAGATCTTTTGCTTCGGAGACGCGAGGTTTGGACCTGACGTACGCCGGCTTGTCCGAGACGTCTGCCTCGTCGTAGGCGGGGGGGCGGGGGAACGGCGCGTTCGCGAAGGCGCCCTCGTAGGCCGACTGATGGTCGTAGGGCGCGTGCGGCGCGAAGAAAGAGGCCTGCAGAAAGAACGGCCTGTGGGTGGACGCCTTCAGGCGGACGTAGTCCGAGATCTCCCTCTTTCGCACCGAGTCCATGTGCGTCCCGGAGCCGTACTCTCGGATTTCCCCGTCGTCGTTTACCGTGCGGGAGTTGCCGCCACCCTGGCTGAACCACCTGTCCCAGCCGGGCGGGACGTATTTCTGGTCGTGGCCGTTGAGGTACTTGCCGATAAGGGCCGTGTCGTAGCCGGCCCGGTCGAGCCAGACGGCAACGGTGGAGCGATCGAGACCCCGGTTGCGGAAGTAGCCCGAGCCGTTCTCGTTGGCGAAGAGGCCCGTGTTGTGCGGGTACTGCCCCCTCAGGATGGAGGCGCGGCTGGGGCAACAGCGCGGGAAGGCGAATCGGGCGTTCGTCAGCTTCGTGCCCCGGTTCAGGAGGTGGGCACGTACCCTGTTCATGCTCCAGAGCGTATCCGCGCTCTGGTCGTCGGTCATTATGAGGATGATGTTGGGGCGCTGCACCGCGTCCGCGTCGGGGGAAACGGCCACCGTCAGAACGAGGGCGCAGAATACCGCAACGGCCACCGAGGTCAGCAGGCGGATCGCTTTTTTGGTCATTGGCATGTTGTCATTGGCATCGTCTCCCCAGAGTAACGCCAACTCGGCCGCATCCGGCCCCATCGGAGTGAGGGGGCCACTGTTATCGGGGGATCGCGGCCTCTATCTCGTCGATCTCGTCCTCAGAGAGGCGGAAGTTTGCGGCGCCGACGATGCCGTCTACCTGATCCGGCCTGCGGCCACCGACGATGGCGGCCGAGACAGCGGGATGCCCGAGGGTCCACGCTATCGCCACCTCGGCCGGGGACCGGTCGTGACGCCCGCCGACCTCGCGCAGCTTCTCGACGAGCTCCAGGTTCTGCGAGAGCTTCGGGTCGTTGAACTGCTCGTTGTTGCGCCGCCAGTCGTCCGAAGGCATGTTCTCGACCCGCTCGCGGGTCATCTTGCCCGTTAGCAGCCCGCTCGCCATCGGCGAGTAGACGATGACGCCGACGTCGTTCTCCCCGGCGTAAGGCAGGATCTCGTCCTCGACCTCCCGCCTGAGCATGTTGTACGGCGGCTGCAACGTCTCGACCGGGGCGATGCCGTTCGCCCGCTCCATCTGCCGCGCATCGAAGTTCGAGACCCCGATGTGGCGAACCTTGCCCTCCTCCTTTAGCTCGGCCAGCGCCTGCCAGCCCTCCTCAACATCTTCGTCGGGGCGGGGCCAGTGGATCTGGTACAGGTCGATAACGTCCGTCTGCAACCGCCTGAGGCTGTCCTCGCACTCCTTCTTCACGGAGTCTTTCTTGAGGACGTTAGAGACATTCCCACCCTCGTCCCAGACAAGCGAGCACTTGGTGAAGACGTAAGGCCTGTCGGCGTCCGAGAAGCCCTTCAACGCCTGCGCCACGAGCTCCTCCGAGTGGCCGAGGCCGTAGACGGCGGCCGTGTCGACCCAGTTGATCTCCGACTCGACGGCGCGCCTGATGGCCCCGACCGCCTCGTCGTCGTCCTGCGAGCCCCACGCGCCGGCCCAGCCGGTCCCGCCTATGGCCCACGCCCCGAAACCGACGGGCGTGATCTCCAGATCGGTCTTGCCGAAACGGACTTTGTGCAAAGGAGAATCCTTTCTTTGTAGGTTTCAGGAAAACCCGATATCTGCTGCCTAAAAAGGCACCGAGATAAATGGCGAAGAGTAATCCGGGGCCTGAGCGAGGACCCTCTCGGCCTCTTCGCGGGGCATCTCGCGACCGATGGATTCGAGCATGTTCGGGACCAGGGTGACGTCGCCGACCATTGCTATGCCCGTGATCTCCTCGTAAGAGAGCACGAAGGAGACGGCCGCGTCTATGTGCTCTTGCCGGTCGAAGGGCTCGTACCAGGTCGTGTACCTCTGGTCACCCGTCGGGTCGCCCTCGGGCCAGTTGCGCCGGGAGATGGTCTTGATGGTCATGAGGCCGGCGTCCTGGCGCTTTATCTCATCGACCAGCGCCTCGAAGTCCCGCCTGTAGTCCTCGTCGGTCGAGAGGATGAAGTTCCACGGGGTGAGGACGGTCTCGAACGGGTAGCGCCTCAGGGCTTCGAGGTGGACCGCGGGGGCCTCGTGGCCGTGGCCGGTGATGCCAACGGCGCCGACTAGGCCCTCTTCCTTCGCCTCGATGGCGGCCTCCAGGGCGCCGCCCGGGCCGGTTGCGCGGTCGAGGTCCTCGAGGTCGCAGACGGCGTGCAGCTGGATCAGGTCCACGGAGTCGACGCGCAGACGCTCCAGAGAACGCTCTATGGAGCGGCGGGCCGCGTCTTTCTCGCGGTCGCCGGTCTTGGTGGAGAGGAAGATCCTGTCCCGGATCTCCGGCATCCAGCGCCCGTACTGGAGCTCGGAGTCCCCGTAATCCGCCGCGGTGTCGAAGTGGTCGACCCCGGCGTCGAGCGCCTGCCGAATGGCGAGGTCCGAAGCCTCTTCCGTGGCCTCCCCGAGCGCCGCCCCGCCGAAGATGAGCACGGAGTTCTCACGCCCGATCCGTCCAAGCCGCCGATGTTCCATACTTCCGCCCTTCTCTCGCCTGCCCCGGACCATCTTACCCTCTTCCGGCCTCCAGCCGCAGGCTGACAACCTCGAAGGGCCGCAATTCGAGGGAGAGCCCGTCTTCTCGAACCTCCAGGCTCTCTCCCCCATCTTCCAGCAGGTTCGTCTTCTCGGCGCTTTGCAGGCCGCCGGGGAAGTTGAGGCGGCATTCGCCGCGGGCGCCGTGGGGTTCGTAGAGGCGTAGGATCTCACCCCTCCCGTCCTCGGCCGCCTTGAGTGCCGCGAGCGCGACCTCCAGCCCTTCCGCCACGACGAACGAGTATTCGGACGGCTCCCCTTCCTTCGCCTTGACGGGTATCAGGGGGCTGTTGAGCGCGAAGGCCTCGCGGGCGACACCGGCCTCCGTCCAGTCGCCGGCGTGGGGGTAGATGGAATAGGTGAAGCGGTGCTCGCCCTGGTCGGCGAGAGGATCCGGGTAGACGGGGCCCCGGAGCAGCGTGAGGCCGAGGACGTTGCCCCTGGCGCTGTGGCCGTACTTCCCGTCGTTCAGGAGGGCGACGCCGTAGCCGGGCTCGGATATATCCAGGAAACGGTGGGCCGAGGTCTCGAAACGGGTGGCGTCCCAGGTCGTGTTCTGGTGGGTGGGGCGGCGCTGGGCGCCGAACATCGTCTCCGAGGTCGCCTCGTGGGAGCGGACGTTCACGGGAAAGAGCGCGCGGAGCAGGACCCGCCGCTCGCGCCAGTCCACGCGCGTCTCCACGTCCAGGCGCCGCGAGCCCGAGAGGAGCCGGTAGGTCTGCGAGATCTCCGACCCCCGCCACAGCCGGGTGACCCGGACGGAGGCCCGGAGCGGGCCGTCCTCGGTCACCTCGACGCCCTCTACCGCGAGGATCTCCTCGGCCTCGCCCTCGTACCCCTCCTCGATGTCCCAGGCCTCCCAGTTGCGCGGCCTGTCCGTGTACGCCCACAACCCGTTGCCGCGCCCCGAGAGTACCTCCCTTCCCGCCTCCTCGTCGAAGACGCGATGGAGCGTGCCGTCGGCCCCGACCTCCACCCGGAGTAGACCGTTCTCGATCACGGTGGTTTCGCCGGAGACCTCGACCCCAACCCTCGGGACGTTCGGCGACGCGGGTTCTCCCCCATCCCGCGGCGAAGTCCACCCGAGGCCGGGGACCTCGCGTTCGGGGACGTGGACGAGCAGGCCGCCGTCGTCCGTCTTCTGCGCCGGCAACGAACCGCCCTCCATCCCGCCCCGCAGGTATACGGTGAGCGGGCGCGGGTGCAACGAGGCGTTGGCGACGAGGAGGCCCGCGCCCGCGCCGTCTGGGCCGTCGAGGGAGCCGTCGCGGAGGTTCTTTGCGGTCTCCACGACGTTCTCCAGCTCTTTGCGGGTAACGTCGTAGACCTCGCGGATGGAGGTGCCGGGAAGGATGTCGTGGAACTGGTTGAGGAGTAGCGTCTTCCAGGCCGACTCCAGCTCCGCTTCCGGGTAAGCCGCGCCGCGAAGCGCCGCCAACGTCAGGAGGACCTCGGCCTCGAGCAGGCGGTGTTCTGCCTCCCGGTTCAGCTTCTTTACGCGGGCCTGGGTGGTCAGGGTGCCCCGGTGGAGCTCGAGGTAGAGCTCCCCAACCCACTTCGGGAGGCCCTCCGCAGGGAGCGAGTCGAAGAAGTCTTCGACCATCGCCATGCGGAGGCGGGGCATGGCCGGGAAGCTCTTGAGGCGGTCGAAGTTCTCGAGCATCTCCTCCGTCGGGCCGCCGCCGCCGTCGCCCCAGCCGAAGGAGAAGAGGGTCTCCGGGTGGCGGCGCTTGCCCTCGAAGTTCTTCCAGGTGCCGTAGAGGTCGAGGGGCCTGAGGTTGCCGTTGTAATCCTGGCCTGGGTTGTCGAAGTCGTGGGCGACGACGGTGCTGCCGTCGAGGCCCTCCCACTCGTAGAGGTCGTGGGGGAACTTGTTTGCCTCGCTCCAGTTGAGCTTGTAGGTGAAGAAGCCCTCGATGCCGGCGCCTTTTAGGATCTGGGGCAGGGCCGGGGAGAAGCCGAAGGTGTCGGGGAGCCAGGCGACCTTCGAGCGGCGGCCGAAGCGGGACTCGAAGTACCTCTGGCCGTGGAGAAGCTGGCGGGCTATGGACTCGCCGGATGGGATTTGGCAGTCCGGCTCGACCCACATCCCCCCCACAGGCTCCCAACGCCCCTCCTCGACGCGCTTTCGCACCCCCTCGAAAAGGTCGGGGGCCTCCGACTCGATCCAGTCGTAGAGCTGCGCGGAGGACTGGTTGAAGACGAAGTCCTCGTAGCGGTCCATCAAGGAGAGGACGCTCGCGAAGGTCCTGCGCCCCTTGCGCAACGTCTCGGAGACGGGCCAGAGCCACGCGAGATCCAGGTGGGCGTGGCCCGTCAGCGCGACCCGCCCGACCGGAGGATACTCGGCCTTCAACCCCTCCAGCCGCGCCGCCAACTTCTCGCGCGCCCCCCGCACCGCCCGCCGCGTCTCCTCCGGCAACGGCTCGACCTCCTGCGGGGCCGGCGGCAGGCTCCACGGTCCGCCGTCGGTGGTCTCGGCGAACGATTGCAGGTGGCGCGTGAGGGCGACGTCGGTGCCCGTAGGCCAGCTGGGGGCGAGGCCCGCGAAAGCCTCCTCGATCGCGTCGAGCAGGTGCGGCACGGCCTCGTGGCCGCCGAGTTGGCCGCAGACCTCCGCGATGAGCGCGAGGTCCCGGTGGAGGGCGCGCAGATCCGTCTCCGGCACGACGAGGGCCGCGCGGCCGATGCGGGGTTCGGCGACGTTGGTCCCGAATGGACCGCGCGGCACCACCTCGGCCTCGACGCCGATCCGCTCGCCCCCCCTGGCCTTCTCCGCGACCGGAAAGCTCTTGTGGTAGGGGTTCAGGCCGCCGGAGAGGCCCGTGGAGAGGCGGACGAAGCCCTCTCCCCCAAGCCAGAGCTCCAGCTCGACGGGCGAGCCGACCCAGGCTTCGGGGACGGTCGCCTCCGCGGATAGGTTGGCCGGAAGCGCGGCCTCGGGCCAGAAATCTCCGACGGCCAGCTTGGTGACCTTCCCGTTCTCCGCGACGAAGCGCCACGCCCCGACCGGGCTCTCCAGGGCGTTGCGCCAGAGGTTCAACTCCTCGATCCGGCGCCCGTGGCGCTCCAGCCGCCTGGCGTCCACCTCGTCCATCTCTCCCCCTCGGGCCGGCTTCTCATCGGTCTGGCGTCGCATTCTACGTTACCCGACCGTGGCGGCGTTTGCCCGGCGGCCTTTATACTCCCTCCACAGGGGAAGCGATGAGAGGAGCGAAATGGCGGACAAGGTCTACCGCAGCGAGCTTACACCGGTGCATTTCTTGAGGCGCAGCGCGTACATGTTCCCCGACAAGACGGCGGTCGTCTACGGCGAGCGCCGCTACTCGTACCGGGACCTCGAAGAACGCGTGGACAGGCTCGCCTCGCGCCTGCGGGACTCCGGGCTCGAGAAGGGCGACCGCGTCGCCTTCCTGTGCCCGAACACGCCGCCGATGCTCGAGGCCCACTTCGGCGTCCCGGCGGCGGGCCTCGTCCTCGTCGCCATCAACACCCGCCTCGGCAAGGACGAGGTCAAGTACATAGTCGAGCACTCGGGCGCCAGGATGGTCTTCGCCGACGCCGAGCTGGAGAAGCTTCTGGCCGACGTCGAGGTCGAGACGGTGCGCATCGACGATACCGGCGAGGCCGGGGACCCGTACGAGGACTTTCTGGCCGAAGGGTCGCCCGAACCCGTCGATTTCGTGCTAGAGGACGAAGAAGAGACCATCTCCATAAACTACACGTCCGGCACCACGGGCAAACCGAAGGGCGTGATGTACACGCACCGGGGCGGGTACCTGAGCGCCCTTGGCAACGTCATAGAGACGGGGATGGGCTACTCGACCAAGTACCTTTGGACCCTGCCGATGTTCCACTGCAACGGGTGGACCTTCCCGTGGGCCGTCACGGCGGCCGCGGCCACGCACGTTTGTCTGAGGAGGGTCGAGCCTGACAGGATCTGGGAGCTCTTCGAGTCCGAGGGGATCACCCACTACTGCGCCGCCCCGACCGTCCAGATCGGCATAGTCAACGAAGACGCCGCCCACGCCCTCGACACCCCGGTCACGGCGGCGATAGCCGGCGCCCCGCCCTCCCCCACCCTGCTCGGCGGCCTCTTGGAGCTCAACATCAACCCCATGCACATCTACGGCCTCACGGAGACCTACGGCCCGCTCACGACGAGCGGCGTCCACCCCGAATGGGAGGACCTGGACATGGAGGAGCGGTCCAGGGTCATGGCCCGCCAGGGCCAGGGCTACGTCACCTCAGACCTCGTGCGCGTCGTGGACGAGAACATAAACGACGTACCCCAAGACGCCGAGACGATGGGCGAGATAGTCATGCACGGCAACATGGTCGCCAAGGGCTACTTCGAAAACGAGGAGGCGACGGAAGAGGCCTTCGAGGGCGGCTGGTACCACTCGGGGGACATGGCCGTCTGGCACCCGGATGGGTACGTCGAGATCCGGGACAGGAACAAGGACATAATCATCTCCGGCGGCGAGAACATCTCCACCATAGAAGTCGAACAGGCCGTCATGGGCCACCCGGCTGTAATGGAGGCCGCCGTCGTCGCCATCCCCGACGAAAAATGGGGCGAACGCCCCAAAGCCTTCGTGGTCCTCAAGAAGGGCCAGGAGGCCACGGAACAAGAGATAATAGACTACTGTAAAGAGCACATCGCCCGCTTCAAGGCCCCCGCCGCCGTCGAGTTCACCGAACTGCCAAAAACGTCCACGGGCAAGGTCCAGAAGTTCGTCCTGCGCGACAAGGAGTGGGCGAACAGCGAGAAGAAGGTGAATTAGAGGTTTCAGGTTACAGGCATCAGGTTTCAGGTGTTGCGGAGGAACGGCACCGCGGATGCGCGGCTTCCGGGAAGCACCGGTCGCGTGGTCCGGCCGGAGTCTCGCCCGCTTTGCCTGATGCCTGTAACCTGAAGCCTGATACCTTCTAGGCATGATCTTGACCATTACCAACGAGCTTGCGCCCGCGACGGACCTCGGCTACCTGCTGCATAAGAACCCGGGGCGGGCGCAGGTGTTCGACCTGCCTTTCGGCAGGGCCCACGTGTTTTATCCGGAGAGTTCTCCGGAACGGTGTACGGCGGCGCTGCTGTTGGAGGTCGACCCTGTCGGGTTGGTGCGGGGGCGGGGTAGCACGTTGGGGCAGTACGTGAACGACAGGCCTTACGCCGCATCTTCGTTTTTGAGCGTGGCGATCTCGCGGGTGTTCGGGTCGGCGCTCTCGGGGAAGAGCCGGGACCGGCCGGAGCTGGCGACGACGGCTTTGCCGCTTCGGGCCAGGCTCGCGGTAGTACCGTGCAGGAGCGGGGAGGACTTTCTGCGGCGGCTGTTCGAGCCGCTCGGGTATGAGGTTTCGGTAGAAGCCCACGCGTTGGATGAGACGGTCCCCGATTGGGGGGAGAGCCCGTATTTTACGGTCGAGATCTCGGGCCTGGTCAGGCTGCGGGACCTCTTGAGCCACCTGTACGTCCTCGTGCCCGTGCTGGACGACGACAAGCACTACTGGGTGGGCGACGACGAGGTCGAGAAACTCCTGCGCCGCGGCGAGGGATGGCTGACGGGCCACCCGGAGAAAGAGGCCATCACGGCCCGTTATCTCAAGCACCAGCGGAGCCTCGCCCGCGACGCCCTGGAGAGGCTCGTGGAAGACGAAGATCCCGAGGTCCACGATCGTGAAGAGGAGGCCGTGGAGGAGAAGGCGCGGCTCTCCGGTCAGCGCGTTGGAGCGGTGCTGGCCGCGCTCAAGGGCGCCGGGGCCCGGCGGGTGATCGACCTCGGGTGCGGGGAGGGGAAGCTTTTGCGCGCGCTCTTCGAGGACAGGGGCTTCGGGGAGATCGTCGGGATGGACGTGTCGCACCGCCTGCTCGAGGCCGCCCGTCGCAGGCTGCGCCTGGACGAGTTGCCGGACAACCAGAGGGGGAGACTTGGTTTGTTCCAGGGTTCCCTCACCTACCGCGACGAACGCCTCTCCGGCTTCGACGCCGCCACGCTCGTCGAGGTCGTAGAACACCTCGACCCGCACCGCCTGGCCGCCTTCGAGCGGGTGGTCTTCGAGTTTGCCCGCCCGCGTACCGTGGTCCTGACGACGCCGAACGCGGAATACAACCCCCTGTTCGAAGGGCTACCGGCAGGCGAGTTCCGCCACAGGGACCACAGCTTCGAATGGACCAGGGAAGAGTTCCGCGCCTGGGCCGGGGGCGTGTGCGGGCGTCACGGGTACGCCGTGCGGTTCGTGCCCGTCGGGCCAGAAGATCCCAGGCTCGGCGCCCCGACCCAGATGGGGGTTTTCGAGGTTGCCTGAGAGAATATCCATCCCCAACCTCTGCCTGGTAGTCCTCGTCGGCGCCTCGGGCTCGGGCAAGTCGAGCTTCGCCAGAGAACACTTCAAACCGACGGAGGTCCTCTCCTCGGACTTCTGCCGCGGCCTCGTCTCCGATGACGAAAACGACCAGACGGTCACCAGGGACGCCTTCGAGGTGCTTCGTTTCATAGCCGCCAAACGCCTCGCCGCAGGCAAGCTCGTAGTCGTGGACGCCACGAACGTCCAGAGGGAGGCCCGCAAACCCCTGGTCGCGCTCGCCCGCGAGCACGACGTGTTGCCCGTCGCCGTCGTGCTCGACCTGCCGGAGAAGCTCTGCCACGAGCGGAACCGCTCCCGCCCGGACAGGAACTTCGGCCCCCACGTCGTCCGCAACCAGACGCGACAGCTCCACCGCTCGCTCAAGGGCCTCAAGCGCGAGGGTTTCCGCCACGTCACCGTCCTCTCCTCGGCGGAGGAGGTCGAAGCGGCGACCGTCGAGCGCAGGAGGTTGTGGACCGATCGCAGGGACGAGACGGGTCCCTTCGATATCATCGGGGACGTCCACGGGTGCCTCGACGAGCTGGTCGAGCTATTGGAGAAGCTCGGGTACGAAGTCAGGGGCAACGAAGGCGAGTTCGAGGTCACGCCCCCTGCGGGGCGGCGCGCGATCTTCCTCGGAGACCTCGTGGATCGCGGCCCGAAGACCCCCGATGTGCTGCGGCTGGTCATGGGCATGGTCGAATCCGGCGCGGCCCTCTGCGTCCCGGGCAACCACGACGCAAAACTCGTCCGCGCCCTCCGGGGCAAGAACGTCCAGCTGAAATACGGCCTCGCGGAGACGCTGGAACAACTCGGGGGCGAACCGCCGGAGTTCGCGGAAAGGGTCGACTCGTTCCTCGACAGGCTCGTCAGCCACTACGTCCTCGACGGCGGAGACCTCGTGGTCGCCCACGCCGGGTTAAAGGAGAAGTTCCAGGGGAGGGCGTCTGGGAGGGTCAGGGACTTCGCCCTCTTCGGCGAGACGACCGGCGAGACGGACGAGTTCGGCCTGCCGGTCCGCTTCGACTGGGCCTCCGGGTACAGGGGGAAGGCCAACGTCGTCTACGGTCACACGCCGGTCCCGGAGGCCGAATGGGTCAACCGCACCATCAACATAGACACCGGTTGCGCGTTCGGCGGCAGCTTGACCGCCCTGCGCTACCCCGAGAGGGAGCTCGTCTCCGTCCCGGCCTGCAGGACCTACTACGAGCCCGCGAAACCGTTCCTGCCGGACGACCGGGACGCCGCGCCGCGTCCCTACGAGGACCTCCTGGACATCCAGGACGTCCTCGGCAAGCGCATAATCGGCACGAAGCTCCAGCGGAACGTCACGATCCGGGAGGAGAACGCCGCCGCGGCCCTGGAGGTGATGGGCCGTTACGCGGCCGACCCGCGCTGGCTCGTCTACCTGCCCCCGACCATGTCCCCGTCCGATACCAGCAAGAAGGAAGGCCTGCTCGAGCACCCATCCGAGGCCCTCGCCTACTACCGACGCGAGGGGGTCTCGCGCGTGGTCTGCCAGGAGAAGCACATGGGCTCGCGCGCGATCGCCGTCGTCTGCCGCGACGGGGAGGCCGCCGCCCGCCGCTTCGGCGCCACCGACGGCGCCGGCATCCTCTACACCCGCACAGGAAGACGCTTCTTCGACGACAGGGCGATGGAGGAGGCCGTCCTCGAAAGGCTGCGGGGGGCGTTCACCTCTGCCGGCATGTGGGAGGAGTTCGGGACGGACTGGTTCTGCCTGGACTGTGAGATCATGCCCTGGTCCGTCAAGGCGGGGGACCTGATCCGGGACCAGTACGCCGCCGTCGGAACCGCGGCCCGCGCCTCCCTCTCGGAGACCATAAGGTCCCTCGAAACGGCGGCCGACCGCGGCCTGGACGTAACCGGCCTTGCGGAACGTCAGCGTGGACGCCGGGACGCCGCGGAACGCTACGTCGAGGCCTACGGGCGCTACGCCTGGCCGGTTCGTTCCGTGGGGGACGTGAGGCTCGCCCCGTTCCACCTGCTCGCCTCGGAGGGCAGGGTACACCTTGACCGGGATCACGGCTGGCACATCGAGACGCTCGGAAAGCTCTGCCGGGAGAACGACGGGATACTCGTAAAGACCCCCCATCTGACGGCCGATACCAATAACCCGGAGGACGAAGAGAAGGCGATCCGCTGGTGGGAGGAGTTGACGGGTTCCGCCCGCGGCGGCGAGGGCATGGTCGTCAAGCCGTTCGACTTCGTGGCGAAGGGCAGGCGCGGCATCGCCCAGCCGGGTGTCAAGTGCCGCGGACGCGAGTACCTCCGCATCATCTACGGCCCCGAATACACGGCTCCGGAGAACCTGAATAGGCTGAGGGAGCGCAACCTGTCCGCCAAGCGTTCGCTGGCCCTCAGGGAGTTCGCCCTCGGTGTCGAGGCTCTGGAGCGTTTCGTCGAGCGGGAGCCGCTCTACCGCGTCCACGAGTGCGTCTTCGGCGTACTCGCCCTCGAAAGCGAGCCCGTGGACCCGAGGCTTTGAGGCTTCAGGCCACAGGCATCAGGTTTCAGGTGTTGCGGAGGAACGGCGCCGCGGATGCGCGGCTTTCGGGAAGCACCGGTCGCGTGGTCCGGCAAGAGCTTCCCTGGCTTTGCCTCCAGCGGTCTGCGGAAGGACCGACCCTCGCCGCCCACGGGGCACCGAGGCTTTGAGGGGTGCGCCCCGAGGCCGCGGGCGGGCCCCGACCTTTTACACCTGAAAACCTGAGAACCCGGATGCCTGCTCGCGGTAGGCCCGATACCTCCGCAAACCGCTCTAATGGCTGTAACCTGAAACCTGATGCCTACCAATCTTGCCAGGCCGAGGCTTATGATGCGGGTGCGGCGTTGTATTCCTCGTCGGTGACGTGCTCGCCCCAGGTGACGGGGCTGCCGGAGTCGTCTGCCTCCTGCATCGCTGTGTGGGTCATGAAGCGGTTCGGGGCGGCGCCGTGCCAGTGGTCTTCGCCCGGCTCGAAGAACACGCGGTCGCCCGGGCGGATCGTCTCGACGGGCCCGCCGCGGCGCTGGCAGAGGCCTAAGCCCTGGGTGACGTAGATGGTCTGCCCGAGGGGGTGCGTGTGCCAGGCGGTGCGGGCGCCCGGGGCGAAGTTGACGCTGGCGGCCGCGAGGCGGGATGGCTCTGATGGTGTCGCGATGGTGTCAATGTAGACCGCGCCGGTGAACCACTCGCTCGGCCCGGGAGTGGTTTCGAGGGAGTTCTTGGTGATCTTCATAGCGTCCTCCCGAAGGTCGTTCGATTCGTTGGTACGACTAATATGCCGCTGGTCTGTCGTAGATAAACCGCCGACGCGTAGGACGGGGGCGCGAAGTTCCGGAACCCGAGGGACAGAGCAAATAGGAGCCGATCGAGGGCTATCAGGGGTGGCCTGGTGCATGGAGCTAGCGCAAACGGTAGATGCGCGCTTCGAACGGCCTCAGCGTCAGGTCCCGAAGTTTCTCGGTGGCATCGACCGGATAGTTGCCGAGGAGGAGTTCAGCGTCCTGCCAACGGCCGGCGTCCGGGACTTCGATGGTGGCGGGGTCTCCAAAGAAGTTGGCGAGTACGAGAAGCCCGGTGCTGCCGTAGCGGCGGGTGAACGCGTAGACCTGGTCGTGGTCGGCGAGTAGCATGTGGAAGTCGCCGTGCGCGACGGCGGGCTCGGTGTGACGCAGTTCGATCAGGCGCCGGTAGTGGTGAAACACCGAGTCGTCGTCGGCGAACGCGGCCTGCGCGTTGATCCCCTTGTGGTTGGGGTTGACCGCGATCCATGGTGTGCCGGTGGTGAAGCCGGCGTTCTCGGTATCGTCCCACTGCATCGGGGTGCGGGCGTTGTCGCGGCTGCGGATGCGCAGCGCGGCCAGGACGGTTTCGGGGTCGGCGCCCATGCCGACGGCCTCGGCGTAGTGGTTGAGCGACTGGATGTCGCGAAAGTCTTCGATGGAGTCGAAGGGCGCGTTGGTCATGCCGAGCTCCTCGCCCTGGTAGACGTAGGGCGTCCCGCGGTGCAGATGCAGCAGGGTGCCGAGCATCTTCGCGGCGTGCACCCGGTGCGCTCCGTCGTCGCCGAAGCGCGAGACGACGCGCGGCTGGTCGTGGTTGTTCCAGTACAGGCTGTTCCAGCCAACCTCGGCCAGCCCGGCCTGCCAGCGTCCGAGGATCGCCTTGAGGTCGCGCAGGCGCAGCGGACGGATATCCCAGAACGAGGGACCGTGATCGACCTGGACGTGCTCGAACTGGAAGACCATGTCCACCTCGCGGCGGGCGGGGTCGGTGTAGAGCTTGGCCTCTTCGACCGTCACGCCAGGCATCTCGCCGACGGAGATCAGGCCTTCACGCCCGGCGAAGACTTCGCGGTGCATCTCCTGCAGGAACTCGTGCATGCGGGGTCCGTCGACGAAGAACGGCATGCCGTCGCCGTAGAGGCCGCCGTCGTGCGCGTGGCCGTCGGGCAGGCTGGCGTCTTTGGAGATGAAGTTGATGACGTCCATGCGGAAGCCGTCGATGCCGCGGTCCAGCCACCAGCGCATCATCGAGTAGACCGCCTGGCGGACTTCGGGGTTCTCCCAGTTGAGGTCGGGCTGCTTGCGCGAGAACAGGTGCAGGTAGTACTCGCCCGTAGTCTCGTCGAGCTCCCACGCCGGGCCGGAGAAGATGGAGCCCCAGTTGTTCGGCTCGGCGCCCGGGTCGCCCGCGCTCATGCCCTCGCGCGCGGACCGCCACCAGTACCAGTCGCGCTTCGGGTTGTCCTTCGAGGCGCGCGACTCGACGAACCACGGGTGCTCGTCGGAGGTGTGGTTGACGACGAGGTCCATAACGAGCTTCATCCCGCGCTCGTGGACGGCCGCCAGCAGCGCGTCGAACTCTTCCATGGATCCGAACGTCGGGTCGATGTCCCGGTAGTCGCTGATGTCGTAGCCGGCGTCGTCCTGCGGTGAGGGGTAGATAGGCGACAGCCACAACACGTCCACGCCCAAGGTCGCGAGGTGGTCCAGCCGCGAGGCGATCCCGGCGAGATCCCCGATCCCGTCTCCGTCGCCGTCCGCGAAGCTGCGCGGCCAGATCTGGTAAACGACGCTCTCTTTCCACCACTGCTGCTGCGTAGTAGTGATTGGTATCTCCCTTACGATAGTGGGTCTGAGCCGTAGGGTTTTAACGCACCGCCTTCATTATTCCGCGCGTCTGATCGTGACGCTGAAGTCGCCGCCTTGGTGCTCGATCGCGTCCATCCCGCCGTCGAACTCGCCGATCCGCACGATGCCGTCGAAGAACGGGGCCTCGCTGTCGTAGTAGAAGACGAGGTCGCCACCCGGAGAGTAGTAGCCGATGTCTCCAGCGGCGGGGTCGTGCCCTTCGGGCGCACCGTCCAGCGACAACTCGCGGGGTAGCGGGGCGGTCTTCTCCACGTTGCTGAGGTCGCTGAAAGTGAGCGTCAGCGGCAGCTGAGATGCGAGATCTCGCGCCGTGGCGTTGTCGTGCAGCCGGGCGGTGAGGCCCGTACCGCCGAAGGCGATCCGGATCGGCGTGCCCTCCGAGGAGTCGGGGTCGCCGGAGGCCGGGCTCGGCGACGTATCCGGAGCGCTCGCCCCGGGGGCGCCGATGGCCCTGTCGCCTCCCCCGTCTCCCCCGCCGCAAGCCGAGAGCGAGATGGCCGCCAGGAGCGCGAGCGCGAGCGGGTAG
Organism: Rubrobacter tropicus; assembly: GCF_011492945.1. NCBI lineage: Bacteria > Bacillati > Actinomycetota > Rubrobacteria > Rubrobacterales > Rubrobacteraceae > Rubrobacter > Rubrobacter tropicus. The sequence continues at coordinate 2,727,048 of NZ_CP045119.1, forward strand.
CAGCGGCTCCGCGGCCAACGCGACCACCGAGGGCTAAAGACGTTCATTGCGATCATAGTTCTCCTCTGTCGGGCGTTCAGCGGGCGGTGTAGCCGCCGTCGACGGGGAGCGCGACGCCGAGCACGAAGCTGGATGCCGGGCTGCAGAGCCAGAGCACGGCCGCGGCGATCTCGTCCGGGCGTCCCAGCCGGCCGATAGGCTGGTTGGCGACGGCCTCGGGCACGTCGAGCTCGCCCTTGGCGATCATGTCCTCGACCATCGGGGTCTCGATGGTTCCCGGGCAGATCGCGTTGATGCGGACGCCGCGGGGCGCGTACTCGAGGGCCGCGCTCCTGGTGAGGCCGATGACGCCGTGTTTGGAGGCGTGGTAGGCGGCGCGGCCCGGGAGCCCGACCAGCCCGCCGAGCGAGGAGCAATTGACGATGGCGCCGCTGCCTTGGGCGCGCATCGGCCGCAGCTCGTGTTTCATGCAGGCCCAAACGCCGCGCAGGTTGACCGCGTTCACGCGGTCGAAGAGCTCGGCCGGTTCGTCGGCGGCGTCGGTCGGCGGGGCCTGGATGCCGGCGTTGTTGAACGCGAAGTCGAGCCGGCCGAAGCTCGCCACGGCGCGTTCCACGAGCGCGGCGACCTGCTCCTCGTCGGACACGTCGCAGGCGACGCCGAGCGCCTGGTGGCCCGCGGAGGTCAGCCCGTCCGTCGCGGTCCTGAGGGTCTGCTCGTCGCGGTCGGAGAGCACGACGGCGGCCCCGGACTCGGCGAACGCTTGGGCCGTGGCGAGCCCCATGCCGGAGCCGGCGCCTGTGACGACGGCGACGCGGTCGTGGAAGTCGTAGGTGGGGTCCATTTCGTTACCTCCTTCTCTTTAGGGATGGCTTGACCCAGACGTCACATGCGCCGGGGCAAGGCGACATGTTCCGGGTCGGTTCCATGACCAATCGCAGCAGGAACGCAAAGCCCCTTACGGGTGCAGCAGCGTCTTGATAGCGCGGCGCTCGTCCATCGCGCGGTAGCCCTCCGCCGCCTGCTCGAGCGGCAGGGTCAGGTCGAAAACCTTGCCGGGTTCGATCTTCCGGTCCCAGATCAGGTCGATAAGCTCGGGCAAAAAGCGCCGGACCGGGGCGGGACCGCCGTGCAGGTGCACGTGCGAGAAGAAGAACTCCTCACCCAGGATCTCCACGCCGTGGAGCACGCCGACGAACCCGACGTGACCGCCCGGCCGCGCGGAGCGGATGGCCTGCATCATCGACTCCTGCGTGCCGACGGCCTCGACGACCGAGTGCGCGCCGAGCCCGCCGGTGAGCTCCTTGATCCGTGCCGCGCCCGCGTCGCCGCGCTCGGTCACGATCTCGGTCGCGCCGAACTCCCGGGCGAGGCGCTGGCGGGACTCGTGGCGGCTCATCGCGATGATCCTATCGGCGCCGAGCTGCCTGGCGGCGAGCACCGCGAGCAGGCCGACGGCGCCGTCGCCGACGACCGCCACCGTCTTGCCCGGACCGGCCTCGGCCGCCACGGCGCCGAACCAGCCGGTGCCGAGCACGTCGGAGGCCGCGAGCAGGCTGGGGATCATGTCCTCCGGCGGCAGGCCCGGCGTCGCCACGAGGGTGCCGTCGGCGAGCGGGATGCGGGCGTACTCCGCCTGCGCGCCGGTGGGGGCGCCGGGCTGCCGGTGAACGCAGGACGACTGGTAGCCGGCCCGGCAGATCTCGCAGGTGTTGTCCGACGCGAAGAACGAGCCCACGACGAACTGGCCCGGCTCGATCAGACGCACCTCGCTGCCGACCTCCTCGACGATACCGACGTACTCGTGGCCCATCGGTGTCGGCTGCGTCACCGGGTCGGCGCCGCGGTAGGGCCAGAGGTCCGAGCCGCACACGCAGGCCGCCGAGAGCCTGATGACCGCGTCGGTCGACTCGACGATCGTCGGGTCGGGGCGCTCCTCGGAACGCACGTCCCGGGGGCCGTAAAGCATAGTTCCTCGCATGGTCATCTCCTTAATCGACTCTGGTTGGTCACGGAGTGCGCGACGGGAGAGCGCATCTTCCCCCGTCGCTCAGCGATCGACCCGCTGCTGCAGGTGCGCCGGATACCGATCCCCCTGCACCGTGACCCCTGAGACGGCGTCTTCGATCTCGTGAAGGTCATCGGACGCGAGCTCGACGTCGGCAGCGCCGACGTTCTCCTCGAGGCGGTTCAGCTTCGTCGTGCCCGGGATCGGGACGATCCACGGCTTTTGGGCGAGCAGCCAGGCCAGCGCGATCTGGGCGCGCGTGGCCCCCTGCTTGTCCGCGATCCCGCCGAGCACCTCGACCAGGGCCCGGTTCGCCCTGCGGTTCTCCTCCGAGAAGCGCGGCACCGTGTTGCGGAAGTCGGCGCTGTCGAACTCGGTGTTCTCATCGATGGTGCCCGTGAGGAAGCCCTTGCCCAGCGGGCTGAAGGGGACGAAGCCGATCCCGAGATCCTCGAGGGTGGGCAGGATCTCCTCCTCGGGCTCCCGCCACCACAGCGAGTACTCGCTCTGGAGCGCGGCGACCGGCTGGACCGCGTGCGCGCGACGAATCGTCTGTGCCCCTGCTTCGGAGAGGCCGAGGTGCCCGACCTTGCCCTCCCCAATCAGGTCCTTCACCGCGCCCGCCACCTCTTCGATCGGCACGTCCGGGTCGACGCGGTGCTGGTAGAGGAGGTCGATCCGGTCGGTCTTGAGACGACTCAGCGAGGCCTCGGCGACCCCCCTTATGCGCTCCGGGCGACTGTCGAGGCCCGCCTGCGCGTCCCCGTCCCTGAAGCCGAACTTGGTGGCGATCACCACCCGGTCACGGACGGGCGCGAGGGCTTCGCCGACCAACTCCTCGTTGGTGTGGGGGCCGTACGCCTCGGCGGTGTCGAAGAAGGTGACGCCGCGTTCGACAGCCGACCGGATCAGCGCGATGCCCTCCCGCTTACCGGTCGCCGGACCGTAGGCGAAGCTCAGTCCCATGCAACCGAGCCCGATGGCCGACACTTCCAGATTGTCTCCGAGTTTGCGCTTCTGCACCTTCTACTCCTTTCGGGAACGCGGCACGAGCCTGATCGTCACGGCCTCGGCATCGGGGCCGACGACGGTGCCCACGATCTCGGGTCCGTACCGATCGTACTTGGCGTGATAGGCGGCGTCGATGGCGGCGTGCGCGCCCGGATCGGCTTCGGCGAAGGCCACGTCCCGCTCCAGTCCGCCGGCCCGGATGCGGCCGGCGCCGCTGGCCTTCGCGCGGCGGAACCACGGGTTGTCCGGGCCGTAGGCGGACCGCACGTAGAGGTCGTCGCCGGCCCGGACGACCCACATCGTCACGTAAGGGCGCGGCGTGCCGTCGGGCCGCAGCGACGCGAGCCGCAGCTCCTCCGCCGCCCCGATCCCGTCGAGCTCGTCGCCCGTCCACGCGCTCATCGGCCGGCTCCACCCATGACGCGGTACGGCCGGTCCGCGCCGCGGTGCCTGTTCGGAGGGAGGCGCCTCACGGCCGGACCATGACCTTAATCGCCTCGCGGTCGTCCATCGCCCGGTAGCCGTCGGGCACCCCGTCGAGGCCCACCGTCCGGTCGAGGACGCGGCCAGGCTCGATGCGGCCCTCCAGCACGTCCGGCAGCAGTTCCTCGACGTACGCCCGGACCGGGGCGGGCCCGCCGCCCACGGTGACGTTCCCGAAGAACGCCGGCAGCGAGGCGGGGATCGTCTCGTCCTGGGGCACGCCGACCCGGCCGACCGCGCCGCCCGGACGCGCGACGCCGATGGCCGTCTCCATCGCCTGGGCGTAGCCGACGCACTCCAGCACGGAGTGGACGCCGAAGCCGCCGGTGAGCCCGCGCACGCGCTCGACCGCCTCCTCGCCGCGTTCCCTGACGACGTCCGTCGCGCCGAACTCTCTCGCCAGCGCGATGCGGTCGTCGTGGCGGCCCATGATGATTATCTGCTCGGCGCCGAGGCGCCTGGCGGCGATCACGCCGCACAGGCCGACGGCCCCGTCTCCGACGACGGCCACGCTCTTGCCCGGGCCGACCTTCGCGGCGACTGCCGCGTGACGTCCGGTCCCCATCACGTCCGAGAGGGTCAGCAGGGAAGGCATGAGCGCGTCGTCCTCGCCGACCGGCAGCTTGAAGAGCGTCCCGTCGGCGTAAGGGACGCGCACCGCCTCGGCCTGCGCCCCGTCGGTGCCCGGGTTGCCGAAGAACCCGACGTGCACGCATGCCGTCGGAAGCCCCTCCCGGCAGAACTCGCAGGTGCCGTCGGAGTAGGCGAACGGCATGACGACGAGGTCGCCGGGCTTCAGGCTCTGGACATCGGCGCCGATGTCCTCCACGACGCCTATAGCCTCGTGGCCCATGCGGGTTCCGGTCTCGCTGCGCTCCATCTGGTGGTACGGATGGAGGTCGCTGCCGCAGATGCAGGCGCGGGTGACGCGGATCAGCGCGTCGGTCGGCTCGACGATCGCGGCGTCGGGGACGTCCTCGATGCGGACGTCCCCGGCGCCGAACATGACGGTTGCGCGCATGATGTGGCTTACCTCCCGTTGTTGATGGAACGCGGTTCGTCTCGACTGCCGGGCATGGCTTTCCGCCTCCAAGATCGGGCGCAAGACGCCCGCCCTCCGTTGAACAAAAGTCCGGATTGCCCCCGGACGTCGGGGCCGACTCTCTCTGTCCGGTCGTGATTGTAGGAGCGTAGGGGGCGGGGCGTTATGATGATTCTCCAGAAGTCTTGTACCATCCTGCAAATCTCCAGAGATCAGGGACGAGCGAAGAGGTTGCCATGGATTCGATGGACCGCCCGCGATCGGAACGGGAGGCTGACAGGGCGCAAACCCGGCGCGACGAGCTGGTCGAGCGCGTCGCCCGGGCCGTCCGCGAGGACGGGACCGTCGAGGCGCCGGGGGGGCTCCGGCTGCTCCGCCGGTCCTCGCCCACCCCGAAGGACCACGGCGTCTCCTCCCACGCCTTGTGCGTGATCGCGCAGGGCTCCAAGGAGGTCTTGCTGGGCGACGATTGCTACCGCTACGACGCCGACCGCTACCTCATCACCGCCGCGGCTCTTCCCACGGCGAGCCGGGTCACGGAGGCGTCGGGGGGGCGGCCGTACCTGGGCGTCGTCCTCGGGCTTGACCCCGCCCTCGTCGGCTCGGTCATGGTCGAGGCCGGCCACCCCGCGTCCGGGGACCGGGCCGCCGTGCGGGCCTTCGACGTGGGCCCGCTGGACGCGGGCCTGCTGGACGCCGTCGTGAGGCTCGTCGGGCTCCTGGACGCCCCCGCCGAGGAGGCGCGCTTCCTCCGGCCGCTTATCACCCGCGAGATCGTCTTCCGGCTCCTCAAGGGGGAGCAGGGCGGCAGGCTGCGACAGATCGCGGTCCTGGGCGGCCACGCCCACCGCATTGCCGGGGCCCTGGAGCGGCTGCGCGAGGACTTCGACCGGCCGCTGCGGGTCGAGGACGTCGCGCGGGAGGCCGGGATGAGCGTCTCGGGCTTCCACCACCACTTCAAGGCCGTCACCGCGATGAGCCCCCTGCAGTTCCAGAAGCGCATGCGCCTCCAGGAGGCCCGGAATCTTATGCTCGGCGAGCACCTCGACGCCGCGGGCGCCGGCCACCGGGTGGGCTACGGCGACGCCTCGCAGTTCACCCGGGAGTACAAGAGGCTCTTCGGCGCGCCGCCTTTGCGCGACGTTGAGCGGTTGCGGGAAGCGGCGGGCCAGGAAACCGCCGTGGAAGGCGCCGGCCCGTGAGCCGACGGCTTCGCCAACGAGGCTCCTCCCGTCCGGCCTGAGGGGGAGACGAGGCCCGAGCAACAACCGACCCCGGCAGGGTCAGACCCCGCCACCGCCCGGCCTACCGTTCGTGCGGCGCGCTGCCCGGGTCGGTGGCGGTCGTCATCTCCCGGGACGGGGGCGTGCGCCTCGTGTGCCAGAGAGACGGCCGCGTCACGTACTGGGAGCAGGAGTGAACCGCCCCCGTCGATCCAAGGGGTAGAGAGGCAAACCCGGCCGCGGATGGCGCGACGGCGCGCAGCCCCGCCTTCGCCACCCGACCGGCAAGACGGGTATCATGGGTCCGGTGGCGAAAAGCCGAGGAGGACCACATGCTTGAAGCGGAGAAGACCTACGAGCACGTGCTGGTGGAGCGGGACGGCCCGGTCGCCCGCGTGACCATGAACCGGCCCAAGAAGCGCAACGCGCTCTCCCTGGATCACATGCTGGAGTTGATCGACTGCTTCGAGTCCGTAGCCCAGGCCAGGGAAGCGTCGGTTGTCGTGCTCCGCGGCGAGGGCCCCGCTTTCTGCGCCGGCCACGACCTCTCGGAGATGGTCGGCCGCGACCCGGACTTCTACCGGCACGTCTTCGACGTCTGTTGCAGGCTCATGCAGACCATTCAGGGGATACCGCAGCCCGTCATAGCCCAGGTGCATGGCGTCGCGACCGCGGCGGGCTGCCAGCTCGCCGCCACCTGCGACCTCGTGGTTGCCGCCGAGGAGGCGCGGTTCGCGACGCCGGGCGTGCGGATAGGGCTCTTCTGCTCCACCCCGATGGTCGCCCTCAGCCGCGCCGTGGGCCAGAAAAAGAGCATGGAGATGCTCCTGACGGGCGACTTCATCTCCGCGGAGGAAGCGAAGGCGGAGGGGCTGGTTAACCGGGTGGTCGCGGCGAAGGACCTGGAGGCGGAGGCGCGCACTTTGGCAGACAAGATAGCCGAGGCGAGCCCGCTCGTGGTCGGCGTGGGCAAGCAGGCCTTCTACCGCCAGCTTGAGATGCCGACAGAGCAGGCCTACGGTTACACCAGAGAGGTGATGTCCTTCAACGCCACCTTCGCCGACGCCCAGGAGGGCATGTGCGCCTTCCTGGAGAAGCGAAAGCCCGAGTGGCAAAACCGCTGACGCCACCATGACCGATACCATCGCGCGGCCCATCGAGGAGCAGAAGACCGAGGGGATGCCGCCCTACAACGTCGTGTTGCACGACGACGAGGACCACAGCTACGAGTACGTCATCCTGATGCTCAAGAAAGTCTTCGGCCATTCCGTCAACAAGGGCTACGAGATGGCCGTCGAGGTGGATACGAAGGGCCGCGTCGTGGTCCTCACCACCCACCTCGAAGAGGCCGAGCTAAAGCGGGACCAGATCCACGCCTTCGGCCCCGACCCCCTCATCCCGCGCAGCAAAGGCTCCATGTCCGCCACCGTGGAACCGGCGGGCGCCTGACCTCAGCCACGGTCCGGCGCGAGCCGGAAGATGCGGTCGTCGTCCTCGCTGACGGGGTTTCCGTACGAGTCGTGGTTGCTGGTCGAGACCCAGAGCGAGCCGTCGGGGGCCTGGGCGACGTCCCTGACGCGGCCGACCTCGCCGTCCAGCAGGCGTTCGCGGCCGGTCACGTTGCCCCGGTCGTCCAGTTCCAGTCGCCAGAGGCTTTCGCCCCTCAGGGCCGTCACGAAGAGGTCGCCCTCCCACTGCGGGATGGCGCCGTCGACCAGGATCTCGGCCCCGCTCGGCGAGGCTTCGCTCGTGGGCCAGACCGTGATCGGGTCGACGAACCCCCGGTCTTCTCCCCCTTCCCCCTCTACCTCCGGCCAGCCGTAGTTATCGCCCGCCTCGATTCGGTTCGCCTCGTCCCAGGTGTCCTGCCCGAACTCGCTGGCGAAGAGTTGTCCGTCGGCGTCCCAGGCCAGGCCCTGCACGTTCCTGTGGCCGTAAGAGTAGACCGGGCTGCCGGGGAACGGGTTGTCGCCGGGGACCGAGCCGTCCGGGTTCACGCGCAGGATCTTGCCTCCCAGAGAGCTTTGGTCTTGCGAGTTGGAGGTGTCGCCGGCGTCGCCCGTGGTGACGTAGAGCTTGTCGTCTGGCCCGAACTCTATCCTGCCGCCGTTGTGGTACGAGTTGACGGGGATGCCGGTGAGGATGGGTTCGGGCTCCTCTCCGATCCTGAACCGCACCACCCGGTTGTCCGTCTCGGTAGTCGTGTAGGCGTAGACGTAACGATCCCTCTCGTACTCCGGCGAGACGGCGACGCCGAGCAGCCCGCCTTCCCCGTCGCCTCCCTCGGGCAACGTCTGGATCTCCCGAACATCCCCCGAAGGGCTCACCCTGAGAAGCCGTCCTGAGTCCCGCTCCGTGACGAGCGCGTCACCGTCAGGCAGAAAAGCGAAGGACCACGGCACTCGCAGGCCCGTTGCCAGCGTGCCCACCTCTACCCTCGTCGAGGCGGGACGCACCTCCCCCGTCGTCTCGGGGCCAGGGGTCGTCCCGGAAGCTGTGTTCTCCGTATCCTCGGTCTGGCCCGTGTCTATCGGCCGGGGGTCCTGTCCTTCGGCACCCGAGTCTCCGGTAGGAACGCCGCACCCGGCGCAGGCTATCGTCAACGCCGCGACGGACATCAGCACCGCGCCTCGAAACCCGCCCACGTACCCGGTGTCGCGCATCGAACCAACCCTCTTCCCGCCGATAGGACCAAGCCGATTATATTGTGCCCCGCCGGGTTAGGGTTTCAGTGACGTGAGCGAGACGACTTCCTCGTCGGTCAAGCGCAGCTTGGCGGCGGCAAGGTTCTGCTCGAGGTGCTCCACCGAGGAGGTGCCGGGGATCGGGAGCATCGCGGGCGACTTCGCCAGCAGCCACGCGAGGGCCACCTGCGGGACGGTAGCCCCGTGGCGGGAGGCGGCCCCGGCCAACACCCCGCCCGGACGCGCCAGCCTTCCGGTCCCGAGCGGCAGCCACGGGATAAAGGTGATGCCCGCGCGCTCGCAGGCCCGAAGGACCCCTTCGGAGCGGCGGTCGTTCAGGTTGTAGCGGTTCTGTACGGAGGCGATGGGCACCACCCGCGCCGCCCGCTCCAGCTCCTCGGCCGTCACGTTCGAGAGGCCCACGTGGCGCACCTTGCCCTCCTCGCGCAGCCTGGCGAGGGTCTCCATGGACCTCTCGAAGGGTATTCGCCTGTCGGGGCGGTGGAGCTGGTAGAGGTCTATCTTGTCGAGCTTCAGGCGGCGAAGGCTGCCTTCGCAGGCTTCGCGCAGGTGTTTCGGGCGGCCGTTAGTCCGCCACCGGCCCGGGCCCTGCCGCGTGTAGCCGCCCTTCGTGGCGATCACGAGGTTGACGGGGTACGGGTGGAGGGCTGAGGAGATCTGGCGCTCGGAGACCTCGGGTCCGTAGGCGTCGGCGGTGTCTATGAAGTCCACGCCGAGTTCGACGGCCCGGCGCAGCACGCGCCTGGCGTTCTCGGGGTCGTCCGGCTCGCCCCACACGCCGGGCCCGCAGAGCCGCATCGCCCCGAAACCCAGACGCCCGACCCTGAGGTCGCCGCCTAGCACAAGCTCTTCGGCGCCTCTGGCCTGATCCTTCCGCATCGTACCCCCTGGTCGTCTTTCCCCGGCCAGCATACCGCGACGGGGCCGGGTGCGGCCGCGTCCATGCTCTAGACTTACGGGCTGTAGAAGAAGAGAGGCGGCACCGGTAAACGAGAACGCGAAAAACACATCAGAGCGCGGCCTGAGGGCGCTCCTCGACGGGCGGCGGCCGGTGCTCGGCGCGGTCTTTCTGGGCGGGTACGCGTGGTCCACGTTCGCGCCGGGGTCGTTCGGGACGGCGCTCTTTCTGGGCGTGGGGGCCGTGCTGTTCGCGATCTCCGTGCCGTGGTCGAGCTCGTTTCACCGGGCCTTCGCCCTGGTGGCCTTCGCGGCGCTCGCGGCGACCGTGCTCTCGGGGCGGTTCGTCGTCGGGGATTTTCTCGACGGGATGCCCACTTATTTCGGGATCGTGGCCGTGTTGCTCGTCTTGAGCATCGCGGGGTATCCGATCCGGGCGGCTCGCTACGGCGTGCAGATCCGGGCGCTGGTGGCCGCCCTGACGCGCCGCGGCGTCGGCATCAAGGCGACGAGCGGGGTGCTGGGTCACGTTCTGGGCGCGGTGCTCGACGTGGGGGCTTTCGTGCTCATAGACGTGATCACGGCCCGGGCGGCCCCAAAGTCCCGCCCCGACGCCCTGACCTGGGCCGGACGCGCCTTCTCCTTCGCCCCCCTCTGGACGAACCTGAACGTCTTCACGGCCACCACGATAGTCCTGACCGGCGTCTCCTACCCGGGCCTCCTGGCCGCCACCTTCCCCTTTATCGTCCTCGGCCTGGCTGGCACGATCTTCACCGCCCAGTGGGAGGAGAAAGATGCGGCCGACGTCCCCGGCGCCCCGCTCGACCGGGGGGCGGCGGCGGTCCTGCTCTACCCCGTCCTGCTCGTCGCGGCGGTGGCCCTCGTGAACGTCCTCTTCCCCGGCCTGGCGCTCACGGCCGCCATAGCCGTGACGGTGGCCGTCATAGTCCTCCTCATCGCCGCCCTGGCAACCGCCCTGACCCGCCGCACGTCGCCCCTCTACAGGCTGGCCGGCGAGACGCGCGGCTCGCTCGCCTCCTCCCACGCCGAGTTCGCCCTCTTCGGCTCGGCCGGCATCCTGGTCATCTCACTGCAGGCCCTGGGGGTGCTCGCGCCGCTCGGAGACCTCCTCTCCGCGCTGCCCGTGGCACTCGTCGCCCCGGCGCTCCTCGTCCTAATGGCGGTGGGCTTCGTCTCCGGCATACACGTCATCCCCATGGTCTTGCTCCTGGACGCCGCCTTCCCCCTCGACGCCGGCCCGGCCCCCGTCCTGTGGGCCGTCGCCATCCTGCTCGGCGCCCAGTCCACCATCCTGCTCACCCCGTTCTCCAGCGCCGTCACCATGCTCTCCCGCCTAACGGACCTGCACCCGCTCGAGATCGGCCCGAAGAGAAACTGGCGCTTCGAACTGTCCGTCATGCTGGCCGCCGCGCTCTACCTGGCACTTCTCACCGCGATACTGTTATGAGCAGCACGCTCGCTTCGCGAGCTAGTCAGCACGCTACGCCCTTCGGGCTCCGCTCTCAGCGCGGCGCTTCGCGCCTTTCAGCACGCTTCGGGCCTGCGGCCCTCGCTCTCAGCCCGTCAGCAAAAGCAAGAAGCTGAAGTGCTGACAAGCGAAGGCCGTAGCGCGCTACATCACACCAGAACGTAGAGAGCTATGGCCACAAAATGACACACGCTGCCGAGCAGAACGAAGACGTGCCAGAGGGCGTGCGAGTAGGGGATTTTGCGGTGGTAGAACAGGGTGCCGGCGGTGTAGGAGATGCCGCCGGCGAGCAGCCAGACGAGGGCGCCCGGGGAGAGGGCTTCGATCAGGGGCTTGAGGGCGACGACGCCGAGCCAGCCCATGGCGACGTAGGCCACGGTGGACATCACGGCGAAGCGGCCCGTGGCGAAGACCTTGAAGACGATGCCCGCTACGGCCATCGCCCAGACGAGACCGAAGAGGGTCCAGCCCCATCCCCCGCCGAGGCCGACGAGAACGAAAGGCGTGTAGGTGCCCGCGATCAACAGGTAGATGGCGCAATGGTCGAGCACCCGCAACACGCGCTTTACCCCGGGCCTCCGAAACGCGTGGTACAGCGTGGAAGCCGCGTAGAGCGCCACGAGCGTCGCCCCGTAGACCCCGGCGGTCGCCACGTGCAACGCCTCGTCCCGGACCACCCCGAGGTACACGAGGACCCCGACCCCGACGACGCTCGCCAGCAACCCGACGGCGTGGGTAACGACGTTGGCGACCTCCTCCCCGCCCGAGTAACGCGCCTCCAACCCTACGCGGCCTCGTAGGTGACCGGCTCGTCCTCCCGCGCCCGCGCCCGGCCTTCGAGGGCGAGCTGGTCGAGGTGGGCCAGCGTCTCGGCGAGGGCGAAGCACCGCTGGTAGACCGACAGGGTACCCCGGAAGACGATCCTGGAGACCTCGTAAGGCGTTCTGGGTCCGGCGCCCAGGGTGGCGCGCATGGCGTTCAGCCGTTCGGCGTGGTGGCCCGAGATCTCCGCGACGCGGCCTTGGAGGTCGTGGAAGACGGGGCCGTGCCCCGGCAGCACGAGGTCGGCCCCGAGGCCGCGCATCTCCTCCAACGAGGCAAGGTAGCGGGCGAGCGGGTGGGGGTCCGTCTCCGGCCAGATGCCTACGTTTGGCGTGATCCCGAGCATCAGGTGGTCCGCGGCGTACAGGATCCCACGCCCCTCGTCGTGCAGGACGAGCTGATGGTCGGCGTGCCCGGGCGCGTGCAGGACGCGCGCGGCCCCGTCCCCGAGCGGCACCTTCTCCCCGGCGGAGAGCGGCGACAACTCCTCCGGCAACGCAAGCCCCGACCTCATCCCCGCGGCACCCTTCTCTGCCATCTCGGGCGGCATCCCGTGCCGGACGAGCAGGTCCACGAAAGGACCCGCGTCGGGCGAGCCCCAGAGCCTCCTCGCGAACGGAATCTCGGCCTCCAGCATGAAGACCGGCGCCGCCGAGACCTCCTGCAACCACCGCGCCGCCCCTATGTGGTCCGGATGAAAGTGCGTCACCACAATCCTCGATACGTCCCGCGAAAGGTCGCAGCCGGCCACGTAGGCGCCGGCCTTCCAGGCCTCGCGGGCCGGCGGGTAATCGTAGCCGGCGTCCACCAGGGTCCAACCATCCGTACCCTCGATCAGGTAGACGGCAACGAACCCCAAGGGGAAGGGCACCGGCAGCTTGATCTGCCACACCCCCTCGACGACCTCGGCCGCCTCGCCGACACTTTGCGTGGCAAGGCCGGCGGGAAGCACGCTCAACGAAGCGCCTCGAAGAACGCGGAGATCTCACGGTTGGCGAGATCCGGCCTCTCATAGTGGACGTAGTGCCCCGCATCTTGCGCCGCCTCGAACGAGTAGTTCGCGAAGTAGTCCCCGAGCCTGTCGGCCCACCGAACCTTCAGTATGGGATCGCTCTCGCCCCACAGGAAACGGGCCGGCGTCTCTATCTTCGGCGACCCGGGCGCGCCTTCGCGGATCAGCCGAATCCGGGCCTCGTTCGTGGCGACGTACCAGTTGAAGCCGCCCTGCAGGTTTCCCGGCTTCATGAAGTTGTCCACCCAGGCCTCCATATCCCCGTCGAAGAGGCCGGGTTCGTGGGCCCAGTGATTCAGGAAATGCTGGAAATAGGCCCCGCAAGTCTTCCTGCTCTCGCCGACGAGGGAGGCGGCCCAGGGCTTCTGGTGGAAGGACTGGTACCAGATCTCGTTGACCGAATCCGGCTCCACCCACCGGCCACCGATCCCCGGGTAGGGGCAGTCGAAGAAGAAGAGACCCGCGAGACGCTCCGGATACTTGCGCGCGAACCCCTGCGCCACGTACGCGCCCACGTCGTGGCTGACGACCCCGAACTTCTCGAACCCCAAAGCGTCCACGAGCCCGCGCAGGTCTTCGACGAGGTCACCGAGCAAATCGGACGGAGGGTCCGGCAAGGGCGGCTTCTCCGTCTCCCCGAAACCCCGGAGATCCGGCACGACCACGTCGAAATCCTCCGCCAGGACGGGAATATTCTTGCGGTAGACGTACCAGAACTCGGGCCACCCGTGCAAGAGTACGAGCGGAAACCCGGCGCCGTGGCGGACGTAGTGGACCCGGATACCATTGACGTCCAGGTACTCGTGGTTCCACCCTTGACGGCTCACCAGGCCCTCCCCGGGCTGAACGGCTGAGATGCTGACAAGCTTACCGGCTAACCCTGCAGGTTCTCGAAGATGCCGGCAGCGCCCATCCCGCCGCCGATGCACATGGTAACCATGCCGTACTTCGAGCCGCGCCGCTTCATCTCGTTCAGGAGCTGGACGGTGAGCTTCGTGCCGGTCGCGCCCATCGGATGTCCGAGGGCGATGGCGCCGCCGTTCACGTTCGTCTTCTCGATATCCATCCCCACTTCCCGGATCACGGCCAGCGCCTGCGCCGCGAACGCCTCGTTGAACTCGATGAGGTCGATGTCCTCGAGGGAGAGCCCGGTCTGCTCCAGCACCTTCGGGATGGCGACGGTGGGCCCGATCCCCATGACCTCGGGCCTCACCCCCCCGACGGCGAACCCGAGGAACCGCGCCATCGGCGCCAGCCCCCGCCTCTCGGCCTCCCCCCGCTCCATGACGACCACGGCGGCGGCCCCGTCGCTCCGCTGCGAAGAGTTCCCGGCCGTCACCGTCCCGCCCTGCTGGAAGGCGGGGCGCAACTTGGCGAGCTGCTCAGCCGACGTGTCTCGCGGCCCCTCGTCCCGCCCGAAAGTCGTCTCGAAGTGCTGGGGCCGGCCGTCCTCGTCCACGAAGTCGTAGGCGACGTCGAGCGGCACGATCTCACCGTCGAACCGGCCCGACTCCACGGCCTCTTTCGCCCGCGTGTGGCTGCGAAGGGCGAACTCGTCCTGGTCCTCGCGCGAGACGTCGAACTCCCTGGCGACCTGCTCGGCCGTGAAACCCATCCCCATGTACACGGCCGGGTTGGTCTCCACCAGCCCAGGGTCCGGCGCGAAGTTCGGCATCTCCAGCGTCGAGGACATGTGCTCCGTGCCCCCCGCGACGATAGTGGAGGCGTGCCCGACCATGATCCTCTCGGCCGCCATCGCGATAGTCTGAAGCCCCGACGAGCAGAACCTGTTCACCGTCTGGGCCGGCACCGTGTCCGGCATCCCGGCCCTAACCGAGGAGAGCCGGGCCATGTTGTACCCTTGCGTCCCCTCCGGCATCGCGCACCCCAGGATCACGTCTTCCACGTCCGAGGGATCGAGGCCATCGGCCCGCCCCACGGCCTCCCGAATAGCCGACGCCCCCAGGTCCACCGGATGCACCCCGCGCAAAGTCCCCCGCGGCGCCCGCCCCACAGCGGTCCGGGCCCCGGATACGATAACCGCTTCGTTCATTGGTTCTCCTTTCGGTCGAACGCTGTCAGCTCTCAGCTATCAGCGGTCAGCTCTCAGCTTTCAGCCAATAAGCTGACCGCTGATAGCTATTCAATTCCTCACCGGCTTTCCGGTCTTCAGCATCCCCTCGATTCTCTCGTGGGTCTTCTCGTTTTTCAGCAGTTTTAGGAACGCCTCTTTCTCAAGGCCGAGCAGGTACTCCTCGCTTACCCACTGGGGGAGCGTCAGGTCGCCGCCGGTCAGGATTTTCGCGGTGTGGCCGGCTATGACGCCGTCGTATTCGCTGGCGTAGCGGCCCCACTGGAGGGTTCTTATGCCCATGACGAGGGCGGAGCGGGCGGAGGCGCCCGAGGCGTAGACGTTGGCGTTTCGCTCGGGCGGGTTGTAACCGTCCGCCAGGTCGAGGACCTCGCGCTTGGCGGCGGATATGAGGTGGTCCGCGTTCATTACCATGCGGTCGTCCTCTTCGAGGAAGCCGAGGTCGCGGGCCTCGACGGCGCTTGCGGAGACCTTCGCCATGGCTATGGTCTCGAAGGCCTTCTGGAGGAAGGGGAGCGCGGGGCTGCCCGGGGCCGTGGACATGGGGCGTGAGACGAGGCGGCGGGCCATCTCCTTGGTGCCGCCTCCTGCCGGTATCAGGCCGACGCCCGCCTCGACGAGGCCCATGTAGGACTCTCCGGCGGCGACTACGCGGTCTGAGTGGAGGCAGATCTCGAGCCCCCCGCCGAGCGTCTGCCCCTTCGGAGCCGAGACGACGGGCTTCGGCGCGAACCGGAAGCCCATGAGCAGCTTCTGAAGCGCCTCGATGCTCTTGCCGACCTCGTCGAGCATCCCGTTCCGGACGGCGTGCGCCACCTCGCCGAGGTTCGCCCCGACGCAGAAGTTGCGGCCCTCGTTCCCGATGACGAGGCCGACCCACTCGTCGCTCTTCAACGCTTCGAGCGCCTTGTAGCCCATCTCCGTTACGCCGGCGTCTATGCTATTGCCCTTGGAGTGGAACTCCAGGCAGAGCACGCCGTCCCCGAGGTCGAGCAGGCTCGCCGAGTCGTTGCGCTCCAGCTCTTTGCCCGCCTCGCGCAACCCGTCGAGCGACACGTACATCGGGTCCTCGCGGACCGGCTCGTACTGCTTCGTAACCGGGCTGAACTGGAGCTCCCGGCCGTCCTCGGTCTTATAGAAGCTCTCGTTGCCCGCGTCGAGCATCTCCTTTACCCAGGGCCCGACCTCGATGCCTAAAGAGTCCATGCCCTCGACCGTCTCGCGGACGCCGAGGAGGTCCCAGGTCCTAAACGGGCCCGTCTGGTGGGCGAAGCCCCACTCCATCGCGTGGTCGGCGTCCTCCAGGGTGTCGGAGATCTCGGGTAGCCGCCGCGAGGAGTACGCCATGTACGGGTACAGCGTGTCCCTGATGTACTTCGCGTGCCGGTCCTCTTCGGCTTTCTCGATGAGAAAACGTAACCTGGCGCCGAGGTCACCCCGCTTCTGCGCTTCGGTGACTATCGGCACGTCCGGGTCTTCGGCGGGGCGGTGCTCGAACGTTTCGAGGTCGAGCACGTCGAAGACGGTCTTTCCTTCGCGCTTGTCGCGCTTGTAGAAGCCCGCGCCCGTCTTGTTGCCGAGGAGGTTCTTATCCTGCATCTCCAGTAGCTTCGGGTGGGGTTTCAGGTCCTCGCGGGATTCGTCCTCGGGGACGGCCTCGTAGAGGTTCTCGGCGACGCCGACGGCGATGTCCAGGCCCACGGTGTCGTTCAGGCGGAAGGTGGCGGTCTTTGGGTGCCCGATCAGGGGCCCCGTTATGGCGTCCACCTCTTCTATGGAGTATCCGTTCTCGAAGGCGTAGGTGACGGCCTGCATCCCGGCGAAGGAGCCGAGCCTGTTCCCTATGAAGTTCGGGGTATCCTTGGCGATCACACCCCCCTTGCCGAGCACCCGCTCGCCGAAGTTGCGTACCGCCTCGACTATCTCCCCGTCGGTATCTTCGGTCGGGATGATCTCGAGCAGCTTGAGGTAGCGCGGCGGGTTGAAGAAGTGCGTCCCGAGGAAACGCCTTTTGAAAGATTCGGACCGTCCCTCCGCTATCTGATGCAGGGGAATGCCGCTGGTGTTGGACGAGATGATGGCGTCCTCTTTGGCGAGCGCCTCGACCCTCTCGGCGAGCTCGCGCTTGGGCTCCAATCTCTCCAGGATCGCTTCGAGTACCCAGTCCGCCTCGGCGACGCGATCGAAGTCGTCGTCGAAGTTTCCGGTGCGGATGCGTTTGGCGACGTCCTTGGCCATGAGCGCCGGCGGGCGGGCCTTTAGCATCCTGTCGTAGCCGCCCTGGACGACGGCGTTCTTGTCCTCGCCGTCTTTGGGGGCGATGTCGAGCAGGTCCACCTGCAGGCCGGCGTTGGCGCAGTGGGCCGCTATGGCGGCCCCCATCGTGCCGGCGCCGAGGACGGCGACCCTCCTTATGCCATGCGTCATGCTGCCTCCCTTTCCCTGTTACCCGTAGATCTCTCCGTGGAGCGAATCCAGGGCTTCCCTTACCCGAAGTAGGTGCCCCTCGAATCGTCCCTTCATCTCCTGGTACTTCTCCTCGCCTTCCGGGGTGATCGTGTAGAAGCGCCGGCTCCTGGTGTCGGGGTGCTCCCACTTGCCCTCGACGTAGCCCTTCTCCTCCAGGCGCCGCAGGAGCGGGTAGACGGCGTTCGGCGAGACGCTCATAACGCCCGAGCTCTTGGCCCGGATCTTGTGGATCAGGCTGTTCCCGTACTCGGGCCCCTGCCTGACGAGGTGCAGGATCAGGATGGGAAACACGTCCCTGCTCTTGACCTCGCTGAGGAAGATGTCCTTGGGCGTCGTCCGGTCCACGGGCCCGGCAGGGTTCTCGGCCTTCAAGAGTACAACCCCTGTATCTCCTCCGCGTACCGCTCCGCGACCACCCGCGACTTGACCTTGAGAGTCGGCGTCAACTCGCCCGCCTCGTGCGTCAACTCCCGCCCGAGAAGCGAGATTTTCTTCGGACGCTCGTACCCCGCGAACCGCCCGCACGTCCTCTCGACTTCAGCCTCTATCAGCCGCCGGCACCGCCCGTCGTCCGCGAGCTCTTCGTTCGGCGCCTCCGTGCCGAGCTCGCGGCGCACGGCGTCGTAGTCGGGGACGATCAGGGCGGAGACGTACTTCCTGCCGTCCCCGAGCACGACGGCCTGGGAGACGAGCGGCGAGGCCACGATGGCCGACTCCACCGGCTGGGGTGCCACGTTCTTGCCGGTCGAGAGCACGATCAGGTTCTTCAGCCGGTCCGTTATCTTCAGGAACCCCTCCCCGTCCAACTCGCCAAGATCCCCGGTACGGTACCAGCCGTCGGGCGTGAACGCACCACGCGCCGCCTCGGGCGCGTTCCAGTAACCGCGCATCACGCCCGGCCCCCTTACCTGAACCTCGCCCTCGCCGGAGACACGGACCTCCGTATGGTCGAGCACGGTGCCCACGGTCCCGAACTTCGGCACCGGCAGCCGGTTGCAGGCGACGACCGGCGAGGTCTCCGTCAGCCCGTAGCCCTCGATAATGGTGACGCCGGCGGCGTAGAAGAATTCCCCGATCTCACCCTCCAGCTTCGCCCCGCCCGAGACGAAGAACCGCAGCCTACCCCCGAACGCCTCCCTGACCTTCCGGAACACGAGCCGGTCGCAGGCCCGCAACAGCGCCCGCTCGCCTGCGCCCAAACGCCGACCCTCACGCCCGGCCGCGTACCGTTTCCTGCCGGCGGCGATTGCCCTCTCGAAGAGCCTGCGCCGCGGCGCGGACGCCTCGGCCACCTGGGCCAGGATGCGGTCGCGCATCTTCTCGTAGAGCCGGGGGACGCTGAGGACGACCGTCGGCCGCACCTCCCGCAAATTTTCCGGCACCTGCTGGATAGACTCGGCGTAGTACGTCGCGGCCCCCAGCGAGAGGGCCAGGTACTGCCCGCACCGCTCGAAGACGTGCGAGAGCGGGAGCAGCGAGAGAAAGACGTCGTCTGGCCGGAACGGGAGCGCCCGCCGGATGCCCTCGACGTTGGAGAGGAAGTTGCCGTGCGTGAGGACCACACCCTTGGGACGTCCCGTCGTGCCCGAGGTGTAGATGATCGTGGCGATGTCGTCCCGGTCGAGCGCGCGCCAGCCGTCGGGGTCAAGGAGGGGCTCATCCGCGCCGCGCTCCTCCACGTCGCGGAAGGCGACCGCCCGGTCTCCGGGATCCCCCTCGATGATCAGGACGTGGCGCAGGCCCGGCAGAACGTCGCGCAGACCGGCCACCCTCTCCAGTAGTTCTTCGTCCTCGACGACGGCCACGACCGCGCCGGAGTCGGCGAGGATGTGCCCGATCTGGTCCGTCCCGAGCGTCGGGTAGACGGGAACCGTCGCGGCCCCGAGCCCCTGCGCGGCCAGATCCGCTACCGCCCACTCCGGCCGGTTACCGCAAATTATCGCCACCTTCGCCCCGCTCCCGACGCCGAGAGAACTCAAACCGGCCGCGAAGTCCCCGACGCGCCTCCAGAGGTCGGCGTAGGAGATCCCGCGCCACTCATCCCCGACTTTGCTCGCCAACGCGACCTCGTCCCCCCGCGCCTCCACGTTCCGGTAAAGAGCCCCCATCAGGCTGCGCGCCTCCCCCACACCCGCGCCACGCGCGACCCTCTCCGCCACCCGCTGCATCCCGCTCCTCTCCGCAGATTTGTCAAAATTGATAATAACACGGATAATAAGTTTGCGTTGAGTCGTGGGCCCGGTTAGAGTTGGGTCCGGGAAGTCAGGAGAAGGAGGAGCCTTTGATCGCCGACGTGACCCGTTCTTTGGGTACCGACTACTACATGATCGACGAGTTGTTGACGGACGAGGAGCGCGAGGTCCGGGACCGGGTAAGGGCGTTCGCCGACGCCGAGGTCATCCCCATCATCAACGAGTACTGGGAGAAGGCGGAGTTCCCGTTCGAGCTTGTGCCGAAGGTCGCGGAGTTGAGCATCGCCGGCGGTTCCATCCAGGGGTATGGCTGTCCCGGTATGAGCCACGTGGCGGCCGGGCTCTGCGCGATAGAGATGTCGCGCGGGGACGGGAGCCTCAACACCTTCTTCGGGGTCCATTCGGGGCTTGCGATGGGGACCATAGACATCTGCGGGTCCGAGGAGCAGAAACAGCGCTGGTTGCCGGCGATGGCGCGGCTGGAGAAGATCGGGGCCTGGGGCCTCACCGAGCCCGACCACGGCTCCGATTCCGTAATGCTGGAGACGACGGCCCGCCGCGACGGGGACGGGTGGGTCTTGAACGGCAAGAAGCGCTGGATCGGCAACGCCACTTTCGCCGACATAGTAATCATCTGGGCCCGCGACGTCGAAGACGGCCAGGTAAAAGGCTTCGTCCTCGAAAAAGACGAGAACGGCGAGCACCACCCCGGCTACACCACCGAGCTCATAAAAGGCAAGATGGGCAAGAGGGCCGTCTGGCAGCCGGACATCTACCTCGAAGACGTGTACGTCCCCGCCGGGAACAAGCTCGAAGGCGCCAACTCGTTCAAGGACACGAACAAGGTGCTCACCGCGACGCGGGGCGGGGTCGCGTGGGAGGCCATCGGGCACGCCATCGCCGCCTACGAGGCGGCGCTGCAGTACGCCAAGGAGCGGGTGCAGTTCGGCAAGCCCATCGCGTCATTCCAGCTCATCCAGAACAAGCTAGCCAACATGCTCGCGGAGATCACCAACATGCAGCTGATGGTCTACCGGCTCTCCCAGCTCCAGGAGCAGGGCAAGATGACGGGCCCCATGGCCTCCCTCGCCAAGATGAACAACGCCAAAAAAGCGAAGCAGGTCTGCTCCGACGCCCGCGACATCATGGGCGGCAACGGCGTCCTGTTGGAGTACCACGTGGCCAGGCACCTCTCGGACATGGAGATCGTGTACACGTACGAGGGGACCGATACCATACAGTCGCTCATAGTCGGGCGTGATGTGACGGGGATAAGCGCGTTCGTATAGGTTTCAGGCTACAGGTTTCAGGTATCAGGTAGAAGCGAGCAGCACGGCCCGCCACCCCGGCAGACGACCGGGCGCGGCGGGCCCCTTCGTTTGCCCGAGAGCGCGAAGCGTGTATCCGTACTAAGCTGACAGCTGAAACCCGATGCCTGATGCCTGAGCGACCGAAGGGAGCGACATTGAAAGCTATCCGACTGCACGAACTCGGCGGACCGGAGAACCTCGTCTACGAGGACGTGCCGGACCCGGAGCCGGGGAGCGGAGAGGTCGTCGTCAAGGTACGCGCGGCGGCTTTGAACCGGCGGGACGTGTTCGTCACGCGCGGGATGTACCCTGGGGCGAAGCCGGAGGCGCTGCCCGCCACGCTCGGGTCGGATGGCTCGGGCGAGGTGGTGGCCCGCGGCGAGGGGGCCGATGGGCCCGATGAGGGGACGGAGGTCGTCATAAACCCGGCGCTGTACTGGGGCGACGACCCGGCGGTACCGGGCAAGGAGTACCGGATACTCGGGTTGCCCGACGAGGGGACGTTCGCGCAGTTCGTGAAGGTGCCGGGGGACCACGTCCTTCCGAAGCCCTCGCACCTCTCGCACGAGGAGGCCGCCGCGGTGCCGCTCGCTGGGCTGACGGCGTACCGGGCGCTCGTGACCCGCGGACAGGTCCGGGAAGGCGAGACCGTCGTGGTACCGGGCGTCGGGGGCGGGGTGGCGACCTTTCTGGTCCAGATCGCCTCGGCGCTCGGCGCGCGGGTCTTCGTGACCAGCGGGGACGACGAAAAGATCGAGGCCGCAAAGAAGCTCGGCGCAGAGGGCGGCGTCAACTACAACGCCGAGAACTGGTCCAAGGAGTTGAAGGGCATGGCCGGGGGCGTGGACCTTTCGGTCGATTCCGTCGGCGGGCCCACCTTCGACGCGCTGCTCTCGCTGGCGAAGCCGGGCGGGCGCATCGTCTCGTTCGGGGCGACCGCGGGCCCCGTCGAGAAGCTGGTGCTGCCGAAGATCTTCTTGAAGCACCTGACGGTCCTGGGCACCGCGATGGGGACGGCGGAGGAGTTCGGGGCGATGCTCGACCTCTACGCGGAGCGCGGCCTTCGCCCGACGATCAACGAGACGTTTCCCCTCGAAGAAGCGACGGCGGCCATGGGCCTCATGGAAAAAGGCTCGGGGGTAGGCAAGATCGTGCTCGACGTGCCCGCATGACGGACTACAGGCTGGAGTTCGGTTGGGAGGGCGACGGCGGGCTCGGGGAGCGCCTGATCCGGGAGATCATAGACGGCGAGAAGACGGCCACCTGCGCCCCGCGGTCGGACTACACGGAAGACGAACTCGCCGAGGTGGCCGCGAGCCAGGGGCAGATCGTGGACGTCGTCGACGAGCACGACAACCCCCGGTGCCGCGTCCGGATGGTGGCCGTCTACGAGACGACCCTCGGCCTGCCGGCCCCCGGCGTCGTCCGGGGCGAGGGCTTCGAGGACGCCGAGGCTTTCCGTCGGGACCACCGCGAGGCCTGGACCGCGGAGATGGAGGTGGAGGGCAACCCCCTCTCCGACGAGACGGTCCTGGTCGTCGAGGAGTTCGAGCTCGTGGAAGTGCTGGACGCCTAGCCGCGCAAAAGGAGGGCCGCGTGAGGAACGTCAGGATCGTCTCCGAGCCCCGGGCGAACCCTGGCGACGCCGAGGTCGTCCGCCAGGGAATAGACCTCTTCAACGTGGCCGCGACCGGCGACGCCGACTACAGCCCCCTCGCCATCTTCCTCAAAGACGACCGCGGCGCCGTTCTAGGCGGCGCCCTGGGCGACGTCTGGGGAGGATGGCTCGACCTGTCTACCCTCTGGGTCGCCGGACCCCTCCGCGGCCAAGGCCACGGCACGAAGCTCCTCCAGGCGGCCGAAGAGGAGGCGAGGGAACAGGGGTGCACGGGGGTCTTCCTGACCACCTTCAGCTTCCAGGCGCGTCCATTTTACGAAAGCCTCGGGTACGAGGTGGTGGCCGACATCCCGGGCTACCCCGTCGGCCACACCTACCACGTGCTGAAAAAGACGCTGGCCTAGAGCAGTTTGCAGAGAGATTAGATCTCTCTGCAAAGCTGTCAGCCATCAGCGGTCGGCTTTCAGCAAGGGCAAAAAAGCCGACCGCTGAAAGCAAAGGCGAAGCCGCAGCGGGCTGACAAGCTGACCGCTCCGGCCTATCTAGCGGCGGGCACCTCGAACTCGTAGGTCTCCCCGTGCGCCAGGTAACGGACCTTCTCGTCGAGGCCGGCGTCGGTGACGGCCCTTTCGAAGTCCACCAGCGGCGACTCGAACCTGGTGTAGTCGTTGTAGTGGATGGGGATGGTGGTGCGGGCGTCCATGATCCTCATGGCCTCCAACCCCTGCTCCGCGTCCATGGTCACGAAGACACCGAGCACCCGCGTCCCGCCGAGATGCAGCATCGCCAGGTCAATGCCCGGGAAGCGGCGCGGTATTTCCCTCAAACGGTCGTGCACGAGGGTGTCCCCGCTTATGTACATTCGCAGCCGGGCCGCCTCGCCCACCCGCCCGAACTCCAGCATGCTCCCCATCACCGGCGGCAGCACCGCGCCGAGCGGGCCCGGCCCGTGCGTCCCCGGCAGCGCGGTCACCCGCAGGTTCGCCTCACCCTTCGCCACGACGAGCGGCTCCCAGGTCTTTAGCGTCCGGGTCTTCGTAAACCCGACCTTCTTTAGGTAAGAGGTGGCGTGTTTGTTCGAAACGATGGGCGTCGCCTTGTTCAACCGGCGCTGGACGACACGGTCGAAGTGGTCGCCGTGCAGGTGCGAGAGCAGCACGAAGTCCAGCGGCGGGAGGTCTTCCATCTCAACGGCGGGGTTCGTCAGCCGCTTCGCCGTCAGGCCGTAGCCCAGGTGGACGTGGTCGCCGGCGTGCAGGAAGTTCGGGTCGGTAAGTATCGTAAAGCCGGCGTACCGGATGATAACGGTCGCCGTGCCGACGAAGAAGACCGAACCTCGACCGAAGTCCGGGTCTGCGTTCCTGCGGGGCAGCACAAGCGTCTCATCCAAGGCATCACCCCGAGGTCGGCGAGGCTTCGAGCTCCGCGACGACCTCGTCGGCGCTGTCGAAGGTCGGCTGTCCGAGCGTCCCGATCCTCTCCACCAATTCCCCCGGCGCGCCGTTTCCTTCCGCGGCCGAGATCAGATCCTCCTTGCTCGCCGGGTACTCCACGCCTTCCAGGTACTGCGGCACATCATTCGGGTCGAAGTCCACACTCGCCTCCAACAAACGGTCTCGTCATTGCCGAAGACGATTGTTCCCCACCGCCGCAACCTCAATCACCTTCGAGACCCCACATCCTTCGGTACTCCTCAAGGACCCTCCCGCGCACGCCCTCCGGCAGGTCCTCGAAGGCGACCTCGTCCCGGATCCTCTCGGCCGGCGGCTTCCCCCGAAGGACCTCGCCCCTCCCGAACACATCCATCGCCAGGTACGGATACTCCCCGGGCTTTTTCAGATCGAAGAGCCCCGTAAACACGACCGTGTAACCCGCGCCGGACCCGCCGCCGCCCCCATACAGTCAGACGTACAGCGGCTTGCCGCCCGGCAACAACCTCTCTTCTCTGCTCTTCAAACCCACGCCCCACATTATCCACACGAGGCAAGGCGCAACCGAACTTCGAGGAGCAGCTTCTCGGAGCTACCGCGGGAGCGTGGCGCTCACTTCGCGTCGGAAGGCTTGATGAAGAAGGCCGGATCTTCGGTCCCCGACGAAGCCCAGTCGTCCTCTGCCTTCCTACCCGGTTCGCCGGCACCTGCCCCTACCATTTCTTCTTCCGATACTCGCCCCACCTCGCGCGGCTCTTCTCCGTCCCTGTGGTTCTCCCTCTTCATCCCGTACCCCTTCCTGTCGAACGAAGGGAGCCGGAAAACCCGGCCCCCTCCTGAAACCTGATGCCTGAAGCCCGAAACCTACTTCACAAACTGCTCGTTCTCCGTCGACCCCGGCAGCCCCGTGTTCGGGTCTTCGGGCGTGTCGAACTGGGCCTCCTCCGTCGAGCCGGTGAGGGCGGTGGTGGAGGCGGCGCCGCCGGCGACGATCTGTGCGACCTCGTCGAAGTAGCCGGCCCCGACCTCGCGCTGGTGCTTGGTGGCGGTGTAGCCGTACTTCTCCGCGTCGAACTCCTTCTGCTGGAGCTCGGAGTAGGCGGCCATGCCCCGGTCCTTGTAGTCGCGGGCGAGCTCGAACATGGAGAAGTTGAGCGCGTGGAAGCCGGCGAGCGTGATGAACTGGAACTTGTAGCCCATCTCCCCGAGCTGGCGCTGGAAGGTGGCTATCTCCTCGTCGGAGAGCTTGGCCTTCCAGTTGAACGAAGGCGAGCAGTTGTAGGCGAGCATCTTGCCCGGGAACTCGGCGTGGATGGCCTCGGCGAAGACGCGGGCCTGGTCGAGGTCCGGCGTCGAGGTCTCGCACCACACGACGTCGGCGTACGGCGCGTAGGCGAGGCCGCGGGCTATGGCCTGGTCAATGCCGGCGTTGACCCTGTAGAAGCCCTCCATCGTCCTCTCGCCGGTGAGGAACCTCTGGTCTGCCGGATCTATGTCCGAGGTGACGAGGTTGGCCGCATCGGCGTCGGTCCTGGCGACGATGACGGTCGGCACACCCATGACGTCGGCGGCGAGGCGGGCGGAGATGAGGTTACGGACGGCCTGCCCGGTCGGGATCAGGACCTTGCCGCCCATGTGGCCGCACTTCTTCTCGCTGGCGAGCTGATCCTCGAAGTGAACACCCGCAGCGCCGGCCTCGATCATGCCCTTCATCAACTCGAAGACGTTCAGGGCACCCCCGAAACCGGCCTCGGCGTCGGCGACGATGGGCGCGAACCAGTTGGCGCCGTTCTTGCCCTCGGCGTGGTGGATCTGGTCGGCCCGCTGCAGGGCCTGGTTGATCCTCTTGACGACGTGCGGCACGCTGTTGGCCGGGTACAAGCTCTGGTCGGGGTACATGTGCCCCGCCAGGTTCGCGTCAGCGGCGACCTGCCACCCGGAAAGGTAAATGGCCTTCAGCCCGGCCTTGACCTGCTGCACGGCCTGGTTTCCGGTGAGCGCCCCGAGCGCGTTGACGTAGTCCTCGGTGTGCATCAGATCCCACAAACGCTCCGCGCCCATCCGCGCCAGCGTGTGCTCGACCACGACCGATCCCCGCAGCCGCGCCACGTCGTCGGCCGTGTAGGGCCGCTCGACCCCGGCCCAGCGCTCGCCCTCCCACTCCTGCGCTATCTGCGTCGTCCCGTTCTTTCCGTTCTCCATCTCTTCCTCCTGTGCTCTCCGTTTTCGATCCCTGCATGATACAGCACGCACTTATGTGCGCATATATGTGCAACGCGGGCGCGGTAGTCGCCCGTCGCCCTGGTGCGTGGGTACGTGTCCGACGCACCTGGGGAGGAGGACCGGGGTCGGGCGGAAGGCGTTGCCCTCCGCCCGGGGTCCGTTGGTGTGGTCAGTGGTGATCCTAGCCCCCTTCTAGTCCAGGTACTCGTAGCCGGGGAGGGTCAAGAACTCGACGAAGTCGTCCTGGGTGGAGATGCGGTCGAAGAGCTCGGCGGCGGTGCCGAACTCGTCCTTCTCCCACCGCTCGGGGCCGACTATGTCGTTCTTTATCTTGTCGAGCTCCTCGTCGAGCACTTCGCGGAACAGCTCCACCGTCACCTCGGTGCCGTCCTCGAGGATGCCCTTGGGGTGGTGGATCCACTGCCACACCTGGGCGCGGCTGATCTCCGCCGTAGCCGCGTCCTCCATCAGGTTGAAGACGGGGACGGCGCCGCGGCCCGCGAGCCAGGCCGCGAGGTACTGGACGCCCACGGAGATGTTGCTGCGAAAACCGTCCATCGTGATGGGGCCCTCGGGCTTCTCCAGCAGGTCGGCGGCGCTCGGGTTCACGTCCGGGCGCTGCTTGTCGATCTGGTTGGGTTGGGGCATGTACTCGTCGAAGGCCTGCTTGGCGAGCCCGACCATCCCGGGGTGGGCGACCCAGGTTCCGTCGTGGCCGTCCTGCGCCTCGCGCTCCTTGTCCTCCAGCACCTTGTTGTTGGCGAACTCGGTCCACTCCGGGTCGTCGCTGCGCGGGATTTGGGCGGCCATCCCCCCCATCGCGTGCGCGCCGCGCTCGTGGCAGGTCTTGATGGTCAGCAGGGAGTATGCCCGCATGAACGGGACGGTCATGGTGATCAGGTTCCGGTCGGGGAGGAGCATGTCGTGCTCGCGGAACTTCTTGATGTAGGAGAAGATGTAGTCCCACCGGCCGCAGTTCAGACCCGAGGAGTGCTCGCGCAGCTCGTAGAGGATCTCGTGCATCTCGAAGGTCGCCATGATGGTCTCTATGAGGACCGTGGCCTTGATGGTGCCCTGAGGTATCCCGAGTTCGTCCTGGGCCATGACGAAGATGTCGTTCCACAGCCTCGCCTCGAGGTGGCTCTCCATCTTCGGCAGGTAGAAGTACGGGCCGTGCCCGAGGTCCAGGAGTCCCCGGACGTTGTGGAAGAAATACAGGCCGAAGTCGAAGATGCCGGCCGGGACCTGTTTGTCGTCGACGAGCATGTGTTTTTCCCAGAGGTGCCAGCCGCGGGGGCGCGCTATCAGGACGGCGACCTCGTCGTTGAGCGTGTAGTGCTTGCCGGTCTTCGGGTCGTCGAAGGTGATGGTGCGCTGGATCGCGTCTCGGAGGTTGAGCTGGCTGTCCAGCATGTTGTGCCAGGTAGGGCAGTTGGCGTCCTCGAAGTCGGTCATGTACGTCGGGGCGCCGCAGTTGAGCGCGTTGATGAGCATCTTCCGGTCCGGGGGGCCGGTGATCTCCACCCGCCTGTCCTGCAACGCGTCCGGGATCGGCGCGATCTTCCAGTCCCCCTGCCTGACATCCTTCGTCTCGGGCAGGAAATCAGGCATCTCGCCGGCGTTGATCCGGGCCTGCCGGTCCTGCCGCGCCTGCAAGCGCTCCTCGACCGTTGGGGTGAACTCCCTGGCGAGCTTCGCCACGAAGGCGACAGCCTCGGGGCTCATAATCCCCCGAAACTCCTCGGGAACCTCCTTGGTGACCTCTATGCCTTCGCCGTACACGTTTCTCTCGACCATACTCGGTCCGGGCTCCTCTCTAACGTTTGCCAGAGCAGCAACTCTAGCAAGCGCAAGGATTCCACGCTCGAAGCCCGCGAACGCCGCTAAGCGGCAACCCGCTCCCGCCGCATGGCCGGGGCCCGCCGCACGTAAACGATGCAAGAAGTCGGCACGCAACGCCACCGGTACAGAACCTCGAACTCGCCGAACCCGATCTTCACCCGAGTCCCGATGGACGGAGCCCCGTCCTCGTAGCGCCGCTCCAGGATCTCCTCCGTCTCTGGATCCCTGTACTGAACCGGTATCATCGCCTCTCCTCTCAACGCTTCCGCCGTGAACCACACGTTAAACGGCCACCCGCTATAAGTCCAATCGTTTGCACGTATCGCAGATATAGGAGAAACTTATGGAAAAGCTTTCAGCCGTCGGCTTTCAGCGAGTCGTGCCGGTGCGCCGCCAAGAGCGTATGGCTGACCGTGGCGGACGGCAGCACTGCGTTTCGGTCGGGCGGCCGAGATCGGAAAGAGGCTGACAGCTGAGAGCGGAGGCCGCTAGGCCGAAGCGGGCTGAAAGCTGAAAGCGCGACCGAAGGGAGCAGCGTGCTCTTCAGACAACTCGAGTGTTTTCTGGCGGTGGCCCGGCTCGGGAATTTGAGCCGGGCGGCGGAGGAGATGTTTTTGACGCAGCCTACTTTGACGGCGCGGTTGAAGGCATTGGAGGAGGAGGTTGGGGACGAGTTGTTCGTCAGGACCAGCCGGGGGATGCGGCTGACCGACGCGGGCAGGGAGTTCGTGCCCTACGCGGAGAGGGTGGTCGGGGGGTTCGAGGAGGGGCGGCGGCGGCTGGAGGAGTTACGGGGGGCTACGGGGGACGACTTTTGATCGGGGCTTCCCCGGGCGTTGGGACTTACGCTTTGCCCGGGTTGTTGGAGAGGTTCGTGGCGGCCTATCCGGGGGTCTCCATCTCGGTCAGGACGGGGCATTCCGAGGAGATCCTGGAGATGACGCTCAAGGAGGAGGTGCAGCTCGGGTTGACGCGGTCGATCCGGCACCCGGAGATAGAGAGCCTGCACCTGTACGAGGACGAGCTGGTGCTCGTGGTTGACCCGGGGCACAGGTTCACCAGGAGGGGGACGGCCAGCCTGGCGGAGGTCGGGGAGGAGCAGCTCATCTTTTTCGACCAATCTTCGAGCTATTTCGAGCAGACGCACGCCCTGCTCAGGGACGCCGGCATTCGGGAGCTCAGGACGATGGAGGTGGACAACATCGAGGCGGCCAAGAGGATGGTCGAGCACCGCCTCGGGGTCGCTTTCCTGCCCAGGACGGCGGTCGTCAGGTCGGTCTCGTCGGGGAATTTGTCGCTTATATCCGTGGAGGAAAACCCAGAGATGAGGCGCTCCATCGCCGCCCTCCGCCGCCGCGACGCCCCGATGAGCGGCCCCGTAGCCGCCTTTTTGGAGGTGGCGAGCGACCTGGCCGAGAGGGAGGACCGCGCCAAGCTCTCCCCCACCCTCGCCGCCGACTTCGAGAACCTGCAGCTTATAGACCTGTTTACTTAGAGCGGATTGCAGAGAGGTTGAACCTCTTTGCAAGGCTTTCAGCAAGAGCAAAAAAGCTGATCGCCGTGAGCTGAGGCGAGGCCGTAGCGCGCTGACTGCTGACGGCGCGGGTCAGGTGGCTACGAGGCTGCCTAAGGACTCCGGTCCCGTGCCGTACAAAGCGGGAGGGAGGGGGCGCAGGCTCCCCCTCCCGGGACATCCGGGCTTACGAAGCCCTGCGCCGCAGGACGGCGAACGTCACCAGTGACGAGCCCGCCAGCAGAAGGATCGCCGCCAGCGCGGGAGAGGGACCGCCCGTGTCGGCGAGCGTCTCGGCGCCGGCCGAAGCGCTGGCCGTGGCCGAGGCGCTCGCTGAGGCGCTGGCCGATCCGGCGCTCACGGTGACCGTGCCCACCATGCCCATATCCTCGTGGGGGCCGCAGAAGTACTCGTAGGTGCCCGGCTCATCGAACGTGTAAGAGTAGGTTCCGTCGGTGCCGCCCTCGATCAGGCCGGAGTCCCACAGCCCGTCGTAGGAGGTCGTCGTATGTCCGTACTGGCCGCGCTGGACCCAGGTTACCGTGGTGCCCGGTTCGACGGTTATGTTGGCCTGGTCAAAGAAGTTGTCCTCCATGCCTACCGTGACTTCCTGGCCCTGCGCCCACGCCGCTGGCGCGAAAGCGGACAGTATCAGGAGCGACAACGCCGCCAACCACGACAATCTCTTCATCCGGCTTCCTCCTTGCCTTCTTGGTCTGTCCTCCCCAGCACGCCCGGAAAGGACCGCCTCCCGGACCGCGACCCCCATCTCGGGCGGCCTGCGTAGCGCGGTCCCGCGAAGATGCAATAGAAACTCTAGTACCAAGAAGGCGCGTCGCGCTATACCACGAATGGGCTAATTCGGAACCGGCGTACGGCCTTCTTCCGTGACAGTGGAGTACCCGGGTGTGTGCCCGTGAGGCCGGATAAGGGGACGAACCTACAGATAGGGTTCCTGCGTCGTTCGGGTGCTGCTGGCAGTACGGCCTGCCTAGCTGCCTCCGCCGCCGTCTCCCCCGCCACCCCGCCGCCGTCGCCCCAGCCGCCCCGCCGCCGTCGAACCAGCCTCCGCCGCCATCGTTGCCGTGGCCGCCGCCGGAGTCTCCTCCTCCGTGGCCGCCAAAGAAGCCGTAGTAGCCGGCGCCGGCTCCTACGCCCGCGTCGGCGCCGGCCCTACGACGGCGGCGGCGATCGCTTCGCCGGCGTAGAAAGTCGGCTATGAGCCCAAAGACGACGCCGACCGCTATAACAAACGCGAAGACCAAGAACAGTTCCACGGCACGATCCTCTCTCTGGATGCCACCCGGATGCGGGATTAAGTGTACCCGTATGCGTCCATTAGTTACAACCCGGGCGAGATCCTGTACGTCCGCGCGCGGATCGTATACTAGCCTCGAAACCCTAACTGACTCTAGTTGCGAGGTGCTATTAGTGGACCGGAAGACGATCGTGGTGATGGAGGGCGACCAGACCGGGCAGGAACTCCTGGAGGAGGCGCTACGGGTCCTGGACCCGTCCGTGACCGGCGTGGACGTGGATTTCCAGCGGTACGACCTCTCGCTGGAGAACCGCCGGGCGACGGACAACGGGGTCGTACACGAGGCGGCGGCGGCCATGAAGGAGTGCGGCTTCGGCATAAAGGCCGCCACCGTGACGCCAGAGACACCGGGGGATGTCGGCTCGCCCAACGCCATCCTGAGAAAGGGCATAGACGGGACCGTCATCGTGCGCACCGGCAGGCGCATCCCCGGCGTAAACCCGGTAACCGGCGTGCACAGTCCCGTCTCCGTCATACGGATGGCCGTGGACGACGCCTACGGGGCCGAGGAGTGGCGCGAGGGCGAGGGGCTCGACGAGGTGGCGTACAGGACCGAGAAGATCAGCCGTAGGGTGTGCCGCGGCGTCTCGGAGTTCGCCTTCATACAGGCGCGCAAGATGCGGGCCAAAGTCTTCGGCGGCCCGAAGTACACCGTATCGCCCGTCTACGAGGGGATGCTCAAGGAGGAGATGGACCGGGCCGCGGAGAACAGCCGCGACGTCCGCTACGACCCGCAGCTCATCGACGCGACCTACGCCCTGCTGCTCACCACCTTCGGCGAACCGCTCGTCATACCGACCCTCAACAGGGACGGCGATTGCATCTCGGACCTCGTGATGCAGATGTTCGGCTCCATCGCGGGCGCCGAGTCGCTCTTGATCTCCCTCGACGAAGACGAGAACCCCGAGACGGTGATGGCCGAGGCGCCGCACGGGACCGCGCCGTCCCTGGAGGGCAAGAACGTGGCGAACCCGATGGCCATGATCCTGGCCGGGGCGGCACTCCTCACGTTCTTCCACGACGAGGAGGCAAGCCGCGCTTCCAGGGCCATCTACGAGGCAACCTTCGAGTCCATCCTCGACGGCGTCAGGACGGCGGACCTCGGCGGCCCAACCGGAACCACGGAGTTCACGGACGAGGTGATCCGTCACATCAGGACCAAACTGGAAGTCTGGAGCGCACTTGCCTAAGCACAAGAACGACCTGGTTATAGAAGTTACGCCCGAAGCCCTGAAGGCCGCAGCCCTGGCCGCCATCTCGGGCCTGCGATCGATGGCGGGCCCGGCGCTGCTGTCTCGCGCCGCCACGCGCGGAGAGGTCCCGGGCATCGGGAACACCCCGTTCGCGGGCCTGGGCTCCGACGGCGTCTCGGCCGCGCTCCAGGCGCTGATGCTCGGCGAGATGGCCGGCGACAAGACGCCGTTCGTGCCGTCGCGCGTCTCCGCCGGCCCACTCTTCGGCCGCGCGCTCTCGGGCGCCCTCGTGGGCTCGGCGCTCTTCGTCTCCGGCGGGCGCCGGGGCGTCCCCGGCGCGTTGCTCGGCGCCGCCTCGGCCCTCGGCGGCGTCTACGCGGCCGACCGTCTGCGCTCGGCGACCACGCAGGGCCTCGGCCTGCCGGACCCCGTGTTCGGTCTGATCGAAGACGGGCTCATCCTTCTCGGCGGCAGCCGCCTGTTCCGCAGGTAGCCCGTAGGTGCGCGACGCTTGACGGCCGAGAGGGAACGGCTGAGATCCACGTTCGACCGGGCGGCCCTGCTCTACGACGAGGTAAGGCCGGGCTACCCGGAAGGGCTGTTCGAAGAAGTCGTCTCGCTCTCGGGCGTGCCGTCCGGGGGCCGAATACTCGAAATCGGGTGCGGGACCGGTCAGGCGACGCTCCCGCTCGCCCGCAGGGGTACGAAATCCTGTGCGTCGAGCTCGGCGGGAACCTGGCCGCCGTGGCCCGCCAGAACCTGGCCGGGTATCCGCGCGTGAAGATCCTGACCGGAGACTTCGAGAAGATACGACTCCCCACGGAAGCGTTCGACCTCGTCGTTTCGGCCACGGCTTTCCACTGGCTCGACCCGCGAATCGCCTACCCGAAGGCGGCCCGCGCCTTGCGGCGGACGGGTGCGATCGCGCTGTTCTGGAACGAGCACGTCCACAGCGAGGCGGACGACGGCTTCTTCGAGGCCGCGCAGAGGGTCTACGAGCGCGAGGCGCCCGAGAGCTGGGACGACAGCTACGCCGGTCCGCCCCGGCCCGAAGACCTCCAGGACAGGACGAAAGAGATCGAGGACTCCGGGCTGTTCGGGTCCGTAAGCAGGCGCTCTTTCCGGTGGGACCAGGCCTACGACGCCGCGGGCTACCTTCGGGTCCTCGACACATACTCGGGGCACCTGGATCTGGACGAGGAAGCGAGGAAACGTCTCTACGGCGGCATCTCCCGCCTGATCGAAGACGAGCACGGCGGGCGCATAGTGAAGGGCTACCAGACGACCCTCTACGTCGCCCGCAAGAAGTAGGAGCCGCCGCGCTTCAAATAAACTGCGGACCCGCCGACAACAGGGACATGCTCCGAAGGCCGTACAAACGATCGGCGGAGACGCTCGCGCGATACAGAACCGCAGCCCCCCAGCGCCGAAGCATCCGGCTGGAGGGCCACGATTGCGCGTTGTCGGGCGCGTACTTCCTGACCGTTTGTACGGCGGGTCGAAAGCCCCTATTCGGCCACGTATCGGGCGGCCGGATGGTCGAGAACCGGGATGCGGGCATCGTGTGGGGATGTTGGGAGGGTTTGCCGGACCATTACCCTCACGTCTCGTTGGACGCGTTCCTGGTGATGCCGGACCACGTTCATGGGGTCGTGATTTTCGGCGGCGCGTGTCCGGTGGGCGTGTGCGAGGCGGATGTAGCGCGGGCGGGTTTGAGACCCGCCCCCCACCCCACGAAAACCCACCCTACACCCCGAACCGCCCCAGGACACCCCGAACCCTCTCCAAATACCCGCCGCCGAAAAAATACGTGTGGACCAGCAAAGGGTACAGGCTGTACAGGTCCCGGCGTGATTCGAAGAAGCCGTCCCGGATGGGGCGTATCTCGGCGTAACGCTTGAAGAACGGGTCACCGAACGAGTTAAAGAGGCTTATGAAGGAGAGTTCGATCTCGGGGTCCGCGTGGTAGATGGCCGGGTCCAGAAAGGCCGTGATCCTGCCGTCCCGCGCCAACACGTTCGCGCTCCACACGTCGCCGTGGATCAGGGCCGGCGGGTTCGCCTCGCCGATGAGATCCTCCAGCCTCTCCGCCAGCCGCTCCACCCGTTTGAGGTCCGAAACCGGCAATCGGCCGGCCTCGTACGCCACGCGGGCGAAGTGGATCAGGCGCCGGTCGCGGAAGAAATCTACCCAGTTCTCCGTCCACGGGTTCGGCTGGTCGAGGCTCCCGATGAGCGTGTCCCGCTCGTGGCCGTAGGCGTCGGCGGTGATACCGTGCAGGGCCGCCAAAAGCTCTGCGGCGTGATGCTCGGCCTCGGCCGGGAACCGGCTCGCGCCCTCGACGAACTCCATCAATAGCAGCGTCTCGGTCCCGTGGAAGACCCGTGGGACGGGGAGGTCCGTTCTCTGTCGCAGGTAACGGAGCATGTACGCCTCGCGGTCCAGGTTGGAGTCGCCATCCCGGTCCACCTTCGCCACGAGCGGCGTGCCGTCCTGAAGATCCACCTTGTAGACCTCGCCGATGCAGCCGCCGCCGAGGGGCCGCGCGCTCTTGAGTCGCTCACCGAGATGGACCTCGACGCCCTCGGCGACGATCCTCTCAGCCATGGCCGTTCGGGTGCCGCTTCCGAATATCCTCGACGAGCCCCTCTGAGGCGGCTTCCACGAGGTCTATGACGCGCTCGAAACCGTCCGCCTCGCCGAAGTAAGGGTCCGGGACTTCCCGCTCCGGTCCTTCCGGGTCGAAGTCCAGAAAAGGTCGGACCACGGCGCTGCCGGAGCACATGGCGGAGACGTGGCGGTAGTTCTCTTCATCCATCGTGAGGACGTAGTCGAAGCGGCGACAGTCTTCCGTTGAGAACTTACGCGCCCGCTGGCCGCCGATGTCCAGGCCGCGTCTCGCGGCGCTCTCGACGGCCCGGCCGTCGGGCGGGGAGCCGACGTGCCAGCCGCCGGTCCCGGCGGAGTCCACCTCGACCTCGTCTTCGAGGCCCTCGCGCCGCAGCACGTTCTCGAAGACGCCCTGGGCTATCGGGCTCCGGCAGATGTTTCCCATGCAGACGAACAAGACTCTTGTGGTCATGGGGACGAATATACCGGCGGAGGCGGGCGTTGTCAGCGCCCCGTCAAGCGGGTTGCAGGAGGTTGGACCTCTGGGCAAAGCTTTCAGCTCTCAGCGGTCAGCTTTCGGCCAAGAGCAAAAAGCTGAAAGCGGAGGCGAAGCCGCAGCGCGCTGACGGCCGTCAACCTCCCAAGCCCGCCTCGCGGGCGCGGATGGCGGCCTGGACGCGGTCTGCGACCTGGAGCTTGCGGAAGATGTTGGAGACGTGGTTCTGGACTGTCTTGAGGCTGAGGAAGAGTTCGGCCGAGATCTCGGCGTTGCTAGCCCCGCGCGCGATGCGGGCCAGGATCTCCTCTTCCCGCTCGGTCAACTCGGGGAACGCCCGCGCGTTCTGGGGCCGCCCGGCGGAGAACAGCCCCATCACCCGCCGGGCGATGCCGGGACCGAAGATTGCCTCCCCGTTGGCGACGGCGCGGATGGCGCGCAGGACCTCGTCCTGGTGCGCCCCCTTCAACAAGTAGCCCAAAGCGCCGGCCCGCACGGCGGCGAAGACCGAGTCGTCGTCCTCGAGCATGGTAACGACGAGTACGCTGGCGTCGGGATTGAATCTCAGTATGTCGCGCGTCGCCTCGATGCCGTTCTTGTTCGGCATGTTGAGGTCCATCAGGATCACGTCGGGCCGCAGCTCGGCGGCCAGCCTGACGGCCTCCTCCCCGTCGGCGGCCTCCCCGACGACCTCGGTCTCCTCCACCGAGTCGAGCAGCCCGTGCATCCCGTCCCTGAAGAGGGGATGGTCGTCGGCGAGGAGCACGCGGAAGGGGCTCACGCGCCGCCCTCGGGGGAAAACGGCAGTTCCGCCCGCACGAGGGTGCCGCCGTCCGGGTGCGCCCCCACGGCCAGCGTGCCGCCGAGCTCTTCCGCCCGCTCCCGCATGGAGGAGAGGCCCACGCCGAGACCGCCGTCCGGGTTTAGCCCGCGCCCGTCGTCCCGAACCTCGAGGAGGAGCACACCGGCCCCCTCGTCGGGCCCCACCGTTACCCTGCACGAGCGCGCGTCCGAGTGGCGGACGACGTTGGTCATCGCCTCCTGCGCTATGTGGTAGGCCGCGACCTCCACGGCCGCCGGGAGCGACGGCAGCGGGCCGCCGTTCAGGCTCTCGACCTCGACCTCTAGCCCGTTGTGGCTGTACTGGGCTGCCGTCTCGAGGAGGGCCGGGATCAGGCCAAGCTCGTCGAGCGTGGGCGGACGGAGGGCGTGGACGGAGCGCCGGACGTCGGATACGGCATCCCGGGCGCGCTCGGCCAGATCCGAGAGCAGGTCCGCTGCGTCGGGGTCGCGGGCGAGCTTGTTACGGGCCGTCTCTATCTTCAGGGTGAGGGCGGCGAGCCGCGGCCCCACGCCGTCGTGCAGGTCGCGCCTGAGGCGCCGGCGCTCCTCCTCGCGGGCCGTGACGAGGCGCTCGCGCGAGTTCTGCAGGTCCGCGGTCAGGCGCGAGGCGCGCACGGCGACCCCGATCTGGCGCGCCAGGTCCCCCAGGAGCCGGCGGTCGGCCGGCGCGAAATCCGTCTCGCCCGCGCGCCGTCCGAGGACCAGCCACCCGACCCGCTCTCCCCCGTAGAGGAGCGGGAGCCTGACGATGTCGGCCACGGGTGCGCCGGTCTCGGCGGCGACCTCGCCCGGCCCGCCGACCTCGATGGCGACGTAGGGGAGCCTCAGGGCCTCGGCGACCGTGCGGGTGACGGCAGGCAGCATGACGTTGGGGGTAAGCGTGGTCTCCAGGCGCTCCCCGAGCTTGCTTAGCGCCGCGTAGGGGTCGTCGCGCTCGCCGTAGAGCAGGCGGTTGACCCCGCGTTGCAGACGGTCCCTCAGTGGCGCGAAGAGGACCGCGACGAGCCCCGTGGCGAAGAGCGAGACCAGGAAGTTGCCGCCCGAGTGGAAGATCATGCCCGTCACGCCCACGATAAGCACGTAGAGGGCGAGGACGCAGGCCGTCAGGGCCCCGTAGACGAGCGCGCGGTTGATGATGAGGTCGGCCTTGAACAGGTGGTAGCGCTGCATCGCGATGCCGAAGGCCACGGGCATCGGAAGGGCGAAGAGCCAGAACGCCGGGACGCCGTAGAGTTCGTAGAGACCGCGGGCGTGACCCGAGTCGGGCAGGAGCACGTCGGGCAGGTACACGAGCCCGTAACCGACGCACGCGCCGGCCACGATCAGAACCACCCACTTGGTCATCAGGCGCTGCCTCATATCCGCCCGGCGGTAACGCACGGCCTGCGCCGCCAGGCCCAGGCCCCAGCCGAGCAGCAGGAGGACCAGGAACGCGGCGAACGACGCCTCGAACGGGTCTATCAGGCTGAACCACGATCCCGGAAAGATCCCCCACGCCAAACAATAGAAGAACCAGGCAACGGCGCTGAACTTTGTCCAACCGGGCACGAAGCGGCCGTCCGGAAAGAGCAAGAAGAACATTACCGCCAGCAGCACCCCTGCGGCCTGCGTCAGGTCCGCGAGCGGTTGCAGTACGGGGGGAAGGGCGAGCGCGTCCAGGGTCGGCGTCACCCACACGGCGTAGGCTATAAAGACAGAGGAGAAGAAGAGCGAAGACCAGTCTCGCTTGTTGCGCCAGGCTATGGCAAGCGAGATCAGCGTAAAGGTCAGCACGAAGAGGACCTCGAGCGACAACACGGCGAGGGCGTAATGGCCGGCCCCTGGCACCAGGTACCCGAGCGGGCCGTCCACGGCCCCGAGATGGCCCGACACGCGGCGGGCCACCCCCGCGAGCTCCCCGTACCTGGCGGGTACGGCGAGGACGAACAGGATCAGGGACAACCCCACGAGCGTCCGCGCCGCGACCCGCGCGATCAGGGGGGCGCGCGGCGCGTTGGACGGCGCCGCGTCAGGCTTCATCGCCGCCCACACGGACAAGGCGTCCGGCGGGATGAGCCCCTCGACCGCCCCTCTCACTCGCGACTCCCACCACGAGTAAATAATGGCACAAGCACGGGCCCGTTACACCTTTCGGGAACCGTCATCCTTCCGGGCGCGTGCCTCGACATCACCTGACCGTGAACGACCAGGACCTCGCGCCGACGTTGCCGGCCTCATCGGTGGCGACCAGCCTGACGTTCTTCTTTCCGGCCGAGAGACTCGGGGAGTTGTAGACGAGGACGTCCGTCGAGGAACCGTAAGTGTACTTGGCCGCGGGGATCAAAGCCCCGTTCACGTAGAGCTTTATGTCGCCCTCGACGAGGTTCGTCAGGTTGTCCTTGACGGTCGCCCTGATCGTGGGCGTGCGGTCGCTCGTGGTCGATCCCGAAAGGGGGCGCATGGCGCTGATAGTCGGCTTTATGGTGTCGACGGTCCACGTGCGGACCGCCGGGGTCGCGTCCGCGTTGCCCGCCACGTCTGTGGCCCGCACCCTGAAAGTGTGGGTCCCGTTCGCAACGGTATAGGTCTTCGGCGAGGCGCAGCCTGCGAAGGCGGCCCCGTCCAGGCTGCACTCGAAGGCCGATCCCGTTTCGGAGGAGACGAAGCCGAGGCTCGCCGCGGCGTTCCTGGTCGGGTTCGGGGGGCCCGAGGTGATCGTGGTCTGGGGCGGGATGGAGTCCTGCTGCCAGTCAGGCTTCTCGTCCTTACGCAGGGTGGTATCAACGCCCTTCTTGTTGGCACCGCTTTCGTCCATCATCCATATGTCCCCACCCCTCACGTACGCGATGCTGTTGCCATCAGGCGACCATGTGGGCTGCGAGCCCCCACCATCACCCGTGGTCAGGTTCACCTTGCCGCTGCCATTGCTCGCGTTCATCGTCCACACGTCTGCTTTTGTCGAGTAGGCAATCCGCGTGCCGTCGGGCGACCAGGTTGGGTCTTCGTCGTTGTACTGGTATACGGGGGTCATTGTGCTGTCGTCGTCCGTGAGGTTGAGTGCGTCGTTGGTAGCGGGGTTGGCATCCATCACGTAGATATTGCTGTTGGTGTCGCCAGGGCGTCCTTCGCTGAGGAAGGCGAAACGGCTTCCGTCGGGCGACCACGCGGGCTGCGTGTCGCGCACGCCTTGCGGGGTATTGGTCATCTGCACGAGGTCGCTACCGTCAGCGTCCATCACCCATATCTCAAGGTCCGTGGTCGTGTCGGTATCAGACTTGCCTGCCACGAAGGCAATCCGCGTGCCATCGGGCGACCAGGTGGGCTCCTGTTCCGCTATCGTGTCCGTCGAGGTGAGCTGCTGCCGCCCGCTGCCGTCGGCGTTCATGACGGATATCTCTTTGCTGTTCCTGCTCGTGCTCTGGAAGACTATCCGCGTGCCATCGGGCGACCAGGTAGGCTGGCTCTCGCCAGGGCTGGTGCCGGGCACCTTGGCGGCGGTGCTGTTGCCAGGGAAGGTCGTGTAGAGTCCAGGTCCGGTAGAGCGGTCGCTCCAGAAGATGATCTTGCCGTTCTTCCCCGGGAACGCCGCCTCCGCCGGTTTCGTCGCGAGCAGCGCGAGAAGCGCCAGGGACACCGCCGCGATCAGCATGAAAAGTTTGATCTGGCCTGTCTTGGTCATCTGCAAGGTTCCTTTCTCCGAACCGGGTTTTTCCGTTACCTGATCGTGAAGTACCAGGACTTCGTCCCGGCGTTCCTCGCCCCGTCCATCGCCACTATCTTCACGGTCTTCTTGCCTTTCGCGAGACTCGGCGAGTTGTAGACGAGGAGGCCCGTGGAAGCGGCGTACCTGAACTTGGCCGGAGGGATCGCTTTCCCCGCCACGTAGAGCTTTATGTTGCCCGTGCTCAGGGGTCTGTTGTCCTTGACGGTCGCCCTGATGGTCGGGGTCGTGTCCCGGATTACCGAACCGTGCCCGGGGGACATCCCGCTGATGGTCGGCTTTATTGTGTCGACGGTCCACGTGCGAACGGCGGGAGTAGTGTCCGCGTTGCCGGCCACGTCCTTCGCCCGCACGGAGAAGGTGTGGGGGCCGTTGGAGAGCCCGGTGTAGCCCTTCGGGGAGGAGCAGGCCGCGAATGCGCCGCCGTCCAGCCTGCACTCGAAGGTCGAACCGGTCTCGCTGGAGGCAAGGCCAAAGCTGGCGGAGGGGAGGTTGACCACGCCCGTCGGGCCCGAGGTTATGGTCGTGTCGGGGGCGTTGGTATCGAGCTGGCTGTCCAGCAAGATCCCGTCTTCTATCGCCGCCGTCGAGACGTTGCCCGCGTTGTCCCGGTACTGGACGTGGACGGTCTTGGTCCCGTCGCCGCCGCTCAAAAGCCACGAACGGCCCGTAGAGTAGGGTTCCCACGCGGACCACGTTTCGGTGTTCTCGTTGCGGAACCGCATGTGGCCCACCCCGGAGCCGGGCAGCGGGTCTGTGGCCGAGAGGTCGAGCCTCACCGTCGCGTTGTTCGTGGCGGCGGCGTCGCCGTTTATCCTGACCGTGCCCGTGGGCGCCACGTTGTTTACGGAGACGGTCCTCGCATACTCGTTCGTGCCGCCGTCCTTGTCCGTCACCCTGCCTCTGACCGTCATGTTTGGCTGGTCGAGGGCGGTGCAGGTTTTGCTCGGGGCACCCGACGAAACAAAGCCGGGTCCGTCACCGCAGTCGAAGGCGTAGGAGAGCGCAGCCCCGTCGGCGCCCGACGGATCGGCGACGTTCGAGAGTGAGATCTGGAAGTTTCCGCCCTGGTCCACCTCTGCCGGGGCCTCGAAGGCTGCCGTCGGCGCCACGTTGTTCACCGTGATCGTCCTGGTGTACTCGGTAAAGCCGCCGTCCTTATCGATGATCCGGGCGCGTACGGACCTGGCACCATTATCGTCGAAGGTGCAATTAGTAGACGCAGCAGTACCGCTGCTTGCGTAGGTGGCCCCGTCGAGCGGGCCGCCGTTGCAGTCGAAGGCGTAGTGGAACCCGGCGGTCGTGTCGGCCTGTCCGTCTTGAGTATTGAAGTTGCCTTTGGCCAGGGAGATCGTCGCCGTGCCGCCCTCGTTGATCGAAGCCGGAGCGTCGAGCACCGCGACCGGGTCGCGGTTGGTGATAGTAACGTTCACGGTAGCGGTGCGGGAAGCCCCGTCGCTGTCAGTCGCAGTCGCGCTCACGCTACCCGTCGCCGGACCGTCGAAGAAACCGCACCAGACGGTGAACGAGCTTTCCTGCCACTCGGAACCGTTGGTGCCGCAACCAGTGTTCAGGGTCCACGTGTCGTTGCCCGGATCGCTTACCGAGAGGTTGTAGCCATGGGATGCGTAACCCAGCGCGAAACTGCCACCCTCCTGTACGCTGGGAAAGCCATTCTGCAGGGTAACCGCCGGGGCCACGTTGTTGACGCCGAGCGAGAAGGTGGTGTCCACAGAATCCGTGCCGTCGGAAGCGGTGATCGTGACGGTCCGGCTCTCGTCGGGGCCGTCGCTGGTACGGAACGTCCAGCTCCAGGTGCCGTTCGCGTCGTCTTTCGTCACGGTCCCGACGGAGGCGGAGAGGGTAACGGTGGCGTTGCCGTCAGGGTCCGAGAACGTGCCCGTGTTGGAAGCCGTCTGCCCCTCGTTGACGACCACGGAACCGTTGTTCGCGTTCACCGCGGGGGGCGTGTGCTCGTCGGGGATGCAGACCCGCACGCCGTCGACAAACTCGCAGGTTTGCGTGTGGTTGGCCCAGGCTGGTCCTGCCATGAGTACGGACAACAGCACCACCGCCAAAGCGGTGGCCGCCGCGTAAGACATCCGTCCCGTTCTCTCGACTATGCTTCTCATGT
This sequence comes from Rubrobacter tropicus, assembly GCF_011492945.1. Classification (NCBI taxonomy): domain Bacteria; kingdom Bacillati; phylum Actinomycetota; class Rubrobacteria; order Rubrobacterales; family Rubrobacteraceae; genus Rubrobacter; species Rubrobacter tropicus. Next base: position 2,768,723 of record NZ_CP045119.1, read on the forward strand.
CTCTGCTCCCCGGGCGCGTTCCAGTGCGGATACCCTAAAGCCGGGGGCTTTCCCGCCGCATCGGGCGGTCTCCCGAACCTGCCGGGAACTTTGTCCCGGGCAACTGGGTCCGCGGCCCGGCGAGAGCGGGTTTTGTTAGACTGGCCTTTCCCGTAACAACGGCGAAGGAGGAGACGGATGGCAGAGGTAAAGAGGGTAGGGATGCTCACCGGCGGCGGAGACGCGCCGGGCCTCAACGGCGTCATAAGGGCCGTAACCATGAAATGCATCGAGGACTACGGCCACGAGGTGGTCGGCCTCAAGCGCGGCTGGAAGAGCCTGCTGGATCCGGAGCAGGACACCGTCATGCCCCTCGGCGTCGAAGACGTCCGCTACATCCTGCAGGAAGGCGGTACCATCCTCGGCTCCTCCCGCACCAACCCGTACAAGAAAGAGGGCGACCCCGAGAAGGTGGTCAAGCAACTAGAAGAGTTCGGCGTAGACGCCCTCGTCGCCATCGGCGGGGACGACACTTTGGGCGTCGCCAAGCGCCTGCACGACGACTTCGGCACGCAGGTAATAGGTTGCCCCAAGACCATAGACAACGACCTCTCGGCGACGGACACCACCTTCGGCTACGACACCGCCGTCTCGATAGCCACCGACGCCATAGACAAGCTAAGGACCACGGCCAAGAGCCACGAGCGGGTAGTGGTCGTCGAGGTCATGGGGCGTCACGCGGGTTGGATCACCTGGGGCGCGGGCCTCGCGAGCGCGGCCAACGTCACCCTCATCCCCGAGGTCGAACCCGACCTCGACCAGATCGCCTCCATCTTCGAGAAACGCGCCAAGAGCGGCGAGAAGTGGGGCCTGGTGGCCGTCTCCGAAGGCGTAACCCTCTCCGAAGAGTTCATGACCCAGAACGCCGAAACCGACGAGTTCGGCCACGTCCGCCTCGGCGGCATAGCCGAAACGCTCGCCAAAGAGATAGAGTCCCGCACCGGCATCGAGACCCGCCACGTGGTCCTCGGCCACCTCCAGCGAGGAGGCACCCCTACGGCCTACGACCGCATCCTCTCCACGCGCTACGGCCTGCGCGCCGCCGAAGCCGTCAACAACGGCGAGTGGGGCAAGATGGTCGCATTGCGTGGCAACGAAATAGTCACCGTAGACCTCTCCGAGGCCACGGACGAGACCAAGACGGTCCCGAACGACCTCTACAAAGCGGCCGAGACGTTCTTTGGGTAGAGAGCTGAGGCGAAGCCGCAGCGGGCTGATCGCTGACGGCGCGGTCCGCTTCGCGGACCGCTACTGTATGGCGCGTTCGCCGATGCGGCGGTAGCGGTCGTGGCGGGAGGCGATGAGGGTCTCGGGGTCGGTGCCCGTGAGGCCTGAGACCACGCGGCCCAAAGCGTTCCCGACGGTCTCTATGGCGTCTTCGGGTTCGTTGTGGGCGCCGCCCAAGGGTTCGGGGAGGACTTCGTCCACTATGCCGTGGTCTTTGAGGTCGCGGGCGGTCAGCTTGAGGGCCTCGGCCGCTTCGGCGGCCCGGCTCGGGTCGCGGAAGATTATAGAGGCGCAGGCCTCGGGGGCTATGACGGAGAGGTACGAGTTCTCGAGCATCCCGACGTAGTCGGCGAGGCACATGGCGAGGGCGCCGCCGGAGCCTCCTTCGCCGATCACGAACGAGACTACCGGCACGGGCGCCCGCGAGAGCGCCATCAGGTCGTCCGAGATCGCCCACGCCTGGCCCCGCTCCTCGGCCTGCCGCCCGGCGAAGGCCCCCGGCGTGTCCACCAGAAGGACTATGGGGAGGCCGAAGCGGGCGGCGAGCTCGTAGAACCGTTTCACCTTGCGGTAGCCCTCGGGGTGGGCCATCCCGAAGTTTCCGGCGACCCTGGTCTTCACGTCGGCGCCCTTGTCGTGCCCGATCAGGACGATGGGATGGCCGCCGAGCGAGGGCTTGAGGCGCGCAAAACCGCCGCGCACCGCCGCGTCTTCGCCGTGCAGCCTGTCCCCCGAGAGCTCGTAGAAATCGTCCGTCAGGGCGTCCCGGTAGGCCCGGAGGTTCGGGCGGGCCGGGTGGCGGGCCACCTGAACGCGCTGGTAGGGGGAGAGGTTCGAGTAGACGCGGCGCTTGGCGGCTTCCAGGGCCTCTTCGAGGCGCGAGATCTCCGCCTGCAGCCCCTCGCTCTCGCCGGCCAGCCGGTGCAGGCCCGCGATGCGCTCCTCGAGCTCTTTGATCGGCCGCTCGAACTCGAGGATCACGCCACGAACCCCAGCAGCCGCTCTATGTCGCCCCTGAGGGCGAGCCGGTGCACGATCCTGTCGACCATCCCATGATCCCTCTGGAACTCGGCAGTCTGGAAACCCTCGGGCAGCCTCTCCTTTGTGGTCTGCTCTATGACCCTTGCCCCGGCGAACCCTATCCTCGCCCCGGGCTCGGCGATCACCACGTCGGCCGCCGTCGCGAAGGAGGCCGTAACCCCCCCGAACGTCGGGTCCGTAAGCACGGAGATGTAGGGCCACGAACCGTCGACGTACCTGGAGAGGGCGACGCTGGTCTTCGCGAGCTGCATCAGCGAGTAGACGCCCTCGAACATCCTGGCCCCGCCGGAGGCCGAGACTATGATCAGGGGCAGCTCCTCCGCGTACGCGTGCTCGACGGTCCTGGCTACCTTCTCCCCGACCACGCTCCCCATCGACCCCCCAATAAACCGGAAGTCCATGACCGCGAGCGCGACCCGCCGCCCGCCCAGAGCTCCCACGCCGCTCACAACCGCGTCGTCGAGGCCGGTCTTGCGGCGCGCTTTCTCGAGCCTCTCCCCGTAACCCTCGAAGCCCAGAGGGTCGCCCGCCAGGAGGCCGGTGTCGCGCTCCTCGAAGGAGTTGCGGTCGAGGAGGAGCCTTATGCGGGCCGGGGCGGAGAGCGGGTAGTGAAACTCGCAGTGCGGGCAGACGTTGAACCTCGCGCCCAGATCCTTCTCGTAGATCGGCTGCCCGCACCGCTCGCACTTGGTGAAGACGGCGTCCATGGGCCCGATGCCGCTCTCGGTCTCGGGCGCGGTCCGGGAGTACTCCCTGCGCTTGCTAAGCCAGTTTCTGATGCCCGTCCCCGCCTTCTCGACCGCGGAGAGCGCCTCGTGGACCTCCCGCAGCCACGCCCCGGCCCCTCGGCCCCGTCCTCGGCGACCAGGCGCATCAGCTTGCTCCCGATTATGACCCCGTCGGCCTCCGCGGCCGCCTCGGCAGCCGCCTCGGGCGACCCGATGCCGAACCCGAGCGCCACAGGCACGTCCGTCCCGGCCCTGACCCGCCGCAGAAGATCCGCGGCCTTCGGGGGCAGCCCGTCCCGCACCCCCGTCACGCCGGCCACGGAGACGCAGTAGACGAACCCCGTCGCGAGGGCCACCGCTTCCTTCACCCGCTCCTCCGAAGAAGTGGGCGCGACGAGCGGGCAGAAGCCGACGCCGCGCTCGGCGCACATTTCCGCAAAAGCGGCGGCCTCGTCCACGGGAAGGTCCGGGATCACGAGCCCCGAGACCCCCGCCTCGGCCGCCTCGTCCAGGAAACGTTCGGGACCTCTCGCAAAGATGGTGTTGTAGTAGAGCAGGAACACGACGGGCACCCGGCCTGAAAAGCGGCGGGCGAGGTCGAGGCAGTAGCGAAGGTCCGCGCCGTTCTCGATGGCGCGGGTCGTCGTGTCCTGGATCGTCGGCCCGTCTGCCAAGGGATCTGAGAAGGGCACGCCTATCTCCAACACGTCGGCCCCGGCCTCGAGGTACGCCTCCCCCACCTCGACCGCCCCCTCAAGCGTCGGATAGCCGCCGGTCAGGTACGGGATGAGGGCAGCCCGGTCCCTCGGGAAAGCCTCTCTAAGTCTCTCGGCGCCGCTCACGAGGGGTCTTCGCCCGCCTCGCGGGCGTCCATGCCGATGGCCTCGGCCACGACGCCGATGTCCTTGTCGCCGCGGCCGGAGAGGTTGATGACGAGGTTCTTGCCGGGTCCGAGCTCGCGGGCGACCTTCTCGGCGTAGTGGATCGCGTGCGACGTCTCGAGCGCCGGGATGATCCCCTCGAGCCTGGAGGTGGAGACGAACGCCGCGAGCGCCTCGTCGTCCGTGACGCTCGCGTACTCGACGAGCCCCTCGTCCTTGAGGTAGGCGTGCTCGGGGCCGACCGAAGGGTAGTCCAGGCCCGCGCTGATGGAGTGGGCCTCCCGGATCTGGCCCTCATCCGTCTGCAGGACGTAGCTCAAGTTGCCGTGCAGAACGCCGGGCCGTCCCCCCGTCAGCGAAGCGCCGTGCTCCCCCGTCTCGATGCCCCTTCCTGCGGCCTCCACCCCGACGAGCCGCACGTTCTCCCTTCCCACGAAAGGGTGGAAAGCGCCGATGGCGTTCGAGCCGCCGCCGACGCAGGCGACGATCGCGTCGGGGTCTGCGCCGAACCTTTCGCGGCTCTGCGCCTCCAACTCGCGGCCTATGACGGCCTGCAAATCCCTGACCAGGCGAGGGTACGGGGCGGGGCCCGCGACCGTCCCGATGATGTAGTGGGTGTCCTCGACGTTCGTTACCCAGTCCCGGATCGCCTCGTTCAGCGCCGCCTTGAGCGTGCCGGAACCCGTCGTTACCGGAACCACCTCCGTCCCGAGCAGCTTCATGCGCAGGACGTTCGGGGCCTGGCGGCGGGTGTCTTCCTCGCCCATGTAGACCACGCATTCGCGGCCGTAGAGGGCCGCCACGGTGGCGGTGGCCACGCCGTGCTGGCCGGCTCCGGTCTCGGCGATGATGCGGGTCTTGCCCATCCGTTCGGCCAGGAGCATCTGGCCGAGGGCGTTGTTGATCTTGTGCGCCCCCGTGTGCGCCAGGTCCTCCCTCTTGAACCACACGTTCGCCCCGCCCCACTTACGGGTAAGGCGCTCGGCGAACATCAACGGGGTTGGGCGGCCGACGAAGTCGCGGGCCAGGCGGTCGAGCTCTTCGTTGAACTCGGGGTCGTTCCGGTAGCGTTCGTAGGCCTCTTGCAGCTCTTCGAGGGCGTGGATCAGGGTCTCGGGTACGAACCTGCCGCCGAAGGCGCCAAAGTACCCCTCGCGGTTATCAACCTTTTGCCGCAACGATGAACCTCCGAACGGACTCTTCGTTCTTCTTTCCGGGCGCGTCTTCTAGGGATGAGGAGGCGTCCACGCCGTAGGGCTCGAAAAAGTCGATGGCCTCACGCACGTTCTCCGGCGCCAGCCCCCCGGAGACGACGATGTTACCACGCCCCTTCAGCGATTTCGCCACCCCCCAGTCGAACCTCTTCCCCGTCCCGCCCCGCGCCTCTTCGCTGTACGCGTCGAGCAACAGCAGGTCGGCGTCAAACCTTTCGACACCCGCGAGCGCCTCCGCGTTACGCACCCGCACGGCCTTCATCACCGGCAGCCCTCCGGCCCTGACCGCGGCCACCGTCTCGGGCGTCTCGTCCCCGTGGAGTTGGGCCATGTCGAGGCCGGCCTCCGCTGCCACGCGCAGCACCTCTTCCGGCGGCGCGTTCACGAAGACGCCGACCTTCAGGACGTTCTCGGGGAGGGCTATGGAGATCCTGCGTGCCTCCTCCGAGCCGATCTTGCGCGGGCTCTCCGCGAAAATGAAGCCTACGGCGTCCGCCCCGGCGTCCGCCGCCGCGCGGGCGTCCGCGACGTTCGTCATGCCGCATACCTTCACCATCATCATGGTACGAAGTTTACTCCTTGGGCCCGGCGCCATCTCGGCGGGCCGTGAGGTGTGATCGGGCCCGGACAATCGTTTCGTAAGAGAAGCACGAGGTTCGCGTAAGAACGGCCGCATAGACTAGGGGCCGCAGGAAGACAGGAGGAGCAGAAGTTTTGGCGTCGAACTACGATCTGGTAGTGATAGGCGGCGGGACCGCGGGTCTGGTCTCGGCCGCGGGGGCCGCCTCGCTCGGCGCCCGCGTGGCCCTCGTCGAGCGGGACAGGCTCGGCGGCGACTGCCTGTACACGGGCTGCGTCCCCACGAAAGCCCTCGTCAAGAGCGCCCGCGTAGCCCACCTGGTAAAGAATTCGGGGGAGTACGGCGTGAGGAACCTCGGCTACGAAGTAGACTTCCCGGCCGTCATGGGCAGGATGCGCCGCGTCATAGAGGAGGCGGGCGAGCACGACAGCCCCGAGCGCTTCCGCAAACTCGGCGTGGACGTCTTTCTCGAAGAGGCCCGCTTTGAGTCTCCGTACCGGATCTCCGTAGACGGAAGGTTCCTCGAGACGCAGAGCGTCATAGTCGCCACCGGCTCCCACTCGACGACGCCCCCCGTGGAAGGTCTGGAAGAAGCCGGATACGTAGACCACGTGGGGGCGCTGGCCCTCAAGAATCTACCGCGGTCCTTGATAGTCGTAGGCTCCGGGCCCATCGGCAGCGAGTTCGCCCAGGTCTTCGCCCGCTTCGGCTCGGACGTGAGCCTCGTCTCGACCTCTCCGCTCCCGCTCCCGAAAGAAGACCCCGAGATCGGGGAGATCCTGCGCGGCGTCCTCGTCTCCGGCGGCGTGGAGTTCCACGGTGGCTACCGCGCCGAGAGGGTCAGGATGGAGGGCGGCGAGAAGGTCATGACCATAATAAACGAGGCGGGGCACGAGAGGGAGGTGCGGGGCGAGGAGATCCTGGTTGCGGCGGGCAGGGCCCCGACGGCCGGAAGCCTGGCGCTGGAGAACGCCGGCGTCGAGATCGAAGAGAAGGGCCTGACGGTCGACGAACATCTCCGGACCACCGCGCCGAACGTCTACGCGGCGGGCGACATCACGGGCAAGTACCTCTTCACCCACGTCGCCGAGTACCAGGCCCGCAACGCCCTGAGAAACGCCCTCTTCCCCGTCAAAGCGAAGGTCGATCACCGCGTCGTCCCCTGGACCACCTTCACCGACCCCGAGGTGGCCAGGGTCGGCCTCACCGAGGAGCAGGCCCGTCGGGAGCACGACGGCGTCCAGGTCTTCCGCCAGCCTTTCGGTGGGGTGGACCGGGCGATGGCGGACGGGGAGACGACGGGGCTCGTCAAGATCGTCACCGGGAAGCGGGGCAGAATCCTCGGCGGCCACATCATAGGGCCGGACGCGGGGAACCTGATTCACGAGGTAGTCCTCGCCATGCAGAAGAACATCCCCGTGGGCACCCTCTCCACGACCATCCACGTCTACCCCACCCTCGCCCAGGCGAACCAGCGGGCCGCGGACAATTACTACCGCGAGAAGCTCTTCGACGCCCGCAACCAGAGAATCTTCTCGGCCTTCTTCGGGGCGCGGCGCGGGATCTACCGGCTGAGGGAGAAAGCGCGAAGGTGGGCGTGAACAAACCCCGAAACAGGCGACGCGACCTCTTCAAGCCGGCCTGCATCGTCGCCGCTCTTGCAGTGGTAGCAACGGCCGCGCACCTGACGGACCTTACAGAGTACGTGAGCCTCGACGGCCTGGGCAGGTTGCGGGCCTGGATCCTCGGCTTCGGACCCGTTGCCCCGGTCGTCTTTATAGTCCTCTACGCCTTCGCGACGGTCTTGTTTTTGCCCGGTACGCCGCTCTCGCTGCTTGCGGGACTCGTCTTCGGGCCGGTTTTCGGCACGCTCTGGGTGGTGATCGGGGCGACCATAGGCGCGACGCTGGCTTTCCTGATAGGCCGGTACGCGGCCCGGGGGCTCGTCGAGGGCTGGACGGTACAAAACGAACGCATAAAGAGGCTGGACGAGGGCGTCGAGAAGCAGGGCTGGCGGATGCTGCTCATCACCCGGCTCGTGCCGGTGTTCCCCTTCAACCTGCAGAACTACGCGTACGGGATCACGAAGATCGGGCCCGGCACCTACGTCCTGCTCACCGCGGTCTGCATTATCCCCGGCGCGGCCGTCTTCACCTTCGCCGGGGGCTCCCTCGCGAGCGCCCAGCAGAACCTGACCAGGACCTTTATCTACCTTGGCGTAGCGGCGGTCTTCTTCGTGGCGGTCTCCCTGATCCCCGGCTGGGTCCAGAGAAGGAACCGGGGCAAGCAGTAACGAAGTGATCTTCAGCTTCACGGCCATCCCGGGAAAGTTCGAGGTCGTGAACCACCGGACCGTCCCGACGGCCCGCAGGACCCCCGCCCCCGCGCCGTGGCTCTTCGTTGTGGGCATGAAGACGTTGCTGCCGATACACTTGGCGTAGCCGCTGGCGCGGCAAGAGACAGCGGCGCCGGTATCCGGGCCTCCGTCGACGGTCGGATCACCCATACAACAACTCGTCCAGAACCCTGCCTTGCGCGTCGGCCAGCGGGCGGATGCCCAGCAGGGCGGCGATGGTCGGCGCCACGTCGACGAGGCGGGCGTTTTCGGGGACGGCGCCCGCTTTGACGCCTGAACCCGAGATCAGGAGCGGCACCCGCATCTCCCGGGTGCTCCCATGACCGCCCCGCGAAGCCCCTTCTTCCGGCTCCGCGAAACCGAAGCCCCACGGCGCCCTGGCCTCGACCACGAAGTCGCCAATCTTCTCGCCGGCGCCCAGGTCATCCAGATCTCCCGCGTCTAATACGCGGGAGATCTGGGGCAATTCTTCGAGAGCCCTCTGAACATCCGCCCGCCTCTCGGGCGTGGCCGCCCGCCCGCGCAGGGTGACGTCCATTATCAGGCCGGCGCTCTTGACGAGGATTACCTCGGTTTCGGGGGAGGGCGCGCGTCCGGGGGGCACGATCTCGACGCCGCGACCGAGGTCGGGCGTCGCGGCGAGCCCCTCCACGAAAGAACGCTCCCAGGAGGTCATGCCGTGATCCGAAGTCAGGATAAAGGCTGTCCTCTCGTAGACGCCGACCTCTTTCGTCGTCCGGACTATCCGGCCGAGTTGCCGGTCGAGCTCGGCGAGCAGCGGCCCCATGTTCGGGCTCTCGGCGCCCTCCTCGTGGCCGAAGGCGTCGAGGTCGGGGCCGTAGACGGCGAGAAAGTCCGGGATTTTGGGCACGGTTGTCATCTCGCCGCCGGAGTCCACCGGCCTCAGGTTGAGGATCTCGACGGCAGCGTCCACCCGCTGCTCGAAGAGCCCGTCCGGCCGGACGTAGAGATGCTCGGGATCCCCGTAAGAGGCGCCGTGGTCCTGAACCATGTACCACTGCACCGCCGCGGTCGTCTTGCCCCCGGCGGCGAGGGCCTCGGAGATGGTCTCGGCGGCCAGGAACCGCGTCTCCCCCACGGCCTTGCCGGTCTCTTCGTCGAAGTAGTAGGCGGCGTTGCCGTGCTTCTCCGGGTAGGCGCCGGTTGACATGGAGGCCCGCGCGGGGTTCGAGATGGTCGGGTAGACGCCGTCTGCCACGGAGAGACTTCCCCGGCCAGCCAAAGCGTCGATGTTCGGGGTCGGCGCCAGGTCTAGATAGTCCGGGTCGAAGCCGTCCCAGTCCACCAGGATCACGTGCTCCGGCCGCCCGGTCTGGGGTCCGGCCCCTGTCCCGCGCGAGAGCAACCACGCGGGCACGGAGGCCGCCACGACCGCGGCCCCGGCCCCCGCGAGCAATCCGCGCCTGGAGATGTTCATGGGCGCACCTTGGCCGGCCAGAACCCCGCCGGCCCGACGAGGAGCACCAGGGCAGGGACGAGGAGCGTCCGGATGACGAACGCGTCCAAGAGCACGCCAAGGGCCACCGCCACCCCGACCTGGAAGAAGTCCTGCAGCGGGATGAGGGTCAGCGCGAGAAAGGAGGCCGCGAGCGCGAGCCCCGCGGCGTTGATGGTCGGCCCGGTCCGCGCAAGCGCCGCGGGCACGGCTTCTTTCAGGGGCCTCCCCTCGGCCTCCTCCCTGACGGCGGCCATGATGAAGATGTTGTAGTCGCTCCCGAGGGCGACCAGGAGCAGGAAAAGGGTGAAGGGCACGTAGTACACGACCCCGTCCTGCCCGAAGACGTTCTGGAAGAGCAAGGCGCAGACGCCCATGGTGGCGGTGAAGCTGAGGGCGGTCGAGATCAGCAGGTAGACCGGGGCGACGGGGGTCCGCAGGAGCAACGCGAGCACGACGAACGAGACGGCGAAGAGCAGCGGCGCCACTTTCTTGAGGTCGTCCTCCGAGGTGTCCCTGGCCGCCGCGGAGAGGGCCGTCTGCCCCCCGACCACCCCGGTCGCGTCCTCGAGCCCTGCCTCGTCGAGCAACACCGGCAGCCTCTCCTGCAGGCCCCTTGCCTGGTCCAGCGCCTCGGGGGAGAAAGGGGGACCGTAGAAGACCAGCAGTACCCGGGCCGCCGAGCCGTCCGGGCTCACGAAGTCTATCTCGGGGACGCGCCCGGCGTACTGGGGCCCGAAGGTCAACGCAGACCCGCCGGCGTCCAGGAGTTCTGACTGCATCCCGGTCTGGAGCCGGAGCAGTTCCTCGTTCTTCTCGTCCAGGTCCTCCCCCCGCACCAGCACGTTCACCGGCGCCAGGACGCCGCCCGGGAACTCCCCGGTCAGCTCCTCGTAGCCCCGCACGGAAGTGGCCGATTCGGGCAGGTTCGCCAGCTGGTCGAAGCCGACCTTCAGGCCGAGGTTGCCCGCCGAGGCCACCACCAGGCCGGCGACGAGAACTACCGAGATCGGGCCCGCGCGCCGGAACGCGGGCCGCCGCGACGGGTCTCGCCTCGGGGCAAGGCTTCTTCTCCCGAAGGCCGCGGGGCCGAGGACGGCCAGGAGGGCGGGGACCAGCGTCAGGGTGACGGCGAAGACTATGCACAGGGCGAGGGCCAGGCCCGGACCCAGCGCCCGGTAGAGACCCAGGTCGGCCAGGACCAGCAAGGCGAAAGCGGCGATCAGGACCGCCGCCGAGGAGAGGAGTATCCCCCCAACCTTCTCGACCCCGACCCTGGCGGCTTCGAGGCGCCCGGTCCCCTCCTCCAGCGCCTGACGGGTGCGGGAGAGCAGGAACAGGGCGTAGTCCGTCCCGACGCCGAAGAGCAGGACGACGATTATCGGCTCGATCTGCGCGGGGATGCTCACCCCTTGCACCGCGGCGACCCAGCCAAGGACGCGCAGCGTGAGGAAGGTCGCGAGCCCGATGCTCGCCAGCGGGATCAGGGGTGCCACGAGCGAGCGGTAGGCGAGGGCGACGACCAGGAAGATGGCGAGCGTCGTGACGACCGTGACGAGGACCAGGTTACCCTCGATGGCGATTTTTGTGTCGTGCTGGACGAGCCTGATGCCCGTCGCCGAGGTGCGCAGCGGGCCCGGGCTCCCCAGATCCTCCCGGATCTCCCCCACACCCGTCGCGATCTCCGTCAGGCGCGTCCCGGGCTCGAAGTAGAGCAGTACGGGCAGCGCCTCGTCGCCCAGCAGGTCCCGGTCCACCCGCGTCGGGTTCGAGGGGTTCTGGGCGGCGAGGGGCACGGCCCGCCGCAGGCCGTAGAGCCGTCCCGGTCCTTCGTTGAGGCGTTGGACCCCGTACGCCATCTGGTCCAGATCCGGCCCGCTAAACCCTTCGGGGTTCGAGTACACGAGTATGGCCGGCGCCTCGACCGACCCGGCCAAACCCTCGGCTTGGGCCTCGGCCCTGGCCGCCGGGGCGGACTCCGGCACCACGTCGGCGAGGCTGCTGCTCGTGCTGTCGCCGAGCGCCGGCAGGTAGAGGTACGCGGCGAGAGCGACCGCCGCCCAGAAGAGCACCACCGCGAAGCGGAGCCTGACCAGGAGCCACCCGAGCGCGCCGAAGAAGCCTCTGGAACGCATCAGCGAAGTCTACACCGCTGGTGCGGACGAAAGGGGAGACCGGCAGGATCGGCGCGCTCGACACCGGCGGGTTCAAGGTCCTCAGCGGCTCGCAGCCCTGGATCAGGGTACGGCACTGGAACGGCACCTACTACCAGTAAGCCGTCTGCGAGAAGCGGCGCCCGTGAGCCCGAAGACGCGGTCCGCCTTTCGTCTGCCGGTACGGGCGAAGGCTGTCGCTTAGGCTGATGGCGCCCCTGCCCCGCGAACGGTTATCGCCAACTCTGCACCTGTCCGCGGGTGGGAATCAGGCCCGCTTGACCGAAGAGTAGGACGCTGTCATGGTGCCCGCGGAGGTGAAGGACGGTGCGGAGACCGGCGAGGGGTGTCCCTCGTGGGCGGGGGAGGGCCAACTGAAACCCTGGTTTTACAGGTTTGCCGGGATCTTTGTCAGCGTCTTTTTCGTTTATCTGGCCGCGCGGCAGGTAGACTTTTCGGAGTCCCTGCGCGCTCTCGGGGCCGTCCGTCCGGCGAGGCTGGTGGCGGCAACGCTGGTTTATCTCTCGAGCTTTCCCATCCGGGCGCTGCGCTGGCGGCTCATACTCCGGGTACAAAAAGCGATCCCTCTAAAGGAGTTGATGGCCGCGGTCTTTATCGGGTACATGGCCAACAACGTCCTTCCGGCGCGGGCCGGCGAGGTCTACCGGGCCCACTACCTGGGACGGCGCGCCGGCGTAAGCAGGAGCGGCGTGGCGGCGAGCATCGTGGTGGAGCGAACCCTCGACGGCCTGATGCTGGTCTGCGCGATCCTGTTCGTCTTCGTCGCGTTCCCGCAGGAGGACTACCTCGGCGGCGCGGCCATCGTCACCGGCCTGGTCTTCCTGGCCCTGGCGACCGGCATCCTCTTCTACGGCCTCAGGGCGGACCGGACCCACCGGGCCATCGGGCGAACGCTCGGACTCGTGCCCGAGGGCTTCCGCAAACGCCTAGTCGGCCGTCTGGGCTCTTTTTCGCGGGGAATCCGGGGAATCTCGACGGCAAGAGAGCTTCTGGAGGCCGGCGCGTACACGGTTCTCGTCTGGGTGCTGGACGCCTGCGCCGTGGCCCTGGTGGTGGCCTCTTTCGGGGTGACCTTGCCGGCGGCCGGGTACGTGCTGGTCTTCGCCCTGGTCGCTTTGAGCACCACCCTCCCGTCGGGGCCGGGCTTCGTGGGGCCTTTCCAGTACGCGTTCGTCCTCTCTCTCGGAGCCTTCGCGGTCTCGCGCGAGACGGCGCTGGCCGTCTCCGTCGTGGCCCAGCTCTCCCTGCTCGGCTCCGTGACCCTTATAGGGCTCGCGCTTCTCTGGAGGGAACAGTTGCGCGCGTCGGGGCGCTGACCCGCCGCTCCGCCGGGGCGCCACCGACGGCCCCGTATTATTATTGGCCCGTGCGAGTTGAGGGTCTACTGATCGATCTGGACGGGACCCTCTACACCAACGACGGCCCCATAGAGGGCGCCCGCGGGGCGCTGGAACGCCTCGACCGGGCCGGTATCCCCTACCGTTTCGTGACCAACGCCACCCACAGGCCCAGACGAGAGCTCGCCGCCCACCTCGAAACCCTGGGGTTTCCCGCGGCCGAAGGCCGGATCTTCACCCCCGCCATCGCCGTGTCGGAGAAGCTGAGGGCCGAGGGGCTGAGTTGCTTTCCGCTGGTCGAAGACGCCCTTCTGGAAGATTTGGAGGGCGTCAAGATAACCGACGACTCTCCGGGCTGCGTGCTCGTCGGGAACCTGGGGGCGGGCTTTACCTACCGTTTGCTGGACACCGCCTTCCGGCACCTGAGGGCGGGCGCCAGGCTTATCGCCCTCTCGAAGAACCGCTACTGGCAGAGGGCCGGCGGAGAACTCGCCCTGGATGCGGGCCCGTTCGTGGCCGCCCTGGAGTACGCCAGCGGCAAGAGCGCCATCGGCGTCGGCAAGCCCGAACGCGCCTTCTTCGAGCTCGCGCTACGGAACCTGGGTTTGCCCCCCGGCACGGTCGCCGTGGTCGGGGACGAGCCGGAGCTGGACATCGGTGGAGCCCAGGCCGCGGGCCTGCATGGAATTCTCGTCGAGACCGGCAGATACCGGCCCGGAGCGGAGCTACCCACCCGACCAGACCTCATCCTGGCGAGTGTGGCGCGGTTGCCGGAAGCCCTGGGCATATAGCGCGGGTTTCGGAAGCGATCAGCTTCCGAAACCCGCGCCGTCGGCAATCAGCCCGCTTCGGCCTGCTCCGCAAGCCTGCGCGCTCAGCCTTCAGCTTTTTGCTCTTGCTGATAGCTAATTGCTGATAGCTTCGCAAGCAGGTTCGCTCTCTTTGCAAACCGCTTTAGAGGAAGGTCGCTGGTACCGGGGCGCGCCTCGCAGGGCGGCCGTCCTGCAGCCGGGTCGCTGGTCGGTCTCCGGGGGTGGATCTGGTTTATCGTGGTTCGAGGATCTGTAGTTGCCCACCCGTCTTGCCCGTGACGAAGACGCGCCCGCTGGCCGGGTCAACGGCAACGGTGTTCGGCTGGCGGACGGTGGGGTGGCGGGCGATCTCGCGCAGCGAGTCTCCTTCGAGCGCGAACTGGACGACGCTCTGCTCGGCGGTGAGCGTCACCCAGAGTTGGTCGCGCCGGGGGTCTATGGCTATCCCGTACGGTGAGCCGGGCAGGGGTACGCGGCCGAGGCGCACGGGCTCCGGGCGCGCGCCGTAGATAAGGACGGCGTCGCCGCGCGTGTCCGTCACGTAGAAGCGGTCCCCGGGGCCAGCCCTCACGTGGGTCGGTCCCTCGCCGGCGCCTATCCGGCCCAGCGACTCCAGGGTGTCCGCCTCGAAGACCTCGAGCGTGAGGCCCCGGACGCCGATGATGCCAACCAGGCCGTCGTCGGTCACCGCGACCCCGCCGGGTTTGAACGAGGTCTTTATAGTCTCCAATTCACGCCCATCTTCGATTATCGACGCTGTGCTCGCCATCTCGTTGACCACGAAGATCCGGCCGCTCGGGGCCGCGGCGGCGGCGTGCGGGAAGTCCCCGACCGACGTCTCGTCCGAGATCTCCCCGTCCGGCAGGCCGACCTGGACGAGTGAATCGGACCCTTCGGCCGGCACGAGCACAGGTCCGCCGGGTGCGGAGATGTCGAGGTGCCGGGCCGACTCGGGCAACCCTATTCTTTTCGAGATCTCCCCGCTTTCGCCGTCGACCAGCGCCAGCTCGTTTGGGTTGCGCAGGGCCACCGCGACCAGCCCCGTCTCGGGGTCGGCCGCTATCCCTTCCGGCGCGGGGCCGACCCCGACGACCCTGCCGGCGGGCTCCTCCTCGAGCGGCGGCGCCTCGGCGGGCTCCGGAGCCGGGGGCGGCTTTCTCTGTGTGGTGTCCCCTCCCGTACCACAGCCCGCGAGCATGAGCGCCGCAAGCAACGCGAACCACAGGAAACCCACCAACGGCTTTGTCTTCATCACCGTGCCTCCGCCCACCTCTTCGGGGTCCGGACGATAAAGCGCTGTGTCGAGATCGTCACGGATCGATCGAGCCTACCCCGTGAACGATGCGCTTCTTTCTGAGCACCTTCTCGGCTTCGGCGAAGTAGTCGCGCACGTCTCCCTGCTCCCCGATCCAGCCAATGTACCGCTCGATGCCTTGCATCAGGTCCACGCCCGGCTCGTAGCCGGCCTTGCGGGCGCGAGAGATGTCGGAGGTCAGGTGGCGCATCTCGCCGGGCCTGAACTCGCCCCTGGCGAGCGGCTCTATCTGCACGCGCAGGGCCTCGGAGACCATCTCGGCGACCTCGCGGATCGTCGTCGCCCGGCCGCTGCCGACGTTGACCGGCAGGCCGTCGAGCGCGTCTCCCTCGGCGGCGAGAAGGTTGGCGCGGGCGACGTCGCCAACGAAGCAGAGGTCGCGGGTCTGCTCGCCGTCCTCGTAGAGCACGGGAGGGCGGCCGTTCAGGAGGCGCGTGGCGAAGATCGCGATCACCCCCGTGTAGGGGTTGAAGATGGACTGGCGCGGCCCGTAGGTGCAGGAGTACCGGAGCGCCACCGTGGGGACCCCGGTCTGCCGCCCCCAGGCGAGGGCCAGCCGCTCCTGGTCGGACTTGGTGATCGCGTACACCGTCTCGCCGCCCATCGGGGCCTCCTCCGGGGTTGGCACCGAACCCGAAGGCTCCCCGCATACGGGGCAGCGGACGGCGTAGTCTCCCCTCGCGAGCTGATCCGCACCACGCGTGTCGGGGAAGACGAGGCCGTGCTGTGGGCAATCCGCCGCGCCCTCGCGGTAGACGGCCTGCGAGGAGGCGACCACCACTTTCTCGACCGGCAGGTTCTCGTCGCGGATGATCTCGAGCATCTGGGCGGTGCCGAAGCTGTTGACGTCTACGTACTTGGCCATCTGTGGCATGTAGCCGCCGTAAGCCGCCTGATGAAAGACGACGTCTATGCCCTCCAGCGCCGACCTGACGGCCTTCCGGTCCCGGATGTCGGCGTGGACAAACTCGGCCTCGGCCGGTATCCAGGGCGGACGGCCGTTGCGGTGGGTGTTTGGTTCGAGGTTGTCGAGGATGCGCACCCCGTAGCCCTCCTCCAGGAGCAGGTCCGAGAGGTGAGAGCCGATCAGGCCAGCCCCGCCGGTCACCAGGGCGCGACGGCCGCCCGCGCGTCGCATCACCTTCGGCCGCCGGGGCGGCTTGCCGCTATCGCGACGGTCCGTTGTTCGTGCGGGTGACGCAAGACGCCTCCTGTCTTGTCATGGTCTCTCGCTCTGCTGTTCTCGCGTTCCATCGTCCCCGTTCGGCGGGCGGGTGTTTGCATTCGCGGGATTGACCACGATGACGATGACGAGGGTGAACACGACCGCCGCTACTACCCCACCGAGCAAGACCAGCAGGGCCACTATCTCGGGCGACAACTCGACCTCCTACTCTGCACGGGGCGCGTCCTCACCTTCAGGTGAACAGCAGCAGCAGGCGTCCCACGCGGCTACCGCGTTCGCCCATCGCCCTGAACCGGGGACGCAGCAGCCGGTCCAGGCCGAAGTAGCGGCCCGGCGCGAGCCCGAACATGGCGACCGAGAGAAGCACCATGAGTATGTAGCTCCACTCCCACTCGTTCGGGGTGTGGGCGAGCCCGATCATCAGCTGCATGGACATACCAATGGCCGCCAACGCGCCCAGGCGGCTGAAGAACCCCAGGCACATGCTCAGGAAGATCCAAGCCTCCGTGCCCCAGATCACGTACCCGAACCAGCGGATGTTGGGCTGCACGACGTTCTCGATGAACGCCGCGTTCAACTGCGTCGCCCACCCTATCGGAACGCTTACCTCGGCCCCGGGCCTCGACTCGAGGATGTTGGCCTTGAGCAACGTGTTGGACGCGTCCGCCTCATCGACCGAGTGCTGGAGGAAGAAGCACAGCCCGCCGCGCGTGAAGTCGTCCCGGCACCCGAAGTCTGGCGGCAGTTTCCACCACAGCTGCGTGAAGAACAGGTACCCCAGCCCGATGCTCGCCAAGGCGATGGTGAGCACGATGAGGCCCCGTTCCAGGCGCGAAGACGAGTAGATGCCTTCCCTCGGTTCCTGCTTCTCTGCGGGGTTCGTCCCGGCCACCTTAATTCTCCTCTCGGTTCCGACGGGCTCCGCGACCCTGGCCGATCGCCACCCGCCGTCGTGCCTGACCTACTGTAGCGGAACGGCTCAACGTCGCCCCTGAGCGGCGGCGAGGTCGTCCTCGCCGGCCGGTTGCGGGTCCTGCTCCATAAGCCCGAGCGATTCGAGGGCTTCCCTGGTCGCCCGGAGGTCGGCTCGTTGTAGGGCCAGCGGCCGCAGGCGCCGGAGGTCTTCCACCACGTCTACGTCGAAGGTGGGCTCCAGCAGGCCCACCGACAGACCCGAGAGCCTGGCCCTGGCCATGATGCCGCCGAGCTCCGTCCCCACGCTCATCGGAATGCCATCCAGCACGTCGTGGTAGCCGCGCATCCCGATCAGGTAGTAGCCCCCGTCGAAGGTCGGCCCGAAGACGAGGTCGTCGCCGTCGAGGCGGCGGAAGGCCTCTTCTACGACCCCGACGCCGAGGTGCGGCGAGTCCGAGGCGATCAGGACGGTCCGCCCCTCCCCGCGGGCTTCGGCCCCCCGAAACAGCTCCCTCTGGCGCTCGGTCAGGTCGCCGTCCCCCTGAAAGAGTACCCGCCCGGTCTCGCCGGTGAGGGCGGATACCTCAGGCCACGCGTCGGGCGGCGTGACGTACCAGCCGGGCGGAAAAGGGGAGTCGGAGAAACGCGCGGCCAGGTCCTGCAAAAAGGCTCGGTATAGGATGATCGCCCGCTCGTGGCCGATGGTCCGGCCGAGGCGCGTCTTCGCGAACCCCGCCCTGGGCGCCCGGGCGATCACGTACAGTGCGTCCCTCACCGGCCCACCCTGGCCGTCTTACGGGGCTTCCAGCGGGAGTAACGGAGTATCGTCGAGATGATGCGCCAGCCTACCTTGAGGCTTCCGACCAGCGTATCTCCGACCTTCGAGACCCCGATCCGACGGTGGTACCGTACCGGCACCTCGCGGTAACGGTAGCCCGCCCTGGCGGATTTCACGATCATCTCGGACGGCCAGCCGTAGGTCATCTCCCGCATCTGCAGCGCGAGCAAGTCTTCCCGGCGTATCGCCCGGAACGGCCCCACGTCGCTAACACGCACCCCGTAGAGGGCGAGCATCAAGAAGGCGGCCAGCCGGTTGCCGAAGATCTGCTGCCAGGTCATCGAGCCCCGGGCCCGCGAGCCTAAAGTGCGGGACCCCACGACCAGGTCGGCCTCTCCCCTAAGAAGCGGCTCAAGCACCCGCGGGAGGTCGTCCGGCTCGTCGGCGGCGTCCCCGTCTAGAAGGACGATCACGTCGGCGTCCCGGGCCGCGAGGACCCCGGCCAGGCACGCGTACCCGTAGCCGCACCGCCCCTCGCGCACGACCCTTGCCCCGGCCGCGCGGGCGATCTCCCCGGTCCCGTCTACCGAGCCGTTGTCAACGACGAAGATCCCGCCCGGGGCCAGGAGCGTCTGACCGCGCAACCCCTCCACTACCCGCGCAATGGATAGCGCCTCGTCGAGGGCGGGAATGACGGCGGCGATGCGTGGTCCGGGGCGCCGCCCGGAACCCGTATTGTCTCCCGCGTGATGGCCGGCGAGCGTCATGCCGGCAAGCCCTCCGCGGTCTTGATGACGGTCGTGCAGGCGTTGCCAGCCTTCGGGACATCCTCCGGGTTGCTCAGGGTGTAGCGGAGCATCTCCTGAATACGACGGACCTCCCCTTCCCCGCCGCGCACCACCGGGCAGTACTCGTCCGGCTCGTCCAGCCTGTCGCGCAGCGCCCGGCGGCTCGCGCAGCCCCCGGCGCAGCTCTCGGCGAACCGGCACGGCCCGCACGCCTGCGGCAGGTGCCTGGACTTCTCGAACTCGCGCTGGTCCCAGATGTTCTTCTCGGAGTCCGCCAGGTGCGATACGCGGCCCGCGGCGGCCGGCCAGTAGGGGCAGGGGGAGATCGTGCCGGCAGGCAGGGCCCGGATGCTCCGCTGCCCGCAAGGGTTGCCCCGGGTCGTCCCGAGACCCATGATCGCGTTCACCAGCGGCTCGCTGCACACGACGACGGGCCCGGCGGCGAACAGGCTGGCGAACCCTTCCCAGAACTGGTCGTAGGAGAGCGTGAACTCCTCGCCCGTCACGGGCTGGTAGACGTTGACCCGCAGGTCGGAGCCGAGCCCGAAGGCGAACCGCGCCACCTCCCCCATCCGGTCGTAGTTGGTGCTCATCATCACCGCCGCGACGGAGGTTGGGATGCCGAGTCGCTGGCATCTATCCAGCGACTCTATGGCCATCTCCCACGCCCCCGCGCCCCTGAACTCGTCCATCTCCTCCTTGGTCGGGAAGTCGAAGGAGAGCTCCACGGAGTGAAAGCCCGCGAGCTCCTCGTCGGTGAGCATGGCCAGGCTGAAGCCGTTCGAGGTGATCGCGGTCTTGACCTCCCTCTCACGGAAGAGGCCGAGCATCTCCCGGTACTCTGGGTGCACCCCGTTCTCGCCGACCCCGAGGTTGACCGACCCCACCTCCAGATTGTCCAGGATGGTCTCGACCTGCGGCACCGAGAGGCGCTGCTGCGTGAGGGTCGGCCTGTAGCAGTGCGGGCACGCCAAGTTGCACTCGTTGGTGAGCCCAATGCCAACGGCAACAGACAATCTTGCTCCTCTCCCGCGTCTTGTGTGTCGCAACACGTCTAACATATACCGTGGCCACAAATCTTGCCATTTTCTTAACGTTTCGGGAAGGGCGCCGGATCACACCCCCGGCCCGCTCGCGGTCGACACCGGGTCACCGATAGGATGCCTCTCGGGCGAAGACCGGGCGTTCAAAGCCGGGTAGCGACCACCTCGAGGTAGTCGCTAGGCACCACCATCGCCCCGTCGCCCGAGCGGTTGAAGCGGCCTACGAGGCCCACGACGTCGTCCGTGAGGTTCCCCCGCTCCGCCGGGTCGAGCGCAAGAAGGGCCTCCCTGGTGGGACCCAGCTGGGTCTGCAGGACCTCCAGGTAGTGCCGGACCGAGCGGTAGCGAAACACGAAGCTTCGCCGGACGATCCTCAAGTCTCTTACGCCACCGCCCAGGAGTTCCCGCAGTCGCTCTGACGTGCCCCAGAGTACGGGCGGTTTCAGGCCGGGAGAGAAGGGCAGGTACGAGCCGAAGAGGCTTCCCAGCTCCCCGGCGAAGCCGTCCGGCGTCCAGTTCGACAGGCCGATCCTCCCCCCCGGCCGGCAGATCCGGAGCAGCTCACCGGCCGCCCTCTCCTGGTCGGGCGCGAACATCACCCCGACGGTCGAGAGCACGACGTCGAACGAGGCGTCCGGGTAAGGGAGGTCCTCCGCGTCGCCCTCCCGGAAGGCGACCTTCAGCCGCTCGGCGGCGGCCCGCTCCCGTCCCCGCTCCAGCAGGGCAGGGACGTAGTCGATGCCGGTCGTCTCCCCGAAGCGACGGGCGGAGGCAAGCGCCGTGTTGCCGCTGCCGGTCGCCACGTCGAGAACCTTCTGGCCGGGCCGGAGGTCCACGGCCTCGCACAGAAGCTCGCTCATGATCTGCAACACCGCCCCGAACTCCGAGTAGTCGCCGGAAGCCCACGCCGATCGTTGGCGCTCCTTGGTCTTCACCAGGTCGGGTCTCGGTCGCTCCATGCCCCCGCCTTTCTCTTGTCGCGTGTCGGGCTTGAGACGGATGAGCCGGCTCATCCGTCTCAAGCCTTCCGTTTCACCACGCCTTTCGGCCGTCGTGGATCAGCCTTCGCGCGGGCCCACTCCTCCCTCGACCCGGTAGACGTACCCGTGGTCGAAGATCAGGTCCTCCCCTTCCAGCATCTCTACCGTCCGGAGCACCACCCGGGGAAGTACTTCGGCCGAGAGCGCGAGCAGCCGGTCCAGCTCGTCCCTGCGGGAGTGCGAGATTCCGGTCGCGTAGTTCACCGGGAAGCCCACAAGCGCGTAGGGGAGCTCAAGTTCCCCGGCCAGGACCGCCTCGGGACCGCACGTCTGGCTCACCGCCGTTACCCCGGCCGTGCCGAGCCAGCGGATCTCCGCCCGGCTCTCGAACCGCGGCCCGTTCGTGTGCCCGTAGACACCCCCAACCGTGGCCCCCAGTCCCAGGTCCCCGGTCGCGAGCTCCAGCTTCCGCCGAAGACGCGGGGCGAAAGGTTCGTCCCAGATGAGGTGCCCGCGCCCCGGGTCGCCAGGCTCCGTAAAGATGGTGCATTCGGCGCCGGTGGGAAGGAGGTTGGTCGGGAAGAAGAGGTCGTCGAACAGGACGGGCCGCCCCAGACGAACGCCGGGGTCTACCGCGCCCACGACCGTCGTCGCGAGAACCACCCGCGCCCCGAGTTGCTTGAGGGCCGCGAGGTTCGCCTGGTGGGGGATCGCGTGTGGCAGGTGCAGGTGGTTCTTCTGGTGGCGGGAGATGCTCCCGACGGTCCACGACCCGGCCCGAAAGATCGACACCTCCGCCTCCCCGAAGCGGCTCTCGACCACGCGCGTCTCCTTCTCCCCGGGCAGTTCGTAGATGCCAGATCCGGTGATGATGCCTACGTCTATCATGGCCCTCCCGGGGCTAACGTCCTCGTCGTCCCACAACACCCGCCGTGGCGCGAAAGCCATCATCCCCGGCCTCCCGCCACACCGAGCGTCTGAGCCCTACGCACCCGCGAGGTCGAGGTGGCTTCGGCGGTCTAAACCTCACCGTCCGCCCGGTCGATGGTCCGTACCGGGGCCCCTTCCCGCGCGTAAACGTATCGGCGGAATGTAGCACCGGCGCTTGCCCTCGGGCAACCAAAGGGGATGGAGGACGCCAAATCGCCAAGCTCCGCTTCGCCGCGCCGGCCGCGTCCAATTGATCACCATGTAAGGTTTTCTTATCGCTTCCATAAATCTTCTGTGATAACTTGCGCCGATGGGCCTTAGCGTACATGGATTGCGCGTCTATCTTTGCATACTGGAGTGTGGTTCGCTCTCGGCGGCGGGCAGGGAGTTGGGCATGACGCAGCCGGCTGTCTCGAACCATCTGCACGCGCTGGAAGAGCGTTTCGGGGTCGCGTTGCTAACGCGCGGGCGGCCTCTTCGGGCAACCCCCGCGGGGGAGTGCCTCGCCGAACACGCGCGGCGGATTTTGGATGGAGTATCCGTCCTTGAGGCCGAGATGGCCCGCCACACCGCCCCTCACGGAGCGCTCGTGGTTGGCGCGTCCTCGACCCCCGGGGAGCTCTTGATGCCGGGACTCGCCACGGAGTTCTCGGCGCGCTACCCGGACGTCGCGCTCGAGCTGCGGGTGTACGACACCGACGAGGCCATCGCGGCCCTGCTTGGGCGTGAGATCGAGGCGGCCGTCGTGGGCCACGAGGTCGACGACCCCAGGCTGGCCGGAACCGTCATCGGACACGACGCCCTGGTGGCGGTGGTCGCGGCCGACGACCGGCTCGCCGGGGCGGAGGTCTCCCCCGGGGACCTCGCCGATCGGCCTTTCGTGCTGCGGGAGCAGGGTTCGGGGACGCGCCGGACCGCGGAGGAGGGGCTGGCGGCGGCGGGCGTGAGGCCCAGGGTTGCGATGGAGCTGGGGTCAAACGCCGCGGTCGCGGGCGCGGTCGCGGCGGGCGCGGGCGTCGGCGTCGTCCCGCTTCGCACGGCGGGGGCCCTGGAGAGGGTCGGACGAATCGAAGTTCGCGGGCTCTCGCTCTCGCGCCCCTTCGTCTTGCTGACCGAACGGGGCCGCAGGCTATCGCCGGCGGCCGAGGCTTTCGTTGCCACTTGCGCCAGAAAGGAACGTCCATGATCCACCGCCTGTCTACGCCCATCCTCGTCGCCGTCGCCGCGATAGTATTCGCGGGTTGCGGCGGAAGCGGTTCGGCCTCCGGCGACGAACCTTTGCGGGTCGGCCTGATCCCGAACGAGAACCCCGAAGAGGTCGAGGCACAATACCAGCCCCTGGAGGATTACCTGAAGAAGGAGACCGGAGGCGAGGTCGAGCTCTCGGTGCCGACTACCTACAACGCCGTCGTCGAGGCGATGGTTTCGGGGGAGCTGGATCTCGCCTACTTTGGCGGCCTGACCTACGTCCAGGCGCGCCAGCGCGCGGACGTCCATCCCCTCTTTACCGAAGTCAACCCCAGGACGGGGACGACGAAGTACCGCTCCGTCATTATCGTCCCGTCCGGTAGCGACGTAGAGAAGGTCGAGGACCTGGAGGGCGAAGACTTCGCTTTCGGGAGCGTCTCCTCCACCTCGGGGTCGCTCTACCCTTCCATCATGCTGAACCAGGCCGGGATCGACTATCGCACGGACCTCGGAGAGGTCGTGTACACCGGCGGCCACGACACCACGGCGCAGGCCGTGGCCAACGGGCGGGTCGCGGCCGGCGGCCTGGAGGACCGCATCCTGTACGACCTGCGGGAGGAGGGGATTATCGAGAAGGGCAGCGTCAGGGTAATAGAGAAGTCAGACCCGATAGAGGGCTACCCCTGGGTGGTCCGCGACGCCCTCCCGGACAAGGACGAGCAGGAGCTCACCGACGCGTTCCTCGGGATAGAGGACCCCGAGCTCCTGGACCTGCTCCGCGCCGAGGACTACCAGAGAGTCCGGGCCGGCGACTACGACTACGTGGAGGAGCAGGCCCGCAAGCTCGACCTCATCGCGGAGGAGCAATAGCAACGTGAGGGGGGTCCTGCTCGAAGACGTCTCCGTCGGCTTCGATGGCGTGGCGGCCCTGAGCGACGTAACGCTCCACATAGAGGCGGGGGAGCAGCTCGCCGTGATCGGGGCCTCCGGCGCGGGCAAGTCCACGCTCTTTCGCGCGCTCACCCGGAGCGTGGCCCTGGGGAGAGGTCGGGTCGTCGTCGACGGGCAAGACCTCTACTCTCTCCCGCGGCGCAGGCTCGGCGAGTTGCGGCGGCGCATCGGGACCATCTACCAGGCGTACAACCTCGTCCCCCAGCTCTCGGCGGGCGTCAACGTCTCCCTCGGCGAGGTCGGCGAGATGGGCAGGCTTGGGACGTTGCGGGCCTTCTTTGCGGGCCCCGACGCGGGCCTCTCCAAAAAAGCCAGGGCCGCGCTCGAACAGATCGGACTTGGGGACAAGGCCGGCGTGCGGACGGCGGACCTCTCGGGGGGCCAGCAGCAGCGGGTTGCCGTCGCGCGGTTGCTGGTGCAGAGGCCCGACCTGATCCTGGCCGACGAGCCCTTCGCCGCCGTGGACCCCGTAACGACCGAGCGCGTCCTGCAGACGCTCCTTCACCTGAACCGCGAGGGCGCGACCCTGCTGGCAAACCTCCACGACGTCGAGGTCGCGCGCCGCTTTCCGCGCGTCGTCGCGTTGCGCGCAGGCCGCGTGGCCTTCGATGGCCCGCCGGGGCGGCTTACCGAAGACGAGCTGGCAAAGATCTACGAAGGCGACCCGGGCGGGGACCCCGGTGGGTCGGAGAACGGAGAAGGCTCCGATCTCCCGTATGCCGGGTACGGCGCCGAAGGATCGTTCCGTCTAACGGAGGGCAGAGATGGCGTCTCCTCGCACTGAACGTCCGGGGATCGGGGGCGCGCTCCCGCGCTTCTCGTGGAAGAGTAGCCTGGCCGTCCTCGCCGTCCTCGGCCTGACGGGCTACAGCGTAGCGGGCACCAACTTCAACCTCGTCGAGCTGCTCAGGGGCAGCGGCGCCGCGGAGAGGTTCGTCTCCGAGATGTTCCCTCCGGACCTCTCGGCCGCCACGCTCCGGGCGATGGGCACCGGCATCCTGGAGACCTTCCAGATGTCGTTTCTCGGCGCGCTTATCGGCGCGGTCGTGGCCTTCCCCCTGTCGGCCCTCGGAACGCGGGAGATCTCCACCGTAGGCGCCTCGCGCGGCGAACGCCTGCTGCTCGCCGTGCCGTACCACCTCTCGCGCACGCTCCTGAACGTCTTCCGCTCCGTCCCCGACATCCTCTGGGCGCTCGTCTTCGTCGTCGCCCTCGGCCTCGGACCCTTCCCCGGCACGCTCGCCCTGGCGGTCCACTCCGCGGGCGTGCTCGGCAAGCTCTACAGCGAGACGCTGGAGGCCGTCCCCTCCCGCCCCGTGCAGGCGCTCACGGCGACGGGAGCCAGCGACTTTCAGGCCTTCCTCTTCGGGCGGCTGCCGCAGGCGATGAACGGCTTCGCCTCTCTCACGCTCTACCAGTGGGAGTGCAACATCCGCTCGGCGACGATACTCGGCTTCGTCGGCGCCGGGGGCATAGGGCAGCAGATCCTGATCTCCATGAACCTCTTCGACTACCCGAAGGTCGCAACGCTCGTCGGGGCAACGATAGTGGTGGTCTTGGCCGTGGACCGCTTCTCGGCCGCGATCCGGCGCAGGCTCGCGTACTAGCGCGGATTGCAGTGGCTCAATGCCACCGCAATCCGCGCTGTCGGCTTTCAGCCCGCTCCGGCTTCGCCTCCGCTTTCAGCTATCAGCTTTTTTGTTCTTGCTGAAAGCTGATAGCTCTAATCGAGGGCGCACGTTCTGAAACCCGCGAAGAGGTCCCGCCGCTCGGGCAGGGCGAAGTTGCGCCAGGTGTTGCGGAGCATGCGGCTTCGCGTCGCCCAGGATCCACCGCGTTGCACCTTGTGGTCGCCGAACCACGGCTCCGAGTACTCCTTGTAGGGATCGCGGACAAAGCCGGGGTAAGGCCCGAAGTCGTCGGCGCACCACTCCCAGACGTTGCCCATCATCTGCCGGCAGCCGAACGCGCTGTCTCCCTCCGGGAACGCGGCGACGTCCACCGGCCCGAGCAGGCGCCCGTCCAGGTTGGCGTGGCGCGTCCCCGGCGGCGTCTCCCCCCACGGGTAGGGGCGCTTGCGCCCGGTCGTCGTGCCCGCCTCACCGGGTTCGGCGGAGGCGGCCATCTCCCACTCGGCCTCGGTGGGCAGGCGACGTCCGGCCCACCGGCAGTAGGCCTCTGCCTCGTACCAGCTGACGTGGATGACCGGCGCGTGGGGGTTCAGGGGAAGCGTCTCGTCGAAGTGCCTGTGGTGCCACCCGTCGCCGAACCGGGACCAGTAGACGGGGTGCCCGGCCCCGGTCTCGTCCAGCCACCGCCTTCCCTCCTCGCTCCAGAGTTCCCGCCTCCGGTAGCCGCCGTCGTCCACGAAGGATTCAAATTGTTCGTTTGTAACCGGGGCGCGCGAGATCCCGAACGGGGAGATTTCCACGGGGTGCGCCCACTTCTCGTTGTCGAAGACGAAACCCGTCCCTTCGGTGGCCCCGAGCATGAACTCGCCTCCGGGCACCTCTACATCGCCCGCCAGCGGACCACGGGGTTGGTCTTCCAGAATCCTGGGGTCGTGCTCCGAAATCGGGGGCGCGGGGAGGCCGTGCGTCTGGCGGGTGTAGGTGAACGCCTCGCCGTGCATGTCCTCGTGAAAGGCGGCGAGGCGCGCGAAGTAGTCCGCCTCGGGGGTCGGTCCTTCGGTACGCAGTTTGCGCAGGGTCTCGTCCAGGACCCGCCGCATGTAGGAGAGGGTCTCCCCCGGGGAGCAGGGAGAGGTCCCAGCGGGTGTCGTGGGCCACCTCCATGGAGTCGTAGAGTTCGTCGCCGCGCTCCAGGATGCCGGAGGGGGCGAACTCGTCGTCCGTAACGCGGCGCAGGTTCCAGCGCTCCTGGAACCAGGCGAGGTGCCCGATCTCCCACAGCGGCGGGTTGACGATGCGGAGCTGGGGTCCGATCATCTGCCCGTCCGAGAGGTCGCTTACAAGCTCCAGGGTCCGCTTCCGGCTGTCGACCAGCATCTCCGTGAGATACCCGATCTGTTCCCGTGAGTCCTGCATCAAAGTCCTTCCGTCTTCGCCGGTCCCGCTCCTTAGGGCGGATGTTAGCGCAATAGCCCGCAAGCTGTAGTGCGCCGCGAAAGGCTGTATAAATGCGTATCCATGAAGCAGGGGTACGCGGCATGAAGATCAGCCTCGTCACGCCGGCCGGGGCGGGGTCGCGCAGCGGCAACAGGGCCACCGCCGAGCGCTGGGCGCGTTTCCTGCGCCAGGAAGGCCACGAGGTGCTCGTCGAAGTGGCCTGGGGCGGGGAGGTCTCCGACCTGATGATCGCCCTGCACACCCGGCGCAGCCGCCACTCCATAAAGCGCTACGCCGCCGCCCACCCCGACCACCCCCTCATCGTCGTCCTCACAGGGACCGACCTCTACCGGGATATCCGGGTCGATGAGGGCGCCCGGGAGTCCCTGGGTCTCGCCACCCGGGTGGTCGTCCTGCAGGAAGCGGGTCTTGCGGAGCTCGAACCGCACCACCGCGCGAAGGCGCGGGTGATCTACCAGTCGGCCGAGCCCATCCGCCCGCAGCCGCGGGCGAAGACCTTCTTCGACGTCTGCGTGGTGGGCAACCTGCGCGCCGAGAAAGACCCCTTCCGCTGCGCCCTGGCCGCCCGGCTGCTTCCGCCCGCCTCGCGCGTCCGGATCACGCACGTAGGGAAGGCCCACAGCGAGGAGTTCGCGGATCGGGCCGCGGCGCTCGCATCGTCCGAACCGCGCTACCGATGGCTCGGGGAGGTACCCCGCTGGCGTGTGCGCCGGCTGCTGTCGCGGGTGCACCTGCTGGTGCAGAGCTCCATCATGGAGGGCGGGGCAAACGCGGTCGCCGAGGCGCTGGCAGCCGGGGTGCCCGTGATCGCCTCCCGCATAGCAGGCAACGTCGGGATGCTCGGCGAAGACTACCCCGGTTACTACCCGGTCGGGGATGAGAGTGCCCTGGCCCTGCTGCTGGAACGGACCGAGACAGACGTCGCTTTCCACGAGTTGCTAGAGGCGCGGTGCGCCGCGCGCCGCCCACTGACCCTGCCCGAACGCGAACGCGGGGCGCTGGGCGGCCTTGTCGAAGAAGTCGCTGGAGGCTTCCCGAACGGCCGGGCGCAGGCCACGGGCGAGGGGGTTATACTCGCGCCATGGACGAAAAGACGCGCATAAGGATGACGAAGTACTCGCAGAAGGCCGGTTGAGGCTCTAAATTCGCTCCAGGGGTCCTGGAGCAGGTGCTTCACTCGTTAACGCCGGGCTCGCCCTCCGCGGACAGCTTCGTGAGCAGCATGGAGACCCGCGACGACGCGGGGTACGTCCCGTTCGGCGGCGGCCTGCTGCTGCAGTCCGTGGACTTCTTCCCGCCGATCGTGGACGACCCCTACAGGTTCGGCCAGATCGCCGCCGCCAACGCCCTCTCGGACGTCTACGCGATGGGCGGCGAGCCTTTGACTGCTATGAACCTCGTCGGCTTCCCCGAGAGGCTGGATCTCGGCATCCTGCGCGAGATCCTGGCCGGGGGGCAGTCCAAGATCGAGGAGTCCGGCGCGAAGCTCTGCGGCGGCCACTCGGTGCAGGACGACGAGCCTAAGTACGGCCTCTCCGTGACGGGCTTCGTGGAGGAGGACCGGGTGGTGCGCAACACCGGCGCGCGGGCCGGCGACGCTCTCGTGCTGACGAAACCATTAGGCTTTGGCATCCTGACGACGGCCCTGAAACGCGACCTCGTCTCCGAATCCGAGATAGAGGACGCCGTCGAGGTGGCGGCGACCCTGAACAAGGGCGGGCGCGCCGCGCTGCGCGAGGTCGAGGTCTCTGCCGCGACCGACGTTACGGGCTACGGTTTTCTGGGCCACCTCTCCGAAATGCTGGAGGCGTCGGGGCTCGGGGCCGTGGTACGCAGGGGCGACGTGCCCGTCTGGGAGCGATCCGTCTCCCTCGCCGCGGAGGGGTGCTATCCCGGCGGCCTCAAGAACAACCGGGAGTACCTCGGCGACAAGGTATCCGCGGACGGGGTCGGCCCGGACGACCTGCTGCCCCTGTACGACCCGCAGACGAGCGGCGGCCTGCTCGTGGCCGTGCCGGAGCAGCAGGCTCCAGCGTTCGTGCGGGCCCTGGAGAAGAACGCCACGCTCGCCGCGGTGGTCGGCGAGGTCGTCGAAGGCCAGACGATCAGGGTCGTAACGTAAGCGCACCCGGGTTTCGCTCCAACGCTAGATCCGGTAACCGTCGATGTCGGGCTTGCGCCGGGCGTAATCTCGGCGCCCATGGCCGGTTCGTAGACCCCGCTTTGGGGATCGCATCGTGCCTCGGCGGCTTCTACGCGCACGATTCACCACGGAGCATCGAATGCTTCGCACGGACCGTGGGCGGGGCGCGTAGGCCTTCTCTTCGTCCGAGACGTCGCCCGGCGGGCGAGAGGGCGGAGAAATCCTAAGCCTGCCGGGTGCAGACCCCGCCGCCTGGTGTATTCGACCTGCTTTTCGCGCCAGAGCTCCGAGAAGCGGTCGGCTTTCTGCCCAACCAACCCCCTCCGATGCTCGTTCATGTCCAGAGGGTCGACGAGCGTACCTTAAATGTCGAAACCTAGCGACTCGGGCACGTCAAACCTCCCTTACACCACGATTTCCGCGTGGACTCCGCGCGCGTTTCGACGGAGTCCCGTTCCATCCTCGACGTCCCGGCGCAGGCGCCCCTGCTGACCTCTGGCTGGCCCTCGTACGTCCGAATCGGTTGCGCCCGCCCTCTCAACGGGCGATCCCGGCGTCGGATTCGGGTGGGCGGCACGCGCTCGTCGGCTTTTCCGGCCGGTGCCTTGCTCTGGCGGCCACAAGGCCGACGAGCGCCAGGCAAGAGCCGAGCGAGATGGCCATCCCGGTGCGCAGGGACCACGACTCGTAGCGCAGCTCGACGGTGTGCTCGCCGGCGGGCACCGGTACCGCGCGCAGAACGTGGTCGGCGGCGTAGAGGGGGACCGGTTGGCCGTCGACGTAAGCCTTCCACGCCGGGTAGTACGCCTCGCTGAGCACGAGCAGGCCCCGCGCCCCGGTTGAGGTCTCGAGCTCTATCTGATCTGCTTCGTACTTCGTTACCGTGGCGCGGTCGGCGGAGGGGTCCGCCGGACGTTCGAGATCCGGCGGTGGCCGCTCCAGAAGCGCCGTCTGCCTCGGGTCTACCGCGCCGGAGCCCAGTCGCTCGAGCGTCTCCGCCCGCGGGGCCTGTCTTGCCGAGTGGACGATCCAGGCCCGGGGAAGCGCGTCGCGGTTCTCGAGGACCTCCACCCGCCCGTCCGCGTACACGGTTGGGTGGTCACCCTTCAACTCCAGCAGTTCGTCCTGGTCCGCGTCCACGTCCGCCGGCACGATCACGTACCGGACGTTGAGTAGATCCAGCAAAGGGGAATCGAGCCCCCGGGGGACCACGTCCGCGTTGTGGTACCCCTGCGACCTCCCGTTGAGCGCCTTCATGTACTCGTCGTAGCGGGCGATGTGGACGGCGTTGTAACCCTGGATGCCGTCTAGCCCCATCGGGGTCGCCATGTTGCTCGCCAGGAGCGCGCTCGTGTCCCGCTCGGCAAACCAGTTGTTGTAGTTGAAGCTCCATCCATCGCCCAGGCGGCGAGGACCGTAGCCGAAGTAGCGGGCCGGCTCGTTCTCGGTCTCGGCCCTGATGAATTTCGCCGCGCCCGTGGGCTCGAAAAACCGCGGCAGGTCCACCTTCACCAAATCCTTCCCAAGGTCGGCGGTCGCACGCTCCGCGACGGTCGCCCGCCCCGCGGCGAGCAGGTCCGCGAACAGCACGAGCACCATTAGCAATACCGCGCCCCGGCGTCCGGCCGGGGCGCGAGCGTAGACCACCAGGCACCCGTTGATTACGACGAGGGCCGACAGCGAGACCAGCGAAACGCCGATTCCATGGCCGGCCGGGGGGCCTTCCGTCGCGAGAAGCGCGACGGCGCAGATCGCCAGCAAGAGCGAGGTCACGACCGGGACGGCGAGCAGGGTCCCCGTGTTTCGCTCTCCCAGGCGGCTCAGCGTGGCGCCGGCCAAGAGGGCTAAGCCGAGGTACAGGATCACTTTTATCCGCCCGGGGCCGTGGGGGTGCATCCATTCGAAACCGGGCAACAATTGGTACAGCGCCGAATGAAGCACCGTCCCGTCCGGGGCCGACAGGACGAGCGCGCAGAGGGAGAGGACGAGGAAGAAAGGCACGGCGTGCCGCCCGCGGGCGACCAGGGGCGCCGCGAGCGCCAGCGCAAGGACCGCAATGCCCGGGTACACGAGCCCGGGCGTCAGCAACCTCTGCCAATCTTCGGACGTCCATCCCCCCCAGGCGGCCCTCACGCCCTCGATGTTGCCGTAGCCGTCCGCCAGGGTGGAGAGCGTCTGGTACTCCACCCGGGGGAGCAGCCCGGCGGCGGCCAGGCCGAACCCGCACAGCAGCACCCCGCCACCGTAGAGCAGAAAGGTGAGGGTCCGGCCCCGAAGACCCCGGACGTACTCGGGCGGGGAGAGGAGCGTGCGGTAGGCCACGTAACCGCCCAGGGCGAGCAGGGCGTAGTAGGAGCCCTGCCCGGGCCACGCGGCCATTATCTGGCTCAACGCCAGCCCCCCCACCCCGAGCCAGAAGCCCCTGTCCGTCCGGCGGGGACTCCGGATCGCCAGCTCCACGCCCAGGATCGCGAGCGGGAGCCAGGCCATGACGCTGGCGTACGGGGAGCAGCACAGGTTACGCCAGTACATGAACACGTTGAACTCGTAGGCCACCGCCGCCAGCAAGGCACCGGCGAGGTTCATGCGGAGCGCCCGCGCCAGGGCGTACGTGAAGACCCCGGCGAGCAGCAGGTGGACGAACAGGTAGCTCTTGGCCGCCGCCGACACCGGCAGCGCGGTGAACAGGACCATCGCCGGCAGGTAGGTCCAGCCGGACAGGGGATCGCCCGCGAACGGAGCCCCCGAGAACTGGTGCGGGTTCCAGGCCGGAACGTCCCCGGAGCGCAACCTCTCGCCCAGGTACGAGTACCAGGTGTAGTACTGGGTGATGGTGTCCTTACCGACGACGGTCCCGCCGGCCACGAGGTCGCGCACAGCGACCAGGCTGAGGACGACCAGCAAGATCCCGACGGCGAGATCCTTGTGGCGTTCGACGCCGGGGAGCAGCCGGGAACGGAAGAGCTTGGCCGCGAGGTTCACTCGCCGGTCCAGCCCCTCCTCGCGGACCGCGGACACCTGGCGTGAGCCTCTCCGCCGCGCGACGCTCCGCGGTTGCGCCCGGACAGGAACCCGCAAATCTTTCGCACGCCGTTCCCTTTCCGTGGGGGGTTCTTTGTGGGCCATTGTGCCACCAGCAGGGTAGCAGCGTGGGACGATAGGCACGAAGACGTTTATCCCCTGGCCGGGGCCCGCCAGCGAGATTTAAGCCTGTCGCAATGAGCCCGTAACCGTCGCGTAAGCGCGTCGGGGTAGTGTACCGATAATGTCGAAAATCTACTTGCAGAGAGCTGACCGGCACCGCCAGGCGGCCAGGGACCGGGGACATGATGCGCGGTGCCGGTCGACGGCGGGATATAATCCGGCGGAGAAGAGAGGAACAGGTTCAGCGGTGGCCAAGGTCCTGATCGTCGACGACGAACGGAACCTCCTGGAGGTGGTCGCCGGTGCCCGCTACCTCTCCTCGGCCCGCCGCGAGCTCGCCGAACTCAGCAGCCTAATCGACGATCTCTTCGAGCTCGCCGGGGTGCCGCAACTCACCCCGGAAGAGGTTTCCCTGCACGACCTGATCTCCGACACCATCTCAAGCGTCCAATGCGACCCCGGACGGGGCTCGCGCTTCTGCTTCACGCTTCGCCGCTCCTAGCCGGACGGCTTCGCGAATACGAGCTTCGGGGGACGGCCCGGGGTAGGATACGTTTATGGAAGAGAGGTGGGTGAAGGTGGCCGCGGCCCCGAACGAAACCGACGCGCTGCTGATGGACGGCGTGCTGAAGGACGCCGGCATCCCGGCGTTGATCCAACGCGCGGCAGGCTTCGATGCGCCGGACTTCCTGGCTGCCGGTCCGAGGGACGTGCTGGTGCCGGGTGCGTTTTTCGAGGAAGCCAGGCAGGTACTCGAAGACACCACGGGGCTCGGGTCGTACGCATCTTAGCGGTGCCGCGGTAGCCTACCGGCTGCGAATTGGCGGCCCATCAGGCCCGTTTAGTCAGGTGAGCGAAGCCATCCTCGCAACGAGTTCCGGATTCCGCATCGCCGCCTCCCCGACAAGCACCGCGTCGGCCCCGGCGTCGCGCATCCTGCGGGCGTCTTCGACGGTCCTGACACCACTCTCGGCGACTAGCGTGGCGCCGGCGAGCTTCGGGGCTAGGCGCTCGAAGGTGCCGAGGTCGACGGTGAAATCCTTAAGGTTTCGGTTGTTGACGCCAATGACCCTGGCGCCGGATTCCAGGGCGAGGTCGGCCTCCTCTTCGTCGTGGATCTCCACGAGCGGCGTCAGGCCGACTTCTACGGCTAAAGAGACGTAGCGGGCGAGCGTTGCGGCGTCGAAGAGGGCCGCGATGAGAAGAACTGCGTCGGCGCGGGTGCCGGCTTCGAGGACCTGGGCCTCGTCCACGGTGAAGTCTTTGCGGATCACGGGGATGGTGGTATTGTTCCTGGCCGCGTCGAGGTCTTCGAGGGAGCCCTTGAAGCGATCCGGCTCCGTCAGGACGGAGAGGCAACTCGCGCCTTCCCGCTGGTAGCCCCCGCCCCACTCGGCCGGGTCGACCTCCCGAATGGCGCCCGCCGAGGGCGAGGCCCGCTTTATCTCGCTTACGACGGAGAGGCCGGGGTTGCCGAGCGCAGCGGCGAAGTCGCGCTTCTCGAAGAGGAGCGCCTCCTGGTAGAGGGTGTCGAGGTCCGTCCCTTCTCGGAGCTCGCCCGCGCGGAGGAGTGCCGCGGCGGCGAGCTCTTCGAGCACGGTCGCCCGGCTCATGGGGTTCCCACTTTCCGGCGGGTGGCTTTTACGAAGTCTTCCAGGGCCCTTTCGGCCGAGCCCGTCTCTATGGACTCCTCCGCCCGGCGGACGCCCTCCTCGATAGTGTCGGTCTTGCCCGAGACGAAGACGGCGGCGCCGGCGTTGAGGAGTACGACGTCGCGGGCCGCGCCGGTCTCTTTGCCCGAGAGGACGTCGCGCAGGATGCGGGCGTTCAGGTGGGCGTCGCCGCCGAGCAGGCCGTCCGGGGCGTGCCGCCTCAGACCGAAGTCTTCGGGGGAGATCTCGTACTCTTTCAGCCCTCCGTTCGAGACCTCCGCGACGATCGTCTCGGCGCTCGTCGTGATCTCGTCCATCCCGTCCGTCCCGTGGACCACGAGCGCCCGCTCGGCCCCGAGGTCCCGTAAAGCCTCGGCCACCGGCCGCACGTAGGCCCCGCCGAAGACGCCGACGAGCTGTCGCTTGGCGCCCGCGGGGTTCGTAAGGGGGCCGAGCAGGTTGAAGATCGTTCGGAACGGCAACTCGGCCCGCACGGGGGCGACGAAGCGCATGGCCGGGTGGTGCGTCCTGGCGAACATGAACCCGATGCCGGCCTCCTCGATGCACCGCGAGACCTGCTCGGGCGCGAGCTCTATCTCGGCGCCGAGGGCTTCGAGCACGTCGGCGCTGCCGGCCCGGCTCGTAGCGGCCCGGTTGCCGTGCTTGGCGATCACGACACCGGCACCCCGGGCCACGAACGCGGCTGCGGTCGAGACGTTTATGGTCCCCTTGGCGTCGCCGCCGGTGCCGCACGTGTCGACGACGTCGGGAGGGGCCTCGACCGAGGCGGCGAAGCGGCGCATGGCGCGGGCGAAGCCGACGATCTCGGGCACCGTCTCGCCCTTGACCCTGAGCGCGGTGAGGAGCGCCGCGGTCGCCGCCGGGGGGACCGTCCCCTCCATGATGGCCTCGAGCGCCCTCTCCGCCTCGCCCTCCGTCAGGGACTCTCCGCCGGCGGCCTTTCGGAGCGTCTCGCGCAGCACTTCTAGGACCCCAGGAAGTTCTTGAGGAGGTCGCGTCCGTGGCGGGTCAGGACGCTCTCGGGGTGGAACTGGACGCCCTCGACGGCGTACTCGCGGTGGCGGACGCCCATGATCGTGCCGTCCTCGGACCGGCTCGTCACTACCAGGCAATCGGGCAAGGAATCTGGCTCTATCACGAGGGAGTGGTACCTGGTCGCCTCGAAGTTCTGGTCTATCCCGGCGTAGACGCCCTCTCCGTCGTGGGCTATCTTCGCGGTCTTCCCGTGGACGGGCTCGCCGCGCACGATCCTGGCCCCGTACGCCTGCCCGATGCTCTGGTGCCCCAGACAAACACCGAGCAGCGGCACGTCTTTTCCGACCTTCTCTATGAGCTCCACGGAAATTCCCGCCTCGTTCGGCGTGCAGGGGCCCGGCGAGACGACTATCCTGTCCGGGCGGAGCGCGGCCACCTCCTCGGGCGTTACCTCGTCGTTGCGGCGCACGAGGACCTCGGCCCCGAGCTCCCCCAGATACTGGACGAGGTTGTACGTAAAGGAGTCGTAGTTGTCTATGACGAGAACCCGCATGAGCCACGGGATTTTAACGGATACTCCCCGGACGAACAGGGGGGAGGCTTCGTGACCCTGCTCCTCACTGAAGGCCAGGTCGAAGAGCTCATCGACATGCCGGCCACGCTCGACGCCGTCGAGGCCGTCCTGCGCCAGCAGGCGGAGGGCCGGGCCACCAACCGCGCCCGCCGCCGCGTCGCCCTCCCCAAGAGCGGCCTCAACGTGATGTTCGCCGGCGCACCGGAGATAGACGCCCTGGGCCTCAAGGCCTACACCGTCGCCAGGGGCGGGGCCCGCTTCTACACTATGCTCTTCGACCCCGAGACGGGCGGGCTGCTCTCGATCCTGCAGTCGGACAAGATGGGCCAGATGAGGACCGGGGCGGCGAGCGGCGTCGCCACCAGGCACCTCGCCCGCGAGGACGCGAGAACTCTGGGCATCTACGGGGCTGGCTGGCAGGCGGAGAGCCAGCTGGAGGCGATCGCGGCTGTCAGGGACCTCGAACGCGTGATCGTCTACAGCCGCAACGAGCAGTCGCGCAAGAGGTTCGCCGCGAAGATGGGCGAGAGGCTGGGGATGGACATAGAGACCACCCACGCGGCCGAGGAGCCGGCGGCCCAGGACATCGTCGTGACCGTGACCTCGTCGGGGGGGCCGGTCCTGCACGGCGAATGGCTCAGGCCGGGGACCCACGTAAACGCCGCCGGGTCCAACTTCCTGTTCAAGACCGAGATAGACCGCGAGGTCGTCAAGCGCGCAGCCTTCGTCTGCGCCGACGCCCGCGAGGAGCTCGGCCTCGAGGCCGGCGACCTGATGCCCTCCCTCGAGACGGGCGCCATCCTCCCCGAGGCCGTCTACGAGCTAGGCCAGGTCATCGCAGGCCACGTCCCCGGCCGCAAGAGCCCCGAAGACATAACCCTCTTCGCCAGCCAGGGCCTCGCGCTGGAGGACCTCGCCGCCGCCCGCGTCGTCTACGACCGCGCCGTCGAGCGGGGCGTCGGCCAGAAGATAGAGTTCTGAGCCCGGTCGGCGGGGCGGCCCGGGTCCGATGACGCCCTCGACGACGCCGGACCTCCGGCGCGCGCGGCTGGCGGTGCTCGCCGTCTTCGCCCTCAACGGGTTCGCGCTCGGGCCTGGTTCGTCAGGATACCCGCCGTGCAGGACGGGTTGGGGATCGGGGAGGGCCTGCTCGGGTGGCACTGCTGGGCGCTGCGGTCGGGGCGCTGCTCTCGATGACCGTGGTGGGGGCCCTGATCTCGCGCCTCGGCAGCCGCCGGATGGTGGGGGCAACGGCGCTCCTTCTCCCCTTCTCCCTGATACCGCTGGCCCTCGCCCCGAACGTCGCCGCCCTGACCGCAGCACTCGTCTTCGTCGGGGCGTGCAACGGCGCCTTGGACGTCTCGATGAACGCCCACGCCGTCGCGGTCGAGACGCGCTACGAACGCCGCATCATGTCCTCCTTCCACGCGGCCTTCAGCTTCGGGGCGCTTGCCGGCTCCGTGCTCGGCGGCGGGGTCGCCTACCTCGGCATCGGCGTCCTCCCCCACTTCCTCACGGTCTTCGTCATCGCGACGCTCGCCGCCGTCCCGGCCTACCTGGCGCTCCTGCCCTCCGACGCGGACGCCGCAGACGGCGGGGCGCCGGCGTTTGCCCGCCCGACGCGGGCCCTGCTCGGCCTCGGCATCATCTCCTTCTGCGTACTCCTCGGCGAGGGCGCGATGTCCGACTGGTCCGCGGTCTACCTGGACGACACCCTGAGCACCGGCCCCGGCTTCGCCGCGGCGGGCTACGCCGCCTTCTCCCTCGCCATGGCCCTCGGCCGCCTTTTCGGCGACGGCCTCGCGGAGAGGTTCGGCCCCACCAACCTGGTCCGCCTCTGCGGCGCCGTGGCCGCCGCGGGCCTCGGCACGGCCCTCGCCGTCGGAAACCCCGTCTTCGCCCTCGTGGGCTTCGCCTGTGCCGGCGCCGGCTTCTCCGTGGTCTTCCCGCTCGCCCTCAGCGCCGCCGGACAGACGGAGGACGTGGCAACGGGCCCGGCGCTCGCCGCCGTCTCGACCGCGGCCTACACCGGCTTCCTCGTCGGCCCGCCCACCATCGGGTTCCTGGCCGAGCTCACGGGCCTCGGCACGGCCCTCTACCTGGTCGTCGGCCTGAGCACCGCGATCTTCGTCCTCGGCGGCACCGTTCGCCCCAAGAGCGGAAAGAAAACGTAGCCCCTAAA
The DNA here is from genome assembly GCF_011492945.1 of Rubrobacter tropicus. NCBI lineage: Bacteria > Bacillati > Actinomycetota > Rubrobacteria > Rubrobacterales > Rubrobacteraceae > Rubrobacter > Rubrobacter tropicus. Next base: position 2,806,422 of record NZ_CP045119.1, read on the forward strand.
ATGCGCACCCAACCGATACCCGGCCATACCCAAACAAAACCGTAAAGGCGGGCTTCAGACCCGCCCGCGAACCGAGCGGAGGTACGCCAGTGATCGAGAAACAACCGGAGACCGGCGGTGAGTACCAGCCCCTCGGCGCGGGCAAGCTCGCGGGCCACCACGATCACGGCCTGCGCCTGAGATCCGGCACGACCACGGTCGAGGTGACGGCCCTGGCCCCCGACCTGTTTCGCGTCGGCATGTTCCCGGAAGGCCGCACGCCCCGGTACAAAACCGAGGCAATAGCGAAAGATGATTGGGGTAGCGTCGAGGTCTCCATGCACGAGTCCGAGCAGGAGGTTACGCTCTCTACGGCCGCGGCCACGGCCCACGTCGCCCTGAATCCCCTTCGCGTCCGCTTCACGGACGGCTCGGGCAGGGAGTTCGCGGCGGACGACGAGGACCTCGGCATGGGCCCCGTCGTGGCGTCCGGGGCCGACGTGTTCAGCCAGCCGCTCGGGAGCCCGGTCAGGCTGTACAAGAAGCGGGCCGCGGGCGAGCGGTACTTCGGGTGCGGGGAAAGGACTAGCGGGCTGGAGAAGACGGGCTCGTACCAGGTCTTCTGGAACGTCGACCCGCCCGGCGGGCACACCGCGGATTTCAACAACCTCTACTCCTCGATCCCCTTCCTCTTCTCGATGACGGGCGGCAAGGCCCACGGCCTCTTCTTCGACAACACCCACCGCATCGAGTTCGACCTGGCCCTCGAAGACGAGGACCGCGCCTACTTCGGCGCCGAGGGCGGGGACGTCGTCTACTACGTCTTCTGCGGCCCGACGCCCGCCGACGTCCTCGACCGCTACACCGGGCTGACCGGCCGTATCCCGATGCCGCCGATGTGGTCGTTGGGCAACCAGCAGTGCCGCTACTCCTACATGGACGAGGCCGAGGTCAGGAGCGTGGCCCGAAACTTCAGGGAACGGGACATCCCGTGCGACGTGATCTACCTCGACATCCACTACATGGACGGCTACCGCGTCTTCACCTGGAACGACGAGAGGTTCCCCGACCCTGAAGGGCTGATCTCGGATTTGCACGAGCAGGGATTCCACGTCGTTACCATCGTCGATCCCGGCGTAAAGATTGACGAGGACTACCCGTCTACGTCGAGGGCCGGGACCGCGACCTCTACTGCAAGACGAAAGAGGGCGAGGAGTACCACAACGTCGTCTGGCCCGGCCTGTGCGCCTTCCCGGACTTCACGAGCCCGGAGGCCCGCGAATGGTGGGCGGGAACCACAGGGTCCTGACGGACGCCGGGTCGATGGGATCTGGTGCGACATGAACGAGCCCTCCCTGTTCGTTCCCCGCCAGTCGACCATGCCGGACGAGGTCGTGCATCCGGGCGGCCCGGGCGGCGAGTCGAAGTGGCACGCCCAGGTCCACAACACCTACGGCTCCCTCGTCGCCCGAGCCGCCCGCGAGGGCCTACTGAAGCTGAAGCCCGGCGATCGGCCCTTCGTCATTACGCGGGCCGGCTACGCGGGGCTGCAGCGGCACGCGATGCAGTGGACGGGGATAACTCCTCGTGGTGGGAGCACCTCTGGATGACGATGCCCAGCTCCAGAACCTGGGCCTCTCCGGCGTCGCCTGGGCCGGCGTGGACATCGGGGGTTCTTCGGGACGCCAACGGGGAGCTCCTCGCCCGCTGGACTGAGATGGGGGTCTTCCAGCCTTTCTGCCGCAACCACACGGCCATAGACACCAAACACCAGGAGCCGTGGGCCTTCGGAGAACCCTACGAGTCCGTCTGCCGCGAGATGCTGAAGCTCCGCCAACGCCTCCTCCCCCACCTCTACACGCTCTTCGAAGAGTGCCACCGCACGGGGGCCCCGATCCTGCGCCCCCTCCTCTTCGAGTACCCCGCCGACGAGACCACCTACACCGCGGACGACGAGTTCCTGCTGGGCAGGGATCTCCTCGTCGCCCCCATCTCCCGCCCCGGCATCGAGCACCGCCACGTCTACCTGCCCGAGGGGACGTGGTTCCACTTCTGGACGGGCGAGCGCCTCGACGGGCCGGCCCACGTCCTGGCCCACGCCCCTCTGGGCAAGCCGGCGGTCTATCTCAAGGCGAACACCCCGCTCCCCCTGGGACCGGACGCGGGCCACACCGGCGAGAAGCCCACGGACCCGCTCACCGTGCTGGTACACCCCGCAACGGGCGAAAAGGCGGGCGCCACGTCTCTGTACGAGGACGCCGGCGACGGCTTCGGCTACGAGACCGGCGAGTACGCCCGCCGCGAGATCTCCTGCGAAGCGACAAACGAACGGATAATCGTCCGCTTCGGGGAACGCGAGGGCACGTTCGTACCGGAGAGGGGACGGTCCTCGTGGAGCTGCGCGGCGTCGATTCCGCTCGGGGCGTCTCGGTGAACGGCGAGGCAACGGAGCCGCAGTCCTCCGATGGGGCATCGTGGTTGCGCTGGCCGAGACGGGGCGGAGACCACGATAGAGGTGGTCCTCTAACGGAGATTCCGCAAAAAAGAGGCGTGTTGCGGAGAGCCTTGGTCCTGCTCTGCGCCCTGGCGCTCGGGTACGTGGGCATAAGTTTCCTCGTCGTCTTCAGGATGACCTCCCCGAGCCGCCGGCGGCCCGGGGAGACGCCCACGAGCGCGGGTCTCGCCTACGAAGAGGTGGGGCTACTCAGTACCGATGGGATCAGGCTGAAGGCGTGGTGGGTTCCCATCGAGGGCTCCTCGCGGGCGGCCGTGCTGGTTCACGGCTGGGGTGGGCACCGCTCCGACGAGCACGTCCTGAAGACCGCGCCCGTCTACCTTCGCGAGGGCTACAGCGTTCTCATCATAGACCTGAGGGCGCAAGGGGAGTCAGGCGGGCGGCGCCGCACGTTGGGCTACCGCGAGGTACGCGACGTGCGCGGGGCGCTTCTCTGGCTGAAAGGGCGCGGCTACGGGCCCGGGGAGACCGTGCTACACGGGTGGTCCATGGGGGGCGCGACCGTCGTGCGGGCCGCGCCCGGTACGGGGGTGGCCGCGGTCGTTGAAGAGGCGGGGTACGCCGACCTGCCGCTCCTGCTCGAACGGGCGATACCCAGGATCGCCGGCCTTCCCCGGCTCTTCGTGCCGGGCGTCCTGCTGGCGGGCAAGCTCTGGCCGGACTTCGACGCCTGGGACGTGCAGCCCGACCGGGAGGCTTCAGAACTCCTGAGGGAAGGCGTGCCGCTGTTCATCATCCACTCCTCCGAAGACGGGCTCATCCCCGTCGAACACGCGGAGAAATTCGCCGCGGCCCACCCCGAGGCGGCGGTCTGGATCCTCCCCGACCACGACCACGTCGAGGCCTTCGCCCACCCGGAATACGAAGAGAGGCTGCGGTCCTTCCTGAGAACCGTTACGACCAAACGCCGCCCCGCCCCACCAACGTAGCGACGATCCCGAACCGCAACAAATCTTCGTCCGCCCCCAAACGTAGGGACGGGTTTCGAACCCGCCCCTGGGAAACCCGACCGCGGGATGCGTCAGCCCCGGATCAGGGCCAGCAGCCCGGGGTCCGTGAAGTCCTCGACCACCACGAAGACCCCGGCCTCTGAGAGCCGGCCCGGTTCCTGGGTCGAGGCTACGCCGACGGTCGGGATGCCGGCGTCGACGGCCGAGGTTATGCCAGAGACGGAGTCCTCGAAGGCCAGGGCTTCCTCGGGTGACACGCCGAGTCGCTTCAGGGCTTCGTTGTAGGGGGCGGGGTCGGGCTTCACCGCCTCCGTCTCGTCGGAGAGGACTATGGTGTCGAAGAAGTCCTGGAGCTTCAGGGCCGGCAGGATCGCCTCGACGTTCTCCCCGGGCGCGTTGGTGACGAGGCCGGTCGCGAGGCCGCGGCCCTTTGTCTCCCGCAGGAAATCCAGGAGTCCGGGGAGCGGCTCTAGTTCCCCGGCGCGCTCCCGGAAGCTCGCTTCCTTCGCCTCGAAGATTGAACGCCCCTCCTCGTCCGAAAGGTTTGGCAGAAGGTCGCGCACGATGTCGGCGCTCGACTTGCCGCTGATGTTCTCTTTGTAGAACGCCTCGTCGACCTCTATGCCCCGCGGCGCGAGGACCTCAACCCACGTCGGCAGGTGCAGCGAGTCGGTCTCGGCGAGGGTGCCGTCGAGGTCGAAGAGAAGGGCCCGGTACGAGACGCTAGAGCTCATACAGGACCATGTTGAGGGCGCGGGTCACGATGAGGAGCGCGCCGATGTACAGGAGGATGAACAGGTGGCCCCTCTCTTTGCGTTTCCTGAGCGGGCTCGTCTTGTACTCGGCCATGGCGAGGAGCACCCCGAGCGCGCAGAGGCCCCACACCCAGTAGAACGCGAAGTACCGGGCGGCGTTGCCCGGGTCCGGATGAAGCGTCGCCCACGCGAACGCCAGCGTCACGAAGGCGGCCACCGAGATCGAGAGCACGAAAAACACCCTGTTCACCCGGCGCCTGCGGTTCCAGGCGAGCCAACCATTGAATGTCGATACCAGTGAGTTCACGACGGCTATGTTAGCAGCCGGGAGGGGGTGATCCGGTGAAAAGTTTCAAGGTTTCACCCGGACGACGCGGGCGCCGGTGATGTTTTGCAGATCATCCGGGTCGAGGCCGAAGACGACGTGCGTGTGGCCCGCTGCGGCCCAGACCTCATCCTGCTCGAGCAGGTCCTCGTCGAAGAACGCAACGGGCGTCTCGGCGTGTGCCAGGGGCGGCACGCCACCTATGGCGAAGCCGGTCTTCTCGCGGACGAAGGCGGCGTCGGCCTTCTCGACGGGCTCCCCGAGGTGGTCCGAGATCCTCCGCTCGCCCACCCGGTTGGGGCCGCTCGCCAGGACCAGCACGGGCCCGCCGGTATCCGCGCCCTTGAAGACGAGGGACTTTACGATCTGCTCGACCCGGCAACCCAGCGCCGCCGCCGCGTCCGCGGCGCTCCGCGCGGTCTGGTCCAGCTCCACGAACTCGGGGAAGAGCCCCCGCTCCTCCACCGCGGCCCGTACCCGCCTGACGCTCTCCCTGTCCCCGTAAGCCATCGCCCAACCTCCGCGTCTCTCTTCCTTCGAGCGAGCAATACCGGTGGCAGCGTCCCTCGCTGGCAGTAGAATAACCGCCGTGCGCCGACTCCTCACACTCTGCTGCGCGATAGTCCTGGTCGACACGATCTTCTACGCCGCCCTGACCCCGCTGGTTCCTTACTTCAACGACGAGTTCGGCCTCTCGAAGTCGGCGGTGGGGCTCCTCGGGGGCGCGTTCGGGGCTGGGGTGCTCGCAGGCGCCGCGCCGGGCGGCTACCTGGCCTCGCGGGCCGGCGTGAAGGCCGCCGCGCTCGTCGGGCTCGCCCTGATGTCCGTCACGAGCATGGCGTTCGCCGTGGCGGACACCACCTGGCTGCTCTTGCTGACCCGGTTCGTCGGCGGTTTCGGCAGCGCGCTCTCGTGGGTGGCCGCGTTCACCTGGCTCGTCGCCCGGGCGCCGGAGGGGCGGCGCGGGGAACTCATAGGCGTGATGCTCAGCGCCGCCGTCGTCGGCGCCCTGCTCGGTCCGGTCCTCGGGAGCGCCGCGGCAATCGTCGGCCTCGTTCCGGCCTTTACGGGCGTCGCCCTGGCCGGCCTCGCCATCGCCCTGTGGGCCGTCTTCGAGCCCGCGCCGGCGCCGACCGGGGACGGCTCGCCCGTCGGCGCCCTGGGGGTCCTGCGACGGCCGAGGCTCCTCACCGGGCTCCTCTTCGTGGCGTTCTCGCCGCTTCTCTTCTCCGCCCTCACCGTGCTCGTCCCGCTCGACCTCTCGGCCGTCGGCTGGGGGGCCGCGGCGGTCGGGGCGGTCTTCCTGGTCAGCGCGGGCTTCGAGGCCCTCGTCCACCCGCTCTTCGGGCGCTGGACGGACCGCAGCGGCTACCGGCCGCCCGTCCTCGCGGCCCTCCTGGCCTCGATAGCGATACTCGCCGCGCTCGCCTACTCGGCCAACCCATGGCTGCTCGCGCTCCTCGTCGTGCTCGCGGGCGTCGCCTTCAACGCCCCTCTCGTCCCCGGCACGGCCCTCTTCTCCCGCGGCACCGAGAAGGCAGGCCTCGACCAGGCGGTCGCCTTCGCCATAACCAACTTCGCCTGGGCCTCGGGCTACGCCGTCGGCGCACCCCTAGGCGGCTTCCTCGCCGACCTCGGCGGCGACGCCCTCTCCTACGTTTTCCTTATAGGCGTCTGCCTCGCGGCGATGTTGCTGTTGCGGGCCGAGTGACGCGGGTTGCGGCCTGGCGGGTTTGAAACCCGCCCCCACGTTTGGGGGTCGGGCCCGGGTGTTGGGCCGTGACGTGGGCCGGTTCTTTCATATACTGTGAACCGTAGATAAAACTATCGACAGGAGCGAAGCGTGACCCAGCCCATAGACCTCCACTACTGGCCGACGCCCAACGGGTGGAAGGCTTCCATCATCCTGGAAGAGCTCGGGTTGCCTTACGAGGTGAAGCCCGTGAACATCGCGGAGGGCGACCAGTTCGAGCCCGAGTTTCTCAAGATCAGCCCCAACAACAAGATGCCGGCCATCGTCGACCCGGATGGGCCTGACGGGGAGCCGATCTCCGTCTTCGAGTCCGGGGCCATCCTGATCTACCTCGCCGAGAAGACCGGCCGCTTCCTCCCCGCCGATCCGCGCGGAAAGTACCGCGTTCTCGAGTGGCTGATGTTCCAGATGGGCTCCGTCGGGCCGATGCTCGGGCAGGCCCACCACTTCCGCCAGTACGCCCCCGAGACGATCCCCTACGCGATCCAGCGCTACACGGACGAGGCGGCCAGGATCTACCGCGTCATCGACCGCCGGCTCGCCGAATCCGAGTACATAGCCGCCGACGAATACACCATCGCCGACGTGGCCGTCTTCCCCTGGCTCGTCCCCCACGAGAACCAGGGCCAGAACCTCGACGACTACCCGAACCTCAAGCGCTGGTACGAGGCGGTGGAGTCACGCCCGGCGGTTCAGCGCGGCCTTGAAGTCTTCGCGGAGCAACGCCGCCAGCTCACCCGCGACATGGACGAGGAGACCCGCAGCACCCTCTTCGGCAACAAGAGGTAAGGCCGGCGCGGAGCGCCGGCCGCGGTCAGCTTCTTGTCTTTTGCTGAAAGCTGACCGCTGAAGGCTGACAGCTCTAAAACGCCGCCGCGCCTGCTTCGGCGACCTGCTGGTCCTGGTCCACGGTTCCCGTGCTGACGCCGACGGCGCCGACGATGTCGTCTCCGCGCCGCAGGGGTATGCCGCCGGCGAAGATGACCAGCCTGCCCCCGTGCGCGTCGCTTAGGCCGAAGAGCTCCTGTCCGGACTGGGTCAGCGCGGCCAAGTCCTTCGTCTCGGTCTGGAAGGCTATCGAGGTGTAGGCCTTGTTTATGGAGATGGAGATGCTGCCTATAAAGGCGCCGTCCATGCGGACGTGGGACTTGAGGTGGCCCCCCGCGTCCACGACGGCTATGTCCATCGGGCAGCCGATCTCGGCCGCCTTCTCCTCGGCCGCCGCGATGACCCGGCGCGCGTCCTCGAGCGTTATGGTCTCCATGTCTCTCCTTTCGTCTACCCGCCGCCCCGGCGCGACCAGTGTCCCTCGTCCACCTCGGTCTCGGCCAGCTCCAGGGTGGCGGCGTGGCCGGTGAAGTCCACGTGCTTGTTGACGGCGACGAGCGCCTGCGGGCAGCACAGGAAGACGTTCAGGGCCTCGTCGTAGACGAGCCTGTCGAGTTCCTTGCCGAGGTCGCCGAGCTTTTCCGGGTCGGTCTCGACGACGGAGCGGCCCATGAGGTCCTCGAACTCGGGCAGCACCGGCCCGGCCCGGAAGGCGCCGCCGGAGTGGAAGTACTCGCGGTGGATGACCGCGGGCGGGTAGCCGGCGGCCAGGTCGAACCAGGCGTGGACGAGCACGTCGAAGGGCACGGGCAGTTTCTTCTCGACGAGCGCCCGCTGCGCGGCGACCAGGTTTTCGTCCGGGATCGTAACGAGATCCACCCCGATCCCCAAAGATTCCCCGAAGCTTTCGGCCAGGTAACGGGCCACCGCCTCGACGTCGCCCGTGGTCGCCAGCCTGAGCGCCCGGTCGGGCGGCCACCCGGCCTCGGCCAGAAGCCTCTTGCCCTCCTCAGGGTCGTGCGGGTAGGGTTCGAGGTCGTCCGGCGACTCCCAGGAGTAGGGCGGCGCCATCGCTGCGACCGGGTGGGCGTACCCGAAGAAGACCTCGCGTACCAGGCGGTCGCGGTCCACGGCGAGGTTGAGCGCTTTGCGGACCCGGACGTCGTCCAGGGGCGCCGAGTTGCGGTTTATGAGGCCGGATACGACGCGCATGGCGTCGATGGTCACGAGGTTCGCGTGATCCGAGTCCCTGACCCTCCCGGCGTCGGCCGGGGAGACCTCGGTGACTATGTCGACCTCGCCCTCCGCGTCGCAGACGAGGCCGAGCGCCTCGGCGGGCCCGACGTCGTTTCGGAAGACCACCTTTTCCAGGCGCGGGCCGCGTTCCTTGTTCCAGTGGTCGGGGTTGGCTTCGAGGACCACCCTATCGCTGCGCGGCAGGTTCGTCGGGAGCCAGGTGCAGGTGAAAGGTTCGGCCTCGATGATGGCGATCTCGGCCTCCCAGGAGGAGAAGCCCTCGACGAGGGTGAACGGTCCCGAGCCCCACGGGCCCGGAGCGTCGATGGCTCACCAGTGTCCTTCGCCGGTGCCGTACTTACGGTACCCGAACCCCTCCTCCTCCCAGAAGCGGGTGCTAGCTATGTGAAAACCCCTGAACTTCGCGAGCGCCAGCCCGTCCGGCTCGGGGAACACAAAGCGCGCGGTGTGGTCGTCGGGGCACTCCACGCGCGTGTCCGGGTGGAAGTTCAGGTAAGTCCCGGGCGGGTGCGGGGCCTTCCACTTCTGCACCTCGTCAAAAGACCTCTTGATGCTGTGGGATGTCAGCGGCTCGCCGTCCTGGAAGCGCACGCCCTCGCGGACCTTGACGATGAGGGTGCTGCCCTCCCACCCGGAGTCCTCCATGCAGGCCCCGACGATGTTGCCCCTCTCGTCGGTGCGGACCGGCTCCTCCATCGTGTTCCAGGTTATGAACAACCAGTTGAGCGGGTGCGGGTCGACGACGTGAACGGTGCCAACCGGCGCACGGACGCCCCCTTCGGCGGCGGGCTGCCGCGTGGCCTGACCTGTCATGTTTGCTTCCTTTCCCCAGAAACCAACGGTTACAAGGTTAACAGGGGCCCCGCCCCGCGCAACTCGTTGAAACCGCCGGGCGGGGGTAGGGGGATACCCGGATCAGGCAACGATCGGGGAGAATCCGTCGAATAGATCAACGACCATCCGCGCGGCGGCGCTCGCGGGCATCTTCGGCCCCGCCATCTTCGCCGCCGCGCTCCTCACGCTGACGGCGCTCCAGTACGACTTCATGCGCGGGATCGGCTGGAAACCGCTCGAAGACCCCGCAGGCGCCTGGCCGAGCGGGCTCGCCCTCGGCCCCCACGGCTGGCTCCTGGACACAAGCTTCGTCCTGTCCGGCGCGCTGCTTTGCGTGTTCGCCCTGGGCCTTCACCGGGGCATGGGCCGGGGCTCGAAGTTAGGCCCGGCCCTGCTCCTCCTCGCCGGCGCGGCGATGGCGCTGCTGGCCTTCGAGACCGACCCCATCCGGCGCGCGGGACCGAGGACCTGGCCAGGCTTCGTCCACGACGCCGCCTTCGTCGTCTTCGCGCTGGCCCTGCTGCTCTCGCTCCTCTTTCTCTGGCGCCGCATGCAAGGGGGTGCGCGCTGGCGCGGCCACGCCCGGTTCACCCTCGTAACCGCCCTCGTCTGCGCGGCGTGCCTCGTCCTTCCTGGCGTCGCCTACTACGTCTTTCTCGCCGCGGCGCTCCTGTGGATAGAGCTCACGGCCTTTCGCCTCCTGCGCCTCTCCTAACTCACCTCGACCATAAACAGCGGCGGGATGTGCATGTACGTGATGCTAGGGCTCGCGCCGACGATGGGCTCGGCGACCTGGAGGGCTTCGGCCACGGTGTCGGCGCGTTTGTAGCCCATCCTGGACGTCGTGTGGGGATCGCCGCCGACGAAGACGACGCCGCCCAGGTGGTCGAGGGCGTGGGCGCCCCACTGCCAGGTGGTGAACGGGTGGAAGCCGTGGTAGGCGTGGGAGGACCGGTAGAGGGTCCGGTACCACGGGTCCAGGGCGTACTTGTCCTGGAACCTTCTCTCGCCCTCGTGCGGGTCGGTGGTCTCGGCGATCACCTCGTCGAAGTACGGCTTGTAGCTCGGGTGGTAGGCGTCGTCCCACTCGTTCGGGACGGGGTGGGTGGCTATTATGACGCCGCCCTCGCGAACCAGCGGCCTGCCCTTGTAGAGGTTGAAGAGGTAGCCGAGGACGTAGTTGTGGACCAGTATCGGGTTCATGATCGAGTTCACGTTGTACGGCCCGACGTACGGCACGCCGAGGAGTAGCACGTCGGCCTGGCCCTCCACGCGAACGAGCTGCTGGCGGTATATGTGCTCAAGGGTCTCGGCGTGTACCGGTTCGGTGGCGCCGGCCTGGACGCTCGTCATACGGTGCGGGGCGACTATCGACTGGAAGACCTTGCGCGCGGCCTTCCGGGGCATGAACTGCGTCGCCTTGTGATTGGCGAGGAAGTTAGCCTTGGTGATCGCGTTCCACTCGTGCTCGGGCTTCGCCATGAAGTCGAACATGGAGGGGAACGCGGCGTTGTTGAGGGTCGTCTCGATGTGGAAGACCTTTACGGCGTTGTCCAGGATCTCGCCCATCCTGTTTATGGAGCCGTGCATAGCCGAGTTCGGCGGGTCCATCAGCGAACGGGTGTTCCTGAGCGTCTCGGCGTTGTGGTGGTGGCGGATCGAAGAGTAGGGCGAGATCCCCGTGTGGACCGACTTGTGCCCCCCGTTCATCGCTACCAGGTTGATGTTCACGTACACGACGAGGTCGCTCTCGGCGGCCCGGCGGCTGATGCGCACCTCCTCCCCCCGCTCGGTGTGCCCGATCACCGTGTTCCCCTCTTCGTCCTCGGCGTCGTAGTTGTACAGCCGGTCGGGATAGAAGGACGACATGATGTCTTTCCCCAACGCCCACCGGAGCTCCTTCTCCGTCATGCGCCGGTGCAGCCCGAGGGCGGCGATGAGGTGGATGTCATCCACACCTTTTGCGTAAGCCTTCTCCAGGACCTTCTCAATTACGAGCTGCCGGTTGTCCGGCGGCTTCATCGGCGGCAGCGGGCAGGAGACGTCGTCGAAGACGATCGTCAACTTCATGCCCGGATGTAAAAGCTCGTGCAGAGGCTCCATCCCCATCGGCTCGAGCAGCGCCCGCTCGATGGCGACCTTCGGGTCCGCGAGCGGCTCGACCGGACCTGGAGGGTATATAACGCGCGTCCCCTCGGGCAGCTTCTCGTAGTGAAAACCGTCCCCCGCGTTGAACATCATCGGAGGGCTGGACTTTTCGAGGGTGGTGACGAATCCGGGTCGGGTCATTGCGCTCCCTTCGGTCGCTTGAGCTGGTCAGCCGGTCAGCATTTCAGCCTGTCAGCTTTTGGTGGAGACTCTCGGGCCGGATGATAACCCCGGCGAGGGTACAGATCCGCAGTGTCGATCCTTACCGCCTTTGGCTGACGGGCTGAGAGCCGCCGCAGGCGGCGTGCTGAGAGCCGCCGCAGGCGGCGTGCTGAGATGCTGACTAGCTCCTGTGATCGAACACCACCTTCACGTTTCCTTCGCGCCCCGCCGAGCGGGCGGCGGCTATCGCCTCGCGGTACTCTTCGAGGCGGAAATGTGGGCCCACCATGGTCTCGAGCTTTATCTCGGGCGCGAGCCGCATCGCCAGATCGAAGCTGCTGGCCCGTTCCCCGCGGTGCTCCTCGACGCCGTAGGCGTATGTTCCGGCTAGGCTTATCTCTTTGTACCAGAGCGCGGTGAGGTCTAGGACGCTTCTCGCCGCGGGCATACCGACCAGTGCGACCTTTCCGCCGGGTCTCGTCAGGCGGAGGGCGTCTTCCATGGTGCCGGACGAGCCTACGCATTCGAGGACGTTGTCGGCGCCGCCCATCACCACGGGCTTGCCCAGCTCGGGTTTGAGGGCCTCGGTGCCGAGCATTTCGGGGAGGTCGGAGTAGGTCTGCTTCGGGTGGACCACTTCGTCGGCGCCGAGCCGGATGGCCTCTTCGCGTTGACGCCCGTGCTTGGCGACGCAGATTATGCGGCCCGCGTCGGTCAGGCGGCGGAGGGCCGCGACGGTGAAGAGGCCGATGTTTCCGGCCCCGATGACGAGGGCCGTCTCGTGGGGCCTGGGGTTCGTCTTGAGGGCGGCGTGGGCGGCGCAGGCGAGCGGCTCGATGGCGACGGCCGCCTCGTCGGGGAGGCCCTCCGGGACGCGGTGGAGCTGGGTCGGGTGGGCGACCAGCGTCCTCTGGGTCCAGCCGCCGCCCGTGTCGTGGCAGAAGCCGGTCTGGATGCCGGGGCCTATGTCTCCCTTCGCGACGTTCAGGCACAGGGCGTGCCGGCCGGCGGCGCAGTAGGGGCAGGGCGGGTCGATGCCCCGGACGGCGCAGCCGAGGGCGGGCTCCACGACTACCCGCTCCCCGGCGCGGAAGCCCGAGTTGTCGTCCGCAACGGCGCCGACGACCTCGTGGCCCATCACGAAAGGGGGGCTCGTTATCGGGGAGAAGTACGGCGAGTTCTCCGAGGAGAGCGTGCCGAGGTCCGAGCCACAGATGCCGGAGAGGAGCGGCTTTACGCGGACCCAGTCAGGGCCGGGAGTTCGGGTTCCGGTGCGTCCTCCAGTTGCAGGGGGGCGAAACGGCCCGTTTCGAGGTTCTTTACCCTTTTCGCGCCGGCGCGCATCAACAAGTAACGCGGGACGGACTTGCGGTAGACGAGGGAGAGCATCCTAGATCTTCTTGGCGACGCGCTCTTTGCCCCAGTCCCGGATCTGCCACCCCCGCTCCTCCGCCGCCGCCCTGAGCCTCCTGTCCGGGTTGACGGCGACGGGACGCCCGACGGCCTCCAGCATCGGCAAATCCGAGATGGCGTCCGCGTAGGCGTAGGAGCGCGACAGGTCCACGTTGCGCTTCCTCGCGAACGAGGCGAGCATCCTGGCGCGGGCGTCGCCGGCGACGGGTGTCCCCACGAGCTCGCCGGTGTAGGTCCCGTTCTCCTGGGCCAGGGTGGAGCAGAGCACGTCGTCTGCCAAATCCTTCATCGGTTCGAGCAGGAAGTCCAGAGCGCCCGAGAGGAGGACGACGCGGTGGCCGAGGGCCTTGTGCTCGCGCAGCCTTTCGAGGGCGTCGGGGAAGATGCGCTCCAGGGTGAAGCCCGCGAAGCTCTCGCGGCCGAGGTGCTTCGCGCGTTCGGGTTTCCAGCCGGCGTAGTTCTTGTAGAAGGCGCGGTTGAAGTGGGCGCGGCTGATCTTGTCGAGGCCCCAGTAGTACGGGATCTTGGTCATAAACGCCGCTAGCCACAGGGGCCGCACGGCGGCCGGCAACTCCTGCATCCTGAGCCACGCGTAGTACGAGACGACGTTGGAGCCGACCAGCGTGCCGTCGACGTCGAAGATCGCGGCCACCTCCCCCGGCTTCTCCTCGACCTTCCGCCGCCTCTTGCGGTTGGGCCGCGTCGTGAGCGCCGGCAAATGCGTCCCGTGCAACCACTCCCGCCACCGGACCTCCGTAACGTCGAACGGGAAGGTCTCCTTGTCCTCTGGTTCGAGCCCCTCGTACAGGGCCTTCGTCCTGTCGGTAGAGAAGACGGCGTACATGTTCGCGTAGGCGCCGTAGATGCGGCTGTAGTAGAGGCTCATCCTGGCCCGCTTCTCGGCCCGGGCCATCCTCTGGCGGGCGTCCGAGACCATGTGCCCGTCCGGGAGCCTGTCCGCCACCTTCCCGCCGACCTGCAGGGCGGTGAGCTGCGCCTTGAGCGCCAGCTCCACCTTGCCCCGCCCGGGAAAGCTCCACTCCGGCACCTGCACCGGGCGCCCGCCCGAGTCCCGCAAGGGGTTCTCCACGAAGTAGTCGCGGACGTGGTCGTAGAGGTCGCGGTAGCGCAAGGGGTTTCGCTGGCCGGAGGCGACGTGGAAGACCTCGGGCTCCTCCGGGCGCCTGATACCGGCGGCGAGGATGGCGTTCACCACGTGGTCTACGGGGACTATGTCGACCAGGGTCTCGGGATCGCCGGGGAACTCGCGCAGGAGGCCCTTGGCGTAGGCCATGATTATCGGGTCGGCCATGCGGGAGCCCTGGATCCAGCCCGGGTAAGGCTCCCTGAAGCTGCTCTCTATGATCGCGGGCCGCAGGATGACGAGCGGAGAATCGCCCCGCTCCCGCACCACGGTCCTCTCGGCGAGCGACTTCGTAAAGGTGTAGACGTCGTTCCACCCGAGCTCGCGCGCCCGCTCCGTGCCTCTTTCGACGAGCCGCTCGCGCATCCAGGCCCGCCTGAGCTGGTCGACCCTTTCGGCGACCTCCTCCTGGCTGCCGACCATCCCGAGCTCGTTGCGGGCCTCGGACTCGAAGCGCCTGAGAAGGCCCCGCTCCTGCGAGGCGTTCTCGACCTCGCCCACGACGGCCTCGAGGCCCAGGATCTCCTCCCCCGCGTCGAGCGTGGTCCCGTTCGGCGTCGTCTTCCCGGGCGGCTCTTCCGGCGCATCCCCCTCGATGTTCCCCGCGACGTAGGCGGTCGAGATGTGCATGAACAGCGGCCTCTTCGACCATTCGCGGGCGAGCTTCAACAGGCCTACGGTTCCACGGACGTTCGAGTCCACGGCGGCGTCGAGCGGGGCGTCGAAGACGACGGAGGCGGCGGAGTGGATCACGACGTCCACGTTCTCCGAAAGCTCCCGCAGGTCCTCCTCCCCTAGCCCGAGCGAGGGCGCGTGAACGTCCCCTTCGAGCACCCTTACCTTCTCCGCGACGCGCCCGTCGAACCCGTCCCCGAGCTCCTCGCGCAGCCTCCTGAAGGCGGCGGAGCCGAGCATGTCCTTGTGGAAGCGGTAGTCGGCGCTCTTGTCCTTCGAGGGGCGGACGACGAGGTAGAGCCGGCCGAGGTCGGGGAGGGAACGCAGCGTCTTCTCCACGATCGCGGTGCCGAGAAATCCCGTCCCGCCCGTGAGCAGCACGCATTTACCCCTGTAAGATTCTGCCAGCACCTAGCCCTCCGCCTTCTGTCCGACCTTGCGTTCTCTGCCCTCGATCAGGGCCCGCGCGTTCTCCCTGTGCCGCCAGAGCACGAGGGCTCCGCCCACGACCGTGTAGAGCACGTACGGAAGCGGCTGCCCCGTCAACACGAACGCGAACGGGCTGACGACCATGACCGAGATCGCGCCGAGCGAAGTGTAGCGGCTCAACAGCACCACGGCCCACCAGAACGCGAAGAGCCCGAGCCCGAGGAGAGGCGCGAGCCCGATAGAGGTTCCCGCCCCCGTCGCGACCGCTTTCCCGCCCTTGAAGCGCAGAAAGACCGGCCAGCAGTGGCCCACCACCGCCGCGAGCGCCACGGCCGCGTGCAGCCACTCGCTCTCGACGAGGACCGTCGCCAGGACCACCGGAACCAACCCTTTCAGCATGTCCCCGGCGAGCGTCAGGATGGCGGGCCACTTCCCCGCCGCCCTCAAGACGTTCGCCGTCCCGATGTTGCCGCTCCCGACCCGGCGCACGTCCACGCCGAAAGCGCGTCCGACCAGATAACCGACCGGAACAGCCCCAGGAGGTAACCGAAAAGCACGAGCAGAATCCCCATCATGGCGGGGCAAGTATAGCGGAATGACGCCCCCCGGCCGCGCCCGGGTCGTCTAATATGGACCCATGAACAGCCCCACGAGAGACGGCACCGAGATCCGGCCCATGACGCCCGAGGACGTGGACGCGGCGTACCAGGCGGCAAGCGTCGCCCTCTACGAATCGGCCGAACCACCTGCGCTCCGTCTACCGCAAGCTCGGGGTAAAGAACCGCACGGTGGCCGTTCGAGAAGCCGCCGAACGGGCCTGATCTAAGCCCCACCGGACGACACGACCTCTTCGAGGATCGAACGCACGGTGCGCTCCTCGTAGTCCTCCGAAACCCAGCCGCGCTCGACGACCAGGTGCTGCCAGCCTTCGAGGTGGCCGCGGGCCCAGACCCAATCGGCCGCCGTCTCGATAGTCCAGCCGTCGGCGAGCCGGCCGTCCCGCTCAACCCTCTCGACGGCGGCGCGGAAGACGTCCCGCAGGCTGCCCATCCGGTCCCGCCAGGCCGCCCCGCCCTCCTCGCCCGTGATCTCGGCCGCCTCAAGCGCCCGCGCCACCGGAAGTATCTCCGGCACGTAGCCCAACCACGCCCGTAACAACGCCTCCAACCCCTCCACGGGCGGCAACGCCCCGCAGGCCGCGATCCTCTCTTTGAAGCCGCTCGCCGCGTCGTGGTGGCGCGCCATCGCCGCCAACAACCCGGCCCGGTTCTCGAAGTGGAAGTACACGAGCTGCCGCGAAACCCCCGCCCCGGCGGCGATGTCCGCAATCCTCACCGCCCTCGTGGTCCCACGCTCCCCAACCAGCCCCCACGCAACCTCCAGAATGCGCGAGCGCGTGTCCGTCCCCGCGGTAGTCACCAAGACACCCCTTTACTTGACACGTGTCAAATCGTCGGTTATTGTACCCGCATCTACTTTGACACGTGTCAAACAAAACCTCTGGGAAGGAGGAAGGATGAAGGGCACGGTTTCCGGTGGGTGGGGCCGGGTTGGCGTCTCGCGGGGCCCGTACCCCGATGTCGAGGTACGCGACGTTCCGCTGACGGATTTCGTGTTGTCGCGGGCGGAGGAGCTGGGTCGAAAGTCTGCCTTTGTGGACGGTCCGAGCGGCCGGGTCCTGACCTACGCCGGGCTGGCAGATGCTGCCGGGCGGGCCGCTGCCGGGCTCGCCGAGCGCGGCTTCGGGAAGGGCGACGTGCTCGCCATCCACGCTCCCAACATGCCCGAGTACGCCGTCGCGGTCCATGCGGCGGCTTCCCTCGGCGGGGTCGTTACGACGTCGAACCCGCTCAACACGGCGGGCGAGCTCGCCCGGCAGTTGTACGACTCTGGCGCGGGGTGGCTGCTGACCGCGCCGCCGTTCCTAGCGGCGGCGCGCGAGGCGGCGGGGCTGGCGGGCGTGCGCGAGATCTTCGTTTTCGGAGAAGCGGAGGGGGCGACGCCATTTTCGGCGCTGCTGAAGGGAGAAGGGGGGCCGCCGGAGGTCGAGGTGGACCCGGCAGAAGACCCGGTCTTCCTGCCGTACTCTAGCGGGACGACGGGGATACCCAAGGGGGTGATGCTCACGCACCGAAACGTGGTGGCGAACATCGCGCAGGTCACGGCGCCGGGGTTGGACGTCTTCCGGGAGGACGACACGGTGCTCGCCTCGCCGTTCTTTCACATCTCCGGGCTCGGGCCCGTGATGAACGCCAACCTGCGCGTCGGGGCGACGGTGGTGACGATGCCGGGTTTCGATCTTGGGGCGTTCCTCCAGACGATCCAGGACCATCGGGTGACAGTGGTGTGGGCCGTCCCGCCGATCGTGCTCGCCCTGGCGCGGCATCCGATCGTGGAGGGCTACGACCTCTCGTCTTTGCGTCTGGTTTTCTCCAGCGCGGCGCCGCTGGGCGACACGTTGGCGCGGGAGTGCGCCGAAAGGCTCGGATGCCGGGTCAGGAACGGCTACGGCACCACAGAGACCAGCCCGGCGCTCTGCGTGACGCCGGCCGACGCCTCCCTGGCGAAAGCGGGGGCCATCGGGCCCCCGATCCCCAACACCGGGTGCGAGATCGTGGACGTCCGAAGCGGCGCCCCGCTCGGCCCGAACGAGCCGGGCGAGGTGCTGGTGCGAGGCCCGCAGGTCATGAAGGGTTACCTGAACCGTCCGGGGGCGACCGCGGCGGCATTCGCCGAAGACGGCTGGCTGCGCACGGGGGATCTCGGGTACCTGGACGAAGATGGGTACCTTTACCTCGTGGACCGGCTGAAGGAGATGATCAAACACGGGGGCACGCAGGTCGCCCCCGCCGAGCTGGAGGCGGTCCTCATCTCCCACCCTGAGGTGGACGACGCCGCCGTGGTCGGCCTTCCCGACGAAGAAGCGGGGGAAGTCCCGAAGGCCTTCGTCGTGACGAGCGGTGAGGCGGACGCGGACGAGCTCAAGGCCTTCGTGGCCGGGCGCGTCGCCCCGCACAAGAAAATACACGAGGTCGAGTTCGTCGGGGAGATACCCAGAACCGTGACGGGCAAGATACTGCGGCGGGCGCTCGTCGAGGGGGAGCGAGGGGGGCGGCAAGCGTCTCCGCTTCGGGGGTAAACGGACGCCGCCCGGGAAAGCCCAACCGCACAGAAGGGGCGCTGAGTAAGAAATACTCACCTTTCGCCTCTTCCCGTGACAGAGTAATTCTTCCGATGCCCGCCGGGATAGCGTTTATTCGCAACCCGCGAAGGCGCCGGGCCAAGGAGGTATCGGGATGCGCGTTTTGGCGGCGAGGTCGCGGTCCACCCCATCGAGTTCGGCCGGATCACGCGCGGCCGCGTAGTGCGCGAGTGGCAGGTGGTCCAGGAAGGGCGGCTCTTGCGGGTCCTTGTGGTCCCGCGCCGCGTCGAGGCCCGTGAGGCGGAGGGCGAAGAGCGAGAGCGCATCTGGAAGCGGGCAAACCTCGCCGTTATTGGCGTTACCCACGGGTGGAGCCGGGTTGACGGGCGAGGAGTGGTGCTACTGTAGAGGACCTCGTAGAATGTGCGACCCGTGAGCGTGAGAGGAACGGTAGGATTCTTGTTGGGCGTAGCAGACCTGCTCGTGAACCCTGCGAAGCATTACCGGAGTAGGGCCGAAAGAGTGGCGGTTGCCGGTTTGGGACCGGCTCGCCCTCTTCGACGGTCGGTTGCCATTTCGGACCGTTGCCTTATGCTACGGGCTGACCATGCCGACCTCCCGGGGAGTAGGAACCCGCCACGATGTACGGCGATGACGCCCGCGTAGACCGGCCGCGCCTGCTGCAGGCGGCGCTCAACGGCGACCGCGAGCACCCCGCTACGCCCCGCACGCCCGAGGAGATCGCCGCCGAGGCGCGCGCCGCGGTCGACGCCGGCGCGGCGTCCCTGCACCTGCACCCCTACGACGGGGACGGCCGCGAGACGCTCTCGGCGGGGCCGTGCGCCGCGGCGCTGCGGGCGGTGCGCGCCGCGTGCCCCGGGGTCCCGATCTCGCTGAGCACCTCGGCGGCCATAGAGCCGGACCCCGACAGGCGCTCGGCGCTCGTCGCCGCCTGGACGGATCTCCCCGACCTGGTGACCGCCAACCAGGGCGAGGAGGGCATCCTCGAGCTGTGCGACCGTCTCGTCGCGCGCGGTGTGGGGATCGAGGCCGGCCTGCTCTCACTCGACGACGCGCGCGCCTTTGTCGCCTCGGGGATCGCGCCGCGATGCGCGCGGGCGATGGTGGAACCTTTGGACGCCGACCCCGAAGACGCGGTCGCCCACGCGGAGGCCATCGAGCGGGCGCTAACCGAGAGCGGCGTCGGGCTCGAGCAGGTCCACCACGGCTACGGCGTCGCCTCCTGGGCGGTCAACCGGCGCGCCGTGACGCGCGGCCACGGCATCCGCACCGGCCTTGAGGACACCGCCGTCCTGCCCGACGGCCGCGAGACCTCCGGCAACGGGGAACTCGTCGCCGCGGCCGCGCTGCTGCTGGCACGAGGCGGGTGAAGCCGGACGGGTGTCCTCCCTGGTTCGCGGCGACAAAAGGGCACGGCCGCTGTACCGGTTCTGGCTGCAACGGCGGCGTCGGACGGCTTCGGTGTAGGCGAAGAGGGCTCGCTGGAGCATCCCCGGGCGTCGTGTCCTCCCGGGGGCGTAGTCCCCGAGCCTCAAGGCTTCGAGCCAGCCCTCTTCGCCGCGGGTCTCGGACAGGCCGAAGAGCCTCGGCTGGCCCGGGACGAACGGCGTCTCGAACAGGACCGGCTTCCTCACCTCGAGCAGCCTGCCGACGCCGCTCCTGCCGCCCGCGGCGGCGTACTCGATTTCGTAGGCCGAAGGGGCTCCCCGCGTGCTACGCGGTGAGGGTGTGCTCCAGGAGCCACAGCAGCTCCGCCTCCTTGCCGACCAGGACCTCCTCGGCCTGGAGCCTCCAGCGCATCAGCGTGGCGTAGCCGAGGGCGTCGAGCACGCAGAACGCGAGAAAGACCGCCGGGGGGCGGCACGACGAAGACGCAGGTTCGCCCTTGGGGTAGTGTGAGCTCCGAGTCCTCGGCTGCCGACCTCTTCTCCCAAATCCAAGATTACCCGGTGCGCTTGTTGAGCGCGGCGTCTCCTGCTAAGAACAGGAAGGGGAAGAAGGTAAACAGAATGGCCTCGCACGGCAGTACCCCGTTCCACCCGTTTCGCGTCGGCAGCTACGACAACCCGGAGACCGTGCGCTGGAGGAAGTACGCCACGGGCGCCCACCTGGTTTTGCGAGGAGCCCCGGTAATGGTCGGCCGGACCCCTAAAGAAGTCGTGTGGGCGGAAGGCACGGCCAGGCTCTACCGTTACCGGCCCGACTCCGAGAAGCGGCATCCGGTCCCTATCTTGCTCGTCTACGCGCTCATACTCAAGCCGTACATTCTGGACCTGATCCCGGGCAACAGCTTCGTCGAGTACCTCGTGGGGGAAGGTTTCGACGTCTACATGCTCGACTGGGGCGCTCCGGGCAGCGAGGATGAAAACCTGTGTTTCGACACCTACATACTGGACTACATGCCGGAGGTGGTGGCGCGGGTCCTCCACCTCTCCCGGGCGGAAGGGTTGATCCTCTTCGGGTACTGTCAGGGCGGCACGATGGCCGTCATGTACGCGGCCATCTCGGCCGGGGAGTCCTTGAGGGGGCTCGTTCTTCTCGCCGCTCCGGTAGACTTCGCGCCCGACGAACCGGGCCTTACGGGGCTCTGGACCCTCTGGAGCAGGAACAGCGGGGCGTTCCTGGGTCCCGTGTCGCGGACGCTCGGGAACCTCCCCGCCGACCGCGCCGGTCGATTCGTCGAGAGGGCGACGGCCGTTGCGGCAACCGTCACCCGATGGCCCGCCGTCTACGCGGGGTTGCGGGCGTGGGCGGAGCGGGACGAGGCCGTGGGGTCGTTCCTCGCCGTCGGCAAGTGGGTGGACGACGGTGTGGCGTTCCCCGGCGCGGCCTTCGGGCGCTGGATCCGCGAGTTCTACCAGCAGGACAAGCTGGCCAGGGGAGAGATCCACCTCCGCGGCCGGCGGGTCGACCTTTCGAAGATTGCCTGCCCCCTACTGGGCATCGCGGGCGCCAGGGACTACATCTGCCCCGTATCCCAGGCCGAGGCCGTTATGCGCCTCACCGGCAGCCGGGACAAGGAATTCCTCGTTCTGGACGCCGGACACGTGGGACTCATGGCCGGCCCGGTGGCGAAGGAGGTGCTCTGGCCCCGGGTTAGGGACTGGCTCGAGATCCACCTCGGATGACACCCCCGTCCGGTCGGATACGGGCCGCCATCGAAAGGCAGTAGGTTCGCGGCCCTCACCCGCCCGCGCGAAGGGCCGCGAACCCCTCGCGGTCCAGGCTCATGAGCTCGACCAGCACGTCGGCTTCGAGCCCCGGCACGGGATCCAGGGCCACCCTCTCGACCCCGCCGCGGGGCCCGAAGAGTACGTGAAGCACGTCTTCGGGGGCGGCCTCTTCAGCCTGCCACTCGCGCCCGGAGGCCTCGAGGAGGATGAACAACCCGGCCTCCTCTTCGGAGCTGAAGATCGGCAGAACTCCTTCGCCATCAGGTAGAGCGATGGTGAAGACCGCCGCGACGTCGCTTTCGCGGTCCAGGATCAGCCAGTACCTAGAACACGGGGCTTGCGCTTGGGCGTGGCTTCCGGCGCCCGGTTGCGGGTTTTTGGTGTCTCGGGACGAACGCTTCGCCCTGTTGTGGACTTCGTACCACGCGTCTGACGCGAAGCCTACGCCCATCCAAACCTCCATTCTTCTACGCCATCTATGCGCCGACGCCGTGTGGACGCCCTTGCGGCGAGAGCGAGCGGTTCCACGGGGCATCGCTTTAAAGCGGCCCGCGGCGTCGCCGGTCGGGTGTGGCTTCTACCCTTCTACCCGCGGGCGTTCGTCCCGGCTTCGGGCGGCCCCAGGGTGATGGCCAGCCCCTTCGGCGTCTCTTCCAGGTCCAGGACGCACCCGTCGTAGGTTGCGCTCATCACAGGCGAGACATAGAGGAGGGCGTCACTGCCGAGCTCGACCGGCTCGTCGCCCTCCCTGGGTTCTCCGACCTCCATGACAACCTTCGGCTCGTCGTGCCAGATCGTCCTGTTCTTCTCCAGGCGCAGGGACATCCCCTCGGAGATATCCGCGGCCCTGGCGGTGGTGCGGACGAGCCTCTTGGCTTCTTCAGTAACGATGATCATAACCCTCCTTCTCCGGCTTCCGGTGTCACCAGGGCGGCCGAAAGAAGCAACGGCCTTCCGGTCCGGTTGCGAGCAGCGCCACGCCTCCACCACCTCGAGACCGGCGATCGAACCAATGCGGTGGGTGTCCCTGGCGGGACGGGTGCGCCCAATGACCGGGCACCCGTTCCGCACGGCTCCTCGCGCACGATCGACCATCCCGGCAGCGGGATAAACGGGTAGAGGCTTTGGGGGGCGGTAATCGTCCCCGCCGGCCGCTCAGCTTGCGCGACGCCTAACCCAGGCTGCGCTCGAAACGTTCGATGAGGGCAGGCCTGTTCTTGTGCGTCCTCTCGTAGGTTTTGAGTTCCTCTTTCTCCCTGGCGTCGAGCTCCTCCAGCCTGCGGCTCACCTCCTCGACGCTGAGACGATCGTAATCTTCTATCGGCAGGTGCTGACCGTTCGTCCTCTCCTTCGCCTGCCGGATATCCCCCTCCGTGGCCCCGGGCTCCTCGCCCGAGATCGGGGCGAACAGGAGGTCCGTCAAGGCTCCGGTCGTCTCCCGCGCCAGGGTATGCAGGGCCTCGGCCTGCTTCTCGGACTGCTCCGTCAGGGTGCGCGTCAGGCGCGCGTTCGTCTCGGCCTGCCCCTTGAGCATCCCGATCGATTCGTCGATCCACCCCAGGGTGAGCCTCGCGGCCTGCTCTTGTTGAAGCACCGCCGCATCCGCGATCGCCCGCCAGGACTCCCGCGTTGCCCCGGCTAGTAGCTCCATACCGCCGTTGATCTTTTCGTCGTTCATCTCTACGCCTCCCGTGGTAGGTCGTTTTCTTTTCGCCATCCGGCGGGATCCATCGCCCGTTCCTGAGCCCCGGTCCGCCCGGCGTCCGTAATGCTCCGGTCTTCGGGGTCGAGGCCCGCGCGGTCGTCCCCGAATTCTTCGAGGCGCAGGATCTCCCACCTGGCCTGCTTCAAGACTTCGTTAACTCGGGCTCTTGCCCCCTCGTTGTCCAAACTACTAACGCGGGAGCGAGCGATAGCCAGTTCAAGCAGTAGGGTGGCTTCTTTCGTGGCCTCCGTGCGATCCAACCTAGCCTCGTTCCTCCTGGCGGACATCCCGTAAGTACCGACGCTCACGCGCGCCAGCCGGCCAACCGTCCCGTCGAGCTCGTCCACCACTCGCACAACCTCCTCTCGTGTCCTCGCTCGCGCTTCGCGGTGGGCCCGCTCCCCCACCGGTCGGTGGGGGAGGTAATGGAGGATGGCGCGCCGGTGATTCCCGACTCTCTCCTCCTCTGGCCCCGCGTCGCCTTCGGTTCCGAAGCAAGCGCTTCGAGAGAGCCGCGGTATCCGCGTAGCCGCTAGATCGCCCTCAGGGTGCCGAGCTTAGCAGGTGACCGAAACGCCCTTCATCTTGTAAATTTCTCATTTTGTCGTAGTAGATATCTCCCACTAGAAGAGGGGGACATCTCCTCGTCCACGCCCTAATCCACGCGAACACGAGGAAGAAAGCTCGCGCAAGCGGGGTCCACCGTACCCCGGGCCGGCGCTGCTCCTAGCGGACGCGTACCACGCCGTGGCGGATGGCGAACACCAGGGCCTGAAGCCTGGAGTGCACCCCGAGCTTGTTCAGGATGCTCGTCGTGTGGTTCCTCTCCGTCTTGACGCTTATGTGCAGCCGCTCGGCCACCTTCCCGCTGTCTAGCCCTTCGGCCAGCGCCTGCAGCACCTCCACCTCCCTGGAGGTAAGCCGCCCTATCGCCTGGCGGGCCTCGTGCTCCTCCTCCCTCCGCGAGCCGGCGAAGCGCAGCAGCTCCACGGCCTCCTGCAGGGGCATCAAGGTCTCTCCTGCCTGAAGGCGCCTGACGGCGCCCACCACCTCGTTCAGGTGGGCCATCTTGTTCAGGACGCCCGCGGCCCCCGCCTCGACCGCCCTGGCTATCTCCGCGCGGTCGGGGTTCGCGCTCAGGACGATCGCCTGCGCCCCGGGGTTGACTCCCCTGAGGTCCCGGATCAGATCCCCACCGAAGCCGTCCGGGAGGCCGAGGTCGACGACGGCGACGTCCACCCCTTCCAACATGCCGCGGGCCTCCTCGAGCGACCCGGCCTGGGCGGCGACCTCGAAGCCGGCCTCCTGCTCGAAGGCGGCGGCTATGGCCTCGCGGACGGCGGCGTGGTCCTCGACGAGCAGGACGCGAACCTCTTCGTCAGGCCCGGCCCGCTCCCCCCTCGGGGCCATCTCGAAGCGCACCGTCGTGCCCTCGCCGGGCGCGCTGTCTACCCTCAGGTCCGCGCCCAGCAGGCGTGCCCTCTCGCGCATGCCCCTGGTCCCCGTCCCGCCGGGACCGCCCGCCGACGGGTCGAAGCCGCGGCCATCGTCGGAGACCTCGACGGACAGCGTGTCCCCCGGAGACCACACGGCGACCCGCACGTTGTTCGCCCCCGAGTGGCGCCGGGCGTTGGTCAACGCCTCCCCGATGATGCGCAACAGCTCCGTACCCGTCTCGCCGAGGGGGCCGGAGAGGAGCCCGTCTCGCACGTCCGTGCTTATGCGGAGGTCCGGGGCCATGGTGCGGTGCAGCTCCACCAACGTATCCAGCAGGTCGGTGAAGGGCCTTTCCCGCTCCTGGCCGAGGCGCAGATCGTAGACGGCGCCCCTCAGCTGCTCTCCCACCCGCTTTAACGCGGCCGCCAGCCGACCCAGGCGTTGGGCCGCCTCCTCCTCGGTGCAGATCGACTGCACGTGCTGGGCCTCGGCCACGGCGTAGGTGAGATCCCCCAGAGCCTCGTCGTGCAGGTCGCGTGCCACGCGACTGCGCTCGGCCTCCCTGACCCTGTCCAGTTCCTCTTGGGCCTCCTCGCGCTCTACGCGCATGGCGAGGACGTTTGCGACGCCTTGCAGGAAGTTGGCGTCGTCTTCGGTGAACGCGCGGCGGCCCCCGGTGTGCGCCCCCAGCACCCCGAAAGGCCCGTCCCAGCCGGGGATCGCGACCGTCGCGCCGCCCACCACCCCGTGCTCGACCAGCAGCGGGGGTCGGCCGAAACGCGTCTCCGTGCTAAGCTCCTCGACTATCACCGGCCCCTCCGAGAGGAGGGTGTAGCCGGCCTGAGAGCCGAGGTCCGCCCCCTCCGTCGTTCGTCCCACGACGCCCTCGTCCCAGCCCACCCCGGCGCGCACCAGCAGTTCCTCGCCGCCGGGGAGCAGTTCGACCACCTTCGCGTACTCGACGCCGAGGGCCCGGGCGACGAAGGCCACGGCATCGTCCATCAAGGCCGAGGCGTCGCCGCCGGCCAGGGCCCTCTTTCCCAGCTCGGCCAGGACGGCTTGCCGGTGGGCGCGTGTCTCCGCCTCCTCCTGGGCCCTCTTGCGCTCGGTGATGTCGCAGGAGTAGATCGACAACCCCTCCTCGGAAGGGTAGAGGCGCATCTCGTACCACGGGCCGTCGGGAGACGGGTACTGCTGCTCGAACTCCGTCGCCTTCTGCTCGCGCACGGCTTCGTGGTACTTGCGGTAGATCGTGGTGCCCACCGCGTCGGGGAACATCTCCCACACGTTCTTGCCCAGGAGATCTTCGCGGGCCAGCTCTTCACCCTTTAGTTCTCGCAAGGCGAGCAACGCCCGGTCGTTGACGTAGGTGAAGCGCCACCCGCGATCGAAGGCGTGGAAGAGATCGGTGATGCGTTCGAAGACGTCCTCGTACCGTCGATCCGGCATCCGGCAGTACCTCCTCCGCCCGCTTGCGTCAGGACGCGTCGTCCGACGGCGCAGGGCCGTCGTGACATAGGTCATGCTCCTATCCGCGCAACCCCCGAGCAGTCCAACGATGCAGATGGTTTCGGAATGGCTACACAGATTGGACAGCCGTTTCTGGGGAAGGGTTACGCTCGCCGTCACGAAGGGCAAAGTCGCGGCGGCTTGGGGCACCCAGTTCGGTCAACAACTAGACCGGTTCGCGGAAGTATCTGGCCCGTTGCGAACAGGTTCCTGGGTTTTCGGGGGTGGGGGCTCGCCTCCGGTTCCGTGGCGCACCCCCAAGAACCTCGGTGCCTCAAGACCTCACGCACGACGAGGGTCGGTCCTTGTGCAAACCGCCGTAGAGGGGTACGCGCCTGCTCCCACGGTTCAGTTTCGGGACGCTCGGGGGGACCCCACGTACCGCGTGTTCCGCCGTTACAGCCACATGCCGCGGCTTCGGGCGACCTCCAGGGCCTGCCGGATCGCGCCGGCCTTGTTGCGTGTCTCCTCGTACTCCGATGATGGGACCGAATCGGCAACGACGCCGCCGCCGGCCTGGAAGTAGGCAACACCGTCTTTGAGGAGGGCCGTTCTCAGGGTTATGCAGGTGTCGAGGCGGCCGTCGATGCCGTAGTAGCCCGTGGCGCCGGCGTAGGGACCGCGGCGGGTCGGCTCCAGCTCGTCTATGATCTCCATCGCCCGAACCTTCGGCGCCCCCGAGACGGTCCCCGCGGGGAAGGCAGCCGCCAGGGCGTCCAGCGCCGTGAGGTCTTTCCTCAAGTTCGCCTCGACGGTCGAGACGATGTGCATGACGTGGGAGTAGCGCTCGACCTCCATGAAGCCCGCGAGCTCCACCGAGCCGATCTCACCGACGCGCCCGAGGTCGTTGCGCCCGAGGTCGACGAGCATTACGTGCTCGGCCCTCTCCTTCTCGTCCGCGAGAAGCTCCTCCGCGAGGGCCGCGTCCTCTTCGGGGGTCCCGCCCCTCCACCGGGTGCCCGCGACGGGCCTGGTCATCACCCGCCGTCCCTCGACCCTCACCAGCGGCTCGGGCGAGGCCCCGACGATCGTCAGGTCACCCATCTTCAAATAGGTCATGTACGGGGACGGGTTGACCGTGCGCAGGCCGCGGTACAGGAGCAGGGGGTCGAGGTCCCCGACCTCGGCCGAGAACCTCTGGGAGGGCACGATCTGGAACGCGTCCCCGGCCCTGATGTACTCCTTGGCCTTACCCACGGCCTCTTCGTAACCCGCCCTGGTGAAGTTCGAGGACACCTCGATGGAGCCGTCCCCGAAACGCGGCGCCCGGCGGGCGAGCGGCGCCGAGAGCCTTTCGGAGATCCTGCGTATGTCGTCCGCAGCCCGCCGGTAGGCCGCCGCGAAGCCCTCGCCCTCCACGTCGCGCAGCCCGGCGGCGTCGACCAGGGAGACGACGAGCACCTTGTGCCTGAGGTGGTCGAAGACCACGAGCGTGTCCGTGACGGCGAAGAGCGCCTCGGGGACGCCGAGGTCGTCGGGCGGGGCTAGCTCCGCCGGGAGCTTCTCCAGGTAGCGGACGGCGTCGTAGGAGAAGAAGCCGACGGCGCCGCCGACGAAGGCCGGGAGGTGCGGGAGCGGGGCGACGCTCTTTTTGCCGACGATCTCGGCCAGCCCACGAAACGGGTCTTTCGCCGGCACCTCCCGCACCCCGTCCGCGTCGACGACCGTGTAGACGCCGTCGCGGTAGGAGAGCGTGCGCTTCGGGTCGAAGCCAAGGAAAGAGTAGCGTCCGAAACGTTCTGCGGCCTCCGCGCTCTCGAGCAGGAAGACCGTGTCTTCTTCCGCAAAGCGCAGGACGGCCGAGATGGGGGTCTCGAGGTCGCCTATGAACTCGGCGTACAGCGGCACGACGTCGTAGGAGCGGGCGAGTTCCCTCGCCTCGCCGATGGATGGCGTGAGGTTCAAGTCAGCCGTGCCGGTCACTCAGGATCCCCGCCACCTCTTCGATGCCAACGCCCCGTTCTTCAAGCAGGACGAGCAGGTGGTAGACGAGGTCGGCCGTCTCCTCTGCCAGCCTCTCCTCGCGCAGCGCCGCTATGACGACCTCCACGGCCTCTTCGCCCACCTTCTGGGCCACCCTCTCGGGGCCGCGCCGGATCAGACCTGCCGTGTAAGATCCCTCCGGCATCTCCCTGTGCCGCTGGGCTATGGTCCCGGCCAGCCTCTCCAGCGTCGCCCCGAAGGCCTCCCCGTCCGCCTTCTTGGTGGCAATGCCGACGCCCTCGCCGGCCAGGGTGGTGAAGAAGCAGGTCCCGGCGCCCGTGTGGCAGGCGGGCCCCCGCGGCTCCACCTTGTAGAGCAGCGCGTCCCCGTCGCAGTCCAGGCGCACCTCGACCACGCTTTGCGTGTTGCCGCTCGTCTCCCCCTTGCGCCAGAGCTCCGCGCGCGAGCGCGAGTAGTAGTGGGCCTCCCCGGTCGCGAGCGTCTTCTCGACGGCCTCGCTGTTCGCGTAGGCGAGCGTCAGGACCTCGCCGGTGTTCGTGTCTTGGGCGACGACCGGCACCAGGCCGCTGGCATCGAAGCGGACGTGCTCGACGGCCGTCACGCTTCGACCGGCTCTCTGAAGGAGATCTCCCCCGACGGGACGACCTCGGCGAAGCCGTTGCCCATCACCTCGTTGTGGTGGGCGACGATCTGGCCCGCCGAGAGGGCGGCGTCGTCCCAGGTGCCGTGCGCGTCGGCGGCGAGCGTGACGTCGTAGCCCAGGCTGAAGGCCCGCCGGCAGGTCGTGTCCACGCAGTACTCGGTCTGCATTCCGGCCAGGATCAGGCGTCCTATCCCCCTGGACTCGAGCTCTTCCCGGAGCGTGGTGTTCAAAAACGAGTCCGGCGTCTCCTTCTCGACCACCAACTCCCCGTCCAGCGGCGCGACCCGCGGGTGTATCCGCCAGCCGTCCGTGCCCTTCTCCAGCGGGTGTCCGGGGCCGCCCGCGTGCTGGACGTGGACCACCGTTACGTCCGCGCCGCGCGCTCTCTCGATCAGGCCCTCGATACTTTGAAGCAGGCGTTCGCCGTCCGGGACCGGCGGAACGCCTGGGGTCTCGAACATCCCGAGTTGCGTGTCTATGACGACGAGGGCCAGGTTTCTAGCCACTTTGCACCTCCGCTTCCGTCCGGCGGACCGGTATCCCCGACCGCTCCATCTCCTCCTTGACCTGCGCGATGCTGTACTCCCCGAAGTGGAAGATGCTGGCGGCCAGAACGGCCCCAGCGCCCGCCCTCACCGCCGAGATCATGTGCTCCGGTCCCCCCGCCCCGCCCGAGGCGACTATCGGGACGCTGGTCTTTTCGGCCACGGACGAGATCAGATCCAGGTCGTACCCGCTCTCGGTCCCGTCGGCGTCCATGCTGTTGAGCACGAACTCCCCGGCCCCCCGCCTCTCCCCCTCTACGAGCCACCCGATAGCGTCCATCCCCGTGTTGAGCCGCCCGCCGTTGAGGTAGACCTCCCATCCGGGCCCCTCCTCCTTGCGCTTGACGTCCACGCTCAGGACCACGCACTGGGCGCCGAACCGCTCGGCGCCCGCGTCTATGAGCCCGGGGTCCCGCACCGCGGCGCTGTTGACGGAGACCTTGTCCGCACCAGCCCGCAGCATGGCCCGCATGTCGTCCGCGGTCCTGACGCCGCCCCCTATCGTGTAAGGAACAAAGACCTCCTCGGCGGCGGCCCTGGCGAGGGCAGACGCGGTCTCCCGCCGCTCGTGGGAGGCGGTGATGTCGTAGAAGACGATCTCATCAGCCCCCTCCCTGTCATACAACGCCGCAAGCTCGACCGGGTCCCCCGCGTCCCTCAGGTTCTTGAAGTTCGTCCCCTTGACCACCCGGCCGCCATCCACGTCAAGACAAGGAATGATCCGCACCTTCAGCCCCAAGACACCACCTTTACAAACGCTATATCTACTTTACGTCTTACATTTAGAGGTTAAGGTACTCCCACGCGACTTGCCAACACCGCGCGCCAGCCCCGCCAACCACCCAAAAGCTGAAAGGCGCGAAGCGCCGGGCTGAAAGCGCAGGCGAAGCCAGAGCGTGCCGCGGTTCGCTTTGCGAACCGCTAAACGTACGGCACCCCGGAGGCGCGCGCCTCCTCCGCTATGCGGTCGCGCAGGGCCCCCTTCGCCGGCAGGAGGACGGAGCCCTCGGTCCCCGTCCCCACGACCATCGAGCCGTCCCGACCACGCCAGTGGCGGTGGACCGTGTAGGCCGCCAGGGTACCCTCGACGAGCGACAGGATGCGGTCGAGCTCGGCGTGGGACATCGAGGCCGACACCTCGAGCTTGGAGACGTCTATGTTCTCCTCGGCTGAGAGGTCCGCCGACAGGTTACCCGTTCGGAGGCGCAGGCCGGGCGTATCCCAGAGGACCTCGATGGCGCCCCGGATCGCCGCCGCCCGCCCTTCCTTGTTGCCCTTGCGAAGCTTCGGGTCGGCCATACCCCGCAAGACGGTTCCGGGGTCCCCGTCCTCTCCCGCGCGCTCCAGCGAGAGAACCTTCAGCGTGGCGGCCGAGTCGACCTCGACGACCACCCTCTGGCCCCTCTCCCTCGGGAACGGGTAGTCGGTGTACTCCATGCCGATCTTCTCCAGCTCCTCGAGAAGGTCCTCGGAGAGCGGAGAACCGCCGAACATCTTGCGGCTTGCAGAGTAGGCGGGAAGGGCGACCTTGGATAGTATGCGTTCGATCCTGCGGGTCCCCCGCTCGTTGGGCACGGCGAGCGGCGCGTCGACGCCGACGATCACGCCGCGCCGCTCCTCCCCGTAGGCTTCGATGGCCCCGCGCAACTCCTCGGTGCTCCCCGCGAAGGTGTTCGCGATGATGCTCCCCCGCTCGTCCATTACCACCAGGCACGAGTCTTTCTCCCCGGCCTCGCCGGGCCTCCACGCAAGCGCGCATCCAACGAACCTCAAACTTCCTCCCTCCCGGCCGCCTCGACGACCCGCGCGACCTCCGCGCAGACCTCCCGGCAGACCGCCTCGTCCTCGTGCTCGACCATTACCCTCACCACGGGCTCCGTACCGCTCGGCCTTAGCAGGATACGCCCCCCGTCACCCAAGGTCTTCTCCGCCCCCGCAACGGCCCCCTCGACGACGTCGAGCGCGGCGACGGCCTTCGCCGATGCGGCCCCGCCCACGGCGACGTTTATGAGCTTCTGGGGGTATACGTCCATCACGCTGGCAAGCTCGGAGAGCGGCTTCCCGCTCCGGACCATCACGTCGAGAAGCGCGAGCGCCGTCACGAGCCCGTCGCCCGTCGTCGCGTGCTCCGAGAGGATGACGTGCCCGGACTGCTCCCCGCCGACGGAAGCGCCGATGCGCAGCATCTCCCCGGCGACGTGCCTGTCCCCGACGGGCGTAACCAGATAGGGGACTCCCATCGCGTCCATCGCCTTGAAGAAGCCGAGGTTGCTCATCACGGTGACGACTACCCCGCCGCCGAGGGCCCCCCGCTCCTGAAGATCTCGGGCGAGGATGGCTATTATCTTGTCCCCGTCGACGACGTCGCCCCGCTCGTCCACGGCAAGCACCCTGTCCGCGTCCCCGTCGAACGCGAACGCGACGTCGTGGCCCGAAGCATCCAGTTCCCCAACGTGCGTCGACCCGCATCCCTCGTTTATGTTCGTGCCCGTCGGCTCCGCCCCGACGACCGACAGCTCGGCCCCGATCCGGCCGAATGCCTCGGGCGCAGCCCTGTATGCCGCGCCGTTCGCGCAGTCGAGCAGGACCTTCACGCCCCGGGCGTCCGGGCTCAACAGCTTAAGCGCCCCGTCCACGTACAGGCCCGCCCCCTCGTCGAGGGTCTCGACCGCGCCGACGCCGTCGCCCGTAGGACGCGGGAAGTCTGTCCCGGTCAGCTCCTCGATCTCGCGCTCCCGCCCGAGCGGCAGCTTCCTACCTTCGCCCGAGAAGAACTTGATGCCGTTGTCCGGGTAGGGGTTGTGCGACGCGCTGACCACGGCCGCGGCGGTGGCACCCAGCCGCGGCGCGAGGGCGGCGACGCCCGGCGTCGGGATGACGCCGAGGTCGACCACGCCGGCCCCGCCCGCCGAGAGGCCGGCTACCAGGGCGCCGGAGAGCATCCCGCCGGAGATGCGGGTGTCCCGCCCGACGACTATCCTGCCGCCGAAGGCGCGGGCCGCCGCGAGGCCGAGGCGCGTGGCGTCTTCGGGCGTGAGGTCCCTGTTCGCGACCCCGCGCACCCCGTCGGTGCCGAAACTGATGGTTTTTTCTTTCAGCTTTCCTCCTCCCTGCCCGCGTAGACCCTGAACCCGGCCTGCTCCCTGTGCCGCAGAGACCTGTAGAAGCCCAGGCTCTCGTCCGACGCTATAAGGTCCATGCGCTCCGCCCCGGTTCTGGCGAAAGCCTCTCGCACGAGCCCACGTCCGATACCCCTGCGACGCCACTTCTCGTCCACCGCGAGCAGGCCCAGATGGGCCTGGAACACGCCGTCGCCGAAGACCTGGGCGAACCCGACGACCTCGGCGGCATCACGCGCCACGGCGACAACCGCCGTCACCCCGGGCGCGGTGAGGGACCGCCGGGTGAGGTCAGGGTCGTAGCGGAAGTTATCCCACCCGAGCGAGCGGCAGATCCCGGTCACCCCGGAGAGGTGCGGGCCCGCGTCGAACGCTTCGTAGGTTATCGTCACGCTCTTCTCCTGGGACCGCACACCGGCCTCCTCTCGAACGCGAGACGGGTCCCCTTCGCAACGCGAAAGGAACCCGCCGGTGACCCGCCCCGCTTGGCGCTAGCGCTTGGAGAACTGCGGGCGCTTGCGGGCCTTCTTGAGGCCGTACTTCTTGCGCTCGACGGCCCTATCGTCCCTGGTGAGCATCCCGGCGGCCTTGAGCTCGCCGCGCGACTCCTGGGACTCCTCCGCGAGCGCCCTGGCTATGCCGTGGCGCAAAGCCTCGGCCTGCCCGGTGAGGCCGCCGCCCTCGATCTTGGCGACCACGTCGTAGCGGCCCGCGGAACCGAGAAGCTCGAGCGGGGACCTTACGGCAGTCTGGTAGGACGGACGGGGGAAGAACTCGGCCAGCTCGCGGCCGTTCACCGTGATCTTGCCGTCCCCGGGAAGCAGCCGCACCCTCGCCACCGCGGTCTTTCGCCTTCCCGTTCCTCTGTAAAGGGCCTCTGCCATTTATCCCACCTCGAGCGTCTGCGGGTCCTGGGCACCGTGGGGATGCTCGGGACCGGCGTAGAGTTTCAACTTCTTGAACTGCTGGCGGGAGAGCCGGCTCTTCGGCATCATCCCGTAGACGGCCTTGCGCAACACCTCCGTCGGCTTGCGAGAGAGCATCTGCTCGTAGGAGGTCTCCTTCATCCCGCCCGGGTACCCCGAGTGGCGCCGGTAGACCTTCTGCTCGGCCTTCCTGCCCGTGACCACCACCTTCTCGGCGTTCACCACGACCACGAAGTCGCCGACGTCCACGTGCGGCGTGTACTGCGCCTTGTGCTTGCCGCGCAACACCCGCGCGATCTCGGTCGAAAGCCGCCCGAGGGTCTTGCCCTCTGCGTCAACGACGTACCACTTCCGCTCGACCTCGAGGGGCCGCGCCATGAAACTCTTCATCATCCTCCGGAGGTTTTACGAACTACCCTATAAATAGGCCTCTGATCGGATCAAATAGTAGCATACATCGAGAATAAGCCCAATCGCCGCCCGTGTTGCCCCCGCGCCGCTCGCCGGGCACGGCGGTCGACGCCGAGGTTGAGACACAGGAGGTTTCAGGCCTCAGGTTTCAGGGGTGGTGGGCAAGGACCCTAACGGTTGCCTCGTTCCGCACTATTCCGTCCCCGATCGTGGGCGGCGCCCCCCGGCTCCGGTCCGCGTACCGCACCCCTGAAACCTGAGGCCTGATGCCTCTAAGCGCAGTCGGAGCAACGGCCGTAGAGCGTCAGTTTGTGCTCTTCGACGGTAAACCCCCCAGGCAACGTCGTCCCCCGGGGGATACCCACCGGACAACCCGCCAGATCGAAGGTCTGATCGCACGAGAGGCACCGGAAATGGTGGTGGTGCCCACGGCCGACGGGCTCGTAACGCGGCTCCTCGCCGGGCAACTCCACGAGCACGACCTCGCCCTCCTCGCGCAGCGCCTTGACGGCCCGGTAGACGGTGGCTATCCCAAGCCCGGGTATCTCGGTCCTCGACCGGACGTGGATCTCCCCAACCGAGAGCGGCCCCTCCGCATCCCGGATGCTCTTGAGAATGGCGTTTCGTTGCCTCGTGTTCCGCGTCTTCCCCACGCTTCGGAATATACCATCCACCGATGGACGGCTCTACAGATACCGGATTACCATCTGCAAGAGGCGATCCGCGTCGTCCCGCTCATTTCACGGGGTCGTACCCGCCTTTCGAGAAGGGGTTGCAGCGGAGTATGCGCCACGCCCCCATCGCACCTCCTCGGATAGGACCGTACTTCTGGATCGCCTGGATGGTGTACCTGGAACAGCTAGGCGTAAACCTGCAAGAGGGCGGCAACAGCGGCGATACGAACCTCTGATAGCCCCTGATGACCCACACGAAAAACCGCCCGATCACGCCATCCCTCTCTACGCCTGCGACCATCCTACCACCACCTGCCGGAGACGGGCGTCGCCCTACCCAACCCACCGACGAAAAACACCCGTATCGCCACCCGATTATCCACCAGACGCCCTCGCTCGAACCTGATCGCCGCGTAGATCCAGGCCGTCTCCATCGCTTATCGATAACACGCTTTCATTTTTTCTGATAACCGGGTATCATTTGTCCTGTTACATCGCTCGTCGGACATAACTCCGGCCGCGGTTGGAGATGGATCGGGAGGGGCGGCATGAACTTTGGCAGAATCGCAACGGTGGTGGTTGGCGCGTTGCTCGTCCCCTTGCTAGCGTCCTGCGGGGGTAGCCAGCGGGAGGATTCGGCGGGCGGCGCCGTCAGGGTGGTTGCCACGTACAGCATTCTTGGGGACCTGGTCGAAAACGTCGGCGGTGAGGGCGTGGAGTCGACGACCCTGGTGGGGCCAAACAGCGACGCCCACACCTTCGAGCCCGCCCCGTCGGACAACGCCGAGTTGGCGGAGGCCGACATCGTGTTCGAGAACGGCCTGGAGTTCGAGACGTGGCTAGACGACCTGTACGAGTCCTCGGGCTCCGGGGCGGAGCGCGCGGTCGTGACTCGGGGCCTGGATCCCCTGCCCATCGCCGGAGAGGAGCATGGTCACGAGGCAGAAGACGAACACGCCGAAGAACACGAGACGGAAGAAGAGCACGGGGAGTACGACCCGCACGTCTGGCACGACCCGACGAACGCGGTGGTGATGGTTGAGGAGATCCGGGATACGCTCGTCGAGGCCGACCCGGGCAACGCCGGCGCCTACCGGTCCAACGCCGAAAGGTACATCTCCGAGCTCGAAGACCTGGACGCCGGGGTGACGGATCTCGTGGACTCCATCCCCGGTGAGAACCGCACGCTCTTCACCTCCCACGACACCTTCGGCTACTTCGCGGAGCGCTACGGCTTCGAGGTGGACACGGCCCTGGCTTCAGTCTCTACGGAGACCTCTGACCCGTCGGCCGGCGAGACGGCAGGGCTCGTTCGGGAGATCGAGAGATCGGGGGTGCCCGCCATCTTCGCCGAGAACGTCTCCAACCCGACGGTCATGCAGAACATAGCCGACGAGGCCGGGGTGGAGTTGGCCCCGACGCTCTACACCGACGCGCTCGGCGAGCTGGGCAGCGGCGCCGGAACCTACGTCGGGATGGTCCGCCACAACGCGAGGACGATCTCCGGGGCGCTCGGCGGGTGAGCTATCCGCTCCTCGCATACGGCGGGCGGCGGCACGTGGACCCCGTGCCCGGTGCCCCGGCGCTTCTGACGCGGTCGGTGGAGGCCGGGTACGCGGGGTCTTCCGGGCTCGCGTTGCGGGGGGTCAGCCTACGAGTTCCGGCGGGGACGCGGGTGGCGCTCGTGGGGCCGAACGGCTCGGGCAAGTCCACCCTGCTCAAGGCCGTGGCCGGCCTGCTGCCCGTGTATTCGGGCGAGGTCCGAGTCTACGGTAACCCGATCGGCGCGTGCCACCACAGGGTCGCCTACCTGCCGCAACGCGGCGAGGTGGACTGGCGGTTCCCGATAAGCGTAAGAAAGCTCGTGACGAGCGGTCGCTACGTCCACCTCGGCTGGCTCCGGCGACCCGGACAAGAGGACAGAGAGATCGTGGCCGACGTCCTGGATAAGCTCGGGTTGTCCCACCTGGCGGGGCGTCAGATCGGCCAGCTCTCCGGCGGCCAGCAGCAGCGCGCGCTGCTCGCCCGGGCGCTCGTCCAGGAGGGGGACCTGCTGCTCCTGGACGAGCCCCTCAACGCCGTCGACGCCCGCACGCGCGAGACCATATCGGAGGTCCTCTCCGGCCTCAGGCAGGCCGGGAAGACAACCATCGTGGCCACCCACGACCTCGCCAGCCTCGCCTCGGAGTTCGACGG
Source organism: Rubrobacter tropicus (assembly GCF_011492945.1). NCBI lineage: Bacteria > Bacillati > Actinomycetota > Rubrobacteria > Rubrobacterales > Rubrobacteraceae > Rubrobacter > Rubrobacter tropicus. The sequence goes on from NZ_CP045119.1 coordinate 2,843,034, forward strand.
GGCGATCTACCTCAGGGAGGGCCGCGAAGCGGAACCGGAACCCGGCGCGTTCGTCGGGCTGCCGGTCGGACGGGGGGCTGCGGGTTAGTGGGTTGGCTGCTGGAGCCGCTGCAGTTCTCGTTCATGCGCACGGGCCTGCTCGCCGCCGTGCTCGTGGGCGTGACGTGCGCGGTGCTCGGGGTCTACGTGGTCCTGCGAAGCATGGCCTTCATCGGGGACGCGCTGGCGCACACCGTACTGCCGGGACTCGTCTCGGCGTACCTGCTCGGCCTGAACCTGCTCGGCGGGGCGGTCGTGGCCGGGGTGGCGACCGCGCTCGGCATCGGGTGGCTCTCGCGGCGGGGTACGGTCAGGGAGGACACAGCCATCGGCATAACGTTCACCGGCATGTTCGCCCTCGGCGTGCTGCTCATGAGCACGGCCGATTCGTTCAGGGACTTCTCGCACATGCTCTTCGGCAACATCCTCGGCATAACCCCATCGGACGTGGCCCTGATCTCGGTCCTCGCCCTGGCCGTGCTCGCCGCGATCTACCTCTTCCACAAAGAGCTCGAGTTGACCTCGTTCGACCCGGTGCACGCCAGGGCCATCGGCCTCAGCGCAGACACGGTGCGTTACGGGCTATTGGTCCTGCTCTCGCTCACGGTAGTGGCGGGGATACAGGCCGTTGGGGTAGTCCTGATCAGCGCCCTCCTCATAACCCCGGCCGCGGCCGCATCCCTACTGACGAAGAGCCTCCCCCGCATGATGGCGATCTCGGCCTCCATCGCCGTGGTCTCCAGCGTAACCGGCCTCTACGCCTCCTACTACCTCGACGTCGCCTCGGGCGCCGCCATCGTCCTCGCCTGCACCGCCTGCTTCGTCGTCGCGTCCGCGATCCGCGCGCTGCGCCAAATTCCGGGGAACAAGGAAGCCTTACCCCCCGGGTAGAAAAGGGGCCGGAGCCCCCTTGCCAACCCGGCCTTCACCGGCGAGACAGTACCCTAAAGCGGTTTTCGGAAGCTGATTGCTTCCGAAAACCGTGCCGTCAGCGATCAGCCCGCTTCGGCCTGGCGGCTTACGCTCTCGGCCATCGGCTTTTTTGCTCCTGGCTGAAAGCCGATGGCCGAGAGCTGACGGCTTTACGAATCCCGGGCTGTCCCTACGGTTCCAGGACCCGGGCTATCGCGAGGCCGTCTATGCGGTCCCGGATCAGGGGCAGGACCAGGGCCGAGAGGCGCGGATCTTTCGCCAGCTTCTCGTTGAACTCGCGCATAGCGCGGGAAGAAGGATCGTCCGGGTCCATAACGCTTCCCCCGCGGATGGCGTTGTCGCCGAGGATGAGGGTGCCCGGCCGGGAGAGGCGCATGGACCAGTCGAGGTATTCCGGGTAGCCTTCCTTGTCCGCGTCTATAAAGATCAAATCGAACGGGCCTTCTCCGTTCTCGACGAGACCCGCGAGCGCGTCGCGGGCGTCGCCAACCCGGATCTCGACCCTCTCCGACAGGCCGGCCCGCTCGATGTTCCGGCGGGCGACCTCGGCGTGGCGTTCTTCTAGCTCCAGCGAGATCAGGCGCCCGTCATCGGGCAGGGCGCGGGCGAAGTGGATGGCGCTGTAACCGCCGAGCGTCCCGATCTCAAGCGCGCGCCGGGAGCCGGAGATCTCGACGAGCATCTGAAGGAGCTTACCCTCGCTCGCCGACACGTTTATCTGCGGAAGCCCGGCCCTTTCGGACTCCCGCAAAGCCGCCGTGAGCGCCTCGTCAGCGGGCGCATAGAGATCCGCGACGTAGGCGTCTATGTTCTTCAATAGCTCGCGCGTGCTGTCCCCGTCCATCTCTACCTCCAGAGATCTTTTTCGTACCCGACGTTTACGAGGGTCAGTCCCCGGGCCGGTGCTGCGGGGCCGGCCTCCGTGCGTCGCCCACCGGAGAGCAGCGCCTCGAAGCTCCCGCGATCACGCTTCCCCAGCGCCACCTCCCGCATGGTGCCGACTAGTGTTCTGACCATACCGTACAGGAACGAGTCGGCGCTGATGCGGTACAGGAGGAGATCCCCCTCCCTCGTCCAGCCCGACTCCGCGACCACCCGCTCGAACCGCACGTGGTAGCCCTTGGAAGGCGTAAAGGCGCTGAAGTCGTGGACGCCCCCGACCATCTCCCCGGCCTCCTTCAAGAGTCCGAAGTCGAGCTCGCGCGGCTCGTAGGCGGCCCGCAGGCGCCGCAGGGGGGACCGGATCTCATCGTTGACCAGCCTGTATTCGTAGCCCCTGCTCCTCGCGTCCCGACGGGCGTCGAACGTCTCGGGAACGGCGACGCACCGCCTGAGCGCCACGTCCTCGGGCAGCACGGCCGTCGCCTTGTAGGCGATCAGCGAAGGGGAAAGTTCCGTCTCGGCGACGAAAGAGACTACCTGCCCGTCCGCGTGTACGCCCGCGTCGGTGCGTCCCGCGACGGAGAGCTTTATGGGCTGCCGCAGGACGGTGCGCAGGGCTCTTGAGAGCTCGCCCTCGACGGTCCTGCGGTCGGGCTGGGCGGCCCATCCGGCGAAACGGGCGCCGTCGTACTCGACGAGGCCGGCGAGCTTCACAGGAGCGCCGCGGTCCCGACCGCGAGGACCGCGAGAACGAGCGCCAGGGCGTCCCGGACACGGAAGCTGAGCTCGCGGTAGCGGACACGGCCCCGGCCGCCCCGGTAGCCGCGGCTCTCCATCGCCTCGGCCAGCTCGTCGGCCCGCCGGAAGGCCCCGACGGTCAGGGGGACCAGAATCGGGACGAAGGATTTGGCGCGGGCGATGGGTCCGCCGCTCGTGAAGTCCGCGCCGCGGGCGGCCTGGGCGCGGGAGATCTTCTGCGCCTCCTGCCCGAGCGTCGGGATGAAGCGCAGGGCTATGGTCATCATCATCGCGACCTCGTGGGCCGGAAAACGCAGCCTCTTCAACGGAGATAGAAGGTCTTCTATGCCGTCGGTGAGCGCGACCGGGGCCGTCGTCGCCGTCAACAGGCCCGCCGTGGTCACCAGGATCAGGAGCCGGGCCGCGAGCAGCAAGCCCATCCTCAACCCTCCCTCGTGCACCTCCACGAACCCCCACTGAAAGAGCGTCGCCCCCTCCCGCAGAAAGAGGACCTGAAACAAGAACGTGAGCGCCACTATGAACGCCACGGGCCGCAGAAGGCCGACGAAAGCCCGAAGCGGCACCCGGCTCACCGCGACGAGCAACGCCGTGACGGTCCCGGCCACCAGAAACCCGGCCGCGGAGTCGACGAAGAAGAGCCCGGCCACCAGGACGGCCGTCGCCACCACCTTCGCCCTTGGGTCGAGCGCGTGCAGGGGCGAACCAACGGGGTAGAACTGCCCGACGCCCCGAACTGCCGTCACGGAACCTCCCCCATCAATCCCCGCAGGGCCGCGAGCGCCTCCGCGTAACGCACCGGCCTCCCGATACCGGAACGCCTCTCTCCCACCATCGCGGCGACGCGCACGGTCGCAGGCGCCAGCGAGGGATCATCGTAGAAGACGTCGGCCGGCTTTCCTAACGCCTTGACCTTTCCCCTATCGAGCACGCAGATCCGGTCCGCGACCTCGGCCACCTCGTCGAGGTCGTGGGAGACGAAGACGACGGTCACGCCCGAGTCCTTCAGGCGTCCGACGAGGCCCATGAGGTCGGCCCGGGCGGTCGGGTCGAGACCCGCCGTCGGCTCGTCGAGGACGAGTACCTCGGGGCCCATGGCGAGCACCCCGGCTATGGCGACCCGCCGCCGCTCCCCGCCGGAGAGCGCGAAGGGAGAACGCCCCGCGAGGTGCCCGGCATCCAGCAAACCAAGCGTCTCGCGGACGCGTTCTAGCACCTCGTCTTCGGCCAACCCGAGTCTCCGGGGAGCGAATGCCACGTCTTCTTCGACCGTTGGGGCGAAGAGGCCCTGCTCCGGGTTCTGGAAGACGAGTCCGACCCGACGCCGGAGCGTTGTCCGGTTCATCGAGATGGCGCTCTCGCCGTCGACCAGGACCTCCCCCGCGGTGGGAAGAAGGAGCAGGTTCAGGTGCTGGACGAGGGTGCTCTTGCCCGAGCCCGTGCCCCCGATCACGCCCAGCACCTCCCCCGGTTCGACCGTCAGGGAAACACCCCCGAGCGCCTCGACCGCGAAGGGCGTCCCCGGAGAGTAGACGTGGCGCACTTCCCGGAGCTCGATCCTCACCGCGCCTCCACCCCGGAGCCGTCCCTGGTCTTGTGGATGACAGCTTCGGCCAACTCCCCCGGTGTCCGGCAGAACGGCAGGCCGAGGTCGGCCGCGAGCCGCGGCACCGTCGGAAGCGCGAGGCGGTTCTCGCGCAGGAGGCCTGCGTCGGAGAACAGTTTCTCCGGCGCGGCGTCGGCCACGAGCCTGCCGCCGTTCAGGACGAGCACCCGGTCGGCGTCGAAGAGCTCTTCGAGGTGGTGCGTTACGTGCAGGACGGTTCTCGAAGACCGGAGATCCCGGACCCGTTCCAGCACCTCGCGCCGGCCCGGGGGGTCGAGCATGGCCGTCGGTTCGTCTAGGAGCAGGATCTCCGGCCCGACCGCCAGAAGCCCCGCGAGCGCCACCCGCTGCTTCTCCCCGCCGGATAACGTGTGGGGCTCCCGCCGCTCGTACCCGGCCAGGCCCACGGCCCTTATGGCCTCGCCCACGCGCTCGCGCATCTCGGCCCGCTCCACACCGAGGTTCTCCAGCCCGAACGCGACGTCGTCCTCGACGAAGGGCGCGACCAGCCCATTATCCGGGTTCTGGAAGAGCACGCCGGCCCTGCGCCGCACCTCGAACGGCTCGGTAGCAGGGTCGAAACCCGCGACGCGTACTCGCCCGGAGTCCGCGGCCAGCAGGCCGTTCAGGAGGCGCAGGAGGGTGGATTTGCCGCCGCCGTTGGGGCCGACGACGCCTACGTACTCGCCGGCCCGGACCTCGAAAGTCACGCCCGAGAGCGCGGGGGCCGCGCCCGGGTAGGAGTAGGTCAGGTGCTCGCAGGAGATGGAGGTGGGATCAGCCAAAGTCCGGGGGACCGAGCCTGACGCGTTCGCGCGCCTCCTCCAGCGACATGCCCGAGGGCGGGAGGTTTTCGTCCCACCACGTCGCCCCGGCCTCCGCGAACCGCGCCGCCTTCCGGCGGGCCTCGTCGGAGCTCTCGCCGTTCGTGGAGCCCGTGACCCTGATGTCGAAAGGCCGGTCTCCGCCGCGTTGGTCGGACACGAAGCCGCTCATCTCGCGGACGTCTTCCGGGGTCAGAGGGGACCCGGCCTTCCCGACCGGGGCGTAACCGTCCCAGCGCAGGGCGCGAAGGAACGGTTTTTTGCGCGGCCAGGTTCCGGCGATCCAGACCGGGATGCGCGGACGCTGGGCGGGCGGGGGCGTGAGGTGGGCTTCGGTGATCTCGTAGTGCGTACCCCGGTGCGTGAAGGGTTCCGCTTCCCACATCTTCGTCAGAATTTCGAGTCCTTCGTCGAGCATCGCGGCCCGGCGTTTGGGGTCCGGCTCCTCGTCGAAGAAGCCGAACTCCCGCTCGCGCCCGCCGAGGCCGACGCCTAAAGTCAGGCGCCCCTCGGAGAGGCGGTCCAGGGTCGCGGCCTCGTGGGCCACCTTCCAGGGCCGGCGCCGGGGCAGCGGGGTGACCATCGGCCCGATCCTGATAGTGTTCGTCTCGACCGCGATGGCCGCGAGCGAGATCCAGGGGTCCGCGTAGTGGGCGGCGCCCTCCCAGGCGATGTGGTCCCAGACGAAGAAACCGTCCCAGCCGCACTCCTCGGCCTCGCGGGCGAGCCCCGCCAGCACCCGCGCGTCCCCGTACTCGCCGAAGTTGGGTACGTTGAGCGCGAACCGCACGCGGCCCTCCCCGGACTACGAAATACCGGCTACTCGGCCCTGTAGTTGACGAGCTCCAGGTAGACGTTCTCGGCGCCGTCACCGAGGCGCGGGCCGAGCTTCAGGATGCGGGTGTAGCCCGAGGTGCGGCCGTCGAGGTCGGGGGCGACGTCCTCGAAGAGCCTGCGGACGACGGTCTTGTCCTTGAGGACCTTGACCGCCTGCCTACGCGCGTGGAGGTCGTCCTTCTTCGCGGTGTTTATGAGCTTGTCCACGACGCCGCGCAGCTCCTTGGCCTTGGGGGCCGTGGTCTTTATGCGGCCGTGGGTTATGACCTGGCCGGCCATCGTGCCGAGCATGGCCTTGCGGTGCTGGGCCTCGCGGCCGAGCTTGCGGCCCCTCCTAGCGTGCCTCATCTAGACCCTCGCTCTCCAGAGAATAGCCGTACTCCAGAAGCTTGGAGCGGATCTCGTCGACGCTCTTCATCCCGAGGTTGCGGATGTTCATCAGCTCTTCCTCGGTCATCGTCGCGAGCTGCCCGATGGTGTCGACACCCTCGCGCTTGAGGCAGTTGTACGAACGGACCGTGAGCTCCAGGTCCTCGACCGGCCGCTCGTCCTGAATAACCGCCCGGCCGCCGCGCTGCCTGCTGTCGACGGCGCCCTGCACCTGGTAGCCGTCCGTGAACAGCCCGAGGTAGTCCATGAGCTGCTTGGAGGCGTCCTGCACGGCCTCCTGCGGCTCGACGCGGCCGTCGGTGAAGACCTCCATCCGAAGCGAGTCGAGGTCGGCGCGGGCGCCGGCGCGGGTCTCCGTGACGGAGTAGTTCACGCGCTGGACCGGCGAGAACAGCGAGTCGACGGCGATGACCCCTATCGGGTCGGCGTCGCTCTTGTTGCCCTCCGCCCTGCGGTAGCCCTGGCCCCGCTCGACGGTCAGGCGCATGTCGAGGTGCCCGCCGGAGGAGACGCTCGCTATGTAGACCGAAGGGTCTACGACCTCGACATCGGCCTTGAGCTCGATGTCGGCGGCGGTCACCTCGCCGGGTCCGTCTTTCTGGATCTGGAGCTCGATGGGCTCGTCGCGCTCCAGCTTGAACTTGAGCCCCTTGATGTTGAGGATGATGTCGACCACATCCTCTTTGACCCCGGGGATCGTCGAGAACTCGTGGCTGACGCCCTCGACCCTTATCTTGGTGACCGCGGCGCCCGTGAGCCCGCTGAGCATCACGCGCCGAAGGCTATTGCCTATGGTGTGGCCGAGACCCCTCGGGAGCGGCTCGGCGACAAAGGTGCCGCGCTGGCCCTCTTCTTCTTCCACCCTGAAACGGGGCGGTGCTATGTCCAACATCGTCAAAAAACCACCTGCTAAAGGAAACTTGCGTTAACGGCTGTAGAACTCGATGATGAGCTGCTCTTCGACGGGCGTGTCGATCTCGTCGCGCCCCGGCGTGTGGAGCAGCCTGCCCGTGAAGTTGTCGTGGTCGGCCTCGAGCCAGGCCGGGACCGCCACCACGTTCTCGACGGCGCCCTGTATGGGCTCCAGGTTGCGGCTCTTCTCCCTGATCGACACCACGTCGCCCGGCTTGAGTATCGCGGACGGGATGTTGTGCTTGCGGCCGTTGAGGAGGAAGTGGCCGTGGACGACGAGCTGGCGGGCCTGCGGCCTGCTGCTCGCGAAGCCCATCCGGAAGACGACGTTGTCCATCCGGAGCTCCATGAGCCTCAAGAGGTTCTCGCCCGAGACGCCCTGCATCCTGGTCGCCTTGTCGTAGGCCTTCCTGAACTGCTTCTCGGAGACCCCGTAGTACCAGCGGGCCTTCTGCTTCTCCAAGAGCCGCATCCCGTACTCCGTCTGCCTCTGGCGGCCCCGGCCGTGCTCGCCGGGGGGATACGGCTTCTTTTCGAGCGGGTTCTTCCGCATCGACGAGAGCATTACCCCCGCCCGCCGGTCGCGCCGGCCCCTCGGTCCCGTGTATCTGGCCATCTCTAACTACCCCCTGCGCCTCTTGGGCGGCCGGCAACCGTTGTGCGGCTGGCCCGTCACGTCCCTGATACCGAGGACCTCAACACCCATGGACTGGAAGGTCCTGGCGGCCATGTCCCGGCCCGAGCCGTGGCCCTTGACCTCTATGTCCACGCGCCTCACACCCTGGTCCATCGCCTTGTTCGCGCAGGACTCGGCCGTCATCTGGGCCGCGTAGGGCGTGCTCTTGCGGCTTCCCTTGAAGCCGAGCGAGCCCGCAGACTCCCAGGCTATGACGTTGCCCTCCTGGTCGCTCACGGAGACGATGGTGTTGTTGAAGGAGCTCTTTATGTGGACGATGCCGGTCGTGACGTTGCGGCGCACCTTGCGCCGCTGCCGGCTCGCGCCGCGCTGGTTGCCCCTGCGCTGCTGCCTCTGCCTACCCATTTACCTGGCCCTCTTTCTTCCGCCGATGGACGGCTTCGGTCCCTTGCGCTGGCGGGCGTTCGTCTTCGTCCGCTGGCCGCGCACCGGGAGACCCCTGCGGTGCCGGATGCCCCTGTAGGTGCCAATCTCGATTAGCCGCCTGATGTTCTGGGTGTTCTCCCGCCGAAGGTCGCCCTCGACCTCGAGGTTCTGGTCGATGTAGGCCCGGATCTTGCCGACCTCGCCCTCGGCCAGATCCCTGACCTTCGTGTTCGGGTCGACCTCCGTCTCGCGGCAGATCTTCTTCGCCGTCGAGCGGCCGACGCCGAAGACGTATGTGAGGCCTATCTCGACCCGCTTCTCGCGCGGCAGGTCTACGCCTGCTACTCGTGCCATGTTATCCCTGCCTCTGCTTGTGCCGGGGGTTGGGGCAGATCACCCTGACCACTCCCCGGCGGCGTATAACCTTGCACCTCTCGCACATAGGCTTCACGCTCGCCCGTACTTTCACAACCGTCTCCCGTCTCTGTTCTTACGTCCTGAACCTGTAAGTGATGCGTCCCCGGCTCAAGTCGTAGGGGCTCAACTCCACCTTCACCCGATCGCCCGGAAGTATCCGGATGTAGTTCATCCGCATCTTCCCGGAGATGTGCGCCAACACGTTGTGCCCGTTGTCGAGCTCGACACGGAACTGCGTGTTCGGCAGCGCCTCGGTGACGGCGCCTTCGACCTCTATGACGTCTTCCTTGGCCAAGGACCTCCTCTTTCCAAGTAGTTACAAAATGATTGGAGCCAAACGGATATCTTATCACGCTGATGCGGCCTCTCACACCGCGAATCCGGCCTTTCTACCCGCCAGACCCCCCGTTTTCGGTCAACACCCAGGGGCCGTTCTCCGTCACGGCGATGGTGTGCTCGAAGTGGGCCGAGAGCGAGCGGTCGGCGGTGTAGATCGACCACCTGTCGCCCTCGTCGAGGTCTATCGCGTAGTCGCCGAGCGTGATCATGGGCTCTATAGCGAACGTCATGCCTGGCTGGAGCCTGACCCCCGTCCCCTTCTCACCGTAGTTCGGTATCTGCGGGTCCTCGTGCATGTCCCGTCCGACCCCGTGCGAAACCAGGTCGCGGACCACCCCGTAGCCCCGCGCCTCGGCGACGGACTGTATCGCGTGCCCGACGTCCCCGAGCCTGTTACCGGCCCGCATCTGCTCGGTCGCGGCCGCCAGGCACTCTTGCGTGACCTCCAGCAGCCCGCGCGTCTCCTCGGGCACCTCGCCGACGGCGACCGTGGTGGCCGAGTCGGTGACGAAGCCCTTGTAGCGGACGCCGACGTCGATGGAGAGTATGTCGCCCTCTTCCAGGCGGTAGGAGCCGGGGATGCCGTGGACGATCATGGCGTTCGGGGAGGCGCAGATGGAGCCTGGAAAGTCGGGAGCTCCGGGACCGCCCGGGTAGCCCTTGAACTCGGGGGTGCCGCCGTGGGAGCGGATAAAGTCCTCGGCCATCCTGTCGAGGTCGCCGGTCGTAACGCCTGGTCGGGCGTTCTCGGCGAGCATCTTCAGGCAGGCGGCCGTGATCCTGCCGCCCTCCTCCATGGCCATAAGCTCCGTCTTGCTCTTGCGGACGATCAAGCCCGCCCCTCGCCGACGGCCGCCAGGATCTCCTCCGTTACCTCGTCGATGGACTGCCTCGCGTCGACGGTGGTGAGCAGGCCCCGCTCGGCGTAGTAGTCCTTCAGCGGCTCCGTCTGCTCGTGGTAGATGTCCAGGCGTCGCCGGATCGCCTCTTCGGTGTCGTCCTTGCGCTGCACGAACGGCCCCGGATCTTCGTCGCTGTTCTCCGGCGGCGGGTCGTGCTCGACGTGGTAGACCCGGCCCGTCGCGTCGCTCGTCCGGCGGCCCGAGAGCCTCTGGACGAGATCGTCGTCCGGGGCTTCCAGGGCGACGGCCGCGTCCAGCTCGATGCCGAGGTCCTTGAGGGCGTCGTCCAGGGCTTTGGCCTGGGCCTCGTTGCGGGGGAAGCCGTCGAGCAGCCAGGCGTCCGCGTCGTCCAGGTACGGCTTCGCCATCTCGACGATGATCTCGTCGGGGACCAGCTCGCCGCGGTCGTTGAAGTCCTGCACCTTCTGGCCGAGCTCCGAGCCCGACTTTATCTCGGCCCGGACGATGTCCCCGGTGGAGATGTGCTTGGCCCCGGTTCTCTGAGAGAGGCGTTGCGCCTGCGTGCCCTTACCGGCCCCCTGGGGGCCCAAAAGAATGATCTTCATCGTTTCTTCAAGAACCCTTCGTAGTTGCGCATCATGAGCTGGCTTTCGAGCTGGCGGACCGTGTCCAGCGAGACGCCGACCACGATCAGCATCGAGGTGCCGCCGAGCAGGATAGTCTGCCCGAGGCCCAGAAGCGGCGAGATGATGTACGGAACGATCGCCACCAGCGCCAGGAAGACCGCCCCGAAGAGCGTGATCCTGGTAAGCACGTTGTTCAGGTAAAGCGCCGTCTGCTGCCCCGGCCTGATGCCCGGCACGTACCCGCCGCTCTTCTTCAGGTTGTCCGCGTGCTCGACGGGGTTGAACTGGACCGCCGTGTAGAAGTACGTGAACATGATGATCAAGAGCGCGTACAGGAAGAGGTACGGTGCCCCGTCCGTGTCGAAGAAGCCCGCGAGCCGGCTCAGGAACGAGTCCGGGTTGCCGCCGCCTGCGAACTCGGCCAGGATCACGGGGAACAGGAGCAGCGAGGAGGCGAAGATGATCGGGATGACCCCCGCCATGTTCACCTTCAGGGGCAGGTACGTCGTCCCGCCCTGGCTCATCCTGCGCCCGACCTGCCGCTTGGCGTAGGTGATGGGTATTCTCCGCTGCCCCTCGTTCACGAACACGATGGCGGCGATGATCATGACCGCCAGCAAGGCGAGGATCACCATCACCAGGATGCTGCCGTTCTCTATGAGAGACCGGATCGCGAAGGGAGCCTGCGAAAGGATCGACGCGGTGATTATCAGGGAGATCCCGTTTCCGAGGCCCCGCTGGCTTATGAGCTCGCCCATCCACATGGTGAGCATCACGCCCGTCGTCAGGGTGAAGATGACGACGACGAGATCCAGGACGCCGGCCCCCGCGAGCGCGCTCCCGCCGGCGGGAGCCCTGAAATAGAAGACCATGGCGGTCGATTGGATCAGGGCGAGCGCCAGCGTAAAGTAACGGGTGTACTGCGTGATCTTCTGCTGCCCGGCCTCGCCCTCCTTGGAAAGCTCCTGCAACCGCGGGATCGCCACCGTCATCAGCTGCATGACGATGGCCGCGGTGATGTACGGCATGATACCGAGCGAGAAGATCGCGAAGTTGTTGAAGGCCCCGCCGGTGAAGGCCCCGAAGAGCCCCGCCACGGCGCTGTTGCCCCCGGGTCCCGCCCCGCTCAACACCGTCGGGTCGATCCCGGGCAGGGGTATGTACGCGCCGAGCCTGTAGAGGGCCAGGATCATGGCCGTGAACAGGAGCCTCTGGCGAAGCTCCGGGACTTTCCAGGCGTTGGCAAGGGATCCCAACATCTTAGCGCTCCAGTACCTCGACGCTTCCGCCGCCAGCCTCTATCTTGCCCTTCGCCGTCTCGGAGAAGGCGTGGGCCCTGACCGTGACGGCCCGCCCGATCTCGCCGTTGCCGAGGATCTTGACGAGCTTGGCCTTCTTCCTGACGAGCCCGGCGGCCCGCAGCTCGTCCGGCCCTATCGTATCACCGGAGACCCCCTCGAGGTCCGAGATGTTGACCGGCGCGTAGTTGACCGGGCGGGCGACCGTGTGCCGTCCCCTGGCCTCGCCCTTGAGGCGCGGCAGGCGCCGCTGCAGCGGCATCTGGCCGCCCTCGTAGGCGGCGTGGGTGGAGGCGCCGGAGCGGGAGCCCGCGCCCTTGTGGCCGCGGCCGCTGGTCTTGCCGTGCCCCGAGCCCGTGCCGCGCCCGACGCGCTTGCGTCCGCGCGTAGAACCGGGGGCCGGGGAGATGTCGTTGAGCCTCATTATTCGTCCACCTCCTCGACGTGGACCAGGTGGCGCACCTTGTGGAGCATGCCCCTGATCTGGGGCGTGTCCCCGTGGACGCGCGAGTGCCTGATCCGCTTCAGGCCCAGGGCCTTGACCGTACGCTTCTGGTCGCCCTTCTGACCGATAACGCTCTTCATCTGTGTAACCTTCAGGGGGCTCATGACGTGATCTTCACCCCCCGCGCCTGCTCGATGTCGGCCTTGGTGCGGAGCCTCTGAAGCCCCTCGACCGTGGCCTGGACAAGGTTCACGGAAGTCGTAGAACCGAGCGCCTTCGTCAAGACGTCCTTGATCCCGGCGAGCTCCAAGACCGCCCGAACCCCGCCGCCCGCGATAACCCCCGTACCCTCGGAGGCCGGCTTGAGCAGCACGTCCGAACTCTCGAACTTGCCGATGACCTCGTGCGGGATGGTGGTGTTGCGCATGGCCACCTGGAACATGTTCCGCTTGGCGCGCTCCTGTCCCTTCTGGATGGCGGCCGGCACGGTGTTGGCCTTGCCGAGCCCGGCGCCTACCCTCCCCTTGCCGTCGCCTACGACGACGAGCGCGCTGAAGTTGAAGCGCCTGCCGCCCTTGACGACCTTGGCGACGCGACGGATCTCGACGACCCTGTCCTGGAACTCGCTGTCGCGCTGCCCACGCCCGCCACGGCCTCCGCCGCCACGGTTGTCCCTGCCGCCACGGCCGCCGGGGCCGCCACCGCGGCCGCCCTGGCCGCCGGGACCAGCCGGGCCGCCGCCACGACCGGGTCCACCCGGCGCGCCGCCCCTGTTATTTCCTCTGCCTCGACCCAAAACTTCCTCCTGGTTAGAGCTTTAGTCCGGCCTCGCGGGCGCCCTCAGCGAGCGCCGCGACGCGGCCGTGGTACTTGTTCCCGCCCCGGTCGAAGACCGCCACCTCGATGCCGGCCTCTTTGGCCTTCCTCGCGATGAGCTCCCCGACCTTGCGGGCCGCGTCCGTGCGGTTCTCGGCCTCCCCCACCTCGCGGGAGTCGGCCGCGGCAAGCGTGCGGGCCGCGTCGTCGTCGATGAGCTGGGCGTAGATGTTCACGTTCGAGCGGTACACCGAGAGGCGCGGGCGGTTCGCGGTGCCGGCGAGCTTGCGCCGGACGCGCTTGCGCCGCTTCTCCCTGTGGGCCCGCTTCTGAAGAACTGCCATTGCTTCCTCCTAGCTTCGCTAGCCGGCCTTGCCGACCTTGCGGCGGACCTGCTCGTCGCTGTAGCGGATGCCCTTGCCCTTGTACGGCTCGGGCGGGCGAACCTTCCGGATCTCCGCCGCCATCTGGCCTACCTGCTGCTTGTCGTTTCCGCGCACGATGATCGTCGTGGCGTTCGGCACCTCGAACTCGATGCCCTCCCGCGGCGCGATGGCGACGGGGTGCGAATACCCGACCTGCAGGTTCACGTCGCGCCCCTGCAAGGCGGCCCTGTAACCGACGCCGGCGATGTTCAGGGTCCTGGTGAACCCGTCCGTCACGCCCGTTACGGCGTTGTGGAGCAGGGAGCGGGTAAGCCCGTGCATCGCCCTGTCCGGCGGCGCGTCGGAGTTTCGCTGGACGACGAGGTTGCCGTCCTCCTGCTCGACCCTGACGCCGCGACCGATCGGCACGGTCAGCTCGCCCCTCGGGCCCGTGACCTTTATGCTCCGGTCAGAGAGCTCGACGTTGACGCCGTTCGGGACCTCTACGGGTGCCCTACCGATTCTCGACATCTCTTACGACCTCCCTAGTAGACGAAGCACAGGACTTCGCCGCCGATGCCCTGGCGCCTGGCCTGGTGGTCCGTCAGGACGCCCTGCGAGGTCGAGAGGATCGCCACTCCGAGCCCGTCGAGCACGCGGGGTATGTTCGTCTGCTTGCGGTAAACCCGGCGGCCGGGACGGCTCATGCGCCTGAGCCCCGTTATGCCGCGACGGCCGTCGGGGCCGTACTTCAGGCTAATGACGAGGCGCTTGTCCACGCCGGCGCCCTGCTCGGAGACCTCCTGCACGTAGCCCTCCTGCTGGAGGATGCGCGCTATCTCCGCCTTCATCTTCGAGTGCGGGATCCTCACCACTTCCTGCTTCGCCATGTGGGCGTTGCGGATGCGGGTAAGGAAATCCGCTATCGGATCCGTAACCGTCATCTTGCTACCAACTCGCTTTCGTTACGCCCGGGATCTTGCCCTCGTGCGCCAGCTCGCGCAGGCAGATCCTGCACAGCCCGAACTTCCTGTAGTAACCGTGCGCCCGGCCGCAGCGCTGGCACCGGTTGTACTCCCTTACCTTGAACTTCTGCGGCTTCTGCTGCTTGGCCAGCAACGCTTTCCTCGTCATCTCTAACTCTCCCTGAAGGGCATACCTAAGAGCCGCAAAAGCTCCCGAGCCTCTTCGTCGCTCTCGGTCGTCGTCACCACCGCGACGTCAAGGCCCCGCGTGGCGTCTATGGCGTCGTAGCTGATCTCGGGGAAAATGACCTGCTCCCGAAGACCTATGGCGTAATTGCCCCGCCCGTCGAAGCTGTTGGGGTTGATCCCCCGAAAGTCCCTCACCCGCGGCAAGGCCACGGAGATGAACCTGTCGAGGAACTCCCACATCCGCTCGTTGCGAAGCGTTACCCGAGCACCCACCGGCATCCCCTCGCGGATCTTGAACCCGGCGATGCTCTTGCGGGCCCGCCTGAGCTGGGGCTTCTGGCCGGTGATCTTCGCCAGATCCTCCATCGCGCCGTCCATCGCGCGGCTGTTGACCACGGCCTCGCCGACGCCCATGTTGACGACGATCTTCTCGAGGCCCGGGATCCTCATGGGGTTCTCGATCTCGAACCGCTCCTTGAGGGCCGGGGCGATCTCTTCCCTGTACTTGTCTTTTAGCCTAGCCATCGATGTCCCTCCCGGTCTTCCTGGCGACCCGGATCTTCTCACCCGAGTCCGTGAACCGGTAACCGACCTTCGTCGGCTCCCCGCTTCCGGGGTCGACCAGCATCACGTTCGAGATGTCTATCGGGGCGTCGAAGGTGAAGAGCCCCTGCTGGTTGTTCTGGCTCGGCCTCGCGTGGCGCGTGCGCTCGTTGACGCCCTCGACGACGAGGCGGTTCTTCTTCGGTTGAACCTCTTTTACCTCGCCGCGCTTGCCTTTCTCCTTGCCGGAGATCACGACGACCGTGTCCCCGCGCTTTATCTTGAGACCCATAAGCTAGAGCACCTCCGGGGCCAGCGAGATGATCCTCGTGTAGCCCTTCTCTCTGAGCTCGCGCGCCACCGGCCCGAAGATGCGGGTCCCCCTCGGGGCCCCGTCCTGGTTGATGATGACGCCGGCGTTTTCGCCGAAGCGGATGTACGAGCCGTCGTCCCGGCGCGTCTCCTTCTTCGTTCGCACCACCACGGCCCGCACGACCTCGCCCTTCTTGACGGCACCCCCTGGCGTGGCCTCCTTGACCGTCGCCACGATGACGTCGCCGACCCCGGCATTCCTTCTTTTACTGCCGCCGAGAACCCGGATCGTCAGAATACTCCTGGCGCCCGTGTTGTCCGCGACCCTCAGTCTGGATTCTTGCTGGATCACTACTCGGCCCTCGAAACGATGTTTGCCAGCCGCCAGCGCTTGCGCGCAGAGATCGGGCGGGTCTCGATGATCCTGACCGTGTCCCCGATGCGGGCCTCGTTGCCCTCGTCGTGCACCATGAACTTCTTGGAGCGGCGCACGCGCTTCTTGTACTTCGGATGGCGCACCAGCGCCTCCACCGCGACCGTAACGGTCTTCTCCGGGGCGTCGGAAACGACCAGGCCGACCCGTTCCTTGCGGCGGTTGCGCTCGGTGTCGTGCTGGATCTGGCCCTCGTCCTGGTCGAGCGCCGGGCCCTTGGCCGGACCGAGGTCCAGGCCGGCCTCTACGGCCTCGCCGCTCTCGGCGCCCTCTATCAGGTCCTGCGGCGTCTCGGGAGGCCGCTCTTCGGTTGCGCCCTCCGGGGTACCCTCGGGCGCCCCGTTCTGGTTTTTCTCTTCCTCAGTCACTATCCGTTCTCCTGCTGTTTCTGGTTCAGGACGGTGAGTATCCGGGCTATGTTCTTGCGGACCTCTTTGATCTGTCCCGTGTTCTCCAACTGCCCGGTGGCGTGCTGGAAGCGCAGGTTGAAGAGCTCGCGCCGCGTCTCGGCGAGGCGGTTCTCAAGCTGCGTTACGTCCAGCTCGCGCACTTCCGCGACCTTCATCTACTGTCCACCCCCCCGCGCCAGGAAGCGGGTTTTTATGGGGAGCTTCTGGGCGGCGAGGCTCATGGCCTCCCGCGCGAGCTCCTCGTTCACGCCGCTCATCTCGAACATCACGCGCCCCGGCTTGACCACGGCGACGTAGCCCTCGGGAGAGCCCTTGCCCGAGCCCATGCGGGTCTCGGCGGCCTTCTTGGTGAAGGGCTTGTGGGGGAAGATGTTGATCCAGACCTTCCCTCCGCGCTTGATCTTCCTGGTCATCGCGATACGGGCCGCCTCTATCTGGCGGTTGCTGATCCAGGCCGGCTCCAGCGCCTGCAGCCCATACTCGCCGAACTGCACGTCGGTGCCGCCCTTGGCCTGGCCCCGCATCCTGCCCCTGTGGGGCTTCCTGTACTTGAGCTTCTTCGGTACTAGCATCGCCCTCTACCGCCTGATCGCTTCTGGCTGCTCGTCGTGAACGCCGTGGTTGATCCAGACCTTTACCCCGATCTGGCCCATCTGCGTCTTCGCCTCGCGGAACCCGTAATCTATGTCCGCATCCAAAGTATGGAGCGGTACCCGGCCCTCGGAGATGGTCTCGGAACGGCTCATCTCGATACCGCCCAAACGACCGCCGCACTGGATCCTGGCCCCCTCTGCCCCACTCCGCATGGAACTCGTCAGGGCCCGCTTCATGGTCCGCCGGAACGCGGCCCGGCTCACGAGTTGCTCCGCGATGGACTCCGCAACGAGCGCGGCGTTGAGCTCGGGCCGCGGGACCTCGCGCACGTTGACCTGGACCTTCTTCTTGGTGAGGCGCTCCAACTCGTTGCGCAGGGCGTCCACTTCGCTGCCGCCCTTGCCGATAACGATGCCGGGGCGGGCGGTGTGGATGTCCACCGCGACCTCGCCCTGCTCGGCGGCCTTGCGGATCTTGACGTCCGCTATGCCGGCCCGCGTGAGCTTCTTCTCGATGTGCTCCCGGATCTTGAGGTCCTCGCCGAGCAACGCGGCGTAATCCCTGTCCGAGTACCAGCTGCTCTTGAAATCTACCTTCTCGCCCTTGCGCTTGACGCCGAGGCGGAAGCCCTCTGGATGTACTTTCTGACCCATACTACTCCTCGTCCTCGCTTCCGGGCGTGCCCACCGTGACTCCGGCGGGGACACCAAGCACGACGCTTATGTGGCTGGTGCGCTTGCGGATCATGGTCGCCCGCCCCATGGCGCGGGCCCTGTACCTCTTGATGGTCGGCCCCTCGTCCACCCTGACGTCCCGCACGAACAGGTCGTCTATGGCGACGTCGTCGTTGTGCTCCGCGTTCGCGGCGGCGCTCTTTATGACGTCGCCGACGATGCCGGCGGCCCGCTTGTTGGTGAACTGCAGGGTGGTGACGGCCTCGGGGACACTCTTGCCCCTGACCTCGTCGGCCACCAGCCGCGCCTTGCGCGGGGCTATGCGGACGAACTTCGCGACGGCCTTCATCGGCGCCTCGCGGTCCGGTCGCTCTTGAGGTGGGTGCGGAAGGTCCGCGTCGGGGCGAACTCGCCGAGCTTGTGGCCCACCATCGACTCCGTGCAGTAGACGGGCACGTGCTTGCGCCCGTCGTGGACGGCGATGGTGTGGCCGACGAACTCGGGGTAGACCACAGACGCCCGGCTCCACGTCTTGAGCATCCGCTTTTCGTTGTTCTCGTTCATGCGGAGGATGCGCTCCATCAGGCGCTCCTCTACGAACGGCTCTTTTTTCGATGAGCGCGTCACCTAGCGCCTCCTTCCTTTCCTGCGCCGGCGCACGATCATGGCGTCCGAACGCTTGTGCTTCTTGCGGGTCGGCGACCCCTGGGTGATCTTGCCCCAAGGCGTGACGGGCGCACGACCCGGCGTGCTCTTGCCCTCGCCACCACCATGAGGGTGGTCGACCGGGTTCATGACCGTACCACGCACCGTGGGACGGATCCCGAGGTGGCGCTTCCGGCCGGCCTTGCCCCACCGGACATTCTGGTGCGACTGGTTCCCGACGACCCCGACGGTCGCCCGGCACTCGGAGCGGACCCTGCGGCGCTCGCCGCTAGGCAGCCTGAGCGTAACCAGGCTCCCCTCGCGCGCCGTGAGCTGGGCGCTCGTCCCGGCGCTGCGGGCCATCTGGGCCCCGCGGCCAGGCTCTAGCTCGACCGCGTGGACCACGGTGCCGACCGGGATCCTGTTCAGCGGCAGCGTGTTCCCGACGTCCACCTCTGCGTCGGGGCCGCTCATCACGAGCGAGCCGACGGTCAGGTTCCTCGGGGCGAGGATGTAGCGCTTCTCGCCGTCGTGGTAGTGGAGCAAGGCTATGTTGGCCGAGCGGTTCGGGTCGTACTCGATGGCGGCGACCGTCGCCGGCACGCCGTCCTTGCGCCGCTTGAAATCTATGAGGCGGTAGCGCCGCTTGTGGCCGCCGCCGATGTGGCGGGTCGTTATGCGGCCCTTGTTGTTCCGGCCGCCGGTCTTGTGCAGCTTGGTAGTAAGCTTCTTCTCCGGCTTGTCTCTGGTAACCGAGTCGCGCGTGAGGACCGAGGAGTTCCTGCGGCCAGCGCTCGTCGGCTTGTAACGTCTCGCAGGCATCCTAGACTCCCTCGAACAGCTCTATGCTCTCGCCCGGCGCCAGCTTCACGACGGCCTTCTTCCACACGGCCGTCCGGCCCCTGGTGAGGCCCTGACGCTTGGGCTTGCTCTTGACGTTCACCGTGTTGACCCTCGCGACGCTGACGTCGAAGGCCCCCTCCACGGCGCGTTTGATCTGGTTCTTGTTCGCCCGCCGGTCTACCTGGAAGGTGTACTGCCCCTCCGTCTCGATGAGGTTGTAGCTCCTCTCCGAGATGACCGGACGGATGATTACCTGATGCGGATCCATTACCCTTCCTCCCGGTTCCCGGCGAGCTTGGAGTACGCCGCCCGCGAGAAAACGACCTCGCGCGCCCTCAAGAGCTCGTAGACCCCGTACTCGCGCGGCCCTGTGACCGTGACTTTCGGCAGGTTCCTGAAAGAGAGCGCCGCGTTCGCGTCGTCCTCCGTAAGAACCACCAGCACCGGCCCCTGGACCCCCATGTTCCCGAGCAGCTCTTTGGCCTGCTTGGTGGAGGGCTTCTCGAAGGCGAGCGAGTCGACTACGTAGACCTCGCCGTCGGCGGCCTTGGCGGAGAGCGCGCCGTCGAAGGCGGCCCTCGCTTCCTTGCGGTTTATGCGCTTGCCGTAGCGGGCCGGCTTGGTCTTGGGGCCGCCCCAGGTGCCGCCGCCGTAGCGGGTCGGGGACTGGGCGTCGCCCGCCCGGGCGCGGCCCGTGCCCTTCTGCCGGTACAGCTTCGCGCCCGAGCCCCGGACGTCGCTGCGGCCCTTGGTGTGGGCCGTGTACGCGCGCCGGTTGTCGAGCTCGGCGACGACGGCCCTGTGGATCACGTGCTCGTTCGGCTCCGTGCCGAAGCGCGGGCCTTCGAGGTCCAGCGAGGACTTGTTGCCGCTGCGGGCGTCGAAGAGGTGCGCCTGCGCCATCCTACTCACCCGCCTTTCTGATCTTCACAACGGCGTTCCTGCCGCCCGGGACGCCGCCCCGGACCCACAGCTCGCCCTTCTCGGCGTCGACCGCGACGACCTCGAGGTTGCGCACGGTCGCCGTCTTGTTGCCCATCTGCCCGGGCATCTTCTGGCCCTTGAAGATACGGGCCGGGTCGGCCGAAGCACCCGCCGAACCGGGGGCCCGCACGTTGTGCGAGCCGTGGCTCACCGGGCCACGACCGAAGCCGTGGCGCTTGACGGTGCCCTGGAAGCCCTTTCCCTTGGAGGTGGAGCTAACGTGGACCCTGTCACCGACCTCGAAGACGTCGGCGCCGATGGTGCCGCCGACCTCGCCCGAAACGCCGCGAAGCTCCTTGAGGTGCCTGCGGGGCGGGGCGTCGACCTTGGCGAAGGTGCCCGAGTGGGCCCTGTTCGTGCGGCTCGACTTCGCGGTGCCGAAGCCGACCTGAACGGCCTCGTAGCCGTCTTCGTCAGGGGTGCGGACCGCGGTCACCAGGTTCGGCTCGACCTCGATCACGGTTACGCCGACCAGCGTGCCGTCGTCCTGGAAGGCCCGGGTCATCTGTTTCTTCTTTCCGAAAACTGCCGTAGCCATAACTCTAGGTCGCCTTGATCTCGATATTCACGCCGGACGGCAGGTCCAGCCGCTGCAACGAGTCGACCGTGCGCGGCGTGGGCTGCTGGATGTCTATGAGGCGCTTGTGGGTGTGCAACTGGAAGTGCTCGCGGGAGTCCTTGTCCTTGAAGGGACCACGGATCACCGTGTAGCGGCTCTTCTTCGTCGGCAGCGGGACGGGGCCGAAGACAAAGGCCCCCGTCCGCTCCGCCGTCTCGACTATCGACTTCGCGGTCTTGTCTATAACCTCGTGGTCGTAAGCCTTGAGCTTTATCCTGATCTTCGATACGGCCATGCTATTCCACTATTTCCGTTACGACGCCGGCGCCGACGGTGCGGCCGCCCTCGCGGATGGCGAAGTTGAGCCCCTCGTCCATCGCTATCGGGCTTATCAGCTCAACCTCCATCACCGTGTTGTCCCCGGGCATCACCATCTCCACCCCCTCCTCGAGCCTTATCTCCCCGTCACGTCGGTGGTGCGGAAGTAGAACTGCGGCCGGTAGTTGGTGAAGAACGGCGTGTGGCGCCCCCCCTCCTCCTTGGAAAGCACGTACACCTCCGCCTTGAAGCGGGTGTGGGGCGTTATCGTGCCGGGCTTGGCCAAAACCTGCCCACGCTCCACGTCGTCGCGCTTGAGCCCGCGAAGCAGGGCGCCTATGTTGTCGCCGGCCTGGGCCGAGTCCATCGACTTGTTGAACATCTCGACCCCCGTCACCACCGTCTTGCGCGTGGGCCGGATGCCGACGATCTCCACCTCCGTGTTGACCGCTATCTGGCCGGTCTCCACGCGCCCGGTGGCCACCGTGCCTCGCCCCTGGATCGTGAAGACGTCCTCGACGGCCAACAAAAAGTCGCGGTCTATGTCCCGCTCGGGCTCGGGCACGTACGAGTCGACCGCCTCCATCAGCCTGAGGATGGCCGGCTCCCCGTACTCCGAGTCGTCCCCCTCCAGCGCCTTCAAGGCGGAGCCCACGACAACCGGCACGTCGTCGCCCGGGAAGTCGTACTCGGACAAAAGCTCCCGAACCTCCATCTCCACCAGCTCCAAAAGCTCCTCGTCGTCGACCATGTCGGCCTTGTTCAAAAAGACCACTATGTAGGGCACCCCCACCTGGCGCGCCAAGAGGATGTGCTCGCGCGTCTGGGGCATCGGCCCGTCGGCGGCGGAGACCACCAGGATCGCCCCGTCCATCTGGGCGGCGCCGGTGATCATGTTCTTCACGTAGTCGGCGTGGCCCGGGCAGTCGACGTGGGCGTAGTGGCGGTTCTCGGTGGCGTACTCCTGGTGGCTGGTGGCTATGGTGATCCCGCGCTGGCGCTCCTCGGGGGCGTTGTCTATCTGGTCGAAGGCGACCTCGCGGTTGGCCGGGTCGTTGGGCACGGCCTTGGCCAGGGTCTTGGTGATCGCCGCGGTGAGCGTGGTCTTGCCGTGGTCGACGTGGCCTATGGTGCCCACGTTCAGGTGCGGCTTGTTCCTCTCGAACTTCCCTCTGGACATCGGGTTCTCCTCTCCTGTTTCTATTAACGCCGGAGGGGGGCTCTAGCCCCTCTCGGCGATCTCCTGCGCGATGCTCTTCGGCACCTCGTCGTAGTGGTCGAACTGCATGGTGAACGTGGCGCGCCCTTGAGTCTTGGAGCGGACGGTGGTCGCGTAACCGAACATCTCGGAGAGCGGCACCATAGCCCGGATGACCTGCCCGCCGCCGCGGGAGTCCATGCCCTGAATCTGTCCCCGGCGGCTGCTCAGGTCGCCCATGACGTCGCCCATGAACTCCTCGGGCATGACGACCTCGACGTCCATTATCGGCTCCAGCAGAACCGGGTTGGCCCTCTTGAGCGCCTCCTGCGCGGCCATCGAACCCGCGATCTGGAACGCCATCTCGGAGGAGTCCACGTCGTGGAAAGAACCGTCGACGAGCTCGACCCTGATGTCGACGACCGGGAACCCGGCCACGACACCGGAATCCATGGCGCCCTTGATGCCCTTATCCACGCTCGGGATGTACTCGCGGGGGATCACACCGCCGACGATCTTGTTCTCGAACTCGTAGCCCTGCTCCTCGTTGTGCTCCATGTTGATGACCGCGTGGCCGTACTGGCCGCGACCACCGGTCTGGCGCACGAAGCGGCCCTCGATGCCCTCGACGCGCTTGCGGATGGTCTCCCTGTAGGCGACCTGCGGGCGGCCGATGTTGGCGTCCACCCTGAACTCGCGAAGCAACCTGTCGACGATGATCTCCAGGTGCAGCTCGCCCATGCCCGCGATAACGGTCTGGCCCGTCTCCTCGTCGCTGCGCACGGAGAACGTCGGGTCCTCCTCGGCGAGACGCTGGAGGGCGACGGTAAGCTTCTCCTGGTCGGCCTTCGTCTTCGGCTCGATGGCCTGGTCGATGACCGGCTCCGGGAAGATCATCTCCTCGAGCACGATCTGCTCGGAGTCGTCGGCCGCAACGAGCGTGTCGCCCGTCCCGGAGTTCGAGAGCCCGATGGCGGCCACCAGCTCACCCGCGTAAACCTCGTCGCGCTGCTCGCGGCTGTTCGCGTGTAGCTGCAAGAGACGTCCCACCCGCTCGCGGCGCCCCTTGGTCGTGTTCATGACGTAGGAACCGGCCTTGAGCGTACCGGAGTAGACCCTCATGTACGTCAGCTTGCCGACGTGCGGGTCGCTCTGCACCTTGAAGACGAGCGCGGAGAGCGGGCCGTTCTCGTCGGCCTCGCGGGTGACGGGCTCGCCTTCGAGCGTCTTGCCCTCGACGGGCGGCACGTCGAGCGGGCTCGGCAGGTAGTCCACCACACCGTCGAGCAGCGGCTGGACGCCCTTGTTCTTGAAGGCCGAACCGACGAAGACGGGGGTCATCTGGTTCGCGAGGGTGGCCTTGCGGATGGCGGCGCGGATCTGCTCCACGTCCATCTCCTCACCCTCCAGGTACATCATCATCAACTCTTCGTCCTGGTCGGCGACGGCCTCGAGCAGCTTCTCCCGGTACTCGTCGGCGAGACCCTGAATGTCCTCGGGGATGTCCGTCACTTCCCAGGTCGCGCCCAGGTCGTCCGTGTAGACGATGGCACGCATCTCGACGAGGTCGACGATGCCCTGGAACTCGCTCTCGGCCCCTATCGGCAACTGGACCGGCACGGCGTTGGCGTTCAAACGATCGACCATGGTCCCAACGGCCTTGTAGAAGTCGGCCCCGATGCGGTCCATCTTGTTGACGAACGCTATTCGGGGAACCCCGTACTTGTCCGCCTGGCGCCACACCGTCTCCGACTGCGGCTCCACACCGGCGACAGAGTCGAACAGCGCTATCGAACCGTCGAGCACGCGCAGGCTCCGCTCCACCTCTACGGTGAAGTCCACGTGCCCGGGCGTGTCTATGATGTTGATGCGGTGCTGCTCGGGGATGCGGCTATGGACGCCCTCGTGCTCGCCCTTGCCGTTCTTGCCCGAGCCCTCGGTGCCGCCCCAGAAGACCGTGGTCGCGGCGGAGGTGATCGTGATGCCGCGCTCGCGCTCCTGGGCCATCCAGTCCATAACGGCGTTGCCGTCGTGGACCTCGCCCAGTTTGTGGGTAAGGCCCGTGTAGAGCAGGATGCGCTCGGTGGTCGTCGTCTTGCCGGCATCGATGTGGGCCATGATGCCGATATTTCTCACTCGCCTTAGCGGCGTCTTTTTAGGAACTTGTACAGCCATCTTCTACCTCGCTACCACCTGTAGTGTGCGAACGCCCGGTTGGCCTCTGCCATCCGGTGGGTGTCCTCTTTACGCTTCACGCTGGAGCCGATGTTGTCCTTGGCGTCCAGGATCTCCCCGGCCAGCCTCCGGCCCATCGTCTTCTCGCGGCGCGCCCGGGCGAACCCGACCATCCAGCGCAGCGCCAGCGTGTTCGCCCTGCGCGGAACCACCTCGACCGGCACCTGGTAGGTAGCGCCACCGACGCGGCGGCTCTTGACCTCGATGCGCGGACGGATGTTGTCCAGGGCGTTGTTCAGGACCGTCACAGGGCTCGTGCCGGTGCGCTCCTCGATGTACGAGAGGGCGTCGTAGACGATCTTCTCGGACGTGCTCTTCTTGCCGTCCAGCATTATCTTGTTGATCAACTGCTGGACCGTCACGCTCCCGTAGACGGGATCTCCGGTTATCTTTTTCTTCGGCGGCGCTGCTCTCCTGGGCATCTCTCCTCCTACCCCTTCTTCGTTCCGTACTTGGAGCGCCCCTGCTTGCGGTTGTTGACCCCGAGCGTGTCGAGCGCGCCGCGCACGATCTTGTAGCGCACGCCGGGCAGGTCCTTCACCCGGCCGCCGCGCACCAGCACCACGGAGTGCTCCTGCAGGTTGTGCCCCTCGCCCGGCACGTAGGCGGTAACCTCGTGCCCGTTCTTGAGCCTGACGCGGGCGATCTTACGCAGCGCCGAGTTCGGCTTCTTGGGCGTGGTCGTCGAGACGCGGGTGCAGACCCCCGCCTGCTGTGGCGCCCCCTGCAGCGCGGGCGTCGCCGTCTTCTGTGTCTGTCGCTCGCGCTCGTGGCGCACGAGTTGGTTGGTCGTCGGCATGGCCGCGCCTCTCTCTCTGCTTGAAAAGGGGGCTTCTACAACGTCACAAATCGCGGTACAAGAACAGGGTTACCCGAAAGCAACAGTTCGTAACCGCGATGCATGATTTTAGGCGCAGAGCCCAGCTATGTCAAGCTGGGCTGGCTGCCAGCTTTCAGCTTTCAGCCGTCAGCTTTCTGCTCCACTCATGGCCTCTCCAGACGTCTGGACTTTTCCACGCTACAGGTCGCGCGCAGAACCCGCGCTGACCGCATCCCTAACAAAAAAGCGGTCAACCCCCAGCCCAAAAAGCTGAAGGCTGACCGCTGATAGCTGATAGCTATGAAGCAGCGATATCCAGCTCGTCCACCTCGCGGGCCTTGTACCCCTCGACGGCGACGGTGAGTTGCCTGTAGCGGGGCAAGCCGGTTGCCGCGGGGATGAGCTTGCCGATGATGACGTTCTCCTTGAGGCCGGCGAGCGCGTCCTGCTTGCCCTCGATGGCCGCGTCGGTGAGGACGCGGGCGGTCTCCTGGAAAGAGGCGGCGGAGAGGAAGCTGTCCGTGGCGAGCGAGGCCTTGGTGATGCCGAGCAGGATCGTGTGGTAGGTGGCGGGCTTGCCCTCCTCCTCTTCGACCCTGGCGTTCTCGGCCAGGACGTTGAACTTGTCGGCGACCTGCTCGGGGAGGAGCTTCGTGTCGCCCGGGTCGTCTATGACGACCTTGCGCAGCATCTGGCGGACTATCACCTCGATGTGCTTGTCGTGGATGTCCACGCCCTGGGCCCGGTAGACCTTCTGGACCTCGCCCACCAGGTAGCGCTCGGTGGTGGTGGTGCCGCGGTCGTAGCGCAGGTCGTTCTCGAGGATGGCGTGCGGGTAGACGGAGCCGTCCGTGATCGGGGTGTTCGCCCGGACCTCGGCGCCTTCCACGAACTCCGGCTTCAAGAGCCTCCGCTCGACCTTGTAGTCCCTCACCTCGGTGTTATCCGGGGAGGTGATGGTCACCGTGATCATGCGGTCTGAGTCAGCCTCTTCCAGGCTGACGATCCCGTCGATCTCGGCCAGCGTCGCCTCCGCCTTGGGGTGCCTGGCCTCGAAGAGCTCGACCACCCTCGGGAGCCCCGCGGTGATGTCCTCGCCGGCGATGCCGCCGGTGTGGAAGGTACGCATCGTGAGCTGTGTGCCCGGCTCGCCGATAGACTGGGCCGCGATGATGCCGACGGCCTCGCCCACGTCTACCGCTCGGTAGGTGGAGAGGGCTCGTCCGTAGCAAGCCTGGCAGACGCCGTGCGGGTTCTCGCACTTCGCCGGTGTCCTTACCGGCACCAGCGTCTCGCGCGGCAGCTCCTCCCGCCACTTCGCGAGGAGGCGCGGCATGATGTCCGTGCCGGCCTCGGCGACGACCTCGCCCGTCTCCGGGTTCACGAGGTCGCGGGCCAGAAAGCGGGCCGCGACGGAGTCGTTCGCGTCTCCCCTTCCGCCTTCGAGGTAGAGCGGCAGGTCGACGTAACCGTTGGTGCCGCAGTCCTCGTCGTTCACGACGACGTCCTGGGAGACGTCGACGAGGCGGCGGGTCAGGTAGCCCGAGTCCGCCGTACGCAGGGCCGTGTCGGCCTGGCCCTTCCTGGCGCCGTGGGTGGAGGTGAAGTACTCGAGGACCGAGAGGCCTTCTATGAAGTTGGACTTCACGGGCTCCGGGATGATCTCGCCCTTCGTGTTGGTCATCAGGCCTCGCATGCCGGCGAGCTGGGTGAAGTTCGAGTAGTTACCGCGGGCGCCGGAGTCGGCCATCATGAAGATCGGGTTCAGGCGCCAGAGGTTGCCCTTCATGGCGTCCTCGACCTCGTTCTTGGCCTGCGTCCACAGGGCGATGGTCCGCTCCAGGCTCTCCTCGTCGGAGATAAAGCCCTGGTCCCACTGCTCCTCGACCTCGTCGACCTGCCCCTGGTAGTTCTCCAGGATGCCTTCCTTCTGCTCCGGCACGACTATGTCGTTCTTGCCGACGGAGATGCCAGCCTTCGTAGCCGTGTGGAAGCCCACCCTCTTGAGGGTGTCGAGAAGCTGGCTCACGAGCTCGGTCGGGTAGCGCTCGACGAACTCGGAGACGAGCGACTTGATCTCGCCCTTCTTCAACACGTGGTTGACGTAGGGGTATTCGGCCGGGTCGTAGGAGTCGCCCAGATAATCCCTCAAGGTCTGCTCGACGTTCTCGTTGAAGAGGACGCGCCCGAGGGTCGTCTCTATCCGACCGCCGTTGCGCCGGGCGATGACCTTGTTGTGGATCTTGAGCGTCCCCTCCTTGTACGCGGCCTCGGCCTCGTCGTAGGAGGAGATGAGCGCCTTCGGCTCCTCGTTCTCGAAATCATCGCCGGTGGAGGTGATGTAGTAGAGACCGAGCACCATGTCCTGCGAGGGAACGGCGATCGGGAACCCGTTGGCCGGAAGCAGGATGTTCTGCGTCGAGAGCATCAGGACGCGGGCCTCGGCCTGCGCCTCGGGCGAGAGCGGCACGTGGACCGCCATCTGGTCGCCGTCGAAGTCCGCGTTGAACGCGGAACACACGAGCGGATGGACCTGGATGGCCTTGCCCTCGACCAGCACCGGCTCGAAGGCCTGGATGCCCAGGCGGTGGAGCGTCGGCGCGCGGTTGAGCAGCACCGGGTGCTCCTTGATCACGTCCTCCAAGACGTCCCAGACCTCGGGACGCAGCCGCTCGACCATCTGCTTGGCGCTCCGGATGTTCGGGGCCAATGCCCGGTCGACGAGCACCTTCATCACGAACGGCTTGAACAGCTCGACCGCCATCAGGCGCGGCAGGCCGCACTGGTGCATCTTGAGCCCGGGGCCGACCACGATGACGGAACGGCCGGAGTAGTCGACGCGCTTGCCGAGCAGGTTCTGGCGGAACCTGCCCTGCTTGCCCTTGAGCATATCGCTGAGCGACTTCAGGGCGCGGTTGCCGGCGCCGGTGACGGCGCGGCCACGGCGGCCGTTATCGAAGAGGGCGTCGACCGCCTCCTGGAGCATCCGCTTCTCGTTGTTCACGATCACGTCGGGAGCCCCGAGGTCGAGCAGGCGACGAAGCCTGTTGTTCCGGTTTATGACGCGCCGGTACAGGTCGTTCAGGTCGGAGGTCGCGAAGCGTCCGCCGTCGAGCTGGACCATCGGGCGGAGGTCGGGCGGGAGGACCGGGATGGCCTCCATGATCATCCACTCGGGTCCGTTGCCGCTGGTGCGGAACGCGTCGACGACCTTCAGGCGCTTGATGGCCTTCTGGCGCTTCTGGCCCTTGGAGGAGACGACGGTGTCGCGCAGGTCCTGGGCCTCCTCGACGAGGTCGACCTGCTGGATGAGGTCCTTGACGGCCTCGGCGCCCATGCCGCCGCGGAAGTACACGCCGTAGCCGTACTCGTCGCCGAAGCGGTCCTTCATCTCGCGGAACAATTCCTCGTCGTCCACGATCTGGCGCGGCTCCAGGGTCTGGAACTCCTCCCAGGAACGCCTGACGAGCGCGATCTGGTCCGTCGTGGAGCGCTGGATGTCCGCTATGGAATCCTCGGCCTCCTTGTGGACCTTGGCGACCGTCGCCTCGCGGTTCTCTTCCTCGATCTCCGCGAACTCCTCGGTGAACTCGTCCGGGGAGCTGTCGCCGTTTATGACGCTCTCGCGCTTGGTGCGCAGGGCGTGGACCTGGTCGATCTCCTCGTCCCTGTCCTGCTCTAGCTGCTTGATCTCATCCTCGACCCGCCCGCGGAGCAGGTCTATGTCGTTCGCCCGCTCCTCGCGGTCCACCCACGTAACGATGGAGCTCGCGAAGTACAGAACCCGATCGAGCTCCTTCGGGCTGATGTCGAGCAAATAGCCCATCCGGCTCGGAACGCCCTTGACGAACCACACGTGCGCCACGGGCGCGGCGAGCTCGATGTGGCCCATCCGGTCGCGGCGCACCCTCGCCCGCGTCACCTCGACGCCGCAGCGCTCGCAGATGATGCCCTTGAACCGGATCCTCTTGTACTTGCCGCAGTAGCACTCCCAGTCCTTCGACGGGCCGAAGATGCGCTCGTCGAAGAGGCCGTCCTTCTCGGGACGCAAAGTGCGGTAGTTGATGGTCTCGGGCTTGGTTACTTCGCCGCGGGACCACTCCCGGATCTCCTCGGCCGAGGCGAGGCCGATGGAGATCTTCTCCAGTTTGTTTATGTCTATGTCGCGCTCAAGTCCCTGCACGCTCTATGCTCCTCCCCTGCCGAAGGCGTCCGGCACGTCGTCCAGGTTGCCCGTCGGTTCGTCGCGGCTGAGGTTGATCCCCAGAGCCCTGGCGGCCTCGTCCCAGTCGCGCCGCTCGGTGTCCTCCGCGGCGGCCTCGGCGTTGTAGACCGGCTTGACCGAGAGACCCAAGGACTGCATCTCCTTGAGAAGCACCTTGAAGCTCGCCGGCACCCCGGGCTCGGGTATGTTCTCGCCCTTCACTATCGACTCGTAGCTCTTGACGCGGCCGACCCTGTCGTCGCTCTTGATGGTCAAGAGCTCCTGCAGGGTGTGCGCGGCGCCGTAGGCTTCGAGCGCCCACACCTCCATCTCGCCGAAGCGCTGGCCGCCGAACTGGGCCTTACCGCCCAAAGGCTGCTGCGTGACGAGGGAGTACGGGCCCGTGCTCCTCGCGTGGATCTTGTCGTCCACGAGGTGGAGGAGCTTAAGGATGTACATGTAGCCGACCGTGATCCTGCCGTCGAACGGCTCCCCGGTGCGCCCGTCGTAGAGCGTCACCTTGCCGCCGCGGCCCATCCCGGTCTTCGCCCCACCGTTGTTGTTGACCTTCTCGATGGCCTTGTCGATGTCCTCGATCTCGGCGCCTGAGAAGACCGGCGTGGAGACGAACGTGGGCTCCTCGCTCTCGCCGAGCCCCTGGCTCGCGGCCCAGACCAGGTGGGTCTCCAGGATCTGGCCGATGTTCATGCGGCTCGGCACGCCGAGGGGGGACAGAATGACGTCCACCGGGCGGCCGTCCTCCATGAACGGCATGTCCTCCTCCGGCACGATCTTGGAGATGACGCCCTTGTTGCCGTGCCGACCGGCGAGCTTGTCGCCCTCCGCGATCTTGCGCTTCTTGGCCACGAAGACCCGGACCTGCTCGTTGACGCCGGGCTGCAGCTCGTCGCCCGCGTCGCGGCTGAACCGCTTCACGTCGATGACGACGCCGCCCTCGCCGTGGGGCACCTTGAGGGAGGAGTCCTTCACCTCGCGGGCCTTCTCGCCGAAGATGGCGCGAAGCAGCTTCTCCTCCGGCGTCGGCTCGGACTCGCCCTTGGGCGTCACCTTGCCGACCAGCACGTCGCCGGAGCCCACCTCGGCGCCTATGCGGATGATGCCGTCCATGTCCAGGTTCATCAGCACGTCGTCCGAGGCGTTCGGGATGTCGCGCGTGATCTCCTCGGGGCCGAGCTTGGTGTCCCTGGCCTGGATCTCGTGCTCCTGGATGTGGATGGAGGAGAGGACGTCGTCCTTGACTATCCGCTCGGAGATGATGATCGCGTCCTCGAAGTTGAACCCTTCCCACGGCATGAAAGCCACGAGCATGTTCTTGCCCAGGGCGAGTTCGCCCTGATCCGTCGAGGACCCGTCGGCCATGACCGTACCGGCCTCGACCTCCTCGCCCTCCGTGACGAGCGGCCTCTGGTTGACGCAGGTGCCCTGGTTGGAGCGGGCGAACTTGCGCAGCGGGTACTCGTCCACCCCGCCGTCGTTGCGGCGGACCGAGATCCTGCTGGCCACGACCCGCTCGACCTTGCCGGCGTTGCGCGCCAGGATGACGTCGCCCGTGTCGGCCGCGGCCCTAAACTCCATGCCGGTCCCGACGTACGGGGCCTCGCTGCGGAGCAGCGGCACGGCCTGGCGCTGCATGTTCGCGCCCATGAGAGCGCGGTTTGCGTCGTCGTGCTCGAGAAACGGGATGAGCGCGGTGCCGACGGAGACCGTCTGCAGGGGCGCCACGTCCACGTAATCGACCTCGTCGGGGCTGACCGAGGAGACCTCGCCCCCCTTGCGGCGGGCCAGGATCTGCTCGCCCTCGGCTATCTGGCCGGTCTCCATGTCGACCGGCGTGTTGGCCTGGGCGATCGTGAACTCCTCCTCCTCGTCGGCGGAGAGGTACTCGATCTCGTCGGTCAGCTTGCCGTCGACGACCTTGCGGTAAGGAGTCTGGACGAACCCGTAGTCGTCCACGGTCGCGAACGTCGAGAGCTGCCCTATAAGCCCGATGTTCGGGCCCTCGGGCGTCTCGATGGGGCACATCCGCCCGTAGTGGGTCGGATGCACGTCGCGAACCTCTATGGGGGCCCGCTCACGCGAGAGACCGCCGGCGCCCATGGCGCTCAGGCGGCGCCTGTGCGAGAGGCCGGAGAGCGTGTTCGTCTGGTCCATGAACTGCGAGAGCTGGGAGGAGCCGAAGAACTCCTTTATGGCGCTCGACACGGGCTTGACGTTGACCACCGACTGGGGGGTTATGGACTCCTCGTCCTGGGTCGTCATCCGCTCGCGGACGACGCGCTCCATGCGGTACATCCCGATCCGGAAAGCCTCCTGAACCAACTCTCCCACGGTCCTCAGGCGCCTGTTGCCGAAGTGCTCGTACTCGTCGAGCTTGTGCCGGATGCGCTCGTAGTTGATCCTGCCGAACTCTTCCTCCTCCGCAACCTCCTCGGAGGTCTGGATGAGCCGGCCGAGCAACCCCTCGATGTCCTCGATGGTGAGCGTGTGGTTCTCCAGCGGCACTTCGAGCCTGAGCTTCTTGTTGACCTTGTAACGCCCGACCTCGGAAAGGTCGTAGCGCTTCGGGTCGAAGAAGAGGGTGTTGACGAGGCCCTCGGCGTTCTCCTTGTTGACCGGCTCGCCGGGACGCTGACGCCTGAAGACTTCGAGCAGCGCCTCCTCCTGCGAGGCGATGTCGTCGCGCTCCAGGGTGTTGCGGATCAGCCACGAGTCGTCGAAGCGGGAGAGGATCTCCTCCGGCCCGCCCATCCCGAGCGCCTTCAAGAGCACGGTAACGGGCAGCTTCCTCTTGCGGTCTATACGAACCGAGACGTAGCCCTTGGTCTCGACCTCGAACTCGAGCCAGGACCCCCGGCTCGGCATGAGGCTCGCCGTCAAAACCTGCTTGGTCTGGTCCTTGGGCTCCATGATGTACGCGCCGGGCGACCGCACGAGCTGCGTCACCACCACCCGCTCGGTCCCGTTGATGATAAAGGTCCCCGAGCGCGTCATGAGCGGGAAGTCGCCCATAAAGACGTCCTGCTCCCTGACCTCGCCCGTCTCCTTGACTATGAAACGCACCTTGACGAAGAGCGGCGCCGCGTACGTCTTGTCCTTCGTCATGCACTCTTCGGCGGAGACGGGCGGCTCCTCGAAGCGGCTCTCGCCGAACTCCACGGCGTAAGAGCCCGTGTAATCTTCGATGGGTGAAATATCCGTAAAGGTCTTCTGAATACCCTCGTTCAGGAATTTCTCAAAAGAGTTCAACTGGATCTCGACGAGGTCCGGCAACTGAACTTCAGTGGACTGCAACCGAGCGTAAGGGTGCCGTTTCCGGCGCACGACAGGGGTTACCAAATTAACTCTCCTCCGCAAGGATTGTTGAAAAAAGGCCGAGCACGCAAACGAGTATGTTACCCCCCGAAGGGGGCATAGTCAAGACGATTTCTGAAAAGTATGTCGCTAGCCTTTCACCAACGGACGCAGTGTAGCACAACCGCACGGGGTCATGCCACAAACAGAGCTTTCAGCGGTCAGCTATCAGCTTTCAGCTCCTGGTTCCGTCCACCCCGCGACCCCGCGAAGACCACGATGCTCAGGTAAGCAATCGCTACAAAAAGAGGCGGCGCCCCCTCGCGGGGGCGCCGCCTACGCCGGTCTCCAGCTGACCGCTGAGAGCTGATAGCTAACAGCGTAGAGCTGAAGTAGGCAGAGCCTACTTCAGCTCTACCGTACCGCCGGCCTCTTCGATCTGGGTCTTGAGGGCCTCGGCGTCCTCCTTGGAGATCGCCTCCTTGACGGGGTTCGGGGCCTCGTCGACGAGGGCCTTGGCCTCCTTCAGGCCCAGGCCGGTGGCCGCGCGGACTACCTTGATGACCTGGATCTTCTTCTCGCCGGCGCCCGTGAGCACGACGTCGAACTCGGTCTGCTCCTCCTCGGCGGCCGCGCCATCGGCGGCGGCGCCGGCGGCGGGGGCCGCGGCGACGGCCGTGGCGGAGACGCCGAAGCGCTCCTCGAGGGCCTTTACGAGCTCGGAGAGCTCGAGAACGGTCATGTTCTCGATAGACTCCATCAGTTCCTGCTGGTTTACCGCCATTTCAAATCCTCCTGGACTCGACTTTTTACGACTGTTCCGCGTTCTGCTTCTGCTCGGCGATCTGGCCGAGCGCCACCACGAGACCCTGAACGGTGTTGTTCAAGACCGTCACCAGGCCCGTGAGCGGCGACGAGATGCCGCCGACGACCTGGGCTATGAGCTGCTCCCTGGCCGGCAGCTTGGACAACGCCACCACGTCCGCCTCGTCCAGCACGCGCCCGCCTTCGAGCAGGCCGCCCTTGAGGGCGAACGTCTCGACCTGGTCGGCGAACTCGGCCATGAGCTTCGCGCTCGCGACCGGGTCCTCCGAGAACGCCAGCGCGGTCGGACCGGTCAGGAACTCTTCGAGACCCTCGACGCCCGCCTCGTCGGCCGCGCGCTTGGTAAGGGTGTTCTTGGCGACGACGAACTCGACCCCCGACTCGCGGCTGCGACGCCTAAGGTCCGTGGTGCGGGCGACGTCCATGCCCTGGTAGTCCACCAGGACCGCCGAGCCCGCCCGCAGCTTGCCCGCGAGGCGCTCGATCACCTGCGCTTTCTCTTCCCTCTTCACCTCGACTCCTCTGCAATAGAAAACCCCGGGGCCGCAGAGGCGCCCGGGGTTCTGAGAAGAATCCGTAAGGTGCTTTCCGCGACCTCGGCCGGAAGATTAAGTCCTGGGCGCTAGCCCCGGACCCCGGCTGTCTGTGGTCTGCTGTGGACTATAGCTCCGCTATCGTCCGCGCGAGATCTTACTCCCTCTCGACCGCCGGGTCAACCTTGACCGAAGGACCCATCGTGGTCGTGAGGGTGACGGTCTTGAAGTACCGGCCCTTGACCGGCGCCGGCCTCGCCCGCTGCAGCTCCTCGCGCAGGGCGAAGTAGTTCTGGACCAGGCTGTCCTCGTCGAAGGACTTCTTGCCGATGATGCCGTGGATGATGCCGTAGCGGTCGACGCGGTACTCGATCTTGCCGCGCTTGATCTCCTCGACGGCCCTACCGACGTCCATCGTGACGGTCCCGCTCTTAGGGTTCGGCATGAGCCCCCGCGGACCGAGCACCGGACCTAGCTGGCCGACGGACCGCATCTGGTCCGGCGTGGCGACCGCCACGTCGAAGTCCATGAAGCCCTGCTCGCGGATGCGGGAGGCGAGGTCGTCGGAGCCGACGACGTCGGCGCCAGCCTCCTCGGCCTCGCGGGCCTTCTCGCCCTCGGCGAAGACGGCGACGCGGCGGGTCTTGCCCGTGCCGTTCGGGAGCATCAGGGTGCCGCGAACCATCTGGTCGGCGCGGCGCGGGTCCACGTTCAGGTGGACGTGGGCCTCGACGCTCTCGTCGAACTTGGCGCCGTCGAGGCTCTTGAGAAGCTCGATCGCCTCGCGCGGGGCGTAGTAGCGCTCCGGGTCTATCTTTGCCTTCTGTTCCAAAAGTCGTCTACCCATTGACCGTAATCCCCATGCTCCGGGCCGTACCCTCGACGATCTTCGACGCGCCTTCCACGTCGGCGGCGTTGAGGTCAGGCATCTTGGTCCTGGCAATCTCCTCGACCTGCGCGCGGCTCACGGTGCCGACCTTCGAGCGGTTCGGCTCGCCGCTGCCCTTGTCTACGCCGGCGGCCTGGCGGAGCAGGTACGCCGCGGGGGAGGTCTTGGTGACGAACGTGAACGAGCGGTCCTCGTAGACCGTGATCTCGACCGGCACCACCTGGCCCATCCGGTCGCGCGTGGCGTCGTTGAACTGCCGCACGAACTCCCCGATGTTGACCTGCGCCTGGCCGAGCGCAGGACCCACCGGCGGGGCCGGGTTGGCCTGACCGCCCGTGATCTGCAACTTCAATTTGCGCGCTACGCGGCGCCCGCGTCCTCTGCCCATAAGATTCCTCTCGTTCGTTTTAGAGCTTGGCTACCTGGCTGAAAGACAGCTCAACCGGCGTCTCCCGCCCGAAGATGGAGACCAGCACCTTCAGCCGCGACTGGTCCACGTTGATGTCCGAGATCGACCCGGTGAAGTCCGAGAGCGGCCCGCCGATCACCTTGACGGTCTCCCCGACGGTGTAGTCAACCGTCGTCTTGACCTTCTCGCGCTGCTCGGCGGCGGCCTCGTTCGGGTGGAGCAGCCGCTCTACCTCGGCGCGGGAGAGCGCAAGGGGTTTGTCCCCGGCGCCGACGATCTGGGTCACGCCCGGCGTTTGGCGGACGAGGCTCCAGGAGCTGTCGTTCATGTCCATGTTCACCAGGACGTAGCCGGGGAACTGGCGCTGGACCGTCGGGACCTTCTTGCCGTCTTTGATCTCGATGACGTTCTCGGTCGGGATGGAGATCTCGCCGAAGTGCCGGTTGAGGCCCATCGACTCGATGCGACGCTCCAGCGTCGTTCGGACCTTGTTCTCATGGCCCGAGTATGTGTTGACGACGTACCACTTCTTCAAGGGAATAGACTCCTAGACTTTACGTGAAGATCAAACGCGCTAGCCTGCCGAAAAGAAAGTCCCAGACGGCGACGTAAGCGGCGAGCGTCAGCACGATGATGAGCACGACCGCCGTGCTCTGGCGCAACTGCTCCCGGTTCGGCCAGCTCACCCGCCGGAGCTCGCCCCGCACGTCGCGCGCGAACTTCCTCGGACCGGCCAGGAACCCACCGCTCTTCTGCTGTTGTTGCGCCTTCCCGCCGCCCTTGCCGGACGGCGCCTGGGCGCCCCGCTTCTTACCCACTAGTTCCTCGCATGGCTTCGCCTCTCGGAGCAGGGCAGGAGGGACTCGAACCCACGACCTGCGGTTTTGGAGACCGCTGCTCTTCCAACTGAGCTACTGCCCTCTATCAGAACGTCCTACCGGGTCTCCCGGTGCGCCGTGTGCTGCCGGCACCACGGACAATACTTCTGCAACTGGATGCGATCCGGGGTGTTGCGCCGGTTCTTGCGGCTACTGTAGTTCCGACGCTTGCACTCGTCGCAAGCCAGCGTTACCAATTGTCGCACAATAGTCCTCCAAATCACAGGGGCGGCACCATTGCCGCCCCCGCCAAACCTACGTTATACCGCTACTCGATTATCTCTGTTACGACGCCGGCGCCGACGGTGCGGCCGCCCTCGCGGATGGCGAAGTTGAGCCCCTCGTCCATCGCTATCGGGCTTATCAGCTCAACCTCCATCACCGTGTTGTCCCCGGGCATCACCATCTCCACCCCCTCCTCGAGCCTTATCTCCCCCGTCACGTCGGTGGTGCGGAAGTAGAACTGCGGCCGGTAGTTGGTGAAGAACGGCGTGTGGCGCCCCCCCTCCTCCTTGGAAAGCACGTACACCTCCGCCTTGAAGCGGGTGTGGGGCGTTATCGTGCCGGGCTTGGCCAAAACCTGCCCACGCTCCACGTCGTCGCGCTTGAGCCCGCGAAGCAGGGCGCCTATGTTGTCGCCGGCCTGGGCCGAGTCCATCGACTTGTTGAACATCTCGACCCCCGTCACCACCGTCTTGCGCGTGGGCCGGATGCCGACGATCTCCACCTCCGTGTTGACCGCTATCTGGCCGGTCTCCACGCGCCCGGTGGCCACCGTGCCTCGCCCCTGGATCGTGAAGACGTCCTCGACGGCCAACAAAAAGTCGCGGTCTATGTCCCGCTCGGGCTCGGGCACGTACGAGTCGACCGCCTCCATCAGCCTGAGGATGGCCGGCTCCCCGTACTCCGAGTCGTCCCCCTCCAGCGCCTTCAAGGCGGAGCCCACGACAACCGGCACGTCGTCGCCCGGGAAGTCGTACTCGGACAAAAGCTCCCGAACCTCCATCTCCACCAGCTCCAAAAGCTCCTCGTCGTCGACCATGTCGGCCTTGTTCAAAAAGACCACTATGTAGGGCACCCCCACCTGGCGCGCCAAGAGGATGTGCTCGCGCGTCTGGGGCATCGGCCCGTCGGCGGCGGAGACCACCAGGATCGCCCCGTCCATCTGGGCGGCGCCGGTGATCATGTTCTTCACGTAGTCGGCGTGGCCCGGGCAGTCGACGTGGGCGTAGTGGCGGTTCTCGGTGGCGTACTCCTGGTGGCTGGTGGCTATGGTGATCCCGCGCTGGCGCTCCTCGGGGGCGTTGTCTATCTGGTCGAAGGCGACCTCGCGGTTGGCCGGGTCGTTGGGCACGGCCTTGGCCAGGGTCTTGGTGATCGCCGCGGTGAGCGTGGTCTTGCCGTGGTCGACGTGGCCTATGGTGCCCACGTTCAGGTGCGGCTTGTTCCTCTCGAACTTCCCTCTGGACATCCGTGATCCTTTCTCGTTACCACAACTCTGGGGACAAAAATAGTAGCGGCGGCAGGACTCGAACCTGCGACACGCGGATTATGATTCCGCTGCTCTAACCGACTGAGCTACGCCGCCACGCCTATGTCGCGGACCGGGCCGAAACCCTATCCAAGAGCCCCCGAGCGGACTTGAACCGCTGACCCCCTCCTTACCATGGAGGTGCTCTACCACTGAGCTACAGGGGCGTATCCTTCTGGTGGGGGCGGGAGGATTCGAACCTCCGTAGGCGAAGCCGGCAGATTTACAGTCTGCTCCCTTTGGCCACTCGGGCACACCCCCGGCCACGCCTCGCAACACCCTCGTGCGGAGCGCCCGAATATGGTAGCAAACGCAAGGTACTTTTCAACAAGCCACGGCACCACCAAAAACAGAGCCCGGGAAGGGAATCGAACCCCCGACCGGCCGCTTACAAGGCGGCTGCTCTACCTCTGAGCTACCCGGGCGCCTCGCCGCAGGCGACGCGCCGCACGCTTCGCCCTTCGGGCTTCGCTTGTCAGCACGCTCCGGCCCTCGCTTTCAGCTAAAAGCCTTCTGAGGCCAACTCGCTGACTCGTACCATGCGCCTCGGAGATTGTAACAGCGCAAACCCCACGCCGACATCGCTATTGTTCTTTGCTGAAAGCCGGAGGTCGAAGACCGGAGCGTGCTGACAAGCGAAGCGCCGGGCTGAGAGCGGAGGCGACAGCCGGAGCGTGCTACGTCCCTCGCCTGCGTATCTCTTCTAACTTTCGGATGGTCTCGGGCGACAGCCTGTCTGCAACACGGGACTTCCGCGGGACGTTGGGGTTCCGTGTTATTGCGGGGAGCTCGTCGAGGAGGTTGGCGAACTCGTGGGGGTGGCGCGGGTGGACCCGCGGGCGAGTGCTGTGCGTTGGAGGGCGAAGTCGGCCGTGTAGACGGTGGCGGAATCTTCCAGTCTCGAGAGGAGGCGCTCTATTTCGTCGTCGGCGGACTGGCCGGGGCGCTGTAGACGATGCGGACGGCGCCGCCGGCGAGGGATTCTTCTTTGCGGGGGTCGGGGCGCGGTGGGCGTCGAAGACGACGATGATGGCGCGGCCGATCCAGCCCGCCGCTTTCAGGGCGTCGGTTATGAGGAGTTCGCGGGCGGCGTCGAAGGTTTCGGCGTCGCGGTAGCGGTCCAGGGCGCCTATGACGTTGTAGGCGTCCAGGATGAGGTACGACGGCACGCTACCCCCTCTGCCTGCGCGCCTCGTACGCCAGCACGGCCGCGGCCACGGAGACGTTCAGGGACGAGACGGCGCCCAGCATCGGTACGGACACTGTCCCGTCGCACGCCTCGCGTACCAGCCGCCTCACGCCCTTGCCCTCGCTGCCCAGAACGAAGGCCACGGGCCCGTCCAGGTCGAGCTTCGCGTAGTCCGTCCCCCCGGCTTCCGCGGCGTAGACCCAGACGTTCGCCGCCTTCATCTCGTCGACCGCCCGCTTCAGGTTCGTCACCCTGGCGACGCGGACGTGTTCGCTGGCGCCGGCGCTCGCCTTGACGGCCGCCGCCGTCACCCCGACGGCCTTGTCCTTCGGGATCACGACCCCGCTCGCCCCCGCCCCGT
Source organism: Rubrobacter tropicus (assembly GCF_011492945.1). Classification (NCBI taxonomy): domain Bacteria; kingdom Bacillati; phylum Actinomycetota; class Rubrobacteria; order Rubrobacterales; family Rubrobacteraceae; genus Rubrobacter; species Rubrobacter tropicus. The sequence goes on from NZ_CP045119.1 coordinate 2,882,298, forward strand.
CCGCGGCCCGCAACACCGCCCCGAGGTTGCGCGGGTCCGTCACGCCGTCAAGAACCAGGATCAAAGGCTCGGGGATGGCCAGGATCTCCTCCAGGCCGGAGTACGGATAGGATTCCACCCGCGCCACGACGCCCTGGTGGACCCCGCCCCGCGCCAAATCCTCCACCCTGTCCCGAAGAACTTTCTTGACGGGCACGCCGCCGGCCGCCGCCCGGACTTCCCCGTTGCCCGAAGAATCGAGGACTTCCAGGACCTTCCGCCGACGGCTCTTCAGCGCCTCGACGACGGGACGGATGCCGTAGATGGTCTCGGGCATGGACTACCGGCGGCTCAGGATGGGACCATCCGGGGTGTCCTCGACGGCCCATCCGGCCTCCGCGAGCTCCTCGCGCAGCCGGTCCGCCGTGGCCCAGTCCTTCGCCCGCCGGGCCAACTCCCTGTTGGCGGCCAGGCCGAGGACCTCTTCGCCCGGCTCCTCCGTATACCGGACGCGCACGCCGCCCACCTCCACGGCAAGCTCCCGCGCGAGGTCGAACCCGAAGACGGTCATGACCTCCTCTATCGCCCCCGCAAGCGACCCGAACTCGCCCGCGGACTCGGGTCGGTCGGAGATCTCGCGCGCCGCCCGGTTGGCCGCCTCGAAGAGCGTCGCCACTACCTCGGGCGTGTTGAAATCGTCCCGCATCGCCTCGTCGAACCGCCCGCGAAGTCCGGCCGCGAGTTCGTCGGAGAGTTCGGAGGACGTATCCGGGTCCGAGATCTGGCGGTAGAGGCGGAGCAACCGTTCGTAGGAGCGGCGTTTCTCTTCCAGGATCTCCGCTGAATACTCGATTGGCTGCGAGTAGTGGCTCTGGAGCAGCCACATCCTGACGGCGTTGCGTCCGTGGAGTTTCACGGCACGCTGGACGTCGAGCACGTTGCCGACGGACTTCGCCATCTTGTCCGTCCCCCCGAAGGTCACCATCCCGTGGTGCGCCCAGGCTCGGACGAACGTGTGCTCCGGGTGGGCCGCGGCGCTCTGGGCGAGCTCGTTCTCGTGGTGCGGGAACCGGATGTCCGTGCCGCCACCGTGGATGTCCGCGCCTTCCGGCAGGTGCTTTTCGACCATCGCCGAGCACTCGATGTGCCAACCGGGACGGCCCCGCCCCCACGGGCTCTCCCATTCGGGCTCGCCCGGTTTGGAGGCTTTCCAGAGCGCGAAGTCTAGCGGGCTCCGCTTGTCGTCCGTCTGGCCTTTCTCCGTCTCTCGCATCTCCCTCGGGTTCTGGTGGCTCAAGGAGCCGTAGCCCGGAAAGCTCTCGACCGAGTAGTAGACGTCGCCGTTGCCCGGGGCGTAGGCGTGGCCCTTCTCGACGAGTTCCTCTATCAGGGAGATCATCTCGGGTATATGCTGCGTCGCCCGCGGCTCTACGTCAGGCAGACCTATGCCGAGCATCTCCAGCCGCCCGTGGAACGAGTCCGTGTAGCGGTCGACGACCTCCTGCCAGGAGGCGCCCTCGGCGTTGGCCTTGGCAATGATCTTGTCCTCGATGTCCGTGATGTTCTGGACGAACGTCACGTCGTAATCCCGGCTCCTCAGGTACCGGACCACCACGTCCCAGAACAAAGGGGCCCGCGCGTTCCCTATGTGGATGTGGTCGTAGACCGTGGGACCACAGACGTACAGGCCGACCTTCCCGTCCCGCCCGACCTCGACCATCCCGCCGCTCAAGCTGTCCCGCACGAATACGCTCATGGCCTTAGTCTAGCCTGTCTACGAGACTCTATCCGGCGGAGACCCGACCGCACGTCGCTTCGATCTTCCAAAACGGAACGCCGGAGAAGGAGTGCGCCCAGATAGTCCCCGAGATCTTTGTGCCAAACTCAGTCGAACTCCTCGGCGGACGGTTTGCTCCGAACTCCATCCTTTGCATACTTGATCCGCTTTCGAGCTTCTTTGGTACCGAGCACTGCGAGCACCAGCCCCATCTCAGGCCCCCTGTTCTTGCCCGTGAGGGCCAGGCGTAGCGGGTGCAACAGGTCACGGATCTTCATGCTCCGCTCCTTTGCCCAGGCGCGCAGTTCCTGGACAATATCCCTTGCTTCGCTCACGTCCGAGAGGGATCGGCATTCGAGCATCGTCGCCGTGTGGGCAAAGACCTCCGTGGCGGAGTCCGGCAGTTCTTCCAGGAAAGTCGCGGGGTCTATTGGAGCCATGATCTCGTCCAGCAGACGGGGGGCGTCGGAGAGCACGCGGGCCTCCTCCCGGATCACCTCCAGAGCCGCCGCCTCCCGCCCCTCCGGCAACGGACCGTCTAAGAACGGCTCGACGCGCCGGCGAAGTTCGTCTGGCGACAACCTTCTGATGTGCCTGGCGTCGAAGAAGAGCAGGCGGTCGATGTCGAAGGTGGACGGGCTCGCGCCGAGACGCGAAGGGTCCCACTCACGAACCAGTTCGTCCAGGTCGGCGAAGTCTTCTTTGCCCGCCGGGTGGGTCCAGCCGAGGAGCGCGAGGTGGTTGATGAGGGCTTCCGGCAAGTAACCTTCCTGCCGGTAGTCGGCGACGCTGGCGGCGCCGTGGCGTTTGGAGAGCTTCTTGCCGTCGGGGCCGAGGATGACGCCGAGGTGGACGAAGCCCGGCTCCGCGAGGCCGAGCGCCCGGTACAGGAGGACTTGGCGGCCGGTGTTCGGGAGGTGCTCCTCGCCCCGGATGACGTGCGAGATGTTCATGTTCGCGTCGTCTACCACCGCGGCGAAGTTGTAGGAAGGGGTGCCGTCGGACTTCCGGATCACGAAGTCCTCCACCCGGCTGAACGGGACCTCGCCACGCAAGGCGTCACGAAACGTCCCGCTCCTGTCAGGCGGACGGAAGTAGAGCGCCCGCCGGCCGTCCTGGTCCGCGCTCTCGTAGGTCAGGCCCGCTTGCGTTAGGTTCTCAATCCCCTCTTCGTACGACTCCCCGCGTTCGCTCTGGCGGTACGGACCTTCGTCGAAGGAGAGGCCTAGCCATTCGAGGTCTTCGAGAAGCGCGGCCTCGAAATCGCGCGTGCTCCGGGACCGGTCCGTGTCCTCGATGCGGAGGAGGAGCCCGCCGCCGTGGTACTTCGCGAAGAGGAAGTTGAAGAGGGCCGTACGGGCGCCGCCGAGGTGGAGCATCCCAGTCGGGCTCGGGGCGAAGCGCGTCTTCGGCTCCGCCATCGGCCTAACGCTCCTGCAGGAGGCAGACGGCCTGGGCGGCGATCCCCTCCCCCCTGCCGGTGAAGCCGAGCCGCTCCGTCGTGGTGCCGCGCACGCTGACCCGCGAGAAGTCTACTTCCAGGGCGCCGGCGAGGTTCTTACGCATGGCGTCGCGGTGGTCCCGGATCTTGGGCCGCTCGCACATCACGACGGCGTCCACGTTGGCGACCTCCCACGAGCCGCCGACGATGCGGCGAACCTCGCGCAGAAGCCCGATAGAGTCAGCGTCTCTCCACCGGGCATCCGTGTCCGGGAAGTAGTGGCCGATGTCTTCGAGGCCGGCGGCCCCCAGCAGCGCGTCGGTGACGGCGTGGGCGAGAACGTCCGCGTCGGAGTGGCCGAGGAGCCCCCGGTCGAACGGGATGTCCACGCCGCCGAGGACGAGCTTCCTGCCGTCCTCCGCCGCCGCGAACGCGTGGACGTCAACGCCGAGCCCAACCCGCATCAGGTAGACGCTCCTGGTCGTGGGTCCCCTTCGCGCGCGGCGAGTATCGCCTCGGCGAGCACAAGATCTTCGGGCGAGGTCAGCTTTATGTTCGTTTTGTCGCCCTCGATCAAGAGCACCCGCCCCCCGTTCCGCTCGACGAGTGAGGCGTCGTCGGTTGCCGCGCCGAGGTACTCGTCGGGCGCCTCGTGGAGCCGCCGCAACAGACCGAGACGGAACGCCTGCGGGGTCTGGACGGCCCGGAGCTCCGTCCGGTCGAGCGTCTTCACGACCTCGCCGCCCCGCGCGACTTTTATGGTGTCCGAGACGGGGGTCGCAGGCACGACGCCGTCGGGATGGTCTTCGGCCGTCGCGGCCCCCACGATACGGTCTATGAGGTCAGGGGTGACGAGGCAGCGCGAGCCGTCGTGCACGAGGACGACGGTCTCGGGGTCCTCCTCGCAGAGTAAGAGCCCGCTCTTGGTGGACAACTGCCGGAAGGGACCCGGCTCGGCGCAACCGACGTACTTCGAGATGCCGGCCTCCTTCGCGAGCGACTCGACGCGGGGCCGGTCGCCGACGGCGTAGACCCTGCCGACCGAGTCCGCCTCCTCGAAGGCCCGAAGCGTGTGGTAGAGCGCTGGCCTACCGCGGAGGGTCAGGAACTGTTTGGGTCGGCCCATGCGGGTGCCGAGCCCGCCGGCCAGCACGAGCGCTACAGCGGGAGGGTTCGCCATGGCGTTCGCCAACGCGCGGGGTCCTCGGAATTCGTCACATAACCTCGCCCGAGGTCTCCAAACTCCGCTGGCGTTCGAGGCCGCGCTGGATGGCGCGGGCGCGGGCCTGGCCGACGCCCTCGACCTCGTCGAGCTCCGCCTCGCTCGCTTCCAGAAGGTCCTTCAGGGAGCCGAACTCCCGGATCAGGCTCTCGGCCACCCGCCGCGGCAGACGCGGCACCCTCTCCAGCTGGCGGTAGCCCCGGGGTTTCAGGAAGAAGTCCTCCGTCCGGCCGACCGAATCGTAGCCGAGGGCGCGCGTGATCTCCTCGGCCTCCGAGAGCTGCTCGGGGGAGAAGTTCCTCAACCGCGTTCGGACCTCCCCGCAATCCACGCCTTCGGCGGCGTAGTCCCGGATCAGGGCATCGTACTGCTCCGGCACGTCGTGGAAGGCCTGCTCCAGCTGCATCTCGACCAGACGCCCCTCGCTCCCGAGCTCCCGCACGTAGGCCTCGACCTCCTCGGCTATCCGCACGGAATACTCGAAGTTGCCGATCGCCCCGACGACTTCCCGCAACGTGACGGCGCCGTCGTACTCGTGGACGGTCAGGGCGCGGGCCTCCTCGCGCAGCCTCCTCGTGAACTTCTCCAGGGTCGCTATCGCGGAGTTCGCCTTGGAGAGCACGACGCCGATGTCTTCCAGGACGAGCGGCCCGAAGTCGCCCTGGTACAGGCTCACGACGCGCCGCCGCTCGGAGACGACTATGACGAGGTCCCCGCTCTGCTGGGCCGTTCGGTGGCCCGCGAGGTGGCGCATCCCGGTCTCGTGAGACTCCAGGGTCGGGTCCGGGCTGAGCTGGACGTTGGCGTAGTGGATCACCGAGACGTTCGGCGAGAGGACTATGGCCCCGTCCATCTTCGCGAGCTCGTAGAGCCGCATCGGCGCGAAGTCCAGCCCGAGCTTCATCCCGCCCGAGATGATGCCGAGGTTTTCGAGCTTCTCGGGCCTGGAGACGACGATGAGCGCGCCGTTGTGAGCCCGGATCACGTTCTCTATGGCCTCCCTGAGGTCCGTTCCGGGGGCCACGAGCCTGAGCGCGCCGACCAGTTCGTCCGGCATCGTTCTGCGGGACGGGCTCACAGTAGCGCCACCGCCACGGCCTCCTCGAGCGTACTGACCTCGATCACGCTCGCGTCCTTCCTGGTTCTTGCATCAAACCCCTCGTCCGACGTTCCTTCGGGCCTGATTATACGCCCATACCCCATCTTCAAGACTTCCCCCGTACGCCGCGGCGCCCCGGAGACGAACCTCACGTCCCCGGTCAACCCGACCTCCCCGAAGCAGGCCGTCCCTTTTCCGACGGGCTTGTCCCGCAGCGCGGAGGCTATCGCGAGCGCCACCCCGAGGTCGGCCGCCGGCTCCTCGACCCGCACCCCGCCCGTCACGTTGACGTAGACGTCCTGGTCGGCCAGCGAGAGGCCGGCGCGCCGCGCCAGCACCGCGCAGAGCATGTTCACCCGGCCCGTATCGACGCCGTTGGCGATCCTGCGCGGGTTCGCGAGCGGGCTGGGTGCTACCAGGCTCTCTATCTCGACCAGCATCGGCCGCGTCCCCTCCAGCAAACACACCGTCGCCACCCCCGAGGGCATCTTCTCCTCCCTCTTGGAGAGGAAGAAAGCCGACGGGTCCTCGACCTCGACCATCCCCCGGCCCGTCATCTCGAAGACCCCGATCTCGTTGGTCGAACCGAACCGGTTCTTCAAGGCCCGCAAAACCCGGAAAGACTGGAACCTGTCCCCCTCGAACTGGAGGACCGTGTCGACCATGTGCTCCAAAACCCGCGGCCCCGCGATGGACCCGTCCTTCGTGACGTGGCCCACCAGGACCACGGCTATCCCCTCGCTCTTTGCCAGCCGCATCAGCCTGGCCGCGCACTCGCGCACCTGCCCGACCCCTCCCGGGGCACCGGAGAGTTCGGGCGAGTAGAGCGTCTGGATCGAATCGACGACGACGACGGTCGGGCGCTCCTCCAGTATGGTCGCCTCGATGACGTCCACGTCCGTCTCCGAGAGCACGCTGAAACCCGCGCCCTGCACCCCGAGCCGCTTCGCGGAGAGCGCCACCTGCCGCGGCGACTCCTCGCCGGAGACCATCAGGCAGCCCTCGCCGAGGTGGCCCATCACCTGCAACAGCAGCGTGCTCTTGCCGACGCCGGGCTCCCCGCCGACGAGGACCATAGAGCCCGGGACTATGCCGCCGCCGAGTACCCGGTCGAGTTCCGCGACGCTCGTGCCGATCCGGCCTCCGTCGGCGGCTGCCTCGACCTGATCCAACCTCAGCGTCCTGCCTGCCGCCCCCGTCTTCTTCCTCGTCGCCCGCTCCGCGAAGCCGACCACCTTCTTCGCCTCGCGCGCCTCCTCGACGAACGTACTCCACTCCCCGCAATCGGGACAGCGCCCGAGCCACTTCGGAGCCTGGTGCCCGCAGTTCGAGCAAACGTAAAGCGTCTTTGTAGCCATGACCTGATTGTACGGGATAGGACCTTGCAGGACGGCGCCTTGTTTGACGTTCACTCCCGTCGCTACAATGGCTTCATGCTTGGCGGAATCGCAAGGTCGAGGGCGTTGGGCCGCGTCGTTTTAACGGTCGCGACGATCCTGCCGGCCGTGTCCGCCTGCGGCGCCGGGGGAGGCTTCGACGACGCCGATCCCCGTTACGCCAGCGAGCGCGAGAGGCTGCTGGCGACCTGCCCGGCCAGAGCGCAGGCTTTCTTCGCCTGGCAACAAGAGTTGGCGGAGGGAAAGGGACTCGAAAGGCCCGTCGACGAGAACGATCTCGTACTGGATCCCACCGCGAACCTCGCGCAGAATCACCTGCTGACGCTGCCGGACGATCAGCGCGGCGGAGTCGTAATAGACAGCGTCCGGGACCGTGTGATCGTCCAGGTGACGCGCGGCGAGGACGAGGTGCTGGCCGATCTGCGCGAGAAAATCGAAGATCCCGAGACCGTTGCGGTCGAGACCGTCCGCTGGTCGGAGGGCGATCTGTCGTCGTTCGCGCGCCGGATAGAGGACATACCCGGCTCGGATTCTTGGGGCTATGGGTTCGGCAACGCGAACGGGAGGATCGAGGTAGACGTTCCCGGCGACGCTAACGAGGCCCGCCGCAAGATCGCCGGTGTCATCGACCCGTGCGCCTTCACGGTCAGGGGAAACGCGCCCCCCATGCGACCAGAATAATCCTGGCGTGGACATTCACATCCGTCTCCAGGACGTTCCGCGGGCAGCAACCCCGAGGGTGTCCTAGACTGTCGGGGTTCGAGACGGATCTTGCGAGGGGAAATGGCCGGAAGAGGAAGCCCCGTTTACTGCGCGCAGTGTGGAAGCATCGTCGATGCCGCGGACAAGTTCTGCGGGGCATGTGGCGCCAGGGTATCCCCTTCGGCGCAAGATGCGGTTCCAACGCACGAGACGCAAGCCCGGGCCTATGCCCCGCCGCCCACCTCGAACCGTAGCAACAGTCGGGCGCTGCCCCTGGTTCTGGGCCTCTCGGCCGTCCTGATCGTGCTGGCCGGCGTAGGCGCCATAGTGGGCTTCGCCCTCGTCGGCGGCGACGATACAAAGGCCCCGCAAGCCTCGGCCAACGAACCGGCACCCGCGAAAGACCCGGAGCCGGCAAGTGAGGAGGCCGGTGGCAACACCGAAGCCTCCCAACCTTCGACCGAGCAGGATCTCGGCATCGGCGACTCCATCGAGGCCGAGGGCGTAGAGGCGACCTTGAACGGGGTGCGTATCCTGCCGACCACGGACCTAGACCAGCCCATCGAGAACCCGGACAATCGCTTTCTCGCCGCGGACCTCACCTTCGAGAACGTCTCGGATGAGGCCGTCTCCGTATCGAGCCTGCTGGAGTTCGTGCTCAAGAACGAGGAGGGCTATTCCGCCTCCCAGACCGTCCACACCCAGCAAAAGGGGCTGGCCGAAGGCGAGATAGCCCCGGACGAGAAGGCGAGCGGCGAGATCGTCTACGAGGTACCACCCGAATCCAGGGGCCTCCAACTGGACTACAAACCGTTCGCCAGCGGCGGCACCTACACCTGGACCATCGGCGACGCGCAGGGCATAGCCACCGCGCCCCAACCCGAAGAAGCCACGTCACCTACCCCCGAACCCACGACGGCCGCCTCGCCAGCCTCCGAAACCGAAGTCGCCGGGGCGGCCGAGGACTACTACCAGGCCGTCGATCGCGAGGACTGGGCCTACACTTACGCCAACCTCGACGCCGCCACCAGGGCGCTCTACCCGGAGGACGAGTGGTACCTCAAGAACCAGTACTTCGCCGACACCGAGGGCCTGAAGCTGTCCACCATAGACGTCGTAGTAGAGAACTCCACCTCGGACCCCGAGGTCGGCGTCACCGTCTACAGGACCTTCAAGGACGGCACCTCCATAAACCGCTACACCCTCTTCGTCCAGGAGGACGGCGCCTGGAAGCACCGCTTCACCGAAGAAGAGAACGCCATCTTCGAGCCGGGCGTCCCCTACGAAGAGTTCGTCGCGGGGAGCAGCGCCTCGGCAACAGCCGATTCCTCCGCCTCGGCAGCCGCGGACGGCGACATCAACTGCGACGAGGTAAGCCAGGCGCAGGCTCAGGCGATCCTGGAGAGCGACGGCAGCGACCCGAACGACCTCGACGGCGACGACAACGGCACGGCCTGCGACGGTTAGGGCTGACGATAGAAGCCACCGCGCCGCGTTGGCAAAGCACGCGAAAGGGGGCGGGGGCGCTTATCGCGCCCCCGCCCCCGGATACTTCGGTTTCGGTTTTCCTTACTCGGACTCGACCTTGACGATCTCCTTGGGCTGGCTGACCTTGATGTCCACTATCGACTCGTCCTCGGAGATGTCGTCTGAAGACTTGTCGTTCGGCTCGATGGTCACCTTGGAGCCGTTGGGGATCTCGCCCTTGAGGATCATCTCGCTCATGGGGTCTTCGATCATGCGCTGCAGCACGCGGCGCAAAGGCCTCGCCCCGAACGCCGGGTCGTAGCCCTCCTCGGCGAGCTTGTCCAGGGCCTCGGTCGTGAACTCGACCGTGACCTCGCGCTCGGCGAGCTGCTTGCGGAAGCGCTTGACCTGGACCTCGATGATCTCGCGCATCTGCGCCCGCTCCAGCTTGTGGAAGACGATGATCTCGTCGATCCTGTTCAGGAGCTCGGGACGGAAGATCTTGCGCAACTCGCTCGTTACGCGGCCCTTCATCTCCTTGTAGGAGAGCCCCTCTTCGCCCCCGCCGAAGCCCAGGGACTGAGTCTTGTTGATCGTCTGGGCCCCGACGTTGGAGGTCATGATGATCACGACGTTCTTGAAGTCGACGGTGCGCCCTTGGGCGTCGGTGAGCTGCCCGTCCTCGAGGATCTGCAACATGATGTTGAAGACGTCCGGGTGGGCCTTCTCGATCTCGTCGAAGAGAACGACGCTGTACGGACGGCGCCTGACCTTCTCGGTGAGCTGCCCGCCCTCGTCGTAGCCGACGTATCCGGGCGGCGAGCCGACCAGACGCGAGACCGTGTGGCGCTCCATGTACTCGGACATGTCGAGCCGGATCATTGACTCCTGGTCGCCGAAGAGGTACTCGGCCAGCGTCCTCGCGAGCTCCGTCTTACCGACGCCCGTGGGGCCGAGGAAGACGAACGAGCCGGAGGGCCGGTTCGGGTCCTTGATGCCGGCGAAGGTGCGGCGAATAGAGCGGGAGACGGCCTTGATGGCCTCGTTCTGCCCGACCACGCGGCCGTGCAGCGCATCCTCCATCTGCAAGAGCCTCGCGGACTCCTCCTCGGTCATCTTCTTGACCGGGATGCCCGTCCACATAGAGACGATCTCCGCGATCTCGTTCTCGCCGATGGAGACCCGCTTCTCCTCGACCTTGCCCTCGCGCCAGGCCTTCTCGAGCTCTCTACGCTGGGCGACGAGCTTGCGCTCCGAATCGCGGAAGCGGGCGGCCTTCTCGAACTCCTGGCCGTCGATAGCCGCTTCCTTCTCCGTGCGGACCTGGGTGAGCTCCTCGTCGATCTCGCGGTAGTAAGGCGGCGAAGACATGGTCTTGATCCTCATCTTGGAGGCCGCCTCGTCGACGAGGTCTATTGCCTTGTCGGGCAGGAACCTGTCGGCGATGTACCGGTCACCGAGCTGCGAGGCGGCCTTCAAGGCCTCGTCTGTGATGTCGATGTTGTGGTGGTCCTCGTACTTCTCGCGCAGGCCCTTGAGGATGAGCTCCGTCTCCTCGACGGACGGCTCGCCGACCTGGATGGTCTGGAAGCGACGCTCCAGCGCCTTGTCCTTCTCGACGTACTTGCGGTACTCGTCGATGGTCGTGGCACCTATAACCTGGATCTCACCCCGGGCGAGAGCCGGCTTCAGGATGGAAGCGGCGTCGATCGCGCCCTCGGCCGCACCCGCCCCGACGAGGTTATGGATCTCGTCGATGAACAGGATGATGTCGCCGTGGTCGGTGATCTCCTTCATTATCTTCTTGAGCCGCTCCTCGAACTCACCCCTGTACTTGGAGCCCGCGACCAGCGCCCCGAGGTCGAGCGTGTAGACCTCTTTGTTGGCGAGGATGTCCGGGACCCTATCCTCGGCTATCTCCTCGGCAAGCCCCTCGACGATGGCGGTCTTGCCGACGCCGGGCTCGCCGATGATGACGGGGTTGTTCTTGGTGCGGCGGACGAGGATCTGCATGATGCGCGCGATCTCGTCGTTCCGCCCGATTACCGGGTCGAGCTTCTCCTCCTCGGCGTAGGCCGTGAGGTTCCGCCCGTACTGGTCGAGCTGGCGGGTCTTGGGCCGCTTGGCCTCCACCCCGCCGCGGCCACCGGCCGCCTCGCCAGCGCCGCCGCCCCGGCTCCTGCCGCGACCACCGCCGAGACGCCGGACGACCTCGCGCCTGACCTTGTCCGGGTCGACGTCGAGGTTCGAGAGCACGCGCGCCGCCACACCCTCGGACTCGCGCACCAGGCCAAGCAGGATGTGCTCGGTGCCTATGTAGTTGTGGCCGAGCTGCAGCGCCTCGCGCAAAGCCAGCTCGAGCACCTTTTTGGAGCGCGGGGTGAAGGGCGCCTGGGCCCCTGTCCCCTCTTCACCGTAGCCGACTATGCTCTCGACCTGCTCGCGCACCTCGTCGAGGGTGACGTTCAGAGAGGAGAGCGCCTGGGCGGCCACGCCCTCGTCCTCGCGAAGGAGGCCGAGGAGCAGGTGCTCGGTGCCTATGTAGTTGTGGTTGAAATGACGGGCCTCGTCCTGCGCGAGCACCACGACCTTGCGGGCCCGCTCCGTGAATCGTTCGAACATCAGCGGGATCCTCCTCCGCTCCGAGGGATCTTCACGGCGTAGGGAATACGAACGGTCTGCTCTTGTATACGACTGTCTGAGATTTCCAGATTACACATCTCTAAAATTTGCCTTTCGAAAATGACGTTCTCCTCTTGCCGGCCTCCGCCCCTAGAGTATACAGGCGATACCCCCGGAAATTCTGGAGCCGGGCCCACTTTACGCTCTGAGCGCTATCCCTTGTGTCGTACGAAACTCGACCATCCTTCCATCGCGCTGCAAAGAGGTTACTCTGGCCTCCCTCGTCCTTCGGTGTCCCGACTCACACGGAGGCCTCGAGGTTTTCAGGCTCTAAGGCTTTGAGGGTTTGGGGATCGGACCCCGTCCCGGCAAGCACCCCTAAGAACCTAAGAACCTCCGATGCACCTCCTCGGGCGGCAAGCCCGCTATAAACGGCCCGGCCTTCGGCCCGCTGGTCTTGCCGAGCAGCGTCTTGTAGACGGCGGCGAAGGCCCGCTTGGGCTTCAGGCCGCGTCCGACGGCGGTTGAGTAGAGAAGGTCCTGCACCTCGTCCCCGCCCATCTCCGGCCCGAGGCTCGCGGCGACGGCGCCGAGGTACTCGCGCTGCTCCGCGTCGAGCCCGGCCGCGAACTCGCGCGACTCCTCCGGCTCTAAAAGCCCGATCCTCATGGATTCGGGCGCCCAGTCGCGCGCCCAGTTGCGGGCGTAGTAGAGGTCCTGCGCGAGCTGCTCGGGGTCCCCGGCCGCCCCTTCGTAGCCCCCGCGCCGGAGCATCGTGGCCGCCGCTTCGACGTCCTCTCCTACCGTCTGGGCGACGAGCGCGAGGTGGTTGAAAGGGACCTCGCTCCCCCCCGTCTCCTCGTTGAACTCGTCCATGAAGCGGGGAAAGCCTTCCCAGAGGTCCAGCTCGATGGCGCGGGCCGGGTCGCGGCCCAGGAAGAGGCGCCGCAGAGCGTCGGGCGGCATGATCTTCAGCAGGTCCTTCGGCAGGAGCACTATGCCCTTGGAGCTGCTCATCGCGCCCTGGCCCTTTATGTAGTTCCACTCGTACTCGAAGCGGCCGGGGATCGGGTAATGGAAGACCTCGCGGCTCATCCTGTCCGCCGTGTCGGTCGAGCCCCCGCGGCTGGTGTGGTCCTTGCCGAAAGGCTCGAACGTGACGCCGAGCGCCTTCCACCGCGCCGCGAGCTCGACCCGCCAGCCGAGCTTGCCCTCCCCTTTCGAGTAGTCGGCGGTCTCCTCGAAACCGTCCTCGTCAACGAAGACGACGCAGTGCTCCTCGGGCAGGTGCTCCAGAACGCGGGCGCCGGTCAACTTTCCGGAGGTCCTGCGCGGCAGGTACGGTGACCAGTGTCCGGGCATCTCGCGCCCGCTTGCCTCCTGAAGGATGCCGCGCAACCGCTCCGTGTGCTCGATCGCCTCGCGCGTGACGTCCGTGTAGACGCCGTCCTCGTACAGCTCGTGCGAGCGGAGGACCTCTATGTCCATGCCCATCTCGTGAAGCGCCTCCTCGAACGGGACGAGGAAGTGGTCGGAGTAGGACGCGTGGCAGCCCTCCGGGTCCGGGACGCGCGAGAGGCTGTGGCCGAAATACTCCTCGTAGCTCTCCGGAACCCCGGGGGCCACCTTGCGCAAGGGGTCTATGGTGTCCGCGTGGAAGACGAAGCGGACCTCTTCGCCCCTGTTCCTGAGGGCGTTCGCCACGGCTTCGGCGACCAGGACCTCGCGCAGGTTGTGGATGTGGCCGGAGGGGCTTATGCCGGTGACGACCACGTGAGGGCCGCCGCCCAGCCTGTCGGCCACCCTCTCGGCCCATGAGGGTACGGGGATGCCGGTGTCGCCCATACGTCGCTCCACTAGGGGTAGTTTACGGAAAACTCGGGGAACTTCGAGGCCGGAGGTGTTAGCTCGCCGCCTCGACGTTGACGATCTCGTACTCCGTCGCGCCGCGCGGGGTCGAGACCGTTACCTTCTCGCCCACCTTGCGCTTGAGCACCGCGCGGCCGACGGGCGAGGCGTGGGAGAGCTTGCCGCTCCCCGGATCGGACTCGTTCGCGCCCACGATCTGGAAGGTCCGCTCCTGACCGCCGTCGACGCCCCGCAACGTGACCCGCGTCCCGAGGTCGACCGAGCTGGCGTCGGCCTGGGAAGGGTCCACGACCTTCGCGTTTCGGACGCGGCGTTGGATCTCGCTGATCCTACGCTCCAGAAGCCCCTGCTCGGCCTTCGCATCGTCGTACTCGGAGTTCTCCGAGATGTCCCCAAACTCCCGCGCCTGCCGGATGCGGTCGGCAACCTCCTTGCGACGGACGTCCATGAGGTAAGAGAGCTCCTTCTGAAGCTTCTCCAGCCCCTCGGGGGTAACGAGTTCTTGGTTTCTGTCGGTCATGAGCCGCGAGATTATACGGGCGGGTCAGAAAGCTGTCAATGCGAAACGCTGCGCGTTTCGGCACGCTGCCTTTGGCAGCTTTCAGCACGCTACGCCCTATGGGCTCCGCTTTCGGCACGCGTCGGCCTGCTCCGCAGTCCTCGCTCTCAGCCCGTCAGCTTCTTGCTGCGTAAGGCCAGACCGGGCCGCGCATGACGAAGCGGTTCGGGTGTCGGGAGGCGTAACGTGTACAGACGACTCGCTGAAAGTCCCCGAAGGGGACGTGCTGAAAGCGAAAGCCGAAGGCTGGAGCGGGCTGACAAGGCGCGACAGCGCCGGGCTGATAAGCCGCCGTAGGCGACGTGCTCTCTACGAGTTTATCTCGTAGAGAACGCGGAGTCCCTTCAGCGTGAGATCCGGGTCGAAGGTCTGTATCTCCTCGCAGTACGGGACCACGACGCCGGCCGGGCCGCCGGTGGCTATTACGTGTGGGTTATCGGAGTTCATCTCTTCGCGGCTGCGCCGGATCAGGGCGTCCAGGGCGCCGGCGTAGCCGTAGATGAAGCCGCTCCGCAGGGAGTCGGGTGTGTTGGTGGCAATGACCCTTCGCGGCGCCTCTTCGAGGTCCACGCTCGGGAGCTTGGCCGTCCTGGCGACGAGGGCTTCGAGGGCGACGTTCAGGCCAGTAAGGATGGCGCCGCCGAGGTAGTTGCTCTCGGCGTCTACCGCCTCGACGGTGGTGGCCGTCCCGATGTCCACGATGATCGCCGGGAAACCGTAATGTTTGCCCGTCGCCACGGCATTCACTATCCTGTCGGCGCCCACCGCCCCGGGATCGTCGTAGCGGTTCGTGAGGCCGGTCTTCATCCCGGCCGTGACGCCGTAGAAGGGCACGTCGAAGACCTTGGATGCCAGGTCCTTGTAGGAGCGGGTGAGGGCCGGCACGACGCTCGAGACGATCATGGCGTGTACCTGTCCGAGCCTGAGCCCCTGCATCTCCAGCAAGCCCGCGAAGACGACGGCGAGCTCGTCCGCGGTCCTGTGCTCCTCGGTGGAGACGCGCCACTGCCCGCGCGTCTCCTCACCATCAAAAAGCCCGAGTACCGTCTGCGTGTTCCCGATGTCGACCGCCATTAACACCCTACACGCCCTTCCCGAACTCCCGTATGCCCGTCAAATCAGCGGAGGCCAGCAAGTCTCCGACCGCGCCACGGCCAGGAATATACAGATCCGGGTCGAGGTCCGCGAGGCCAACGAGGTTGAAGGCGCGCGGGATCCCCCGGTGCGGCACCCCGAAATCCGGTTCATCTATTTCCTCATTCCCGAACAGCAACACGTCTACGTCCACCGTCCGCGGGGCCTTCTCGCCTTTCCGTTCCCGGCCCAGCGCCGCCTCGACGCCCTGGCAGAAGCGCAGGAGCTCGACGGCAGAAACCCCGCACTCCAGATCGACGACGCGGTTCAGGTAGTCGGGCTGGTCTCCGTCCACCTCGACGGGCGCCGTCTCGTAGACCTTCGACACGCCGCGAACCTCCATAGAAGGTCCGCGTCCGAGGGCATCGACGGCCGCCCGCAGGTACGCCATCCTGTCGCCGAGGTTGCTGCCGAGGCTCAGGAAGGCACGGGTCACCTGCGGAACGTGGTGGAGACGGAGAAGGTGGAAGCGGGTGGGTTCGCCGGTTCCGGAGCACCGGAGATGGTGACGCCGAGCTCCAGCATCGCGGGGAACGATCCCATCAACCGCTCGCCCAGCGCCATTGCCGCGGCCTCCAGGCTTCGGGCTTCGGTCTCGAGGAGTTCGTCCCGGATCATGTCCGCGACGTCCCCCAATTCTACGCTGGTCGACCCGACCGCGAACTCCGGTGAGACCCGGTAAGAGTAGTCTGCATCGGCGCTTACGGTCAGCGGGCGCGGGAGGTTCAACTCCGCCCTGATCCCCTCCACCTTCCCCCGGAACAGCTTCCAGCCTGCTTCCTCCGTGCTCCGCCCGACTTGGTCTAGCGAATCGTACTCGACTCCGCTGCCAGCAAGCCTGCGCATGACCTCGCGGCGAACGACATCGGGGTCCACGTCCAGGTTCAGGAGCACGCGGGCGGCGACACCCTCGGACTCGCGCACCAACCCGAGCAGGACGTGCTCGGTGCTGACGTAGTCGTGGCCGAGCTGCGCGGCCTCCCTGAGCGCGATCCGCAAGACCTTGTTGACGCGGGGCGTGAAGGGCGCCTGGGCGCCTGTCATCTCTTCGCCGTAGCCGACGATGCTCTCGACCTGCTCGCGCGCCTCGTCCAGGTGTACCCCGAGCGCCTCCAGAACCTCGGCGGCTATGCCGTCTTCTTCGCGGATCAGGCCCAGCAGGATATGTTCGGTGCCTATGTAGTTGTGGTTGAAGTGACGGGCCTCGTCCTGCGCGAGCACCACGACCTTGCGGGCCCGCTCCGTGAACTTTTCGAACGATGCCCGGTCCTCTTCCCGCGGATAGCGGCCGAACGACCTCTGGAGCGCCCCCCGCGCCCAGCCTAGCGGGGATGGAGTCGCCCGTGACCGAAAGCGGGTCCCTCCGCCCATCCTGCGCAGAGTCTCTCCACGAATCTTTTCCGGCTCGATGCCGAGGTTGGAGAGCGCTGTCGTGGAGACACCCCCGCCTTCGGCCAGCAACCCGAGCAGGATATGCTCGGTGCCTATGTAGTTGTGCCCGAGACGAAGCGACTCTCCGAGAGAGAGTTCCAGAACGTCCTTGGAGCCCTGCGTAAACGGCGCCTGGGAGCCGGTTTCCTCGTCACCGAACCCTACGATGTTCTCTACCTGCTCACGAACTCCATCGAGGGTGGCGCCACAGGCACGCAGAGCTTGGGCCGCCACGCCTTCCTCCTCGCGGATCAGACCCATCAGCAGATGTTCCGTGCCTATGTAATCGTGCCTGAGACGCGCGGCCTCGTCCTGGGCAAGCACGACCACCTTCCGGGCCCGTTCGGTGAACCGCTCGAACATCCTGGCTTATCCTCCTTCTCATCCCCGATGAGCGGGTCCAGTCTACCCCCTCAAAGGACGCTACGAAGGTTTCAAACCCTCCAGACGGCCTCCGCGACGGCGAGCGCCTCCCGGTTTGCCCTGACGTCGTGGACGCGAAAGAGGGTGGCGCCTCTCTCGTAGCCGAGAACGGTGGTCGCCACCGTGCCGAAGACCCGGTCCTTCGCCTCCTCTGTGCCCGTGATCCTGCCGAGGAACCTCTTGCGCGAAGCGCCCAAAAGAACGGGGAATCCGAGGCCAACTATGGCTTCGAGGTTACGGAGGAGCGCGAGGTTGTGCTCCAGGGTCTTTCCGAACCCTATGCCGGGATCGAGTGCTACGTTCTCGGCGTCCACGCCGGCCGCGATGGCGTGGTCGGCCCGCCGCGCCAGGAAGTCTCGCACCTCGCGCACCACGTCGTCGTAGCGGGGTTCTTTTTGCATGGTCTTCGGTTCGCCGAGCATGTGCATCAGGATGAGGGGACAACCGGCGTCCGCGACGAGCGCGGCCATGCGCCGATCACCCCGCAGCGCGGTCACGTCGTTGACGATTCGCGCCCCCGCTTCGAGGGCGGCTTCGGCGGTGGAAGCGCGGTAGGTGTCCACGGAGACGCCGGCATCGGGATGGGCTTGGAGGATCGCCCGGATCACGGGGACTACCCTGCGAAGCTCTTCTTCTTCGGTAACGGGGTCTGAGCCGGGCCTGGTGGATTCGCCGCCGATGTCTATGGCGTCGGCGCCTTCTTCGAGCATGCCCGCGGCGTGGCGTGCGGCGGCCTCCGGGTCGAGGAAGTCGCCGCCGTCCGAAAAGGAGTCGGGGGTTACGTTCAGGATGCCGAAAAGGGCGGGGCCGGGACCCTGCAGCGGGTTCCCGGCCCTCGCCCCTCGGCGCGTCGCCCGTTCGCGGGACACGTTAGTCCAGGAAGCGGTTCCGCTGGTGGCCGTCGCCGTCGGGGATAGCGCCGTTCGGTGAGACGTTGTCCACGGCGTACTCCTCCACCAGACGCTTGAGGTGCTTGGCGTCGACGGTCTCGTACTCGATCAGGTCTGCCGAGAGCCGGTTCATCAGCTCGCGGTTTCGGACCAGCAAGTCCTCCGCCGTGTCGTAAGACTCGTCGACTATGCGCCGGATCTCCTTGTCTATCTGGAAGGCGATCTCGTCCGAGTAGTCGGGCTGGTTGTTGAAGTCCCGCCCCATAAAGACCTGCCCCTGCTGGTGCCCGAGCGCCATGGGACCCAGCTTCTCGCTCATCCCGTACCTCGTGACCATCTGGCGGGCCGTCTGCGTCACCCGCTCCAGGTCGTTGGAGGCGCCCGTGGTGATCTCGTCGAAGGTTACCCTCTCGGCGGCCCGGCCGCCGAGCATCATCGCGAGCTGGGCCATGAGCTGGCCACGGCTCATCATGAAGCGGTCCTCGGTCGGAAGGCTCATGGTGACGCCGAGCGCCTGGCCGCGCGGGATTATGGAGATCTTGTGGACCGGATCGGCCTCGGGCAGCAGGGCGCCGACGACGGCGTGTCCGGCCTCGTGGTAGGCCGTGATCTCCTTCTCCTTCTCGGAGATGAGCCTGGTCTTGCGCTCCGGCCCCGCGATGACGCGGTCGATGGCCTCCTCCATCTCCTCCATCTCGATCTGGTCCTTGTCGTGGCGGGCCGCCAGGAGCGCCGCCTCGTTGACGAGGTTGGCGAGGTCCGCGCCCGTGAAGCCCGGCGTTCCCCTGGCGAGCGTGCCGACCTCGATGTCCGGGCCGAGCGGCTTGCCGCGGGTGTGGACGCGCAAGATCTGCTCCCGCCCCGGAAGGTCCGGCCGGTCCACCACTATCTGCCGGTCGAAACGCCCCGGACGCAAGAGCGCCGGGTCGAGGATGTCCGCCCGGTTCGTCGCCGCGAGCATGATGATCCCGCTCTTCGAGTCGAACCCGTCCATCTCGACGAGCAGCTGGTTGAGGGTCTGCTCGCGCTCGTCGTGCCCGCCACCGAGGCCGGCGCCCCTCTGCCTACCGACGGCGTCGATCTCGTCCATGAAGATGATGCACGGCGAGTTCTGCTTGGCCTGCTCGAACAGGTCGCGCACCCGGCTCGCGCCGACGCCGACGAACATCTCGACGAAGTCGGAGCCCGATATGCTGAAGAACGGCACCCCCGCCTCGCCCGCCACGGCCCGCGCGAGCAACGTCTTGCCCGTTCCCGGAGGGCCGACTAGGAGGGCGCCCTTGGGTATCCTGGCGCCGAGCTTCTGGAACTTCTGGGGTGACTCCAGGAACTCCTTGATTTCCGTGAGCTCCTGCACGGCCTCCTCTGCCCCCGCGACGTCGGAGAACGTGACCTTCGGCGAGTCCTTGGTCATCTTGCGCGCCCGGCTCTTGCCGAAGCTCATCACCCGGTTGCCGCCCCCCTGCATGGAGCTCATGAACAGGACGAAGAACAGGACGATCAGCAGTATCGGCGCGAGCGTGCCGAGCAGCGTGAGCCAGAAGCCCGTGTTCTGCGGGTCCACGTCGTAGGCGATGTTCTGCTCGTCGAGCTGGTTCGCGATGTCCGTGAGCTGCGTGTAGGAGTGCTCGAAGTTGACGGGCTCGCCGCCGCCCTTGGGCTCCACGAGGCCCTTGACCGTCTGGTCCTCGTCGAGGACTGTCAGCCGGTCCTCGCTCGTCTTGTCCTGGACGTTGACGAGGCGCCCGTCTTGCACGGCCTGCTGCCACTGCTGGGAGTCGAGCTCGCGCACCTCCGGGTTCCCCCGGCTCAGCATGTTCACCAGAACGACGGCGAGGACTATGAGGATGATGAAATAGAGTAACCCGCCGCCTCTAAGGATTCTGCCCAAAACCTCTTTACCTTCCCTGAATGCGTTTAGGACAGGCGGATTATACTACCTGCCGGCTTACAGGGACCCTGTACGTTCACAAAGGCATCAGGTTTCAGGCCGCAGGCTTCAGGTTACAGGCTTTGGGCATCAGGGGTGCTTTTCGGGCCGGGGTTCGCGATCGAAGATCTGAGGCCTGACAGCCTCCGAAGGAGGCGACCCGAAGCCTGAAGCCTCTAGGACGCGAAGACTTCCTCTTTCAAGATACAGATATCCGGGAGGTTGCGGTAGGCGCCGGCGAAGTCGAGGCCGTAGCCGACCACGAATTCGTCGGGGACCTCGAAGCCGAGGTACTTGACGTCGAGGTCGACCTTGCGGCGGGAAGGTTTGGTGAGCAGGGCGCAGATCTCTAAAGAGGCTGGTTTTCTGGCCTTAAGGGAACGCATGAGGTAAGAGAGGGTGAGGCCGGTGTCGATGATGTCTTCGACCACGAGGACGTGGCGGCCCGTCACGTCTTCTTCGAGGTCCTTGAGGATCCGGACCACGCCGCTGGAAGAGGTGCCGGAGCCGTAGGAGCTTATGTCCATGAAGTCGAGCTCGCACGGCAAATCGATGTTGCGCATGAGGTCGCTCATGACCACGACGGCGCCGCGCAGGACGCCGACGAGCAGCGGCCTCTCGCCCTCGTAGTCCTCCGTGATCCGGGCGCCCAACTCGCGCACTTTGGCCTGCACCTCGGAGGAGGGGATCAAGACTTCCTTCACGTCTGGCATCATGCTGGACATGTCCACGGGCTCTTCGCCACCTCCACTTTGAGTATCCGTCCTGTCTGCGTCTTTACACCGAACCCCTCGCCGAGCTCGCCGAAGGGGACCCAGGCCACCTCGCCCAGCCGGTCGACCACCACCGGCGTCCGGCGCCTCACGTCTTTGGGCACCTTCCTGTCCATCATCGCCCGCAGCACCTTCTTCGTCCCGCCGAGGCCCAACGGCCGGATCATATCCCCCTCCCGCACCGCCCGCACGCGGTAAGGCCCCAGGGAAGCGTCGAGGTAGGCCACCCCGGGCCGCGCGGCGTCCCCCGCGTCGAACCGGGCGACTTCTTCCGCATGGATCTCCCACCCCCCCAACGAGGTCTCCCCCTCATCCAGCACCTGCTCTCCGGCCAGCGGTTCGGCCCGCAAGTAGAAGGAGATCTCACCGTCCCCGCGCGCGGCGGCGACGACCCCGCCGGGCAGATCGAGCAAACGGGTACCGGAACCGGTCTCCCGGAGCGCGAGAACAGCCTCGACGTGCCGGAACTCGGGCGGCGGCGCGCCGGGAAGCACCTTCGAGTAGGCGGCGCGCACGGCGTGGCGCCTTAGGGCCGGCGGGAGCCCCTGAAGAGCCCCACGGGCCAGGACGGCCTCACCCCCCCTCTCCTCGACCGCGGCGGCGGCGAGCCCCTCCAGAGCCGCGAGGTCTTCGCGAACCGTGGAGGCGGCCCGGGCCAGGTTCCGGGCCGCGCCGGGATGCAGCTTCTCCAGGACGGGCAACACTTCCAGGCGGACGCGATTGCGGGCGTACTTGGCCGAAAGGTTCGTGGAATCCGTGCGGTAGGGCTGGTCGAGTTCGGCGAGGTAGCGGAGGACCTCCTGGCGCGTGCGTTCGATCAGGGGGCGCACTATGCCGCCGCGCACGGGAGGGATGCCGGCGAGGCCGCGCATCCCGGTCCCGCGCGCGAGGTTCAGGATGACGGTCTCGGCTACGTCGTCCGCGGTGTGCCCGGTCGCCACGACCCGCAGCCCGAACCGGGCCGCGACCTCCCGCGCGAGCCTGTACCTCTCGTCGCGCGCCCGCTCTTGCAGGTTGGACGTCCCCGAAAGGTCGATTTCGGCGATCTCACAGCGAACCCCGAGCCCGTCGCACAGCCGGCGCACGAACCCGGCATCCCGCCCGGACTCCCCCCCGCGCAGCCCGTGATCGACGTGGAGCACCGCCGGCTCCCCGCCGAGGGCGACAACCGCCCTCAGAAGAGCAACGGAGTCCGGGCCGCCGGAGACGAGGACGAGCGGCCGTCCCAGGTCCATGCCGTGGCGCTCCGCCGTCAGCCGCACACCGCCCACGAAGTCGTCCGATGCCATGGGTGCAGTTTATAGGAAGCTGTCAGCCGTCAGCTTTCGGCCGTCAGCCGGTCGTTTCGGGGCGATGGACCGCGCGGACTACGTTTCTCGTGGGGTTCCTGAAAAACGGAGCGCCGCCGGGGCGGTTTACCCCCGGCGGCGCTCCGTCAACGGAAAGCTAAAAGCTGACAGCTGATGGCTGACAGCGCGGTTCGCGAAGCGAACCGCTAGGCGCGCTGCTCCTGACGCCGGGCCATCTCCTCGGTCTGCTCCTGCTCCCCGAGCCTCGGGCGTTCCTCGGGCACCTGCACGTCGTTGACGACGATGTTCACCTCGGTCACGCGCAGGCCCACGAGGCTCTCGACCTTGTTGATGACGTTGCGGCGCGCGGCCTCCGTCAGTTGCGGGATCGACTGCCCGTACTCGATGGCCATGGTCAGGTCGATGGCCGCCTCTTCCTGGCCGACCTCCACGGAGACGCCCTTAGAGGCGTTGCCGCCGGGGGCGCTGCCGGTCACGCTCGACAGGAAGCTGCCGACGGCCGCGCTGGCCCCGCCGCCCATCTGTACCTTCTCGATCTCCTGCGCCGCGATACCCGCGATCTGGGCGACCACCGCGTCGCTTATGTTGGTAACGCCCTTGTCGGTCTTCAACGGGCTCGAACCCTGGCTGCTCGTCTCGGTCATGCTCTGTCCTTTCCCACTCTCGTCCAAAAATCTTTGCACACGATTACCAGAACTGACTACCCTACCCCCTGCCTTCTTAAACTAGAAAAACGACCCGAGCCATCGACGCAAACGTCCCCGCCAATCCCGTCGACGCCGACCACCCGTGGCGTCGGGCGAACGATCCCGCTAGATTGGACGGGAGAAGGTCCACACCACCGGAAGGGGAACGCATGACCACTGAGGGCCTGATCGAAGGGGTACGTTCGACGACCGTGCGGACCTCGAGGTTGGCCACGCACCTCCTCCACAGCGGCCCGGAAGACGGCGTCCCCGTTCTCTTCGTCCACGGCAACGCCTCGAGCGGGCGGTTCTTCGAGGAGACGCTGGCGGCGCTGCCCGGTTACAGAGGTCTCGCCCCCGACCTGCGCGGTTTCGGCGCCTCCGAGACGAAGCCGCTCGACGCCACCCGTGGGGTCGCCGACTTCTCGGACGACCTTTTCGCGCTCGTGGAGTCACTCGGCCTCGAACGTCCGGTCCACCTGGTCGGGTGGTCGGCGGGCGGGACGGTCGCGATGCAGTACGCGATCGACCGTCCCGAAGCTATCGCCTCGCTCGCCCTCGTCAACCCCATGAGCCCCTACGGTTTCGGCGGCACCAAAGACGCGGCCGGGACGCCCTGCTGGCCCGACTTCGCCGGGTCGGGCGGCGGCACCGCCAACCCCGAGTTCGTCGGCCGACTCGCCGCCAGGGACCGGACCGAGACCGACCCTAACTCCCCGAGAAACGTCATGAACAACTTCTACTTCGCCCCACCCTTCAAAGCCCCGCCGGAGCGCGAGGAGATCCTGCTCTCCTCCGTCCTCTCCACGGCGACCGGCGACGACAACTACCCGGGCGACATGACGACCTCGGAGAACTGGCCCGGCGTGGCCCCCGGCGAGAGGGGCATGAACAACGCCATCTCACCGAAGTACTGCGACGTCTCCGGCTTCGCCCGAATAGAACCGAAGCCGCCCGTGATCTGGGTCCGGGGTTCAGCGGACGCGATAGTCTCCGACGCCTCCCTTTTGGATTTCGGCACCCTGGGCAGGATGGAGGCCGTGCCGGGCTGGCCCGGCGAGGAGGCCTTCCCCCCTCAGCCGATGCTCTCCCAGACGCGGGCCGTGCTGGACGAGTACGCCGCGGCCGGCGGGTCCTACCGAGAAGAGGTCCTTGAGGGCTGCGGCCACACCCCGCACGTCGAGCGCCCGGAGGAGTTCCGCGAGTTCTTGATCGACTTTATCGACGGCGCGAGGTGATCCGGGGCGCGCAGAAAAAGAAGAGGCCCGGCGTTTGCCGGACCTCTGTAGTAGCGGGGGTAGGATTTGAACCTACGACCTTCGGGTTATGAGCCCGACGAGCTACCAGACTGCTCCACCCCGCGTCGCAGCATAATCGCGGATGTGAGCAACCCGAGTTAGAGGGTTTGACGACACTCTCTGACGACATAAGCCGCTGATACGGACCCCCGACACCGAAAGCGGGGGCAGATGGGTAAGGGCATCAAGCGCCGTAAGGATGGGCGCTACGAGGCGAAATACAGCGTAGAGACGGACACCGGGACCAAACGCCGGAGCATCTACGGGAAGAGCCGCGAAGAGGTAGCGGTTAAGCTGGCGAAGGCGATTGAGGACGCGAAGGACCAAACGCCGAAGGTCAAGCCAACGGAACTCACCATCAAGGAATTCTTGGAAGGATTGCACGACCAGACGGTAAGGCACGCGGTCAAGCGTAGAACATACGAAAGCTACCGCTGCATCGTCGGTCGTCATATCGTGCCAGCTATCGGCAACGTCAAGCTACGCGAACTCAGCACTAGGAACGTGCAAGACTTCTACGGCGCATTGCTCAATAGAGGTCTATCCGCAAAGACGGTTACGAACGTACACACACTGTTGAGGCGTGCTTTGAAGCAAGCGATAGATTGGGAACTGATTACCCGTAACGCTTGCGAGGGTGTTAGCTTGCCGCGTCGGGAGTCGCCGGAAGTGAACCCGCTTAACCGTCAACAGGCTAAGGCTTTACTAGAAGCGTCCAAGTCGGATAGGCTCCACGCCCTCTACGTGTTGGCGATAAGTACCGGGATGCGTCAAGGGGAATTGCTAGGGCTTTACTGGTCCGACATAGACCTAGATAACCGGATGGTTAGGGTTAGGCGTGCTTTGGTTACGGGGTACGGTCAAACCTACGAGTCCACCAAGACCAAGCGGAGCCGTAGAAGCATCGCCTTGACCACGATAGCAACCGAAGCCTTGATAGCTCACAAGGACCGTATGAGCGATGAGGGACACTCTGTAGAAGGCGATTCACCCGTATTCGTGAACAAGGTTGGTCGCCACCTTCACCCTAAGAACTTCATGGACAGGAGTTTCAAACCCAACCTGCGTAAAGCCCGCATACCCGACACCACTTTTCATGCCGCTACTCGTCATACGGCAGCTAGTCTCATGCTCACCAAAGGCGTGCATCCGAAGGTCGTACAAGAGATGCTAGGTCATGCCACAATCACCATAACGCTAGACACTTACTCTCACCTGCTAGATGGTATGGGCGGAACCGGAGCTACGGCGATGGACGATGCTCTAAGTTAGCCTCAGACGAGCCACAATGCCACGTAAGCTATTGCGAGGGCTATCCGGTATGGATGGCCCTCTTTCTCTATCAGACACCACCACGACACAGATTTAACGCTGAATCGGCGTATATTCTCCGATGTTACTAGCTCGAACAAGAAGAATTGTATTGACTTCGGCATTGTCCATCTGTATACTGATTATGTAAGGTATTGCACTTCCAGACCATCGGCACGCGGATTAGTACGTCTGATGCTCGGTTTATCAATAATCGCAATCGTTACAAAACCGTTACATGATTGTTACAAGGACGCAATGAATAACCCCTGCCATTCCGTTTCTAAGATATTGAGAGAGCAAACAGAAAGTCAATCCACAGAAAGGCGGTGAAAGCGAATGGGCTACGTGAACATGCCCGAAGCGATGTATAGCGTGAAGCAATGCGCGGCCATACTGAAAATCAGTCGTCAGGCTTTGTACCAAGGCATCAAGGCGGGTCGGGTGAACGCAAGTGTTGACGAGGTTAACCAACTGCGAATCTCAGTACCGGAGACGTACCGATTGCTAATGAATGGCTTTGGACAGAAGGACTGAACGCTAAGCACATACAGCACACACGATAGGAGAGATTAGATATGACGAAGATGATGAACCTCATAGACGTAAGGAACATGCTCGGGCTAGGCACCAATCAGGTCATACGTCTGGTGCAAAGCGGCGAACTTCGCTGCTATAGGTACTCGGGAACCGGAGTCCTCAACAAGAACGAAGTTACGGTAGATACACACGGACTCAGGTTCAGGGAATCCGATGTTGAAGAACTGCTAGAAGCAAGCCTTATCCGCTAACACACGACAGGAGACACAGAACATGAATACAATGCTAGACCCACGTATTGACGTGCCACAAGACGAAGATAAGCAAGACCTCAGAGAGTTTCCGACAGAAGTATTCCCGACGACTGTAGCTAGATTCATAAGCGAAGCCGCAGCATCAACGGTAGTGCCGCCAGAGATGGTAGGCGTACCGCTCTTGGTAGGTTTTGCGAGTGCCATAGGAGCGAGCAGGGTTATTGAGGTACACGAAGATTGGCACGAACCATCAACGCTCTATGCCGCCGTGATAGGCGACCCAGGAGTTAAGAAGTCTCCCGCAACCAATAAGGCTTTCCGGTTCGTTGAGGACCAGCAGAAGGAACTACGGAAGGCGTACCGATACGAACGTAAGAAGTACGAGAGCGACACCAGCGACACCAGCGACGCCAATTCTAAAGAGGAACCGAAGCTAGAGAGGGTATTGGTTGACGATACCACCGTAGAAGGTCTGGCTATGGTTCTGGACGAGAACAGGCGTGGCGTGCTCGTACATCGTGATGAACTTAGCGCGTGGATTAGGAGCATGGACCAGTACAAGACAGGTAAAGGCTCAGACCGCCAATTCTGGCTATCTGCATGGACCAACAAATACCATTCCGTTGATAGGAAGGGTCAGAAGGAACCTATCATGTTGGATAGGCCATGCGTATCTGTATACGGTGGCATCCAACCAGAGGTACTACACGAAGTCAGGAACGGTAGAGAGGATGGTTTGCTAGATAGGTTCATCTTCACGTATCCCGAGAAGATGCGCAGCAGGTGGACGGAAGAGAGGATTTCGGACCAGTCAAAAGAAGCTGTTAGGGAAGTATACGATACTCTACGAGGTCTGGAACTGAACGAGGATGGTCAGATACCAGTCAAGTTTGATGCCGATGCCAAGCACCTTTACGTACAACTCTACGACCAGCATCAAGAAGAGATGGAAGTACCCGGATTTCCTACTCGTCTCGTTGGTCCGTGGTCAAAGCTAGAAGGCTACCTAGCACGTCTAACACTGGTGCTTAGTTTGGTCCGTTCTTCCCACGATGGTACGCCGGAGAGAATAGAGATTGGCGATGTACTGAAAGCTAATGTGCTACTGGATTACTTCAAGGACCAGACCCGTAAGGTTTATGGTGAGATGTTTGAGCAAGACCCGATGGACCAGCTTGCTATAGACGTGGTGAAATTCGTTGATGCTGTTGGTGGTCGCATCAAGGAAGAACCCACGTTCATATTCCAAGTGCTAAAGAGCGACTATAAACCAGAACGCTCAGATGAACTCACCAAGAAATTGAAGAAGATAGCCAAGCGCGTACCCGACCTTGAGGTAGACCACGGAACCACGGCCAATACTGGTGGTAGGCGTTGGCTTTCCATAACTCTGAAAAATGGCGTCGCTGCCGTCGCTGCCGTCGCTGGTGAGCCTCTGACGAGGGCAGAAGCCAGCAAGGGGGCAGATTTGACACAAGGCACGAAGCTAGCCATTCCAGACGGCAGCCAGTCAAAGGAATACGTGGTGGAACTCGGTACGCGGCTGATTCTCTATGCGCTCGACAGACAGACGCACGATTGGCAGTGTCATACCGAGGCCGTGAAGATTATGGAAAGACGTTACGACGAAGCAGAGAAGCAACGAAACGGCGAAGTGCCATTCTAGGTTAGACAACTTCATATAGAGTCGTTTGGCGCTGCTGCTGGCGCTGGTCTTAGCTTTGGTGTAAGTACCGCCGTTAAACGGCGGGGCATACATGAGAGTGGTACGGCTCATTCCGGCTCTACTCTGTTAGCGGGTTGGCAGAGTACGAGGGTTGACGCGGTTTTTGCGGTCTTGATAGGTCGCCGCAATATTCATCTCCTTCTTCCGCTATGGAACCTTTCCGAAGCCGCAACCCGCTTATTCAGATGTATACGCAGGATTCAGCGTTAAATCACGATTGATTGGAGACTTTGAAATGACCGAGAAACTACACGGCAGTTACGAGAAAGCTATAGCCGAATTGAAAGACGTGGCAGATGGTGGAGCGAGGAAGAGAGCGGAAGAGAAGAATGCGATTAACCACCTCTTGAGCTTGAATGGCACTAAGCCAAGGGCCGAACCCGAGACTACCAACCCGCTAGTAAACATGGTGCTACGTCAGGTTAGGAGATAGACGATATGGAACAACAGAAACAGTTGTCATTGCGAGACTTCTACGACTCGTACCAGTACAACAAAACCACGTTGGATAAGGCTTTGACGAAGCTCGAAGAAGAAGCGGCAGACATCAACGCTCAGCTAGAGCAGCGGATGGCCGCACAGAGCCGTATAGCGACCGCTCAGAGAGAAATTTCTAGTTTGAAAGGCGAGAAATCAGACCTCTTCCTTGAGTGGCAACAGGCGGAGTTTGACGACTCGCAGGAAGTAAAGAAGGAGCTCAAGAACAAACGCCGGCAGATTGATGAACGCATCTCGGAACTGGAAGAGAATATACGTGAAGAACGTTCCTCAATGCCAGCCGTTGACAAGACCCACGCTGCTAACTTGGCGGTACGGAAGGATATGCTCAAGCCTCTTAACGTGGGGGCTTTCATGGAGAAGTTGAAAGCGATGTTGGACACCGATGCTAACGATTTGAACGCGAGAATCCGAGCCATCAGTGTTCCATCCTCTGCGTATAAATCCGACGAGTACGAGGCTATCCGAGCAGGCAAGGATATGAGCTACGCGATGCAGCTATCGCAGCATAAGCGTCTAGCGGCCAAAGAAGCCGAGAAGCGTAAGAAGATGCGGCCAGTATCAAGCACAGATGAAATGCACAACATTATGAGCGGCAGACGCAAGCCTAACGATGACCGCATGAGCGTAACCAGCAAGGGCGAGAAGGTGAAAGGCTATTCGGAACGTCGGGTAAGCAACGACGAAGGCGACCGCAGCCATGTTCTTAGCGGTGATGAAGTTAGAGCGGCATTGGCAGAGAAGCAGGCGAAAAAAGCTAGTTGAAGTAGGAAACCAAGCATGGGATAGGAAACCGCACTTATCCGCATTCCCATGCGTGGTTTCCCGGTTTTGGTTTCCACCGTATTTATTAGTTTTGGTTTCCAACAGGCGAGT
Source organism: Rubrobacter tropicus (assembly GCF_011492945.1). Lineage (NCBI taxonomy): Bacteria > Bacillati > Actinomycetota > Rubrobacteria > Rubrobacterales > Rubrobacteraceae > Rubrobacter > Rubrobacter tropicus. The sequence goes on from NZ_CP045119.1 coordinate 2,911,512, forward strand.
TTTGGACGCCACAAAGAAGGGATTAAAAATGGGCGAGATTGACAAAAGAAAGAGAACGGAAGAGGAGAGATTGGAACTAGCTAACCAAGTGTTGGCGTTGAAAGAGGCGGGTTGGACTAGACGAGAGATTACCAAGGAACTGAAAATCTCTTCCAAGAGCATCCAACCGCTCTACGATTTGGCTATCGCCAACATACCCATTCCCGACAAGGAGACGGTACAGAGGGAGAACATCGTACAGATTCGCGCCAAGATGGACGAGGTTAACAGGCGTCTTGCTGACCCCGACCTACCCATCACGGCCACCAACGTACCGAACCTCATACATCAGTGGACGAAACTAAGAACCGAACTCAACAAGGTTCTGGAAGTGGGAGTAAAGACGAAGGTTGACATCGGCATTGACGGTACGTTGTTCGACATCATCAAGAACAATCCGGCCTACTACGAGGGCGTTACCGACGAGATACACGCGGAGAACGACCAGCGAAAGAGGACGGCGCAAGAACTCGACGTAGAAGAGGACGTACTAGAGTTTGACGAGTCGGATGGCGTTTACAAACTGCCCTCAGAAATCGAGGATGACGCTAAGGGCGAGTCCTAGCAAATTTTCTGGCATCGCGTTCATCACCCCCCATACAAGGTTAGGAGTCCCTTGGGCTTTTTGAAAGGGTGGGTGGGTCATGCGAGGGGAGAGGATGGATAACATGCAAGATTGGATTGGCGATACCGTGGCGGTGATGGTGGATACAGACCCGAAGCCTTGGAACGCGGAGTTGCAGGGCTACGACCGTTACGGAATAGTGGTCCGTGTAAGCAACAAGACCAAGGCGAGAGTGGAAGAGTTTAAGGGTTTGGAAGAAGCGTCCGACATACGGATGTGGATACCTTTTACCCGACTAAGGCTATTGGTTAATAAGCGGTTCAAAGGGATAAGCTGATTATACACAGACCTATACTGTTCTAAGTATATATCTGATACCCACGACACTAGCGAAAGGATAGAGATGATGGACGAATACGTTAAGCAGATGATTAGCGATTGTGAATGCACGATAGGTCGAGATGGTGTGATGCTCACATACGATACTCACACCATCACTATCCCTTGGTCAAGGATAGAAGTGAGCAAAGAAGATGTGATGAGAGCAGCCGCATAGATTATACGTGGACGTATACCATGCTGCGTATACATCCTATGTATAGTCCATACCCTGCATAGCCCCACTCGCATAGCCTATGGTCCTCACCTACCAGTAGATGTTACTCGTACATAGATACAGTAGCGTACATCTACCCGTACTTCTCTACTGATTAGGACTGGATGAGACTGGCCTTTTGTTTTCAGCTACCTACACCGTTCGGACCAATTTACCCGCAGCACGTTTAACGTCCTCAGTCGTAACGGTATGGTCCATGATGTGAAGGCCCATACGCACACCGCGACCTGTACCCACACGCCCACGCTGGTAATAGTCCAGCATACTGACCACGGTTGCAGGATACGGTGCCTGATGTGTGGCACCGTAGGCCCAGAGCGAGATAACGCAGGCGAGGCGTTCACGGCCTTGAAACAACAACGTCTCACGCAACCGACCCGATAACGTACACATTTTGATGTACCACGCTACACACTTCGGCTAGAATGCGTGCGTGGATTGGGAGAAGATACAGGAGCAACGGGAGATAGACTACCTGCACCGGGAAGCCGTGCGTAAGACGTATACCTTGATTGACGAGGCAACGGAGCGCGTGCAATCTTCCGAAGCGATGGACAACGAAGCCAGATGGTTAGTTGAGCGCAACCGCTACAACGGAAAAAGACCACCAACCCGAATCTAGGCTGATGGTCTTTATGGTCTAGCTTTTGGCGTTGAATATCACGGCACTAAAGATGTGCTTACAAGTGTCTCGCCTGCGCCGCCAATCCTTACAAGTGCAAGTGTCGCGGTCTAAATCCACCACGTACACCGTCTTACCCTTACTGGACTCTACCAAGTAGAGCGGTCCATCCCGGAGAACTTTTCCGAGGTTATGGAGTATCCAACCCCTTTCGACCCTTTGGACCAATCCACGCTCTACGGTATCCTTTTCCTTGAGCACGCTGGTATCTCCTTCCGTGCTCCACGGCTCCCGGAGTGTTAGCGCACTCGCGGGAGTCTCTTTCCTTCTACGTCCTAATTGTCAAAGTCCATCCGGCTTGCTCTCGCTGCCGTACAGGTATTTTACCAAACAATCCTTGGTAGTGTCAAGGATTCTGTGGTAAGATTCTCCGCATGGAACGGATACCGGACAAATTCAGGGTCTTGGGCATTCAGGAACTAGCAGACGAACTCGGTTATAAGCGCACCACGGTATACGCGCATCTCACTAGGGAACTGTGGCACAAGATACCCCAACCGAGTCTCAGGATTAGTTGCGGTCCAGTCTGGTATTCGGGCGATATTGACGAGTGGAAGGAGAAAATACGGAAGAGTTGACGACAGCTTTGACGACAAACCTAGCGGATTGACGACAGGCACAAGGAAACCACGGTAAGAGGATGGTAAGGGAATACGGGTCCGACAGCGCCAAAGGTAGTAGCGGGGGTAGGATTTGAACCTACGACCTTCGGGTTATGAGCCCGACGAGCTACCAGACTGCTCCACCCCGCGTCGTGGAGAAAAGTGTACCACTGCCGGGAGGTTTGTAAAGTGGCTTTCGGGCGTGGTACGGTGGCCGTCATGACCTACCTCTTGCTCTTCGTTTTTATTGGGATCGGGGCCGTCGTCGCCCTCGTCGCGGCGCTTGCGGCGCTCGGGGCTTACCTGAGGTTTCGGCGGGCCAGGATCGAACTGCAGGACCGCCTCGCTACGGAGGTGGAGAGCCTCTCCCGGCGTACGGGCGAACTGGAGCGGGGCCTGGCGGCGTTGCAGGAACGTTCTGCCCGGCTCCCGATCAGCATCTCCGGCTTGCAGCAGAACCTCTCGACCCTGCAGGTCCTTACCGGCGCCCTCGCCGCCTCGCTGCGCCAGGCGCAGGCGGTCCTCTCCTACAGCGCGCTCAAGACCCTCAGCGGGAGCCACCTCGGCAAGCTACTCCGGGTTCCCCCAAAAACCGGCGGGCGCCCCTCGTGAAGCGGCCTGAGGCGGAAGCCCGGCAGGCAGGTATGGGCGCCGGGCGAAATCCGACGGCCGAAGAACGCAAGGTTCTCGTGGAGCGGTGCGAGGCGTGCGGGACGGAGATGTACGGGCTGCACTGCAAGCTCGTGTGCCCCAACTGCGGCTACAAGCGAGACTGTTCGGACCCGTAGAGCTTTCAGCCGTCGGCTTTCAGCGGTCAGCTCTTGTCGTCACCGACGGCCGAAGGGACGGGGCGACCGCGCCGCGAACGACAACGGCAGCGCCTTAGCCGGCTGCGGACATCAGCGCCCTTTCGCACCAGCCGCGGACCTCGGCGTTGACGGGCATCGCGTCCCAGTCTTCGGGTGCGTACCAGCCGACCTTGTCGGCCAGGAACTCTTCGCGGATGTCCGTGGGGCCGGTCGGGCGTGCGAAGTAGATCAGGTCGATGTGCTGGTGCCCTGGCCCGATGTCCTCCAGCTGCACCCCGGCCGGACGGCGCAGCTGTACCGGGTCCTCGACGTCCTCCCGCCTGTCCCCCACGAGCTCAACCTCGACGCCGGTCTCTTCGCGCACCTCGCGCACGGCGGCCTCGTCGGGCAGCTCGTCCCGCTCGATGTGCCCGCCGGGCGGCAGCCACATGCCGAGCTTGCGGTGGTGGTGAAGCAAGACCTTGCCGTCTCGGACGACGAAGACCGCCACCGTGAAATGCCTGCCGCTGTTTTGCCACTCCATGCCCGCAATCTACACCAGCAGGACCGCCACGCCCGGTAGGCCCCATCACACGCAGCGGCAATCTTTTCGGTTAACGTTGAGAGAGATGTACGTCAGAGGAGGTCGAGGTTGCCTGAGTTGCCGGGGGGCGCTTTCCGGCGCACGGACGAGACGCCGGACGAAGAGTTCTACAGGACGCCCCGGCTCGTCACCCACATAGACGACCGGGCCATAGCCGCCGTCACGCAGCTCTACAGGGAGTACTTCCCGCCAGGCGGGGAGATACTCGACCTGATGAGCAGTTGGATCAGCCACCTGCCGCCGGAGGTCGAGTACGGGCGCGTGATCGGCCTCGGCATGAACGAGACGGAGTTGCGCCGCAACGAGCGCCTCGCCTCCTACGTCGTCCAGAACCTGAACGAGAACCCACGGCTTCCCTTCGGAGACGACGAGTTCGACGGGTGCGGCATCTGCGTCTCCGTCGACTACCTGACGCGTCCCGTCGAGGTGTTGCGCGAGGTCGGTAGGGTGCTGAAGCCGGGCTCTCCGTTGATCATAACGTTCTCGAACCGCTGTTTCCCGACGAAGGCGGTCGCCGTCTGGCACCAGCTCGACGACCGGGGTCACATGAGGCTTGTCGAGGACTACCTCCGCGAAGCGGGTAACTGGGATGGCATTCGGGGCCTGGACCGCAGCCCGCGCCGCCTGTTCTCGGACCCGCTCTACGCCGTGGTCGGCCGTAGCGCGGGTCCGTACGCGGGGTAACCGCGCCCCGCGTTACCGCACCGCTTCGGCGTTTAGGCGCAGGAACTCCGCGTGCTGCTCGTACTGGTCGAGGACGTCGTCTATGAGTTGGCTGTGGGTGTAGCCCATCACGTCGTAGCCCTGTCCACCCTCCCGCAGGTGGACGTCCAGCCGGTAGTAGACGTCGCCCTCGCGCAGGGAAGTGTCGCCATAGACCGGCATGAGCGTCTCGCGCGGCACGATCCGGTACAAAAACGGCTCCTCTTCGCCCAGGTCCGCCGCGAGCTCCACGTACGAGAGGCCGGTGCCTTGGTCGTCCTCGCGCACCTCCGCCTCGATGCCGTGTTCGCGAAGCTCCTCGCCCACTTCGGTCAGGGCGGGAAGCGCGACATCGGTGAGGAACTCGGCGGTGCGGGCGCGGTCGGGGAAGCTCATGCTGCGCTTCAGGCGCTGCTGCCACGTCAGCGCGACCGCCCGGTCGCCGCCCGGGCCGTTGTGGCGCCCGGACAACTGCGCCGGCAGGCTGTAGCGCTGGCTGTCCTCGCGGATGGCCTCCACGCGCAGCGCCTTGTACAGGCCAAAGACCAGCAGGACCATCACGAAAGCGAAGGGGAGGCCGAAAATGATAGTCGCGTTCTGGAGCGCCGTTATGCCGCCGACGATCAGCATCGCGAGGGTCAGCAGGCCTGTGGCGACCGCCCAGAAGATGCGCACCGGGTTCGAGGCGTCGTCACGCGGGGTCTTGCGGTACGAGGTGAGGTTGCCCATCACCAGGGCGCCGGAGTCCGCGGAGGTAATGTAGAAGAGAAGGCCTATGATCGTCGCCAGGGAGGCGATTACGGGGAAGGCCGGGTACTCCTGCAGCAGGGTGTAGAAGCCCTGCTGGGGCTGGTTCATCGCGACCTCACCGAAGCGCTCGTTGCCGCTCCGGATCAACCCGATGGCGCTGTTGCCGAAGACCGAGACCCACATCAAGACGTACAAAAACGGGATGATGAGCGTGCCCGCGACGAACTGCCGGATCGTGCGCCCGCGCGAGATCCTGGCCAAGAACAACCCCACGAAGGACGCCCACGCTATCCACCACGCCCAGAAAAACAGCGTCCACGCGTTGAGCCAGGCCGTCGGCTGCTCGAAGGCGAACGTCTGCATGGTGAGCCCCGCGAAGTTGCCCACGTAGTCGCCGACGTTGAGCACGAAAGCGTTCAAGAGGAACGCGGTGTCGCCGGTCACCAGGATAAAGCCGGCCAGCCCAAGCGCGAGCAGGACCGTGAGCTCGGACAACCGCCGGATGCCCTTGTCCACGCCGGTTACGGCCGAGATCGTCGCCACCGCGACGGCGACCACGACGAGCCCGATCTGCGCGGCCAGCCCCTCCGGGATGCCGAAGAGGAGCTTCAGCCCGAAGTTGAGTTGGACGACCCCGATCCCGAGCGAGGTCGCGATGCCGAAGATCGTGCCGAGCACGGCGGCGAGGTCGACGGCGTGGCCCAAAGGCCCGTAGACGCGCTTGCCGAAGATCGGATAGAGCGCAGACCGGATGCTGAGGGGCAGGTTCATCCTGAAGGCGAAGTACGCGAGCGCTATCCCCATCAGCGAGTACATCCCCCAGCCGGTGATGCCGTAGTGAAAGAGCGTCCACACGGTCGCGTCCCTGGCGGCGCCCACCGTCTCGCCCTGGCCGACCGGCGGGGCGAGGTACTGGGTGACGGGCTCGGCGACCGCGAAGAACATCAGGTCGGTGCCGATGCCGGCGGCGAACAGCATCGCCGCCCAGGAGAAGACGCTGAAATCCGGTTCGGAGTGCTCCGGTCCCAGCTTGATCTTCCCGTAGCGGGAGAGCGCGAGAAAGACCACGAACGCCAGGAAGAGGGTCGCGATCAGGATGTAGAACCAGCCGAACCACTCCGAGATCCAGCCGACCAGCACCCCGATCGTGGCGGCGGCGCCATCCGGGGAGATCATGGCCCACAACGCGATAGCGATGATGCACACCGAGGAGCCGTAAAAGACGACCGGGTTGATGCGGGAGCCCGGCTCCGACCTCTCCGGCTCGGGCTGTCTCGTCTCGGCCATCAGGTCCGTCCCCCTGTCGCGTCGTTGACCCCGGATAGCCCGGCACACGCCGGGCGTTCGTCGAAGTTCGGTAGTTAAGCACATCTGATAGGGAGGATCATTACCTTTTGCGCCGGGGGAACGTCGGGCCGTGCGGCGCAACCGGGGTAGACTCTGCGGAAACGCTACGACGGGAGCGAACATGAACATCAAACAGGCTAACGGGATCGGCCGCGTACACGTCGCCAAACCCGGTTTCAAGGAGACCTACTGCCGCAGGCCCATAAACGACGAGGACTGGGTCACCACCACCAAAGAGGCCAACTGTACCGGCTGCGCCCGGGCCGGGGCGCCGAGGCCCGAGGACAAATAGGGCCGGTACGGACGGCCTCGAGATCGTTCCGGCACACGTGAACCGTCAGACAGGCACCCTCCTTCTCGCGGGGCAAAATCCGGTTCAGAGAGCGTAGGCGAGCCCGTAGAGGAGACCGATCGTGGCGAAGCAGGATTACGAGGAGAAGTACACCCATCCGGATCTCAGGGAGAAGATAAAAGAAGAGATCAAAGCCTCGGACAAGGGCGGCGAGGAGGGCCAGTGGAGCGCCCGCAAGTCCCAGCTCTTGACCCAGGAGTACGAGAAGCAGGGCGGCGGCTACAAGGGCGAGAAGGACCGGTCCCAGAAGAACCTCGAAAAGTGGACCGAGGAAGAGTGGCAGACCAAAGAGGGCGACGCCAACGCCCGCGAGGGCGGCGAGACGAAGCGCTACCTTCCGAAGAAGGCCTGGGAGAACATGAGCGAGGAAGAGAAGCGGCAGACCGACCAGAAGAAGCGCGAGGGCTCGAAGAAGGGCCGGCAGCACGTCTCCAACACGGACGAGGCCAGGCAGGCGCGCAAGGACGCCCGGGTGCCCCTCGAGGGCTACGACGATCTGAGCGTGGAAGAGGTGGAGAAGAAGATCCAGGGCCTCTCGAAAGACGAAACAAAGAAAGTCCGCGACTACGAGAAGAACAACAAGAACCGCAAGACCCTGCTGGAGGCGCTCGACGCCAAAGCGT